>NZ_JAKEUQ010000028.1 GCF_022397955.1 Vibrio sp. Isolate32 | reverse complement strand
GATTCCATGCCGAACTCAGAAGTGAAACACAATAGCGCCGATGGTAGTGTGGGGCTTCCCCATGTGAGAGTAGGACATCGCCAGGCTTCAAATTTATTTTCACTTTTCAAAAGTGAAGACAAAAAGTGTAATGAACGACTTGTCAGCGACGACAAGTAGTCCACTGCGGAGTGGTAGTTCAGTTGGTTAGAATACCGGCCTGTCACGCCGGGGGTCGCGGGTTCGAGTCCCGTCCACTCCGCCACTTATATAGAAAAGCCCTGCTAGAAATAGCAGGGCTTTTTTACATCTATCAAAAATGTATGTTGTATCAGGCTATATTCAGTAACCGATTGGTAAATAGCTAGAATGATAACTCAACTACATTACACCCTTAGAAAGCCTAGTCTTGCGACTAGGCTTTCGTCGTTTCTAGGTACTGGTCATTTATTCTTTGTCTAATAATCTTCCTTAGCTTACAACCTAAGCATTACGACTTTGATGAAGAAGCATCGCTAGAAATAGCGCGCCTTTACTGTATGTCTAGTGCTGCAGTCGAAAGCATTCGGCAAAGGCTCAGCCCGCTTCCCTGTTCATTACACAATTGAACATAAGCCTAATCCTTAAGACTAGGATCTTATCGTCTTGGTAATCAGTTTTGTAATGCGCTTCTCCTCAATGACGCCTGAATTTATCTTGATTAGAAGGCTTTGGCCTTAACAGTTACTTTGTCTTTGTCGTTTCTGGTAACAAATAGGCTATGAGGTTGGACGCTATACGATCTATCCTAAAATGGAAGATATGGCTGGCAGTCTTTTGTGTATATCTACTCCCTCTAATCGTGCCTAAAGTGTTTGTGTCTTATTTTGATGCTCTTATTAGAGTTGGCACTAAAGCTTCACTATGTGATATTGAGGGGCCTCATTGAAGTGTTATCTTTTGATGCTGTTTAATCTTAATTAAGTGAGATGAGAGGTTGTTGGAGGTGGGCTTACTGAGAGGGAATTTATAGATACAAAAAAGCCGATGCTGGGCATCGGCTTCTTATTTATACAGAGAGATTTAAGCTGGTTGAACCAGAGCGAGTGCCTTACGAGAAACCTCGTGGGCTGCTTTGGTTAAGTTCTGCTTCTCTAGTGCATCTGATAGGTATCCGTAATCTGATACATTTGAGCGAAGTGCCAGAGCCTTCTCGAAGTGATTTTGTGCTTCTGCCCACTTCTGTTCTCTCAGATAGAACTGAGCCAATGCACTGTGTGCTTCTGCATTATTGCTATCTTTACTGATAGCGCGCTCTAGCATAACAACCACTGGATGGTGATCAGCAAGGTTTAGCTCTGGAAGTAGCATGTAGAGCTCGTTCGAACCCATTTTAGCAATGTTCTCTTTGATAACAGTGAAAGCTTCTGCATCGGCTTTGCGTGCGATCAGTTGTTTTACGAAACAAGAGACAAGGTGTGGGCTTTGCTTTTGTTTTCTTGGAAGCTTGTTCCAGTGGCTGATTAAGCCTTCGCTGCCTTGTTGTTGTGCTACATCGTGAAGCAAACCACATTGTGCCTTCTGTTCTAATTCACTTTGTTCCTCAGCAGTTAGAAGCTTGTTCTTAGCGAGCTTTGGCGTTAGTTCCAGCAATGGTTGCCACAACTTAAGCTGCATGTAGGTCGCTTTTAGTAAGCCTAGGACCGCAGTGTTGTTTGGATGTGAACCTTTTAAGCTAGAAAGCGTATCGAAAGCAGCTTCATAGTTTGACTCACTGATTTGCTGTTTCGCTTTTGTTAGCTCTACTGCTAGCAGCGAATCATCTTGTTGGCTAGCCAGTTCGATGTATTTATCGCGTTCAGCATTGTTACCTTGCTCATGCGCTGCTTGAGAAGCCACTAGGTAACAAAGCAGAGGCATGTCGTGGTGGTTAGCCCAACGTGTGACTTTCTTCTCTGCACCTTTCCAATCACCTTCAAGAAGTTTGATGATGCCTTCATTGGTGTAGCGACGAGAACGCTTTAGTTTACGAACACTGAACCAATTCCAAGTTGTTGAACTTGCGTAAATCAGCTTTTTAAAGAGGTATTCTAGGCCGAATAGTGCCGCTAAAAGTGCAATCACAAAGATCGCCAGTGTGGTCACACTCATCTCAATTGTCTTATTGGCAATTGAGATGAGTACATAACCTTGTTGACCTGAAAACTGAGTGCCGACAAATAGACCAGCACCCAGAACGAGGAAAAGAAAGACTAAACGAATCATTATTTCTCCTCCGAGGTCATTACCGTCACCTCACGGCGTAGACGTTCACGAATCACATCAGACAACTGGTTCTGAGACTCAAGTTTCACAGGGTATTTAACGATGATGTTTTGTTCGCTTAGCTGTTTGATAGCCTTCTCAAACTCGATAACTGAATTGTCATCTTGGTTTAGGTACGACTTAGACCACTCGTTAGCTGTCTTTAGAGCTGAGCTATAAACTTCACCTTGCTCTTTGTAGACTGCACGAATTGCGGTTTCCAGCTTACCTTTGATGTTTTCACGCAGGTAGAAGTGCTGTTCTGGTGATAGTAGAGGGGTAACCTCGCCATCTCGGCTACGGAAAGTGATGAAGTTTTCGGAGAAGTCTTTCATCGACGTCATCAGGTTGCTTTGCCAATCATTGATGTCTTGAGATACGGCTTTTTTCTCGACGACTTCAGCCTCAGGAAGAATCGCATTCGCCAGAGGTAGTTTATCGACTTGTTGCTGAAGACTTGTGATGCGCAGGACTAAGCCATCGCGGTCGATCAGAGTAATAGTACGAAGCTTAGTGATGTCATTTGTCATAGACTGACGTAGAGAAACTAGGCTTGGATCGTTGAGTGCAGCGATACGCTGATCGGCACTTTCCATTAGTTTGGTTGCGCTAACAGCATCATGCTCAAGGAATAGTTTACGGCCAGCTAGTTTTACTAGGTAATCGGCTTCTGCAAGCAGCCAGTCATTCGGACGACGACCTTTCACATCAGCTACCGCTAACTGTAGGCTTTGAATGCTCTTTTGTTGTTGAGATTGTACAACCTGAGTTTTCTCTACCGCATGTGATGCTTCTTGAATAGTCTCTTGCTTGATGGCTTGTAGGTCTTTATTTACTGCTGATTGAGTATTTTGCAGCTGGGCTTGAAGTGCTGCGATTTGATCTGAATATTCAGCACTCTTTTTCTGCATTTGGAAGGCTATACCGCCGCTGAAAATAATAGAAATTGCGATAGCGATAGCGCCAAATTTCACACCGCGCTTGCCTTGTTTCTCTGCTTTTTCAATTTGTTCTTTGTGATCGGCTTGAAGCTGCTCATTGTGAGTCTTATTCGATGCAGGAGCATTAAGCTTTGGTTCTGTTTCTTTTAATTCAGCTGTTTCGTCTTTGGTCGCTACTGGCTGAGTATCTTGGTTCTGTTCAGGTTCAATATGCTCATTATTTTTTTTGCTTGTCATGCTTATTTCCTGTTTCTAGCTAGGGCTGGAGAGCAGCCAGTAATATTTGATTCGTAGCACTGTGAGTATTGGTCACGTTCGAGAAGCCGAGTTGTAGTGCTCGTTCTACTATGCGCTGACTTGGGACAAATAGGTGTCTTTTTGAAAGCCAAGTCAAATACTCATCAGGGGTAATTGAGTAGAGGTACTCCAATTGTTCCTGACTAGTTATGACAACTTTGGACGTTTTTTTGTTTATCCATGTTTGATAGGTATTGTGGTCGCTAATGGGAATATATTCTCTACGGTATGTCTCACAATAAGATACTTGTGCACCAAGGTTGAGCAAAGAATCCCTAATTAGCTCTCTCCCACCATTCCCACGTAGTATCAAAATGGATTTATTTTCTACGCCATTAAGTTCAGCAAGTTTAAGAAGATGTTCACTATCACTAACTTTAGGATAGTTTACTTTTTGTTTACAAGCTTTGCTTAAAACATGCGCAGTTTTTTGACCAACGCCAAGATAAAGTGGCGAAGTAGGCCAAATTGACGAAGTTTTAGAAAGGATGTTTTGAGCCGCGATTACTGCGTGGTGACTAACTGCAATAATGATATCGCTGTTATTAAGCTGGGTGCTTAAACCCACAGAGTTTGGATTATCAACGATACGAATCAGCGGATGATGGATTGCTTGAACCCCTTCATCCGCTAGTTGTTGGCAAAGCGATTGTCCCTCTGAACCGGGACGAGTTACCAACACGGTCATAATTATTCTTGGTCAGCGTAGAGCTTGGTTAAGATTTCTCGTGCACCATTATCTAGCAATTCATTTGCCAGAGTAACGCCAAGAGCTTCAGCCTCCTTACGAGGACCAGAGATCTCACCACGAACCATTTTAGAGCCGTCCGGTTCACCAACTAATGCACGTAGCCAGATGTTGTCGCCGTCTAATAGAGAGTAACTACCGATAGGTACCTGACAACCACCTTCTAATGTTAGGTTCATTGAGCGCTCGCACAATACACGGTCAGCAGTATCTTCATCGTTTAGAGGCTCAAGAAGTTTAATCAATCGTTCATCATCAAGACGGCACTCAATACCAACTGCGCCTTGGCCAACAGCAGGTAGAGACTGTTCTGGTTCGATGAAGCTACGTATACGCTCTTCTAGCTTTAGTCGCTTAAGGCCAGCTGCCGCTAGGACGATGGCATCGTATTGACCATCATCGAGTTTACCTAGACGAGTACCTACGTTGCCGCGCAGTTCTTTGATGATTAAGTCTGGGCGGTATTCCAGTAGCTGACATTGGCGACGCAGGCTACATGTACCCACGACTGCGCCTTGTGGTAGTTCGTTGATATTGTTGTAAGTATTTGAGACGAAAGCATCACGAGGATCTTCACGTTCACAGATAGTTACCAGGCCTAGACCTTCAGGGAAGTTGACAGGTACATCTTTCATTGAGTGAACAGCTAGGTCTGCTCGACCTTCTAGCATCGCTACTTCAAGTTCCTTAACGAATAGACCTTTACCACCCACTTTAGCTAGCGGAGTGTCTAGGATGATGTCACCTTTGGTCACCATAGTTACCAACTCAACCTCTAAACCAGGGTGAGTAGCTTGAAGCGCATCCCTTACAAAGTATGCCTGCCAAAGGGCAAGAGGGCTTTTTCTGGTCGCGATACGGATGGGGGCTGAATTTGTCATGGTGTTTCCGATATAGGTTCTGTAATAGTCTAATCCTACCATTGTGAGGCGAAAATTCTTACTGTTTGATCATTCGATACTTTGAGAGCTGAAGGATTTTCATGAGTTCACTAAAATAGTGTGATTGGTATCTCATTTGAAATATGGGCTATTATTAGAAGTAGTCAATAAAGAGGACACTACGGCGTCGTGAGTTTAACTTTCTGTCATTAAGGAATTGACCAGTATGAAGGGTTCCTTTGCTTTACCATTAAGGGTGAAAGTGTTAGATTGATCACGTTTTGTTGCTGCTTTCGTTCGGTAACTAAACAGAACTGCACTTAACCTCAAACCAAGGACTTACCTTGCAGGCTTACACTCAAACTTTGATTCAACGATTAGACAATCTAAATCAGCAGCGCATTGATCGTGCGTTGGCGTTGATGAATGTGCAAGGTCAACGAGTATTCAATCTTATTCCCGCATTGCTTCATTTCAATCACCCGATGATGCCTGGTTATTATGACCAACAAGTTCCTTTTGGAATTCGTAGCTTCACACTTAATGAATTCCAAAAGCAATTTGTCTCTGATACCGAATTAACGCTGGGTGGAAAACTCACCGAGGCTGCTGAGCCCGCAATTCTTGGTTTGTACACCATGGGCAGTACCTCTTCTATTGGTCAAAGTACTTCAAGTGACCTCGATATCTGGGTGTGTGTATCTTCGGATATGGATGGCCCAGCGCGCGATAGCCTAACCAATAAATGTCTTTTGATTACCGACTGGGCTGAGAGCTTAGGTGTTGAAGCTAACTTCTTTTTAATGGATGAAGAGCGTTTCCGTTCAAATCATTCTGAAGAGATGACCGGTGATAACTGTGGCTCTTCTCAGCACTTGCTGTTACTTGATGAGTTCTACCGTTCTGCCGTTCGTTTAGCTGGACAACGCCTGTTGTGGCAGATCATTCCGCCAGAAATGGAAGAGTGCTATGACGAATATGTTCAGGGCTTGTGCCAAGATGGCTACCTTGATTGTTCGCAGTGGATTGATTTCGGCAAGCTAAATCGTATCCCTGCTGAAGAGTACTTCGGTTCTAACCTGTGGCAGCTCTACAAAAGTATCGACTCACCGTATAAATCGGTGTTAAAGGCGATCTTGCTAGAAGCTTATTCATGGGAATACCCCAACACTCAACTACTGAGTATTGATACTAAGCGTCGCTTCTTCGCGGATGAACCTGATCTGTATGGTATGGATAGCTACTATCTGATGCTAGAGAAGGTAACGCGCTATCTAGAACGTATCAACGACCACACTCGCTTGGACTTGGTGAGGCGCTGTTTCTACCTTAAGACCCACGAGAAATTGTCGCGTGAAGCTGGCATTGGTTCTGTTGCGTGGCGTCGTGAAGCCCTAACTGAGATGACTAAATCTTGGAATTGGGGGCAAGAAACCATTGCCGAGCTCGACAATCGCCGTAACTGGAAGGTTGAGCAGGTGAAAGTGGTGCACCATGCGTTACTTGATGCCTTGATGCTGAGCTATCGTAATCTGATTCAATTTGCACGTCGTAACGACATTACTTCGGCAATCAGCCCACAAGATATCAGTATCTTGGCACGTAAGCTTTATGCTGCGTTTGAGGTATTGCCGGGTAAAGTCACGCTGCTGAATCCGCAAATTTCTCCCGATCTTCATGAGCCAGACTTGAGCTTTATTGAAGTTTGCCAAGGACAATCCAATAAAGCGGGTTGGTACTTGTACAAGCAGCCGTTGATCGCGCACCGTATTCTTGGTCAACGTTCGCTTGAGCATCATGAGTATTTAAGTAAGTTGGTGGCTTGGTCGTTCTTTAATGGTTTGATTACTGAGTCGACACGTCTGCACTCTGTGGTTCGTGATGCCCATATTGATATCGATAAGTTCTATCAAATGGTGAGTGACCTTCGTAATACCTTCTCTCTGCGTAAGCGCCGCCCGAGTATGCAGGCCCTGGCTAGCCCATGTGAGATTAGCCAGCTGGCGATGTTCATCAACTTTGAAAATGACCCGACTTCTGAATTAAGTGGTCGTGCATTAAAAGTGGATCTCAAGAATGCAGATATCTTCAGCTTTGGTGAAGAAGGTAAGAGCTTAGTCGGAAGTGTTGATCTGGTTTATCGTAACTCTTGGCATGAGGTTCGTACGCTTCATTTCCAAGGTGATACAGCAATGCTAGACGCACTTAAGACGGTTCTTGGCAAAATGCACCAAGATGCGTTGCCGCCAGAGTCGGTCGATGTATTCTGTTACAGCAAAAATTTACGTGGTGTCATGCGTAACATGGTGTATCAACTGCTTGCTGAGTGTATCGACTTACGATTGAAACCAATTGAACCCGAGAAGCGCCGCCGCTTTAAGGCTATTCGCTTAGCCAATAAAATGTTTGGTCTGTTCTTTGAGCGTCGCGGTGTGTCGGTACAGAAGTTGGAAAATTCGGTCGATTTCTATTGTAGTATCTCAACCAATAAGTTGAAGGGTTCACCTTTGCTGATGCTCGATAAAGAGCAAGAGTATCAACTGCCAGAAGTGGTGGACGGCTTTGCGAGTGAGGGCTTAATTCAGTTCTTCTTTGAAGATACCGACAAAGGTTTCAATATTTATGTATTGGACGAGTCGAACCAGGTTGAAGCCTATCACCAGTACAGTGGTGAAAAAGATGAGATGATCGCAAGTGTGAACACCTTCTACACATCGGTAAAAGATGAATCGAAGATGTCATCTAAATTGATCAACTTTAACTTGCCTCAGTACTACCAAATCGTTCACCCAGAAGAGGGCAACTCTTATGTTGTGCCTTATCGTAACGATGCTACGTTAGCTTCTCGGAGCTCAAAGATAGTTAACATCTAGTTTATTTAGACTGATTGATATTAAAAAAGGAGTGATTGATTCACTCCTTTTTAGTTTTGCTTACAAATGATTAGACCCAATCGATCTCTTCACCTGCGTGCTTCACGCATTCTTTTTTAACCATCTCAAATAGCTCCATGCCCGTCTTAGAACATGTCCACTTGTCGTCGATTAGTTTGAAGTGAAAGCCTCCAGATTTAGACGCTAACCAGATTTCTTTCATTGGTTCTTGGCGGTTAATAATGATTTGGCTGCGGTTCTCAAACTCTAGCGTCATCACGTTACCAGTCACTTCGTAATCAATATCTGCCTCTGAATCGTCGATAGCTTCTTCGATGTTTTGCATCTGTATATCGACTAGTTGATGAAATTCAGTCTCGTTCATCCTTTCTATCCTATTGCTTTTCCTGAGTGTGGTGCGATTATAGGGGGCATTGAGTTAATAATCACGATATGCAAAATGAAAAAATTAATTACCGCTCTGTTTATGCTGTCCGTTATTGGACTTTCTGGTTGTGGTCAAACGGGTCCGTTATACGATCCTGATGAAGTTCAGCAGACTGAACAATCATAATAAGTGAAACACGCAGAAATCGTTATTTATAAGGGATAAGAACTTTGGATTACTTCAATTATCAGGAAGATGGCCAGCTTTGGGCTGAGGACGTCGCACTTTCACAACTCGCGGAGCAATATGGTACGCCGCTGTATGTATATTCTCGCGCTACATTAGAACGCCACTGGAATGCATTCGATTCATCGGTTGGTGAGCATCCACACTTGGTGTGTTATGCCGTTAAAGCGAACTCGAACCTTGGCGTATTGAATACTCTGGCACGATTAGGTTCTGGCTTTGATATCGTTTCTGGTGGTGAGCTAGAGCGTGTAGTAGCAGCAGGTGGCGATCCAGCGAAAGTTGTGTTCTCTGGTGTCGGCAAAACAGCTGCTGAAATGAAACGTGCGCTTGAGTTGAACATTAAGTGTTTCAACGTAGAGTCTGAGCCAGAGCTAGAGCGACTGAACAAAGTGGCTGGTGAGCTTGGTGTTAAGGCGCCGATTTCACTGCGTATCAACCCAGATGTTGATGCGAATACTCACCCTTATATTTCGACGGGTCTGCGTGATAACAAATTTGGTATTGCCTTCGACCGTGCTCCTGCTGTTTACGCTTTTGCACAAACACTAGAACACTTGTCTATCCACGGTATTGATTGCCACATCGGTTCTCAATTGACTGACATCGAACCTTTCATTGATGCGACTGACCGTTTACTTGCCCTGATCGACCAACTGCGTGCTGATGGTATTAACATTAAGCACCTTGATGTTGGTGGTGGTTTGGGCGTGGTTTATCGTGATGAACTGCCACCACAGCCTTCAGATTACGCGAAAGCGCTATTGGCTCGCCTAGACAATCATTCTGATCTAGAGCTGATTTTCGAGCCTGGAAGAGCGATTGCTGCTAACGCTGGTGTATTATTAACGAAAGTTGAGTTCCTCAAGCCAACAGAGCACAAGAACTTTGCCATTATCGATGCAGCAATGAACGATCTGATGCGTCCAGCGCTTTACCAAGCGTGGCAAGATATTGTCCCAGTCAACCCTCGCCAAGGCGAAGCGGTAACGTACGATTTGGTTGGCCCTATCTGTGAAACAGGTGACTTCTTAGGTAAAGACCGCGACTTGGTGCTTGAAGAGGGCGATTTGCTTGCGGTTCGCTCTGCTGGTGCTTATGGCTTTGTAATGTCATCTAACTACAACACTCGTTCGCGTGCGGCTGAAGTGATGGTTGATGGCTACAAAACTCATCTAGTTCGTCAGCGCGAAGAGCTCACGAGCTTGTGGGAACTTGAAAACATTCTTCCGGAGTAATTTAAAGCGTTATGCACTTCCACTTTTCTAAAATGCATGGTTTGGGCAATGATTTCATGGTCGTGGACTGCATTACTCAAAATATTTTCTTTTCTCCAGATTTGATCCGTCGTTTGGCGGATCGTCACACTGGTGTGGGCTTTGACCAACTACTTGTGGTTGAGGCTCCCTATGATCCAGAAACTGATTTCCATTACCGCATATTTAATGCGGATGGCAGTGAAGTGGAACAGTGTGGTAATGGTGCTCGTTGTTTTGCACGATTCGTTCGAATGAAAGGCCTAACGAATAAGTACAGCATCAACGTCAGTACCAAGAAAGGCAAAATGGTTCTCAAGATTGAAGAGAATAACCTGATCACCGTGAACATGGGCATTCCAGAGTTCGAACCAAGCAAGATCCCATTTAAAGCTAAACAACCTGAAAAGACCTACATCCTAAGAACCGATGCACACACTTTATTCTGTGGCGCGGTCAGTATGGGTAATCCACATGTGGTGACCGTGGTTGATGATGTCGATACGGCAGATGTGAATACCTTAGGCCCGCTGCTTGAATCACATGAGCGTTTCCCTGAGCGCGTTAATGCTGGCTTTATGCAGGTGGTTAACCGTGAAGAAGTGCGTTTGCGTGTTTACGAACGCGGAGCGGGTGAAACTCAGGCTTGTGGTAGCGGTGCCTGTGGCGCTGTTGCGGTTGGTATTACTCAAGGCTTACTGGCTGAGAATGTGAAGGTGAGCCTACCAGGCGGTGACTTACACATTAGCTGGCAAGGCCCGGGGAAACCTCTGTATATGACGGGCCCAGCGACGCATGTGTTTGATGGCCAGCTTTCTTGCTGATAACGATACATAACAGATAGATACATAAAAAATAAAGGATAGGTTTTGTCTAACGTTGAAGCCGACGCACTCACCGCAGAAGTGGTCGCGGAATATTTACGTGATAACCCAGATTTTTTCCAAGACCGAAAAGATTTGGTGGATCGCCTTGCTATTAATAACGTTGAGCAGGGCGCTGTTTCTCTGGTCGAGATTCAGCTTAAACGTCAACGCCAGAGAATTGAAGAGCTAGAAGAAGAGATCACCGGCTTGATGTCTCTGGCAGCGAATAACGATAAAACCTTCTACGAGTTCATGGACCTGCAAGCGCAAGTACTGAAATGCAGTGACTTCATGCAGGTGATAAAAGCCGTTGAGCAAAAAGCGTTAGACCTTGGGCTTAAGGCTCATGTTCGAATTCTATCACAATCGGGTTTTTATCATTTAAGTGCTGAGGGTTACTCTAAGTTTTCGCTTAACCATTTCAATGGCAAAGATGCTTATCTTGGGCGCTTGAGAAAAGCCGACAGACACAATTTGTTTGGTGATTATCCAGTTCCAGAGCTAGGCTCTTATGTAGTACTACCGCTTGCTAAGCAGTCACCATTGGGTTTACTCGCCTTTTCTAGTGAAGATGGCGGACATTTCCAACCCCATATGGATACGCTCTTTTTACGCCATTTAGCACTTGTTGTCGCTCATTTGGCGGACACCTTACCTTGGCAGATAAATAATGAGCATAGAGCCCAAAATACCTCTTCCTAACAGCCTTCAAAAGCCACTTTCTCGCTTCTATGAGTATCTCAGAAGCGAGAAGGGACTCAGCCTACACACCCAACGTAATTACAAACAACAACTTGAAACCATGGCCAGTCATTTAGTCACGCTAGGATTGAAAGACTGGGGACAAGTCGATGCAGCGTGGGTAAGACAACTTGCCAGTAAAGGCATGCGTGAGGGAATGAAGGCGAGCAGTATTGCAACGCGTTTATCTTCACTGCGCAGCTTCTTTGATTTCCTTGTGTTGCGTGGCGAAATGACCGCCAATCCTGCAAAAGGGGTTTCTGCACCTCGTAAGCAGCGCCCGTTGCCGAAAAACCTCGATGTGGATGAAGTGGGTCAACTGCTTGATGTGAATGAAGACGATCCACTGTCGATTCGTGACCGAGCGATGATGGAGGTAATGTATGGTGCTGGATTACGACTGGCAGAACTGGTCGGCATCAACCTGAAGGATGTGTTGGATCGACAAGGCGAAATCCGAGTGATTGGGAAAGGCGACAAAGAACGCAAAGCGCCTTTTTCTGGTTTAGCGAAAGAGTGGGTCGATAAGTGGCTGCGAGTCCGCGGTGAATTGGCTTCTCCGGGAGAGGACGCGCTGTTTGTTTCCAAGCTGGGAACGCGCATCTCACACCGCAGTGTGCAAAAACGTATGGAAGAGTGGGGCAAGAAGCAATCTGTGGCGAGCCACATCAGCCCGCACAAACTGCGCCACTCCTTTGCGACGCATATGCTTGAATCGAGCCAAAACCTACGCGCTGTTCAAGAATTGCTGGGGCATGAAAACATCTCGACCACCCAAGTGTACACTCACTTGGATTTCCAACACTTAGCGCAAGCTTATGATCAGGCTCATCCGAGAGCGCGTAAGAAGAACAAAGATTAGATTAAAGGGTTTACTATGCGAATTTATCGAGGGTTAAAGCCCATCAAAGCCATGACCTTTGATTTAGATGACACCCTGTATGACAACTGGCCTGTGATCATGAAGGTTGAGAAGGAGATGGCACAGTGGCTTTATCAAAAGCACCCAGTGTCGGCTTCTTTATCGCTCGAAGAGTGGCAGGGCATTAAGCAGCAAGTCGCATCTGAAAACCCAGTATTGAAACATGATGTCACCGTGTGGCGTGAAACTCAGATTAAGAGTGGTTTGCTGCAATTGGGTTATTCTCAGCAGCAAGCAGAGCAAGCGGCTCGAGAAGGCATTGAGCATGCCTTGTGGTTGCGTAATCAAGTCGATGTGCCTGACGAAACACATCGAGTGATGACTGAGCTTAGCCAACGTATTCCTCTAGTTGCAATTACTAATGGCAATGTCGACCCGCACAAAATTGGCTTAGGGCTGTATTTTCAGTTAATCCTTAAAGCCGGCCCTGATGGCAGAGCTAAACCTTACCCAGATATGTTTGAAAAAGCTCAGCAGCACCTAGATTGTAATGCTGAGAATATTCTTCATGTTGGTGATCACCTCAAAACGGATGTCTACGGAGCCAAGCAAAATGGCTTCCAAGCATGCTGGTTTAATGACATTGGTTCCAATTTATACCACTCCCCGAAGGCGAGCCTGCTTCCTGATGTTGAAATAGACCAACTTAGCGATCTTATGCGACTAATTTAATGGCTAGGTAGGCTTATTGTGTCGCATTTATGATAGTGAATTGTTACATTAGTCGCCTATAAAAGCCTGATTAGGTTAGGATAATTGGCGACTACTTTTTAGCGATTCATTTCAGTCATAGCAGTGGTTGCGGGTTGTTACTTCACTCGATTTTGAACAAGGGTTGGCATGCAAACATTTACATTTCTCGCAAATACTGAGGCGTTATTTAGAGCTCAATTTGATCAGCGAGAATGGTGTGACAACAAACAGTACCTTATTCAAATCTTCTCAGCTCAATCTTCAGAACTGGCTCGTCAAATCGCGAGTGTTGCCCTCAATCGCTTAAACAATGCGACGCTAATCGGTCAGAGTGCTCGTCATGTTATCTGTGACAACTGTCTTGAGAGTACATGTACTTTAGTCATCATCAGTGAGTTTAACGAAACCCATCTAACCTCTGCGGTTCAGCCGTTTACTGGCAATCCAAATCAAGACAGCCAAGATCTCGCTTTTCAACTGCGCCTTACCGAAGACACCAAAACGGTTATCAGCTTGTGTGATCAGGTTGAAGGGCGTGATTATCCTATCTATAGCGCTTTTGAAAATTTGCCTTACGCCTTGCCGATTGCTGGTGGACTATGTCATGAGAATGAATTTGGCCGTTGGGTTATGTATAACGAGCAAACCTACCAGCACGCCTGTGTTGCGGTGGCTCTGACTAACCCAAGACTGAAGGTGTGGTCGGACGCGTACTCTGAGTGGAACCCAATTGGTATGAAGCTACGAGTCACACACGCAGTCGGACATCGCTTATACGCGTTGAATGACAAGCCTGCTATTGAAGTCTTCAAACATTACCTTGCGGATGGCAAAGATCTTCCTTTTAGCCAGCTGATGAGCTTTCCACTTTATCGAGAACTTGGCAGAAAGAGGGGTATCTCCACGCCTCTACGTATTAATGATGATGGCAGTATCGAGTTTGATAGCCCTTGGCATGTCGGTGAAGAAGCGCAGTTTTGCTATAATCACCCCTCATTGACTGCTGAAAAGGTGCGCCATGGTGCCGAGATGCTAGCCATGCATCAGCCTGAATCGGTGATCATCTATAACTGTGTATCTCGACTTGAGTTTATCGACAGTAAACTTGAGCTCAAGCCATTTGAAGGGATAGTGAACACGTGTGGTGTCTACTGTATGGGGGAGCTATACCGCAATGAAGACCGCCAAGAAATACTGCATCATAGCCTGACTTATATCGCTATGCGTGAGTCTGACGAGATTAAAGAGTTTCATTGTGAAGACTTTCAGTGTGGATCAACAGTGTCGCCATTGCTTAACCTTGTCAGAAATGCAGTCGCTGATCTTGATAGCATGAACACTCAGATGGAAAAGAAACTCCATCAACAAGCGCATCGCTTAACCGAGAGTTATCGTATTGATTCACGTACTGGTTTACCGAACCGTATCGCACTGAAGGAGCGTCTCAATACGATTCTATTTAGTGAACACTTACTCACGTTAAAGCTCACGAATTTCCATCAAGTTAACGAAAAATATGGTTATCAAGTGGGTGACCAGTTGCTGCTTGATCTGTCTAATCACTTTATTGAGCGATTGCAGATTCGTGTCGTGAAAGAGCCACGCGTGAAGATTGAGCTATTCAGTATTGGGGTTGGAGAGTGGGCGATTATTTTTAATGCCAGTGTTAGTTGTGCGAAAATCAAAGAAGGTTTCGTTGAGTTCGCAGATGATATCGAACACATTAATTTTGAGCCATATGATTTGGCTGATATCGATTACTTGTCAGTTTCTCTGTGTGGCGGCTTTGCTAGTCGTTGTGATTTTTTAACCGACAGCGGTGACGAAATCTTATTGAAAGCAATCGAAGCGCGACGCTATGGGGTGCGTAACAATACCCACATCACCAATGCAAAAGACATTCAGGTGAGCGAAGAGGACCGCAAAGAGCAACTCGTTTGGTTGAGTTGTGTGAGCCGTGCGATCTTAGATCAGAACATCATCACTTACTCACAGCCTATTGTGGAGGCGGGTACGCACGAAATAATTAGCCAAGAGTGTTTGGTTAGAATCATGGAATCGGACGGTACCATTGTGCCACCAGGAAAGTTCTTACCTATCATTGCTGATACGCACCTTTACACGCGTCTTAGTCGCCATATGATTAAGAACACTATCGGTTATATGGCTGATAAACAGAGCCCATTCTCGATCAACCTTTCTCCGCAAGACCTTTTAAGTGATAAGACTCTAGAGGTACTTGAGACAGCCATTAGCGGCATGAACGATCCTACTCGATTGGGGCTTGAGGTGCTTGAGTCTGAGCAAATTCGAGATTATGGCCGTATGATTGAGGTGTGTGACCACTTCCGTTCGTTAGGTGCAAGAATCATCGTTGACGACTTTGGTTCTGGTTACTCCAATATCGATGAGATCATTAAACTTGAACCGCAGATAATTAAGCTTGATGGCAGCTTGATTGGTAATATCGATAAAGACCAGAAGCAGAGAAACATTACTTCTCAGCTGGTGCGTTTGTGCCAAGTGTTTAATGCCAAAACGGTCGCTGAATTTGTTCATAATGAGCAAATCTGCCGAATTGCAGAAGACATGGGTGTCGACTACCTGCAAGGTTATTACTTCGGAGAGCCTAAACGGCTGTTCTGATGAGTGGCAAATGTCTGATGTTTCACGTGAAACACTATTCTGTCCAATGCATCAAAGCGAGATGTGAAAAGGGTGAGCTAGTGGCTCGCCCTTTTTTATTTTAGTGCTTAAGCACTCCGCATTACTCTATCTGAGAGCGTGTCCACTTTTGTCAGCTTGGAACACTTTTAGATAGTGCTGATAGTAATCTTCTATTTGCTTTGCTGCTTTAGCTTCATCTAATGCCTTAAGTAGCTCGATGCCAACCTCACAGGTACACAGGTGTCCGCTGACTTGATTGCGGCGTAAGGTATAGGAAGATTCATTGGTCACATCGAGGTGCACTTGAGGGATCGTTTGTAGCCAAGGACTTTTGTTGAGCATCTTTTTCGCTTCTTGCCACGTACCATCCAAGATGATTAATAACGGCATTCGTTCACTCGCTCTATCCGAAACCGCTTGCTGGCATTCAATGCTTTCATTACTTGGAAACAACAGCAAAGGCTGATGTGTTTCATCTTCAAGCAAAGCCAGTAGTTCGACTGGAGGCGTCTTGCGCTGCCAAATAAAAGACTGACACTGCTTGAGTGACTGTTGCAGTAGCTTTCCGGTATTGGTGTCTCGTGTTAGTTCATTCTCGTGAGTGAGTAGCACTAACTGGATTTGGCTTTCAGTATTCGGTATTCGATGACAAATACATTGATGAGTGAAACCACACCCACTGCAAGCTTGCTGATCACTCATGGTTATAGCTTAACTCCGCTTTGTACTGGTGAGATGTTGTTAGCAAACAAAACCACATCGCTGATATCAGCATCATCGGCTACCGGTGCAACACTTGGGTTGAGTGGATAGCTGACACCCGTATATGAGAGTGCGTGTTTGGCTGCTATTGCGCCACCGCCGCTGACATTGAAGATCAGATCGTGCCACCCGTGACTTTGAGACTTACCCACGCGTATGTCGCCTTTTACCAGTGTTACTCGGCTATTGAAGCGCCACTTGTCCTGATGGTTCTCGAAAATCAGCAGTGTACAGCCACCTGAACCACACCAATCGAGTTGAGCGAACAACTCTTCTTTACCGTCACCGTTGATATCGTAGGTCAGCCAGCGATATTTAGTATCATCAGGCGAGCTATTGTTGATCTTAAAATACTCGCGGATCGCTTGGTCTACTTTTGGATTAAATTGATCACTGGAGTGCACTTGCTTTGCCGTTAGATCAACCATGTTGGTTTGTGCTTGTACAAGCTTTGCTTCGAATAGTACTAGACCGCCGTTGGCAATCGGGTAGACGATATTGCCGACCTTTTCTTTCTCTGCGATCAGCTTACCGCTATCGAGTGTGAAGATACGCTCGGATATCAGGTATTGTTGTTGGTGGCGAGTCATCACAACCTGAATCTGGTTTTGGTTGAGTTGCTGCCAGAAGCCTTGCTCAACAATAGAAGGATCCCCGTTGCTGTATGAGTAGGTTGTCACTGCGCTGTGATCATCATTGAGCTCAAGGTTAATAGAGAACCCTGAGTTCTGAGTTGAGCTAGCGAAGTAGGTACCGATCCAGCTCAACGTAGGATCTTGATTTGAAACCGTAGCACAGCCTGTGTAGTTGCTGTCATTGAGGTTGAGTTTCGCTTCCCAGCCGTAGATAGAGTCACTCATGCCGTCACTGCAGTTCTCTTTTTTCAGATTGAGCTCGCCTTGCGTTGCTTTACCTTCTAGTTGGTAATCACGACTGCTTGGCGTGGTGCGGCTTGATTCGATGTTGAGAACCTGAGGTGCTTCGCCCATCTTGGTATAAGTCAGCAGATCTTTATCAAAGGTGGCTGACCAGAATGGCTCATTACCAAAGACTCGTGTGGAGCGTAGCGGTTGGTCGCAGCGTTCAGGATTTTCTGCCGTTAAGATATTGACTTGATCAACCACGAAACGTGCTGTGAAATCAGCGTTGTAGCCGGTTTGGCTCGGTACAGTAAGGTGACCAATCAGTTCGCCATATAGAGCTTGATAAGGTCTGGCTGCTAGCCCTTGTGCCTCTAGTGCTAGCTCCGGAGACATATCTAGCCAGTATTGTTGTTGGCTACCACAAGGGGTGAACGTACGGCTTTCATGGCCTACGACAACTTGACCACGCATTATGAAGCTTTGTGGCTGAACGCTCAGAGGTTCATCTAAGGTTGCTGGTGGAACTTCAGGTTGTTGTGGTGTTTCTGGTGCGGTTACACAGCCTTGTAGTGCGAATGCAGCTAGCCATGTCACTGGGTTTTTCATTACCTTCATGTTATATCTTCCTCGGAGCAACCGTTAATTGGATTTATTATGGCATATTGGTTATTTAAAACAGAACCCGACACTTTTTCTATTCAGACGCTGAGAGTACAAAAAACCTCTTGTTGGGAGGGAGTTCGTAACTATCAAGCTCGAAACATGATGCGTGATGAGGTCAAGCTTGACGACCTGGTGATGATATACCACTCATCATGTAAAAAAGTGGGCGTAGCGGGGATCGCAAAAGTAACCAGAGAAGCCTACCCAGACTATTTTCAATTCGATCCCGAGAGTGATTACTACGACCCTAAATCTTCACCCGATAACCCGCGCTGGATAATGATTGATGTCGAGTTTGTTCGAGTGACTGAACGCTTGATCCCATTAGCGACTCTTAAAGCCATGCCTGAACTATCTGAAATGCCTTTGGTGAAGCGCGGCAATCGTTTATCGATCATGCCTGTAACGGAACAAGAGTGGCAGGCGATCTTAAGCAAAGAAGTGCTCGGTTCTCGTTAGCGTAAGATTCAAAAAAGGCATCCATTGGCTGCCTTTTTGTATGATGGGGTTGTTTAGAGTAGGTGTTTCTCTAAGTAGTGCGCAACGGCATCATCAGCGTTGCTGCCAATCACTTCATTGTCTGGCAGTGCTTGCATCACTTTCTCGTGTGATGTGCCCATGATTATGCCTTTACCTGCCATTGCCAGCATCTCAGCATCATTCATACCATCACCAAAGGCAACACAGTTATCTAGCGTTAGGTTCAGAGATTTCGCGACAGCGTCTAAAGCATGACCCTTAGATACTTCAGCGGCCATCACTTCCAGACACCAAGGTGTTGAGAAGGCAACGTTTAACTTGTCTCCAAATGCTTCTTTTAGCTTTTGCTCAAACGTAACTAGGTGTTCGTGGTCTTGTTCTGGGTGAGTGAAAAAAACCTTAGCAATGCCGTCGCTCGGCGCACTGTCTGCTTCAAAGCGCTTGTAGCTGAAGCCAGACTCACTGTGGAACTTGGCTAGCATTTCATCTTCACGATCGAGCAGCCAATCTTCATTTTGGTACATGTGAATGAAGATGTTTGGATCTTGGCGAACAATATCAATAACCGGTTGAACGAGCTCTTGAGGCACGTTTTGGCTATACATTAGCTGATCATTCTGGTCGTGCACGCGAGCACCGTTTGACGTGATCATGTACGCCGGAATCCCTGCGATTTGACGAATCCCAGCTACATCGACGTGATGGCGACCCGTTGCGAAGATAAAGGTATAACCTTGCTCGTGTAACTTCTTAAGCGTTAGCTTGGTAAAATCGCTCAACTGATGGTTGGGAGCCAGAAGCGTACCATCTAAATCAGAGGCAACGATTTTCACGGAATCTTTAAGTGCAGGAATAGTCATTTAACCCTCATTGCAAAGTGCTTAACCAATATCAACACTAGCCAACGCTAGCATTGTTTTTACTACAATATCTCGACCCAGAAATTGTATGCCAAAATCATGCAAGAAAAGAGGGCAAAGCTCACTTACTTCTCTTCCTCTTTAATCGCTATCTTATGGCTCGCTTCTTCTTGTGCTGTTGATGTGAGTGCTAAGCAAAGAACTGATTAATGGCATCCAGTGTTTGATTGCGGTATTTGTCTTGCTCAAACAACACTTCATGCCTTGAGCCTTCGATGACCTTAAATTGGCAAGCTGGGTTGGTTCTCTTCAGCTTATTGATGAACTTCACCTGAGCATCGTTACTCACAATCTTCTCTTCACCAGCTTGAATCAGCAATAGAGGGATCTTGATTTGACGAGTCTGTTGGATTGACTGCTTGGCTGCCATTAACCCTTTCCATACCCAGCGAGTGCTAGCACCACCGACTTGCAGTGACGGGTTCTCTTCGTAAAGCCGGCGGAACCACTGATAACGAACCTTGCTGTGGCTCAGTAAATTGTTTTCAAAAGGCTTCGAGTAATACGCTTGTTGCCCCGGCGCGTAAGTAGGCTTGGCATGCAAAGCGGTGAGCATTTGGCCAACGATCATCGCGATGGGTTTCAGGTACCATTCGGTATTAATACCAAACATCGGAGCGCACAGAGTCACCTTATCAAACGGGTGCTCTGGATGAGTTTGTAGGTAGCGAATGGCTATAGTGCTACCCATAGAATGCGCAAGCAGATAGCGATTGGCATACTTACTGAGATCAAAACTTGCAATGACGTCAGACACGTCAGATACATAATCATCAAACTCATGAATGTGACCAATGTCAGAGTCTGTTACCATACGTTCAGACTGGCCTTGACCTTGATGGTCAAATGAATAAACGTCATAGCCTTGTTGATAGAAATCATAAAAGAGTTCTTGGTATTTTTGGCAGCATTCGATGCGGCCATTTGAAATAACAATAGCCTTGCTGTGCTTTTCTGAGGTGAGGCTACACCAGTACAGTTTCTTTTTACCGGATGATCTTATATACCCATCTTTTCGTTGTTGCCAAAGAGCGTTGATCGGGTGTTTAATCGCATGATCGAACTGAGGTTCTTGAGTGTAAGGGAAGGCGGCTTCGCTGTGGTTTTCCATGGGAAATTACCTGAACTGATGCGTGTGAGAGCTTTATTGCTATTAATGTTGTTAGATTAAAGAACTAGTAAGGAAATGCAAATGGATACTCATGTTTGGCTTGCTTATGTTGTCACAGCGATTTTGTTTAGCTTGGCTCCGGGCTCGGGTACCGTAAATTCAATCAGTAATGGGTTAAGCTATGGCACTCGAAAGTCATTGGCATCAATCGTCGGTTTACAGCTTGGTCTTGCGTTCCACATTATGCTGGTGGGCGCGGGTATCGGTGCGCTCGTTGCTAAGTCTGCGTTGGCGTTCACCATCATTAAATGGGTTGGTGTGGTTTACTTAGTTTGGTTAGGTATTCAAAAGTGGCGTGATAGCTCGAGCCTAGTGGCATCTGAAGAGATCTCTACTCTGTCGAGTGGCAAACTGCTGAAAGACGCTGTGCTTATCAACCTAACTAACCCGAAATCAATCGTGTTTTTGGTGGCTCTGTTTCCTCAGTTCATTGACCCTACACAACCTCAATCACCACAGTTATTAGTGCTAGGTGTGACGACAGTATTCATTGATAGCGTTGTTATGTTGGGTTACACCTCATTAGCGTCACAAATGGGACGTTTTATTCGCTCTGATCGCATAATGGGTAAGATAAATAAAATATTTGGTGGTATGTTCATGGGCTGTGGTGCTTTGCTAGCTGCCGCGAAAGCTTAGATTAAGTGACTGAGTTATATTTAAACCAATCAGAGTTATCAAGAAATGACCGCTACATACGTTGCTCGACAACCTATCTTAAATCGCAAGAGGAATACACTCGGCTATGAGTTGTTATTTCGCGATGGAGAAAAGAATGCGTACCCAGCGCATATTGAGTCTAATCGAGCAACGTATCGTCTGATTGTGGAGAACTTCTTGTCGGTTGGTCTCAACCCTTCGATTTCATCGTCACGCTGCTTTATCAATTTCCCTTATCAAAGTTTGATTCGTCGCCTGCCTTTAAGTTTGCCAAAGAATAAAGTGGTGGTAGAGATCCTTGAAACATGTAAGCCGACAGATGAACTGTTGGAAGCAGTTAAGGACCTTTACCAAGCAGGCTATATGATCGCCTTAGATGATTTTACTTCGATCCCTGAATGGGAACGTTTCCTCAAATACACGCATATTGTTAAGCTCGATATTATGCAGATGGGCTTGGATGAGGCATGTGATTTGGTTAAGGCGCATCAAGGGAAGAAATTTAGCTTTCTTGCTGAACGTGTTGAGACCGAGCAGGAGTTCCAGCAAGCCAAAGAGGCGGGCTTTAAGTTTTTCCAAGGCTACTTCTTCAGTAAACCGGAAGTCATTAAGAGTAAGTACATTAGCCCTGAGCAAGTCATTGCCATGGAGCTGTTTCAAGAAGTGTGCAAGCCGGATGTTGACTTTCAGCGTGTCGAGAGCATCGTCGCGAAAGATGTCGCCTTGTCATATAAGCTACTGCGTTTTGTGAATACAATGTCACCTCGCCTTGAGGTCACTATCTCTTCGTTTCGTCAGGCTTTGGTTTATCTGGGGCAAGAGAAGTTGAAAATGTTTGTCTCGTTGGCGGTGGCGTCTTATGTTTCTGACAAGAAGCCAAAAGAGCTTTATGGCTTATCGCTTCAGCGAGCTCAGTTCTGCCAACGTATGTCTCGTTATCAGGCATTTGAAGGGCATGCCGATCAAGCCTTTATGATTGGCTTATTCTCGTTGCTTGATGCACTGCTTGATTTGTCGTTAGAGAACTTAGTCGAGCAACTGCCTTTGTGTAAAAGTATCAAGGTGGCTCTGCTCCGTAGAGAAGGGCCATATGGAATCTTGCTTGCCCTTGAAGAAAGCTTTGAACATGCCGATTGGCAGCAGATGGATGAGCACTGTGCTCATTTAGGATTGAGTGTGGATCAGGTTAAAACGGAGCTCACCGAAGCTCGACGCTGGAGTCATAACGTAACCAACCAGCTCTGATTTATCTGCGTTAAACTTTTATTACAATTAAAACGCACGTCTTGACGTGCTTTTTTTTACGACTAATATATGTGTACATCCACATATGAGTATATCTCTATGCTTCCTCACCAATTTTTTAAATTACTGTCTGATGAAACGCGAGTGCGTTGCTTAATGATGATTGTACGCCAAGAGTGCCTCTCTGTAGGTGAGTTGACTCAGGCATTACAAGAAAGTCAGCCAAAGGTTTCACGCCACCTTGCGCAGTTGCGTTCAAACCGCATTTTGACTGATGTTCGTCAAGGGCAATGGGTGTTCTACCGCTTGTCCAAAGATTTACCGGGTTGGATGCTAAAGTTAATTGATGACCTTATCGCATCGAACTGTTTGAAAACTGAATACCAGCAAGACATTGAGCGCCTAGAAGCGATGACTTCACGCCCTCAATGTTGCGTTTAATCGAATATTTTTTAGATTCACCACTAACTGAGAGACATTAAAATGACAGTTAAAGTAGGTATTAATGGTTTTGGCCGTATCGGCCGTCTAGCACTTCGCGCAGCTTTCGATTGGGAAGAGCTAGAGTTTGTACAGATTAACGATGTAGCTGGTGATACAGCAACGCTGGCACACCTTCTAGAGTTCGATTCAGTGCAAGGTCGTTGGGACCACGAAGTTGCTGTTGAAGGTGATGAGATGATCATCAACGGTCAACGCATCAAAACCACCAAAGAGCGCGACATCGACGCGATCGATTGGTCTGGTTGTGATGTTGTGATTGAAGCGACAGGTGTTCACCGTAAGACTTCTTTCCTAAACAAGTACCTAGAGCAAGGCGCGAAGCGCGTTGTGGTTTCTGCACCTGTTAAAGAAGAAGGCATCGCGAACATCGTTGTTGGTGTGAACGACAATATCTTCGACCCTGCTGTACACAAAGTCGTAACCGCAGCGTCTTGTACTACTAACTGTCTCGCGCCAGTGGTTAAAGTGATTAACGAGAAGCTTGGTATCGAGAATGCAGCTTTTACCACTATTCATGATCTAACCAACACGCAAACGATTCTTGATGCACCCCATAAAGACTTACGCCGTGCGCGTGCATGTGGCATGAGCCTTATCCCGACAACAACGGGCAGTGCTAAGGCGATTGTTGAGATCTTCCCTGAGCTGGAAAACCGTATTAACGGCCACGCGGTTCGTGTTCCACTAGCGAACGCTTCTCTTACAGACATCATCCTCGAAGTGAAGCAAGACACCACAGCAGAAGAAGTTAACGCAATGCTCAAAGAAGCGTCTGAGAATGAATTAAAAGGCATTCTTGGCTTTGAAGAGCGTCCATTGGTTTCTATTGATTACAAAGGAGACCAACGTTCAACAATCGTAGATGCACTATCAACTATGCTGGTAGGTAAGCGTATGGTTAAGATCTACGCTTGGTACGATAACGAAATGGGTTACGCGACACGTACGGCTGAGTTAGTGCGTACCGTTGGTTTAGCATAAGCCTGCGTATTTAAGAAATAGTAGAATCTGGAGATTACACTATGACACATCCAACGTGGCAACTAGACCTTGAGCAAGGCGCGCTGATTTTGACTCCATGCCCAGGTACTAAAGACGCTGATCTTGATGCATCTCTGGCGCAACTGAAAGAGCAAGGCGTTGAAGCTATTGTGACTGCACTTGATGATGCTGAGCTTGCAAGCAAAGACGTGGCAGCACTTGGCGAGAAAACCCGTGCATTAGGTATGCAGTGGTTCCAAATTGAAATCGAAGACGATTGCGCACCGGGTGCTGACTTTGCGCAGAAGTGGCAAGCAGCAAGCTCTGAGCTACATAAGATTGTGGACAGTGGCGCTAAGGTGGCAATGCACTGCATGGGCGGCTCGGGTCGTACCGGTTTATTCGCGGCTCACCTGCTGTTAGAAAAAGGCTGGAATCTCGATAAGATTGTTCAAGAAGTTCAAGCACTGCGTCCAGGTGCTTTTACTAAACCGATCCAAGTTGAATACATTCATGGTGTAGCGAATAGCTAACAGCCATCGTTGTTAGACAAGGAGCTTTTGGTATCTGGAGTGTTAAGCTTATCGTGATCCAAAAGCTCTTTTTGTTTTGATTGCAGAGATAGCATTATGTTTTCAAATCTAAGTAAGAGCGTTCGCCAATACATGTTGGTGACGTTCAACTACTGGAACTTCACCATTACCGATGGTGCACTTCGTATGCTGGTGGTTCTGTATTTTTACGACCTCGGCTACAGCTCGTTAGAGATCGCTTCACTGTTCCTTTTCTATGAATTTTTTGGTGTGGTGACGAACCTAATCGGTGGTTGGTTGGGTGCGCGCCTTGGCCTTAATAAGACCATGAACATTGGTTTGGGGATGCAAGTCTTCGCCTTGGGTATGCTGGCACTGCCATCGGCCATGTTGACTATTCCTTGGGTAATGGCGGCGCAGGCGCTGTCAGGTATTGCTAAAGATCTTAATAAGATGAGTGCCAAGAGCTCAATCAAGACCTTAGTACAAGATGAGCAGCAAGGTGCCTTGTATAAGTGGATTGCGATTCTGACTGGGTCTAAGAATGCGCTTAAAGGAGCAGGTTTCTTTATTGGTGGTTTATTACTCTCAACCATTGGTTTCCAATACGCCGTGCTCTCGATGGCAGCAGTGCTGGCATTGGTCTTCGTTGGCAGTGTGTTGAGCTTAGAAGCGGACATGGGTAAAGCGAAAACCAAGCCTAAGTTCAAACAGATCTTCTCTAAGTCTGAATCTATCAACATCCTATCTGCAGCTCGCATGTTCTTGTTTGGTGCTCGTGATGTGTGGTTTGTGATTGCTCTGCCAATTTATCTTGGCAGTGTATTTGGTTGGGATCACTCTTGGGTTGGTGGCTTTTTAGCAGCTTGGACCATCGCTTACGGCTTTGTACAAGGCATAGCGCCTAAGATTACCGGTAAAGCGCAAGGTAAGGTACCAGATGGACATGCCGCACTATTATGGGCGGGCGCATTGGCTGTGGTAACGGCGGGTATCGCTTATGCGGTGCAGATAGCTTGGCAACCAGAACTTGTGATCATTGGTGGCTTGATGGTGTTTGGTGCCATCTTCGCGGTCAACTCATCGCTTCACTCATACCTGATTGTCAGTTACGCAAAAGGCGATGGTGTATCGCTTGATGTTGGTTTCTACTACATGGCCAATGCAATGGGCCGCTTGATTGGCACAATCCTATCTGGCTTGGTGTTCCAAATGGGTGGCTTATCCGCCTGTTTGTGGGTCTCGTTCGCGTTCCTAGCGATAACAACGGTGATTTCGTTGCGCTTGCCTAAGGTGCCACAAACCTCAGCGGCATAAGCTTCCGGCGGATTCGATAAATCGCGATATGCTTTTCCTTTAACAATAAGCTGACTTGGTATTTATTCCGGTCAGTTTTTTTATTGCTATAGTAGAATGATTGAATATTAATCAGGCATTTACATGAAGCAGCGAATTCTCTTCTTTGATTTAGCACGATGTGTCGCGGCCGTAGCGGTTATCGCGATTCATGTTTTGGCACCTTATCGCAACGAGCTAGGAAATATTCCTTTTGGTGAGTGGCTA
The DNA here is from genome assembly GCF_022397955.1 of Vibrio sp. Isolate32. GTDB lineage: Bacteria > Pseudomonadota > Gammaproteobacteria > Enterobacterales > Vibrionaceae > Vibrio. Next base: position 28,622 of record NZ_JAKEUQ010000028.1, on the reverse strand, counting down.
ACGGCGATTACAGTCAATGGTTTCAGCCGTTGGGCGGTGCCTGTCTTTATATTGATAACTGGCGCCCTGATGCTCAGTGATCAGCGTCCATTTGATGCCAAGTATTATCTAAAGCGCCGTTTGGGTAAGGTGTTGATTCCTTTTATTGTCTGGTCGCTTTTCTATACCTACCTGTCTGGTTGGTCGGCAATGGGCTTTGATGCCGATGTCAGCTGGGATTTACTGCTCAATAGCTATCACCACTACACCTACTATCACTTAGGTTTCTTCTACTACTTCATTCCACTCTATTTTGTGATTCCGTTCTTACAGATCATGGTGAGAAAGTATGGTGATAAGGCGGTTTATAGCTTCACTGCGGTGTGGTTGTTTACGTCGTTACTGTTCTTACTCAGAATCGATGGTCCTTGGAGCCATGAGCTGTGGCTTTACACTGGCTACTTGCCACTGGGTTATCTTCTGTATAAGAAGGTCCCACTCAACAAGTTTACCGTTAGCGTGAGTACAGGACTTGGCGTGTTGGCACTGTTGACCACCGTTTATACGGTGGTTGATGCGAGCTTAGCTGCGGAAGAGTACACGGTTGGTCGTTGGTTGTCTTACAAAACGTTGAATACTGTATTAGCTGCGAGCATGGTGTTTATGCTGTGTCGCTACTTTGGAGAAGGGTTGTCAGATAGAGGCAATCAAGTGGTTGGCTTCATCAGTAAACACAGTTTGGGTATCTACCTATTGCACCCAATCTTCTTATGGCCAATGAAAGAGTTTGGTTGGTACCAAGGTCACCCTGCTTGGGTTATTCCATTATGGATAGTGATCAGCGGAGCGGGTGCACTGTGGATGAGCTGGATAGTTTCTAAGTCAGAGAAAACGCGTTGGCTATTGCCTTAGCGATACGCCAAGGCATTTCGATATTGGTTTATTGTTGAATGTCGATGAGGAAGGGTTGAAGCGCTAGGGTTAGCGCTTCAACGCAAAGTGTAAGAACTTATCACCTTGGTACATTAAGGTTCCTTTGTCACCCGGGTTAAGAGCGTGGAAGTAGTGAATGCCGATTTGGAATTCACGTTTTGGACCAACCACACCGCGCTGAACATAAATCCAATACTCTTGGTCTTCTTGACCTGGCTCTGCATCAGGAAGGTCGATGGATTGTTTATCTAATACCGTGACGTTCACTTTCTTTTCTGGTGCGTTCTCGCCTTGCATGTGCTTTCGATAAAAAACAAGAAATACCCAGGCCGCAAGGCCTGCGAGTGCAAAGATGGCAAAAAAGAGTGAATTAGGCATATAACCTCCATGTAGTCGTGATGGTTATTCTAGTCTTTCAAGCAATAGGGATATGTGTTTAAAGCCGTTATTCGTGAACTGTTGTAAGCCAAGCTGATTATTTTTCGGCAGATATCACATTTAATGGCCAGTTTGGGATAACGCATTGTTATTTATTGTCTCTTTCTCTCGTAAATAACAGTGATTTTGTACAAGAATAAGGAAATGCTCGACTAGAATTATAGTGTGGAGTGGGAGGGCCAAGATGACCGATATTGAAAAAGTGGTGACAAGAACTCGCAATATAGAGAAATTATTGAGGCTTCAATATCATGCCGAAGGCGAAGGATTGCATGAGCTTGTAACAAGCTGTGAAGAAAGGCTACCGCACGATATGGTGAGCAAGCTGCGTTATATCGCAACGTGTCGTAACAAGGTAGTCAATGAACATGAGGCTAAGTTGGAAGACCAACATAAGTTCATCATGATGTGTAACGACTGTGAGAAGGAGCTGACTCCACGTAGTGGTCGTTTTATCTGGCGAGTTGCGATCTTACTGATGATAGCAATGACTTTAGCTGCCGCAGGTTTCTATTATGCGAACTGGGATGTGCTAACACTGCATCTGTTTTCGAAGTGAAAAAATTGAACAAAAAAAGGGACGCTCATGGCGTCCCTTTTTTTATCTGTAACTTGCTTAGTACATCATCGGTAGTGTCATTAGACCTACAACTACCGCGATCATTACAAGTCCTTGTCTTTGCGAAGATGAAATCATAACACTACTCCTAAATTTGGTTGTCTCTCGCTATATTTTAAAGAATAGCCCACTTATAGGTTTAGATCAAGAATTACTTTCGAAAGCTCCAAAAGTAGTGGAAAACTATTAGTTTTTGGCTTGTTTGGCTCTGTTTAACTGTGTGTTTTGGTGTGTTCTTATTTTGTTCGTTGTGATTTATGTTTGTTCTTATTTGTTTTAAGTTGCTGTTTTATAATGGTTGTTATGTGTGATTTATATTGTTAAAGGTTGTTAAACTGTATTAATGGGGGTTGGTGGTGGTGAGGTTTGTTTTGGTTGGTTTTTTAAATTTTCGGCTTGGCTTTTGTGGCGGTTTTTACCGGGGGCTTGAAATAACCTGACAAAACTGGGCTTTAAAAAAGAAAACTGGCTACTTTACAAGTCTAGGGTTGGTTGGTGTTTTTATTTTCCTATTAAACTTGAGTTTATCTCTTTAAGTTATTGTTATTGTTTGCTTTAAATGTTCTTATTTTAATTTTTCAAGTGTGGTTTTTGGCGGAATATGGTCGGTTTTGGTGGGTTTGATAGGTTAGAATTGACCAAAATTCAAGTATGGTGACTCTAATGCCAGTTTGAATGGGTTTTATGATGATTCGCGTTAGTTTTAAACGAATGGCCATTGTCACGGTAGTAATTGTTACGACTTCAATCTAAAGAGACTCTTTTTAGTGGAAGCGTAATCAAGATCCAACTTTGAGGCGCTGAGGCTTTACATCAACACTCGTGTGCCTAGACTGGCGACGATTTAAAGCAATAGGGCAAATGGTATGTGGAGTTGGTTGGCGGTTTCCTTGTCTGGTATCGGAGCAATAGCAGGAACGAAACATGGACATATCGGTCAGGCCTTATCGTATAAGGTTTTTACCTTTGTATTATTAGCGACCATTGCTTTAACTCAATCTGTCGTTGCTGATTTTACCTATTGGGTCGTTGCTGGGTTGGCGGTTTCTGCGATCGCAGATGTCTTGCATACTGTTACTCAAAAACGTTCTCTGCATTTTGTTTGCTTCTTGTTGGCTCAGCTCTGTTACAGCAAAGCATTTTGGTTACAGCTATCAGGAGAAATGGTCTGGTGGTTGTTCGCGCTGCTGTTGGCGGCTTGTGTCGTTGCTTTCTTCTTATTACTGCCTCGCTTAGACAAACTCGTCTTTCCTGTGGTTATCATGGGTATTGTGCTTATTCAGCTTGCATGGGCTTCTGGTGAACTCTGGTTGCTTGATCCTCAACTGTCGCATGCGGTGGGCTTTGCTGGTTGTGCCGTGTTGCTGCTTTCGGCATTAGCATACGCGCTAAATTTCTATCGTAGCCCAATTAAGGGTGCCTACTTTTGGGTGACGGGCAGTTACTTTCTGGCTCACGCTCTCATTGTTGCTTCCCTTACCATTTAGGGTAGAGCTAGCTTAACTCTGAGCTACATCAAGGCAGCTCAGATGAAAGTAGGTACTCTACATCTACTTCATTAAACATGAGATAGAGTTATGACTACCGAAATTCATGCACACAACGTTTTAAACCTACTGAGTGAAAAGCCACTGACTCGCGAAGAGTTGACGCAGGAGCTTGCTCAAACTTATGGCGCAGAAGCGCGCTTTCATACCTGTAAGCTGAACGGCCTGGATTTAGATGGATTGCTGAAGTTTTTCTTGAAGATGGAAAAGGTCGTAGTTATTGATGACAAGCTTTGCACTAATCGTGAGCGTGTGTGTAATCACTAATCTTGAGTGATTTGAGAGTGGATGTATTTGTGGTATTCGCTCTTTCTATTCTTTCCTGTTTGTTCTCGTTTACGTGCTGCAATGACATAAGTTAGTCTGCTGATGACTGCGTTCGAAAATCAATGTTGAGGCTGCTATACTCCGCGCACCTTCGCTTTTCGAGACAAACTTATGGAAATCTTATCTGCAGCTACCATGCTGTTTCTTATCATGGACCCGCTTGGCAATCTGCCAATCGTGCTCTCTATCCTTAAGCATATTGATCCGAAGCGCCGCCGTATTGTTCTGATTCGTGAGCTGATGTTTGCACTGGTTATCTTGCTGTTGTTCTTGTTTGCTGGTCAAAGCATCATGAACTTCCTGCACGTGCAGCCTGAAACCTTGAGTATCTCTGGCGGTATTATTCTGTTCATCATTGCGATTAAGATGATCTTCCCAAGTGCGGGCAGTATTACCGGCCTTGCGGCGGGTGAAGAACCGTTTATTGTGCCGATGGCGATCCCAATGATTGCTGGCCCTTCAGTTATTGCGGCATTGATTCTGTTGTCGACTCAGCACCCTGACAATATGTTAGAGCTTTCAGGCGCGGTGATGCTGGCTTGGGGGGCTACTTTCTTTATTCTGATGTTTAATGGTTTCTTCCTGCGAGTGCTGGGTGAGAGGGGCCTTAAAGCCATCGAACGCTTGATGGGCTTGTTGCTGGTTATGCTGTCGACGCAAATGTTCTTAGATGGTGTGAAAGGCTACATGGCTTAATGTCGTTACCACAGTAAATAAAAAAACGCCGCTCAAATAAGCGGCGTTTTTGTTTCTACTGTTTCTGTCATGATGTTTTCTGTAGCTAAGCGTTTTATATCTGAGCTTAAGCTTGATTACATCATGTGTTTGCGTCGGATATCGAGTAAGGCGAAGACACCGAAAATCAATATTGACCACTTCTCCCAACGTGACATCTCGATCTTATCACCGAATGCACCGATGAAAATCAGCATCTGCAGGCCGTGCATGAAGAACAAGAATGCTGTCATGATATAAAGCGCAATCGCAGCATTACCCGGGAACGGGTAGAAAATATTTACGATTAAGATAAACCAAACAAAGGCGATGGCTGCTTTTGCTAGTGGAAGCAAGAACTTCATTCAATAACTCCTATTCTTCAGTGATTCGATTGAACAGCCGGTAGCTTGACTGTCCGGTGGTCTTGTCGCGATGCAATTCCCAGTTCTCTGGCATAGCTTCGAGTTTCAGTTCTTTCTCTGTCTCGACGTAAATGATGGCATTGTCTGCAAGCCAACCGTTACTCTCAAGCAGTTGTACTGTTTCTGCCAGTAAGCCTTTACGAAATGGTGGATCAAGGAAAACCATATCGTAAGGAGTGCCCGGTTTCTTAAGGAAAGAGATAGCGTCAGTATTTACCACATTAATGTTGTCTGCTTTGAGCTCTTTCGCGTTATCAGAAAGCTGTTTAGCCGCCTTTTGATTCATTTCGAGCAGTGTCACCATTTTGGCTTGGCGAGAAGCTGCTTCAAAACCTAGACCGCCAGAACCGGCAAATACATCCAAGCAAGTTGAATGTGGGATATCTTGAGCCACCCAGTTAAAGAGTGTCTCTTTTACTCGGTCAATGGTTGGGCGTAATCCTTCTAAATCATGAACGGGCAGTTTTCTACCTCTCCATGAGCCACTAATAATTCGAACAAAGCCTCCGGATGGCTTTTTTTGTGATGTGTTTTGCTGGCGACGTCTTACCATAGATTTTTTGACCGCTAATAAAGTGATACTATACCGAGCCCAATTTAAGTGGGTTCGTGTATTAAATAAATTTGCAATGACAAAGTGTATCAAGCTAAAAGCAAACTTATCACTGCTTTGTCATTTTTCTTTACTATTCGTTTGTACAAGCTTGTATTGTATAACAATAGCAAAGAGTCGACGTGTATTAAGTCAATACAGCTAATTAGTAGATCTAGGAAACTCCTCTGATGACGGAAAAAAAGAAGCGCGGATTATTATCGTGGCTTGGTTTTGGTGAAGAAGAACAAAGCCCAAAAACTCAGAATGAAGCGAACGTAGAAAACGTTGAAGATCAAACTGAAGTTGAATCACAAGTTGAGGCTGAACAGGTCGCGCCTGAAACTGAAGAAGCAAAGCCAACTGAACCCAAGTCAGTTGAACCTGAGCAAGTGCTTGAAGAGACTCAACAAGAACAGCAACCTGTCGCAGCAGAAGCAGAGCAGGAAGAAGTGGCAGCTCCGCAAGCTAAGGTTGAAGAAGTACAAGAAAAGCCAACAGAAAGCTTCTTTGCTCGCCTTAAGCGCAGCCTAAGCCGCACTAAATCAAACATCGGTGCGGGTTTCTTTGGTTTGTTCAAAGGCAAGCAAATCGATGAAGATCTGTTTGAAGAGCTAGAAGAGCAACTTCTGATTGCTGACGTGGGTATGAATACCACCGTTAAGATCATTGAAAACCTGACAGAAAAAGCATCTCGCAATGACCTAAAAGACGGCGAAGCACTTTATGGTCTGCTCAAAGAAGAGATGGCGGATATCCTAAGCCAAGTGGAACAGCCATTAGTGGTTGATACCACCAAAACGCCTTACGTTATCTTAATGGTTGGTGTGAACGGTGTGGGTAAGACGACTACTATCGGTAAACTGGCGAAACAATTCCAAAATGAAGGCAAGAAAGTGATGCTAGCGGCGGGTGATACCTTCCGTGCTGCTGCCGTTGAACAGCTTCAGGTTTGGGGGCAGCGTAATGATGTGCCTGTTATCGCTCAGCACACAGGAGCGGACAGTGCGTCTGTTATCTACGATGCGATTGAAGCAGCGAAAGCACGTGGTGTTGATGTGGTGATTGCCGATACAGCGGGTCGTTTGCAGAACAAGAGCAACTTGATGGAAGAGCTGCGTAAGATTGTTCGTGTAATGAAGAAGATTGATGACTCTGCACCACACGAAATCATGCTAACGCTCGATGCAGGTACGGGGCAGAATGCTATCAGCCAAGCGAAACTATTCAGCGAAGTTGCACCGGTAACGGGTATTACACTAACTAAACTTGATGGTACGGCGAAAGGTGGCGTAATTTTCTCAATTGCTGACCAGTTCCAGATTCCAATCCGTTACATTGGTGTGGGTGAAGGTATTGATGACCTGCGTCCATTTGAGTCTAAAGACTTCATTGAAGCTCTATTTAGCCGCGAAGAGTAACGCGAGTAGCAAAGTGGTTTATCCTTAATCTGCTACCGTTTTTAAATTTGATATTAGTGATCGTAAGAGGAATTTTCGGTGATCAAATTTCAGCAAGTGAGTAAAGCCTACCGAGGTGGAAGACAAGCGCTCCAAAAAGTGGACTTTCACCTGAAACGTGGAGAGATGGCTTTTTTGGGTGGGCACTCTGGAGCTGGTAAAAGTACCTTGCTGAAGTTGATCTGTGCGATAGAGCGTCCAACTGATGGACGTGTCTGGTTCAACGATCACGACATCACACGTATCCCAGCAAAGGACATCCCGTTTTTACGTCGTAATATTGGGATTGTCTTTCAAGACCATCGCTTGCTGATGGATCGCTCTATCTTCGATAACGTTGCTCTGCCTATGCGTATTGAATCTATTTCTGAAAACGAAATAAAACGCCGAGTCAGTGCTGCGTTGGACAAAACCGGTTTACTAGACAAGGCCCGTTGTTTGCCAAGCCAACTTTCAGGTGGTGAACAACAACGTGTAGGTATTGCTCGCGCCGTAGTTAACCGTCCAACTCTGCTTTTAGCAGATGAGCCCACCGGTAACCTAGACCCTGAATTATCTAACCGTGTGTTGCGATTGTTTGAAGAGTTCAACCGCGCAGGTGTGACGATCATCCTAGCGACACACGATATCGGATTAGTGAACACTCGCCCTCAGTACCGCCATCTTGAATTAAACCAAGGATTTTTGAGTGAGGTTGAAGACTATGGCCGCGAATAAGCGCATCAAGAAACCTCAATCTAATCGAGTAGCAAACCGCGTTTCAAGCGACGGCTTCTTTGTTGTTCACTGGAAACAAGCCAAGTCATCGTTCTCGCAAATGTGGCAGCGCCCGTTAGGTAACTTACTGACCCTTGCAGTGATCTCTATGGCGTTGGCGATGCCAGCTTGTTTGTACCTATTGGGTAAAAATGTGGGTGAAGTGGCGCAAGATGTCACTAGCCCGTCACAAATAAGTGCTTATGTAGAGGATGGTATTCCTGAGCCACGAGTAATGGTGCTTAAGGATGAAATCGAAAGTTGGGATCAAGTCGACCTGGTGGAGTACATCTCTCCGCAGCAAGGGCTTGCCGACCTCAGCCAGTATTCTGGTTTTGATGATGCCCTAACGATTCTCGACGACTATTCACTGCCAGGTGTGTTGGTGATAACACCAAGCGTACAAAGTGATGCTCAAATCAAAGAGCTGGCAGGCCAAGTTAAAAAACAAGAATTAGTGACTGATGTTCGTTTGGACGAAGATTGGTTAGCAAGATTAGACGCGATTAAAGCGCTAGCCGCCGTCATCGTGATTACCTTAACGGTATTGATGCTAGGCGCTGTGTTTTTGATTATCGGCAACACGTTACGATTTAATGTGTTGGCGCATAAAGAAGAGATTCAAACCATGAAGCTGATTGGTGCTACCGATAGCTACATTCTTCGACCATATCTATATTCTGGTATGTGGTTCGGTGTATTAGGTTCGGTTAGCGCGTGGGTAATGACGGCATTAATTACCGTATTACTGAACAGTGCGGTGGATGACTTGGCTCAGCTTTACGACAGCCACTTCCGTTTAATTGGCCTAAGCTGGGATGAATCTTTACTGCTTTTGATCGTTGGAACCCTGCTGGGTAGTGTGGCTGCGAAGCTTTCTGCACAGCGTCACCTAAAAGAAATTGAACCAGTTTAGGTGAATAGAGTCATATTTAGACGAAAAATAGGCACTTCTTAACCAGTTTTTGCCTTGTATAGACGAATTGATTATGCATAATTACTCCCCCCTTCTTGAAACCTGTTCATTTTAGGTTCAAGATTGTCGGGTTTTAATAGATGTACTACTCCAGATCAGAGATTGATGAGGAACCGAATGGCAAACCAAGCGTATCAAATGGCTTTAGTCACACAAGATAGTTTAGACAGCTATATCCGCTCAGCGAACAGCTACCCAATGCTGACGCCTGAAGAGGAACGTCGACTTGCAGATCGATTACATTACAAAGGTGAGATCGACGCTGCGAAAGGCTTGATCCTTTCACACCTACGATTCGTGGTGCACGTTGCAAGAGGTTACTCTGGCTATGGGCTGCCTATGGCTGATCTCGTTCAAGAAGGTAACATCGGTCTAATGAAAGCCGTTAAGCGCTTCAACCCAGAGGTTGGCGTTCGATTGGTTTCTTTCGCGGTTCACTGGATCAAAGCTGAGATTCATGAGTACGTTCTGCGTAACTGGCGTATCGTTAAGATTGCGACCACTAAGGCACAGCGCAAACTGTTCTTTAACCTTCGTAAATCTAAAAAGCGTTTAGGTTGGTTTAACAACGGTGAAGTTGAGACAGTCGCTCGAGAACTGGGCGTTGAGCCTTCTGAAGTTCGTGAGATGGAATCTCGCTTGGCAGCGCAAGACGCAACGTTTGAAGCACCAATGGATGACGATGACGGCGGCTCTGCTTACACAGCTCCGGTTTACTACCTAGAAGATAAAGCGTCAGACGTTGCTGAAACGGTTGAAGCATCTAACTGGGAGTCTCACACCAATAATCGTTTAGGCCTAGCACTAGCAAGCCTAGATGAGCGTAGTCAACACATTGTTCGCTCACGTTGGTTAGATGACAATAAAGCGACACTGCAAGACTTAGCGGATACTTACAGTATCTCTGCAGAACGTGTTCGCCAGTTAGAAAAGAATGCGATGAAGAAATTGAAACAAGCCGTTGGCGATTTCTAACAGTATCTAAATAAAAGCTGAATTTTGAAAAGGCCGAGATCGAGAGATCTCGGCCTTTTGTTTTGGATCGAATTCTCAACTTTTGCGATCGTAATTTGCAAAATGATTTTGTGGATAACTCTGTGACAAGTTTATTCGTCAGCTGTCTAAAAGCAGGGTGTAGTAAGGCTTTGAGCGTGTTTTTTTAGTGGGGATATGTTTTAGTTAACCCACAGTTAGATCAGGATCATCACTACATGTTGTGGATCTATTTTCCCAAAGGCACTTTATTCACGTAATTCACAGATTTATCCACAAATGGTGTAAAAGTGATCGCTGGTGGATAACCTTATTAAGTGGATGTGATTGTTAGCCTTGGGATAGGTTACAATGGCAGCAAAGTAAATCAGTATAAAAAGAGAAAGTCATGGACCAGTTTAAACATATCGACGTGCAAGGTGCTCAGGCCCTTATTGAACAAGGCCAAGCTCGACTTGTTGATATCCGCGACCCGCAATCTTTCGCGGTTGCTCACTCAAAAACCGCTTATCACCTAACAAACGACACTATGGTCTCGTTTATGGATGAGGTGGAGTTTGAACAACCTATCTTGGTAATGTGTTACCACGGCATTAGTAGCCAAGGTGCGGCACAATATTTAGTGAACCAAGGCTTTGAAGAGGTATATAGTGTTGAAGGTGGCTTCGAAGCATGGCATCGTGCTGAACTTCCTGTGATTGCTGGCTAATGACCTTTATCGCTTAAACATCTCTCATAGCATGAATAGGAAATAACAATGATTAGACTGATGGTGTTAGACAATCCACGTCTTGCTCAAGCATTTATTGATTACATGGCCTCTCGCCAGATCCCTATTCAGATGTCACCTGAGGGAGAAGGGCGCTTTGCTCTTTGGCTGCTTGATGGCCAGTTTCAAGTTGAAACTGAAGCGGAGCTCAATCGCTTCTTGTCGGAACCCAATCATAAGCGCTACCAAGCGGCCTCTTGGGATATGGCTGAGACAAGAAAGAGTCACTTCCATTATCACACGCCGAGCTTCATGGGGATGATAAAAGCCAAGGCTGGCCCTGTGACACTCAGCATCATGTTGGTGTGTGTGGTGATTTTTGCACTACAGCAGATAGGTTTCGGGCAGGCGATTTTTAACGCCTTACATTTCCCAGCGGTTGATGGGCAGCAATGGCAATTGTGGCGCTGGCTCAGTCATGCTGTTTTACATTTCTCAGTTATGCACATCGCATTCAACATATTATGGTGGTGGCAACTAGGCGGAGATATTGAGAAAAAGTTAGGTGGTCTTAAGTTACTGCAGATCTTTGCTGTCTCTTCTGCGCTTTCTGGCGCGGGTCAGTATTGGGTTGAAGGTGCGAACTTCGGTGGACTGTCTGGAGTTGTGTATGCCTTGGTCGGTTACCTATGGGTGGTTGGCGCAAAAGCACCGCAACTTGGTTTGGGTATTCCAAGACAGATCGTAGGCTTTATGTTGGTGTGGTTGGTACTTGGATATATGCAGCCGTTTATGGCTATCGCTAATACCGCTCACTTAGCAGGTTTGGTTACAGGTGTGATTATCGGCTTTGTAGATTCAATGAAAGCGCCGAAATCGGCAACAAGCTAGCGCGTTAGTCACTGAGAATCGATAGATACAAAAAAGCGGCCAGATGAGCCGCTTTTTTATTGGGATTCGTTTTTACATCATTACTGATAAAGATATTTGGTAAACAGTAAGTCAGCGATTAGGGTTTTGCCCGTCTCAGGCAGCAGAATCTTGTTGAGGTGTTCAACCAAAGTCTTTCTCAAATCTTCACGGCCAGACAGAGATTTAATCGTTTCTTCGTTTTGTTTACCAAGCAATTCAATCACTGCATCACGAATCAGTGGTTGGTGATGCTCGATGGTTGCTAAATCTTTGCTATTCGCCACCATGATATCGAGACGAACTTGAATGTAGCCCAGTTTTTTACCTTTAGTGTAAAAATTGGTGGTCAGGTCTGGTTCTAGCGTGAAGTAGGCTAGTTTGGATTCCGATTCCTCTTCTGCGAAACTTGATGCTGAAAAGAGTAGAGTAATCGCAAGAAATATTTGGGCTACATAGCGTTTGTGCATATTTGTGACTTTTCTTTAGTTTATTCGCGATATTCGAAACGCATTAGTCTTGTTACAATGAGCGGTCTAAATCTAAATACGTTTACAATTCGAAGAACGCTTTTATTTTGTTCGAAAGTTGAAGCTTTATTGTACGTGTAAAGTCACCTATTGAATACTAGTATGAATCAGCCAATATCGCTGTATCTTAATTCGTTAATGAATGTAGATTGGCAAAGTACAGAAACATTTGATTTTCCTAATGAAACTACCAAAGAGTGGCTGATGGAGCAAGGCTCTCTTTCCCGCAAGTTGGGTAAGTGCTGTCAGCACCTGTCTGTTGAGTTGCTTCATAATCAAGTTGTAGAACGCTCAATGCTACAACAGGACGAGGAACATCTTTTATCATCGTTTGATTGCTTACTGCGTAAAGTGATTTTAAAGGGTGATGACGAACCGTGGGTATTAGGTCGAACCTTGATCCCCCGAGTCACATTAGAAGACCATCAACACTCTGACCTTTCTCAACAAGGTAATGTCCCGCTTGGATTGACCGTTTTCAGTGCTGAGAACGTGGAGCGAGATGCGCTGCAAGTCGGTTGGGTTATCGCAGGCGATGAGCGATTACTCGCGCGTCGTTCTCGATTATGGATGAACCATAAACCGATGCTTGTAGCTGAACTGTTTTTACCAACATCCCCCATTTACTCTAAGGAGAGTGTGTAAATGCTTGCCACCAAAGCGAAGGCGTATTGGCAATTAACGCGAATGAATCGCCCGATTGGTACCCTGTTACTCCTTTGGCCTACTTTATGGTCGTTGATTATCGCCGCACAAGGTATGCCAGACTTTGATGTCTTGGTCGTATTTGTATTAGGTGTAGTACTAATGCGCTCAGCAGGCTGCGTGATTAATGATTTTGCTGACCGTAAGGTGGATGGTCATGTAAAGCGCACTAAGCAGCGCCCACTGCCGTCTGGTTTGGTGTCGAGTAAAGAAGCCGTTATCCTTTTTTTAGTGCTAGCCGTGATTTCATTCTTGCTAGTACTGACTATGAATCCGCTGACCATTAAGCTCTCTTTTATTGGGGTTGGTCTCGCGTTTATTTATCCTTTCATGAAGCGTTTTACGCACCTTCCACAGTTGTTCCTTGGTTTGGCGTTTAGCTGGGCTATTCCAATGGCATGGGCTGCACAAACCAATGAGCTACCAAGTATCGTTTGGTTTATCTTCATGATTAATGCGCTGTGGACAATCGCTTACGATACTCAATATGCGATGGTTGACCGAGACGATGATCTTAAGATTGGTATCAAGTCGACCGCGATTTTGTTTGGCCGTTTCGACAAGCTGATTGTTGGCTCACTGCAGTTAGTGACTTTAGCGATGTTGATTGCGTTAGGCATGCATTACCACCTAGGTGATACTTTCTACTGGTCACTGTTGGTAGCAGGCGGCTTGTTTGTTTATCAACAACATTTGATGCGTCATCGCGATCGAGATTTATGTTTTCAAGCCTTCCTCAATAACAACTATGTAGGAATGGCCGTCACCATCGGCTTGTTCATTACTTTCTGTTAAGAGGTGGTTTGATAACAAGAGCACAAATAAAAAGGCACCCACAATGGGTAATGGGTGCCTTTTTTGATTGTTCCAGCTTAGCTCTTAAAGCTAGCGAGCCAACAAATTACTCTGCTTGGTGGATGCTCTCTTGAATCGTCAAGCGAACTTCTGGGTAAAGCATTGAGTAAAGAAGCTTAGCGAACTGCTGAGTCTTCTCTAAGTCGCAATTACCGTCGTTATCCAGGTATTGCTGCTGTTTGAGCGTAGCAAACATCGAAGCAAATACACCTTTATCGAAGAACTCAGGTGCGTTGATACCTTGCAGGCGACCAAGACGTTGTGCAATGTCTTGGCTTTTCTGCTCAAGGTCAGATTTATCCAGTTCCGGATTCTCTGCCAATAGGTTTAGAGCAATCGAGTAACGCTGAAGTGTCTCTGAAATCGTACGACCTAGTAGCATGAGCGCTTGGCTGTTCGATTGGTTGATGGTGACTTGATTATCAGACACAACTAGCATGCCCTGGCTAACCAATTCATCGATGATGTTCGAGACCACACCTTCAAGCTGATCTTCGTCGTAGCTCAAGAATAGCTCTTTCTTCAAGAACGGGTAGATTGCCGCGACATTCTGTTGAATCGCATCGATCGTTAGGCCGTGCTGACGAATAGTCATCTGAGCAATTAACGATGGCAGCGCAAACAGGTGAATGATGTTGTTGCGGTAGTAAGTCATTAGAATCGATTGGTGACGGTCTAGCGAAATAATGTCACCCATAGAGTCTGACTCAATCAAGAACTTGTTCAGAGACTCTGCATGTTTCACCAACTCTTCTGCGCTGTCTTTCGGTACCGTAAATGTGTCTGAGTAAGGCACATTGTTAAGTAGAGATAGGTAGCAGTTGATCTGAGAAACCAAAGAATCACGAGATAATGCACGCTGACGTGATGCAAGCAGGGCGGTTGCACATAATGTCAGTGCGTTGGTCGCTACCGCGTCGTTGATGTGTGTCATCATCTTGGTCGCCAAGTCATTCACCACCGGGTTCATCCATTGTGGTTTACTGGTTCCCATAGGATCGATGTCTTTAGTCCACTCTGGAGAGTGCTCATTCAGGTATTGGTTAAGCTGAATCGGCTCACCGAAGTTCACGTAGCCTTTACCAAAGTTACGTAGCTTACGGATAGTACGAATCACTAGGCTCGCGTTTTCTTTCTCTTTACGCTTACCACGTAGTTCTTTAGCGTAAGTCGCCACTTCCATTACGTGTTCGTAGCCGATGTAAACAGGCACTAACGTTACTGGGCGGTTCATGCCGCGCAACATTGCCTGAATCGTCATCGCTAGCATACCGGTTTTCGCTTGTAGCAGACGACCCGTACGAGAACGGCCACCTTCACTAAAGTATTCTACCGAGTAACCCTTAGCGAATAGCTCAGCTAGGTACTCACGGAAGATCGTTGAGTACAGCTTATTGCCTTTGAAGCTACGACGAATAAAGAACGCACCGCCATGACGGAAAATAGGACCGGCAGGGAAGAAGTTCAGGTTGATACCCGCCGCGATATGCGGAGGCACCATTCCTTCATGATAAAGCACGTAAGACAACAGTAAGTAGTCCATATGGCTGCGGTGACAAGGGACATAAACAATTTCGTGACCATCTTGTGCCAGCTTACGAACTGTAGAAGCGTTGTTGATATGTAGGCCTTGGTAAAGCTTGTTCCACAACCAACCTAGAATCTTCTCGCCACGTTTGATCAGTGAGTAAGAGAAGTTCGCTGCAATCTCATCCATGATGTCTTGAGCTTCTTTGCTCGCTTTCTCGATGGAGATGTTCTTTGACTTCGCTTCGTCTTCAATCGCCTTCTTGATCGCTTCTGATTTTAGTAAGCGATCGAACAATGCTTGACGGCTTGGCAGGTTAGGACCAGAGGCTGCAAGTTTTTGGCGTGAGAAGTGAATACGAGCTACGCGTGCCAGTTTGTGTGCGATAGTGCTGTCGGTGCCGTGTGAATTCGCCATGTAACGCAGAGATACCACAGGGCTGAATCGTACTAGACAGTCGCGGCCAGCTATTAAAACAGCGATTGATTTCTCTAGGCCGTTCATTGCTTGTAGGTAAGGCTTCTGGTTATTCTCTTTACCAGGCTTACGGCCCCACAATACGGTTGCAGGGATAACTTGCACATCCAGCTCTGAGTCGTCTGCATGTAATGCAAGTAGCTCAGAGAAGACTTCAATAGAAGAGGCTGGTACGTAATCATCGTCTTGCAACAGAGTTTTGCGTGAAGAGATAAAAACGTAGCGTGGCAGTGACTTACCACTTATTTCAAGCTTGCTTAGCGGATCCGGTAATCCCAGTTCTAGCGCATGCTTTTGTAGTGTAAGCAGGTCGACGCTTGAGCGAAACGGCAAGGCGTATACAATTGGTTTGCCTAAATCAATCTGCAAATCTTCAACTGGATTCGAAGGGATTGATGTGCCTTTTACCAATACGGATAAAGGTAATTTCATTAATGAACGTGAAAAAGATTGTCCAGAAGACATATAGGTTCACAGCCTCAATAGTTATTTCAATGTGCTTAAGCGTATCTCTATTTCTATGATGAGAAAGGGTAAATCCTTCAAGTAAAATAGGGATAAGCCTAGGCGTAAATTTAATCGATGCAAGAATACCAGAAACTGGTCTAACCTTTTAATGGAAATAGTCATATTGCCGTTAAGTTTGTGGAAAATCATTCATCGACTGATTGAGTATAGGGTTAAAAATGACCAAAAAATCAAACACCGGATTAAAACGCATCGTGAAAGCAGCAGGCTTTTCATGGCAAGGCATCACAAGTTCGTTTAAAAACGAGGCAGCATTTCGACAAGAAGTCTTTATGGCTACGGTTCTTATTCCGTTAGCATTTTACTTAGATGTAAGCCAGGTCGAGCGAATCTTAATGGTGTCATCGGTCGTGCTGGTAATGGTGGTTGAGCTTATCAATACTGCAATTGAAGCAGTTGTTGATCGTATTGGTAGTGAACATCATGAACTTTCGGGAATGGCGAAAGATGTCGGTTCGGCAGCCGTTTTCATCTGCTTAGCGCTTTCGGCTTATGTGTGGTTCGAGATCTTGGTTTTGTAATTAGCGAAAAATGAACTAAAAACAACCAATTGCTTTGCTTTTGTCCAGTTACTGGATATACTCACAGTCAACTGTATAAAAAGACAGGTGAATCATGAAGCCGTTAACGCCCCGCCAACAACAAGTCTTTGACCTTATCAAAGGTAAGATTGAAGATTCCGGTATGCCACCGACACGCGCAGAAATTGCCCGTGAATTAGGCTTCCGTTCTGCAAATGCTGCAGAAGAACATTTGAAAGCTCTTGCTCGTAAAGAAGCGATTGAGATTATCCCGGGTGCGTCTCGTGGTATTCGTATTTTGCTTGAAGATGCAGCGAACGAAGAGCAAGGTCTGCCTTTGATCGGTCAGGTTGCCGCAGGTGAGCCTATTTTGGCTCAAGAACATGTAGAAATGCATTACCAAGTCGACCCTGGCATGTTCAAACCTCAAGCTGACTTCTTACTTCGTGTAAATGGCGAAAGTATGAAGGACATCGGTATTATGGATGGCGATCTGCTTGCTGTTCACAAAACACAAGACGTCCGCGACGGTCAGGTTGTGGTTGCTCGTGTTGATGATGATGTAACGGTAAAACGCCTAGAACGCAAAGGTTCGACAGTGCTGTTACATGCTGAAAACGAAGAGTTTTCTCCAATCCGTGTCGATCTAGAATCTCAGCACTTGTCCATTGAAGGTCTTGCTGTTGGTATCATTCGCAACACGGACTGGATGTAATCAGTATAAATATCTTATTGATATTTATTCTCAATAACTTGTTATTGTAATTGATATTCATTATCATCTTCTTTGTCGAGATACAAGGAAGATGATGATGCCAATCCAAACCAAGCCTCAAATAAAGCCGCTTATAGTTAAGCCGCGCTCCTCTGATCAAAAGGTTTCCGCTGATCAAGCATCTACACACCAAGAACTTCAAGTTCCGACAAACCTCGTTCAACACCTTTGGTTTCGCAGCCGAGAAAGCCTTGCCGATGATGGCCTAGTCTATGACCCTATTGCAGCTCAAGCTTGTAAGCGTTGCCAACTAGCACCTGAGTGCCTTACTGGTGAACTCGACCAACAACAACTTCTCTACGCGACATTGACTCAACTTTGTGACTCTCAAGTTCAGCAATTTTTATCTCACAATCCTGATGCTTGGATTATTAACGTAGGAGCAGGGCTCGACACCCGTTTTTACCGATTAGACAATGGTCGCTGTCACTGGGTAGAGCTGGATGGAACCGAGAATCTACTTTGGCGACAACGCTTGTTCCACAAAAATGAACGCTACCGCTTGGAGTGTGGTTCAGTAGATGACCTAACATGGTTGGATGAACTCAATATTCCAGAGCAAGCTTCGGTAATGGTGGTGTGTGAACATGCACTGCTGGATTGCAATGAGCAGCAAACCGCGCACTTTATTCAATCGCTGAGCCGTTACTTTACTCATGCGCATGCGTGTGTTGTGTTAGCGGGAGATAAGAGCTCAAGTACTTTAGGGAAAAAGCTCGGTTCTGGTGATTATGCACACGGCTTATCTTCCCCAGTCGACAGTATTCTTAATTGGCTACCATGGGCGCAGTGGGTTAAAGCATTTTCGCCATTGGAACAACAATGCAATCGTTGGAAACTATGGCAGCGACTATTGTGCAAAATATCCCAGGTTAAAAAGCGTTTAACACCGCAATTGGTGCTGGTGAAGTGGTAGCGCTAGAGCAGCACTATTTACATATACTCGAAGCCATATCAGTAATAAGCAAAAATTTCACAACATAGTGAAAGCACACTAACTAGGTTAAACTATCGCCTCTAATCAAAGAGGTGATCGTGAAGCTATTTAATCCCCAAACCATTTTCCAAACGCTATCTAATCAAGCAATGCACAAACAAGTGCTGTTGCTCGCGATCCCGATGGTGCTATCTAATATTACCGTTCCACTACTGGGTTTAGTTGATGCTGCTGTTATTGGCCACTTAGATCATTCGTGGTATCTAGGAGGCGTAGCGTTAGGTGGCACCATGATCAGTGTGACCTTTTGGTTGCTTGGCTTCTTGCGTATGTCGACAACTGGCCTTGCCGCACAATCGTACGGTGCAAATGATGGCAAGCAGCTTGGTTTGGTCTTCGTGCAGGGCGCGACTATGGCTCTCGGGTTTGCTGGTGTCTTCTTACTGTTACATGGCTTAGTGGCTGACCTGGTTTTTTCATTAAGTAGTGCCAGTGATCAAGTGAAGCATTATGGACAACAGTATTTCTCCATTCGAGCATGGAGTGCACCGGCAGCACTGACGAATTTCGTTATTTTGGGTTGGCTACTTGGAACTCAGAATGCAAAAGCGCCGATGTGGATGGTGATTATCACTAACATCACCAATATCGTGTTGGACGTTGTTTTTGTGATTGGTTTCGGTTGGCAGGTGGAAGGTGCTGCGCTAGCATCGGTATTGGCTGACTATGCAGGTTTAACTTTCGGACTGATCTGCGTTTATCGAATCTGGCTAAAGAGGCAACTACCGTCACCCTGGGCTTTGATTAAGAAAACCAGCCAAGGTTTAAGTCGCTTCGTAAAACTGAATCGCGATATCTTCCTACGCTCTTTGTGCTTGCAAGCTACGTTCACTTTCATGACTTTCCAAGGGGCAAGCTTTGGTGATGATGTCGTGGCAGCCAATGCGGTATTGATGAGTTTCTTGATGATCATCTCTTACGGAATGGATGGCTTTGCCTATGCGATGGAAGCCATGGTGGGTAAGGCGATAGGAGCGAAAGATAAAGATGAATTAAATCAGTCGTTGATTGGTACCTTCTTCTGGAGCTTCAATATTTGTTTGGTTCTGACCATAGTGTTTGCGATTGCTGGGTCTAATCTAATTAATATGATCACCACCATCCCAGATGTAAAAAGCCAAGCTGAGGTGTATCTGCCTTGGTTGATCGCAATGCCACTGGTTTCAATGTGGTGCTTCTTACTCGATGGTATTTTTGTTGGAGCAACTAAAGGCAAGGACATGCGTAATAGTATGTTTGTCGCGACCTGCAGCTTCTTTGCGGTTTTCTTCTTAGCGTCCAGTTTAGAAAATCATGCTCTGTGGCTTGCGATGCTGAGCTTTATGGCAATGCGTGGTATTGGTCTTGGTGTGTTATTTGTTTCTCAGTGGAAGAAGGGACAATTCCTCGCTTAGTTCTAACGGGTACATATAAAAGATGTACAGACTAAAGAGCATTTAGAATACCATGATCTAATTACTCTAGTTGCTTTATCTTTCAATTATTTAAATAAAAACAGCAAGCTCGCGGCTTGCTGTTTATGTATTTGGCCTATAGGTGGTCAAATACTTCTATTAGTTATTTATTTAGAACAAACGGTTAAGGCCGTTAAGAGCGGCAACACGATAAGCCTCTGCCATTGTAGGGTAGTTAAAGGTGGTATTAACGAAGTACTCGATAGTATTCGCTTTTCCTTTTTGCTCCATGATTGCTTGGCCGATATGAATGATTTCTGCGGCACGCTCACCAAATACGTGGATACCTAAAATCTCTTTGGTTTCACGGTGGAACAGAATCTTTAAACTACCGATGTCTTTACCAGCAATTTGAGCGCGAGCTAGGTGCTTGAATGAAGAGCGTCCCACTTCATAAGGAACTTTCGCTGCCGTCAGCTCTTGCTCGGTTTTACCGACTGAGCTAATTTCAGGAATGGTGTAGATTCCCGTTGGGATATCTTCAATCAAGTGACCTTCCGCTTCACCTTTAACAATCGCTTGTGCAACAAATCGACCTTGGTCATAAGCAGCACTTGCTAGGCTAGGGTAGCCAATTACATCACCGACCGCGTATACATGGTCAACGTTGGTTTGGTAATTGGTATTCACTGATACCTGGCCACGAGAGTCAGCTTCTAGACCAACCGCACCTAAGTTCAGTTTATCAGTGTTACCAGTTCGACCATTGGCATACAGTAAGCAGTCTGCACGCATCTTTTTGCCTGACTCTAGGTGAATGATCACGCCATCATCAGTCCCTTCGATTTTCTCAAAGGTTTCATCGTTACGAATCACAACGCCACTGTTCCAGAAGTGGTAAGAAAGCGCATCAGAGGTTTCATTATCTAGGAATGACAGTAGACGATCTCGAGTATTAATAAGGTCGGTTTTTACACCCAAACCACGGAAGATAGACGCGTACTCACAACCGATAACACCGGCACCATAGATGATGATGTGTTGCGGGTCATGTTTAAGAGAAAGAATCGAGTCGCTGTCGTAGATACGCTCATGCAGAAAGTCGACGTTCTCTGGTTGATAAGGGCGAGAACCTGTCGCAATCACAAACTTGTCGGCACTGTAATGCTCTTCCGTACCATCGCTCTGCATGACAGAAATAGTTTTGGTATCAATGAAACGAGCTGTACCAAACACTAGTGTACATTGGTTACGATCGTAGAAGCCTTGACGCAGTCGAGTCTGTTTATCGATAACGGATTTTGCATGCCCTAAAATGTTAGAAAACGTTGAGTGAATGCTTTTGTTGTTCTGACAGAATAGAGGGTTATTATTGAATTCGATAATACGGCTTACAGCATGACGCAGAGCTTTCGAAGGAATGGTTCCCCAGTGGGTACAACCACCACCAACGCTGCTCTCTTTTTCAATGATTGCAACGTTCAACCCGGCTTTGGTTAATCCCATCGCTGCCCCTTCGCCTCCGGGGCCACTACCAATTACGATTACATCAAAGTGGTTGGAGTGTGGCATAGATATCTTCCTTGTTATATTTGATTAACATTGCTGTAGCGGGATTTTAACTGATTCTGTTCTTGCGTACATGAAAAGGACATCAGAGAGTCGGCGGGATCACGCAGTGCTAGCGAAAAAATAATATTTGGTATGTCGTATGTCTCCAAATGGCGGTGTGGATATTGAAATTTTTTCTGCGAACGTATTTACTGCGGTACGTGAACAAAGAGGCGTGTTTGGTGTCTTATATAACCGGAGTATCTTATATAAATAAGTGATTCGCGTTATATTGAACAGAGTATTAGACATGCCTGTTTAGGCTGTAAAAGAAGAAATTGATAAAGTATGAAACCAATGGGCATTCGCGCACAGCAAAAAGAAAAAACTCGTCGCAGCTTAATCGATGCAGCATTTAGCCAACTCAGTGCCGATCGTAGTTTTTCCAATCTAAGCTTGAGAGAAGTCGCTCGTGAGGCAGGAATAGCGCCGACTTCCTTTTATCGTCACTTCAAAGACATGGATGAGCTTGGCTTAACCATGGTTGATGAAGGTGGCTTACTGTTGCGTCAGTTAATGCGTCAAGCTAGGCAACGCATAGTAAAAGAAGGCAGTGTGATTCGCACATCGGTTGAAACCTTTATGGAATTCATTGAAAGCAGCCCTAACGTATTCAGACTGTTATTGCGAGAGCGCTCAGGAACTTCATTTGAGTTTCGTGCAGCGGTAGCTCGTGAGATACAGCACTTCTCTGCTGAGTTAACCGAATATTTGATAACGACTGGCATGACAAGGGACGAAGCTTTCACTCAAGCTGAAGCCTCGGTCATTTTAGTCTTCAACTCGGGGGCAGAAGCATTAGATTTAGATCGACGTCAGCGAGATGAATTAGCTGAACGCTTGATCATGCAATTGCGAATGATGGCCAAAGGGGCTTTTTGGTATCGTAAAGAACGTGAACGTAACCGATTAAAAGGTGGGATTGAATAATGTCGAATGAAAATAATACTGTAAACCGTGGTTCAGAAAGAAAGACACTGGTACTTGCTGTTATTGCCGGTGTGTGTGGTGATGCTCTGTTATCTTGGGTAACGATGAGCGAAGTGGGCTTCTCTATTTTCCCATTAATTGCTTTAGTGTTGGCGGTACAAGCGCTTTACCAAGAATACCTAACTAACCCAGTATCTGAAGATATTCCACTAGTAGGTTTGGCTTGTTTCTTCGTGGGTGCATTTGGTCACTCGGCTTTCGTGAAAGCACAATACCCTGATGCAGGTTCAAACTTCTTTGCGATTATTGTCGCGATGCTGCTTTTAGCGTGGGTAGGTAAGAAGTTAGGCTTTATCGGTAAAACCGCTTAAACCAATCTACAAATAAAAAACGAGCCAATGGGCTCGTTTTTTGTATCTGCTGTTTACTTAGACTTGGCCTAGAAAACGAACTCTATGCTTTACGCTCCAAGAATACACCTGCTTCCATATGGTGCGTGTAAGGGAACTGGTCAAATAGAGCAAAACGAGTAATGTCGTGTGTTTCGCTGAGGATCTCTAGGTTCTCTTTCAATGTTTCTGGGTTACAAGAGATGTACATGATGCGATCGTAGCCTTGCACCATCTTACAAGTATCCACATCCATACCTGAGCGCGGTGGATCAACAAAGATAGTGTTGCAGTTGTAGCTCTTAAGATCGATGTTCGCTTGTTGCAGACGGCGGAACTCACGTTTACCTTCCATCGCTACCGTAAAGTCTTCCGCAGACATACGAATGATCTGAACGTTATCAATCTTGTTGGCTGCAATGTTGTATTGCGCTGATTCAACTGATGGTTTCGCTAGCTCAGTAGCTAATACACGCTCGAAGTTTTGTGCCAGTGCTAATGAGAAGTTACCGTTACCACAGTAAAGCTCTAGTAGATCGCCTTTGCTGTCTTGAGTACAGTCAACGGCCCACTCCAACATTTTCTCAGCCACTTTACCGTTTGGTTGAGTGAAGCTGTTCTCTACTTGTTGGTAGATGTAGCTATCGCCATTTACGTCTAGCTTCTCAATAACGTAATCACGGTCTAGTACGATCTTCATCTTACGAGCGCGACCAATCAGGTTTAGGTTGAAACCTTCATTGTTCAATTGTTGTTTTAGCGCTTTAGCATCTTGAATCCATTGCTCACCTAGTTGACGGTGGTAAAGCAGAGACACCAAAATCTCACCGCTAAGCGTAGATAGGAAGTCTACTTGGAATAGCTTGTGGCGTAGAGAGTGGTTGTCCTTCATGGCATCAACTAACAAAGGCATTAAGTCATTGATAAGACGGCTAGCAGCAGGGAACTGGTCTACGCGGTATTTTTCTTTAGTTTCTTGATTGAACATGACGTAATACATATCGTCACCTTCATGCCACACGCGGAACTCAGCTCGCATGCGGTAGTGTTGTTCTGGAGATTCGTACACTTCCAGCTCAGGCACATTATATTCTGAGAACATTTCAGTCAGACGCTCAGTCTTTTCTGCCAGTTGTTCTTGGTAGCGTTGTGGGTTTACATCTAAATTCGCCATTGTTATGCCTTTTGCTGTCGTGCTTTTAAATCAAGAGCGCAGATTTTATTCAATCACAGGCGCTTGTCCAGTGTTGAGAGCCAATCAGTATAAATAGGCCATGAAAACTATAGCTTATAACTATCTTAGACTAGACAAATGATTCAGAGGTCAATACTATCTTCGGCAAGCTGGTGCCATTTAGATGTATAGATGGCTGAAGAGGGAATCTGGTGTGAATCCAGAACTGACGCGCAGCGGTAAAAGAGAACGAGTATTCATAAGACACTGCAAATAGCTTTTTGTGGGAAGTCGAATATAAGGTAACCATAAGGTTGTGCTCTTGAGTCCGAATACCTGCCAGCGGCCAAACTATAAAATGTGGTTTGGTAGGACTTTACGCGATTTAGGATCACAACATGAACAAATCCCTTTTAGCGATTGCTGTAGCATCGCTGCTTTCACCTATCTCCAATTTACACGCCCAACAAGTATCTGCTGATGAAACCATGGTGGTTACGGCTAACCGTTTTGAGCAGCAAGTCAGTGACACAATTGCTCCAGTTGAAGTTATAACAAAACAAGAAATAGATGCTATACAAGTAACTTCGTTATCTGAAGTGTTACGCCGATTGCCAGGGGTTCAAGTAACGAATCAAGGCGGCCTTGCGCAGGGGCAAGAGTTATATATACGTGGTCGCTCTACTAAAAACACTCTCATCTTAGTAAATGGCATCCGAATTGGTAGTGCTACGTTAGGGTACGCTAATCTAGCCTCAATTCCGTTGAATGGTGTGGAGAGAGTTGAAGTTTTAAGAGGTGCTCGTGCTGCAGTATATGGTTCTGATGCTGTTAGTGGTGTGGTCAATATTATAACTACGCGAAGTGCTGATAATACAGCCACTGTTAAAGCGGGCGTGGGTAGTTTTGGACTATATGATGTAAACGCATCAGGGTCAGTTGCTAACGATAGTGGTTGGATTAATGTGGCAGCCACACACCAGCAAAGTGAGGGTTATAATGTCCAACCTACGAGTACCAATCCTCTTGATGCTGATAAAGATGGTCACAGCACTCAATACCTAACTATCGATGGTGGTTTTTACGTCTCACCAAATTTCACGTTGAAAGCGAATGGTTATTATCAAAAGCATGACGTAGAGTTTGATAACCCGTGGGGAGGCGTTGACGAAACTGATAGCGAACTATATGCGTTAGGTCTAGTGGGAGATTACAAGCGTGACTCCCTAAATAGTGTGATAACCCTTGGAAGCAATCAAGATGAAGCTGAATCTTCAGGGCAAGGGACAACACCGAGCGCTATAACAACGAATCGCAATTCTGTGTCTTGGAATAATCAGTACAAGTTAAGTGATAGTGCAGCGGTTATTGGTGGTGTTGATTGGTACCGAGACAAGGTGAAGAACGACTCTACATCAATGACTAAAGATAGTCGTGACAACACCGCACTCTATGCTGGTGGTGATATATCGATAGGCAAATTGTCTGCGGAAGCAAATCTGCGTTGGGATGATAACAGTTCATTTGGAAACTTTACGACGTATCAATTAGGTGCAGGGTACAGTGTTACTGAGTCTATTCGTCTAGTGGGTATGTATGGTACTGCATTTAAAGCTCCGACATTTAATGAGCTGTATTGGCCTTTAGAATGTAGCTCATGGGGATGTTACTCAGGTAACCCCAATCTACAGCCGGAAGAATCAAAAACAGCAGAAGTAGCACTAGAAGGTAGCTTTGACGTTCTTGAATTACGAGTCGCTGCACACAAGAGTGATGTAGAGAAGATGATTACAAGTAATGGTCTTACTCAAGTGAATATAGGCGAAGCGGAAATTAAAGGGTACGAAGTTGTCGGCTCTTTTTATACTGGACCGTTATATCACTCAGTATCGTACGACTATCTTGATACCGAAGACAAATCTACAGGTAACGAACTTGCTCGTAGAGCGAAACATAGTGGCAAATGGAACACTACTTATGAGTTGAGCAACTGGAGATTCGATCTGAGTTACCTATATCAAGGTAAGCGTTATGATGATTTAGGTAATACAACAGAGCTTGATGCGTACTCGTTATTTGATTTTGCAACGTCTTACCACTTTGATAATGATGTAACCGTTGCGGGTAAAGTTGCTAACTTATTCGACGAAGAGTATGAAACTGCCAAAGGTTATAAAACCCCAGAGCGTAATTATTACGTCAGCGTTGCTTACCAATTCTAACTAACACCTAAACCGCCTCCGGGCGGTTTTTTCTTATCGGGCATATCTATGAAAAAGAAAGTCGTCATAAGTTGGTCGTCAGGTAAAGACTCTACGTTAACGTTAGAGCGTCTACTTGAAAGCACCGAGTACGAAGTTGTTGCTCTCTATACTACCTATGTTGGAGATGAAGTCCCTTTCCAAGTCACTCCTATTGATGTGGTTGCCATGCAGGCGCAATTAATCGGTTTGCCGCTTATCACTATCGAGCTACCGGAAGTCTTCCCAAGTAATGAGGTTTACCAAAGTACGATTGTCTCGGCACTTAAAGGTTCTGGCTTATCAATCGATGCGGTCGCGTTTGGAGATATGTTCTGTAATGGCATTGCCGATTACCGAAGAAGTTATATAGAACCAGCTGGTTGGGAGTGTGTGTTTCCCCTAATGGGAGGGAGTAGTCAGGCACTTGCGAGTGAAATAATAGACAGAGGAATCGAAACCTTTCTTGTCACGGTCGATAGTGATGCATTAGATGGTGGCTATTGTGGGCAGCAATACACATCTGAACTAATAGACAGTCTGCCAAATCATGTCGATCCATGTGGCGAAGATGGTGAGTTCCATACATTAGTCACGTCAGCACCATGCTTTAAAGGAAAGCTTAATATAGAGCTAAAATATGTTGAGCAGGGTGAGCGTTTTGTACATCAACGTTATCGAGCTTGTATTCTATAGCGTGAAGATTGGCGAAAACTAAGTGAGGGGGTATTATTGCTGCGAAACTACATATAGGTAATCGTTGTGTCGGATAGTCTACAAAAAAACATATTGGTCTTTGATTCAGGGGTGGGTGGGCTATCTGTCTATAAGGAGATAAGTCAGCTATTGCCTAATCATAACTATATCTATGTATTCGATAATGAAGCTTACCCATATGGTGAGCTCGATCAGCAGGTTCTTATTAGAAGAGTTCAGAGCATAGTCGCCAGTTTTGTGGCTAGTCACGCGATCGATATCGTAGTGATAGCTTGTAATACAGCGAGCACGATTGTCTTGCCTACACTCAGAGCTAATAACCTTATCCCTATTGTCGGTGTTGTTCCGGCAATCAAGCCGGCTTCTTTGCTAGCAAATAAAGCGGTGGGGCTGATTGCTACTCCGGCGACCATTACCCGTGAATACACGCACGAACTGATCAAAAACTTCTCAATTAATAAGAGGGTTGAACTTCTTGGCTCGACGAGGCTGGTGG
Organism: Vibrio sp. Isolate32; assembly: GCF_022397955.1. Classification (GTDB taxonomy): domain Bacteria; phylum Pseudomonadota; class Gammaproteobacteria; order Enterobacterales; family Vibrionaceae; genus Vibrio. The sequence continues at coordinate 1,378 of NZ_JAKEUQ010000028.1, read as the reverse complement.
ATATGGCCGAAGATAAGCTCAGAGGAGAGTCAATCAACTTAGAAGAGCTCAAGCAAATCCTTCAGCCGATGATTAATACCATTGATGTTGCTGTTTTAGGCTGTACCCATTTCCCACTGATAAAGTCTGAGATTCAGCAAGTATTAGGCGAAAGCGTGGCATTGGTGGATTCGGGTAAAGCGATAGCGAAACGAGTCCAAGATTTGTTGGGTTTAGAAGGTGCTCATGAAGAAGGGGGAGTAAGAGAGGTTTTTTGTAGTGCACTTCCCAAGAAAGAAAGTGCACTAAATAGTATGTTGAAGCAGTTAGGGTTTAGTTCTGTTCAGATTCGTCCGCTTCAGGATGCTTAGGATCATTCGCAACACGTACTTTTAAAGTTCGTTGCATGTAATCTTTGTCGTTAAGGGCAGAGATTGCATGATTCACATCATTACTTGCCATAACAACAAATCCGAAGCCTCTTCTTTTACCAGTTCGCTTGTCTTTCATTAAGCGTACTGCAAACACTTCACCATGTTCTGAGAATAATTCACGAACATGCGATTCGTTCGCCTTGTATGGAAGGTTACCCACATAAAGCGTTTTTGTTGAAGCTTTAGGTTCTGAATCTGATTTTGAGTCGGTGCTTGAAAAGTTAACAACAAAAGCGGAAGCCAAGACACCAAGGATAAAGGTAATTGCAGGCGATATATCTACCTGATAGAAAACAATGCCGCCTAATACAGCCAGTGCGACAATTAACAACATCGATTTTTTTGAGTTCATATCGGAATACTACATATTAATAAACGAAATAGACGCATCTACCATTAACAAAATAGACACATGAATCTTACGTTCATGCCTTTCATTTTTCCAATGTATTGCTGTGATACGTCTCAAATGTTTAGTTTTTATTCGAAAAATGCGGATCTGGTGGCTTTTTAGGCGAACAAAACTTTTATTTGAAAAAGCCCTTGTGCTCCTTCTCAATCTCTCTATAATGCCGCCTCACTAACACGGAGTGAGACGAAAGTCACACAGCGAAATCGGTAGAGAAAAAGAGTTTGAAAATAACCCTTGACTCTAAAAACGGTGCGAGTATAGTACGCACCCCTAGCGATTGAGATGTTAATCACAAAACGCTAGCGCTCTTTAACAATTTAAACCTATCAATCTGTGTGGGCACTCGTTGATGAATATCAAAACGTTTTATCGTTAGATAAAACAGATTCTTCGGAATCAAAATGATTTCAATGAACTGAGTGACCAATCGATAATTTATTATCGGCACAGTCAATTCATTACCATTCTGTTCCTATTTATTTAAGAAGAGAGGGGTAATAGCTTTAGAATTACATGTTCATTTTCGAATGAATATTAGTTTTGAAGTCAGTAT
>NZ_JAKEUQ010000027.1 GCF_022397955.1 Vibrio sp. Isolate32 | reverse complement strand
GTGCTGGTGTCGCTCTTAACTGCCTTACGCCAACCATAGATCTGGGATTCGTGTAATGACAGTTGCCTCGCTGCCGCAGCTACTCCGACTTTCTCTGCTAGCTTCAGGGCTTCTGCTTTAAATTCAGGGGAATGGATAATACGTTTTTTCTTGCTTGTCATGGTTCACCTCGTTAGTGATTGTACTCACTTAACTCGATGTCCAAAACTGCTGGTGCGGATCATAATACCAATAGTAGTAAATAACACGTCAGTCTAGCTGGTTAAAACACTCGATAACTTCGTTAGAATTTTTAATTGTAGAATAACTATTTATCGAAAAAAAACCTGCCTTGTTCTCAAGCCTTTTTCCTGCGCTATTTCTGATCACTTACTTACTGTGATTGGTATAATAGGAGACCTGCTTTTAAACTGCGTCCAATAAAAAAGGTTAGTGCTTTCACATCAACCTTATGGTTTTCATCCCAATTTAATCAGCCAAGCTCACAGTCTTTCGGGCGCAATTGAAACTCATCAATTGAGCCAATCTCCACACCTGCTGACAACTTCTCATCCTCATTATGAGCATTACCGTGCGCATGCATAATCAGACGATTCGCCGTACGAGGTTTAAGCTGACTCACCACAAAGCGCATCATGTCTGAGCGAGTTAACTCCTTAAGATCTTCTAATACGCGATCTCTCTGGTTGAACTCAAGATCCTTATTGCCTATCGCAACCCATAATCGTTGAGCGCGACCACGCAAGGTGGTATCTGGCGTTGAAATTTGATTCCAGAGACCGCGTTTACTGCTGTACCATTGATAGTCATTAAGTTCTAAGAGCACCATATAAAAGGCATTGAGGAATTCGTCTATTGAGGCTAACAAGTTTGCCGGGGCAGCATTCGGCGATTGTACGTACAATACAATACCTGGGTGCCGGTTCAACGGCATATTACCTGTGCCAACCATATAACCTAGCTGCTGCTTGGTGCGAATCTCATGGAAGAAGGTGGCTGACATCAAATGGTTCGCTAATGAATATAGCGCAATATTTTTAGGCGAAATATCAGAACACTGGTAGTAAACTACAATGGCCGAATCATCTTGATTACATACGACTTCACGTTGGAAGCTGCCGTTTTCACCCAGCATGATTAGCGGACGTAATGATTCTTCGTAAACCTGATTTTGAACACGCAGTGCATCTTTTAGCGTTTCTGCCATCTTGTGCGCATCGGCTTTTTTCCAATCACCATATACAAACATCTCGACATGCAGTTCCGCCAAAATAGCTTGAACAAAAGAAGAAAGTTCATCGACCTTTATTGTTTCAAGCGCTTCGATTAAAACGGAATTGGGCGGATTATTGGGCTGAAGTATTCCGGTCATCGCATTAAACAACTGCGAAATTGGGCGATCTTGCGACGCGTTATTCCAGTTTCTGAGCAATTGATGCTTAATCGTTTCAAAGCGTGTTGGACTAAAGTCGCGTGCTTGGAAACGTTCAAGTATCATGTTTAGTAGTTGTGGTTGCTTCTCGCTAAATCCAGACAGAGTAAGAGTTACCCCGCCCTGATGGGTGTACATGTTGTAGCCTATTCCGGCGATCTCAGCCTGATACGTATCTTTTTCTAGTGAATCTAAGAACATTTCTACACATAAGCGAGTTTTGACGATGTTTCTTGGGCTAGCGACTGAGTGTGGGCTATCTATAGCGATATATACCACACCTTTCGGTACTCGAAATTGGTGGTCTTGGAGGTGCCACAGTTTAAAGCCATCGAGTTCTTCTAACAGTTGTGGGTGGTTAGTATCGCCTTCGAGTTCAGAAGGGTCTAAATCGTAGCAAATAAACGGGTTTTTACTTGGAAGCTCAAACATCCAGTCGGGGTTGATGCATGTAAAGCATTGAATTTGTTCAGCGCTAAATGGCGTGACCGAGTAAGGCGTAAAGTACCATTTCGCTTCCCTGTCATATTCGAAGCCTTGAGCCACGATGGTTATCCGCATGTTGTCGACGGATAAGTAGGGAAGCAAAGAGTGTTGTAACTCTTTATCGAAATGCGACATTTTGTAATCGCCATACACTACATCTTGTTCTTGGTAGTGTTGCATGTTGATTACGAGGTGGCTGACGACATCAAGTGGTCTTGCTGGCTCTTGAAAGCAGAAAGCCGACTCTAAAACGGCTCGTTTTTCGAGATAACGCCACTCTTCGATACCTTGTTGTTCAATGAGTTTGATGTACTGAAATACCGCTTGGACGATGTTATCGGTTTTGGTTAAGCCCTCAAGGGTTAATGAGCAACTTACCGTGAAATCGCGGTAGTTACTGCCGCTTGCCCCCCCCCCAGCAGAGAGTGACGTTATCCAGCCTTTCTCTTTGAGCTGCATCATCAAGCTGCCTTCTCCTTCGTAACCCAATAGGTGTGCGAAGAATGACAGTGGTTTAACACCGTAGTGTTCGTCCATGCTTGGCATCGGGAAGGTTAAGATAAGTTTGCGCACTTCTTTAATCGGCTCAACACGGACTTGCACGCCAGTGCTTAACTCGCCAACAATCGGCACTTCAACTTTCTTGCCTCGTAGGTTGTGATTGGTGATCGTGCTAAAGCGCGCTTCAACCCAGGTTTGCATCTCATCTAATGATTGATTGCCTGACAGTGTTAGTGTCATCAGATCGGCTGAATACTGTTGCTGGTGGAAACTTAAGATCTCTTGTCGAATCGTCTCGCCGTTTCTGTCGCCCAACGTATCGATATTACCGACAGAAAACTTCGAGAACGGGTGATTGTGATTCACCAGTTCTTTGGTAACTTGGTACAAGCGTCGCGAATCGTCGTTGAGTTTCATCTTGTATTCGGAATCAACGGCTTGGCGTTCTTTATCTAATGCTTCTTCGTTGAACAACGGAGCGGTAAAAAATTGGCTGAAGCGATCGAGCGCGGTTTCAAAGGCATTCAATTCAACATCAAAAAAGAAGCAGGTGTGCTCTGTTCCTGTCCAAGCATTGTTGCTGCCGCCATGTTGGCTGATAAAACTTTGGAACTCTCCGATCTTTGGATACTTTTCAGTTCCGAGAAATAGCATATGCTCTAAGTAGTGAGCTAAACCCTCTCGGTCTGTAGGGTCATCAAAATGCCCCACATTGACGGCTAATGCGGCTGCTGCTTTTTGAGCATTTTGGTCCTGAACTAACAGTACACGCAACCCGTTATTTAAGGTTATGTAGCGATATTGATGTTCATCATTGGGGCTTAAGTGCACAAGAGCATCTCCAGAGAAGGTGGTTTTTAAATTATGTACCCGATGATTCGGCGTGCAAACCTTGTGATCATATTTTGGGATATGAAGTTCTTTTTGGTGATTTCTAAATCACTTTTATCGATTTTTATCAGTAATTTATTTTTCTTTTAACAAGATTGTTAAGAAAGTTGAACTCTTTAGCAAGTGACTTGATATAATTATTTATATAGACTGCGGCTCCCTCTGGATTGAGGGCCAAACGCTAAGTAGCGTATCGCTGATATGGGATATATCGACTTTCGAAATGTTACGTAGACAGGACTGAACATGAAAATATTCATAATGCGACACGGTGAAGCAGAACATTTTGCTAACTCGGATGCAGAACGAGCGTTAACTAAGCGCGGTAAGATGGTGTCTCTTGCAGTGGCTCAAGCTGCAAACGAGCAGGGCATCAGCCAGTTCGATAAAGTGCTTGTGAGCCCATATTTGAGGGCACAAGAAACGTGGTTAGAGATCTCTCAGGCGTTTTCTGGAAAGAAAGTAGAAACCTGTGATGATATTACGCCTTATGGAATGTCCGACGATGTGTTTGATTTGACCGTGGCAATGGCTGAAGTAGAAAAACTAGAGACCATTTTATTTGTTTCTCATTTACCTCTAGTTGGCTACCTAACTGCTGAATTCGCAACCGGTATGGCGCCACCGATGTTCCCAACATCAGGTTTAGCGTGTATTGAATTCGACCTTGAGACACAAAAAGGCGAGCTGCTGTGGAACATCAACCCATAACTTAGGGTTTGATAGGACATAGTGCGACAGCCAGAATAGAAAAGGGCACCTCAGTAATTGAGGTGCCCTTTGTTATTTGGTGTGATGTGAACACGACTCGTTTTATTTCTCTGGAATAGAGAGCAACACTAACAGTGCACCATTGCCGCCAAACTCAAGAGGTGCTTGGTGAAAAGCCATCACATCTGGGTGCTGAGCCAACCACAAAGGTACTTTCTCTTTTAAGATGTGCTTACCGATGCCGTGCTGAACACAGGCACACGCGACACCTTCTTTGACACAATGTGCGATCATGGCGCCAAGCTCGCGTTTGGCTTCTTGCTGCGTCATGCCGTGCATATCAAGATAGACGTCAGGTACATAGACACCGCGACGAAGTCGTTTCACTTCATACTTTGAGACATCGTCACGCGCATAGCGTGTTGGACCCTCTTCGCTAAGGTGCGGAATGAACTCATCTGAGAAATAAAACTCGCTATCACTGGCTTGTCTTGCCGTTCGAGTAATTTCTTTTTGTTTGGTATTTCTTTTTGGTTGCTGGATTATGGTATCCTGTTGCAACTTTTTAACGCCCTTTACTGCATCGCTGAACAGGGCGAAATCGTCATCGAAATCGGTGTCTTTTTTGCTCATCAGATTATGAATTCTAATTTGAAACGTAATTAGCAGTATTGTAGCGCTTTTCGGAGACAATTTTGGATAAGATTTTTGTAGAAGAAGCGGTATCAGAACTACACACGCTTCAAGATGTGATTCGTTGGACTGTTAGCCGCTTCAATGCAGCGGGCCTATTTTATGGTCACGGCACTGATAATGCGTGGGATGAGGCGGTACAACTTATTTTACCAACTCTTTATCTGCCGATTGATGTTCCTTCACATGTATTGAACTCTCGCCTAACGAGCAGCGAGCGTCTACGCATAGTTGAGCGTGTAATCAAGCGTATAAATGATCGCACACCAACGGCTTACCTAACGAACAAAGCTTGGTTCTGTGGCCTTGAGTTCTTCGTTGATGAGCGTGTACTTGTGCCTCGTTCTCCAATTGGTGAGCTTATCGAAGCTCAATTCCAACCTTGGTTAACTGAAGAGCCGACTCGCATCATGGATCTTTGTACGGGCAGTGGCTGTATTGCTATCGCTTGTGCACACGCATTCCCGGAAGCAGAAGTTGACGCAATTGATATCTCTACTGATGCATTGCAAGTTGCAGAGCAGAACGTTCAAGATCACGGCATGGAGCAACAAGTGTTCCCAATCCGTTCTGATCTGTTCCGTGATCTGCCAAAAGAGAAATACAACCTGATCGTATCTAACCCACCATACGTGGACGAAGAAGATATGAACAGCCTGCCTGATGAGTTTACTCATGAGCCAGAACTTGGCCTAGCAGCAGGTTCTGACGGACTTAAACTGGTTCGCCGTATCCTAGCTAACGCGCCAGACTACCTAACTGATGACGGCATTCTTATCTGTGAAGTAGGTAACTCAATGGTTCACATGATGGAGCAGTACCCAGAGATTCCATTCACTTGGATTGAGTTCTCTAATGGTGGTCACGGTGTATTCATGATGACTCGCGAGCAGCTAGTTACTTGTGCTGATGAGTTCTCTATCTACAAAGACTAATTAGCACAATGATTGAATCAAAGCCGCACTGAATAGTGCGGCTTTTTTGTTTTTGGCGAGTCATACCTGGTTTGCTTCTATCTTTGAATAAAGGTTTTACTATTTTTTCTGGGGCTAGAATATCACGCTGCTCGTTTAGCCATTTTATAATGTGAAGTGCCGTTCAGTGCCAACGAAAGCTGCAGGGTGAAGTTGATCAAGTTGCACATCTAATTCATATTGGAGATTAAAATTTATATATTCTAGTGAGTTAAGGAGAATTCACGATGAGCTTTGATACATGGATTTACTATCTGATAGCCGTGCTGATCTTGACGGCATCCCCAGGCCCAAGCTCTTTATTGTGCATGACCAAAGGTGTGCAATCGGGCTTCAAATTATCGATATTTACTGCCTTGGGTAGCCTAACGGCGATTACCGGAATCCTCACGCTATCGTTTACGGGACTCGGTGTAATTATTGCCTCTTCTGAAGTGGTATTCAATGTTATTAAATGGACGGGTGCTGCTTATCTTATTTTCCTTGGATGGAAGTCGTTACGTTCGAGCCAGCAAGATTATGACCAACTACCGGGTCAGGAATCAGATTCTAAAGTTGTTAGAGAGAGCATCCTGTCTCACTACGTAAGTGGTTTTATTGTCGGTGCCAGTAATCCTAAAGCGATTCTGTTTTTTACCGCACTTTTCCCACAGTTTATTGACCCATCACTCGCGTTATTACCACAGTTTGCCGTCTTTGCCTCAACCTTTGCTGTGATGGAGCTGTCTTGGTTGTTGGTCTACGCGTATTTAGGCGCAAAGTCGTCGAATTGGTTGTTTGCGAAAGGTCGTGCCAAGGTTTTCAATCGTGTGACAGGGGGCGTGTTTATTGGAGCTGGAGCGCTGCTTTCAACGACTAGTCGAGCTTAACTCTATGATTTGTCAAAGGGTTGAATAGTTACAGAAACTTCTTGGTGTTGTCATAAAAGGTTAACATTAATATGCTTGCTGATTTTAACAAAAAGCCGATATATTGTAGTTACACCATCACGTTCTCAAGGAGAGGCATATGCAGCATCAAGAAATGATTCAACACAGCAACTTTGGCGTTATCAGCCGCACTTGGATTTTCTCTACCCTTTCTCTAGTGGGTATTCTTGCTCTAATGTAGTCAGCTTAATGGCTCTATATTTCCAGTTTTTATTATGAACATACTTGTAAAAAAGTTTTCAAAGTTAGAACTCTTTCTTCAATAAATGTGGCTTTTCTCAACAGCTTAGCCACTTAACTTCTTCTAAATCGCTTCTTTCCTTTAGCAAAGCCTTTCTCTTGATCTATTAAGCAAGCAACCTTCTCCGAAATTATCTATCCCTATAACCTGATCTGAAGTTGTTACTAAACTGTGATAATCTTAAATTATCTTTTATTTATAGTGTGTCTCTCATGTCTGTCTGGGATTCTATTTCATTTAACAATCGATTTACTGCATTACCTCGACTGTTCTATACCCCAATCCAACCTACACCGCTAAACAATGTCCAATGGCTCAGATGGAACCATAATCTTGCGAATGAACTCGGCTTTCCGTCATTTGAGAGCGCTTCAGAAGAATTGCTGGATACCTTATCTGGCAATGTTGAACCTGAGCAATTTTCACCTTTAGCTATGAAATACGCAGGCCATCAATTTGGTGCTTATAATCCTGATTTGGGCGATGGAAGAGGGCTGTTGTTAGCTCAAGTTGTCGCTAAAAGTGGTGAAACGTTCGACTTACACCTCAAAGGTGCAGGAAAAACACCATATTCGCGTATGGGAGATGGACGTGCGGTTATCCGATCGACGGTGCGTGAGTATCTATGTAGTGAAGCAATGGCGGGGCTGAATATTCCAACCACTCGTGCGTTGGCAATGATGACCAGTGACACGCCGGTTTATCGAGAGAAACAAGAGTGGGGTGCATTGTTGGTGCGTGCTTCTGAATCACACATCCGTTTTGGTCACTTTGAGCATTTGTTTTACACAAATCAGTTGGTTGAACATAAGCTGTTGGCAGATAAAGTCATCGAGTGGCATTTCCCAGAATGTTATAATGAAGAAAAGCCATACGCAGCCATGTTTAATCAAATCGTTGACCGCACCGCAGAGATGATTGCGTTGTGGCAAGCAAATGGCTTTGCTCACGGGGTGATGAACACGGATAACATGTCGATCATCGGACAAACCTTCGATTACGGTCCATTTGCCTTCCTAGATGAATATGATCCACGCTTGATCTGTAATCACTCCGACTACCAAGGGCGCTACGCATTCAATCAACAACCAAGAATCGGGATGTGGAATTTATCGGCGTTGGCACATGCGTTGTCACCGTTGGTGGAGAGGGCTGATTTAGAAGCGGCACTGGAACAGTACGAGCCACAAATGAATGGCTACTTTAGTCAGTTGATGCGTAGAAAACTCGGTCTGCTTTCCAAGCAAGAAGGTGACAGCCGCTTGTTTGAATCTATGTTCGAGTTAATGTCGCAAAATAAAGTGGATTACCCTAGGTTCTTTAGAACTCTGTCGAATCTAGACACTTTGCCAGCTCAGGAAGTCATTGATTTAGTCATCGATCGTGATGTTGCGAAGCTATGGCTAGATAACTACTTGCAACGTTGTGAACTTGAAGATGGTTCAGCTACAGAGCGCTGCGAAAAGATGAGGCAGGTAAATCCTAAATACATTCTCAGAAACTATTTGGCTCATCTTGCGATTGAAAAGGCCGAACGTGGCGATAGCAGCGATGTTGATGCTCTAATGGTGGTACTCGCAGACCCATATGCAGAGCACCCTGACTACGAATACTTAGCAGCTTTGCCACCGGAATGGGGCAAAGGTATGGAGATCAGCTGTTCGTCTTAAATCGGCTTACCGATACAATATCAACAGATAGCGGTCGCTTAGTTGTGATCTCTATCTGTTTGCTCTTATAATTTTATAAATATATCAATAATCAAATGCTCGACCTGCCTATATACTATGTAAATAAGTTGTAAATTTTATAGGTTTGGGCGATGCCAACAAATACTCGAATTCTCGTGGTGGATGATGATCAAGAAATCCGCGAGTTGCTGGAAGAGTACCTTACAAAATCGGGTTTCGATGTCTCTTCGGTTGGAGATGGCGTTGAACTAGAAACTCATCTCCAAAGCCAAGGTTATCCGGACCTGATACTTCTCGATGTAATGCTTCCTGGTGACGATGGTTTTACCTTGTGTCAGCGCGTTCGTAAAAACTCTAATGTGCCCATCATTATGCTGACTGCTGTGTCGGATGAAACCGATCAGATCATTGGTTTGGAAATTGGGGCCGATGATTATATCGCTAAGCCGTTTAGTCCGCGCCAATTAATGGCTCGCATCAAAGCTCTGTTGCGCCGTGTTCAAGTGGTTGATGACAAGCCGAGTGACGCATTGCCTAAACAGGTCACCTTTGGTGATTGGACACTCGATACCCTTGCGCACCGAATCTCTCACAACGAAAGCGCCGAAGAGATAGACCTATCGGGCAGCGATTTCTCACTGTTAATGCTTTTCCTAACTCGCCCAAATGAAGTGCTAGACCGAGACACAATCTCTTTTGCGACTAGGGGACGTGAAGCGCTGCCTTTTGAGCGTGGCATTGATGTTCAATTAAGTCGTTTGAGAAGCCGACTTGGTGATAGCGCTAAATATCCGCACTATATCAAAACCATGCGTGGCAACGGCTATATATTGGCTGTACCTGTGCATTATGAGCATTGAGTAAGAAGTCTGTATGAAGTGGTTGAGAAGTTTAAAGCCAAACTCCTTGGTTGCTAGAACCTTGCTTTTGACCTTGTTAGCCGTCGTCATCGCGCAGGGTATTGCAACCTCCATTTGGTATAGCGAATCCAAACAGAAAGAGTTAGAGGGGATTAGCTCCGCTTCGTCGAGCATGGCAAACATGTTTGCTTCCACAGTGACCTTCTTTCAATCTTTGCCCGTCAAATATCGCCATATCGTGTTAGACCAAATCCGTAATATGGGCGGGACGCGATTCTTCGTCTCTTTCAATAAAGAGGCATTGATTGTTGAACCAATCCCCGATACCCGTTTAAAAACCGCATCAATAGAAGCGATAGAGAGTGTCTTGAGTCGCAAGCTTAATAAGGTGGAATCGGTGCGCGTCGATTTCTCTCGCCCAGAGCATCTTCGCTTACTTAAAAATGATATATATTTAACCGATCTCCCGCGATCTTGGGCGCATCATACCTTAACGTTAGAGCCTCTTAATCCGCCTATTTTGGTTGTTCAAATCGAGCTAGCTAGCCATGAATGGGTTTATATTGCAGCGCTATTGCCTACACCCTATGTAAAACTTGATGACACTATTCTTGGTCGTGAACAGGTGATCTTCTTATTCTCTTCAACGCTGATTCTGCTGGTGTTGACTTACTTAACGATTCGCCGCCAAGTGCGCCCGCTTAAAAAGCTTGCAAGGGCCGCCAATGAAATGAGTATGGATATTCAACAGCCGCCGCTTAACGAAGAGGGGGCTACTGAGCTGGTCACGGCGACTCGGGCTTTTAATCGTATGCAGCAGCGTATTCGTCGTTATGTGGCCGATAGAGAACATCTCTTCTCAGCTATTTCTCATGATTTAAAAACACCGATAACTCGTCTTAGACTGAGAGCTGAGTTGTTGGAAAGCGAAGTTAAGAAAGAGAAGTTCAACAAGGATCTGGATGAGTTAGAGATGATGGTTAAAGGTGCCCTGCAAGCGGTAAGGGATACAGACCTTCACGAAAACAATGCCATTATCGATCTTAATGACATGGTTGCTTCGGTCATTGAATCGCATAACCAGCATCAAAACTTAGTAGAATTTGAACCTATTGTGGTTGAGCCGTTAGTTGCTAAACCATTAGCGATTAAACGTGTGCTGACCAACCTTATCGACAATGCGGTGAAATACGGCACATCCGCTAAGGTCGATATCAGTAGCGATTCTGTGTGGGTAATCGTGACGATTCAGGACCATGGCAAAGGTATTCCTGAAGACAAACTTGAGCTGGTGTTTGAACCCTACTTCAGGCTCGCCAACGATGACCAAGGACACGGTTTAGGGCTTGGGATATGCCGAAATATCCTGCACGGACACGGCGGAGATCTCATTATTCGTAACTCCTCTCAAGGCGGCTTAGAAGCTAAAGTCTATATCCCACGAGGCCTAGAAGTGTAATGTAACAGTTGTGTTACATTGGGCTTACCTTTTGTTTCAATCTTATAAATTAGAACAAGTAGACTCTTTATTGAACCGGGCGCCGAGTCCGCTAAACATGGAAGATTATAATGAAAATCAATAAAACCCTACTTACTCTATCTCTTCTTGCTGCCTCAACATTTTCTCAAGCTGGTGAAGTGGAAGTGCTTCACTGGTGGACTGCTGGTGGTGAAGCTAAATCCGCTGCAGTACTGAAAGAGATGATTGAAGAACAAGGTCATACTTGGAAAGATTTCGCTGTTGCTGGTGGCGGCGGTGAAAGTGCGATGACTGTTTTAAAAACACGAGCAGTATCTGGTAATCCGCCATCTGCTGCGCAGATTAAAGGTCATGATATTCAGGAGTGGGGGGGGTTAGGTTTTCTAACGTCTCTCGATGCAACCGCGAAACAAGAAAAGTGGGATGACTTACTGCCTTCTGTTGTTACCAAAGTGATGAAGTGGGACGGTGGATACGTAGCGGTTCCTGTGAACGTTCACCGCGTTAACTGGCTTTGGGCAAACCCAGAAGTGCTTGAAAAATCAGGTGTAACGGTTCCAACCACATTAGATGAGTTCTTTGTTGCTGCAGACAAGATCAAAGCAGCAGGCTTTATCCCTCTGGCACACGGTGGTCAACCTTGGCAAGACGCGACAGTCTTCGAAGCGGTAGCACTGGATGTACTCGGCAGTGAGGACTACAACAAGGCGTTCGTTGATTTAGATATGGACGTTCTATCTGGCGACAAAATGGTTGAAGTGTTCACCAAGTTCAAAAAGATGCGTGACTACATCGACAGCAACTCTCCGGGCCGTGATTGGAACGTAGCGACTTCGATGGTTATCAATGGTGAAGCGGCAATGCAAATCATGGGTGACTGGGCGAAGGGCGAGTTTACCGCTGCAGGCAAAGTGCCAGGCAAAGACTACATCTGTGCACCAGCTCCGGGTACAGACGGCCAATTTACTTTCAATATCGACAGCTTTGCCTTCTTCGAGCTAGGCGATAAAGAGAATCAAAAAGCGCAACAAGATCTTGCGAAAACCATTCTTACCAAAGATTTCCAAGAAGTCTTCAACCTTAACAAAGGTTCTATCCCTGTACGTCTAGATATGGACATGTCTAAGTTCGACCAATGTGCGTTGGATTCAATGGCAACCTTCAAAGCGAGTGCGGAATCTGGTGACCTTGTACCGAGTATGGCTCACGGCCTATCTACAACAAGCTACGCTCAAGGCGCCATCTATGACGTTGTGACTAACTTCTTCAATGAGAAAGATGCTGATCCTAAAGAGGCTGCAACTAAGTTAGCGAAAGCAGTAAAAGCGGCTATCTAAGCTAGCTTGGTAAGCAACATGAACAGAACGCGAGTTGCTGACTATGTTGCTTATCCCTAACCCCCAGGGTGGGTAGGTTCGTAGGGAGCCTATCCGCTCTTCACCTCAATTCTGATATGCGTGATGCTGATGTGGTGCCGAGAGGTAAGCCATTGGCTCAATTGTGCAACAAGGAAAAGTTATGGAGCATGTTTTGACTAAGTCGACTCCAAAACCGACAAGGAGCCAGCCTGCACCAAAGCCCAGTTTTGCTGACAGGTTACAACATTGGTTACCTAAGATTGTGCTGGCACCGACCGCGTTGGTGACCGTGGTATGTATCTACGGCTATATATTCTGGACGACAGCGTTGTCGTTTACTAATTCTCGATTTTTACCTAGCTTCAATTTTGTTGGCTTTGCTCAATATGAAAAGCTGATGGAGAACGATCGCTGGATCACCTCAATCACCAACCTAGGTGTATTTGGGATCCTATTCATGGTGATTGCTATCGTATTGGGTGTCGGTTTGGCGATTTTGCTTGACCAGAACATCCGTCAAGAAGGTGCGATTCGTACCATTTATTTATACCCGATGGCACTGTCATTCATCGTGACGGGTACCGCTTGGAAGTGGATTCTGAATCCGGGTCTAGGTATTGAAAAGCTGATGCAAGATTGGGGCTTTACCGATTTTAAATTCGATTGGTTGGTCGACTCTGAAATGGCGGTTTATACCTTAGTGATTGCCGCGCTTTGGCAGTCGTCAGGCTTTGTGATGGCGATGTTCTTAGCTGGCCTGCGTGGTATCGATTCTTCGATCATTAAAGCGGCGCAAATTGATGGTGCAAGCTTACCCACTATTTATCTCAAAATCATTTTACCTTGCTTGCGACCTGTGGTTTTCAGCGCGGTGATCATTACTTCTCACATTGCGATTAAGAGCTTCGATCTCGTGACAGCGATGACGGCGGGTGGCCCGGGTTATTCATCGGATCTTCCTGCGCTATTCATGTATGCACACTCATTCACACGCGGACAAATCGGCTTAGGTGCTGCCAGTGCGATGATGATGCTAGCCGGTATTCTAGCGATTCTGGTGCCTTATCTTTACTCAGAGCTTAGGGAGAAAAAGTCATGATGAACAACATCAACTTTGCTCGAATGTTTATCTATTCGGCGCTGCTTTTCTTCTGCTTGGTTTATCTCATGCCGTTGTTCGTAATGGTACTGACCTCATTTAAAACCTTGCCAGACATCAAGGCAGGTAACTTGATGAGTTTACCCAAAGAGTGGGTGTTCGATGCTTGGTATAAAGCGTGGGACAGCGCTTGTACTGGCGTGAAGTGTGAAGGGGTTAAAGGCTATTTCTGGAACTCGTTCCAAATGGTGATTCCTGCGGTGGCTATCTCAACACTACTCGGCGCATTCAATGGCTATGTGGTCACTAAGTGGCAGTTCCGTGGCTCAAACCTGTTCTTTAGCTTGCTGCTGTTCGGTTGCTTCATTCCATTTCAAGTGGTGCTGTTACCAATGGCGACCGTACTGGGCAAGATGGGGTTAGCAAATACCACCATTGGCTTGGTACTTGTGCACGTTATCTATGGCATGGCGTTTACAACGCTGTTCTTCCGTAACTTCTACATCTCGATTCCTGATGAATTGATCAAAGCGGCAAAACTGGATGGTGCGGGATTCTTTACCATTTTCTTCAAGATCTTATTACCAATATCCACCCCCATCATCATGGTGACCGTGATCTGGCAGTTTACCGCTATCTGGAACGATTTCTTATTCGGGGTGGTGTATTCAGGCTCAGAGACTCAGCCGATCACCGTTGCATTAAACAACTTAGTCAACACCAGCACGGGCGTTAAAGAGTACAACGTCGATATGGCTGCTGCGATCATCGCCGCACTGCCAACATTGTTGGTGTATGTCTTTGCAGGAAAATACTTTGTTCGTGGCCTAACGGCAGGATCAGTAAAAGGATAATTACCCATGGCAACATTAGATTTAAAACAGATCCGTAAAACCTATCGCAACGCGGACAACGAAACGTTAAAGGGCATCGACATTAGTATCGATTCGGGGGAGTTCTTGATACTTGTCGGCCCTTCGGGGTGTGGAAAATCCACCCTAATGAACACCATTGCTGGGCTTGAAAACATTAGCTCGGGTGAAATCGTGATTGATGGTGTCGATGTCGCTCAGGTTGAACCCAAAGATCGCGACATTGCGATGGTGTTCCAATCATACGCACTTTACCCAAACATGACGGTACGCGGCAACATCGCCTTCGGCTTGAAGATCCGCAAGATGCCGCAGGACGAGATCGATGCTGAGGTGAATCGCGTCGCTGAAATGTTGCAAATTGAACAATTGCTGGATCGCAAACCCTCACAACTATCGGGTGGTCAACGTCAGCGTGTGGCGATGGGGCGTGCGCTGGCGCGTCGTCCTAAGTTGTACTTGTTTGATGAGCCGCTTTCTAACCTAGATGCCAAGCTGCGTGTGGAAATGCGCCATCAGATTAAGCGCCTACATCAAAAGCTCAACACTACGATTGTTTATGTAACCCATGATCAAATCGAGGCAATGACGCTGGCTGACCGCATCGCAGTAATGAAAGATGGCGAATTGCAGCAGTTAGGCACACCGCAAGAGATCTACACCAAGCCAAGCAACATGTTTGTGGCAGGATTTATGGGGTCACCATCGATGAACTTTATCAAGACTATGGTGGATCTCGACGAGGAGCAGAACCCGATCATTAAGGTTATTGGTACGGCGGATCAAGAGCATCATATTCGACTGCCGAAAAGCATGCGTGAACAAGACGGTAAAGAAGTGGTGATTGGCCTGCGCCCAGAGCACATTACTGAGCAACAAGGCGATGATCTGTCGGCAACCACTAAACTGGATTTACAGTTGGAAGTTCTAGAACCGACAGGACCAGATACGATTGCGATGGTGAAGGTGAACGACCAAGAGGTGGCGTGTCGCTTATCACCGGAATTTGAAGTGTCGGTAGGGCAGATGGCACCGCTGCATTTCGACCTGTCGAAAGCGGTATTCTTTGATGCGCAGACTGAAGCGAGAATTGATTTCTAGTTTTTGAGTCAGTCGCTCAATTGAAGACTAAGCTTAGAACAAGGCAGTATCACCAATTCGTAATTGACAATGTGATGCTGCCTTTTTGTTGTTTTAGCTCGTTTTATTTCCTCATGAAAACAGAGGGATAAACGAGATAAGTAGATTAACTGAAATAATATCGCCAATTAGTCACGGTTAGCTCTATAAAGCGGACTGAGAACAGCGTAGGATCGCGCTACTTTAGACCCAATACTAGGTGCACTTTTGTGCATAGACAGAATAAAACATGAAACTAACAGCAAAACCCTCCGCTAGTAACGCTCTACTTATCTCTATTACGACACCCGATTTTAAAGGTGACGAAGCAAAAGAGTCTCTTGCTGAACTTGCTCGATTAGTGACAACCCTAGGGTTTAAAGTGGTCGGTACTCAGTCACAACACCACAGTTCCACCCAACGACAAGACGTGTTGGGTGCCGGTAAGCTTGCAGAAATTGCTCACCTAACCGGTTACCAAGGTTCGATTCAAGAAGTGGAAGACGAAGATTTCATCGATGAGTCTTTTGACTTTCATGCTGGGATTGATGAGATCGATTTTGATGACCTGCCATCTGAAGAGATGGAGTTTGGTACTGCTGATGTCGTGGTATTTGACTGTGATTTGAGCCCTTCTCAACTGCGTAACGTGGAAGCTCACTTGGGTGTCGAGGTGTTTGACCGCACCGGTATCATCATCGAAATCTTCAGTCGCCACGCCCGTACTCGTACCGCACGTCTGCAAGTTGAAATCGCTCGCCTAAATTACTTAGTACCTCGACTTCGTGAAACAGCCGACGGTGACAAAGAACGTCAAATGGGTCAGGGTGCTGGTGAAACCTCACTAGAGCTTGACCGTCGTAAAGTACGCGACCAAATTGCTGCGCTTAAGCGTGAGCTGGTAAGCGTACAAGATGAAATGAAGAATCGACGTACTAAGCGTTCGGAGCTTTTCACCGTTGCTCTAGTCGGTTACACCAATGCGGGTAAATCTTCGATGATGCGCGCAATGACCGCAACCGAAGTAAGTGGTGAAGACAAGTTATTCGCAACCCTAGACACCACGGTTCGTGCGCTTCAGCCGATCACTCAGCCGCGTATCCTAGTGTCAGATACGGTTGGTTTCATCAAGAAGCTGCCACATGATTTGGTTGCTTCATTCCACTCAACGCTTGCGGAAGCACACGACGCGTCACTGCTACTCTATGTGGTTGATGCGTCTGACGCTTCATTCCGCGCTCAGCTCGATGTGGTACACGAAGTATTGGCGCAAGTGGGCGTTGAAGACAGTGAAAAACTCTTGGTACTGAACAAGTGCGATAGATTGAGTGAGGAGCAGCAGCTTGCGTTGATGGACGAATTCCCAGATGCGATGCTGACGTCAACTCGTGATCCTCTGGATATCACCAAGCTTCATAAATACATCGTGGGCGTGGCTGAACAAGGCATGATCGAAGAGGAAATCACGATCCCTTATTCTGGACAAGGCATCATTGGTGAGATCCGATCAAACATGAGCGTGGTGAAAGAAGAGTACGACTACGAGTGCATTAAGCTGACGGTACGTTCAAGTGCTATTGATTTAGCACGACTTAAAAAGCGTATGCAGAAATCGTAATTATCTGACTCAGACAATATTTCAATATACTATTGAGATAACCAGCTCTATAGAATCTCTATATAAGGCTGTCACTTTGTTTACCGAAGTGGTGGCCTTTATTTTTCCTCCTTACATTTATTTCATCATTGATAATTTGGTCAACTCCCACCCATTTATAAATATTCTATGGGTCATTTCCCACCCATTAATATTATTAGCTGAGCTGCATGGTGAGCGACTCGATATTGCCAAGCCTTATGGTTAAAGAGTTGTTAATGGTTTGTATCAATGTGGCGCACTAATTGCCTTAGTGAAAGCACGCAGTTCCCATTGAAGGGCTGCTTTGTTTACTAAGGAGAATAATAATGCTTAAGCCTCTTACCCTGCTGTCTGTATCTGCTCTGGCACTCACCAGTTTTAATGCTGCTGCAAACTGTGACCCAGGTGAAATCGTGATTAAATTCAGTCATGTAACTAACACGGATAAGCACCCGAAAGGCATCGCTGCTTCTCTACTTGAAGAGCGAGTAAACACGGAAATGAATGGTAAAGCTTGTATGCAAGTTTTCCCAAACTCAACGCTTTACGATGATAACAAGGTACTGGAAGCCCTGTTAAATGGTGATGTTCAAATGGCGGCACCTTCGCTGTCTAAATTTGAAAAGTTCACTAAGAAATACCGCATTTTTGACCTTCCGTTCCTGTTTGAAGATGTAGAAGCCGTTGACCGTTTCCAAAACTCAGAATCTGGTGAAAAGCTGAAGAACGCAATGAAGCGTCGTGGTCTGCAAGGCTTGGCATTCTGGCACAATGGCATGAAGCAGATGTCTGCGAACAAACCGCTTATCAGCCCAGAAGATGCAGAAGGTTTGAAGTTCCGTGTTCAAGCATCAGACGTATTGGTGGCTCAGTTTGAGCAGTTAGGTGCCAACCCTCAGAAAATGTCGTTCAAAGAAGTATACGGTGGCCTGCAAACTAAGGTTATCGATGGTCAAGAGAACACTTGGTCAAACATCTACGGTAAGAAGTTTTTTGAAGTGCAAGACGGCGTGACTGAAACCAATCACGGCATTTTGGATTACCTAGTCGTAACGTCAAACGACTTCTGGAAAGACCTACCTGAAGATGTACGTACACAGCTTGGCACAATCGTCCAGGAAGTCTCTGAAACGCGTAACGCTGAATCTTCAAAAGTTAACCTAGCGAACAAAAACAACATCATCGAAGCCGGTGGTGAGGTTCGTACGTTGACGCCTGAACAGCGTCAAGCATGGGTAACAGCACTTCAACCAGTATGGAAGAAGTTTGAAAAAGACATCGGTTCAGATCTTATCGATGCAGCATTAGCTTCAAACCAATAACACCGCTATAGGGTGGCGGCTCCCTACCGCTGCCCTTTATTAAAACAATTATAAGCGGAGCATTTTATGGAACAGTCTCAAATGGAACAGTCTTTATTTTCCAAAGTCGGAAAAGTCACCGATTTAATTGAAGAGTCTTTAATAGCCTTCTTTCTGGGTGCAATGACCCTACTTACTTTTGCGAACGTGGTCTTTCGATACGCGTTCAACGACAACATTTTATGGGCATTAGAACTGACGGTATTCATGTTCGCATGGATGGTATTAGTAGGCGCTTCTTACGGCGTTAAAAAACACTTCCACATTGGTGTTGATGTCATCATCAACCTTGCGCCTGAAAAGCTACGCAAAGTGTACGCGTTAATTGCCGTCACTAGCTGCCTTGCCTTTTCAATCTTACTTCTCATTGGTTCATGGAACTATTGGTACCCATTCGCGACCGATCGCGCATGGTATGAAACCGATGATATCCCAATGCCAGAGATGCTTCAGTT
Organism: Vibrio sp. Isolate32; assembly: GCF_022397955.1. Taxonomy (GTDB): domain Bacteria; phylum Pseudomonadota; class Gammaproteobacteria; order Enterobacterales; family Vibrionaceae; genus Vibrio. The sequence continues at coordinate 55,851 of NZ_JAKEUQ010000027.1, read as the reverse complement.
TCTTGCTGACTGGCTGAATGAAGGTGAGCGATACGAAAAGTTGCCACGCTTTATCCCTTATATGGCATTGCCGATTGGTATGGCATTACTAACGTTCCGATTCATCCAAGTTGCTTATCAAGTTGTGACGGGCAAACTCGACCGCATGATTGCAGGTCATGAAGCCGAAGAAGAGCTAGATGCGTTGAAAGCGGATGTGCTTGCGGGTTCTGACGAAGACGCGACTGCAGTATTGGATTCGACTACGAACAACAAGACCAACGTGTCGGGTACAAAGCCTAACGGTAAGGAAGACTAATCATGGCAATGTTATTTCTATTTTTGATGGTAATTGCTTTTATGTTGGTCGGTGTGCCAATTGCGATTTCCTTAGGTTTATCAAGCATCCTGTTTTTGTTGATGCATTCAGATGCATCATTGGCATCGGTCGCACAAACTCTGTTTAATGCTTTTGCCGGTCACTACACACTGTTAGCGATTCCTTTCTTTATCTTGGCTTCTAGCTTTATGTCTACAGGTGGCGTGGCGAAACGTATTATTCGTTTCGCGATCGCGATGGTTGGCTGGTTCCGGGGTGGCTTGGCGATGGCGTCGGTTGTGGCATGTATGATGTTCGCAGCGCTGTCTGGCTCTTCACCAGCAACGGTAGTGGCAATCGGTAGTATCGTTATCGCAGGTATGATCAAAAATGGTTACTCAAAAGAGTTTGCTGCAGGTGTTATCTGTAATGCCGGTACTTTGGGTATCTTGATTCCGCCGTCAATCGTAATGGTGGTTTACGCAGCAGCAACCGATGTATCGGTAGGTCGTATGTTCCTTGGTGGCGTGATCCCGGGTTTGTTGGCGGGCGTGATGTTGATGATTGCTATCTACATTGCAGCACGCATTAAGAAGATTCCAGCGCAACCGTTTGTGGGTTGGGGTGAGATGTTCGCAGCCGCTAAAGACGCAAGCTGGGGTTTGTTACTGATCGTCATCATTCTTGGCGGTATCTACGGTGGTATCTTTACTCCGACCGAAGCGGCGGCAGTGGCAGCGGTGTACGCCTTCTTTATCGCTAACTTTATCTACAAAGATATGGGGCCGTTCGCTGATAAGAACAACACCAAATCAGCGATAGTTAAAGTGTTCCAAACCTTCTTCCACAAAGACACTAAAGATACGCTTTATGACGCAGGTAAGCTGACGATCATGCTGCTGTTTATCATTGCCAATGCACTGATTCTGAAGCACGTTCTGACAGAAGAACGTATTCCACAAATGATTACAGAATCTATGCTATCGGCTGGTCTTGGCCCAATCACCTTCTTGATTATGGTGAACGTATTGCTGTTGATTGGTGGTCAGTTTATGGAGCCATCTGGTCTATTGATCATTGTTGCACCACTGGTTTTCCCAATCGCGATTGCACTCGGTATTGACCCAATCCACTTAGGTATCATGATGGTGGTGAACATGGAGATAGGCATGATAACGCCGCCTGTTGGGCTTAACCTATTTGTGACCGCTGGTGTCGCCAAGATGTCGATGATGAATGTGGTGAAGGCGGCGCTGCCGTGGGTTGGTGTGATGTTCTTGTTCTTGATAATCGTAACTTACGTGCCTTGGGTATCAACTTGGTTACCAACCACCTTGATGGGGCCAGAGATCATAACCAAGTAGTGGGCGGTTTATATATACGTCTAGTCTAACGAACGGTTTTATTCTGTGGATACAGAAGCCCACGGGTTTAATCCTAGATGAATGCCAGTTCCAAAATTACAGCGTAAGCTGTTTGTAATTTTGATAAACGCTTTAGTGTTGTCACGGTAAGTAGACCAGGCATGCCCGGAGGGATCTTCTTGTAAATAACGGCGATAATATGAAGAGTTACACCTTTTCATCTATCGCTTTATTTTTTCCACGCCTTGCTGTGCCTCTTAAACGTCTGTCATAGCCTTTCCAGCGTACTTTCTTCTTTCTTCGCTCGCGCCCAGACCTTTTTTCTACTACATAATGGTCATCAATCAGCACTGTTTCTACAATGATAGGAATGGTCGTTTTTTCATTCATATGCAACTTTTCCTTATAACCGACGCATGAATTATGGAAGAGGAATCTAATCTCTGCCAGTTTCGATATAGCTTGAGATCAAGCTGCGCTTTGAGTTTTGTTTCTATGTTGATTCTTGTATTTCACGGCTTAATTTTTCACTTTGAAATCTATTATTTTACTTAAAATTATCTTTGTTAATTTGGTAACGCTGCATTTTGTCGTAAAGCGTTTTTCTTGGGACACTTAATTGAGACATGGTTAATTTTATACTCCCTTCATTCTCAATCAAAGCGCGCTCGATCACCGTTTTTTCGAATTCTGCCACTTGGTCCGATAGGCTAATGCTAGCGTCTGAGTGGATTTCTGAGCTTGCTCCATCACCCAATTGAGCTAATTTTCCGAGTAAGATAAAGCGTTCAGCGCTATTGCGTAGCTCACGCACATTCCCAGGCCAATCATGTACTAAAAGCCCGTGCAGTTCCTTTTTTGGAAGTGCTGGGGCTGTTTTTCCGTAACGCGCCGCAGCGACCAACAAGAAGTGATGGAAAAGCGCAGGGATATCTTCTTGGCGGCTTCTTAACGGTGGCAAAACTAGGGTCACAACATTAAGTCGGTAATAGAGATCTTGGCGGAAAGTTCCTTCTTCAGCAGCCTTTTTTAGGTCGACTTTAGTGGCCGCAATCACGCGGATATCCAGGGGCACCAAGCCGTTTGAGCCAACCCTTTCAATGGCGCGTTCTTGCAATACTCGTAGTAGGCGTATCTGTGCTTGCATCGGCATGGACTCTATTTCATCTAAGAACAGGGTTCCCCCTTGAGCAAATTCGAATTTACCCACGCGTTTATTCTCGGCGCCTGTGAATGCGCCTTTTTCATGGCCATAGAGCTCACTCTCAATTAGGTTTTCAGGAACGGCGCCACAGTTTACTGCGACAAAGTTTTGTTCTCTGCGGCTGCTTTGCTCATGTAGGGAGCGCGCGACCAGCTCTTTACCTGTGCCTGTCTCTCCAAATAACAAGATATCGGTGTTGGTGTCAGCGACATGGGTAATCACAGAGCGAAGCTCAGTCATGGATTGAGTATCACCAATGATTCTTGGTCCAAGAGTTTTACTGGCTTTGAGTGAGCGTTTGAGTTCAAGGTTTTCCAAGGTCAGCTGGCGCTTTTCAATAGCGCGTTTGGTTGTCTCTATTAAGCGTTCATTGGCAAAAGGCTTCTCGATAAAATCGTAGGCGCCGTCTTGAATCGCTTGCACTGCCATCGAGATGTCACCGTGTCCTGTGATCATGATGACGGGAATCTCTTTGTCTTTATGCATGACAGTGTTGAGCAAGTCATGCCCGGATAGACCCGGTAAACAGATATCAGTGATGATCACGTGAGGTAAGCCGTTTTCTTGAATCGCGATCAGAGCAGACTCCGCATCGGGAAAGAATTCGGCATCAATGTCGGCAAGCTCGAAACTCTGTCCAATCGCCATTCTTAGATCGGATTCATCATCAATGAAATAGACGTGACACATAGTGATTCCTTTACTTCTTTGTATTCTGGTTATTGCTGAGTTTTTGCTTGCTGTTCTTGTTCAACAAGGGGTAACTCTATACTAAATCGAGCACCACCTTGGGGGCTGCTTCCTGTAACGAGCTTGCCATTTATTCCGCTGATTATTTGTTGAGAAATCGATAGCCCAAGTCCAAGTCCGTTTTTCTTGGTGGTATGGAAGGGTTCAAAAAAGTGTCCGTTCGAAGGGGAGGTGAAGCCGGGACCATTATCATCGACATGAATCAGCAAGGTCTGGGCTTGTTGATGGTCGGACTCCCTAATCTCTAACAGAATAGCTAATTGTTTATCATCTTGTTGTTCCATCGCCTGAATCGCATTAGTCAGCAGGTTAATGATCACCTGTTCCAGTTGAATAGCGTTGGCGAGCACGCAAGCATCAAAGATTTCAGGGAGTTCGTTGACCTTAACTCGTTCACTCTTGAGCTGTGGCTTCATCAGCTCTTTCGATGATTGTAATACAGGGAGTATTTGTAAGGTGTGTAGCTCTTCCGCAGTGGATTTCTTGGCGAAGGAGCGAAGCTGGTGGCTGATTTTCGCCATGCGATCAGTGAGTGCCGAGATTCGCGATAGATTGTCATCGACACGATCGGTTTTTTCTTTGGCAAGGAAGAGTCGGCCATTGTCGGCATAACTGCGAATTGCAGCGAGCGGGTTGTTTAGCTCGTGACTGATGCTCGCTGACATCTGCCCTAGCACCGCCAGTTTGGCGGCTTGGATGAGCTCGTCTTGAGTTTGCCTCAGCACATGCTCGGTTTCGATGCGGTGTTTGATCTCGACATGCAACTCCGATGTACGCTCAAGCACTTGAAATTCGAGCTTTTGTTTTGCTTCGGATTGCAGCCTATCTATCTGAACACGTCTTTGTTGTCGATGGAGATTGAGTTGCATCGTTAGATAAATAATCGCAAAAACAAGGCTCAAAACCACAAGGTAAGCAACCAAGTCCCACCAAACTAAGTGGGTCGGAGAAAATACCCGTATGGTGAGTTTTGGCTCGGCTAGGAAGCGAGATGAGCTAAAGAACTGCTCTTGGACGAGTTTGTGTGGCGACTCAATACGACTGGTGACATTGTCTAAATCGCCGGAGAAGTGCAGGCTTTCTATTTTTGTATCGAGATACTGCCTGCTTTCTTGAATTTGAGTGTGTTGTGCTTCGCTTAGTGGCTGAAGGCTTTTGAAAAGCCATTCAGGGTTGCTCGACATAAAGATAATCTGGTCTTTATCATCCGCGACAAAAAAGCTCTGTTTACCTTGCCAGCTTGCTTCAATCGAAGATAAATCCATTTTTACCACAATTACACCAATGATTTCAGCAGCATAAGAGACCGGATAAGAGTAATAGTAGCCTCTCTTTCCTGAAGTCGAACCTAAAGCAAAGTACTGCTTTTCATGTCCTTGAATGGCTTGTTGGTAATAAGGGCGAAAGGCAAAATTACGCCCAACAAAAGAATGTTTTAGGTTCCAGTTACTTGCCGCGATAGTGGTACCGATGCTATCCAATAAATAGGTGTCAGACGCCTGAATCACTGAGTTTACGTGCTCTAGATAGCGATTGGTGAGTTCAATCTGAGCAGTGTTGCTTGGTGAGTGCAGGGCATCAACCAGCTCTTTATCCTTCGAAAGCAGCTCAGGGATATGGGCAAACTTATCCAATTGGCTGGCAATGTGGACGGAAAAGCGGTCTAAGTTAGATTGGTGATCATTTAACAAACTTTGATGGCTCGTATTCCATACCCAGTGACCACCAAGGGTCATCAAGACGCTGTAGACGATCAACAACAGGATACGAATTCTCGAAGCTTGAAACATGCTGGTTCTCTGCTAAATCGGGGGCGACAATATAAATCCTGCTTTCTCTCATTCATCACAGCAATTAGCGGTAGTTTTTACTGAAAATAGAGAGCCAGTAGATGGCATTAGGTTAAGGCTTTGTAACGGAGATTGTTGAAAAAGTTATCGACTCTGAGGGGTAAAACAAGAGCAAGATCTCTTTTTAAGGTTTTTAGCAAAAAAAGCCCTCGATTCCCTTGAAAAAGTCGCTATTGTCCCCATTTCTGTTGTGCTAAGTGATGTTCTGAACGTTTTTGTATCATTTAGTTGGACGAATTTAGAGCATTCATCATCAAGCAGAGGTGAACGGCTCGACAGAGATTAAACAGATCGCTAGAATGTCGCGTCTAAAATTTCTGTCCTGAGGCTAATCGGAGATACCTTTCTTGTTTCCGAAAACAAGCTTCGCTGCTTTTTATTAGCGAGTGAAAACTGAGCTCTTAACAAGTATGTGAAGATGAAGATATCGCTGATTAGTCTGGTGTTTGGTTGAATGATCAATTCAAACATCAATGCTCAATTTTAAATTAGGTGTTCGGATAGAGCACAACACAAGGATGCAGCCAACAACGCCGGCTTTTGAATTAAAGCTAAGTTACGGCTCATATGCTCAGATTGCTGAGCCAGTTTTGAGGTTTATATAATGCAAGTTACTGTTGAAACGCTAGAAGGCCTAGAGCGCCGTCTTAATATTACTGTTCCTGCTGCTAACATTGAAGATGCAGTTACAGCTGAACTACGCAACATCGCGAAAAACCGTCGTTTCGATGGTTTCCGCAAAGGCAAAGTGCCAATGAAGATGGTTGCTAAAATGTACGGCAAAGCAGTACGTCAAGACGTGATGGGCGAAGTAATGCAACGTCACTTCATCGAAGCGATCGTTAAAGAGAAAATCAACCCAGCTGGCGCACCAACTTTCGCATCAGTTGAAAACAACGAAGGCGCTGACCTAGTATTCAACGCAACTTTTGAAGTTTACCCAGAAGTTGAGCTGAAAGGTCTAGAAAACATCACTGTTGAGAAGCCAGCAGTAGAAGTTAAAGACGCAGACGTTGAAGAGATGATCGAAACTCTACGTAAGCAACAAGCCACTTGGACTGAAGTTGACACTGCAGCTGACGCTGGTTCTCGTGCAACTATCGATTTCGTTGGTTCTATCGACGGGGAAGAGTTCGAAGGCGGTAAAGCTGAGAACTTCCCACTAGAGATGGGCGCTGGTCGCATGATCCCTGGTTTCGAAGACGGTATTGTTGGTAAAACGGCAGGTATGGAATTCGAAATCGACGTAAACTTCCCAGAAGATTACCACGCTGAAAACCTAAAAGGTAAAGCAGCTAAGTTTGCAATCAAAGTAAACAAAGTTGAAGCTCGTGAACTTCCAGAACTAAACGAAGAATTCGTTGCTAAGTTCGGCGCAACTGACGGCGTTGAAGGTCTTAAAGCTGAAGTTCGTAAGAACATGGAGCGTGAGCTTAAGCAAGCTGTTAAGAACCGCATCAAAGAGCAAGCTATCGACGGTCTAGTTAACGAAAACAACATCGACGTACCTTCTGCTCTAATCGATCAAGAGATCGGTGTTCTACGTCAACAAGCTGCTCAACGTTTCGGTGGCAACACTGAAGCTGCTGACCAACTTCCACGTGAGCTGTTCGAAGAGCAAGCTAAACGTCGCGTAGTTGTAGGTCTTCTACTTGGTGAAGTAATCAAGACTGAAGAGCTAAAAGCTGACGACGAGAAAGTTAAAGCTATCATCGAAGAGATGGCTACAGCATACGAAGATCCATCTGAAGTTATTGCTTACTACGAGCAAAACGAGCAAATGATGAACAACATGCGCAACGTTGCTCTAGAAGAGCAAGCTATTGATGCAATCATCGCTAAAGCTCAAGTTTCTGATAAAGAAGCTAGCTTCAACGAGCTAATGAATCAGCAACCTGCTTAATATAGTAATATCTGACGTAGAAGGTTGACGTACGGTCAACAATTCTGCTAACAATGGTCCGTATGATTTAATCATTCGGGCCATTTATTTTAGGGACATAAGAATATGAGCTACCAAGAAAAAAATACAATGCCATCGATTATGGACGCACTAGTTCCTATGGTGGTTGAACAGACTTCCCGTGGTGAACGTTCTTACGATATTTATTCTCGTCTATTAAAAGAACGAATCATTTTCTTAACAGGTCAAGTGGAAGACCACATGGCAAATCTTGTCGTGGCTCAACTGCTTTTCTTGGAATCGGAAAACCCAGACAAAGATATCTACCTTTACATCAACTCGCCGGGCGGTAGCGTAACAGCAGGTATGTCAATCTACGACACAATGCAGTTCATCAAGCCGAACGTGAGCACAGTATGTATGGGTCAAGCTTGTTCTATGGGCGCATTCTTACTAGCGGGTGGTACTCCAGGTAAGCGTCACGTGCTTCCAAACTCCCGCGTAATGATTCACCAGCCACTTGGCGGTTTCCAAGGCCAAGCGTCTGATATTCAGATTCATGCGCAAGAGATCCTAACGATCAAACAAAAGCTAAACAAACTATTGGCAGAGCACACTGGTCAGCCTCTAGAAGTTGTTGAGCGTGATACAGATCGTGACAATTTCATGTCTGCTGATCAAGCAGTAGAATACGGTTTAGTGGATTCAGTTCTTAATCACCGCGGTCAATAATTGCAGGGCAATTGTTTGACGCAAAGTGATGCAAATTGATATACACTCAAACCATAGAGAGTAAAGGCTAAGAGGTTAGCGAATGACAGATAAAAGCAAAGAGGGTGGTAGCGGTAAACTGCTTTACTGCTCTTTCTGTGGCAAAAGCCAGCACGAAGTTCGCAAGTTAATCGCAGGTCCTTCTGTTTACATTTGTGATGAATGTGTCGATCTTTGTAACGACATTATTCGTGAAGAAATTAAAGATGTTCTTCCTAAGAAAGAATCTGAATCGCTGCCAACGCCGCGTGAGATTCGTGAGCACCTTGATGACTATGTAATCGGTCAAGAATACGCGAAAAAAGTGCTAGCAGTTGCAGTATATAACCACTACAAGCGTTTACGTAATGGTGATACGACAGCTGAAGGCGTAGAACTAGGTAAGAGTAACATTCTTCTTATCGGTCCTACCGGTAGTGGTAAAACGCTACTGGCTGAAACACTGGCTCGTTTCCTAGACGTTCCTTTCACAATGGCAGACGCAACTACACTAACCGAAGCGGGTTACGTGGGTGAAGATGTTGAAAACATCATCCAGAAGTTGCTTCAGAAATGTGATTACGACGTAGCGAAAGCGGAACGCGGCATTGTTTACATCGATGAAATCGACAAGATTTCTCGTAAAGCTGAAAATCCATCAATCACGCGTGACGTGTCTGGTGAAGGTGTACAGCAAGCTCTACTAAAACTTGTTGAAGGTACAGTTGCTTCTGTTCCACCACAAGGTGGTCGTAAGCATCCACAGCAAGAGTTCTTGCAAGTGGACACGTCTAAGATCCTATTTATCTGTGGTGGTGCATTTGCTGGCCTAGATAAAGTGATTGAACAACGTGTAGAAACAGGTTCTGGTATCGGCTTTGGCGCTGAAGTGCGTTCAAAAGACGAAACAAAAACTATCGGTGAACTGTTCACTCAAGTAGAACCTGAAGATCTAGTGAAGTACGGTCTAATCCCAGAATTCATTGGTCGTCTACCTGTTACGACAACATTGACAGAGCTTGATGAAGAAGCGCTAATCCAAATCCTTTGTGAGCCAAAGAATGCACTTACTAAACAGTACGCAGCATTATTTGAGCTAGAGGATACAGAACTAGAGTTCCGCGAAGACGCGTTACGTGCGATTGCTAAGAAAGCGATGAGCCGTAAAACGGGTGCTCGTGGTCTACGTTCTATCTTGGAGGGTGTTCTACTAGAAACGATGTACGAACTGCCATCTTCAACTGATGTAAGCAAAGTTGTGATTGATGAGTCGGTAATCAATGGTGAGTCAGAGCCACTGTTGATTTACAGCAACTCAGACAATCAAGCAGCTGTTGCAGAGTAGGTCTTTTTTAGACAAGTCGCTCAAATTGAAAAAGGAGGTAAGCAATTACCTCCTTTTTTTTATTCTTCCATTGAATCCAGTCGTTTAAGCCCCATATACTGCTTTATAAGTTAAAGCGGAAGAGAGAAATATATGAACTTGGAACGTTCCGAGCGTATCGAAATCCCCGTGCTACCTCTACGTGATGTAGTGGTTTACCCACACATGGTTATTCCATTGTTTGTTGGTCGTGAAAAATCGATTACTTGCCTAGAGTCGGCAATGGAAGCTAACAAACAAGTACTACTTGTTGCGCAGAAAGAAGCGGACACTGATGAGCCTTCAATTGACGACCTATTTAAAGTAGGTACCGTCGCTACCATTCTTCAGTTACTTAAGCTCCCTGATGGTACGGTTAAAGTACTTGTTGAAGGTCAGCAACGTGCAAAAATTCACGAGTTCAAAGAAAGTGAATTTTTCCTAGCGGATGCCGAATATGTTGTTACCACAGAACTTGACGAAAAAGAACAAGAAGTGGTTGTTCGCAGCGCGATCAATCAATTCGAAGGCTTTATTAAGCTAAACAAAAAGATCCCACCAGAGGTTCTAACCTCTCTGAATGGGATTGATGAGGCCGCTCGCCTTGCTGATACCATCGCAGCACACATGCCACTTAAACTGGTAGACAAACAGCACGTACTAGAGATTCTAGATGTGACTGAGCGTCTAGAGTTCCTGATGGGCCAAATGGAATCAGAGATTGATATCCTGCAGGTTGAAAAACGCATCCGTGGTCGTGTTAAGAAGCAGATGGAAAAGTCTCAGCGTGAGTACTACCTGAATGAGCAAATGAAAGCGATTCAGAAAGAACTTGGCGAGATGGACGATGCACCTGATGAATTCGAGACTCTGAAGAAGAAGATCGATGATTCTAAGATGCCTCAAGAAGCTCGTGAGAAAACTGAGCAAGAACTTCAAAAACTGAAAATGATGTCGCCAATGTCTGCTGAAGCAACAGTAGTACGTAGCTACATTGATTGGATGGTTGGTGTTCCTTGGGCTAGGCGTTCAAAAGTTAAAAAGAATTTAGCCAAAGCGGAAGAGATCTTAAACGAAGATCACTACGGCTTAGAGCGTGTTAAAGAACGTATTCTTGAGTACTTGGCAGTACAAAACCGTATCAACAAGTTAAAAGGTCCAATCCTTTGTCTTGTAGGTCCTCCTGGTGTAGGTAAAACCTCGCTAGGTCGTTCGATTGCTGCGGCAACGGGTCGTAAGTACACACGTATGGCGCTAGGCGGCGTTCGTGATGAAGCTGAAATTCGTGGTCACCGTCGTACTTACATCGGCTCACTTCCAGGCAAATTAATCCAGAAAATGTCTAAAGTTGGCGTTAAAAACCCACTGTTCCTGTTAGATGAAATCGATAAGATGTCTTCTGATATGCGTGGCGACCCATCCTCAGCACTTCTAGAAGTTCTAGACCCTGAGCAGAACAACGCATTTAACGATCACTATCTAGAAGTCGATTACGATCTGTCTGATGTGATGTTCGTTGCAACGTCTAACTCGATGGACATTCCCGGCCCACTACTGGACCGTATGGAAGTGATTCGCCTGTCTGGTTACACAGAAGATGAAAAGCTGAACATTGCTAAGAGCCACTTACTCGATAAGCAAGTTCAACGCAATGGTCTTAAGCCTCATGAGATTGAGATTGAAGACTCTGCAATCATCGGCATCATTCGTTACTACACGCGTGAAGCGGGTGTACGTAGCCTAGAGCGTGAAATCTCTAAGCTCTGTCGTAAAGCAGTGAAGAATATCTTGCTAGACAGCGACCTTAAGTCTGTAACGGTTAACATTGATAACCTGAAAGAGTACTTAGGCGTTCAACGTCATGACTTCGGTAAAGCGGATGAAAGCAACCGTATCGGCCAAGTGACTGGGTTAGCTTGGACTCAAGTTGGAGGTGATCTACTGACTATCGAAACTGAAGCAATGCCGGGTAAAGGTAAGCTAACGCAAACCGGTTCACTTGGTGATGTGATGAAAGAATCGATCCAAGCTGCGATGACTGTGGTTCGTTCTCGTGCAGAAAAACTGGGTATTAACTCAGATTTCTACGAAAAGCGCGATATTCACGTTCACGTGCCGGAAGGTGCGACACCGAAAGATGGCCCGAGTGCGGGTATCGCAATGTGTACTGCATTAGTGTCTAGCTTGACGGGTAACCCTGTTAAAGCTGAGGTCGGTATGACAGGTGAAATTACCCTTCGTGGTGAAGTTTTGCCTATCGGTGGTTTGAAAGAAAAACTGCTTGCAGCACACCGTGGCGGCATCAAAACGGTACTGATTCCTAAAGACAATGAGCGTGATTTGGAAGAGATTCCAGACAACGTAATCGCTGACTTGAAGGTGATTACGGTTCAGTGGATTGATGAAGTACTCAAAGTAGCGTTAGAACGAGATCCGTCAGGGGTCGAGTTTGACGTGAAAAAATAGTGATGCATAGCAAAAATAAGTAAAGAATTGCGCTGATAGGCCCGAAAAGGCTTGTCAGCGTTTTTTTTGGACGCTAAGTTATTAAACAAAGCGGCAGCCCTTTTGCAATAAGGCTTGCAGCTAAATTAAATCCAAAATGGAACGTACAGTCATCGATAAGTAGTCACAGATGACACATTGGGGGAAAAACAGTGAATAAAACACAACTAGTAGAATCAATCGCAGAAAACGCAGACATCTCTAAAGCTTCAGCTGGCCGCGCTCTAGAGGCATTCATCGAAGCCGTTGGTACAACGCTACAATCAGGCGATCAAGTTGCACTTGTTGGCTTTGGTACTTTCAGTGTTCGTACTCGCGCAGCTCGTACAGGTCGTAACCCAAAAACTGGTGAAGAGATCCAAATCGCAGAAGCTAAAGTACCTGGCTTCAAAGCGGGTAAAGCACTAAAAGACGCATGTAACTAATTTCTACTGCTGAAACCTCTAAATGAAAGAGGGAAGGCAGTAAAATGCGTTTACTGTTTGAAAATGATGTTTCATTCTTAAACAGTATATGTGCGAAGCACATTGAACTAATTTAAATTATGCGCATCCTACTGATGCGCATTTCTTTTTCTGATAATATCGCGTGAATAGATTTTTATTTTGAAGCCAATGCTTCATATCCGGAGAGCACTTAAATTATGATGGATCGATTACGCGAAGGCGTGAATAGCATCGCGGTAAAAATTATCCTTGGGTTGATTATCCTGTCATTCGTATTCGCAGGTGTAGGCAGCTACATCACCGGTGGCGGTAACAACGCAGCAGCTAAAGTTGGCAATACAGAAATCGGTCGTGGTGAGTTCGAACAAGCTTACCAAAACGAACGCAATCGCATGCAATCTCAGCTTGGCGATTACTTTGCTCAAATGCTTGCAGACCCTGCATACGTAGAGTCTTTCCGTAAATCAGTACTTGATCGCATGATCAACGACGTTCTACTTGAGCAGCAAGCAGAGTCTCTAGGCCTACGAATCAGTGATTCTCAAATCCGTACAATGATTCTAGAAATGCCTCAGTTCCAAACGGCGGGTCAATTCGACCAAGAGGTTTACCAAGCAGCACTACGTCGTGCAGGTTTCAGCGCAGAAAGCTTCGCTGAATACATGCGTCGTGACCTAATGCGTAACCAGCTTGTCACTGCACTTCAAGGCAGTGAGTTTGTTCTTCAAGGCGAAATCGACACGCAAAGCAAGCTAATAGCACAAACTCGTGATATTCGTACAGTAACCCTTTCTGTCGCTGACCTTGCGAAAAACGTTGAGCTAACTGACGAGCAAATCGAACAGTACTACACTGAAAACCCTCTAGCGTACACTCGTCCAGAGCAAGCTAAAGTGTCTTACATTGAACTTTCTGCTGAAGCACTTAAGTCTGAGCTTGAAGTGAGCGACGAAGAAGCACAAAAATACTACCAAGAGCACTTAGACAAGTACTCAACGGCAGAGCAACGTAAAGTAAGCCACATCCTTGTTGAAGGCGACGATGAAGCGAAAGCGCAAGCAATCCTAGACGAGCTAAACGCAGGCGCTGATTTTGCTACGCTAGCGGAAGAGAAATCTGACGACTTCGGCAGTGCAGACGTTGGCGGTGACCTAGGTTGGATCGAACGTGATGTTATGGACCCAGCATTCGAAGACGCAGCTTTCGCACTTCAGAACGTTGGTGATACTACTGGTTTGGTTAAGTCTGATTTCGGCTACCACATCATCAAGCTAGACGAACTAAAAGCGCCTGAATCTCAGCCATACGCAGAAGTAGCAGCGGAGATTAAGCAAGAACTTCTAGACCAACACGCAGTAGACCAGTTCTACGAAATGCAAACTGAGCTAGAAAAAGTAGCGTTTGAATTCCCTGATTCACTAGATGACTCTGCAGAAGCTATCAACGCTAAGATCACAACAACTGACTTTATCTCTCAAGCTGATGCACCTGAAGTGTTGAAGACGCCTGCAGTAATGCAAGCTATCTTGAGCCCTGAAGTGAAAGAAGATGGCCTAAACTCTGAAGTTATCGAAGTGGCACCTGAGCACGTAATCGTTGTACGTGTTGAAGAGACTCGTGATGAGACAGTTCTTCCTCTTGAAGAGGTGAAAGATCAAGTTGTGGCTGCACTATCTGCTGTAAAAGCGGAAGAGCAAGCTGTTGAGCTAGGTGTTTCTCTAGTTAATGACCTTAAAGCTGGTAACGAAGCTGTTCTAGCGGAAAACAACCTTGAGTTTACTGAACTTGAAACGATTGACCGTAACTCTCCACTAGCTGTATCTGTATTCGCTCTAGCGAAACCAGAAGCAGGTCAAGCTGTGTTCGGTCAATCTAAAGACCAAAACGGTAACATCGTTGTTGTTGAGCTTTCAAAAGTGACGACTGAAATCAACCCAGCTTATAGCACTCAAATTGGTGCACAGTTGGAGCGCGTTGGTAACCAGCAAGACCTTACTAATGTACTAAACATACTGCGAAAAAATGCAGACGTTGAGTACTACGTTGTGGGTCAAGGTCAGTAAGCTCAGGTTAGCTTGAGTTAGATTAGCTCGGTAGTTAAGCCTGTTTGATGACTGACTAACGAGAGTTGACATGCGATGGTTGTTGTTTTACATATTAGGTTTATTCGATAAATCAGATTTGTGAGCCAACAAACGAACTGATGAAAACAATATGTATAACGAAGCGGGCCATTTAGGTGACCCGCTTTATTTTTATCTGGTGGTAGTGTTATCTCGCGCGGCAAATGTATAAGTTACCTTTTTTGAACAAAGGAACCGATTTATGCGCACGATATACTCAACATTACTTCTTTCATTTCTAATGCTTTTAAGCCCTGTTGTGTTTGCAGATAGCCCAACCAAGGCCGAGCTTTACGATGGGATTGAGATTACGGTTAACATCAATACAGCGACAGCAGAGGAGCTATCAGCACTACTGGTTGGTGTTGGTGACAAAAAAGCCCAAGAGATTGTCGACTACAGAGAGCAGAACGGTGCGTTTACAACTGCTGATGACTTGGCGAGTGTGAAAGGGATAGGTGAAGCGACAGTTAAAAAGAACCGCGAAAGAATTCAACTTTGATCCGTTTCTTTATTGGTTAGGTTTAAAACGATAGCTATGAAGCCCCCGGCCAGTGCACCTGCTAGGTGGGCTTCAATCGCGACACGAGCGTTAATCAATTCACCAGTCGTACTAGAAGGACCAATAAGCTGCTCCCAAGCGACTTTAGCGACTAATCCCAACATTAACAGCCAACTAGATTTCCTGCCGTTTAAAGCCTCTCTGAGCGCGAATAAGCCAAATAACCCATGCAAAGTGCCAGATAGACCAACGTAGATCTGAATACTCGAAAATAACAGAGCGACCCCAGTCGCTAAACTAATCACAAGCAAAGCAACAACAAGCTGTTTTTTGCTCGGTTGAAACAGATAGCTGATGATCCACAAGCCTGCTAGATTTATCAGAAGATGTGAGTAGTTGGTATGTGAAAAGTTTCCTGTTAGGATTCGCCACCATTGTCCATCGACAATCGCACTTTTATCCCAAACGACCCAAGTCTGCACTGGCTCTAGTTGGAATATGACGCATAAAAGTGAAGTGAAAATTAAAACAGGGTACACATTACATCCATGTCTCGTTATTGCCCCCAATGCAGTAAGGCGTTGAAAGCTTGTATTTGTCAGTGGGTTACACCACTAGAATCGAACGTTGAGCTTATCATTCTTCAGCACCCATCAGAAGAGCATCGTCCGATGGGAACTGCACGTATTCTCTCGCTATCTTTAAGTAATAGCGTGACGTTTGTCGGTGAAGACTTTTCAGACAATGAACAACTGAATGCCATGCTGGCTGATACGCAATATCAGCACGTGATTTTGTACCCGAGTGAACACTCTGTGTCTGTCGAGTCTGTAACACGTCCAAATAAAAAGCTGCGAGTGATTCTGTTGGATGGAACTTGGAAGAAGGCATTTAAGATGTGGCAAGTGTCTAGCAACTTGCATGCGCTAAGCACGGTCCACCTGCCAAAAGATCTCAAAGGCAATTACCGAATCCGTAAAGCGCCAAGCGAAAATAGCTTGTCGACGGTAGAAGCCGGGTACCATTTGCTGAACTTGTTAGAAGGTGACCGAGATTTCAGTCCGCTACTAACGGCATTTGACCAAATGATTCAGTTTCAAATCAATCAAATGCCGCCGGGCGTATTTGAGAAAAACTACTTAGCTTAATCTCACCAATATTTGTCTAAATGTGCTGACTCCAAGCACCGCGAGTAAGTCTAGAATTCTGTATGTGCTGAAAACAACTGTTGGTGCATCTTCTGAGCAAGGTCGTCGGTCATTGACGAGATGTAATCGGCAATCACGCGCATCTTTCTGGATTCATCTTGATGTTGTAGCCATTGCTTCTTGATTGGCAGTGGCAACAAGCGTTCAGGATCGGCGCTGAAGGCTTCAAACATATCCATGATGATCTGCTGACCTTTGTACTCAATAACTTGAACCTGCGGCACTTGAATGACAAACTCGCTGACAAAGTGTTTCAATTTATCGAGCGTGCCGTCCATGCTAGGTTCAAGCGCCGCATTGTAAGCCAACAGCACACTCTCAAAGCTAGCATCTACTCGCTTGATTGAGATACTGGTCAACAGTGCGTTGACGATTCCACCAATCGCATCTTTTCGACGATACTGTTCACCAGAGAACAGCATTTCAGTAATTGAATCTAGGTGTCCACAAATCCAAGGATCGGCTATCTCTTTCAGTTGCGGGTAAGCCGATTCGACCCATTGTGCTTTAGTCACTGAGCCAAGCACGATCGCATCTTCCAGATCATGGACGCCATAGGCAATGTCGTCCGCAAGCTCCATGATGGAACAGTCGAGTGACTTGTACTTAGTCTTGTTATGTTCGAGTGGCTCTGTGGAAGACTTTCTCTTTTGTTTGAGAAGTTTTTGATCGTTAGCAGAAAGCGGCTCTAGTACCCAGTTAAACAGTTCTTCATCATGATCGTAGATACCTTTTGCTGGCATCCAATCTTTGGATCGGAGCTGTCGCTGGTGCTTAACGGGCTCAGACTGCAATTTAGCTTGAACCTCACTAAGCAGAGAAGGGTACTTAATCAGACCTAACAAAGTGCGTCGAGATAGGTTCATCCCGTGATGCTCAGTGTAAGGCTCTAGCTGTGTGACAATACGAAACGTTTGAGCGTTGCCTTCAAAGCCGCCGTGGCCGCGCATCATATAGTTGAGTGCGACTTCGCCGCCATGTCCGTATGGCGGATGACCGATGTCGTGAGCCAAACACAGTGAATCAATCAAGCTGTCTGACGGTAATAGGTCTCGAAACTCGGGCTGCTTTTTTTTCAGTTGAGCAACTATACCTGTGCCAAGCTGAGCTGCTTCTAGCGAGTGGGTTAAGCGCGTGCGGTGAAAGTCATTAACTGTGGTACCGTGCACTTGAGTTTTTGCTTGTAGTCGACGAAAAGCGGCAGAGTGAAGCACGCGTGCTCGGTCACGTTGATAAGGACTGCGGTGATCATCACGTCTTATTTTGTGTTCATCGTCATTTCGATGTTGCCACTCTTGTTCGAGTACAAAAGAAGATTCGAGTTGAGAATTCAAAATATCACCTATCAAATTGATTTTATTTAACTAATTACAAGCAACTTATACCCAGCTAGCTTATCTCGTCTAGTGATAATTCAAAGCTTGGGGCAAAGGTGGTGAGAAAGTAGTCCATTTCAGGACTTTTGCGCTGTTCGAGAGTCTCTTCTAGCCGACGTTTAGCTTGTTCATACTCATGGTTGCCTGCACTGAGCTCTTCTAAACATTTGAGATAAGCACAGATAGTGTCGGCTTGTTTTACGATATTTTGTTCTTCTTTGCTGGCGGTGCCGGAGATCAAGAAAGGCGCGAAGTCGTCTTGAAACTCTTCTGGCAGCATCGAAAGCAGTCTCTGCTCTGCGGCGGCTTCTATCTTCTTATACTCTTGAGCTATGTCTGGGTTGTAGTATTTTACGGGGGTAGGCAGATCACCTGTCAGTACTTCGCTGGTGTCATGGTACATCCCGATTAGGGCAATGTGTTCTGGATTGAGTTTGCCATCAAACTTTTTGTTTTTGATAAGTGCCAAGGCATGGGCAACGAATGCGACCTGTAGACTATGTTCTGAAATATTCTCGCTTGATACGGAGCGCATGAGAGGCCAGCGCTGGATAAGTTTCATACGTGCGAGATGGGCGAAGAAATGGCTCTGTTTCATAAGTGTCCTTTCTAAAGAGTGCTCCACTCGTACCTTATGTTAACTCAAACAGAACGAGACAGCGGATACAAAAAAGGCTCCTAAACTGGAGCCTTTTAAGCATAGAAGTGAATGAATACAAGTTAAAGTCTTTTAAAACAGCAAATTGTAGCCACTTTTCTTTGTGCTGATTAACCTTCAATAAGGTCGTCTTGATTGTAAGTCTGCAAGAAGCGCTCTAGGCGACCAATTGCGACTTCAAGGTCTTCAATATGTGGCAAAGTCACAATACGGAAGTGGTCAGGCTTAGGCCAGTTGAAGCCTGTACCTTGTACTAACAGTACTTTTTCTTGCTTTAGGAAGTCGAGTACGAACTTCTGATCGTCTTTGATGTTGTACATCTCGGTATCGATCTTCGGGAACAGGTACATCGCGCCCTTTGGCTTCACACAAGAAACACCTGGGATCTTATTGATAAGTTCCCATGCTCGGTCACGTTGCTCAAGTAGGCGGCCGCCAGGCAGGATCAGTTCATTGATACTCTGATAGCCACCCAATGCCGTTTGGATTGCGTGCTGCATTGGTACGTTGGCACACAAACGCATAGAGGCAAGCATTTCTAAACCTTCAACATAACCTTTGGCCAAATGTTTAGGGCCCGTTAGGAACATCCAACCACCACGGAAACCACAAACACGGTAAGCTTTAGATAGGCCGTTGAACGTTACCATCAGTACGTCTTCAGCAAGTGTTGCCACAGAAGTATGTACAGCGCCGTCGTAAAGGACTTTGTCGTAAATCTCATCAGCGAAGATGATTAGGCCGTGTTCACGTGCAATCTCGACAACTTGAAGCAGGAAATCACGGCTGTAAACCGCACCTGTAGGGTTGTTCGGGTTGATAAGAACGATGCCGCGAGTCTTCGGTGAGATCTTTGCGCGCATGTCATCCAGATCTGGATACCAGTCTGCATCTTCATCACACATGTAGTGAACCGGAGTACCACCAGAAAGCGCAACAGACGCTGTCCATAGAGGGTAATCTGGAGCGGGAACTAAGATTTCATCACCATTATCTAGTAGCGCTTGCATAGACATAACGATAAGCTCTGAAGCACCGTTACCAATGTAAACGTCTTCTACGTCAAGATTGCGTAGACCTTTTTTCTGGTAGTGTTGAACAACCGCTTTACGGGCTGAATAGATACCTTTTGAGTCGCAGTAACCTTGAGATGTCGGCAGGTTACGGATTACGTCAACAAGGATTTCATCAGGGGCGTCAAAACCAAATGGGGCGGGGTTACCAATATTAAGCTTTAGTATTTTATGCCCTTCTTCTTCCATGCGCTTAGCATGTTTGAGTACAGGCCCCCTGATTTCGTAGCATACGCTGTTGAGTTTTGACGACATCCCGATATTTTGCATTGCCGATTTCCTGAAATTAATTTAAATACTTTATTAAAGTACCGCAAAATGGCGTTTGATAGAATAAAAATCTGATGAATATCGCATTTCAGTGTCACGTTTGGTCTTTTTGTTGTCACCCTTTTCTAAGTTTTAATTCATCGCTTTTATGGTTATTGTCTAAAATGATAGAGGGGCTCGCTTAAAGTCACAGGAATGTTGAAAAGATATCGGACATTCTTGATCTAAGTGGGTGCTACTCATAAAGTATCAAACTAATATAATAAGAATTTAGATGTGAACGAGGTCGATTTGTCACATTTCCAGCAAACTATCTCCGCTTTGATTGAGCGAGTACAAAATGCCCAAGCAAGCGAAGTTCGTTGTGTTGAAGTTCTCACGCAAAAACCATCGTTTGCATTTATCGAATGGCTTCATGCTCAACCGCTTTTTCCTAAGTTTTACTGGCAGTCACGCGACACTCGTGAAGAGGTGGTTGCGCTTGGTCAGTTACACACATTTTCAGATCCAGCTCCCGCGTATGCGATTCTTGGTGAAGACCAGCGAATCTGGGGTGGACGTTCGTTTGACGGCCACACTGAAAAAAATCGCCGTTGCATGGAGTCTTTCTTCTTTCTTCCTCAGATAGAATTGATTCGCTTTGACGACACTTGGTCGCTGGCCGTTAACTTATCACCTGATCGCGTTGCGTCTATTAATGCTCTGAATAAGCTATCTGTTGATGCTGCGATATTGGCTCCCTTGTCTGCGCATATTGAACAGATTAACCACGTTCCAGAAAGAGAACAGTGGGGCGGTT
Organism: Vibrio sp. Isolate32; assembly: GCF_022397955.1. GTDB lineage: Bacteria > Pseudomonadota > Gammaproteobacteria > Enterobacterales > Vibrionaceae > Vibrio. Next base: position 35,409 of record NZ_JAKEUQ010000027.1, on the reverse strand, counting down.
TGGTTGAGAAAGTACTCAAAGGCATCAGTGACGAAGAATATAAGAAGGTGGTTTTGGCGCGTAAAACGACGCTAAAGCTTGATGCGCCTATTTGTGCCGCTCAACTCCTTAAAGCGAGCTATCTGCAAAATCATCACAGCTTCCACTTTATGCTGGTACTGGATTCGAAACACAGCTTTATTGGCTCGACGCCTGAGCGCCTATATAGCCGATATGGCACCGAGCTCGATACAGAGGCACTGGCTGGGACTATTGGTCGTGGCGAGAACGCGACCGAGGATATGGAGCTAGCCAACTGGCTTTCTCAAGACACTAAAAACCTCAATGAGAACCAATATGTGGTCGACGACATCATTGAGCGTCTCACGCCTCATTCACAATCTGTGCACGTAGAGAAAGATGCGCGCCTTGTTCGTTTGCGTAAGGTGCAGCACCTAAAACGCAATATTCACGCGCAGCTTAATAACGGCGTTAATGGCGTTCAGTTACTTGCGGCTTTACAACCAACCGCAGCCGTAGCCGGTTTACCGCGCAAAGAAGCAATGGACTTCATTCTAGAACACGAACCGTTTGCGAGAGGTTGGTATGCAGGTTCAGTCGGTTACATTAGTCATCAACGAGCGGAATTCTGTGTGGCGATTCGAAGTGCATTGGTTGTAAACGATCAAGTACAACTGTTTGCGGGCGCGGGGATCGTACCAGGATCGGTGGCCGAACATGAGTGGCAAGAGTTGAACAAGAAGATGTCGACCTTGTTGAGCCTAATTTCAGATCACCCACCACTGGGTGTCGCATCATGAACCACGACCAAGCCGTATTAAATAGAGTTTGGTGTCACACGTTACTTGAAGAGCTTACACGCAGCGGTGTTGAACATGTTTGCATCGCACCGGGCTCTCGTTCTACACCATTAACACTCGAAGCCGAAGCTAACTCTAAGCTAACCTTACATACGCACTTTGATGAGCGCGGGCTTGGCTTTCTTGCTCTAGGCTTAGCTAAAGCGAGCAACAAGCCAGTTGCGGTGATTGTTACTTCCGGTACTGCCGTCGCTAACCTTCTACCAGCGACCGCTGAGTCTGGATTAACGCGAGAAAAGTTAATCTTGCTGACCTCTGATCGACCGATTGATTTAGTCGATTGTGGTGCAAACCAAGCGATTCAACAGCAGGGCATCTTTTCGTCTCACGTTGAAACGGCGCTTAACCTTCCAAGCCCTACGACACAAGTTTCTTTGAATTGGCTTTTGACATCGGTTGATAGTGCACTGGCGAAACAACGCAGTGTCGGTGGGGCTATTCATATCAACTGTCCGTTCCCAGAACCTCTTTATTCCGCTAATAGCGCAGAGATGTATGCGGATTACACCAATAGCGTGGCAGGTTGGAGAGCTTCAACCAGCCTCTACTCGAACACGTATTTGCCCAGCTATTTAAACGCTCAGCCTGTTTCAGCAAGTGATTATGTCGCTCGCAAAGGCGCGGTGATTATTGGTTCTATCGAGAATGAAGCTGCAATTAAAGCCAAGCAGTTTGCGTCAGCTTTGGGCTGGCCAGTTTTCTGTGACCCTCAATCGGGTGTCAGCAGTGACTGGAAACACTATGATTTATGGTTGCAAAGTGACGCAGCCAAAGCACAGCTTAGCCAGTGTGACTTTATTATCCAGTTTGGTGAGCGCATCGTTTCTAAGCGTCTTAACCAATGGGTAAAAGGGCAAGCTGCTACATTTTGTTCATCGCAGTACATCGTTGTTTCACCAGATGCGCATCGTATTAATCAAGATCATCTGCCTCAAACTCACATCGTCGCTGATATCGAATATTGGTTATCAGAGCAGCATCTACCAACGCTGTTGGGAGAACATGCTGGTTGGGCGGCACCTTTGGCGGAAGTCGCGAACACAGTTCAACAATTGGCATTGGCACAAATCTCTAATAATGATCAACTTACAGAGTTGAGCGTCGCCGTTGACTTGTCGTCTAGACTTAAAGGCAGAGAGTTATTTGTGGGAAATAGCTTGATGGTAAGGCTGGTGGATATGTTGTCATCAATATCTGCGACTCAAGTTTATAGCAACCGTGGTGCGTCGGGCATTGATGGCTTGGTGGCAACGGCTGCGGGCGTGATAAAAGCCAACCAGAATCCTTTGATGATGCTGATTGGCGACACCTCTTTGTTGTATGACCTCAATTCGCTGGCGCTACTCACTCATAATACAACGCCAATGGTTATTGTGGTCACCAATAACGATGGCGGGGCAATCTTTGATTTGTTGCCGGTTCCTGAGCAACAAAAACAATCTCTATATCAGATGCCTCATGGTTTTAGTTTTGAACATGCTGCTGCGCAATTCCAGCTTGGTTATGCGGCACCAGAAACCTTGAATTGCTATCAAACGCTCATCGAACAACATTTTGAACAAGGTCAGGGTACCTTGCTCGTAGAAGTTAAGACGCCTCCCGAACAAGCGTCTACTTTGCTGAAGCAATTCAGCTCAATGCTCACTGAGGCATTAGCCTAAGGACTTTACATGCTTTACTCCAATTATTACCCAGCAGTACAAGAATCTTCTGAAAAACCTTTGCTTGTTTTTTTACATGGTTTACTCGGAAGCGGGGATGATTGGAGTGCATGTCACCCCTTCCTCGAGGATTTTCCTCGTCTTTGCATAGATTTGCCCGGACACGGACAAAGCCGCTTTATCGACCCTGTAGGCTTTGATCATTGCTGTACCAAGATTGTTCAGTGCATCACTTCTCAGTTGGAGGAGAACGACCTTCCTGCAGAACATCCTATCGTGGTGATTGGCTACTCAATGGGAGGAAGGCTCGCCATGTATGGGGTGACAAGCCCTTGCTTCGAAACACTTAACCTTGAAAAAATCATCATCGAAGGTGGTAACTTTGGTTTGGAGTGTGACGAAGAAAGAGCGCAAAGGTTAGTACATGATACGCAATGGGCCGTGCGCTTTGCACAGCAGTCGATTGAGGATGTTTTAGACGATTGGTACCAACAAAGTGTCTTTTCTTCACTAAATCATGAGCAAAGACAAACTTTGGTCATAAAGCGTAGTGGTAACCTTGGAGTATCCGTAGCAAATATGTTGTTATCTACTTCGTTAGCTAAGCAACCGGATTTACGTGCCACATTGAAATCTCATGAGCATATATTGCATTATGTATGCGGAGAAAAAGATCGTAAATTCATGGAGCTAGCTGAGAATAGTGGCTTTGAATATAGTCAGGTGGATTACGCTGGTCATAATGTTCATTTTGAGCAACCCGAGCTGTTTTCCAACCTGATAATCCAATGTATCGCCAGTCGTTAATCTGACTGCGCGGTTCTCTCGTATCAAGCACTAGCAAAAGCAGAGCAACACCGTCACGACTACTCGTTAGTCGTGGTCTCTAATAGAACAATGGGAATCACCATGGCTAAAACAGTAGGCATCACAGAAGAAGAACTTTACGCAGCCGTTAACTGGCGCGATGAAAGCAGTCAATATGAAGATATTCAATACCACAAGTCTGATGACGGTATTGCGAAAATCACGATTGCTCGCCCTCAAGTGCACAATGCGTTCCGTCCACAAACCGTAAAAGAGATGATCAATGCACTGGCTGACGCTCGTTACGACGAGAAAGTAGGCGTGATCATTTTGACGGGGCTTGGTGAAAAGGCGTTCTGTTCTGGTGGTGACCAAAGTATTCGTGGTGACTACGGCGGTTAMAAAGATGATTCAGGTACTCACCACCTGAACGTGCTTGATTTCCAACGCCAAATCCGTACTTGTCCTAAGCCAGTAATCGCAGCTGTATCGGGTTGGGCTGTAGGTGGTGGTCACGTGCTTCATATGATGGCTGACCTTACTATTGCAGCAGACAACGCTCAATTTGGTCAGACTGGTCCTAAAGTAGGTTCGTTCGACGGCGGTTGGGGTGCTTCTTACATGGCTCGTATCGTTGGTCAGAAGAAAGCGCGCGAAATCTGGTTCCTGTGCCGTTTCTACGATGCTCAAGAAGCATTGGATATGGGCTTGGTGAACACGGTTGTGCCTGTCGCCGACCTAGAAAAAGAAACCGTTCGTTGGTGTCGTGAAGTTCTGCAACACAGCCCAATGGCGCTACGTTGTCTGAAAGCAGCGCTGAATGCCGACTGTGATGGGCAAGCCGGTCTGCAAGAGCTTGCAGGTAATGCAACCATGATGTTCTACATGACAGAGGAAGGCCAAGAAGGCCGTAATGCGTTTAACGAGAAACGTCGACCTGACTTCGACAAATTTCCGCGTAACCCATAGTTTTATCCTCTTAAGAATGAGTCGCTAAATAGCGGCTCGTTTTGTTTTAATGTTCCCGTTTTTTAGGAAACCTTATGAATTCAATGAATTCCCAGCGTCACGCTAAACTATATCGTTATCAACTACCTATGGATAGTGGCGTGGTGCTGCGTGATAATAAGTTGAACGAACGTGTTGGCTACATTATCCATCTTGAGTGTGATGGTAAGTCTGGTTTTGGCGAAGTCGCACCTTTGCCGGGCTTTAGTCAAGAAGATGCCGAGCAAGCCGGCATCCAGTTACAAAACGAGCTAGAGCTTTGGAGTCACAACAAATCTAACACCCCATTCGATGAACTTTATCCGTCAGTGGCGTTTGGTTTTTCAATGGCGTTGATGGAGCTTCAAGGCGAACTCAATGCGGAAGGTAACTACCAAGCTGCGCCTCTATGTACTGGTGACCCAGATGAACTGATCCCTGTGCTTAATGAGATGGAAGGTGAGAAGGTCGCTAAAGTCAAAGTTGGCCTTTACGAAGCGATTCGTGATGGGATGCTGGTGAGCTTATTCCTTGAGTCGATTCCTGATTTAACGCTACGACTAGATGCTAACCGAGCTTGGAAGCCTGAAAAAGCGAAGCAGTTCATTAAATACATTTCGCCATCACTTCGTCAGCGCATTAGCTTTATTGAAGAGCCTTGCCAAAAGCCAGAAGACAGCTTGGTATTTGCCATCGACCACGGCGTAGCAATTGCTTGGGACGAAACACTGCAAGAGGCGGTGAGTAATCCTGAGTTTGATTTAAGTGATTTAACTGGCGTTAAGGCTGTGGTAATTAAACCAACCTTAATCGGCTCGGTAGAGCGTTGTGTGGCAATCATTGAGCGTGCACAGCAACTTGGTATTAAGCCTGTTTTAAGCTCAAGTATTGAGTCGAGCCTTGGCTTAACTCAGATTGCTCGACTGGCACAGCAGTACCTGCCTAATGAAGTGCCGGGGCTTGATACGATTGGTTTGTATCAACAACAGCTAGAAGTACCATGGCCAGGTTGCCAACTTCCTGTTGCGACTCTTGAACAGCAGCAACTGATTTGGTCTTCGTAGGCCGATTGTTCGGTTGGCTCAATCAGTTTTCAATCTTTAACTTGGTTATCATATGATGCGCCCAAAATCTAATCATCACCCGCTCTGGGTACAGTGGGCGCTGCAGAACCCACATCAAACCGCATTCGTCACTCCCGACAGTGCTTATACTTGGCTGCAAGTCGTGGCGTTAGTGAGTGATTATCAACAACGGCTATCAGAACAAGGCCTCTCTGAAGGCGATGTGTTGACCATTGTTGGTAAGAACCAAGCCGAAGTGATCCCCGTTTATCTTGCGGCATTGAATCTAGGTGTGCTTTGCGCGTTTACTATGCCTCAGCCGTCAGCTCGCTTAATGCAAAAGCTTGAATCGCTTTATAGGCTGTCGGATAGACGTTATCTATGGCTGTTAGAAAGTGGCGGTTTAGATCTGTCTGATGTTACAGATGCAAACACTCAGTTACTTACATTGCCTTGTCTGAGCGCGTTGAATGTTGATGACAAACCAACAGCAACGTCAGAACTTTTTTGTTTTAGTTCTCAAAACCTCGCGAGTATCGTATTTACTTCGGGTTCTACTGGAAACCCTAAAGCGGTGGCTCACACACTTGAGCAGCACCTATGTTCTGCTGCCGGGTTACTGGACGCCTTCCAATTTAAAGGCAGTGATACTTGGCTGCTGAGTTTACCTATGTACCATGTGTCAGGGCTGGCGATTGTTCATCGTTGGCTAGTTGCTGGTGGCTGTATAAAAATGGGTATTGGCCCGCTTGAATCCGATATCAAGGGGTGTAGTCATGCTTCGTTGGTTACTACTCAGCTATATAGGTTATTAAAGAGTAAGCAAGCACTTACTTTAACTCATGTGCTGTTAGGTGGAAGCCATATTCCAGAAGCGCTTGGTCTTGAAGCTCAGAAAATGGGGATTGAGACTTGGCTTGGTTATGGCATGACGGAAGCGGCCTCAACGGTGACGGCAAAGCTTGTTGATGCGAGCAGTACTGCAGGTTTTGTGCTGAATCATCGTCAATTGAAAATTGAAAAACAACGTATCTATATTGGAGGTAATACCCTCGCTTCTGGTTACTACTATCAAGGCACTTTAACCCCATTAGTGGATGAGAATGGCTGGTTTGATAGTAAAGATCTTGGTCAATGGGGTGGCGAGCAAGTGTCGATTATTGGCAGAGCCGACAATCAGTTTATTTCTGGCGGTGAGAATATTCACTGTGAAGAAATTGAGAGAGCACTTAGTCAACTGCCTGAGGTTAAGCAAGCCTTTATCATCCCCGTTGAAGACAGTGAATTTGGTTTTAGACCCGTTGCGATTATTGACTGTGATGAAATACCAACCAAAGAATGGTTTTCAGATCAACTACAAGGAAGCCTAGAGCGATTTAAGTTCCCTATTGAGTACTACCGCATGCCTCAGCAAGAACAGTTAGGTATTAAGGTTTCGCGTGCTGGATTGGCGCAATGGTTACAGCAGGCTCGCTCTAAATAGAGTGAGAGCAATAAAATGAAGCGCAATACACGGTGACTAGTCGTAATTGCGCTTCAGGGGGTTGTGATGGTGGTGAAGCCATCACAAATTCTTAGTATTTTATTGTGTCATTCAAGGTATGCGTTAAGCGAGTACCTTCTTCATTTGTTCAGCGACTTTATCTACCTTACCTAGGCCAATGATAACTTGTAGGCCACCTTTACCAACTGGTACTACACCTGCCGCACCTAGTTTCTTCAGTTTATCGCTGTCTGCTGCACCTGAGTTTTTTACAGTTAAGCGTAGACGAGTTATACAGTTATCAACTTCTAGAATGTTGTCTGCACCGCCAACCGCTTCAATGTAGCAATTGGTTAGGTTAGCCAATGCTTCTGGCGTTTCAGTTTCTTTTTCTGCTTCCATCTCTTCCCCACGACCTGGAGTACGTAGGTTGAACTTGATGATAGCGAAGCGGAAAATACCGTAGTAAAGCGCGAAGAACACCGCACCTTGAACCAGTAGCATGTACCAGTTAACCGCTAGTGGGTTTTGGCTAGACAATACTAGGTCAACGAAGCCTGCAGAGAAGCCGAAGCCTGCCATCCATTCCATGCTTGCTGCAATGTAAAGCGATAGGCCTGTCAATACTGCGTGCAGTAGGAATAACACTGGTGCTAGGAACATGAAGCTGAACTCTAGCGGTTCTGTAATGCCAGTGAAGAATGAAGCCATAGCTGCCGCAAGCATGATTGCGAATACTTGGTTTTTGTTTTTCGCATCAGAACAATGGTACATCGCTAATGCTGCTGCTGGTAGGCCAAACATCATGATAGGGAAGAAGCCCGCTTGGTACATGCCTGTTTTACCCGGAATACCCGTGCCGTTAGCGATAGATTGCGCGCCACCTAGGAAGTTTGGAATGTCGTTAATACCTACAACGTCGAACCAGAACACAGGGTAAAGAGCGTGGTGCATACCAACTGATAGGAACAAACGGTTGAAGAAACCAAACAGACCAGCCCCAACTGCGCCCATGCTTTCTAGTTTAATACCCAGAAGGATCAGAGCGTCGTAAACAGCTGGCCAGATGTAGAGTAGAGCAAAAGAGAGAGCCATACCTGCGATTGAAGTCAGGATAGGAACCAAACGCTTACCGCTGAAGAATGCGAGAGCTTGAGGAAGTTCGACGGTTGAGTAGCGGTTGTAAATCTCAGCAGAGATGATACCGACAATGATACCTACGAATTGGTTGCTGATTTTGCCAAATGCCGCTGGCACTTCACTGAGTTCAACATCCATTAATTGAGCAACAGAGCCTGGAGCAAGTAGCGTGGTGACGACTAGGAACATCACAAAACCAGACAGTGCCGCAGAACCATTCTTATCACGGCTCAAACCAAATGCGACACCCACCGCGAACAGAACCGCCATGTTGTCGATGATCGCCCCACCGGATTTGATCAAGAATGCGGCTAAGATACTTTCTGACCCCCAACCTACAGGATCCAACCAATAGCCGATCCCCATAAGAATTGCTGCAGCTGGCAGTGTGGCTACGGGAACCATCAATGCCTTACCTACTTTTTGCATATACCCGAGTATATTCATATGTACCCCTAAGTTTGTAATTAACTTTTTTAATGTTTCTGCTCGTCAATGTATAGAGTCAAAGATTGATCGAGGCAGGATTTTAAGTAACTGCGGCTATTAAAAACTTATTTCTTAATGCAAACAAACGAAACGGGTAGTAGTATGAATTAAAATTTTTAATGCATGAGTTCGTATGGCTAACCATCAATCTTTACTGAGAAATCTTCATACTTTTAATGTTGCTGCAGAGAAAATGAGCTTTACGCTAGCGGCGAAAAAGTTGCATCTGACTCAGGGAGCCATTAGCCATCGAATCAAAGTATTAGAAGGTGAACTCGGATTTAACTTGTTTGTGCGAGGAACTCGTAAACTGGAACTGACTGAAGAAGGCCAGCGCTTTCAACGAACGTTATCCAAATCGTTAAGCTCTATTTTTGGTGAGATTGAAGACATTACCAACACAGATTTGTATGGACAGATCAATATTGGTACCAGCCCTGCATTTGCCAACAGTTGGTTACTGCCAAGACTGGCTGATTTTAAACAGCGATATCCTAAGTTTAATCTCAATATTTTCTCGCAAGAAGAGCAGGATTTTCATCAAAATCATCTCGATGTCGCCATTTACTATGGTGCTGAAAACCTCAAAGACATGCATCGACAGCGTCTGTTTGGTGAAAAGTATATTCCGGTATGTACGCCGAGCTACGCGGCTGAGCACGATATCTTTGACGATGGTGTAGAGTCTTTACACCGGATTAATTTCATTCATGCACTAGGGTCAGATGTATGGCAGCGTTGGATTAAACACCACGGCTTGGATGTTAATTTGTTTGAGCAATTTTACTGCGTAAGCCACCGCGATATGGGCGTAAGAAGTGCTCTCAGCAATATTGGCGTTGCGATGGGGCGCTATCATTTTGTTAAGCAGTACATTCAGACTGGTGAGCTCATAACGCCTTATCCGAGCATGGATACAGACCAAGGGTATGACTTAATCTGCCCGCTAGGCGCGGAAAAACGGCCCAAGGTAAGAACCTTTATTAAGTGGCTAGAGGGGCAGTTACGTTAGTTAATTTAGCAATTAGATAGTTCAAAACAGAATTTATTATCTTTATAACCATACATCATAATAAGGCCATATAAATAACGGATTATAGAATAAGGTCTTATTATGAAAATTGCCCTCATCATTGCAATATTACTGCAGATAGGCCAAGCGATCACATCGTCAGGGCTGACGCGTTCGTTAGCTGAACTCACCGCGTTTGTGTTAGTGGTGGTATTGGTTTTGATGAAAAGAGAGAGCAAGAAGAGTGATAAGCCGCTGTTTGAATAGTGATTCGGTCAATATACGAGACAAACGATAAAGGCAAATCTCATATGAGCTTTGCCTTTTTGTTTTGTTGCTCGCTAATTTGAATATCTAAATATCTAAATATCTAAATATCTAAATATCTAAATAACCATCTAGAGCGCTTCTTGGCGAGCTAAGCGAGAGTTAACCACGCTAACGAACCCGTCGAGATCATGACCCACATTGTAATACCAAACATCAATGGCTTCGGCCCAGCTGCTTTTAACTTCTCAACTGAAATACCACAGCCAATTAAGAACAGGCACACAACCAGCGCACGTTTGGATACGTCAAAAATCCCTTGGTAGACCACCTCAAACTGTGGCAGTAAGTCACTCACCGCGATAGCGGCGCAATAGAAGAAAATGAAGTAAGGAATCGTAATCTTCTTTTGAGCATTCTTGAAGATCATCGCGCTGATTAAAGCGATTGGGATGATCCAAAGTGCTCGAGCGAGCTTCAATGTTGTCGCTGTCGTCAGTGCTTCTTCGCCATAAGCCGAAGCAGCACCTACTACAGAAGACGTATCGTGAATCGCAATAGCTGCCCAAGTACCAAATGTTTGTTGGCTGAGTTCTAGCGCGTGACCAATCATCGGGAACAAGAATAGGGCGACCGAGTTCAACACGAATACAGTGGCTAACGCCAAGCCAATCTGTTCATCGTCCGCTTTAATCGCAGGTGCCACAGCTGCTATCGCACTACCACCACAAATCGCTGTACCAGAAGAGATAAGGTAGCCCGTGGTACGGTCCAGCCCCATTCGCTTACCCAAGAACCAACCAATGACTAATGTACCGATAATCGTCGTTACAATGAGCCCAATGCCATCGCCGGTTACCGCTAATGCTTTTTCAAACTGAATGCCAAAACCTAAGCCAACAATGGAGTAGGCTAGTAGTTTCTTGGTGAGTTTACCGACTTCCAAGTGTTCCGGGACTAAACCTAAACTAGCAAGCAGGAAACCGATAACAAGAGCGGTCGGTGAGCTAACCCAAGGTGTTAAGCAAAACAGTGCAGCAAGATAAAATGGAACGGACTTTTTTAGGTTCATTGTATTTAGAGTCTTGTTTTGTTGTGGCGTTATTGTAATGAGACCACTATACGTTCAATAAAATGATAAGTAAGTCTAAATGAATTGAACAAACGTTAAGGAAAACTTAACGCTTGTTCAGCGGATATGAATAAAGGGCTCGTTATCTAGCGCTGTGATCCGCGAAGGTCAGATACCGATTGTCGAAGAATTTCACAAGAGGCTTGTTTAGGTGAAATAGGCTCACCAGCTTCTATCTCTAACTTGGTCCAAAAACGAGTGGGTAGCCCTTTACAGGCACGGCCTTTGTAACGACTAAAGTAGCTGCCCCATAATCCTTTGAGAGCCATTGGGATCACAGGGACAGGGGAGCGTTTGATAATCAGCTCCATACCGCGCATGAACTCAGCCACTTCGCCATCAGAAGTTAGCTTTCCTTCTGGGAAAATACACACAATGTGACCTTCATGGAGAGCGTGTTCTACTTCTTTGAAGGCGTTTCTAATCGAGTTGCGGTTGGTCGCGGAGATTGGAATAACCCCAGCTCTTTTCAAGAAACGTCGAATCGGCGGTAATTTGGTGTAATCCTCTTCCATCACAAAACGGATAAGCCGAGGGCAAACTGCACTCAGCAGTAGTGCATCCATATAACTCACATGGTTGCAGACAATCAACGCGCCCCCTTTTTCTGGCAGGTGATGTAAGTTCTTATGCTTAACTCGGTACATGGTGTGAGTGACCACCCATGTAAAGAAACGGAAAGCGTATATAGGCACCTGATGAAACAGGTACAGCATAACCAAAGTGTTTCCCAACGCGAGCAACACAAACAGCTGTGGAATTGAAAGCTCTAGAACACTGAGGCAAACAATACCTAAAACCGCACTTCCCACCATGAACAGTGAGTTATAAATATTGAGCCCGGCAATCACTTGGGCACGTTCATCTGGCTTGGCACGTAACTGCATCAGCGAATACAGAGGAACAATAAAGATACCGCCAGAGATCCCCAATAGTAGAAGATAAGCAAATAGCGGCCACAGCTCTGAATAGGTTACGAATTGGTGGAAAGAGCTAAAGTCAGGCAAAGACTCCGGGATGGATATCGCCATCAAAAGGCCAAAGATCGAGATACCTAAGCTGCCCATTGGCACGATGCCGATTTCAATGCGGTGATTAGATAACTTATCGCAAGTCAAAGAGCCGATCGCGATGCCTACCGAGAACAGCGCCAGTAAAAAGGCGACGGAGCTTTCAGTGCCGTTTAGGTGCAGTTTAGTGAAGTTGGGAAACTGAGTTAGGTAAGCCGCACCAAGGAACCAGAACCAGCTGATAGACATCAGTGCTTGAAAGGTTGGGCGGTCTTTTTTGGCAATAGCCAGTGTCGCGCGGGTGAGCTTTATAGGTTGCCACTTTACTTTCAAGTCTGGTGCATTACTTGGCGCTTGTGGAATAAAGCAGCTTGATACATAGCCCAGTACGGCGAACGAAACAATACACACTGCGGCAATGAGCTTTGCACTTTCTTCCGATGCAATGATGCCTGCGCCTAGAGTACCAATCAGGATCGCTAAGAATGTACCTGTTTCGACGAGAGCATTACCAGATACCAGTTCTTTCGTTTCTAGTTGCTGCGGAAGCAGGGCGTACTTAACTGGGCCAAAAAAGGCACTTTGCGTTCCCATAAGGAATAGAAGTAGAAGCAGTATTCCGTAACTTTCGTAGATAAAACCGATCGCACCCAGTGACATAATTACCACTTCAAGGAGTTTTACTTTACGGATAAACCAAGATTTTTCGTATTTGTCAGCCAGTACACCGGCCAACGCAGAGAATAGGAAGAAGGGCAGAATAAACAGGCCTGCGGCCAAATTAATGAATAGATTGCTAGAAATAGGCAGCGTATCTACGCTTACGAAAGCAACAAACAGTAACAGGACATTTTTGAATATGTTGTCATTAAAGGCTCCTAGAAATTGGGTAATAAAGTAGGGTAGGAACCTTTTTTGCGTTAACAGCGAAGATTGGCTGCTGTTGTTCATTGTCTTTCCTTGGATGATTACCAGTTGGTTAAGTAGTTTGAGACTAGATTATTGATCAACTCTTTACCATCGATTGGCTCAGCGGCGAAAAATTTATCGTCAACGCTAAGTAGAGTAATTCCGTGTACTCCAGACCATAATACACGGCTGGCTTTAACGACTTCGCTTTTAGTATGTTCAGGAGCAATCGCTACTAGCAGCTGCTCTAGCATGCCTGTCATTCTATCAATGCGGTTTGATTGCCATTCAGGAAGGTTTTCACCGTTCATGTTGTGCTCAAAGATAAGCTGCCAACGGTGAGGGTGTTTTTGTGCAAAATCGTGGTAGCAGTATGCAAGATTAAATAACGCTTGCTGCGCATTACTTGATTGTTCGACGGCAGTTGCAGATTCAGCAGCGAGTTCATCTAGCGTTTTAGCTACGACATGAAGAAGCAAAAGGTTGTAGTTACCAAACACATTTACCAGGGTACTCGGTACATAACCAATCATGTTCGCGATTTTTCGTAGGCTCAACTCGTGATAGGAGTGCTGCTCTAAAAAGTCTGTCACTGTATTTAAAGTCAGCTGGATCAATTGTTCTCGAGTGTGGTCGTTTCTGCGTGCCATGAGTAGTTTCTAGTAAATGAACATCGTTCAATATTTTAATGCTGCCCCTGAGTGCCGTCAATCCTTTCGCTAGTTTAGTAATCAACTAATCGCTGCAATATTATGAAACATGTGTAAACACAGTGAATATTTCATTGTGCTTTGTTAACGAGTATGATTAAGGTGTCGAAAGATAAAGAAACCTATAAAGGATAATAATGAAACGATTTTTCTCACTAGTCGCGATTCTGATGGTATCAGTCGCGGTGACACCAATCGCGGAAGCGAAAAAGTTTGGTGGTGGTAAGTCTTTTGGTAAGAGTTTCAAAACGGCTCCTGCACCCAAACAGCAACAACAGAACACGAATTCAATCCGACAAGATCAAGCCGGTAAGAACACAGCGGCTAACTCTAGCAAGAAAGGCCTTATGGGCGGTCTGCTAGGCGGTTTACTTGCAGGTGGTCTACTAGCAGCATTCTTCGGTGGCGCATTTGAAGGTATCCAGTTCATGGATATTCTGATTATGGGTCTGATTGCTTTCCTAGCGTTTAAGTTCCTACGTGGCATGCTTGGCGCGAAGCAGGGATCTATGAATCAGCAGAATGCACGCGGCCAACAGCCAGCATTTGGCGGTATGGGACAAAACAAGTTTGAACCATCTAAGCAACAGCCAAATGTTCATAACTTTGAGCAAGCACAGCCTCACTCACAAAATGGTGCTGGTGGCTTTGGTTTTGGTGCGCAAAGCGATGTTCCACATAACTACCCACCGGGTTTTGATCAAGCGGCATTCATCAACGGCTCTCGTGAGCACTACCGTACACTGCAAGGTGCATGGAACCACAATGAGCTAAGCACGATTGAAGAGTACGTGTCTCCAAGCCTTTTCGAAGACCTAAAAGCTGAGCGTAGCAAGCTAGATGGTGATCAGCACACTGATGTAATGTACGTTGATGCTGAAATCGTTCGTGCAGACCATGACGGCAGCAAAGCACAGCTAAGCCTTCAGTTTAGCGGTCGCTACCGTGATTCTTCGGAAGGTATCGAAGAAGACATCACTGATATCTGGCACTTAGAACGTGACCTAACAACCGACAACGCACCTTGGTTGATTGTTGGTATTCAAGGTTAATCTCTGGCATGGCTAACAGAATAAGTTAGTAAACCAGTGCTTTGATTATTGAAAGCCCCGACGGAGAAATCTGTAGGGGCTTTTTTGTTTCTGGTCGTTTTACTCTGCAAGTGTCTGGAAGAGAACTAGTTAGGGAAGGATTGGGAATAAGGTGGACTAACCTCAATGCAAGTTACTCATTTTTAATATTTTTTAACTAGTTACTTAACCAAATGAAACCGAGGAGTTAGTTGATATGACGAGGTTTTTTGAGCCTATATTAGAGCCTGAACTTTCATCGCAGCAGAAGCAGAAAGTAGTGGATAATTGCGAAGACCCTGTTTCTACAAACTGCTTAGGTTGCGCAGCTTATTTGGTTTGTAAGCGTCATAGAGAAGTTTGGAGTGATTGATTCATCGGTAAGTTCAAAGGTATCAACTGCCTTACGATAAGATCGGTATTGCAGTGTTCTAATATTTAGAAGAGAAGTTACGCTGAGAGATATGGAACGTTAGAAACGAAAAAAGCCAACTCAATGAGTTGGCTTTTCGATTTTCCAATTAAGGAGAATATGGTGGAGGGAGACGGATTCGAACCATCGAAGGCAGTGCCGGCAGATTTACAGTCTGCTCCCTTTGGCCACTCGGGAACCCCTCCAGGGTGTGTCTTACTYTTCACAAAGTAAGCCTAAATTGATGTTTTCCCATAAGCCCATCAATCAGGTTGTTCTCTTAACTCTTAGGTAGAGGTAAGAAGAATATGGTGGAGGGAGACGGATTCGAACCATCGAAGGCAGTGCCGGCAGATTTACAGTCTGCTCCCTTTGGCCACTCGGGAACCCCTCCAGGGTGTTTCTTACTTTTCACAAAGTAAGCCTAAATTGATGTTTTCCCATAAAGCCCATCAATCAGGTTGTTCTCTTAACTCTTAAGTAGAGGTAAGAAGAATATGGTGGAGGGAGACGGATTCGAACCATCGAAGGCAGTGCCGGCAGATTTACAGTCTGCTCCCTTTGGCCACTCGGGAACCCCTCCAGGGTGTGTCTTACTCTTCACAAAGTAAGCCTAAATTGATGTTTTCCCATAAAGCCCATCAATCAGGTCGTTCTCTTAACTCTTAAGTAGAGGTAAGAAGAATATGGTGGAGGGAGACGGATTCGAACCATCGAAGGCAGTGCCGGCAGATTTACAGTCTGCTCCCTTTGGCCACTCGGGAACCCCTCCAGGGTGTTTCTTACTTTTCACAAAGTAAGCCTAAATTGATGTTTCCCATAAGCCCATCAATCAGGTTGTTCTCTTAACTCTTAGGTAGAGGTAAGAAGAATATGGTGGAGGGAGACGGATTCGAACCATCGAAGGCAGTGCCGGCAGATTTACAGTCTGCTCCCTTTGGCCACTCGGGAACCCCTCCAGGGTGTTTTTCCTAACTCATAATGGATAGGCTAAAGAGATGTTTTTCCCAACGCATCTCTCAAGTGCGGAGCGCATCATAGCAAACACGTTAAACCTGTAAAGGGTTTTTCTTATGGTTTTGTGTTAAATGCTGACTTTTTGGGCAAAGATGGTGAAAAGTACGCATATTGCTCGTGAAGTGAACATCTGTACTAAGGTTTACGTACTGGTGGGTAACGCCTTGAGGTTATTGGCTTTCTGTCTTGCTGTTGTTTTAGCTAAACCACCATGAAACGTAAACGAAATTTAATCTAGATTTACACTTCTTGACGTTACAGCATTCATCAGCTGATAGAATACGGTTAATTTCATTTATAGATAATAATACCAATCGTCGTAAGTAACTTGTCATTCTAGCTTGTTAAAATGCTCTATAGCTGCGTTAGGATTTTTGATTGTAGGATAACTCCTTATCGAAGCTGTCCTGTTGAAAAGATCAGCTTTGTTCTCAAGCCTTTTCCCTACGCTATTTCCGACTACTTACTCACTCACTTTGATTGCTATAAACCTTATTTGCAGACCATAATTATGAAGAATAAATCTGTTTTAACCTTGCTGAGCTTGTCTATTCTTATGGCGTCTCCAGCCGTACTTGCAAAGCGTATGGGCCCGAGCACTGTCACTGTTGTTACTGAGCAGGTTGATATTCACCAAGTTAGCCAATCCCTTTCTCTAGTTGGAAAATTAGAAGCTGAGCAATCAGTGATGATCACTTCTGAAGTGGCTGGACGCGTTGACTCTATCAACATTAAAGCTAATCAAGATGTGACTAAAGGTCAGATGTTGGTTCAGTTAGATGACGATAAGGCAAAAGCTGCAGTTGCAGAAGCGCAAGCGTATCTAAAAGACGAGAAACGTAAACTAGCGGAATTTGAACGCTTGGTGAAACGCAACGCGATCACGCAAACCGAAATTGATGCACAGAAAACCAATGTAGAGATCGCCAATGCTCGTTTGGCTGCAGCAAATGCCAACCTAAAAGATCTCCACATTAGTGCACCATTCTCAGGCACGGTTGGTTTTATCGATTTTAGCCGCGGCAAAATGGTGACAGCGGGTACTGAACTGGTAACCCTAGATGACCTTTCAGTCATGCAGTTAGACCTTCAGATCCCTGAACGTTACCTTTCTAAGCTATCCAAAGGCATGAAAGTGACGGCTCGCACCAGTGCGTGGGGTGATACAGAATTTACAGGTTCAGTGGTTGGCATTGATTCTCGTATCAATACAGAGACATTAAACCTTCGAGTTCGAATTAATTTCGATAACAACAATGATTACCTAAAGCCGGGCATGTTGGTGTCGGCAGCGATGGACTTCCCACCAATTGAAGCCCCCATCATTCCAGTTCAAGCCCTAGAGTACTCAGGTACTAAACGCTTTGTTTATGTGGTTGGTGAAGATAACAAGGCGACGCGAACGGAAGTCTT
Organism: Vibrio sp. Isolate32; assembly: GCF_022397955.1. Taxonomy (GTDB): domain Bacteria; phylum Pseudomonadota; class Gammaproteobacteria; order Enterobacterales; family Vibrionaceae; genus Vibrio. Next base: position 17,966 of record NZ_JAKEUQ010000027.1, on the reverse strand, counting down.
CCTTGGTGCTCGTATCGACAATGAAGTTGTGATTGAAAAGGGTATCGAGATTGGTCAGAAAATTGTCGTTCAGGGCATCGTTAACATGCGTGATGGTGTTCAGGTTCAGGAACTGGCGATAAACCGACCGGCTGTCTCAGCAACCGAGAAAACAGCACAAGAAGGCGCTAACTAATGTTGTTATCTGACGTTTCAGTAAAGAGACCAGTAGCAGCTGTCGTATTGAGTTTGCTATTGGTTGTGTTTGGTATTGTCTCTTTTAGTAAGCTTGCAGTTCGTGAGATGCCTGATATCGAAAGCCCAGTGGTATCGATCAGCACACGCTACGAAGGCGCATCAGCGACCATCATCGAGAGTCAAATAACCTCCAATCTTGAAGACCAATTATCCGGTATCAGTGGTATTGATGAGATCGAGTCTACCACTCGTAATGGTATGTCGCGTATTACGATTACCTTTGAATTGGGTTATGACCTAAATACTGGTGTTAGTGACGTTCGTGACGCCGTTGCTCGTGCACAGAGATCTTTGCCTGACGAAGCTGATGACCCGATTGTTTACAAGAACAACGGTAGCGGTGAGGCTTCGGTTTACATCAACCTAAGCTCTACTGAGATGGACCGAACGCAGTTGACCGATTACACAGAGCGTGTGTTGATTGACCGCTTTAGTTTGATCTCTGGCGTAAGTTCGGTGGATATCTCGGGTGGCTTGTACAAAGTCATGTACGTGAAGCTAAAACCTGCGGAAATGGCAGGGCGTGGTGTGACCACATCTGATATTACGTCTGCACTAAACAATGAGAATATCGAGAGCCCGGGTGGTGAAGTTCGTAATGACGCGATAGTGATGTCCGTTCGTACTGCTCGCTCATACACAGAAGCGGAAGATTTTGAATACCTAGTGGTCAAGCGCGCTTCTGATAACACGCCGATTTATCTTAAAGATGTTGCTGATGTTTACATTGGCGCAGAGAACGAAAACTCGACCTTTAAGAGTGACGGCGTTGTTAACGTCAGTATGGGTATCGTGCCTCAATCAGATGCAAACCCGCTTGAAGTGGCTGACCTAGTACATAAAGAAGTCGAAGCGATTCAGAAGTTCTTGCCAGATGGCACTCGTTTGGCCGTCGATTATGACTCGACCGTGTTTATCGACCGCTCTATTTCAGAGGTTTACAGCACGCTCTTTATTACGGGGGGCTTGGTTATCCTCGTGCTTTACATTTTTATTGGTCAAGCTCGTGCAACACTGATTCCTGCAGTAACCGTACCGGTATCTTTGATCTCGTCGTTTATCGCTGCGTACTATTTTGGCTTCTCTATCAACCTGATTACCCTGATGGCACTAATCCTGTCGATTGGTTTGGTGGTAGATGATGCGATCGTGGTAGTTGAGAATATTTTCCATCATATTGAACGTGGTGAATCGCCACTGCTCGCGGCTTATAAAGGGACGCGAGAGGTAGGCTTTGCGGTAATCGCAACAACGCTTGTATTAGTAATGGTATTCCTGCCAATCTCGTTCATGGACGGCATGGTTGGTCTTCTGTTTACCGAGTTCTCAGTATTGCTTGCTATGTCGGTGATCTTCTCGTCGTTAGTTGCACTGACGCTAACGCCAGTGCTAGGCAGTAAGATCCTCAAAGCGAACGTGAAACCAAACCGCTTTAACCTGTTTGTTGAACGTGTATTTGGCAAATTAGAGTCTGGATACCGCTCGGTATTACGCCGCGCGTTAAATTGGCGTTGGGCTGCTCCTATCATCATTATCGCATGTTTGGGTGGTAGCTATGGTTTGATGCAGCAAGTGCCAGCGCAACTGACTCCGCAAGAGGACCGCGGTGTTATCTTTGCGTTTGTTCGTGGTGCTGATGCAACCAGTTACAACCGCATGTCTGCCAACATGGACATTGTTGAAGAACGTTTAATGCCATTGCTTGGTCAAGGCTTCTTGAAGTCATTCAGCATTCAATCGCCAGCATTTGGTGGTAATGCCGGTGACCAAACGGGCTTCGTTATTATGATCCTAGAAGATTGGGATGAGCGTGACGTGACCGCGCAAGAAGCACTGAATGAAGTCCGTAAGTCATTAGCCGGTATTCCTGATGTACGAGTGTTCCCATTCATGCCTGGTTTCCGAGGTGGGTCGAGTGAGCCAGTACAATTCGTGCTTGGTGGCTCAGATTACTCTGAACTGCAAAAGTGGGCTGAGATCTTAAAGCAAGCAGCTGAAGATTCGCCGATGATGGAAGGCGCGGATATCGACTACTCAGAGCAAACACCAGAGCTATTGGTTACTGTAGATAAGCAGCGTGCGGCAGATCTGGGTGTGAGTGTTTCTGACATCTCCGACACCTTAGAAATCATGCTAGGCGGTCGCAGTGAGACAACCTTTGTGGAACGTGGTGAAGAGTATGATGTGTACTTACGTGGTGACGAAAACAGCTTCAACAACGCCAATGACTTGAGCCAAATCTACATGCGAACTCAGTCTGGTGAGTTGGTGACGCTAGATACGCTGACGCACATTGAAGAAGTCGCGTCATCGATTCGTTTGTCTCACTACAACAAGCAGAAGTCGATAACGATTAAAGCCAATCTGATGGAAGGTTACACGTTAGGCGAAGCTCTGGATTTCCTTGATGAACAAGCTATTGAGCAACTACCAGGTGATATTTCGGTAAGCTATTCGGGCGAGTCTAAAGACTTCAAAGAGAACCAATCGAGCATCTTGGTAGTGTTTGCATTAGCGATGTTGGTGGCGTATTTGGTACTGGCGGCGCAGTTCGAGAGCTTCATTAACCCGTTAGTGGTGATGTTCACTGTACCTATGGGTATCTTTGGTGGCTTCTTGGGCTTGGTAGTGATGAGTCAGGGGCTCAACGTCTACAGCCAGATTGGTATGATCATGTTGATCGGTATGGTAACCAAAAACGGTATCTTGATCGTTGAGTTTGCTAACCAACTGCGTGACCGCGGTATTGAGTTTGAAAAAGCCATCATTGATGCTTCTGCTCGACGCTTGCGTCCAATCATGATGACGGCGTTTACTACGCTTGCAGGTGCTATCCCATTGATTACTTCAACAGGCGCGGGTTACGAAAGCCGTGTGGCGGTAGGTACGGTTATCTTCTTCGGTATGGGTTTTGCGACCTTGGTGACTCTGTTTGTAATCCCTGCGATGTATCGATTGATTTCTGGTACAACTCGTTCACCTGGTCACGTCGAAGCGGTGCTCAACAAAGAGCTAAGTCATGACAACATAGGTAGAACTAGCCACGGTTAATGTAGTGGTATAGATAAGTAATTGATGAGAGCCCGCCAACTTACTCGTTGTCGGGCTTTTTATTTGGTTTGCGAATGGTGCCAGAAAAGAGTGAGACTCTATTGCTCGCTCAGGTATTGAATGGTTTCGAGCAGTTCTTCCATAGAGCGGTGGCCTCTTAGTTTCACCATATAGCGCCCATTAATAATAAAGCTCGGAATGCTGCTAATCGACGCTTGCTCGGTCTTAGATACAGCATCTTCCATAAATTTAGCCCATTGCTGTTGTTGGGCTTGAGTCATGTTTTCTTGTTTCACAAGGTTGTGTTCTTTGAAAAAAGCGTCGATATCCGTTTCTTGCAGCGGGTTTTTAGTTTGAACCAGCGAGAATAACTCACTCAAAAGTGCATGAGACATATCCGGCTTTTGAGCCAACACGGTGTAGTAAATACCCGCAGCTTGTAAGGTCGAGTCGTTAAAAATTACGTGAGTACGATGCAGTTCCAGTTCACCAGAGCCTTCTTTATCTTTGAGTAACTCTGTCATCTGCCAACAAGGCATGCAGGTCAATGAAAAGAATTTGTCTACTTGATACTCGGTCGAATAAGGTTTTTCCAAAAGCGTGTATTGTTTTCCCTCTGATGGAGATGCATAAGCAGTAGCGCTTAGGATAAGAGAAGCTAAAAGGATAAATACGTTTTGTAATCGTTTCATGAGAGTTCCGGTTTATCTGTGAATGTTTTGAAAAGCCTGCGTTTGCTCCTAGCGAAGTGCGGGCTTTTTTTGTATAACAATATCTGCTCAATACATTAAAAAATGAAAACTATTAAGGGACACCAAAGTGGCTGAATTTAAATACAAAGATCTTTCTCAAGAAGAACAAGACAAGCTGGATGCAGCAACCTTTCGTCGCCTATTAGCACACTTAGACAACAACAAAGATGTGCAGAACATTGATCTGATGATCTTGGCTGGCTTCTGTCGTAACTGCTTCAGCAAGTGGTACAAAGCAGAAGCTGAACAACAAGGTTTAGACCTTGATATCGATGATGCTCGTGAGCGTGTTTATGGCATGACTTACGATGAGTGGAAACAAAACCACCAACCAAAAGCAACACCAGAACAACTGGCTGCTTTTGAAGCGAAGCAGAAGCCAGAATAGTCTTAGCTTGTCGCTAACCAAAGACACACAAAAAGAGCCCATTAAGGGCTCTTTTTTATTTTGAAAGCTTGTGCTTTGCTTGGCGCTTAAGCTAGCTCACCCGTTTGAGAGAAAGTTTCTAACTTTGCAGCATAAGGCTGAAGGTCGCCAATGTTGTTTTTCACCCACTCGTCATTGAAGTAAGTGTCTAGGTAACGCTCGCCGCTATCACAAAGCAGAGTCACGATAGAGCCTTTCTCTCCACGCGCTTTCATCTCACTTGCCAGTTGAAGCACACCGTACATGTTGGTACCCGTAGATGCGCCGACCTTACGGCCTAGAATGTCAGACAACCAATGTGTCGTTGCAATACTTGCCGCGTCTGGGATCTTACGCATTTCGTCAACCACACCTGGAATGAAGCTTGGTTCTGCACGTGGACGACCAATGCCTTCAATTTTGCTGAATGTGCTGCCTTTTACTTCTGTATTGCCTGTTTTGTAATACTCGTGGAAAACTGAGTTTTCAGGGTCGACAACACAAAGCTTTGTTTCATGCTGTTGGTAACGAATGAAACGGCCGATCGTTGCTGAAGTACCACCAGTACCCGGGCTCATTACAACCCAAGTTGGAACCGGGTGATCTTCCATCTGCATTTGATTGAAAATCGAGTTTGCGATGTTGTTGTTACCACGCCAGTCGGTTGCGCGCTCAGCGTAAGTAAATTGGTCCATGTAATGGCCATTGAGTTCCGCTGCTAAACGACGTGACTCATCATAGATTTGGTCAGAGCGGTCAACTAGGTGTGCTTGGCCGCCGTAGAATTCAATTTGCTCGATCTTTTTCTTCGCTGTGCACTTTGGCATTACCGCAATAAATGGAAGACCAAGTAGGCGAGCGAAGTAAGCTTCGGACACCGCCGTGCTACCAGATGAAGATTCAATGATCGTGGTTTCTGGGCCAACCCAACCGTTACAGATAGCGTATAAGAACAGAGAGCGCGCCAAACGGTGCTTCAAAGAGCCTGTTGGGTGTGTACTTTCATCTTTAAGGTAGATATCAATGCCTTCAATGCTTGGAAGGTCTAGTTTGATAAGGTGCGTATCCGCAGAGCGCTGGTAGTCCGCTTCAATTTTACGAATCGCGTTGTTAATCCATTGATGGTCAGTGCACATAAGCGTTCTCCTGATCGAGTGTAGGAATTTTTTGTAATTGGTATGGTTTTAATTTAGCTAGATCTGGAGAGAAAAACTTTGCCATATTTGCTTTATTTTGACTAAAATGTAGAAAATTATTCTATTTAAAATCAATTTGGTGAAAGTGTGATAGATGCAGTAGATAAAAAAATATTAGCGTTATTACAAGAAGACAGCACCCTGTCATTGAACGATATTTCCGAAGCCGTCAACCTCACCACAACGCCTTGCTGGAAGCGTTTAAAGCGTTTGGAAGAGAATGGCATCATTGAAAAAAGAGTGGCATTGCTGAACCCTGAAAAGTTAGATCTTTCTTTCACCGCGTTCGTATTGGTGAAAACCAGTGATCATTCTCATGAGTGGTACGGTCGTTTTGTGAATACTGTGTCGGAATTCCCAGAAGTCATGGAGTTCTATCGCATGGCGGGCGAGTACGATTACATGATGAAGGTGCAGGTTAAAGACATGAAGTGCTTTGATGAGTTCTATAAGCGCTTGGTTAATAGTGTGGATGGTATATCAAACGTTACTTCTACGTTTGCGATGGAACCATTAAAGTACACCACCGCGCTACCGCTATAACCATTTTAACGATTGTGTTTCGAGTTTAGATATCGCCTCTGCGATGAAGAAAAGGATTATTCATGTTTGCAAAAGTTTCTACTGTTATTCAACTCGTGTTAGCTATCGCCATTTTTTACCTTGGCTACACCATCTATTCATTCACCAATAAAGTCGGTGAAATTGTCGATACCTATCCTCAGGTTATTGAGGATCTTTCCGTGCTCACTAAAGAGCTAAAAGTCGAAGAGTTTCTGATACTGGCGGAGCACGTCGACGAGTTAGCACCACAGATGCTGAATACCGTCGAAGATGTAAGAAAGACGGTCGAGAAGGTGAACAAAACGGTCGCATCGGTCGATAGCAAAATACCAGCTATACTAGACGAAGTGAAAAATGTTCGAGTTGAAGTCGGACAGGTGAGAACCGATGTGATTCCGCCAACGCTGACCGAACTTAAGCGCTACCGTGTTGATTTGATGCCACCAATGCTTGCTGAAAGTAAGTCATACCGAGAACAAACGATTCCTGTGGTGATTGCCGAGTCTGAGATGCTGAGAGCCGAAGTCCCTGCGATTCTAGTGCAAGCTAACCTGTTGGCTGACAAGAGTAAGGAGCTCGCTCAAGGCGCGGCAGAAGGTGCGGTGAAAGGCGTGGTGTTATCGCCATTTAACTTATTGCGCGATGCGGGTGATGGTATCAAAACGCGAGTGCAAGGCGAGCCGAAGCCGGTTGAACAGGGTAACTAAATACGGTTTCGTTGAACTGCCATCGTGATTAAAAAGAGAGGAGGCTAGTTAAGATACCTAGCCTCTTTTCTTTTAAGGTGTTTGCTTACAGATGCTCAGACGTATTTGATGACTACTTAGTAAAGCGCATCACACCTTCTTGAACGGCTGTCGCGACTAAATCACCTTTCTGGTTATAAATCTCACCGCGTACTAGGCCGCGAGTGTTGGCCGCTGTTGGGCTTTCAATCGCATAGAGCAGCCATTCATCCATCTTGAATGGGCGGTGGAACCAGATTGAGTGGTCTATCGTTGCCACTTGGAAGTTTGGCGTCATTAGAGAGACTTCGTGTGGATGAAGAGCAGTGACTAAGAAACCCCAATCTGAAGCGTAAGCAAGCAGGTATTGGTGAATCAAGTGGTTGTCTGGCATCGCGCCATTTGCTCTAACCCAAAGGTACTGTTTCGCTTCCGTCTTCTTTGGTTTTAGTGGGTTAACAACCGTTACAGGGCGCATCTCAATTGGCTTTTCACCACAGAAGGTTTTACGCAGTTTCTCTGGTAAGAACTCCGCAATATGGCTCGCCAGCTCAGTTTCAGACGCAAAGTTTTCCGGTCCTGGAATATCAGGCATCGGATTTTGGTGTTCAAAGCCCGGTGTGTCACCATGGTAAGAGGCCGTAAGATAGAAAATAGGGCGGCCATTTTGAATCGCTTTAACACGGCGTGTACTGAAGCTGCGTCCATCTCTGAGATTTTCAACATCGTAAATAATCGGCTTTTCAGGGTCGCCGGGGAATAGAAAATAACTGTGGAACGAGTGAACACTACGGTCGTCTTCAACGGTATAACGAGCAGCAGAAAGTGCTTGTCCTAAGACCTGACCGCCATAAACTTGTGGAAGACCGAGGTTTTCACTTTGTCCACGGAATAAACCTTCTTCCAGCTTCTCAAGCTGAAGTAAACTTAGTAATTCTTTTAAAGGTCGACTCATCGCCAGCATTCCTCTTAGTAAAATGAGTGTCAGATTATTGTGTTAATCATTTAGCTTAGTCAGATATCTGTCAATAAATCATAGGGTTTCAAGACAGAATATGAAAGCTCTCTTATAATTAGTCCGTAGATTTGCCGAGTCCGGCAAACATGTTGAGAGAAATTGAATATGAAAAAGGCTCTAATTCTTCTAACGTCTTTAGTATCGTTTGGCCTGCTAGTCGGTTGCCAAACAACATCAAAAACGAACGCTTCTCAGGAAGTGGTTGCAGAGAATACTCAAGTGATTTCAGGAACAGTTAGCTACCGCGAAAGAATTGCATTACCAGAGAATGCATTGGTTACTGTAACGCTAGAAGATGTTTCATTAGCAGATGCTCCATCAACGGTTATCGCGACTCAAGAGTTCACAACCGATGGTAAGCAAGTACCGTTTGCGTTCGAATTAAGCTACGACAACAACAAGATTCAGCCTAACCACCGTTACAACATGCGTGCAACGATCCATGTTGACGGCAAATTACGTTTCACAACAGATACTATCAAGTCTGTGATTACAGATGTAGAAAGTACACAACACGCTGACCTGCGCTTGGTCGGTGTTCGCTAATTAGAAATGGATGCCACTGTTAAGGCATTTTGATTGGTGTTTTGTAGCCAGTTGAATCGGCGAATGATGGCAGCTTTAGGGCTGCCATTTGTATATTCTGAGTTTAACTTTTCCTGCGTCGCTCACTTCAATCCCTTCCTCTAACAAATGCTTCTTTTGGCGTTCAAATGAGTCACCTTTCAAGGAAATCTCGCCTTTACTGTTGATCACTCGATACCAAGGGAGTTTGCTACCTTCAGGTAAATTACCCAATGCTTTTCCCACATGGCGTGCATAGCCCGGAAAACCCGAGAAACGTGCTATGTCTCCGTAAGTTGTTACTTTTCCAAATGGAATTTGGTGAATTACAGCAAAGATTTGGGCTAAAAATTGGTCCATACTAAATGTTCCTAGTTCATGAATACCACGGATCGGTAGAAGGAGAGAGCTATGGTCTTTTCAACGTTTCAATTTCTAATTACAACATTATTAGCCGTTGTTTGTGCGAGAGCAATCAGTTTAAGTGAGGGAGATATCCCAGTACTGGCGATGGTGATTCCTGCATTATGGTTCTTACCGCAGGGTGGTATCGCAGGTTTAGCTTTGCTTGCTGCCATGACGACTTATGGCTTAACCCTTCCTCTACAGCCAATCACGCTCTCTGTTAGCGCGTGGGTGCTGTTCCCACTGTTAATGGTGGTTTTCTCAAGACGCAGTAGTTTGTCGGTGGTGATTATTTCGGGTTTGATCGTGACTACTTTGCAGGTCGGGATTATGGTCACGCAATCAGCAGGCAAGCTTGAGGGCACGCCATGGGTGACTCTATTACAAGTCTTGTCCATCATGGTTATTTGGTGGGCTGCTAACCATCTTAAACCCGCGAGTCGACACAGCTGGTGGTCATTAGGGTTAATCTTGCCTCTTTGGATAGCCGACTTACCTTATGCAGCGCTTGTGGCCTTGTGTGTGACGGGCATCATGGCATCCATGGAAACGCTGATGCGCTTGAAGACCTTCAGCTGGAATAAACTTTTATGTTGGACACTCCCAACGGTCGGTTTTGCGGCATTGGTGATTACGCCGAGTATTGAAGTGCCAAGCCCAGTATTCGTGGTATGGCTTTGTCTATTAGGGACTGCATGGATGACGGATTACATCATTCGTACTGAAGATAACGAAGACATCGATATCTAGTGTCTACTTTATCTAGTGTCGCTGTACGAGAACTTCGAATCGCAGGTAAATGATGAATTTACCTGCGATTTACTGGTGGTTTGAATAAAGGATAAGCACTTAGACCACAATTGCTCAAAAAGAAAGGGGAAGGGCTTGCAATGGCTGCCGGGATGCTTAATAATCCACTCACTCTTTGAGGCAAGCCTCTTAGAAAACGAATCTATGGGGGCCTGGTCCTCCCGCAACAATAGCTCGTGAACTCGGTCAGGTCCGGAAGGAAGCAGCCGCAGCGTGTGACTTGTGTGCCGGGATGTGGCTGGGTTCCCACCCTTTTTGATGTTTGCAAAATAACTTAGCATAAATTGCAAAGAAGTTAGCAAATTTGCACTATAAGTCAGCATAGTCTATTTTTTGTTGTAGGTTTACAACAAATGTGATGCGCACTATGTTCGACCAAACTAAGAAGTCATCTCACGTACACAACATCTGCAAGTTTATGAGCTTGAAAAATGATGCTGTCGTTCGCACCCTATCTATTTTAGAGTTCGACTTTTGTTTTCATCTCGAATATAACCCTGATGTTAAAGGGTACATATCTCAACCACACGGTTTCTTTTACTACTTTAATGGTCGCAAGTGTCGTTATACGCCTGACTTCTTAGCCGATGATCATAAAAACCGATCTACCCTTATTGAAATTAAGCACTCAAGCCAAATCTTAAAACCTGATTTTAGACAGCGATTCGCTGAAAAACAGCGGGTAGCACTGGAAGAGCAAGGAAAGCGTCTTGTTTTGGTGACAGAAAAGCAAATTCGCATTGATCCTATTTTTAGTAACCTCAAACTATTGCATCGTTATTCTGGTTTACATACGGTCACAAAAGTTCAAAAGTCTGTTCTTGGGTTTATACAACGTAAGCAAAAAGTTCAGTTACGCGAAGTATCTGAATACCTGGGTTTATCTGAACATGAAACGCTTGTATCGACGCTCTGCTGGCTATCGTCAGGGAGAGTTAAAACTGATATTAGAAGTTCTGATTTTGGTTTGAATAGCTATGTTTGGTGTTAGATATGACGTCAGATTTCGAAGACGTTTTTGGTTTCATCGACGAAATGGAAGCTTCTGGCAAAGAAGCGGAATTAGCAACAAAAATACCGAGTGATTTATTTCAAGAAAATGAATCGTATCCTTCTTCCTTTGATACATACCCTGAAAAAACTCGAGAGGAAGCGTTACGACGCCTTAAAGTCATTCAGTTTACTGAAAGGCGTCTAAAAGGTGGCTGGACAGAAAAAAATCTTGTACCAATTTTAGATGACGTTAAACAGCAGTTAGGGTTAGCTCCGCCTAGTTGGCGAGTCCTTGCTAGCTGGAAAAAAATGTATTTTGAGTCAGGAAGGTCCGTTCTTTCGCTCATTCCTAAACATGCACAAAAAGGGAATAGAACTGGTCATATTGATTCACAGTCGCTTATTGATGAAGCGATTGAAGTGAAATATCTGATCTGCTCCAGCCAGACTGGACACTTCATTAAGCGACATTTTGATTTTCAAAGTTAACTGGGCTTAGATACCCAAGAGCACTGTGCCTTCTTGTCCGATTATAATCAACCTCTATGTATTCAAAGATTGTTTGGCGCATCTCGTCTCGCGTCATGATCGGCTCATACTGGATCGCTTCAACTTTCATTGAATGGAAGAAGCTCTCAACACAAGCATTGTCCCAGCCGTTTCCTTTCCTACTCATACACAGCAGGTTCGGTGCCACTGGCAGTTTATGTTTGCTGTCCGTCGTACACTTAAACTTACGTGCCGCTTTCGGTGTTAAATCCTGTCGCTTCATACTGGCGGCAATGGTTTTAATATTACGGTTATCACCGTTCTCAGCCAGCTCTTTTTGGATGCGCCTTGAGCCATCACGGCCTTTGCTATTGTCAAAAGCTTCTTTGACCTTTGTATCAAACTCTTGGCGAGTTACCTCGCGCTGGGCGGTCTTGTGGCGATGCTTAATCCAGTAATAAAACCCACTTCGTGAAACGCAGAACACCTTAGCCATGCGGATAACACTGAAGCACAGCAGGTGTTCGAGCATAAATTCGTAGCAATCTTATGTGGACTCCCCATTGTCAACAGCAAAAAATTTTAAATAAGAAAATAAATGCGCACTTATGTACGAGTTCTAAATGAGTAGCTAACTCAGACTCCATGATATTTACGCGAACTAGTAAGCTATTACCTACATTACGAGCTCAAAGCTCTTGATTGCTAACTGCTTTTACTAGCTGATTTTCAAATCTTATTTATGCATTTTTACTGGTTTGACACTTTTATATTCAGGCTGTAATAGGATCAGCCTGATATTCTGTCCCTTGAGTCAGAATAGCAAATGCAGTTCTAACGTTTTTGTTTGCCAATGCTACAGCAGCACACTTTTTACCTCGGCGCTCTATCAAGGCTTTTAACCATAACTCCTTTTCTGTTCTTGCTGGCCTATTAGCAATGTAGCTGACAACAGACATGGCTCCCGTGATCAATTGGCTTCTCAAAAGAGTATTCTTGACTCGTCTACCTATAGAGCCTAATTTGATCTTGCTACCAGATGAGTACTGAATGGGAGTTAAGCCAATGCAGGCAGCAGCATCTTTTCCTTTCGTAAAGGTGCCGATATCTGCACACCCTAAAGCGATATATAAGCTAACGGCATTCAATACTCCAATACCTTCTATTTTTAGTAGTTTTTTGCAGTCAGGCTGAGACTGTAAAGCTCTTTCCAAGCACGAGTCATAAGTCTCTACAGCATCGACAAGAGATAAGTATTGCTCCCATGYAACAGAAAGAGCCATACGAAACTCGCCTGAAAATCCATTATTTGCATCTTCCAAAGTGGATTTAATACTGCCCCTCAACCCACCATTCTTCTGGGATACTTTAATATTGAACTCAGACAACAGAGCTATTAATTGATTCTTTGCTGCTGTTTTTTGTCTTACGCCTAACTCCCTCAGGCGCATGACCGACTGCAATTGTTGCTGCTCTATTGTTTTCCCTGAAATAAAAGCGATATCTGGCAACAACGATGCTTGAATAATGGCTAAAGCATCATTTTTGTCGGTTTTCTGATTTTGCCTTACAGAAGCAACTAACTTAGGAGATATCAGCCGAGCATCATGCCCAAAGGAGGAGGCAAGTTGCTTCCAGTAGTTCGAAGTACCACAGGCTTCAAATATGACGGTCACTGACTCTGAATTAGCTAACCAGCAAGTGAATTCGTTCGGTGTCATTTCTGTATTGGAACGCACCTTTTTATTTGCATAAACGCAAACTTGAATCACTTTCTTGGCCAAATCTACACCTGCAACTGTCTTCATCATGTTGAACTCCGAATATTTCTCTAGCAACCATTACGAGGCTGCGACTTATGAGGAGGGGAGTCCAATTATCTACTTTAGGTTTTTCGCGAAGTAGGTGGCGGCCTTTTTTACGATATCTAGCTCTTCAGGACTGGTTGTAGTGTTTTTCTTTACCGTCTTACGCCAAGCGTAGATCTGAGATTCATGTAAGGAGAGCTGTCTTGCTGCCGCTGCGACTCCCACTTTCTCTGCTAGCTTAAGAGTTTCGGCTTTAAATTCAGGAGAATGGATAATACGTTTCTTCTTGTTTGCCATAGTTCACCTCGTTAGTGATTTCACTCACTTAACTCAGTGTCCAAAACTGCTGGTGCGGATCAAAGCCGCACAAACCGTCAAGTAAAAACAAGATCTTGAGCCCATAAATTTCACACAATGATTCATGCTACTTATAATGTGATGTGCACCTCATATAATATATTTCAATGATGTAAATTTACGTCGCTTTAAACAACAATATAGGATTTGAGATGAAGTCATATACATATTCCAAGGGGTTTGGTGAACTATTTATTGTTAGTATAATAGTATTGTGCACGTTTAATGTTAATGCTGATTCTTTAAATATAGGTACAGTTCAAGACAAAACAAACTCTGCTAAAGTAGCAAGTCAAGTTGCAAAATTTGATCAAAATCGATTTTCTAATGGTTACTTTACTTATGAAGGAGGGAGAGTCCTAGGTAATACCAATAACCGTTTCACCGTAAAAGTAGGACCTCACAATACTAATATCAGTACTGTGTTTGGTAATACTAATTTAGCATTTAATCCTGAAGAATTAAATTGCGTCAGAGGCTTACACATTGGTCTAACTGTTGACAGCGATACCCCTATTTCAATAAGTCCTACATGCGACGCTCTTTTACAAGCTGATATTCAGCGTACATTCTCCCATAATATTGCTTCACTAGAGGTTCCATTACCTGAGATTCCAATTGATCCTGCGGGGCTTTTTAGACTAGGTGTAAAAATAGGTGCGGTACTTCGAACTGGTGCGGATTTCTCCGCTGGTTTACAAGTTGGTGGCTTTGAGAAAGCTAATTACCCAGTAGTTAAATGGGGGGAACGTAGACCTGACTTTGTTTACGCATCAATTAGACCTTTTCTAGCGGGTGATGCCACAGCGAAAGGTTATATCTCACTGAACCTCGGTATAAAAACAATCGAAAAAGGGGCTAAAGGTCGTCTAAACTTAATTAACTTAGGTACTACTGCGCGAGCTGAAGCAGGCGTTAGTTACAGCCAATATCCTGACTGGAGAGAAATACCTGATAAAAAACATCGTTATTATATGAGAATGAAATGGGACACCAGCGCTAAAGGAGGTGATGGTAGTCTTGGACTGTACTGCACCGTTAAGGCGTTTTTTGGAATGGCAACTATACTAAATGCAGAAACCACTATAGTGAGCTGGTCGCCAATTTGGGAAATGGAACATACGATCGCAGACAAAACAAGATGGATATAAAGATGAGGGATATAAAATCTTAACTGAGTTTATATTTTTTTATGGGTTGAGTTTTATTTAATTTCTAATCTCAACTCATTCATTATTTTTATAGTTTTAACTTTTTAGGGTTGTTATGAAAAAATCATTTTTGATATTGTTATTTTTTTTTGGTATTACTCTTTATTATTTATTTGAAATTTATGATTCGAGCGATGATGTAAATACCACTCAGATACCAGAATATGTTACTAAAGAAAATATTAGGCCAACTAAAGATGAACCGTATGATATCAATACTGATGAGTATAAATTGCAATTTATTGTCAAATTTTCAACAAAGATGATGGCTGAAAAAGAAACTCTTGGTAGTTCAGATTATCAATATAACTTGGCATTTAAAAAAGTAAGTGAGACAGGAAGTGAATATTTAGGACAAGCGTTTAATATTCTTTGGCCCACTGACAATTCTGGAGAGGATCGTCCGATGTCTCTCGCTTTTACAACTTCTTTCGATGACGGTGCTTTTAATGATACAAATATGCTGGGTTTAAACCCATCCCATCCTCTATATTCGATTAAACATATACTCAAGCAATTCTCTTACTATGAGGGTGACAAATCTCTACTATTTCCCGATGCAGAGTATGATTTTCACTATCAAAAGAATGGTACTAATACTGTTTCTCGAATGCTCAAAGGGGCAAGGCAACTTACTGATAGTTATATATTGAGTAGCCAAGATGATAAATGGCAGTTAATTTATGATAATAATACTTTTCCTAATTCATTATCATACCTGAATAAAAAGGTTATTGATTACGAAGGGAACTTTCTAACTATTATTCAAGATATAAATATAGAGCCGGTTTCAAATTATCATAAACTAGACTGGTCTCTCGAAAACTTTTCTGAAAATATTAACGCTAAGATAAAAATTGCTGCACTGAATGTTGAAGCTGGACCGTCACAAAGTGTTATCAATAACGCCAATTTTGAAGAGCATTTTCAAGCTTTCTCAAAATCACCAGACCTGTTTGAGGCAAAATTGATTGGTGTTTTTCTGGCAGATAAAGGTTTTAATTACGTAAAATCATACTTAGAAAACCCTGATACTAGCGACAACCAACAATCGTTGTTAATTTTTGCACTTGAACGGTCTCAAGAACAGGATGGAGAGCTCGTTTTATCTAATATCATCCAAGATAAAACAATAGATGAACAAAACAGATTAAGAGCAATGATGTCAATTGCTAAAATGGGGGAGAGCAATACAGAGGAAGCATTAATCACTCTGCAATCCGCATTGGATGACAGCAGCCAAGTAGTAGCGGATAGTGCACTTTTAAATATCGGCATATTAGGCGGACAATCGGACTTGTTGAAACAAGAGGTAGCTGACTATTTGGAGGAGAAACTACCCGAGCAAGGTCAAGCCTACACAACGTTACTTGCTATCGATAACCTTAAAGATCAACAGTTAGATGAAGCGGTTAAAGGCTACTTGTCTAGTAGTGAATATGATGAAAGGTTAATTGCCGCGAGAGTTTTAAGTCGTAATCCAGAAATGACACCAATACTCCAAAAACAATTATTAAAAGACGATAACCCGAGTGTCATCCAAGAAATAACTGAGATGCGCCTTTCTAGCACAGATTACGAACCGTTGAGCTACGAGTATCAGAGGGCCATGAGAGTTCGTATTCGGAGTGATGAACTTTCGATTGTTGCAAAAGAAATGCTCTTCAGCTATCTGATTGCTGGAAGTGATCAATTAGTATCTAACGACAAAGAACTTGCAGAAGAGCTTTTACAAAATCCTGAGCTTTCAGAGAGCTTCAGAGCAGAGCTAAAGGGGAAGTATCAAGATTAGCGGAAGACAAGATTTAGCGCTTGTTAAGCCACTTTAAATAATTCTGTGTAACTGTTGGGGTTACACATAGTCATTTGATCGATCTTCGAACATAATCATAAAGCGGTTCAGGTATTGTCATCAGTTACAGATTGGCATTGTCCGTTTCTTAAAGGCATCCTGAATCGCTAAGCTATTTCCATCGACATTAACGAGAGTGGCAAGGAGTTCGGATGATAAAAATGTTGGTTTGTGACTTTGACGGTACACTCGATGGCGGCTCTTCTCATGGGGTTAGTCAACTGTTCGATTACCTTACAGAGCAACCCGATATCCGCTTTATCATCGCGACAGGTAGAACGCTCCCTTCCATTCAAACTGGCTTGGCATCAGATAACTACCCAGAACCACACAGCATCATCAGTGATGTTGGCACAAGAATTCACCACAACCATATCCAAAAGCCTGACCATATCTGGCATGAGAAACTCGAGGCATCTTGGAATAAGTCAAAGGTAGAGACAGCACTCGCACCACTCGACTTTATGGGTGAACGCTTAGAGAACCACCAAGGTACCTATAAGATCACCTTTGAGGGTAAGCTTTCTGAACCTCAACATGCATTAATTGAATCACAATTAGAATCACACGGCTTGGATGTACACCTCACCTATTCACACGACTGGTATCTGGATATCACACCAAAAGGCGTCAACAAAGCGACCGCAATCCATCACCTCTTGAAGCAACATGATTTGAGCATTGAACAGGTGTGTGTTGCCGGTGACTCAGCGAACGATACATCTATGCTGACGATAGAGGGTGTGAACTCCATATTAGTAGCAAACCACTACCCTGAAGTGGCTCACCTATCAGGCAGAGAGAACGTATATACCAGTAAGTCAACCCATGCGGAAGGCGTGCTGGAAGGCCTCAAATACTGGCAACAACGAGCTTCAATCAACCTCTAAAACCTTTCTAGCCCATGTACATCAATCGAAACGGGTTCCCTTGCTACTTCCAACCAGGAAGCCACGTTTGATTGTCGGTGAGGTCGCGCCAATTTATCGCTTCTTCCCGTTTCGTCATCACCGCTTCGATTAAACAGCGCACCACTTCTCCTTCGTCAAACTCTACCTCCGTAACCATGAAGTGCTTTTCCTTTTTCACTGGGCTAACGGCCGTCCACTTACTACGAAATAGTTTCTTGGGGTTGATACGGTTCATGGGCACCTCTCTCGCTTTAGTGTCGTTGATTATTATGAATTGTCTGAAAAACAGAAAGTAATAGTCTCTTACACGCAAAAAAGATCAAAAAAAGCCAGCGTATATCGCTTAATGCTTGTAAGTTAAGCATCGTTTAGCGTCTTCTTGGAGGCCTTGTCGCATAGCGACAAGGCCTCTTTTTTACTGCTCTTGGATAACTTCGTTCTCGTCTCTCTGGTAAAACAAAGCTTTCCGACATATCCATTATGTAATTTAATACTTCTGGGATTCGTCCCGGTGCAACTGCTGGGATTCGTCCCGGTGCAACTGCTGGTAACAATTGAAGCTGTCCAACCAGGAACAATGAAGCTTGTTTAAAGCCGATTTGATAAGGCATCACTGA
>NZ_JAKEUQ010000026.1 GCF_022397955.1 Vibrio sp. Isolate32 | reverse complement strand
GCTGGCGCTTAGCATAAAACGTCGAGGGATTGAGTTCATTAAGCTTACAAAATGCAAGCGTTGACAATGAACTCGATTCAGACTGCTTGATGAGTGTTTGCCACTCTTGATTAGTGTGTCGTTTTGCCATTTCAAATCTCCTCATGGTTGGAGACTTGATCTTATTCTTCGCGCTAGGCGATTAGAATGCGGGTTTTATGGAGCGCTTACCAATCACCTGCGACTTTGGCACGAATTTCAGACACCGCACCGAGCATCCCAATACCCGCCAATAGCGGCCACAAATAGTCCATCCGTTTCCATTTTCGTCGGCTCAAGTTAAACCCACACCAAATAGGAAGGTGTAAAAGGAGCGTTAGCCCCAGTGATAGCAAAACGAAATTCAAAGAGCTAGAGAGCATGAGTTCGCTGTCGAAGAAGTTCTTCATAATGAGTTACTTGCCGTTAAACAAGGAGTGATTTGATACTAAGAGCGATATGAGAAAAGAGTGTAAGGGGAAAGTAAAAACAGCACCAAGAATTAGAGTTGGTGCTGTTTATTTGAACATGTCAGGTATTAGCAGTTTCCCTGAGGAATCAAGCGTTAACCTTGAAGTAACCGCTTTTCCATCGGGATGCAGTCGAGGCTAATACCTCTAGGAGAGTGATAAGTGGAAAGTTCATCACCGATAAAACCAAACGAACGATAAAATTCCGCAGCATTCAGGGTCGATTCTAGCTTCATTAACGGCAAGTTGTGTTGAATCGCTAATTCTTCTAGGAACTGCAGCATCTGCTTCGCTGCGCCTTTTCCGGAAAAATCTGGGTCCACAAAAATAGCATCAATCATACCGGTTTCGATGTTGATCTTACCGCTGCCAATCACTCGGTCATCGATTTCTGAAACGTGAAAAGTTTGGACTACATCGCTTATGAATCCATCAGACATTCCACCTTGCGTCCATATTGACAGCTGTTCTTCTGAGTAATAAGCCGAGCACTTCTCGACAATGGCACGGCTTCGAATATCGAAAATATCCTGAGCATCAGATTCAACCGCTTTTCTAATTGTAATCATAAGCCTACTTCTGGTGATTAAAAGATACTACTTGCTAGTAAATCGAATAACTACTCAGTGACTAACGCTGGAGATTGCTTCCTCCTAGCTGACATAAGATAAAAACCAACAGCACCAACAACTGAAATTAATATCACACTAAACCAAGTGAAAGTGTACCCATAATCATCGATTAAGTAGCCAATCACGATAAAACTAGGCATAACGAAAACCGTTCGCAAGGTAATGAGCACGCCTTGAATGCGTCCACGATGACTCGAAGGGGAGTTGTTTGCTAAATATATGCCCTCTTTTGTCAAAAGGAGAACCTCGCCCGCAGATAGAAATAGCCAAGCAAAAAAATGAACTGGAATGTTGGGAAACAACATGACGAGCATATAACCAAAGGCAAACATAAAGCCTGCATAGGCAAGGCTTACGGTTTCAGCCTTACCTACAGTGAACTTCATTAAGATTGGCGTAATCAGCACCACCACAACACAAGCGTAAGTCATGAGTTGCCCGAAAATAATTGGGCCTTGCTCTCCAAACACATGGCTCAAATACAATGGACTCGCCATAGTCATTTGATTTAGCGAATACCACAGTAATCCACAGAGAAAAGTGAACAACAAAAGCCGTGGCCTTGATTTTAAAACTGACCAAACCGAACCAGAAACGGGCTGTTCCAGTTCACTCTCGCTGGTCGATTCCGTTCCAGGTTGCAACTTCACAAACGCAGCCACAATAAAAACACAAAAAAGAGCAGCAAAACCGTTGCCGAAAAATATCCAGTCGGTGTAATTCCAGAACAAGTAGCCAGCCATAACAGGACCAAGAGCTGAACCAAAGTTATAGGCTAGATAACTCAGTGACATGACTGCATCACGATTCTGAGGGGTAGAAAGATCGGCAACTAAAGCATTACTCGCGGGCAAAGCTAAACCGCCAAAGAAATAGGCACAAAACAAAAACACAGGTACGACAACCGGAGCATCGGCGAAGAAACCACAAATAATCAATAATACAGCACACATAAACTCGCCAAACACCATGACCCGTTTATGTCCCAACCTATCCGCTAATCTACCACCTAAAAAGCTCCCTAAAAGGTAAGAGCCCGTCACACCCATGGCAAGGGAACCTGCGACTGTTGCTGAATAACCCAACTTATCGGTTAACAGTAAGACTAAAAATGGAACGATAAAATTACCCATTCCCAGAATCATTCTAGCCAGTGCTAAATAATAGATATTATTCGGTAAATACCTGTAAATAGAAATTGCTGAGAAAAGTTTATGAATCATGAAGTTCCTAAAGTATATAAGTGTTTGATTATGATTTTCTATTCGATGGTACTGAAATCGAGATTTTTAGTAACAGCAACATTAACAACCTGAGTTCCTGCGATTAAATCATGTAGGCAACGTTTGTCTTTACGCAAAACAAGCAGACAATCTAGCGTCGTTATGAAATGACCAATTACCGGTATGTACGTAGCGATTGTCATAGGTATCATTCGTTTACCCACTATTTTGAATAACCCTATATGCTTACCTTCCATATCGACAATCGCGATTTCCATTAGTTTTTTGCCAATCGTCTGCCCCTTCTTATGCAGCAAATATCCGTTTAACAAAAAGAACACCAACCAACCGTAAGCTGAGGCTATAAGTAGTTCTGTCGTATCAATTTTCCCTGTATCGAATATTTTCTGAAAATAATCGGTATAGAGAAAGATTGGTGTCATCATAGCTATACCAATCAAGCCATCAATCAAACTTGCCCCTACTCGGGACCATCGAGACGCGAGTACAATTTCAGGAGCGTTTTCTATTACTTCAGACATGTCCTTTCCTAAGATGGTATTGATTATGAGCGTCGGGGATTCGATTTCTGATAACGCTAGTTTGATTTACTGATAATCAAACTTTGAAATTACGCGAAATAAAACACTTTGTTTTCAATAGACAAACCACACTTTATAGAATCACGAGAAACATAACATAAACCAATACCTCCACTAATACCCCATGCAATATATGTGAGCTTAGATGCGTAAATTTAAGCTATTAAACCGTGGTCAGATAGTTTGAGGGAAATTTAAGAGGGTCAATCTTCAGAGTTAAGGTTTTTTGACTTAATACCTTGTATTAATGAAACTTTTGTTAATGGGACAATTAGAGGTGGGGGGGCACTGTTGCTATTTCAGCCCCAGCACATGCTCGATAAAGTCAGACTTCTTTTCACGGTACTCTTCTTGCGGCCAACCTTCACAAGACATTTTGAGGGCATTGTATTGCTTAACTAAAGCAGGAGCCGCACGTAGCTTGTCACGAAACGTTAGAAAGCATTCAAATTCAGAATCATTAGCGACAACTTGCAACGCCACATCATCCCCTGATGTAGACTCCAACATACACAGTTCAGGCGTTCTTAAGGTATCGAGTTTCTCTTTAAAGCCGAGTGTTGTGAGTTGTTCAGCGGCGTACTCAAGTTCACTCGACTCAATACCGACGAATATATCCAAGTCGCCTTTAGATACTGCAGATGGAATCGAGGATGCACCTACATGCTCGACTCTCGCATTAGGTATCAGCTTTTTGATGTCACGCTCATATCGAGCAAACATTTCATGACAAGCAGCTTGGTATTCTTCAGCAGGGTAGAATTTCATACTTCCTCACTTCTATGCCTTTCTCTAAGTATTAAAAACTATTGAACACACCGATAGCGAACAGAAATAGCGCGAGACTAATCGCCCCGATATAAGAAATTCTGGTTCGCTCTTTTTCAGTTGGAATCAATAAGGGGAAGCGCCCTAAAGTGAATACCTTACAGACGATCCAGCCAGAACCGTAACCAATGAACTCAATCAAAAATGACTGAAACAGATACCTAAAGAATGAGCTCAATGTCCTAAAATACGCGACTATTAAGTCTTCCATTTTTTGCCTTAGTAAAAATTTGAACAAAAGTGCCATGGGTAGAGATTCATATCAAGAACCTTATACCGAACAACTATCATATATCTTTATGATTTATTTTATACTTCAACTGTATTGTTCCGGTTACTTTTCTCCAAAAACAAAAAGCCCCGGTTATAGGAACCGGGGAAACAGGGTGGGATGAGTTTGGCGCGTGCCCGTAAGACCAAACTCTCCCCAAGCCTCACCTAAGACTCATGCTCTTAGGTAAAGGATGCTGAGTACTGTTTTTGAAAAGTAGGGTTATTGAATCGTAGCGCCTTGTTCTACCCAAGTGCCGATGAGTGCTCGCTCTTCATCGGTCATTTGAGTCATGTTACCAAGAGGCATCACCTGAGTTGTTACGGTTTGAGCAACGATCCTAGGTACATTAGCTTTGATCTCTTCTGGCGTATCAAGCATGACACCCGCTGGCGCAGCAGCAAAAGCGGCGTGGCTAGGCGTTGCAGAGTGACACACAGAACAGCGCTCTTGAATGACCTTGTTGATGGTTTCAAAGCTAACACCTGCATTCGCCGTTGGCATGGCATGGTCGGCAGGTACTGCTTGAGAATCAGCCGTTGTTGAAGCCGTGTTGCTCGAAGCGATCTCTTCAGTCGCCGATTCCGTCGTGCTCACAGGAGCTTCTTGTACCACTGGTGCTTGCACTACCGGAGTCATCTGTTTTTTCGCGTAAGGTGAGGTAACAAACGCGAGAGTAATCATACCCAATGCCGCCACTGGCACTGTCCATGCGAACTTCTGACTGCCATGACGTGTATTGAAATAGTGACGAACCAAGATACTGAAGATTGCTAGGCCAGCAAGGATCAACCAGTTGTATTCCGAACCATAAGTGCTTGGGAAGTGGTTACTGATCATGATGAACAGCACTGGCAGTGTCATGTAGTTATTGTGACGAGAGCGCAATAGACCTTTCGCAGGTAGAGCTGGATCCGGTTCGCGTTTCTCTTCAATCGCTTTCACCAAATTGCGCTGCGCAGGCATGATGACGCGGAATACGTTACCCACCATGATGGTACCGATAATGGCACCCACATGGATGTAAGCACCACGGCCACTGAACACTTGCGTAAGACCGTAAGTTGCACCAACTAAGCCAACAAAAAGTACTAGGCCAAGTAGAACTGGCGTTTTGCCCAACGGCGAATCACACAGTAGGTCATAAATAAACCAACCGGCGATAAGAGAACCAATACCAATTGCGATTGCCGTTGTTGAATCAAGGCCAGAGCCCGGTGCTATCAGGTAGATTTCTGCGTTGAGGTAGTAAACCACACCCAGTAGACACACACCTGTGATCCATGTGAAGTAGGCTTCCCACTTGAACCAGTGTAGGTGCTCTGGCATTTCTGGTGGCGCGAGTTTGTACTTCTCTAGGTGATAAATACCACCGCCGTGAATCGCCCATAGATCGCCTGAAAGGCCCGTTTTAGGGTTAACTCGGTTAAGGTTGTTCTCTAACCAAACAAAGTAAAATGATGCGCCTATCCACGCAACACCAACAATCATGTGAATCCAGCGAATCGCTAAATTCAACCACTCTGTAATATGCGGATCCATAATAAACTCCTCTATCACAACGCTTTAGCTAAGCGTTGCTCTTCCTTGTTGCCTTCCGTTGGCATATCTTCCAAATGCAATGCCACTAGGTCGTTCTCAAAATAAACTTCATCACAGTTATGTCCTTCTCCGCCTCTATCGACGATCAAGAATTGGTCTTGATCGGTGAGCGCGAGAACCGGGTGATGCCACACCCCTTTGTGATAGTTCACTCCTTGACGGCCGTTGCTTAAGAAAGCTCGGCAATTGGCTAACGATGGGTTACCGCCTTTTGGGGCAACAACAATTAAATAGGGTTGACCAAGTAATGGAATGAATGCCTGAGAGCCAAGTGGATGACGCTCTAGCATTTTGATGGTCAGTGGGTAGCTCAACGGCGTAGCTTGGAAGATGCTGATGATCGCTTCTCCGCCTTGGTCTTGTACGTCCGTTGTCGCTAGCTTGTGGTAGCGACGTGTTGATCCACTGTTGATCATGAAGAAATCACTATTATCAGACTCGATAACATCACCAAACTCAGCAAAAGCCTGCTTAGTTAACGGTTCGATAGATAAACGACGTATTCCATTACTCATACTCATTTCCTTACCTATTTCGCTTTCGTACCAAATAGACGCAAACGGCTGATACCACCATCTGGGAATATGTTTGCACGTACATGGGTAATCGCACCAAGGTCGTTTACCTCAGAAATGAATTCGTGAATCTCGTGCGCTTGCAGCTTTTGAGCAGGCAAGAGTTCACGCCAGAATAGGCTTTGTGTCTCTACTTGATCGTCGGTACCACCTTTCACGTAAGCCGCTTGAATTGAGCAGCTGTCTGGGTAGTTACCTTTGAAGTGTGCTGTATCTACAACGATACGTTCGATGTTACCTGGGTGACCTAATGCCACGATCACCCAATCATTACCCGGTGTACGACGACGTGCTGTTTCCCAGCCATCACCCATGTTTTCACCGCGGCCTGGGCCTAAGATGTTGGCCTTGTTGCCGTAGTGCTCATCGCTGCATGCGAGTGCTCGGCCACCGTGTTCAACGGCTGCTAGGTCGACTTGTTGCTGAGAATCTATTGCGTCCCAATCAACACTTGGTCGGCCATAAACACGTAGGCGTGCGACACCGCCGTCTGGGTAGATGTTCAAACGTAGGTGCGTAAATACTTGGTCGCTTTCGATGTCTTCAAGATGATGATGATCACCTTGTAGTGCCATTGATGGCAGAATTTCTTGCCACTCTGTTGAGTCCGTTGGCTCACCTTGTGGTGAATAACACGCGTCAATTGATGCCGAAGGTGGAAAGTTCCCTGTGAAGAATGAGGTATCAATATCAACGCCAGCAATGGTGCCAGCTAGACCAAGGCGAACGACACAGTAGTCGTAGCCTTCGCCGCGTTTACGTCTGCTTTCCCAGCCGTCCATCCACTTGCCGTTATCGTCGTATAAGTCGTCTTTCCATTCAGGTGCTGCATGGCTGAGTAGACGGCTTTTATCTGCGAAAAAGTCGTCGGTCGCGAAGATAGCTTCTGCGCCGAGTTTTTCGTCTGCAAGGTTTATGTACTGTTCAAATTTATGGGTCATGTCCGTGTAATCCTATGAAATTAATCAAGTAATAATAAAATGAGAACTTAGTGGCTTATGTTTTTACAAATCAAACCTTTAGCGCACTAAGACTGGGCTGAGATAGCTGTTAACTCCGTTAACTTACATATCCCAGAGACGAAACATCGCGATCTTGTTGATCTCTTGAATCGCCGTAGCAAACTCAGTTTCACTATCATTTCCTAATCGCATCTCGAACGACTCAAGAATTTGGTAACGATTGGCTCCCTTCACCGCCATGATAAAAGGGAAATTGAAGCGACTTTTGTAGCTGTTGTTATAAGAAGTGAATTTTTCAAATTCTTCGGCGCTGCACTGGTCGATGCCCGCCCCCGCTTGTTCTTTGGTCGACGACTCTGTGAGCTCGCCATTTACTGCAGCTCGACCGGCTAAATCCGGGTGAGCGTTGATCAAAGTCAACTGTTTACCTTGCTCGGCATTTAACAAGGTCGATGCCATTTTCAGATGAAGGTTCTCGATATGATCGTCTTCGGCATTCAAACCTTGGTCATACACCGCCTCAGCAACCCACGGGCTGTGTTCGTAAACATCAGCGAAGTGCGCGACAAACGTATCGCGGTCCATGGTTGTTGGTTGGCAAGATCGAAATTTAGTCACGTTAAGCCTCCTTGCTTCGCTGCTACTTCTGTTGTTGAGGAACGTTGTTCGGTTGATTAGCGTTATTTGCTTGATAAGGATGGTGCTGATGCCAATGGTTCGCGATATCGATTCGACGACATAACCACACGCTGTCGTGCTGTTTTACGTAATCTAAGAAACGTCTTAATGCAGCAATACGACCGGGGCGACCAATCAAACGACAATGCAACCCAACCGACATCATTTTCGGTGCGGTTTCGCCTTCCATATAAAGGGTGTCAAACGTGTCTTTCAGATATTGGAAAAACTGCTCACCAGAGTTGAAGCCTTGCGCGGTTGAAAAGCGCATGTCGTTCACATCGAGTGTGTAAGGGATCACCAGTTGTGGATGACCGGTTTCGGTGTGCCAATAAGGTAGGTCATCATCATAGGCATCAGAGTCGTAAAGAAAACCGCCCTCTTCTGCAACCAAGCGACGAGTATTTGGACCCGTTCGACCGGTGTACCAACCTTGCGGGCGCTGACCGGTCACTTGTTGGATGATCTCAATCGCTTTAGTCATGTGATCACGCTCTTCAGACTCATCAATGTATTGATAGTCGATCCAGCGATAACCGTGGCTACAGATTTCGTGACCCGCTTCGACCATAGCTTTGGCAACGTCTGGGTGACGTTCAATCGCCATTGCGACTGCAAAGACGGTCAGTGGGATTTCATATTCATCGAACAAGCGAAGAACACGCCATACACCCGCACGACTGCCATATTCATAGATGGATTCCATGCTGATGTGACGTTCGCCTTTGATCGGCTGTGCTGACGGGATCTCTGAAAGAAAGGCTTCAGACTCGTCGTCTCCATGTAACAAACAACGCTCACCGCCCTCTTCATAGTTCAATACAAAAGAAACCGCGACCCGCGCATTACCTGGCCATTGAGGGTTTGGAGGGTTAGCTCCGTAACCGATCAAATTTCTTGAATAATCCTTATTCATCCAAGTACTCCTAACATAAGTGGTTGGCTTAGCCGCTCTTTAAGTAAGTCACCAAATGATTCAACCAAATGGATTCTCGATAAACCGAACAATCTTACCCCTGTACATTTATTGTATACAATTATTTATCTCAATGTAAAGATTTTGTTATTAAAGTTAAATTTGCACATCACTTCCGATTTAAAACAACAACTTAAAAATAATACTACTCACCAAAAAAAGATAATCGAGATCTATAAAGTCAGAAAAAACGACACAGTGATTAACATTTTTACAACAATTCGCTTTACTAATTGTGTACAGTTCGTACATAGTTAGTGATAACAAAGTGACCAGTTGCATTCTTTGCAAGGTCGAAACAGACAGATAAACCACGGAACAGAGGAGCGCCAAAAGCGCTATTAAAGGACTATGGGAAGACTAACAACACACGTATTAGACACCACACACGGCTTGCCTGGCGCAGAGATCAAGGTAGAGCTTTATAAGGTCAACGAAGACTCAACAGAAAAACTGACGACGGTACTCACCAACTCTGATGGCCGAACCGATGCGCCGATTCTGGCAGGAAATGATTTCCGACCGGGGAAATACCAATTGGTGTTTTACGTAGCCGATTACTACAAAAGCAAAGGTGTGGAACTCGATGGTGTGCCTTTCTTAGACGACGTAGTGATTCGCTTCGGCTTGGATGATCCTGATGCGCACTACCACGTTCCACTTTTAGTCTCACCATACAGTTTCTCGACTTATCGGGGCAGTTAGTCCCTTGTCTTAGAACTTCGAACTAGGCTCAACCAACAAATATTAAATAGATTGGTGTGTGCGTCTAAAATGATGCGCGCTCATCAGGGCCTGTTGATCTTTCGAGCCGATTTTTGCAGCGCTTTGTGGAAAATGTCTACAAGAATGTCTACAAGGCAGAGGCTTTGATGTATAGCTAGCCTACATGAAAAGCCGATAACGCAGTATAAATGAACCACAAAGGCTGCCCGAAGGGTTCGAGCTGGGCGTACCCATCCGAACACAATTTAACCGCTAAAGGTCAACACGCCCTGGTTATTGGAGATAATGCTCACAACCTACTCTGCGAATCTAAAGAACTATTGAAGTGGATAATTGTTAGTATTTGGTAAATGGATAATTACAAATAACGTTCACCAACCTTGCATTTCTAGATCTCTAGGGATATATCTTAAGGGCATTAATCGGGCAAGGAGCGCGTAATGAATTTCAAGCGCATTGAGACATTTGTGTTGGTGGCAACTCTCGGTAGTTTTCGTAAAGCAGCGGAGCAACAATTCACCACCCAACCTGCAATTTCGACACGAATCGCGGGATTGGAAGAGGAGTTAGGCGTAAAGCTGTTCGACAGAGACGCTTCTCCCATTGTTCTCACAGCCCAAGGTAAAGACCTGTTACCTTATGCTGAAAAAATGCTGTATATGGCAGAACAAATGCACAAACGTGCCGACATCAGCCGGTTACTTTCAGGAACCCTGCGTTTGGGAGTTTCTGAAACCATTGCCCATACTTGGCTTACCGATTTTCTAAAATTACTTCATCATGAACTGCCTAACCTTGATGTGGATATGACGGTTGATGTCACGGGAAACTTGAAGCATAGCTTGCTTGATCGGTCACTGGATTTGGCTTTTTTAATGGGGCCGGTTCCCGAGCCAGGGATCACCAATCACGACCTTTGCCAGTTTCGATTGGTATGGGTGGCGAGTACCGACCTGCCTTTGCCAGATAAAACCTTATCGCTGGAAGAAATGGTTCAATACCCCATCATTACTTACGCTCGCAACACGCAACCCTTTTCCGAGATCAGTGAAAAATTCATGCAGATAGATGGGCTCCCCGCGCGTTTTTTCTCTTCCAGTTCACTATCTGCCTGCCTTAAGCTCACCCAAGATCAAATTGGCATTTCCACTTTACCACTGGCGACAGTCTCTTCCGATATTAAACGCGGGATACTCAAAAAACTGGATGCTCACTGGGAACCCTCTGCTTTAGCCTTTACCGCTTCGTATCCTTTGGTTGCATTTAACAGTGCGGCTGAACTTGCCGCAGAGATTGCGGTGAGAGTGGCAGAGAAATTTGAACAGGGTGATAAATAAAATTTATACCAGTAAGTAAAAAACCATAATTGGACTTTATGCACTTACAAAGCAACACTTAAATAACATTTACTTAACAATAGACTGCTTTGCGAAATGCCAAATACACACTCTAAACCTTCAGCCTATAAGACTCAGTTACTTGCTCAAGCGTCTGAAGTAAGAAAAAAAATCCGATTTGGAAAATTCAACCAGCCAACCAGTGGTGTCGCCTCTGGGCTGGTTCAAGGCAATATCGTGATACTGCCGCAAGAATGGGCAAACGACTTTTTACGGTTTTGCCAAAACAATTCTGCCGCTTGCCCGTTAATTGCCGTTTCTCAGCCCGGGCATCCTCTCTTGTCCGATCTTGGTGAAGACATCGACATAAGAACGGATGTACCAGAGTTCAAGGTATTTCGACACGGAGAACACGCAGAAACCGTTACCGACATTAACAGCCTTTGGCAATCAGATTTTGTTACGTTTGTGCTCGGATGCTCATTTTCATTCGAAGATGCGCTTGAGCGCGCAGGGCTTACAGTGAGAAACATCGAATCCCAAACCAATGTTTCTATGTACAAAACCAATATTCAAACCACACCAAGTGGTCGGTTTCACGGCAATATGGTGGTGTCCATGCGCCCATTTGTTGCATCAGATGCAATCCGCGCCATCCAAGTCACCTCCCGATTGCCTAAAGCACACGGTGCTCCGGTTCATATTGGCGACCCAGCCCTGATAGGGATTGATGACCTATCACAGCCTGACTTTGGCGATGCCGTCGACGTACACCAACACGAACTTCCTATTTTTTGGGCTTGTGGCGTAACACCCCAAGTGGCGATCGCCAATGCAAAGCCCCCCATTGCAATTACCCATGTACCCGGAAAAATGCTCATCACAGATTGCCTAAACGATGAACTGGCAGTGCTGTAGCTGATCAGCTATTACTTAAGCTATATGAATGGAGATTAACATTATGAAATGGATAGTAAAAACCGCAGCCACATTACTTATCAGCGCATTAGCTGCTCACAATGCGATTGCCGCTAAGTGGCATATGCCGACACCTTACGGGGATGGTCACTTACCTACTCAAATCGCTTATCAGTTCGCGAAAGACATCAAATCCTATACCGATGGTGACGTCGATATTACGGTATATTCTGGGGCCTCTTTGATGAAACATCCTGAGATTCCACGCGCAGTGCGTACTGGCCAAGTCCAGCTTGGGGAAGTGTTCATCGGAATCATGGGAAACACGCATCCAATCTTTAAACACGACAACATTCCTTTCCTTGCCACCAATTACGACCAAGCCAAGAAGCTATGGTTAGCCGCTAAACCAGAAGTTGAAAAGCAACTCAGCAAAGAAGGGGTGATGCTTCTGTACACCGTGCCGTGGCCAGCACAAAGCCTTTACACGAAGAAACCCGTTCAGTCGTTAGCCGATCTGCAAGGCAGTAAGATGCGAGCCTACAGCCCATCCACCTCGCGCCTTGCTGATTTAATGAATACCACCCCGACCACTGTTCAGTTGCCGGACATTCCACAAGCATTCAGCACCGGTATTATTGATGCAATGATCACCTCACCATCAACAGGCGCAAATGGGCAAGCATGGGATTACCTAAGCCACTTCACAGAAGTAAAAGCATGGATTCCTAAAAACTTCGTTGTGGTAAACAAGCGTGCTTTCAAGCGCCTAGATAAAGACACCCAGAAGAGCATTCTGACGGCAGCTGCAAAAGCAGAAACATCAGCATGGGATCTCGTTGTAGAACGTGAAGCTCGTGATACTGCCATCCTTGCAGACAACGGCATCAAAGTAACGCAACCATCAGAGGAATTGCTGTCTGAGCTGAAAGAGATTGGCGTAACCATGACGAAAGAATGGGAACAAGAAGCTCCTGCAGAAGTAAAAATGGTGCTAGACAGATATAACCAATAATACATTACCTAAATGCTCTGTCTTCAGAGCCTTTCTTTGAACTAGGGTCTGTAGGCCTGATACTTCGAAGTATTGCTGTGGGGTTTTTCAGTGAATACGATTAAACACACTCTTTATATGTTGTCTGGCTACTCATCTGGGTTGTGCATCGTTCTGATGATGCTGATCATTTTGGCTCAGGT
Organism: Vibrio sp. Isolate32; assembly: GCF_022397955.1. Taxonomy (GTDB): domain Bacteria; phylum Pseudomonadota; class Gammaproteobacteria; order Enterobacterales; family Vibrionaceae; genus Vibrio. The sequence goes on along the minus strand of NZ_JAKEUQ010000026.1, from coordinate 56,333 downwards.
TGTGGGTCGCTTTTTTGGGTTTATTGTGCCGTCAGCCGAAGATTTTTCCGGCTACGCTTTGGCGGCATCCACTTTTTTCGGGCTTGCATACGCATTTCGGGAAGGTGGGCACATTCGCGTTACGTTGGTAATTCAACGTTTACCTGAACGCGTTCAATACTATCAAGAAACGCTTATCCTTATTTTTGCTTTTCTCTTGGTGACTTTTATGAGCTTTTACTGCGGCCATATGGTGTGGGAATCCTACGATTTTGAAGAAGTCACCCATGGCTACATTCCGATTCCGTTGTGGATAGCGCAAGTGCCTGTTGCACTTGGCATGTTTGGTCTTAATTTGGCTGTTCTCGATAACCTCATTTTGACATTGAAAGGGCAAACGCCAACTTACAAAGCCCACGAAGGCGAGACGGAGTAAGGAAAAGCACTCATGGATATTTCTGTTATTTCTATTATCTTAGCGCTCACCATGATCCTAATGCTCGCGGCTGGGATATGGGTATCGCTTGCCTTAATTGGCGTTGGTGTGCTCGGTTTGTACATGACGGGGAATGAACAAATCGGCTTGTTGTTCGCTACCTCAAGTTGGGGTGGAAGCACCAGTTGGTCACTCACGGCTTTGCCGATGTTTATTTGGATGGGGGAACTGCTGTTTAGAACTCGCCTGTCTGAAGATCTCTTTAAAGGGCTTGCCCCGTGGTTAAGTGGTTTTCCGGGTAAGCTCTTGCACGTTAACGTACTGAGCTGTGGTATTTTCGCTGCGGTATCGGGGTCATCGGCCGCAACAGCGGCAACCATCGGGCGTATGACACTGCCGGAACTCAAAGCCCAAGGTTACAGCGAAAAGATGGCCATAGGCACGCTTGCAGGTTCTGGCACTCTGGGCTTACTGATCCCACCTTCTATCATTTTGATCGTTTATGGTGTGGCCGCAGAAGTGTCCATTGGGCGGCTTTTCATCGCTGGAGCCCTACCTGGGTTTATGCTTGTGTTGATGTTTATGGGTTACACCGCGGTGTGGGCACTACTCAATAAAGATGCGCTCCCTGTACACAGTAAAGAAAGCGTGTCTTTCACCGTTAAGTTGGCGGCACTGAAAAAGCTCCTTCCTATAGTGAGTCTTATCTTGTTCGTGCTCGGTTCAATATACGGTGGACTAACGACACCAACCGAAGCGGCTGCGTTGGGCGTCTTTGGTGCACTCATTTTGGCATGGCCGACGGGTTCTTTATCGCTGAACAACTTCCTTGATAGCTTACTCGGCGCGGTAAAAAGTTCCTGTATGATCGGGCTAATTCTAGTTGGCGCGCACTTTCTGACACTAGCAATGGGATTTTTGGGTATACCTCGAGCTTTGGCTGAATGGATAGCGACGTTTACTCTGTCTCCGTTTGAATTACTAATCTACCTAACGGTGCTGTTCGTTATTCTAGGGTGTTTTTTGGATGGCATCTCTGTTGTTGTGTTAACCGTCGCAGTTGTCATGCCAATGGTGCAACAAGCTGGCATCGACTTGTTGTGGTTTGGTATATTCATTGTATTGGTTGTCGAAATGTCACAAATTACCCCGCCAGTTGGGTTTAACTTATTTGTCATTCAGGCACTCACAGGTAAAGACATACTCTATGTGGCTCGTGCTGCGCTGCCCTTTTTCCTATTGATTTTAGTTGGGTTGGTAATGATCACCGTATTCCCAGAAATCGTGACTTACTTACCGACCACCATGACACAAAGATAATCGAATCTGCGTTTTTAAAAGACATCGTTTAAGAGACAAAACATGAAACTGAATTGCGATATGGGTGAGTCCTTTGGCGGTTGGGCCAAAGGACAGGATTCTCACGTCATGCCTTTTATCGACATGGCAAACATTGCGTGTGGTTTTCACGCTTCAGACCCACTGACCATGGACAAAACTGTTCGCATGGCCGTCGAGAACAACGTAAAAATTGGTGCGCACCCTGGCTACCCGGATCTGATTGGGTTTGGGCGTCGCAACATGGATATTGCACCGCAAGAGCTTGAAGCCATATTGATTTACCAAATTGGCGCTCTGGATGCGATTTGCCAAAAACACGGCACTGAAGTCAGCTACATCAAACCTCACGGTGCAATGTACAACCAGATGATGAAAGACAAAATCATTCTATCGACTATCATGAAAACGGTTCGTAAAGTTCGCCCCCTTTGCCCGCTAGTGGTGATGGCAACCCCAAATAACGACATTATTCGAGCCATGGCTCAAGAGCACGGTATTGAGGTGTGGTTTGAAGCATTTTCTGATCGGGCATACGACGATCAAGGCTACCTCGTTTCGCGCAATGAAGCGGGCTCGGTTTACACCGATTTCACCAGCATCAAAAATCAAATCTGCCAAATCATCGAAGAAGGCTGTGTGACTACGATTACAGGCAAAAAGCTCTCTATAGACGTAGACACCATCTGCATTCACGGCGACGGCGAACACGCTGCCAGTGTGAGTGAAGCAGCGGCAGTAATGGGAGAGCCAACTTATGCGCATTGAGCCAGTCAATGAGATGACCTGTATCGTGTATTTTGGCGACCAAATTAACGAACAAATCGCACAGCAGATAAGCTGGGCGATCAACCGGATACACGAAAACCTTGGTGACATTGTGATCGATATTATTCCATCTTACACCTCCATTTTGGTGTGTTATGACGTCAATAAAACCGATCGATTCAACATCATTGCAAACCTAAAAAATGCGCTTCATGGATCGAGCTCTGCCCATGAAAAAACTCAGTCTTCACACGTTGTAGACCTACCCGTTTACTATGGCGATGAAGTCGCTCTGGATTTACAAGATATTTGCAATCACCATAAACTGAGTAAAAGTGAAGTCATCCAAATTCATAGCGATAAGATCTATCAAGTCTACGCTATTGGGTTTAGCCCTGGCTTTGCCTATTTGGGGACAACAGATGAACGAATCACCATGCCACGTAAATCCACACCTCGTTTAAAAGTCCCCACGGGCAGCGTTGGCGTAGCGGATAACCAAACAGCGATTTACCCAAGCGCTACACCCGGAGGTTGGCAAATAGTGGGTCGAACACCACTCAAGATGATCGATTGGGAAAGCGACTCTCTGGCTCGTGTTGCAGTCGGCAATCAAGTGCGATTCCGCCCCATAACTCGAGAAGAATTTTGGGATTTGGGAGGGCAATTCGATGAGCTTTGAAGTCATTAATCCGGGACTAATTGCATTGTTTCAAGATCTCGGACGTTTCGGGTACCAACACATTGGTATTACCACGGGCGGCCCTATGGATGAACATGCATTTTGTTGGGCAAATCGAATGCTCGATAACCCTCAAAATGCGCCGCAGCTTGAAATTACATTTGGAAAGCTTACTTTAAAGGCACTCGCAGATACTTGTATTGCGATAACAGGCGCAGACTTAAACGCCAGAATCGGCGATAAAAAAATTCAGCCTTGGAATACGTATCGAATTCGACAAGGCGATACCCTGAATTTTGACTCTCCTAAAAACGGCTTACGCGCTTATTTAGCGGTTAAGGGTGGCTTTACAATCGACCTGCAACTCGATAGCGCATCGACAGTATCACGAGAGAAAATCGGCGGTATTGAAAATGGACGCGCGTTAAAGCAAGGGGATGTTCTCCGGTTTAGCCCATGTAAAGACGACATCAAAACTCGAACACCAAAATGGGCGATCCCCGACTATACAGCGCCACTGGAATTGGGCGTGATGCTCGGATACCAGTACAGAGATTTTCCCAATAACGACATCATGACTCTGTTTTCCAGCGCTTATGAAGTCTCATCCAACATTGATCGAATGGGCTACCGGCTTTCTGGTCAAGCCATTCACTGCAATCGAGATGGCATTATTTCAGAAGGCATTGCCTACGGTGCAATACAGATTCCTAAAGATGGGCAACCCATCGTGCTTATGAGAGACAGGCAAACTATCGGGGGCTACCCCAAAATAGGGTGTTTAAGTACATTAGGGTCTGGCCAGCTCGCGCAGCGCGCCCCAGGTAGCCAAATTAGTTTTTACCAAATGGACGTTGGAGAAGCAGAGGCGCAGCGCGTCATCTTCAATCGAGTCATGCAAACTAAGTAGCGACCTAATAAAAGACCTGAGCTCGGATTAAAACTAGAAAGGCGTCACCATCAATTCCGAGGTCTTTGACAGTGAAAATTCTACTTTGTATCGATATGGCACCGCTGAAAAAATTGAAATGGACATTGAGCCGCAAGTGAAATGGGCTCGCTCAAGCTAAAGTAGTGTTGGCGCAGCCTATGATCAGTGAGAAATAGTAAGATATACGGCAAAAGAGCCAAAGCCTCTAGCAAAGATTCCGCAACAACGGAGCGAAAAATGCGAGCTATCGTTTGCCTACGTGGGATACCATGTTCGAATGATCTATATTTTCTTAACCAATCGAGCTTTTCTTCTCCATAAAATTCAATACCTTCACATCCCGATGCGATAGCGCTGATCACAAGGAACATCACATCAATAAGGTCGTGTTTCTGATTGATGTCCGATCGAGTATCTTTTACGACAGATAAGTGTTCAATAAGGTTCAAAATGACTGGATTTCCGAGGGTTTAGCACCATTAGATCACATTAGTTAACAAAGTGCGATCCCCCGCCCAAGGGATAATCACATGACTTACTACCTGACCCTAGAAAAGAAAACAGAAAACGGTGAGTACGTCGATATTTATCCAGACCTACTTGAAGCCTTTGAGAGTGGCAATGAGTATCTCAATGAATACCAAGCTAAGTTATGGCTTTGATGCATTTGGTAAGGACTTCGCAATCACCATCGTCTACATGTACCTAATGTTTTACTACACGGATGTAGTCGGTATTTCTGCCGCTACAGTCGGAACCATTTTCCTCTCAGCACGTATCTGGGATGCAGTCAATGACCCTATTATGGGGTGTCTGGTCAACAATACCCGCCCTCGTTGGGTAAATTCAAGCCTTGGATTTTAATCAAGAGCTATTCCCGTACTACATGGCATATGCGGGTATCGCGATACCTTATCACTCTAGTGTTGTTCCCTAAACTAACGAAAATGTTCTCACGCCGAGTTTTATGGGCCTGTGCATTCACTTTCCCTATCTTAGGCAGCGCGGTACTCATCTACGTTGGCATGTACGACAAACAGAGCATTCTGCTGATCTCGACGACAGGCGCCTTCCTACAAATTGGTACTGCCTATTCTGGGTACTTAACGTGATTATGGTGGCAGACACCGTCGATTACGGTGCATTTAAGCTGGGTGCTCGTTGTGAAAGTATCGCTTACTCGGTGCAAACTCTGGTTTTAAAAGCAGGCTCAGCATTTGCCGCTTTCTTTATAGGTATCGCACTCACCGCTGTTGATTCTGTACCCAACGTCACACAAAGCCCTGAAAACGTGTTCGGCATGCAATGCATCATGGTCGGCTTACCTGCTTTCTTCTTTGCCATTGGCTAATCATCTACTTCCGGTTCTACAAGCTGAACTGCGATGATCACCAAAAGATTCAAGATCACTTAACAGAGAAGAACGACCACATTACAAACGAAGGCTCAAATAAAGGCGTAAGTCACAAACCAACAGAACCGGCACAAATCGTATAACATGACGCCACATAAAACAGTTCGCCTATACAGTTAAAAACGCCAACAACAAAGCCACTGCAAGCACTGTTGCTTTTCTTAATAGTTAGTCAGCTCTAACCTGAACCTTCATTAAACAACCAATAACTCACTGGGTTATCAGGGCACTGATAAGGCCCACACTCAGCAAACGTAGCAATGGCATTGAGCGCAACGACAACAATTGCCAGTAAGCACGCAATACGCCCTAGATTGCTCATTTTGTAAGGCTCTTGAGTCTCTGTCTTGTTCGTTAGTATCAAGAGCACAGCAACCGCAAAGATAGTGGCAGTGAACAAAACAAAAGCCCACGTATAGTAATGCATCCCGAGGATGGGACTGCCGTAACCCGGAGTGCCCGGAATCACATGCAAGGAAACTTGTCTTAGCGACGTTGCAACGCCGTATATCGTGCCAATTAGGACGATACCATAGTGGCGAGGTTGAGGCCCGTAAACTACATTAAGCATGAAACCAAACGCCACCATCACAAAGCCAATACGTTGTAATAAGCACAAAGGGCAAGGCAGTTCATTAAGAACAAACTGAAGAATGAGGCCGATCAACAAAACGCTTGTCATGCCTAGTAAACCAAACGTATTCAAAAGAGTTAACTGATTTCGATTCATTTTAACTCCTTACAATAAGATCGATAGTGGGTCTGTGGCATGGTGGTTAAACCAATATAAACCAAGGATCACTGAGCTAGCAAAAAAACCATAAGCAGCGGTCTTCTTGTTGAACAAGGCGCATAGCATCGCCACGAGTAAAAACATAAAAAGTAAAGACATCATAATAGGTATTTCCTTTCTATTTATCCTGTTCAGTCAGACTAAACGTCATAATAAATATCGGCACCGATGCTCTAAATCATTCAACTTCGGTAAATCGGTGGATTGCGAATTGAAAATCATCAACTTAATAGTTGTTAGTAAGAACCAAGCTGTCAAGTTTGAAACAGCACACTAAAGGCGCACCAACACGTTAAGACAACTAACACAACGATTTCAATGATAAGAATTCAGATTTTCATTCCGAGTCTAAGCTCTATATTTAGTTAGACAAACCAATGAAGTCCGTTGATGATGGCAAGGTTGGCGAATATGTGAATGAATTTAAGCTTGGGGAATATCAGAGGTTATTTTTACTGTTCCCAAAAGCAAAAACCTAGCGAAAGATCGCTAGGTTTCAAATATAAAAATGAGGTAGTACAAGCTTACTTCAGTGGGTCATTGTCCGGCAGTGCATTGTGAATCCATAGTGCTAAACGCTTCTTGATATTCGCGCCATCAAGTTTATTCTCAGGGAGAGGTGTAATCTGATTGACTTCAACAAGGAACAAATACACCGCTTTAACCTTTATCGGTTGGGATGAATTTGGCAAATCAAAACCTTGTAGTTTTGCCATCTTAAAACCGACTTCAACTGCTTTTTTTACCAGTTTATCTTCATTAATGATCTTCGCGGTTTTCGACATATCATCTCCATCATCTTCATCGAATGAACACTAAGTATATCAAACCGAAAAATTTACAAGACTACTTCAGTCTCAATTTGAGGCGTCGCATTGATAAATAACATCAAAAGGATGCTTGATGGAAAACATGATTACAGCTTACCTATCATTTATGAGAGGAATACACACCAACAATGAATTACCAGCAGCAGATAGCCTCAAAAAATGATCGTCAGTCAAGAAACCCAAAATCGAACAATATTTGACTGCAACTCCAGATAATACGAAACACTGTCTTTTACAGTGAAAAGTTATTTACAAAAAGGTCATTAGTGAGATAAAATCACCTCTTTACTATTAGAGTGGGTACTTAAAATGCGCTACCTATGGGCTTCATTCTGTCATAAAAACCCAGTTTTCGGACGAATCGTTCATATCCTTGTTATGTTGGTAGCGTTAGCTTCTATCGTGGTTCCATTGATATCAAAAGACGCAACAACCATCTTAGTTTCATTGTGTGTTGCTCTGGTCTGTGTTGTGTTGTTTGTCTTCTTTGCACTTGCCGACAAAATGCGTTTAGGTATGCACTGATCTTAGATACTGAGTTGCACCTTGAAGCGAGGACCTGCTCTCTTCATGTGCAACGTAATGTCACTCCTCAGTAACAGGCTCTTTTATTGAAGGAGCTTGCTGCTGTATGAATATGTTCCTTGATACCTCTACTATCTATCTTCACAAAGCACCAGTGAAAAACGGGTGTATCTCCCAGCGAAGTTGTATGTCGAAGTTACAGAAAGACCCCAAAATATCTATCGTCAGTGTAATGCGTTAGGAGATAAGTGTGTTGTTATGATAGCTCCGCCGACAGGCTTTAACGCCTCCGAGCGTTGAAACAAACTTACGTGGCTAAGTATGCATGAACTAAGCAAAACACGAAATGGGGTGACTTTGTCTCTAAACTGAATTACGGAACAAAGCCATATATGGATTTTAGTAAACCGCTTACTTTAAAAAACTATTCATCACCAGGCACACCGTAGCTTTCAGCATTAGCGGGGTCGATTGCTCTCCGAATATAAGCCTCCATTTGCGGTATGTAATTTTCTAAAATCATTCTTAGTTCAGAGGTTGGAGATATATGCCAATCAACTCTTAGGTCTAAGATGGGCCACTGTGGCTCACCACACATTAATAACCCCGCGGAATGTATAGGCCCCATCTCTCCGCCTGCATTAAGTCCAGCTTCTAAGGAAAGCATTAATCTGTCAGCAAGAAGTCCTTTACTATGTGCAAATGCCTGAGTCATTACTTGAGGTATCTCAGTATTAGCAAGTAAATTCCCCATAGAAATACAGTTATTTCCGATATGAGTAGAATAATACCCCAACGACTCACTACCACTAAATGTTACACCTACCCCCTCGTTGTTCAAAATACCTAGTTGACGCCATTTTATATTTGTCTCAGATTTACATAGTAAGTCCAACGTATTTTGTGGTGATTTACCACTGCTCAATAACTCTAGAGCCAATGGGCCTAAATCCGGGTTAGTCACGTTCTGAGTTAGTACCACACCTGTTTTACTTTTGGCAAACACACAGCGACTAGCGACTGAAATACTTGAAGACGCAATCGCACAACCTACCATACCTGTGTTTGGGCATACTCCCGCTACTGAAAAAGTCATCCGTTATTCCCCATCTTCAGGTTCAGGTATAACTGCGATAACATCAATCTCCATTAACCATTCTGGTTGAGCCAGTCCTTGTACAACTAGCCCTGTGGAAACAGGAAACACTCCTTTTAGCCATTTTCCAGTTTCCTTGTATACTGCCTCGCGGTATCTTGGGTCTGTAATGTATGTTGTCGTTTTTACAATATGACTCAAATCAGAGCCAGCTTCCTCTAGTAGCTCCTTAACATTTTTCATTGCCTGTTCAGCTTGAGCTCGAGGGTCCCCTAATCCAACAAGATTACCTTGAAAATCTGTACCTACTTGCCCCCTAACATATACCGTATTATGAGCCTTAACCGCTTGACACAAGTCATTATCTAAAACTTGATTTGGGTATGTTTCTTTAGTGTTGAATTTACGAATTCTAGTATGTGTGATCATTTTAAAAGCCCTATTTATACCAATCGTAGTAAATAACTGGTCACCCTAGCTGCTTAGAGCGCTCGATAACTGCGTTAGAAATTTGATTGTAGAATAACTACTCATCGAAAATTTATGCCTTGTTCTCAAGCCTTTTCCGGCGCTACTTCTGATTACTTACTTTGATTGGTATTATTCAAATTTTTTACAGGAAATTCCTCTAATCCGAAATAAATTTCACCTCGGGTCATATTGAACTAACGGATCGTTATCTACAGGATCAGAACCTTGGGCTTCATTCAAATCAAATTCCATCTGTTCTTTTGCTCGGTGGTAATTAAGGTAGTTGCTTTGGGTAGCAATGTGATCTGCGATATATTTGGCATCATGCCAAGCTCCCCAGATAAAAGCCGAACCACGACGTGATAACCAAGGTAAACCAACAAAATAGATACCTTGCTCAGTGCAAACACCACGGTGATGCTTTGGTTTACCTTGTTCATCAAATGCATCGATCTTCAACCAACTATAATTTACTGAATAACCAGTAGCCCAAATAATCGAGGTAACCCCCTCTTCAGTTAAATTAATTTCGGAAATAGGTTCCGTTATACATTTTGGTACCGGTATTAGCTGACGAGCTTCCGGCTCTTCCGGCAAATCCAAACCATGCTTATCTATATACTCATCTGCTGCATCTAAGAAAGCGAAATAATTGCTATCACCATTTACTATGTTTGAGCCCAAATCATCTCTAAAGTAAATAGTTCCATCATAATATGACTTACTCATACCAACGAGATTAATGCCTTGATTCGCGAGCACTCTAAAATCGACAGTTTGACCGCCATGAGCACCGCTAACAGCAATAGCTACATGTTCTGTACCTGGTGTAAGAGCCGCTGCATCCCATTCTCCGAGCACGCCTAGCCACCAACAAAAATCTCGATTTCGATAGCGGCGAGGAGGTCTTTCATGCGCTCCTACAGATAAATACACTTTTTTACCCGAACGTTGTAATTCATCTGCTATTTGCACACCGGAGGAGCCGGCTCCAATAACTAAAACTCCTCCATCGGGCAATTGCTCAGGGTTATAATAATTAGCTGAATGCAATTGTGTTACATTAGCTTCTTTTGGTACGATAGGTGGAATTACAGGATTTTGAAATGCCCCAGTTGCAATCACTACACGATCGGCCACAAAATCTCCTTGAGATGTTTCAGCTTTAAATCCGAAATCACCGACATTTCGCACTACACTTTTAACTTCAACTCCAGTACGTATGGGAGCACTAATTTTTTTTACGTACTCTTCAAAATATTTCGTTATCTGACCTTTAGACATAAACGAATCTGGATTTACGTCTTTAAACTCTAATCCGGGAAAACGGTCATGCCAAGCTGGGCCGTTCGCAACTAGGGAGTCCCAACGACCTGTACGCCAACTTTCTGCAATTCGGTCGCGTTCTAACACAATGTGAGGTATACCTTGTAATGTAAGATGCTCACTCGTAGCTATACCAGCTTGACCTGCACCAATTACTAGAGTATCAATTTTCTCAACAGTCATTTAAAAGTCCTTTTAATATATAGCGCATTTTTAAACACTATTATTTTGTTATTAGAGCAGTACTTAAAATATGCTGCAAAACATATGGTCAACATTTAATATAATTTTAAATATCCCAGAAAAACAATTTAAACACTATAAATTGAGCTAACCGACATTAAAAATGTATTAACATCACCATAAAACTAGCAAATAATCACACTTTAATTAACCTAATAATCAAAGAAGGAAGGGTGATTTAATGAATTTAAACCTCCCGTCCTATTTGAACATAGAAATCATTCAGAATTAAGGTGCTTGTCTATCGATTCAGGCTCAAATAGCCCTTTTTTCATGACGAACTTAACCCATACCATACCTATAACCGAAGTTATACCAAGTACGATAGCTGTAGCTGTGAATATCTGTTCACTTAACTCAGGAGAAGGTGATGCGTATATAATCGCGTAGATCATTCCGGCGATACCAAGTAATTGAGGTAAAGGATAAAAAGGTGTTTTGAAAGGGCGTTTCATATCAGGATAACGATTTCTAAGTACAATAACATTAATATGAGTAATAATGTAGGCCACTAACCAGGCAATAGCTGCTGATATTAAAAGTAAGCCAATCGCATCAGGGTTATCTCCTAGAAATATCATAGGTAAACCACTAATAATCGCTACAAATAATACCGCTACCCAAGGTGAGTTACTAGACTTGGACAGTGTCTTTAATTGAGGAAATGCTTGACCATTATTTGCCATACCATAAAGCATACGAGGGATAGCTGCGAGCGATGTATTTACTGTTGAACCAGTAGCTGTAACAGCAGCCACTGCTAAAAATGTTAGCCCAATATCACCAAAGACAGCTAAAGCAAAATCATAATGAGGAAGTGTTGAACCAGCCAGATCATCAGCAGGAATATACAAGAGAGCACCTAAGCAATACAGAGCTATAGTCCCGAAAATTATAGACAAACCAATAGTCATTGAACGAGGAATATTTTTTTCTGGTTCCTTAGCTTCTTCCACAAGTGGACAAACAAATTCTGCACCGACAAATCCCCAAATAGCAAGAGCAACCAAAGTAAGAACGCCAGCTCCCATCGGATTAAAAGTTGACATAAGGTCAATCGATTCAGGCTTAGGGTTAAATGTCCCGCTTATAGCACCTAATCCAAGTGTAAGCAAAACAACTACCATTATAAATGCTAATGTAGACTGCATTTTGGAAAATACGTCAATTTTAAATAAATTTAGTACTGTGAATATAGCCAATAATCCAAATCCAACACTATAAGGTGGAAAGATATCTGGATATATTTTGTCAATAATTAAATCCACTAGTAACAACTCGGCAGATAGTGCAAACATAGCAACCACCACGTAACCAGAAAATACGGATAAGATAGCTGGAAAATGTCCAATTGCAACTTCCGTATAACTACTTAAACTTCCAGCCTTCGGAATCATCAAAGACAGTTCCGAAAAAGAATAGATATAAGTCAAGGCCAAAAAATAACCTATCACAAGAGGTATAATAAATCCAAGACCAGCGATTCCCGCACCTTGCAACATTAAAACCATAACACCTTGCGATACAACTAACCCTACTGCAACTGAAATCAATGATTTCAATCCCAGAACTCTCCTAAAAAGAGGTTTATTGGAAGGGGTTACAACATTATTATCCGGAATGTAATCTGTATTATCAGACATATTATTCTCCTTTAATATAATTCCCAAAACCATATTTAAACATAGTTTTAAATGACAATTTTTAATTACGTTATTTTTAACTCTTCAATTAGTCTATGCATAAACATCTCACATTTATCTAATTGTTCCTTTTCGATAAACTCATCTGGTTTATGTCCCTGCTCCATACTACCCGGACCACAAACTACAGTTTCCACTCCAAGAATACTATTAAACAAACCACCTTCAGTACCGAAGTTAATCGTTGTCGTTGATAATTCTCCTGTTAACTTTTTCGCAAAATAAACTATGGTAGCATCATCAGGAGTATTCAAACCTGAATATTCGCTTGTTACTTCTATTTTAATATCACATAAGTCATCTTTTTTTTTCATTTCACGAATTAAAACATTTGCATAATCCCTAAAGTCACTCAGAATAGAGTAAGGTTCCTCTTCAGATATGTTCCTTATTTCAAAATCAAACTCACATTTATTGGGAACGATGTTAAGCGCAGTACCACCATTTATTACTCCAGTGTGTATAGTAGTAAATGGGACTGTATATCTACTGTCAAAGGGACCATTTTTTCGTTTTTCGGTTGATAGCAAGTCTAGCCAACATACAAGGCGTGATGCATAATTTATTGCATTGACTCCATATGGAGCCATGCCAGAGTGACACTCCCTACCTGTTATTTTCACCTTAATTGCTAATTTCCCTTTATGAGCTGTTACAACTTTCATAGATGTAGGTTCACCAATAATGCACATTTTGGGTTTGATAGGATTCCCCTTAAGATTCTCTATAAGATGACGCACTCCGACACAGCCAACCTCTTCATCGTAAGAAAAAGCCAAATGAATCGGCATATGCAGTGGTTTCTCTAACATAAGCGGAACCGATGATAGAACTACCGCCAAAAAACCTTTCATGTCAGTCGTGCCTCGACCATAATATCTGCCGTTAACATAACTCATAATATATGGATTTGAATTCCAACTTTGATTAATAACAGGTACAGTATCAGTATGTCCTGAGAGTATTATACCAGGCTTGTTAGCAGGACCAATTGTTGCGTATAAATTAGCTTTGTTATTTTCTTGGTTATATACCAAGGTACTATCAACACCATGTCTATTTAGGTATGAGACAATATAGTTAATCAAATTAACATTTGAATTAAAACTAGTAGTATCAAAACTAATTAAATCATTAAGAATAGCTATCGTTAATTTCTTGGTCATCCAAACTCCAAACTCCAAACTGATACATGTTATTGTTGAGAGGTTTAATTTTTTATTACTAATTCAACTTTATATTTTGGCTAAGATAACTTTATCCACGTTGTTTTCAACTGAACAAATTTATCTATAGCATGTAGTGAAAGATCACGACCAAATCCAGATTGTTTAAACCCACCAAAAGGAGTACCGAAATCTAAAGCATCCATGGTATTTATTGATATTGTTCCCGCTTTCAACTTTTTGGATACTCTAATACATCGGTTAATATCCCTAGTCCAAACAGAAGCAGCGAGTCCAAAAACCGAGTCATTTGCAATCGATATAGCCTCTTCTTCTGTATCAAACGAAATAAGTGCAGCCACAGGTCCAAAAACTTCTTCATTAGCAATTTCCATTTTGGGAGATACATCATCGAAAATAGTAGGCATTACTACAGCACTGGATTGATCACCACAACCTCCAGTTAATAACGTTGCACCTTGTTCAGATGCCTTGTATATATACTTTCGTACACTTGATGCATGTTCCATGTCGATTAATGCACCAACTTGGGTTTCAGGATCAAGAGGGTCTCCAACAACCAACGAACGCGTTTTACTGACGAACCTCTTAACAAACTCCTTCTTTATTGAGTTTTGAATTAATATCCTTGAGTTTGAAGAACATACTTCTCCTTGGTTGAAAAAAACACCCTTTACAGCATGATCAACAGCTAAATCCAAGTCGCAATCAGAGAATATTAAATTAGGACTCTTTCCACCAGTTTCGGGCCATACTGGCTTCATATTGGATTGTGCAGAGTATGCCATAAATAACTTACCAACTTCAGTCGAACCCGTAAACGCAAGGCAATCTACATCATCATGTACACCTAGCGCTTTACCAACTATCGCACCATATCCTGTAACTACATTTAAAACCCCATCTGGCAAACCGGCTTCCTTTGCCAATTCTGCGAGTTTCAATGCCGTCATTGGAGATTGTTCTGCAGGTTTTAAAACAACAGAGTTCCCAGTAATGAGTGCAGGAGCTAATTTCCACGCCGCAATATCTAAAGGAAAATTCCAAGGTACTATTGCAGCAACTACCCCTACTGGTTCTTTAGTTATCATTGCTACATTGTTCATATCAGTAGGCGCTATTTCGCCATATATTTTGTCAATCGATTCTGCATACCACTCAAAGCAACCAGCAGACCCTGGGATATCAATATCTAGAGCATCCTGTATTGGTTTACCAACATTAAGGCTTTCCATTAAGGCTAACTCTTCTTTGTGTTCAATAATTAATAAAGCAAGTTTTTTCAATACTGCTTTTCGTTCCCTAGGACTCTTATTCGACCAAACACCAGTTTTATAACTTGAGCGAGCAGCAGTAACAGCAAGGTCAACTTCTTTACTTGAGCAAGCTGAAACTTTAACAATGATTTCACCAGTAGCTGGGTTAATAGTTTCGTACACAGAGCCATCATCAGCATCAATAAACTCTCCATTAATGAAAGCTTTTGAAGGGAGCGATAGATTATGTAGCTTTTTCTTCCAGTATTCTTTTGTTTGCTTTGACATATATAATCCTAGTTAGAAGTATCCTGAAAGCCTAGTTAACAACTTTTCAAACCCAAAAATATAAATTAAAAATGGAAGGTGTATTATTCACTTGATTACAATAAATATTTCCATAACAAAAAAACAGCATTGATTATGTAAATTAAAATCTATTAATTTAATCATGGGCAATGTAATTCAAGCTATCTCCATAAATAATTTAAATTCAAATAAACCCATCTTCTTTTAAGTCTATCATTGTAGCTATAATACTTTCCCTTAGTGTCTTCACCAAAAAGTCTATATTTTCTTTAGTTAATATCAATGGTGGAGATAGTACATTCATATGTGCTAACGGACGAACGATCAATCCACGCTCCTGACAGTGTTTAGCTATGCGATCACCAACTTTCGCATCAGGATCGATAAGTTCTTTAGTCTTTTTGTCTGCGACACTCTCGATACACATCATATATTTACGGCCACGAACATCACCTACTATCGGAAGATCAATTAGTGTTTTCACTTGTTGTTCAAAATATAAACCAAACTCTTTTACTTGGTCACAAATATTTTCACGTTCAATTATTTCAATATTTTTAACACCGGCGGCACAACTTACCGGATGTCCTGAATAAGTGAAGCCATGTGTAAAAATCGCACCATTAGCCTGTGGTTTACTAATAGTTTCATAAATTTCTTCAGATAATATCGTTGCTCCTAGAGGCAAGTATCCAGAAGTTAGACCTTTAGCACAGGTAATAATATCTGGGACGATACCGAACTCATCTTCGGATGCAAACATATAGCCAAGGCGGCCAAACGCAGTGACAACTTCGTCAGAAACATATAGCACCCCGTATTTATGACAAACATCTAGTGTCTTTTTGTGATAACCTTCTGGCGGAACGATAACACCACCAGCTCCCATTATTGGCTCTGCAAAAAACGCTGCCACATTATCCGGCCCTAATTCAAGAATTTTATTTTCAAGTTCCTGTACTTTTTCGTCACAAAACTCTTCGATAGATTGGCCTTCCGGACGACGATACGGGTTGGGGCATGAGATATGGTGAACGAGGTCTTCTTCGATGTCGAAACCAATGTGGTCGAATTTGACCCCTGTAATTGACATCGCCATGTATGTGCTGCCATGGTAACCATCAATACGAGCAATAATTTTCTTCTTAGAAGTTTTACCTAGTTGGTTGAAATAGAAATGTATAATTCGAACGGCTGTATCATTTGCTACTGACCCCCCACAACCATAAAATACATGGTTTAGATTACCAGGAGCTAACTCTGCAAGTTTTTCGGCCAAGTTTGCAGCAGGGATTGTGGTATGGTGTCCGAAACAAGAATAGTACGGAATTTGCACAACTTGTTCAGCAATAGCCTCAGCCATTTCTTTACGTCCATAACCAATGTTAACGCACCATAACCCACCAATACCATCAAGATACTGCCGACCATCCCCTCCTTGGACATGAACTTTGTCTCCTTTAGCCAGAATCATCGAACCAGTTTCCTTAAATATCGAGAAATCTGTCCAAGGGTGAATGTAATGGTCCCGATCCTGCTGCCAAACTTTTTTCATGTCTGTATTAATGTTACTCGCCATCTCAGAATACTCCTTTGTGTACCAACACTTTACGGTAGCGTTTCGTTGTAATTTGGAGATCAATGCACTCACGTCAAGTTAATTTAATGTTAGTATCGTTGTTACATCTATGTAAATTATTTATTTCCGTTCCATTGCATCAACAAAAACTATCTAGCGTTTGTATTGAACACTCAGTTTAACTAGACCCAAAAGTTCATCTCATAATTCACCTAGTCCTGCGTTGTGTAAGCTTTTGATATTCGAATATGACCCGCACCAGCAGTTTTGGACACTGACGTAAGTGACGACAATCACTAACGAGTTGAACAATGATAGCGAAGCAAACACGAATCAAACACGCTCCTGAATTTAAAGCCTAAGCGCTTAAGTTAGCCGAGAAAGTCGGTGTAGCAGTCGCCGCACGACGTATTCAAAAGGAACTTGAAGAAAATGATTGTAAGCACGATATAAAAACATAGCTGCGAGCATGAAGCACTATAGCTTGGTCTCAAAGGCCGCCCGTAAATTCAAATGTACGAAATACAATAGACATCGGATCCCTGTTGCCCCGAACGTGCTTGAGCAAGACTTTAACGCGACAGCACCAAACCCAAAAAGGGCTGGAGATCTCACCTATCTAGCGACAAGCGAAGGCTGGGTGTATTTATCCGTTGTTATCGACCTGTACTCTCGGCAAGTATTAATCAGTGCCATTGATAACGCTACTCTGGCCTGTAATGCGTTCTCAATGACACTGTTCTGCAAAGGCATGTCTGAAGAGGTGATAATCCATAGTGATAGAGGTTGCCAATATTGCTCAAAAGAACACAGAGGATTTAATAGCATCCTATAATGAGTAAGAAGGGAAATTGTTGGGATATACCAGCGTTGAAAGCTTTTTCCACTCACTTAAGTAGAAGCCGCCCAATACCAGCCGATAATGACGCGAGAAGATATGCGCCAAGCACTTTTGAATATATCGAAGTTGATTATAATCGAGCAAGAAGGCACAGTGATCTTGGGTATCTAAGTCCTATTAACTTTGAAAAATAATATGTCGCTTAATACGGTGTCCAGTATTGTCGGTGCAGATCACTTAAGCTCTGGCTGGAAGTTCTATACAATGTGTAAAAAATGGAGTTGATTGTGAATTTTACATTAAGGCAATTAAAGTATGTTGTTGTAGCTGGAGAAATGGCAAGCGTCACAAAAGCAGCAAAGTCCCTCCACGTTTCTCAACCATCTATTTCTTCAGCTATCCTGCACCTTGAAGACACTACAGGCTTACAACTCTTTATTAGACATCACGCTCAAGGTCTGTCGATCACACCAACTGGAAAAAAATTTTTATCAAAAGCCAAACAACTTTTATTACAAGCAGAGGATCTTGGACATTTTGCTCATACTCTCGTTGATGAAGTTACCGGTAAGCTAAAAATAGTAGGGTTTCCCACCTTTACATCCATTGTTTTACCCACTTTAATGAAGGATTTTTCAGAAAAATACCCTCAAGTTAGAGTGCAATGTGATGAAAGCCATCAGATTGATATAATAACTAGCCTACTACGAAGTCAATATGAACTCGCAATAACTTATGACCTTCAATTACCGCCAGAAATCGAATTTGAGCCTCTCGTTGAACTTCCACCATACGCTCTACTATCAGCAAACCATCCATTAGCAGGTAAAAAAACTCTTACTCTTTCGGAACTGGCATCATTTCCAATGGTTCTCCTTGATTGGCCAATGACAAGGGACTATTTTAATTCATTATTTTTACATTTGGATTTGGAGCCGAATTTGGCTTATAAAGCGCAATCGTTGAATATGGTTATAGGTTTAGTGGCAAATGGACTCGGTTATACTCTATTTAATACACCTCTGAGTAGTGACTCAAATCAAGAAATATCTGGTGTCAAAGCAATTGAGTTATCAGATGCATTGCCGACTCTGAGACTCGGTATAGCTAAGGTAAGCCACTTTAAACTAACCACAACTTCTATCGCTTTTATCGAGTTATTTAAGAATAAAACACCTGAATTATTTAATAGGTCATTTGTTAATTAAATGAGAACATAACGCCTCTCAGATCGAGGAACCATCAGCAAAACATGAGTTTAACTGTAAATTAACCGGCCTACGCATTTTTTATAGGCAGCTTTCCCCTTTGGCAGGATAGTTATCAATATTAAAATTTAACCAGATTGGGCGGTAATGAGTGAATTGTGTCTCCTATTCAGTAGAAAGAAAAGAAGCCATATTGAAGACGCTACTGCCTCCATATTTAATGTCAGTGAGCCAGCTGTCAAAAAAGGAAGGCATTAGCACGGCAACCTTGTATCATTGGCAGCAACTCAGACATTCAGAAACCGTAGTGTCAAATAGCAACATTTCATCAGGCTGTGAACTGATAAAACAACTCATTCGCTATATCGACGATGCTGTAAAGCATCGCGCTCGCATCAGCACCATTTGGTGTATTTGAGAAGAGCCAATTTTTTCTTCCAATGACCAGCGGTTTAATGGCGCGTTCAGCACGATTATTATCGATAGATAAATGACCGTCATCGATATAGCGGATAAGTTTCGGCCATTGGCCGAGCGTATACTTAATCGCTTTTCCTAATGGACTAGAGCTTATTACTTGTTGAGACGTCATCCAGTCGTACAGCTCATCCAATATCGGCTTGGCATGCTGTTGACGTTCTGCTTTTCGTGTTTCGACAGTCGCACCTTTTAAGCGGGATTCTATCCCATAGAGCTTCTGGATTTTGGCCAGCGCTTTATCTGCTTTGCCTGACTTACCTTTACCTTGAAGCTTCTTAGCATCCATGAACTTACGCCGTGCATGCGCCAAGCAACCAACATTGGTTACGTGATGAAGACCATCATAGGCACCATAGCCATCGGTTTGCAGATAACCACTGTAATCCCCCAAGAAGGCAACAGGGTATGCCCTCGCGCGACTGTTTTGATAGTCGTACAAGGCGATATTCTTCACATTCGGCAGTGCAGCGTCGGGCGAGTCTGCGCCCGAGCAGTAGAGCCACATATAACACTGTTTATCTTCTTTGAGGACATTGAGCGGCGTTTCATCCGCCTGAACCACCACTTGCTCTAGCAGGTGCTCTTTCAAGGCCGCATACAGCGGTGTGAACTTCTCACTGACTTGGATAACCCACCTTGCCATGGTAGTTCGCGATAGCTCAATACCCGACTGAGTAAACAGCGACTCTTGGCGGTAAAGTGGCATTGCGTATTGATATTTACCAAGGATGATATTGGCCAGCAAGCTTTCTGTGGCAAAGCTTTTAGGGATGATGCTCTGAGGCGCTGGCTTTTGAACGATACGGCTGTTGTCTTCCGTTTGCTCGCATTGACGACAAGCATATTTAGGACGAACATATTCCAGCACTTTAAGCACAGCTGGTGAGAACTCAAGTTTCTCACTGCGGTCTTCACCGATTTTATGCAGACTATGTTGGCAGCATGCACACTGTTTTTCATGGTCGTCTAAATCGAGTTCGATAACCTCACGAGGCAAAGTCTTTGGAAGTGGCTTGCGTTTACCACGCTTCTTCGTTGTGGTCGTCGTCGTTACCTCAACCTCTTCTTCCTTAGCGGCTTCACATTCCACTTCGTTGAAGAGGTCACCTTGAGATTCATCGTAAGGCTTTAACGCCTCCGAGCGTTTTGCGAACTGGCGGTCGAAAGCAAGTTTGAGTTGCTCAAGCAGAGATTGACGCTCTTGTTTCCATTGGTTTTCTGACGCCATCAGCGCTTTCACCATCGCTTGTAGCTCGGCAACATCTTGGCTTTCTGGGTTGATATTGTAGCTCGGGAACTCAAGTTTCTCACTGCGGTCTTCACCGATTTTATGCAGACTATGTTGGCAGCATGCACACTGTTTTTCATGGTCGTCTAAATCGAGTTCGATAACCTCACGAGGCAAAGTCTTTGGAAGTGGCTTGCGTTTACCACGCTTCTTCGTTGTGGTTGTGGTCGTCGTCGTTACCTCAACCTCTTCTTCCTTAGCGGCTTCACATTCCACTTCGTTGAAGAGGTCACCTTGAGATTCATCGTAAGGCTTTAACGCCTCCGAGCGTTTTGCGAACTGGCGGTCGAAAGCAAGTTTGAGTTGCTCAAGCAGAGATTGACGCTCTTGTTTCCATTGGTTTTCTGACGCCATCAGCGCTTTCACCATCGCTTGTAGCTCGGCAACATCTTGGCTTTCTGGGTTGATATCTGGCGTCCTTTTCATGGCATTTATTATACTAAAATCATGCCATTTACGCTTGGTGGATAAGGCTTTATTATCGATTAAGTCATTGTAAAATCGTTTATTTGAACGGGTTTATGGCCGATAATCGTGAAGCCAGAAAGCAGTCTATCAAGCTCGAATTGAGTCAGGGTAAACACTTCATTTTTCTCTTTTRWWGGCCAYTTATACTTGGCTTTTTCAAGGCGTTTATACCAAAGTGCAAAGCCAGTTTTATCCCAGTACAGCACTTTGATTTTGTCGCGCTGTTTATTGRTGAACAGGAACAGTGCGCCGCTTCCCAAGGGTAAATCGGTGTCACTTTCGATAATCGCCGCGAGGCCATTGAKGGACTTTCTAAAATCGACACTCTCACGATACAGATAAATCTCTGGTGCGCTGAGCATATGTTTCATGACAAGGCTCCAATGAGTTCTGCCAGGTAGGCAGCGGGCGTGCCTTGAGGAATGCTCAACTCCACATCATTGATGAGAAGTGTCATGTTAGCGGTGGCTATTTGAGCTTGATATTTCGTTGTCTTTTCGACGACCTCTGCCCGTACAAAGCCTTGAGAGAYATCTGCTTTTTTGAGTTGCTGGCGCTTAGCATAAAACGTCGAGGGATTGAGTTCATTAAGCTTACAAAATGCAAGCGTTGACAATGAACTCGATTCAGACTGAAAGTTCTGCCAGGTAGGCAGCGGGCGTGCCTTGAGGAATGCTCAACTCCACATCATTGATGAGAAGTGTCATGTTAGCGGTGGCTATTTGAGCTTGATATTTCGTTGTCTTTTCGACGACCTCTGCCCGTACAAAGCCTTGAGAGAYATCTGCTTTTTTGAGTTGCTGGCGCTTAGCATAAAACGTCGAGGGATTGAGTTCATTAAGCTTACAAAATGCAAGCGTTGACAATGAACTCGATTCAGACTGAGCGATGAGCGTTTGCCATTCTTGATTAGTGTGTCGTTTTCCCATTTCAAATCTCCTCATGGTTGGAGACTTGATCTTATTCTTCGCGCTAGGCGATTAGAATGCGGGTTTTATGGAGCGCTTACACACTAGCAATGTCGCCCTGTAGGTTCATGGGCGCTGACTACAAAACACAATTTTCTCTAGATTAAATGACCTATAAACATGTACAGCCGAGAGCTTATATTTTTCCTACGGTAAGAAAAGAAAAACAACCGTCGTCCCTGTTCGCCTTGCTGATTTCACAAGCCCTAACAATCTGTCATTACAACAATACCCATACATTCAAGCAGTTGCTCTTGTTGCCAAGCGACAATTTTAATGCCCGATGTATCGACCTTTCGAGGGTCTAACCCTTCTAACTCAGCGTGACACAAGTTTGCTCCCTGCATACTGAACTGCCCCCATACATCTTCAGAAAATACGCCTCGGCTCAGATCCGACTCCTTTAATGACGCTCCTGCAAGGAAAGTCTCTATCCAACGGTTCTCAAACAAGTCACACTTTTCTAAGCAGGCCTGTTCAAAATTAGCATAAGACAAGTTACAGCCTTTGATATACGCCGAGCAAAAGTACATACGATTGCTCACCTTGTTGGCAAAGTTTGTTCGCGTAAAGTTAGCCCCTTTTAAATCACATTCACGTAACTCAATCCCATAACAATTGGCGTTACTAAAATTCGCCATGGCGAGTTGGCAGTTCTGAAAACTTGCATCACGCAGATCTGCGATACCAAAGTGACACCCATCGAGATCACCTTGTTCAATGAACTTACAATTGATAAAGGTCGTGTCACGTAGGTTACAACGCCTAAAGTCACAGCGAATGAAAGTACATGCTGTGAAAGTCATATCGGACAAATCTTGTTGAGCGAAATTGTGGTGATGATAAGTACTGTTATTCGTGTCCATTTAGCCCCCTAAAGAAAGTAAGCTAAGACTACCACTGAGATCTTAAGAAAACATCAAATTAAAAACAACAAAAACAGCAACTTAGAAAGACCGTTTTTAGTCAATTTAAGGCACCAAACAAGCAATTTAAGCAGGTTGTTTTCACTTAATAGAACCAACTTATCTTGAAAAAAGTTGTGTGGCTTACAGAAGGTTTTATGACGTAGCTGCTCATCAGATAAAGATACATGTCTAAAAATAAGAAACTTTAAATAGTCAGGAAACCTGACTCATGAGGAGGGAAGTACAATACTCAATTTTTCTGAGAGGTTAAGAACAAAATAGGTCAAGCTCACTATCGTGGAGGCTAACCTGTTCAGAAGTACCGAGGGTTGTATTTAACTCGTGTTCTCAGATTGTATTATCTAGCTTTTCGCGATATTAGCAATGCCTTCAAGCTGAAGTACTGGAGCGGCGTCGATGTCTTCTGCGTTCATCATAGATGATACTCGCTGCATTGAAGAAAGCAGTAAGCTTTGTTCCCAAGGCTCCAGGTTTTGGAATTTTTTAACGAAGTTATCTTGCAGCGGTGGTGGCGCATTGTTTAGCAACTCTTGACCTTTTTCAGTCAGGTTTGCATGTACTTTGCGGCGATCTGACGAGCTGCGAACACGTTGTACATAGCCATTCAGTTCCAAGCGATCGATGATCGTGGTTGTGGTGGCTTGGCTTACGTTGGTGTGATTAGACAATTCTTTTATCGTCACATTACCCATTTCTTGGATTGCTCTCATTAAGATTAATTGAGGGCCAGTCAAACCATACTCTTTACTCAGCTTCTTCGAGTGTAAATCGATAGCGCGAATAATTTGGCGAATAGCGACCAGGATTTCGTCATGTTTGTCCAAGATGCAGACCTTTGTACTAATATACTGTGAATAGTTTGACAGCGTCGAAGCGATAAAATGTCCTGATTATTTACGTCAGGTGAGCTCGAATTACACTGTAAATTGATAAATTACTTCATTGATTTTTCCGCATTGTACTGATGTTCATACTATTCTCAATCTTTAATATGCCTCTGAATTTGCGAATGGCAACACTTTTGTACAATGAGTAGCGATATTCAGTCTTAAAGTGGGGAACGAGGTAAGAAAAAGCGAAATGTTGTCGGTAAATAAAAAGCCGCATACTCAAAATAATTGGATTTGCAGCTAGGCAACAAACTAAGTTCATCCCTATGAGCATAGAAGTTCTATGTGATTAGGGTGCACTTAAGCAACTTACAACGCTACAGCTTCAAGTATGAAGAGTATAGAGTCATATAGGTAGCAAGATTTGAACACCTCACTACCTATTTTATTCGTTAGAAAACGAATTATTTCAGTTCAAACCACTAAGCGGCATTATTGAGTTGAAAGCTACCCGTTAGTGCGTTGTAAAACTCGCTGTTATCCAAAATACCCACCAGTTGATTGTCTTCAACGAGAAGAATGGGATAGTTACTGATTTGCTTGAGCTTAATCGCATCACGCATGCCAATTTCCGGGCTTGCCACGACCACACTCGACGCGCTGATCGCGGTTAGGTCGTCAGACTCGCTCCACTCTACAAGCGCCAAGGTAGATTCACCTTTCACCGATAAAACACCTTCATTCTGTTCAATCCAGAGATCTTTAGAATCGCAGATCTTCCAGCTTTTATTCTCTTGCGTCAGTGAATCAAGAGGCTGCATTAAAGAACGACCTTTTAGCACATTCAATGGATTAGTGTGAGCAACGAAGTCTTTTACGTATTCGGTTTTTGGCGTCAGTACGATCTCTTCAGGCTTACCGTGTTGAATCAGTTTGCCTGACTCCATGATCGCAATGTTATTGCCAATTTTCAAAGCTTCATCTAGGTCGTGGCTCACGAACAGAATTGTTTTATTGAGTTTGTTTTGTAGCGTGATCAGTTCATCTTGCAGCTGAGCACGAATCAGTGGATCAAGTGCCGAAAACGGTTCATCCATCAACAGAATGTCGGTGTCCATCGCAAACGCACGCGCCAAACCAACACGTTGCTGCATGCCGCCAGAAAGCTCATGTGGAAATTTAGTGTCCCATTCCGCTAGGCCGACCATTTCTAATTGTTCACGCGCTTTTGCACGACGAACATCTTTGGATACACCTTGCATTTCAAGACCAAACGCTACGTTATCTAATACGTTAAGCCATGGCATCAAAGCAAACTTTTGGAAAACCATTGATACGCGGTGAGTACGAAGATGACGCAAAGTCGCTTCATCACATTGCGCTAAATCGACTTGTTGGTCGCCATCTTTGATTGTCAGTGAACCACGGCTGATCTCATTCAAACCGTTAACTGCGCGAAGCAAAGATGATTTACCAGAACCAGACAAACCCATCAGCACACAAATCTCGCCTTCTTCAACCTTCAGCGACACATTGTCTACGCCGACAACTTGACCAGTTTCATCGATAATCTCTTGGCGGGTTTTACCCTGGTCGAGCAGTTCAAGCGCTTGTTTCGGCTTATTACCAAACACAACATCGAGGTTTTTAATGGTAATCGCGTCCATTGCTGTCTGTTCTTGAGATACAGCTTTGTTGTCTTGAGACATAGCTACGCTTCCTTCTGGTTTGGTGTTTTGCACAAGCGATCAAGAATGATAGCGACTAATACAATCGCCAGCCCGGCTTCAAAACCTTGTGAGATGTTCACTGTGTTCAATGCGCGAACAACAGGTTTACCAAGTCCGTCAGCACCGACAAGAGCGGCGATAACCACCATCGAAAGCGATAACATAATGCACTGAGTGACACCCGCCATAATGCTTGGTAAGGCAGCCGGTAATTCCACTTTCATCAGCAATTTCATGCGGCTCGCACCAAACGCTTTACCCGCTTCAATCAACTCTTCAGGGACTTTGGTGACGCCTAAGTAGGTCAAACGAATCGGTGCAGCTATCGCGAAAATAATGGTCGAGATTAAGCCAGGAACGATGCCTAAGCCGAATAGAACCAGAGTTGGAATCAGATAAACAAACGTTGGGACTGTCTGCATCAAATCAAGGATTGGACGCAAAACTGTATAGAGCCAAGGACGATGCGCAGCCATGATGCCAACCGGTACGCCAATTAATACGGAAATCGTTGTCGCCGCAAAGACGAGGACAAAGGTTTCCAGCATTTCTTGCCAGTAGCCGAGGTTAAGAATAGTCAGCAGTGCCGCGACCACAAAGATCACCAACGAAGGTTTACGGTGTAAGTACCATGCAATCGCAGCAGTCATCACGATTGGCAGTGCAGGCGGCATCCACTTAAATACATCGACTAAAAACATAATGACGGTTTCTAGAAAAATCGAAATAGCGTCAAAGAATCCTGCCGCATTGATTGTTAGCCAATCAACACCCGCTTCCATCCATTGTCCGACAGGGATTTTGTTTTCCGTAATAAAATTCACAATATTGCCTTTTATTATGGGTGGGCTACTTCAAACCAATCGATAAATTGGCAAGCCCACCTTTATTATTTATGTAGCTGTTGAGATAGGTAGAACTAAGCTTTAACTTGTTTTAGGTATTCAGTAACCGCTTGAGTCGCTGATTCACCTTTATGCGTTTTTACGTTGTCTAACCAAGCTTCAACTTGTTGAGGGTTCTTGGTCAACCATTGTTGAGCCGCTTTTTCTGGCTTCACTTTTTGGTTAAGAATGGCTTCCATCAACTGGTTTTCCATCTCTAGAGTGAATTCTAGGTTTTGCAGAAGTTGACCGACGTTTGCACACTCAGACAGGTAGTTTGAACGAACGTTAGTGTAAACATTCGCGCCACCGTAGTTAGGGCCAAAGAAGTCGTCACCGCCAGAAAGGTATTCCATATCAACATTGCTGTTCATTGGGTGCGGTGCCCAACCAAGGTAAACAATCCATTGGCTGCGACGTGCGGCACGAGATACTTGCGATACCATGCCCGCTTCACTTGATTCCACTAGGCTGAAATCTTTCAAGCCAAACGCGTCAGAATCAATCATTGATTGGATTAAGCGGTTACCATCGTTACCCGGTTCTATGCCGTAGATGCGGTCTTTAAATTTGTCAGCATGTTTTGCTAGGTCTGCGAAACTTTTTACACCAGAGTCGTACACGTATTTTGGTACGGCTAGCGTGTATTTTGCGCCTTCAAGGTTAGCACGAACGGTTTCAACCGTGCCCGCTTCACGGTACTTAGCAATATCGCCTTCCATGGTTGGCATCCAGTTACCTAGGAATACGTCAATATCACCGTTCGCCATTGAAGAGTAAGTCACCGGTACTGAAAGTAGGTCGGTTTTGGTTTTGTAACCAAGGCCTTTTAATAGCTCAGAAGTAACAGCTGTTGTTGCGGTAATGTCAGTCCAGCCTACATCAGCGAAGCGAACGTTTTCACATTGCTGTGGTTCAACTGAAGCGTTAGCACCAAATGCAAATGAACTGATGGCTAGTGCTGTTAACGTTTTCGTGGTCATGTTCTGAATATTTAGAGTCGTCATAATGGTTCCTTTTTATCTTTCCTTTTTCTGCTCGATATCAACACCGATAGAGAGCAGTTCTTCTGACTTTTGACTAATTTTTGTTGTTACTTTTTGCTTTTTCTATTTTTTAACTAATAACAGAAACTTACGCTTCTCTTACTGGTTTATTGATTCTTTGCTTCTCTTGCCATTCAGGTGCAATCCACACTGGAACATCCTGCTCTTTGAGCATTGGCTTACCCAAAATCAAATCGGAAGCACGCTCAGCCACCATGATGGTCGGGGCGTTCAAGTTTCCGTTCGGAATAACAGGGAAAACAGATGAGTCGACAACACGCAGATTATCAATGCCGCGAACGCGACACTCTTCATCAAGCACTGCCATTGGATCATCATCAGCGCCCATTTTGCAGCCACATGAAGGGTGATACGCACTTTCCACGTTCTGTTTAACCCATTCGTCGATTGCTTCATCGGAAGTCACACTTAGACCCGGCTGAATCTCTTCACCTCGGTAAAGATCCATCGCAGGTTGCGACAGAATTTCGCGCGTCAGACGAATACAATCACGCCAATCTTGGCGGTCTTGTTCGGTTGAGATGTAGTTGAAAATGATCTCTGGCTTGGCATGCGGATCAGCAGAAGTGATCGCAACCGTGCCGCGACTCTCTGGCTTATTAGGCCCTACGTGTACTTGGAAACCGTGACCATCAAAGGCCGCTTGTCCGTCGTAACGCATCGCTGCTGGCAGGAAGTGATATTGAATATTCGGCCACTTCAATCCTTTGCGAGAACGAATGAACGCGCACGATTCAAAGTGGTTAGTGGCACCAAGGCCTTTGCGAGTCAGAATCCATTCCGCGCCAATCATGCCCTTGCTGACCAAGCCAAGCTTGCTGTTAAGCGTGATGGGTTCGTTACAGTGGTATTGGAAGTACACTTCTAGGTGGTCTTGTAGGTTTTCACCGACGCCACTGAGTTCGTGTTTCAGCTCAACGCCAGCCTTTTCAAGCACGGCTTTCGGGCCGATACCAGAAAGCTGCAGCAGTTGAACCGAACCGATAGAGCCCGCAGAAGAGATCACTTCTTTGTTCGCTACAGCCACCTGAGTATTGCCTGACTTTTCAAACTCGACACCGACGGCTTTCAGCCCTGATTGGCCTTTTGATGACAGGTCTTTTACGACGAGTGCTTCAAGTAAGAAACGACGCGCCACGATGCCTTTTTTCAAGGTAAGGTTTGAACGCTTCAATGCACGACGTAGATAAGCGTTAGAGGTTGAGGCTCTAACCCCCTTGTCTACCGTCATATGCATGGTACCGAAGCCTTCTTGCTGGTAGCCGTTGTAATCTTGTGTTTCTGGGTAACCTGCGTCTTTACCTGCATCAATGAATGCTTGGTAAAGGGGGTTAAGCGCCATATCGTTACCGTTACAAGTGCCGACAGGACCATTGTCACCACGGTATTCATCACCGCCTTTGTTCCATGACTCAGCACGGCGGAAATAAGGCAGACATGCTTGGTAGTTCCAACCCACAGCGCCCTCTTCTTCCCATTGGTCAAAATCACACGCGTGGCCACGAACATAAACCATGCCGTTGATCGATGAGCTGCCACCCAACACCTTGCCGCGTGGACAATGCAGTTCACGTCCATCAAGGCCCGGTTCTTGTTGGGTCTCAAATTGCCAAGCGTACTTTTCAGTATTCATCGGGTAAGAAAGCGCAGTCGGCATTTGGATAAAAATGCTCTTATCCGTACCACCCGCTTCCAGTAATAAAACGCTATGTTCACCGCTTTCCGTTAGCCTATCCGCTAACACACAGCCGGCCGAACCCGCGCCGACGATAATATAATCGTAGCGTTGTTCCATGTTTTGATTTCCCTGAGATTAGTCAGTAGTGAGACTAGCCCGTAAGCCAGTCTCTTGAATTGAGTTACGCGTTAGGCATAAGGGCTGGCGTAGTCGCCAAGTTCAATAAGAATGCTCTTAGTCTGCGTATAGTGGAGTAGGGTCTCTGGCCCGTTTTCACGGCCAACACCTGAAAGCTTGTAACCACCAACAGGCATTTCTGCAGGTGAGTCACCCCACGTATTAACCCAACAAATACCAGCCTGCATTTGATGGATCACGCGGTGAGCACGAGAAAGGTTTTGCGTGAACACGCCAGCCGCAAGGCCATATTTGGTGTCGTTAGCGCGGCGAATCACGTCGTCTTCGTCCGTAAACTTCAACACCGACATTACAGGGCCGAAGATCTCTTGTTGAACATGAGGCATGTTGTCTTCGCAATCCACAAACACGGTTGGGATAACAAAGTTACCGTTTTCGAGGCCGTTGTCTGTCACTTGATAACCGCCCGTCAGCAGAGTTGCGCCCGACTGTTTAGCCTGCTCAATGGCTTCAAGGACTTTTGAAAGGTGTTCTTTGGAAATCAACGCGCCGATCTGAGTCTCCATGTCCATTGGGTTACCAATGATCAGCTTCTCAGTGCGTGTTTTAAGTTGGTCGATGAATGCGTTGTAAATGTTTTCATGTACATAGACACGAGTACCGTTAGTACACACTTCACCTTGGGTGTAGAAGTTAGCAACCATCGAAGCTGAAACTGCATCATCCAATTTCGCATCATCAAACACGATCATTGGTGATTTACCGCCAAGTTCCATGGTGACTGATTTCAGCGTTTTGGCACTGTCAGCCATTACCGCCTTACCTGTTCCAGTTTCGCCCGTAAACGACACTTTTGCGATGTCTGGGTGAACCGTTAGCATTTGACCAACACGGTAATCGCCCTGAACCACGTTGAACACGCCATCAGGAAGACCAGCTTCTGTAAAAATCTCAGCAAGTTTAAGTACCGTTAGCGGTGTTTCTTCTGAAGGCTTGAAAATCATCGCGTTACCCGCAGCGAGTGCTGGAGCCGATTTCCACATCGCGATTTGAATTGGGTAGTTCCACGCGCCAATGCCCGCACAAATGCCTAGCGGCTCGCGGCGAGTGTAAAAAAATTGAGATTCGCTCAGCGGCTGTTGGTCGCCTTGTAGCGTTGGAGCCAAACCAGCAAAGTATTCAATAACATCAGCGCCAGACGCCACATCCACTTCAATCGCTTCTTGTAGCGGCTTACCCGTATCAGCAACCTCAAGGTTTGCAAGATCATCATTTCGAGCTCTAAGTATTGCCACCGCTTTTAAAAGAATACGGCTGCGTTCCACAGCGGTCATTGCTGACCATACCGCAAATCCGCGTTTCGCAGATTCAATAGCACTGTTGACATCCGCTGAAGATGCTTGGCCTAACGTCGCGATAGGTTCACCGTTTGCAGGGTTAATGCTATCAAAGGTTTCACCAGAGGTTGCTTTAATCGCTGCGCCATCAATGTATAACGAGTTCATTTCCATTTGAGATTCTGACTTAATTATTGTTATTAGACTCTACTGGTCTATGTGTGAGTATTTGGTGTAAATATTGGTCGCTCTAGCGCTACCAGTGCGATCTATTTGCTGCGACACGAGTAGAACGTAAGTTGCTTATCAAGGTAGTCGTTGATGATGGCGCGCGCCTTCTGAGCATCGATACCATCTGGGTTTAGTGTGCCTCTCAGCCATAAACCATCAATCAGAGACGCGATCCCGTGAGCAACAAGATCCGCTTGTTCGTGATTCAAAATACCTTTTAACTCAAGGCGTAAGTGTGAAATCAAACGTTTTTCGTTCACACGCTGCAGTCTTTTTAGCTGCTTGTCATGCATTGAATATGACCAAAATGCCAACCACGCCTTCGCGACCTTGTTTTCTGCTTGGTAACCTTCGAAGTTACCATCGATGATCGCGTTAATTCTCTGTTGGTGAGCATCAACAGGAAGCGCTTTTAGTGAAGTCGTGATGGTGTTGGAGAGTTGGCGAAGAATTTCACGCATGGTCTCTTCGAGCAGGCCGTGTTTTCCGCCAAAGTAGTGATTAATGATGCCGGTAGAGACTCCCGCTTCTTTGCTGATTAACGCAATACTCGCGGCATGCAAACCCACTCGATCAATCACCGTCATGGTGGCTTGAACAAGCTGTGGTTTACGTATATCGGGCATCCCAACCTTCGGCATTTCTTAGTCCTTTTATTTTATATTGAACGTTCAGTTAAGTATAAAATGACAGAAATTTAGTTAGGGTTCAAATGATTATTTAAAACAAACTCGTAACAACACGACATTCAAAACCAAACAAATCAATTAAAAACAATCAGTTAAATATCATCCAGGGCACTAATGAAATCAATTAAAGATTTGAGGTGTGATAGTTATTGGTCAAATATTTTCGCTAGATGCGTACAATATTCAATCAGACTGCTGTCATATAGAAAATTGTGGGGAAACGTCTTATCAGTAAATTTGAAGGTAGAGTTTAAGACACGGAAAGCAAGGCTCAATAACAACAAGCAAAGAAATACCAAAAAGGTTGGTGACAACAACGTCATCACCAACCTTCTCAAATCGTTTCTTATGTTATTACGAGCCTAAGCTACTCAATGCGAGTAATAAAACCGTATTTATCTGAATCGCTTTTAGTCACCCAGTGCTCACCAGAAGCAGGCGCAGAGTCTAAAGTGAAGATATAAAAATCGATTCCTTTGTCTCCCATTACCTTTTTAAAGTAACTCGCTTGCTTGCGATGGCTTTCGTTGGTGTATGGGAAATCTTTGGCTGTTTTATCCCCCTCGGCCCAACTGTGCACGCCAACCTGTTTATTAAGCTCAATAGCTTTGGTGGTATCAGCGCGTTGCAAAACTCGTGGATTACCTGCAGCAAACAGGTCCGTGCCTCCCGAGAAAACCGACCCCGTTGGAGTCACAACCGTCGTCATATTGCTGTTCTTAATCATGCGCCCGGTGTACATATTAATATCATCGTCAGCACTTCCACCAATATGGTTGGTAAACTTCAACGTCATCTCACTGCCTTGATACAATTTCACGATATCAAAAAGCTGGGAATAGGTTGATGCCCCAAGGGTCGAGTTAATGCGATCAACGGCTCCAGTCTCGTTGAGCACATCGCGGTAAAAAGCGTTAAAGGCAAACGAAGTGGTGATCGTTACCTTGTTACCACTCTTAGTGTTGCTCAAAATCGTAGAGCCTAGACTAGTAACGTATTGCGCCAGTTCATTGTGATACTCAAGCTCGACTTGTTTATTAGTATTCGTCGTCGTGTTAATTAACGTGGTGTCATTGCCAATTGAGCGTTGAGTCGTACCACAATCAAACGAATCATAGTAATTGCCTTCACTGTAAAGACCGCAGTTATCAAAGCCTACATCAGGAAAATACAAGTCAACGCTCTGACCTAAGCGACTTGATAGCCTAACCACTTTTTGCTCATCACTGATGTCTTCAGCAAACAGAATAGTTTCATACTGCACACCGTCGTAATTAAGCTTCATTGCTTCTTGGAGCTCTTGTCGCTCTTGATACAACTCACCAAGCTTAACCGATGAAAATACGTAGTCAGCCTTAGGTTTCGCTTGCGCTTTAGTGGCAGGCTTATTCGAACCGGAACTTGAATTACAGCCTGCTAAAAAAATCAAAGGTAACGCCAGTAATGTCTTTCGATAGTCGCTCATACAGTTATTCCCATAATGTTTTGATGGGAATGATTCTATTATTTAAAGACATATACATCTGTCTCGTGAATGTATGAGAATGTAATTCTTTTTGAACGTTGTTTTTTATTTTTCCAAAAAATCAAAATCATCATTGAACTGGCGTAGAAAGTGTTTAATCATTCACGTTAGGTATTTTTCGTAAAGCATTGCAATTTAATATGCGACATCGACTCGCATAAGATGAAAATTGCTCACGTGATCTCAATAAGTGAAACGCACGATAAGGCAGGAAGTGGAATGACAAAACCTAAAATGATCATCGTGGAAGACGATTTAAAACTTCAGCGAATGCTAAAGGACTACTTTGTTACGCAGGACTTTGAAGTCTCCACACTAGATGATGGCTGTGATGCCGCGCAAACCATTCTTGCCGAGCAGCCTGATATCGTGTTGTTGGATTTAATGCTCCCTGTAACCGATGGACTGACAATATGCCGACAGACGCGCACCCTCTTTAAAGGTAAGCTTTTAATGCTCACCGCCAGCGATGATGATTTCGACCACGTCGCAGGCTTAGAGACAGGGGCTGATGACTATGTCACCAAGCCAATCAAACCAAGAGTTCTGCTGGCAAGGGTTCGTTCGCTATTACGCCGTCAAGAAGCTAATGCTCCTTCAGCTGATGATTCAGATAACCTTCAGTTCGACCAACTGGTTCTGAAAAACACCTACAAGAAATGCGAACTCGTAGGGCAGGTGTTGTCACTAACTGATAGCGAATTTGACCTATTGTGGTTATTAGCAAGTAACCCTGACACTCCGCTATCACGTGACTATTTGACACAAACGCTGCGTGGTATTGAGTACGACGGAATCGATCGAACGATTGATAATAAAATAGTGCGCCTAAGAAAGATCCTTGGCGACGACCACACTCCAGCAGAGAAAATTCAGACCATTCGCGGGCAAGGTTACTTATTTGTTTCGACCGCCTGGCGTTAATCTCGCTCAATACGAGCGAAATAAAAGAGAGCGATTATGCGACGTATCTATTGGGAGTCCTTGTTAGGGCTAGTGGTTTGTTTTGTCACAGGTATCGTTGCTTATGATATTTCTGTTTATGTGCTCAATACAGATTATGAATTTATTCTTCAAGATTACGAAGCAGCTGCCCACCAACAACTCATAGAAAATATCGCTTTAAATCAGGGCCTTGAAGCAGCTCATCAAGCAATAAACCAGTTTGTCGAGACCACTCGAAATAAGCTGGTGATTCTCAGTCCCCAAGACGAAATGCCAGGCCCCGTTTCAGAGTTCTTCAGCACTAACCCGAATACCTTTGTTTTTCACGATGATGAACGTGACCTGTGGTTTCGCTTAGCAAGCAGTGACAATACCTATCACTACTTACCCAACAGTGAAGCGTTAGTTAGGCAAAAAATCGAGTTAGAAGATGACCTCATTTGGTTGTTCTTTTTGGCGAGCTTTATGTTATATGGCTTATGTCATCTATTTATTATCTTCCACCGAGTTAAGAAGCTTGAGACTGCAACTCTGCGCTTTGCTGAAGGGGATCTCTCGACACGAGCCGAGACTTCAAGTGGTATAGCGATCGGTTCACTGAACAAATCCTTCAACCTAATGGCCGACCGAATTCATCTCTTAATTGAAAGTAAGCGCTCACTCACAAACGCTGTAGCTCACGAACTGCGCACGCCAATATTTCGTATTCAGTGGCAAGCTGAAATGTTGAAAGACACGCCACTCAACAAAGCACAGCAAAATACCGTTGAAAGTATTGTCAAAGATACTGAAGAGATGGAGAAAATGGTTGATGAGCTGCTTTACTACGCCAAACTCGATAGCACTGATCTAGAAGGCCTACAGCAACCATTAGAGATAAAAGACTTTCTCGAGCACGCGATGACGCGTTGGAGTAAAGAGACTAAGCTCAGCATAAACCTATCATTGCCAGGAAAAGCCTATTCAATAGTGGCAGATGAAACACTGCTCAACCGTGCCTTAGATAACCTAGTACGTAACGCAATGAAGTTCGCTCGTACGCAAGTATCTATCGAGGCCACTGCTTACCAAGATAAGCTGCAGATCGCGGTACATGATGATGGTGATGGTGTGGCTCAAGAGCATCAAGCTCGTCTGTTTGAACCCTTTTATGTTGGTGACAAAGCTCGCAACAAAACCAAGAGCGGTCATGGTCTAGGGCTTTCTATCGTCGAGAAGATCTGTGCTCAACACGACGCTACCGTGGAAGTAGGTCAGAGCCAAACTTTAAAGGGTGCGGTATTCACCATAACCATTCAGCTATGTAATGACTCAGCTGACAAACCCATACAGTAACGACAAAACACCTCTGGAATAATGTTCAACATTGGTCGGGAGATGCTGTCTCCCATGAACTTATTGAGTCTAGATAATCACGACAAAGCCATTGTGGCTTGCCATCTCGATTCCAATCATTCTTAAGGTATTTTTATGAAAAAGTTATTAGTTATTTTGGGTATTGTCTCTCTTTCAGGTTGTTCAGGTATTAGCCACAATGACGAAGTTTACACAGCGCACGCTGAAAGCTTCAACATTGTTGGTTTTCAAGTTCCTGGTAGCACACAAGATCGCGCAATGAAATTAGTGCCTGAAGGCGCAACGATTGAGACTATTCGTTCAACAGACTCTGATACGAGCTCTTTAATAGGTATCCTCAACCGTATTATCGGTATCGACTACGTGCAAGTTGGCGGTAAAAAGCAATAATTCGCTTTAGTTACGCACCTTTAATCAGTAGTCTGTACAAACTAAGTTAATCTAAGCCAGTGATCCCACCGCTGGCTTTTTTCATCCACCAGATTTTGTTCTCTGTGCCAAAGAAGTGCCCAATTACCTTCCCTCTTTTTGCTGACAATCCGAGAAATATGCCAAAAACCTTCAGTTTATTATCAAAATTTTCCTTAAATTCGCTTAATTGCCTTCTGCCTAAATTTTCATTTTCAAGTCGTTGATCCTTCTATCAACTCAGAACACCATAACTGATACATAGATCAATTTACTCGGAAATCTTAATTTTCAAGAGAAATTAAAATTTAATAAAAATATCAAGACATTATAAACAAAGTGTATGAGTGAATTCTAAAATCAACAGAAACGATAACTATCTGTAAATACGAAAAGTATAATTTTCATGAATAAAAGCGGCCACCTCCATACTACTAATTGATTAGATCGAATTATGTAAAATCTACGTGATAATTTTGTTACGTTTTCATGGATTTTACATGGAAAGAGAAAATAACAATGAGAATGAAAAAGCGTTTAGTTGCCGTTGCTATAGCTAGTACTATGTCTTTATCAGTGCACGCGGGTGAATCCGTTAGCATTAATCAACCGATCAATTTTACTAGCTTCTCTGGGTTAAATACTCAGCTAGGCGTCAGTAATGCCTCAAGCTTCAAGATGGTTAAAGAAGTTAACCTGAAAAAGCGTGGTATCTACAAAGTTAAGATCCAACAAAACATTTGGGGGACGCCGGTGTGGGGACACTACCTAAACGCGACCCAAAGTGTTCAAGGTGGCGCGCTTAAGTCTGTTCAAGGTCGCTACTTAAAAACCACTACTCTGGAGCGATCTTTCGTTAAGCCGTCCATCAACAACGCTCAAGCAGTTGAGCTGGCAAGTAAAGACCTAAAAGCCCAGAACGTAGCTAGCAAATCACTAGACAACGTACAACATGATCTGTTTATCTACCAAAGCATTTCTAAGCAAGGTCTTGGAGCACAAGGGGCTGATAAGACACGCCTAGTATACGTTGTTTCTTACCTCATCAAAGGTGGTGATAAGCCTTCACGACCATTCACTATGCTAGATGCTCACACGGGTGAAGTGATCGACCGCTGGGAAGGTATTGCTCACGCTCAGATCGGTACAGGCCCTGGCGGTAATGAGAAGACAGGCATGTACGAATACGGTACCGACTACCACTTCCTCGATGTTCAAGAGAATGGCACTGAGTGTGTGATGGAATCGGAAAACGTTGTCACGGTTGACCTAAATGGCGCAACAGAAGGCGATACCGCTTACACTTACGAATGCCCACGTAACGAACATAAAGAAGTAAACGGTGCGTACTCTCCTCTGAACGATGCTCATTACTTCGGTAACATCGTTTTCGACATGTACAAGAACTGGTTCGATACAGCACCACTCTCTTTCAAACTCATGATGCGTGTCCACTACGGCTCTAACTACGAAAACGCCTTCTGGGACGGCAAAGCGATGACCTTTGGTGATGGTGAAAGCTTCTTCTTCCCACTTGTAAGCTTAGACGTGTCTGCCCACGAGGTGAGCCACGGTTTCACAGAGCAAAACTCAGGTCTGGTCTACGCAAACCAATCTGGTGGTATGAACGAAGCATTCTCTGATATGGCCGGAGAAGCAGCAGAGTACTACATGAAAGGCACCAACGACTGGATGGTAGGTCGCAACATCTTTAAAGGTGACGGTGCTTTGCGTTACATGGATGACCCATCCCGTGACGGTTCTTCAATCAACAACGCATCAGAATACTACGACGGCTTAAATGTGCACTACAGCTCAGGCGTGTTCAATATGGCGTTTTACCACCTAGCAACGACACAAGGTTGGGATACCAAGAAAGCATTCGAACTTTTCGTTTTAGCAAACCAAATCTACTGGCAGGAAAACAGTGATTTCTGGCAGGGCGCTTGTGGCGTGAAGAACTCAGCAACCGACCTTGGTTACAGCACAGAAGATGTGGTTTCTGCATTCACACTGGTAGGAGTAACACCATGTGCTGAGCCACCACTACCGCCAGAACCAGAGTATCAACGTCTAGAAAATGGGGGGGAAACACCAGTAGCAGGTGAAACAGGTTCAAAAACTTACTTCGATATCGAAGTACCAGAAGGCCAAGACAAACTGACGATTGATCTTGCTGTCTCTGCGGGTGATCCAGATATGTATGTCGGCCTAGATTATGCGCCAAGCTCTCAAGAGAATATCTGTGAGAGTGAAAGCATTACCGATGAAGTCTGTGTTATTGAAAACCCAGTTGCAGGTCGCTACACCGTTAACATTCTAGGCTACTCAGAATACTCAGGTGCTAACCTGAAAGCGGCATATGAAGTGGGCATCGCTAACGTGCCACCAGTATCTTCGTTCGAACACACAGTGGTCGGTAAAGAAGTAGAACTTCGCAGCACAAGCTCAGACATCGACGGCCAAATCGTCTCTTACCAATGGAACCTTG
This sequence comes from Vibrio sp. Isolate32, assembly GCF_022397955.1. Classification (GTDB taxonomy): domain Bacteria; phylum Pseudomonadota; class Gammaproteobacteria; order Enterobacterales; family Vibrionaceae; genus Vibrio. The sequence continues at coordinate 17,976 of NZ_JAKEUQ010000026.1, read as the reverse complement.
GCGATGGCAACACACAAACGGGGGAAGTAACTCGCTACACCTACGCTAAAGCGAGTAACTACGTGGTAACACTGACCGTCACTGACGATGTTGGCGTTGCAACATCAACAAGTAAATCGATCACAATTGAAAGCAACTCTGCGGAAGGTTTCCCACTAAAACTGAAGTTCGGTAATAAGAATCCGAATGGCAAAGCTCGCGTCAAGCTAGCATGGGATTACGACACTAACGATTACTTCGTGATTAAGCGTAACGGCAAAAATGTTGGTGCAACAGACTTCAATTCATACGTCGATAAGTTCCGTCACAACGGCACGGTAGATGTGGAGTACCAAGTGTGTACCTCTAGCGAGGTTTGTTCAGAAACCAAGCACTACCGTTTCATCAAAACACAATAATCGATAGTTGATTCAGGGCTCCGAAAGGAGCCCTTTGACTATATGGGTAATGAAAACCCTCATAACTAAAGCGATAAGAAAAACAACAATATAAACGATAGAAAGGACATCAAATGGCTATTCAAAAAAGCATTCTCGCTGTGGCTCTATTTGGCAGCGCTACGGCTTACGCATCCCTAGGGATTACACCACCAGAAAACTCAGAAGTTTGGATCACAACCGATGCTGACGCTCAGCACCTGATAGTTGAACACGGCGCAACGGTGTACCCAGCGGTGAATGGAAACAAACATTCGGTCGTTGCAAAAATCAACGCAAAACAATTGGCTAAACTGTCTAGCCACATGCACGAAGAGACTCACCGTTGTGGTGGCTACATGGTGCACGAAGACAAAGCAAGTGCGCTTAAAGCTTCAGCAATGCCACTAACAATGAGCACCTTCGAAAAACCGGTGATCAGCCATCAAGATACAATGAATGATTTGATCGCTCAGGTCGAGCCAAGCAACATGGTTACGACCATAGAGAACTTAACCAACTTCACCAACCGTTTTTATACCACTTCTACAGGTGTTGCTGCTTCAGATTGGCTGCTAGAGCGCTGGAAAGCGGAAATTGAAGATGTGCCTTATGCCTCGGCACGCCAAATCACGCACGCAGAGTATCCGCAAAAGTCTGTCGAAGTCACCTTACTTGGCGCGAAGTATCCAGAAGAGATCGTTGTCGTTGGCGGACACCTCGACTCAACCGTTGGTTCTTGGACGAGCGAGGGCACAATCTCTCCAGGGGCAGACGACGATGCATCGGGGATTGCTACCGTTACTGAATCACTGCGCTTAATGATAGCTAGTGGTATTCAACCAGACAAAACCATCAAGTTCTATGGCTATGCGGCTGAAGAAGTGGGACTGCGTGGTTCACAAGATGTTGCTAATGCTCTTAGAGACGAACAAGCGAATGTTGTCTCTGTACTTCAGTTGGACATGACTAACTACAACGGCTCCGCGCACGATATCACCTTCATCACTGACTACACGGACAGCAACCTAACGGCTTACCTAAGCGAGCTGATTGACACCTATGCTAGCGACATCAGTTACAGTTTCGATCGTTGTGGTTATGCCTGTTCCGATCACGCCTCATGGCACAACGTTGGCTACCCAGCAGCTATGCCGTTCGAGAGCATGTTCAACGATTACAACCCGAGCATCCACACGCAGCATGATACGATTGAGAACTCAGACCCGACTGCAACCCATGCCTCGAAGTTCGCGAAACTGGCAATTGCTTACCTCGTTGAAACCAGCCTTGATTCACCCGTTACTGGGCCAACAGAGCTAGAGCCTGGTGCCCCTGTTGGCGACCTATCTGCTGGCTATGGTGAAGAGCAATTCTTTACCTTAACGACGGAAGACTCAGGTCAATTAACCGTAACCATGACAGGACCTCGCAGTGGTGATGCCGACTTATACGTCAAATATAACGGTGTGGTATCGAAAGCAAACTTTGACTGTCGCCCATACCAGAACAACAGCAACGAACAGTGTGTATTGAACGAACCTGCGGGTAAATTCAACATCATGGTGCGCGGTTATCGTAACTTTAGTGATGTCACTATCGTCGCTAATTTCGTTCCTGATGGGCTGTAAGGTTAGTTAATTAACTAACAAGTAAACACGGCTAAAATTAAAAATCCGCAAGCCCAAATAGATAGGAGCTTGCAGATTTTTTATAGTCTTCGGAGATAAGCTTAGATCAATGATCTTCAGTTATCATCAAGCCGTCTTTTTCATTACCTTGCCACAGATGTACTCACCAATCGGCATTGCAGATGTCGCTGCGGGAGACGGGGCATTGCAAACATGCAGGCTTCTTGCACTCTCGGCAAACAAGAAATCATGAACCAAAGTGCCATCGGATAACACCGCTTGCGCGCGAATACCCGCAGGATATGGTTTGAGATCTTCGACCTTGATACTAGGGCAGTATTTGTTGACCAATTTGAGATAGCCCGGCTTCCACCATGAGTTCTTAAACTCGTCCAGTCCGGTTTTTAGATGCTTTTGTGTCACCTTCCAGAAACCGGAGAAGCTGAGCATTTGCATGGTATCTTGCAAGCTGAAGTTAACCTTGTCGTACCCTTCCCGCTTCCAGCCTTGTACCGCATTTGGACCGACAGTCACACTGCCATCAATCATGCGAGTGAGGTGGACTCCCAAGAATGGCAAATCAGGGTCGGGAATTGGGTAAATAAGATGATTCACCACTTGGCCGTGCTTGCTATCTAAGCGGTAGTATTCACCGCGATAAGGGATGATCTGAAAGTCAGTTGGAATGCCCATCATCTTAGTCATGCGATCCGCCATCAAGCCGCTGCAAGTAACCAAGAACTTGGTATTGAGCTGCATGGTTTGCCCGTCTGAAATGCAGATCAGTTGGACTTCTTCATCTTTCTCTTCGGCAGCCACCACTTTGGTTCTTAGGCTGATTTGACCTCCGAGCTTTTTGAACTCTTCCGCCATCTGCTCAGTGACCAAACGATAATCGACAATACTGGTGGTTTTGACATAAATCGCGCCCAAGCCTGTGATGTTTGGCTCAGCTAGCTTGAGTTGAACTTCATCGAGTAGCTTTACGTCGATGCCGTTGACATGGCAGCGCTCATAGAGGGCTTTCATGCGTTCGACTTCTTGCTCATTGGTCGCAACCAACAACTTGCCACAGTTCTCCACCGGAATATCGTGCTCAGCGCAGAACGAAATGGTTCGCTCTACCCCACGCTTGCAAAAGTCCGCCTTTAAACTGCCCGGCGCGTAATAAACCCCGGCATGAATCACGCCGCTATTGTGTCCGGTTTGGTGCTTAGCAAAGCCGGACTCTTTCTCAACCAATAAAATGGATTTATCTGGGTGACGTTGCTGCAGTTGCCATGCTGTCGATACGCCGACGATACCGCCACCGACAATGATGTAGTCATAGACTGATTTCATACGACCTCTTATAAAACCGATAGTTGAGATTGTTGCAATTTGAACTTGCGACCACTGTAAATGAACACCGCGACAAATACCGCGCAGCTTGCCACACGAACCAACATTGGGATGTCGTGCCAAACCAGCAATGTACCCACCACTACCAACAAGAGACGCGTCAGAATGTTTAGAGGACCTTCCAAGTAGCCTTCAATCGCACCAATCAATGCATAGGTACCGATGATGGCAAAGAAGCCCACGGTAATCACTGACGTCACATCCCAACTGACCAAGCCTGTGTAAGCAATCAACAGCGGGACAAGATACAAACCTTTGGCGATTTTCCACGCCATCAAACCGGTACGCATTGGCGGTGTTTTAGCGATGGTTGCCGCAGCAAATGCGGTCAAACACACTGGTGGTGTTACGTTACTGTCTTGCGATAACCAGAAGATGATGAGGTGAGCAGCCAGCAATGCTGAGCCTACTGCTTCCATACCCAAACTTTGTTCAAGCAGGGTTTCCATAAAGTCCGCCGGAACTAACACCACCATTTCTTTAGCAGTTTCCAATGCCATTGGCGCATTAAGCAGTTCCAACTTTTCTGGCGCCGCCAACATAAAGATCGCTTTTGCTTGCTCTGGCAATTGCCCCGACACCATCAATTCAAGCAGTTGATTTTCCGCAATCAATTTGTAAAGCGCAGGCGCAGACAGTGTGCCCAATACAATATACGCCGCTGTCACGGGTAAACCCATACCTAAAACAAGAGAAGCGAGCGCAATTAGAACGATCATTATGAACAAGTCGCCATTCGCCCAACCGTCGATCATCAGTGAGAACGTGTTACCGATACCCGTTGTGCTGATCACGTTGATCACCAAACCAATACCCACCAGCAATACAGCAGTTGTCGCCATGTTTTTCGCGCCTTGCGATAGCGCTTCGATGATCGCTTTTGGTCCCATCTTGTGATCTTTCGAGAACCAAGACGCGACCACTACTGAAATGATCGATAAGCCAGCAGCATAAGTTGGCGTAAAGCCTTGAACCAACAAAGTAACCAATACCGCCAGCGGGATAAGGTTGTGCCAACCGCTGATCAGCACTTTAAGTAATGATTCATCGCTTGTCGTGATCTTCTGAACGCCGCTGCGTTTGGCTTCAATACGCACAAAGAACGCCACAGACAAGAAATAGATAAGAGCAGGAATGAAAGAAACGGCAATGATATCAACATAAGGAATTTGCGTGTAAGACGCCATGATGAAAGCACCCGCGCCCATCACTGGTGGCATCAACTGACCACCAGTCGACGCCGCAGCTTCAACGCCCGCTGCAAAGCGCGAAGGAAAACCTGCTTTTTGCATTAAAGGAATACTGATAACACCGGTTGAAACCGTATTGGCCACACTAGAGCCAGATACTGAGCCCATCAAACCGGAGCCAATGACCGCAATAAAACCCGGACCACCGATGATTTTGCCAGCCGCAGCACGTGCCACATTAATAATGTAATCACCCACACCAGAGCGAACCAGACACGCACCAAATAGAATAAACATGAATACAAAAGTCCAACTGATGCGCGAGATAGAACCAAACATGCCCTCAGAAGAATAAAAGCTACGGTAGAGCAGGGTTTCCATGCTCAAACCCGGAAAGTGGAAAATACCTGTCGCCCACTTACCCCAAAGCACAACGTAACTCAGACACACCCCAATCAGCACTGGAATAAACCAACCCATGGTGCGTCGAATCAGTTCGATAACAATCAAAATTGCCATGATGGCAAAGACCCAATCGCTGGTAACAAACTTAACACCACGCTCATACAGCGCATCTTCAGCATAGGGAATGTAGAGCAAACACGCGACCGCGCCCATGGCAATTAACACATCAATGCCGAGTGCAATCTTACTCTGCTTGAGAGAGATATGAGCCGGATACCAAAGCGCACAAATCACCGCAAAGCCAGCAAAGTGGGTAGCGGAAATCCATAACTCCGGTAACGTCGAGAAGGTATTAAACCAAATGTGCAAAGCAGACAACACCACGCCAAACACTGTGATTGTGGTGGTTACCCACGGAAAACCTGTGCGCGTGGGCAGCTCAAACTTCTGCAATTCCTTTTCTATTGAGTCGCTCATCTCATACTCCAAGCTCTGGCGGCTTTTTCCATCTTAGAAATCGGTAGGGACAAAATGCCCCGAGCCAAAACTCGGGGCCAAGTAGGCGTTATTTCAACATTAGGTCTGATGGGATTTCGATGCCCATCTCTTTGTAGTAACGCGCCGCGCCTGGGTGAAGAGGCACTGGCAAGCCAGCGATCGCTTTCTCAATCGCCATTGCTTTTGTTGCTTTATGGATACCTTGTAGGAAAGGCAGGTTCTCGTAGATCGCTTTAGTTAGCTGGTAAACGTCTTCTTCCGAGATATCTTCACGAACAGCCAAGAAGTTTGGCTGTGCAATGGTGGTGATTGGCTTATCTAGACCCGGATACGTGTTCGCAGGAATTTCGTACTTCGTCCATAGGTTGTAGTTACCGTTCGCCTCTTTGATTTGCTCGTCAGTAAACGAAAGAATCGAAATGTCTTTACCCAGCGCAGCAAAAGCTTGAGTGACCGCACCAACAGGTACACCTGCAGGCGTGTTCATGCCGTCAATGGTGCCGTTTTGAAGTGCGCTCGCACTGCCGCCGTAGCCCATGTACGCAAGGTTGAATTTATCAGGATCGACCTTCAGACCTTTCATGATTTGGCGACCAGAGTTCTCAGTACCTGAGTTCTTCTTACCGATAGAGAACTTCTTACCGTCTAGGTTGTTCAGGTCTGTCACTGTGCCAGTTTTTGCTAAGTCAGAGCGAACAATAAAGTGCTCAACGTTTTGCCACAACATAGAGACTGAACGCAGTTGTTCTTGGCGACCGCTTTTCTCATAAGGACCTTCACCAGACCAAGCCCATGCACCGTAAAGACCTTGTAGAATCGCGAACTGTGCTTCGTTTTCGTTCAGCAGTTTGACGTTTTCACCAGAGCCCGCAGAGCTGATTGCAGAAAGGGAAAAGTGGTGCTTTGGTGCCAATTTCACTTTGCTTAACGTCGCCAGCGCTACGCCCACAGGGTAGTAAGTACCACCTGTCGACGCCGTTGCTAGGATGTAGCTGCGCTCTTCTTGAGCTGAGGCGTTGCTGATAAGTCCAATAGATACCATTGCGATTGCCAAAGTTTTAACTAGCTTGTTGTATTTCATTGTTACTCTCCATGTAGAGTTATTCACGTTACTGCTTTGTTAACAACAATCAGATAGCAAGCACAATGCCAAAGATTAAACTATTGATTTGATTTAATTTAAATAAAAAAATCAATAGTGATAGGCGGATTATTGCTTATTCAATGCAGATTACATGAGCCATTTATTGCTCATTAAAAACAGTCATTCATATCTATGGAAAGTTAGTCATATCACACTTTAGGCGTTAAGTGTGACCGATATCCATAAAATCGCAAATACAGAGTGCGCCATTTATTGCTCACTAGGGCCTGTTGTTCTTTCCTGGTTAAATTTTATTCGAAATGAAATCGTTTTAGGCACGGCGAAGGTTATATAGCCTCATCATTCTAGGCAAATAGTCTTCAACAAAACATAGAAGCACAGCCCTTTTCAGGCGCTAAATTAGATCAATATTACTGTATATGACAAACGTATTAATCTTGTTTAACGCTACCAAATATCCATACAATAATTGTGCAATTTTGAGAATTCCAATCACAGATACGACAAAAAGGTAAAAACTTGACCTAAAACAATAGCGGAATACGACAACTTATTTTATAATGCGAATTAATGTTTCAGAACACTATAATATTTAATTTCTAGGGGCAAAATCAATGAGACTTATTCCATTAAGCAACAAAGCAAAAGTAGGTAAATGGGCTGCTCGTCATATCGCAGATTCGATCAACAAATTCGCTCCAACTGCTGAGCGTCCATTTGTACTAGGTCTTCCTACTGGTAGCACACCTCTAACTACTTACGCTGAGCTAATTGAACTTTACAAAGCTGGCGAAGTTAGCTTCAAGCACGTTGTAACATTCAACATGGATGAGTACGTTGGTATCGAACCAAACCACCCTGAGTCTTACCGCACATTCATGCACGAAAACTTCTTCAACCACGTTGATATTCAAGCAGAAAACATCAACCTGCTAGACGGCAAAGCTGAAGACATCGATGCTCACTGTGCAGCATACGAAGAAAAAATCCGTTCATACGGAAAAATCAACCTGTTCATGGGCGGCGTAGGCATCGACGGTCACATCGCGTTCAACGAACCAGGTTCTTCTCTATCTTCACGCACTCGTATCAAAACGTTGACTGAAGACACTCGTATCGCGAACTCTCGTTTCTTCGATGGTGACATCAACCAAGTTCCTAAATACGCACTAACTATCGGTGTTGCTACTCTTCTGGATTCTGAAGAAGTAATGATCCTTTCTCTAGGTCACAACAAAGCACAAGCGCTTCAAATGGCTATCGAAGGTTCTGTAAACCACATGTGGACTGTTACAGCTCTACAGATGCACCGTAAAGCTATTATCGTTGCTGATGAGCCAGCTCAACAAGAGCTAAAAGTTAAGACTCTTCGCTACTTCCAAGAGCTAGAAGCTGAGAACATTCAAGACCTATAATTTGATGTAGATCTTGATTGTAGAATTAAAACCACTTCTTCTATCGGAAGTGGTTTTTTTTTTATGTCACAATCGCTATCAACTAAAAAATATGGAAATAGACATGTTGTTGAATGAAATTGTCGAGATCATCGAACTGACTGACAGTGATCACCTCTCAGAGGCATTAGAAGAGTTTAATCTACATAACGTAGTTCACTCTAACCACCTTCCTTTTTTAAATGTTGTCTACGATAACGCCAAGCCACACTTGCTAAAAAAACTGTGCAGCATTGGCTTTAAAGGACAAATTCAATGTGAAAAATTGATAAGCGGTGACTATATTATTTTCAATGCAGACACCTATACGCCCGAACAAGCTAGCTCAAAATTCAGGTAAAACAGACTTCAATTTATTAGGAACTGACTTAAATGACAGACACAACTAACCTAAGCAATGAACAACTATCTCTACTTGGAAAAGCTCTGCTTTCAGTACAAAGATTGGAAAACTCACTCTACCAGTCGATTAGAGCACTTTGTAAACAAAACAGTTCTAGCGATACCCAAGCCATTGAAAACCTGACTTCAGAACAGTTCCTGAAAGGCACTATCACAGAGCTAAAGCCAGTTATACAACAGTTATATGATGTGTTTGGCGAGACACTTGTGCTTTCATCAGCAGAGTTAAATGAGTTCCTATACAAAAGAAACTTAGTCTCACTGAGTTTTTGGCAGGTAACGACAACAAGTGTAAAAGGAAATGAGAAACTTGCGAACCCAACACTATTTTTGCAAGAGCTCATCGATCAGTGTGATCTGTGGTTGGCAAAACTAGAGTCATAAATTGCACCCAGTTTATTTTCATTACTCACTGAAATGGTATTAAGAAGTCAACACGTTCTCTTTCGCTAGCTGCTGATGTATATCATTAACCGCTAGCACTATCGTTGAGCGCACTTTTTGAAAATGGCGCTCTAAAAACATCCGCTTCATATCATCAGACATGCCTTCGACCAACTTTGGGGCGTAATCGATTGGCATCATTTTTTGAATTGCATTGATACGGTTAAGTTCGAAAACGACATCTTGGTCCCAGAAGTTTACCTTCCCTTCTTGAATATTGACCCACTCTTTGAGAGTAACGAAAACTTCAATGTCGTCATACACTTCTTTGCTGATCACCCCTAAACCTAACAATAATTTTGTTCGAACCAGAATTTCCCCTAAAGGGCCATCAGTGGTAAGGAGAGGGTCAACAACAAATTTGACAGCGTAGTCATCTTTATAAAAGATACTTTTCAATAAAGCGTCCAACATGTCTTCTAAGACATCGTAGGCGCACAACAGGCACTCCGCAGCATTGGCTGATTCGGCTAGTTCTTCAAGTAACTCTGATTCGTGTGTTGTATGTATGGGCATGGTTGCTCTAAAAGAATAAAGTGCCACTGGGGTGGCACTTTGATGGTTTATCATTTCAATGCTAGATAAGCTTCTTCCGCTAGTTTAACAACTTCTGAGTCACTATTCAGCTCAGAATAATGCGCTAATGTCTCTGCAAAACCTTTTTCTGCGAACATTGCTTGAAGTTCAACCGCTTGCGGATCATCTTCATTCTTGTAATGGAACGCAGCGGCGATCGCTTTTACTAGATGAGCATTTGGTAGCCCGTATTCTAACGTACCGTTCAGTGGCTTGACTAGGCGATCTTGAGGGCTCAGCTTACGAATAGGTTGACGACCAACACGATCCACTTCATCACGTAGGAACGGGTTAGCAAAACGACCTAGAATTTTTTGGATGTATGCCGCGTGCGCTTCTGGATCAAATCCATAACGCTTAATGAGAACAGCGCCACTTTCTTCCATCGTTGCTGTTACTTCAGCGCGGATTACGTCATCTTCGATAGAGTCTTTAATTGTCTCGTGACCAGCGAGTACACCAAGGTATGCCGTTACTAAGTGACCCGTGTTTAGCGTGAACAATTTACGCTCAACGAAAGCCATTAGGTTATCAGTGCATTCCATCCCTGGGATGTTTGGAATCTCACCCTTAAATTGTGTTTGGTCTACGATCCACTCGCTGAACGTTTCAACCGTTACCGCTAGAGGGTCTGTTTCACCTGCTTCTGCCGGTGGAACAATACGGTCAACCGCTGAATCAACAAAACCAATGTGCTCTTCAGTGAACGCCTTCATTTCATCAGAAAGGTGCTCTAAAACTGCTGCTTTTAATTGGCTAGTACCGCGAACCATGTTCTCAGCCGCGATGATGTTCATTGGTGCAGTGTTGTTTGCTGCTGCACGCTTTTCAATGCCTTGAGCAATAGACTTAGAGATAATTTTAAGAACCGTAGGTCCTACCGCCGTTGTCACAATATCAGACTCAGCAATGCAACCTACTACAGCACCTGTTGCTGAATTTACTGCTGTTACGTTCTTAACAACTTCAACAACACACTCTTCGCCAACAATCTTAACTGGGTATTCTTGACGTTCAATTAACGCATTTACAACCGTTTCATTTACGTCAGCAAACGTAACCTTCATACCAGCGTCAGAAAGAAGCTTACCAATGAAACCACGACCGATATTACCCGCACCAAAATGTAACGCTTTCATAATTTTGACCTTATAAATATTTAAATCTAAATAGCTAACCACTCAAACACATGCCGCTTTCAATTACGTCCTAGGCATTAAGCAGTGACCTATTCAGACCGAACCTTTATCTACAGATAAAGATTGAGACCGGAATTGAGGCCAGTAGGGGGGTACTGGCCTCCTTCACTCAGGAGCTTGACTAGAGCTTTTAGTTTCCGTTGAGAATACGTAGAACATCAGCAGGGTTTGTTGTGTTCTGTAGGCATTCCACAGCGTCTTCATCGTCGAGTGAATTGGTAATAGCCATCAGCACCATGTTGTGCTCATCGCCTTGTGCGGCAATACCGATAACCATCTTCGCGATATCATCTTCATCTTCGCCCCACTGAATACCTTCAGGGTACTGACAGAAAACGATGCCGGTTTTTTGTACGTATTTTTTCGCTTCGATTGTGCCGTGTGGTACTGCGATAGACTCACCTAGGTAAGTAGAGACGAGCTCTTCACGAGCAAACATGCCTTCTACATATTCTGGTGATACATTGCCTAGTTTTACCAGTTGCTCACCGGCGAACTTGATTGCGTCTTCCTTTTGATTTGCCTTAAGGCCAAGGAAGATGCTGTCACCAGTTAGTGCAAGCTTGTTGCCTCCTTGCGCTGGAGCTGCTGCAGGCGTTGTCGATCCTACTTTCACTTCATCACTTTGAGCATCTACAAGCTCAGCGACTAGTTGGTCGTATACGCCGCCGTCTAAGAAATTACTTAGAGACATATGCATTGCACCTGGAACAGTGTTACGAGCACGGTCTGTTAGGTCTTTATGCGTAATAACAATTTGTGAATCAGCCGGTAGGTTGTTTATTGCGTAGTTGGTTACCTCAATATCTAGGCCCGCGGTTGCTACTTTCTTACGTAGTAGACCTGCACCCATTGCACTTGAACCCATACCCGCATCACACGCTACATATACCGCTTTAACATCCGCCAGATTTACGTTTCCTTTTGAAGCAGCACTTTTAGAAGACGCTTTCATGTCTTTCATTTGTGCAGACGCTTTTTCTAGAGAGTCTTCATCGTCATCTTGAGTTGAAGTCTTAAGTAGGATTGAAGCCACTACGAAAGATACTGCTGTTGCTGCGATAACTGACAATACAACACCGATGTAAGAGCCTTTTGGCGTCATCAGTAAGATTGCGAAGATAGAACCTGGTGATGCTGGAGAAATAAGGCCAGAATCGAACATTACGTTAGTGAATACGCCAGCCATACCACCTGCGATTACCGCAAGAATTAGACGTGGGTTCATTAGAACGTAAGGGAAGTAAATTTCGTGGATACCACCTAGGAAGTGGATGATAGATGCACCAGCAGCAGATTGCTTCGCGCTACCTTTACCAAACACCATGTAAGCAAGTAGAAGACCAAAACCAGGACCTGGGTTTGCTTCGATTAGGAAGAAGATAGAACGACCCATCTCTTCAGATTGCTGGATACCTAGTGGAGAGAAGATACCGTGGTTGATTGCGTTATTTAGGAATAAAATTTTTGCAGGTTCAACAAAGATAGATGCTAGAGGTAGTGCACCCGCTTCCACCATTGCGTTTACGCCAGCAGCAAGTCCGCCAGACAGAATCTTAACCGCAGGACCAATCACGATGAAGGCGATGATCGCGCAGATCATGCCGATGATACCTGCAGAGAAGTTGTTCACTAGCATTTCGAAACCACTCTTCACTTTACCGTGAACAGCTTCATCGAATTTCTTAATTGCGATACCACCCAGTGGACCTACAATCATTGCACCCATGAACATTGGGATATCAGTACCAACGATTACACCCATTGTTGTGATAGCACCCACTACGGCACCGCGGTCGCCACCAACCATTTTACCACCGGTATAACCGATCAATAGTGGTAGTAGGTATGTGATCATTGGGCCAACCATTGATGCTAACGTTTCGTTAGGCCACCAACCCGTTGGAATGAATAGTGCAGTAATGAAACCCCACGCAATGAATGCGCCGATGTTTGGCATTACCATATTGGATAAGAAACGACCAAAGTTTTGAACCTTAATCTTTGCTTCTGGTGATAACATAGGTAGAACCCCGTAATGTATTGGTTGGTCAAATGACCGAAAGTGTGTGCTCAAAAGTTGATTAAAATGTATCACAACATTTCCAAAATGCACTCCAGCCCAACTTTCGTGACAAACATCACACACAAAAAACACTTTCGGGTTAACGGTAATGCTTTAGATCACAAAAATGTCATGAATTTAAATTACAAAGCAAAATTAGTGAGAATAACTCTCATTAATATAAGATAAAGATCACATTTCACAACTCAATCACCAAAAATAAATAGTGATATAAATCACACTTAATGAAAGATGCATCTTAAAAACTATAAACCATGTATGAAGGAACGCCATTCCTAGCGGGATTTATATGCAACCAGAGGGGTTAAGCCTTACTTTCTGTAACTTAATTACACAATGTGTTGAAGGACTTTCTTGATGCTGTTTTGGAGAACACTTCCCCAATTAAACTAAAAACACATGGGCAATCAGAAAAGGAATTACGCGAAGTAGATGTGTTATTCTAATCACTTGTTTTGGTTGAATACCTACCCCACATCATCTAGTTGTCAGGTGACGACTTAAGAGAAGGCTATGTCAGACAAGATCTCCACATCAGCTCTCGCTAAACAAAAAGGCATAGAAGCCAAAGCCCTGTTTAGTGATCTAAAAACAGCCGGCTATATCGTACGTTCACAGGATCGCTGGGTGCTGACCGAGCGAGGGGAAAGCTTTGGTGGGGAGTATGTGGAACACAAAAAGTTTGGTGTCTTCATTGTCTGGCCAGAGAAGCTGCTTATCGACTTGGACACCTTCTCAGGGCAAACACTAACCGCAACTCAACTTGGCAATGCTTTCAAGCTCAGCGCAAAGAAAATTAACCTCTTGCTCAATGAACTTGGTTGGATAACAAGAGAAGAAGACGGTTGGCACGTCACCTCGACAGGTTTAAAGGCCGGTGGTGCACAGAGGGAAGATAAAACCACACAAAACTTATTCGTGGTGTGGCACGATTCATTAGTCCGCAATAAACGTTTGAAACAATCAGTTGTTGAATTCCTAGGGCACGATGCAGAAAGCCACTCAACGGATGTGTCACTTTCTAGCTTCCGCCAGAAGTTCGAGGCCAAGCACCGAAGCTTGGATGGACACTATGTGCGTTCAAAAGGAGAGCTAATCATCGACAATTGGCTATATATGGCGGGTGTGGTACATGCGTACGAGCGTCCACTGCCAATAGCGAAAGAAGTGATCAGTGACTTTTATCTTCCAAGCGGCAAAGTATACATTCAATTTTGGGGAACCGACTCTGCGCCAATCGCCGAGGAAAAACGTGAAGCGACGAGAAAAATCTATGCCGAGCATAGTTTTGGCTTAATCGAAATCACACCGGAAGATATCCCAAACCTAGACAGCGTCCTTCCACCATTATTGCGCCAATATGGCATCAAGGCGTACTAAACTACTGAATCTAGACAATTTGCACCCATTGATATCACACTTATCGAATCATTATGGACATTATTTACCATAGTAATTTGATATGTTCGCTATTTTTCCCAGGCTACTCTTCTATTATCTTACCTCCATCGACTTGAGCTACCGCAGATACTCGATTTATTGGGGCATGTTCGATGACCGTTTCAGCGCTTATTTTCTTAGAGACCCGTTCTATTAAAGACCGATGATATTAGAGAAAAAGCCCAAATGCGTTATCCGTTTATTGTTGACGTTACCGAACATAACACCCTACAACATTTATTATTGATAGATATTAGGATTCAACATGACTCATCCAATCATTACTGATCTAAACACTCGTTACACAACTAAAAAATACGATGCAGAAAAACGCATCTCTGCGGAAGACATGGAAGTAATCAAAGAAGCACTTCGTCTGTCAGCTTCTTCTATCAACTCTCAGCCTTGGAAATTCATCATCATTGAGAGCGACGAAGCAAAACAACGTTTCCACAAGACTTTCGAGAACATGTTCCAGTTTAACCAACCACATGCAAAAGAAGCGTCACACACAATCCTGTTCGCTCACGATCCTAAGTACACTAAAGAGAAATTCGCGAAACGCGCAGACACAGAAGTAAGCTCTGGTCACCTACCTGCTGAAATGTACGAGCAGTTCTTAGGGGCTTACGCATTCGCAGAAATGAACACAGATGAGACTGGTTTCAACGGAAACTGGACTAAGTCTCAGGTGTACATCGCACTAGGTAACACACTGCACACGCTTGCTCGCCTTGGTATCGCTTCAACTCCAATGGAAGGTGTAGACGCGGCTATGATCAGCGAAGAGTTTGCTGACGAACTAGAAGGTCACGTTGTTGATGTAGCACTGGCTATCGGTTACCACAAAGACGGCGAAGACTACAACCACGGTAAACCCAAAGCGCGTCTAGCTCTTGATGAAGTCGTGACTACGCTTTAAAAACTAACAAATAAATTACACTGCTTATTTGGCCAGACTTTCGTCTGGCCTTTTTTATGCGCGCCTTTTGGCTGTTGGTCAGCATTGATAACCACATGAGTCAAATGGACACTTTAGATTCATATTAATTACAGAAATTGGAATGTCATAAAGACTCAAAAGAAAGACTAAAAAGAAAGACTAAAAACCAAAAAAATTCATAAAAACAATTATTTAAAAACATGGAACGACTAGTGCAATGATGACCTTAGAAACTCAAACAAGGTATTCTCATTATGACTATTCACGTTAAATCAAATGTTCACTGGGTTGGTATTCACGATTGGGAAACCGAGCATTTCCATGGCAAGGAATACCACATGAACAAAGGCACCAGTTATAACTCATACCTAATCCGTGAAGAGAAAACGGTGCTTGTCGATACCGTTGACCATCGCTTTACAGAGCAATTCCTTGCAAACCTTGAGATGGAAATCGACATCAACGAGATTGACTACATCATTTGTCAGCATGCCGAAGAAGACCACTCCGGCTCCCTTGCCGCGCTACTTGCTAAGATCCCTAATACCCCTGTCTACTACACAGAAGCGGGGGTGAACTCGATTGTCGGCCATCATCACCAGCCAGACTGGAACTTCAGAACGGTAAAAACCGGCGACACACTGGATATCGGTAATGGTAAGCAACTTATCTTTGTTGAGATGAAAATGCTGCACTGGCCAGATTCAATGGCAACTTACCTAACAAGCGACGAAATTCTGTTTAGTAATGATGCCTTTGGCCAACACTACTGCGATGAAAACCTGTTCAACGACCAATTAGACCAAGTTGAACTGCACGAGCAGTGTCTGCGTTACTTCTCAAACATCCTGACGCCATTTGCACCGCTAGTAAAAGCTAAAATCGAAGAAGTATTGAGTTTAGGTGTACCGATCGATGTGATCGCCACTTCCCATGGCTGTATTTGGCGAGACAACGCCACCCAGATCGTCGAGCAATACTACGAATGGTCGAAAGCGTACAAAGAAGACCGCATCACAATTGTGTACGACACCATGTCTAACAACACTCGTATGATGGCCGATGCCATTGCGAAAGGGATTCGTAAAGGGAGCCCAGAAACAGCAATCAAGGTGTTCAATATTTCCAAGCATGATAAGAACGATATCCTTGCCAATATCTTCCGATCAAAAGGTGTACTTGTTGGCTCGTCAACCGTGAACAATGTGATGATGCCGCAAATCGCAGCCTTACTCGAAGAGATACACGGTTTACGTTTTGCCGGAAAAAGAGCCGCGGCATTCGGTTCTTCAGGTTGGACTGGTGGCGCAGTAAAACGTATTGATGCTCGCCTACGTGAAGCAAACTTCGAAGTCAGCGCTCCGCAACACATCCATTGGAAACCAGACACAGATGCTCTTCGCCAATGCATCGATTACGGCATGACATTGGCTGAAGTTTGGCGCACCGATGCAAACGAGGTGAGTACGCCTAAACAAGTTGAACGCAGCGTAAAGAAAATCGACACTCCGGATAATCAGCCAGAGCAAGCAACTGAACCTGAAGCCGTTGCAGCAACTTCTACCAAAGAAGCACAGCAGGCAGAGACGCAACGCGCTCACAGCGAAAATTGCACATGCTGACGTTGCACGGTTTGTGAATGGGTATACGACCCACAATTAGGTGAACCGTACCAAGGTGTTGAACCAGGAACACCATGGAAAAATGTACCTGATGACTTCCTTTGCCCTGAGTGCCATTTAGGCAAAGAAGTATTTGTGGAGAAGTAACATGTCGAACATTGTGATTGTGGGTGGTGGTTTCGCTGCCCTACAAACTATCAAAATGGTACGTAAACTCGACCAAGATATCGCGATCACCATGATCACGGCAGATTCGGGGTGGGGGGGGGGTGAGTATAGTAAGCCGAACCTTTCGCACGGGTTCAGTCAGGAACAAACGCCGGAAACACTCACCGTACATAATACTCAGCAGCTAGCTGAGCAGTACAACGTGGTTATTAAAACCAAAGCGCTTGTCAGCGAAATAGATATTGAGCAACAGTATATTCGTGTCGATGGCCAACCAATCCACTACACAAAGTTAGTGTTTGCAACGGGGGCCACACCATTTACTCCACCAGCAAAAGGGCTAAAACGAGGGGCGACTATCACGCTCAATAGCCTGGAGGAGTTTGAGAAGCACAAAGCGCAGATCGATGATGCTCAGCGTGTCACTGTGATTGGTGGCGGCCTGATCGTAGTCGAGCTTGCCTTTGACCTCCAAACCGCTCAAAGCTGGGAGACTCGCTTTGACCCGAAAGGCATTGTCGCAAAAGGCTTCAACGCAGATAATCAATTGGTTGGGTTTATCGTCACTGGAGAGCATACCAAAGCTGCATTCCCACTGCTCAAAGAGCTACAGACAAGCTCACCCACTTAATCTCAATGACATAAGCGGTGTCCTACAAAACGAAAAAAGCCAGTCAATAGACTCAACATCGATTAACCAGTGTGACAGCATAAAAAAGGTTCATCGCGGCTTTCCGGGGAAAGCCGCTTTTATCTTCAAGAAGAAGTAGTCTGTATCTCGATACCCATATCCCATTCGCTTGATTAGTTTTATCTTGTTGTTTATCCCTTCCAATGTGCAGGTGTTAAGCGGATAACTTGCCGATGCGATAATGCCGTGAAGATAAGGACTCAGTTTTCGTGCGAACTCTTGCAATGGCTTAATTCCACTCTCCTGTACTTGTGCCCACCACACCTCCAATTCCACTCTCCTGTACTTGTGCCCACCACACCTCC
>NZ_JAKEUQ010000025.1 GCF_022397955.1 Vibrio sp. Isolate32 | reverse complement strand
ATACTCATGGATAGCCTCGGCCTCAAGACCACAAGGGCATTTTGCCTCAGAGTTAGGTTTAAGAGTCAGGGTAATAAGTGATGCTGTCTGGTGAGACTTTACTATTTTAAAGCCTTCCCAGAATGAAGATAGGAAAGTATGATTCGGCATGGAAACGGTAGTTTGTGTATGATTTTTGTTTGGCGACTAAACCCTATCACTTACTACCGTTTTTTTTTGTTTTTAGTTCCCGCTAATCCGCGATGAACCTAAAAAAAGGGCTGTCGCCCTACTCTTCTTTATTACTCATTTCTTCACGAATTTGCTCAGCAACGATTTTGATAGCTTGTGCCGTGCTAACACCTTGGCTCATCATTTCTTGGATTCGTTCAACAGCTTTTTGTTGCTCTTCGTGAGAAAGGGTTGGTAAGTCGTTTAGCATGTTCTGCTCCTTTATTTAGGAGCAGAACTATATAAGGACTATTAGTAACTAGCAAGGAAATTGATAGATGCACCCATTGCGTTTTCGTTTGTGTAGTTAGCACTTAGATCTAGCTGGAACAAATTAAGTGGCGACAAGCCAATACCGGCTGTGATGGTCCCTTCAGAATCAGAGTAAGCGAGGTTCTTGTAGTACCCTGCCCTCAGCTGCATTTGACGCAACAGGTCAACTTCAGTACCAATACGAATCATCTGCTCGTTGTCTTCGAATGAAGTAAACTTTTCTGTCTCATTCAAATCATAATCAACACTTAACGAGAAGTAATCAGACACGATACCAGCACCAACGGTATAAACTGGCTCAAGCTGATAAGCGTATTTACCGCCAACTTGGTGAGTTGCACCGCTTGTGCTACTGGTTAACGTTCGGGTTGTATCTTTTGTCTCAATATCTCTTGAAAACAAGTTGGTCGCAGCAACACCTACTCGGAACGGTCCGAAGAACCAAAGCGCACCCGCATCCATGTTAAATGCAGTTTCACCATTGCTGTTTTCTCTTACATCAGATAGATCGTAATCGTTAACCGATGCAATGTAGTTGTACGTGTAGATGCGTTGAATCTTAGGGGTGATACCAAATGAAATGTGTTGCCCCATAAATGTTTGGTACTTCGCAAGAGAAAGGCCAACTTCAGTTACACCGATTGAAACCGCTTCAACGGTAGATAGCTCAACTTTGTCCGTGTCGGAACCGGTCGTGTAAACGTCAGGTGTTGCAAAAGATTCTGTGTAAGCTTTAGCAAAGAGGTTCGCAGCAACAAACTGGTTAGGAAGTGCGAATGCCACTACACCACCCAGATCTACGTTTGCTTGATTACCATCAAGTTTACTAAGAGCGGCATCTAAGTCTGCGGTATTTGAAGCGTCAATAACACTATCGATATTTGATTTCATATCGTTAGGATCATTGTAGTTACCACCAAAACTTGGGGTAATCATACCCATGTCATCGTTTCGACGGTAAATGGCAACCAATGCTGGGTTATAGAATGGAGCAGTTAGGAAGTTTGCAGAAACAACACCAGCACCACCCATCGCATCTCCACGCGCTTCAATGGCGTAGTTTGCTGCTGAAATAGGAAGACTGGCGAAAGCAATGGACGCTGCGAGTAGTTTAGTAGTTTTTTTCATGCCGTTTATCTTTGTTAGATCCCTTACATAGTTAACGGCACAATTTTAAATTACTTTAACTCTTCTTAGCTAGAAATATCATAAGTTTTACTGATAGTTTGCGCTTGTTCTATCGCTATATCACCTTGCCAGCGTGAATGCACCATAGAAACAGCCAGAACATATCGGTCATTGGGCAAATCTTCACCAGATAAGCTCATCGGATAATCCGACTCATAGTTCTTACCCCACAATTGTTCATAGTGATCGTCGATATAGTCGTATAAACCGACTTCTAACTTAGGTAACGGACAATATGGGTTAAGTAAGTCTTTTTTATCAATTCGCCATGTATCTTTAGATGCCCAACGCACTTGCTGACGCATAACGACTTCACCCAGAACAATCCATGTGCTCCAAGAGTTACCACCATCGCCTTTCACATTCAGACGATATAAACCAGAATCCAACTGCGACGCTAGGTTATAACGCTTTCGGTACAAACTGACAGTGGCATTATTGACCACTTCACTTTCTTTCGTGAATTCACTATCGGAAGAGACAACCTTGTCTACCCACTTTTCGAAGGTAATATCTTGAATGCCTTGCTCAGATTCAACATCAATTGAAACTCGGAATGTGTCTCGGCCAGGGCTTTGAATAATGTGCCTTTTGACGACAACCGAACTTATCCAGTCAGGCAAGGTTTTTTTGGTGAGGGTTTTACCACAATCTTTGTTTAACGCTTGGTCAAACAATTCATTGAGATGATCTTCTCTAGATTGAGAAGCATTGATTTGCCAAACTTCCACCAAAGAATCAAACATCTGCGGTAAATCATTATCCAACAAATGTTTGTGTACTTGAGTAAGAGCATCACTGCTTTTAAACCAATCTGCTGCGTGTGCGGTATTAACGACATTCGACAACATTAATAGTGAAAGTAAGGCTTTTTTCATTACGCTTTCATCTTATAGCCAACGCCACGTAGCGTTTCGATCTCTAGACCTGGCAGCTTCTGTCTTAATTGCAGAACATGCGTGTCTACAGTACGAGTTGTTGGGAAGTGATTGTATCCCCATACGTGATCAAGTAGTTCGTCACGTGTAAATACACGGCCTAGGTTACTTGCCAAGAACAACAACAGATCAAATTCAGTGCGTGTTAGCGTCACTTCTTGCTCATTGAAAAACACTTCACGTGTTGCCTTGTCGATAACAAGATTTTGAGCGATAACTTTTGATGCGTCCTGCTCTTCAGCGTCTGGCAGACGAAGTTGCGCACGAATACGGGCAAACAGCTCAGCTTCTGCGAATGGTTTCGTCAGGTAATCGTTCGCGCCTGAATCTAGGCCCGCTACTTTGTCTTTCACTGTAACCAATGCTGTCAGCAAAATTACAGGGATATCTTTTTTCTTCTTCCAACCTGGAAGTGAATCTACTGAGTCACCATCAGGAAGTTGGCGATCTAGGATGACTAGGTCCGCATGTTCCCAATAGCCTTCAACTTCAGAGATCAGTTCAGCATGTAAACATTCATAACCAGCTTGCTCAAGGCTAACTAATAGGCCATCAGCTAAATTTTTATCATCTTCAACGAGAAGCAATGTCTGTTTCACAAGGTATCTCCAAAATAAATGTTGTCGGGGGGCCGATTAGCGTCATGTGACCGCCCATTTTTCCGACCATAGATTCTACTATCGTCAGACCTAAACCTAGTCCACTCTTACTAACGAATGGCTTTCTTAGTTGCCCCCAGTCTTTGCGGGACAAGTCTCCATTATCTATAACTTTGAATGTCAGCTTCTTGTCAGAAGTATTCAATTCTAGTATCACTGGAGCAACACCGTATTTCACGGCATTTCTGATTAGGTTGTCGATACACGTTCCTAACCAGTATACGTTTATTTTTGCAGCAATATCTTTGTTTACGCGAAGTTCTATACCTGGAGCAAAGTCTTCTTCAACTTTATATTGGAGCCAGTCTTCGACACTTGGTACCCACTCAGTCGCCAGCGGTTGGTTGTCTGATTGCAAATAGTCTTTACTTGCTTCTGCCAACTGCCTCAAACGGCGCGTATCTTCACACAGCCGACGAAACTCATCATATACCGATTCAGGTAAGTTTTCGAACTCGCGTCTGAACCCTTCAACCGTCAATGACAAACTGGCAATCGGCGTTCTTAATTCGTGCGTTAAGATTTGAAGAACCAACATTCGGCTCTTTAATTCTTGTTTCTTGCTATTCCAACGGTATATCGCCCAACCTAGCACAAGCATGATGTTGGCAATCACCAAGATGAACATTGCGACCTGGAGCAGTTCAGAGTGATCTTCTATTTCCCAACACACGTTACCACGTTGTACGAAACAGCTCTTACCTTCTGAGGATAAGCTGAACGACAATCCTGCTATTGTGGCGTTTTCATGCCAATCAGATTCTTTGTATAGATAGTATCTGTCACCACGTTTGACCCACATCTCGTCGAGTTCGACAAACATGCTAGCACCGGCCAACAGCGCGGTGATGGCTTCGTTATCCATTTGTTGCAAGCGAGACAGCAGCTCATCATTTTCAGTATTCGGACGCTCTTGAATATGCATATAACGTTTCAGAGAGTCGAATTTTTCTGGGTACTTCTCAACATAACGCGCCGCATAAGAGCCACCACCAGGGTGAATCAAGCCACTACGGCTAAACCAACGATCTGACAATTTAGTGCCCTTACACATCGCTCGCGTAAACACCAAAGGCTCAGTTATCAATGGGCTTAACGGCAATTTACCGCTACAGGTTTTTGATAACTGGTATAAGCGTTGAATATCTTTTAATGGGTACTCTGCGGTTTGCGGCAGCATTGAAGAAGGCGTGATCAAGCGTGTTGGATAATCAGACTGAAGCAATCGAATGTCATAAGATTCAATAGCGGTTTCATGATCAAAGAGTTTGGTAAAGCTATCGATACGCTCAGGTAAAGAGTCAGCAAATGCGTTTGCTGAGACAGATAACATAATAATAAGAAGTGTAAATGTTCTTTTGATGATCGTAAACCAACGCAAATTAATATAGATCGAATAAATATATACCATTCACTATCAAAGATAAATTTTAACCGCTGAAAAATAGTAAGAATGAAAACTGACAGTCATTAAATTGGCGAGAATACGCTCAAAGCGAGCTAGCGCACTAATCTAACGCTTTAGAACTACGCCATTTCATAGTCGTAATACTAAAGAATGTACTCCTTTCTTCGTATAAAAAAGGAGCTCATTAGAGCCCCTATAGCTTAGTTATGTTTTATAAAACGGCCTTTACAGGTGCTCTAAAATGCCTAGACAGCTTTGTTTAGCATCGCCAAACAGCATCTGTGTATTTTCTTTGAAGAACAATGGGTTTTGTACGCCTGCATACCCCGTGTTCATAGAGCGCTTGAACACGATAACATTTTGAGCGTTCCAAACTTCCAGTACTGGCATACCAGCAATCGGGCTGTTTGGATCTTCCAGGGCTGCTGGGTTTACGGTGTCATTCGCACCAATAACCAATACAGTATCTGTCTCGTCAAAGTCATCATTGATCTCGTCCATTTCAAGAACGATATCGTAAGGGACTTTTGCTTCAGCAAGCAGTACATTCATGTGACCCGGTAACCTGCCTGCTACTGGGTGGATACCAAAGCGAACGTTTACGCCTTGTGCACGCAACTTTTCAGTGATTTCGTGTACTGGGTACTGAGCTTGAGCTACCGCCATGCCGTATCCCGGAGTGATGATCACTGACTTAGAATTCTTAAGCATGTCAGCCACGTCTTCCGCTGAAGTTTCACGGTGTTCACCTTGATCTTCATCGCCTTCAGACACTTGTACTTCCTGACCGAAACCACCAGCAATAACACTAATGAACGAGCGGTTCATTGCTTTACACATGATGTAAGACAAAATCGCACCCGACGAACCAACCAGAGCACCAGTTACGATAAGCAAGTCGTTTGCAAGCATGAAACCTGCCGCAGCAGCAGCCCAACCAGAGTACGAGTTCAACATAGAAACAACCACTGGCATATCTGCACCGCCGATCGACGCCACTAAGTGGTAACCGAATGCGAACGCGATAAGTGTCATCACCATAAGTGCGAACATGCTGCCATCTGCTTTAACGAACATGATCATAAGCAATGTTGAAACCACGATAGCCGCTAGGTTCCATTTGTGCTTGTGAGGAATGTTCAGTGCAGACGAAGAGATAACGCCGCGAAGCTTACCAAATGCAACAATCGAACCTGTGAACGTCACAGCGCCGATAAATACGCCAAGGAACACTTCCACTAAGTGAATAACGTGCTCTGCATGAATATCAGCAGGGTTGATAGAGACTGCCGCTGGTGGATCGATGTAGCTGTTATAGCCCACTAATACCGCTGCCATACCTACGAAACTGTGCAGAATTGCAACCAGCTCTGGCATTTCCGTCATTTCTACTTTTCGTGCGTAGTGGATACCGATGCCACCACCGATCACCATTGCAATGATGATCCACACAATACCAGCCGAGTGTGGGCCGAAGATCGTCGCGATCAATGCGATAGCCATACCAGTGATACCGTAATAGTTACCTGCACGTGCAGATTCCTGTTTCGATAGTCCAGCCAAGCTCATAATAAAGAATACTGCAGCAACAATATAAGCTGCTTGTACTAATCCTTCAGACATCTATTACTCCTTAGTCTTTACGGAACATTTCAAGCATACGTTTGGTCACGGTAAAGCCACCAAAGATATTGATACTTGCAATTAACACGGCAATGAAAGAGAGGAAAGTAACGGCACCGTTGCCTTGTCCAATCTGTAATAGAGCACCTACCACAATGATCCCTGAAATCGCATTCGTAACAGACATCAAAGGCGTGTGCAGAGAATGGCTAACATTCCAAACTACGTAATAACCCACCACACAAGCAAGAACGAAAACGGTAAAGTGAGATAAGAACGCAGCAGGCGCAACTGATGCAATCCAAGCGAAAGTACCAACCGCAACGGCCATACCTGCCGCTTTTTTGACTGGAGACGTTGGCTCTTCTACTTTTGGCTCTGGTTTCGCTGCTTTTAGCTTAACCTGCTGAGGTTGAGCTGAAACTTGAATTGGTGGCGCAGGCCAAGTGACTTCACCCTCTTTAACGACTGTTACACCGCGAAGTACGACGTCATCAAAGTCGATATTGATGTTACCGTCTTTCTCTTTGCAAAGTAGTTTCAGTAAGTTCACTAGGTTAGTCGCGTACAGTTGAGAAGACTGAGTTGGCAGACGGCCAACCATGTCAGTGTAACCGACAACCTTCACACCATTTGCCGTAGTGGTCACTTGATCCGCTACGGTATATTCACAGTTACCACCGTTCGCGGCTGCAAGGTCGACAATCACGCTGCCTGGCTTCATGCTATCAACCATCGCTTTGGTAATAAGCTTTGGAGCAGGACGCCCAGGAATCAGTGCTGTAGTAATAATGATATCAACGTCTTTTGCCTGAGCCGCATAAAGCTCTTCCGCTTTCTTGTTGAACGCGTCAGACATCTCTTTTGCGTAGCCATCACCAGCGCCCGTATCTTCCTGGAAATCCACTTCCAAGAATTCAGCGCCCATCGACTCTACTTGCTCTTTTACTTCAGGACGAACGTCGAATGAACGAACAATTGCACCAAGACTACCTGCTGCACCAATTGCCGCCAAACCTGCAACACCCGCACCAGCGACCAGTACTCTCGCTGGTGGGACTTTACCTGCCGCTGTAATTTGACCAGTGAAGAATCGACCAAATTCATGCGCTGCTTCAACCACTGCACGGTAACCCGCGATGTTTGCCATAGAACTTAATGCATCGAGTGCTTGAGCTCTTGAAATACGAGGTACAGAATCCATCGCCATCACATTGATGTTACGGCTCGACAGATGTTCCATTAATTCGGGGTTTTGAGCAGGCCAAATAAAGCTGACCAATGTTGCGCCATCTTTAAGTAGGTCTATTTCGTTTTGAGTATCGTCAACGATTGGAGCGTTAACTTTAAAGACAATATCGGATTTCCAAGCTTCATCTGCGCTTACAACTTTTGCTCCAGCTTCTTCATAAGCTGAATCCTCAAAACTTGCTAACGCACCTGCTTGTGATTCAACACAAACTTCAAATCCTAATTTCAGAAGCTGTTCGACCGATTTCGGTGATGCAGCGACTCGCGTTTCACCTGCGAGCGTTTCTCTTGGTACACCTATCAACAAATTAGACTCCTTGTGTATCAATTTGTGATTATTATTCTTACCAAAGACCAGTTAAAGAGATCGCAGTCATTGGATACACCAATTTGCATAACTACTCTTTCACTATTGGCACATGACTTATTCGTTTGTATCTAACGACAACTAATACTTCAAGCGTTTTGTTCAAAGAACAAGAAAAGTTATTACTTATAACGATTTTATTTGAAAAAATGACGAGCCTCTTGAGCAAAGAGGTCAAACCACCTACAAATAGTCCTTTAAATAACAAACTTCTAGCTGTCTTTATCCCTGAGACTAAAAAGAGCTTTCAGCATATACACAGAAAGCTCTCTAAATTATGACCAACATCAATTCTAACCCTAATTGGCTAGCTAAATATATTGTCGCCCATTTGGTCGATGAACATCTGCGATTTTTTAAGCATCAATTCATCGGCATCTTGTTTGTTTGAAACAACATCTGAACGAATGAAACGGTGAGTTTTGATTTCACCATCGAATTCTTTCTCTATTTTGCCAGCAACACGGTATTGACCAGATTCTGCAATGGCATCTTGATAGATATTGAAACCTTTATACACGACTGGCTCAATCTCTGCTTTTTGTTCGGTTTTTTCTTTGCCACCAAATAATCTAGAAAAAAATCCCACGTTTTACTCCTTTAATGATCGTATTAACCTTAAACTATCATGACTGTTTACGGTTCAACAATGGCTTTTCATACCATTGCAATTCTACGTCTTCATCAAAATTGTGTTGACTAAATATAACGGGCACACTGTCATCTCGTTCACGCCTTCTATCGTCAATAATCATACTCTCTGCATTCTTGACCGCGATCTCACTATTTCGTTTATAGAGCACCAGTTTATCTTCTGGCAAAGCAGAAAGAAAATCGATATCAAAACGAATATAGATAGGTTTAAGCTGACCCAAAGCTAAGCAAGCAAGATCAGCCATCTGTTCATTGGTATAACTAGACACATATTCTTCGGTGGACAAAACATGGCCAACGAGAGTCTCCATATAGTTATGTACATCAACACTAATTTGCATACCACACCTCCATTTGTCGCGGTTTTTCCTAATAGCGGTAGTTTCTGAGCTTATTAAAGCAATTCTGACTGGCAGCTGTAGTGCTAATATAATTGAGTTAAAAAGCTTTCTTAACTTGACTCTTTTCATAGTTGAACTTTGTATAACACCGATTGAATTAACCAATTCAACATAACGAACTTCCCCTAGCTTCGTTACCGTTTTTTCGTTGCTCGATTGTAAGTTATCATGTCGACTTTAAGCTTTAAGCACGAACTACCAAGGTTTTGTTAAGTATCTATAACGACTAATTAATTTCTCATATATACTATGTAGCTCGTTCTATGGTTAATAGCAACTCAAACATATAAAAATGGTTGCATCAATAGAGACATATGGCTATGTTTTTACTCTGATTTAGGCAAAAAGCTTGGCATTCGCTTATTTAACAGTATCCTACGTATAAAATTAAATTATAAGATCATCAGCATAGTTAGGCTCACCACATAAATGGCATCTAGTTTTGTAACGTCGAACATATTTCGATTTTGCTTCCCCCTATTTTTATTGGCAATTTTACTCGCTGGTATGAACAACGTCATTCTTGTGACGGATGCAAACTTAGGGTTTGCTAGCAACCTCCCGTATATCTTATTGAGCGTTGCCGTTTTGCTATGCCATACATTCCGACAAGGACGTATGGCCATGGTGTCATTAACCATGCTCGTGGCTTACTTGATCATCCAAATTCGCTTGCAAACGCCTCTTAATACCGGAACAACGTTGTTGGAGCTATCGATTCTTTCGGCATTAGTCCCTGTAACCTGTTCATTGGTGTACGCCTTCCCTGATAACGGCGTAAACTCAAAATCCATGCTCCTCTATACCACCGTTCTCGTTCTTTTCATGATTTGGGCACAATTGACCGTTTCGTACTTCCAGGCAAGTGGTTTTGAATCGTTGAATGAGGGCCTTCTGTTTGTTGTCAGGGATTTTTCAAAACTGCCTTTAGTTCTGGTATTGTATAGCCTTTGCTTACTTGGCATTACTGCCATTCTTGTATTGGTGTATAACCGTTCTATTGATGTTGTCGTTTATAGCGCTACCTTACTTTCTTCTTGTACGTTTATCTTCTTCGACGTGCAGTACATCTCTAGTACAATGTTCTCATTATCTGGCACCTTGATCATTGTTTATGTAATGTCTGCTAGCCACGATATGGCCTTTAATGACCAATTGACCAATATCCCCGGCCGACACGCCTTAGAAGTCGATATGAAGCACCTAGGGCGTAAGTATTCAATGGCTATGGTAGATATCGATCATTTCAAGAAATTTAACGATACTTATGGACATGACATTGGCGACGACGTATTGAAGTTAGTAGCGCGTATTTTGAGAGAGACCACGGGTGGAGCTAAAGCTTATCGCTATGGTGGCGAAGAGTTCACGATTATTTTTAAAGGCAAATACTCGGAACAAGTTAAAGAGCACCTTCAAGCTCTGATTTCAGAGGTCCAAAACTACGACATGGCGATCCGTAACAATCACGAACGCCCTGATGATCATGAATTGGGTATGAAAAAGCGGGGTAAGAATGCCAAGCCATCGGAAGTAGTGAATGTGACCGTGAGTATTGGACTGTCTGACAGCACGACCACCAGACATCCTGAAGAAGTATTAAAGCTTGCTGACAAAGCACTCTACAAAGCAAAAAAAACCGGTCGAAACAAACTGTGTGTCGATAGTTAAAGATATTGAACGCTAACGCTTAACATTAACTAGAGACGTTAATGTTAATTCAATAACTATCATTTTCAATTACAACAAGCCTCATTGATTTTAGGCTATTCCAACTAAACTAGGAAAAAAGTGTTTAATCTTGGTTAAAGAAGATAACTAGACTCCCTCCTTTTAAACTACTTCCGTAATTGATCGTAAATCCAATTCCCACATTATCGACCCAGTCATCAAATAGATTGGGATTAAGCAACCAACCTACACTGCCTTCATAGTAAGAAGTGGTACCCATAGAAGCCACGGTGTCACCACCAATATCAATTCTTTTAATACTCGAGTACATTGATGTGATATTTTTATCCCAGCGTACGAGATCATAAAAAATCTTAGCTTCATTGGCGATACACCAACCTTCTGGGTTTCCGATATCTCCGTTATTGGCTTCTCCCCAACCAACTCCATTAAAGTAATGCCAACTGGTACTGAGCTTATATTTTCCCCAATAATTCTTATCTTCGAAAGTCAGCTTAATCCTAGGCTCAATGATATATGCCCAAGCATCAGTATTATAATAAAGCCCGTCCAGTTGTTCTTGAATAGGTTCAAGCAATGAAGAACGATATTCAAAATCATTACGGTAATATGAAATATGGTTACCAATTGCCGAGCTGAAACTCCAGTGTTCGTCTAACTGGGATATATTCGCAAATTCCACGTACCCGGAAACCACCGACTCCTTTTGAAAGTCACTTTTGATTGTTGATTTATATTCAACGTCATTCTCAATCCGCAATGCTGATAAGCGTAGCGTTACTTCTTGATGGTTACCTTCAATGTAACTTGGTAGTTCAAATGTATAAGGGAGACTGAGGGATGTGATGTTTTGTCGGCGACTCACAGAATCATTCGAACCAATATCTTCATTATCCAAGCTAAACACTTTATTTGGATCGAAATTATTGATGCCAAAGGTAAAAACATCAGTATCATTAAGTAATAAACTGGTAGCAAAGCGCTGCTCTAATTCCTTACGGAAGAGATCAGACAAGGAAGTGGCATTAACAGTGATTGACACTAAAGTTAAAAATAAAGGAACCGCAAGCGTCCAACAGGTGTTAGTCACAGAAAATGACTTTGAATGTGGCATTTCTCTTATCACTTAAAGCATTTCCTAGCTCAAATGCTAGTGAAGTATAAATTCAAATATCTAAAAGAGCTCATCAACTAACGTACAAGCTCTAAAATGTGCGTTGTATAAAAGTATTTCTTCCACATTGTTTCGCTTGATATAGTGCTTGGTCAACCTTTTCGTAAATAGAGGCAATCGACTCACCACCTTCTGGTGCAAATGATAACACTCCTTGTGACACGGTCACTCTATCGGACGCCGTTGAATAACCGTGGACGTAGTTCATTTCATAAAGCGCTTCTTTTATACGTATCGCCTCTTGCATGGCTGCATCCCGATCCATATCACTTAAGATAAGAACAAACTCTTCACCGCCATAGCGACCGACAAACTCTCCCGCTCGAACAAAAAGTTCCCTTAAGATATTAGCAAGATCTTGCAAGCACTTATCCCCTTGAATATGCCCATAATTATCGTTGTAAGGCTTAAAAAAGTCTACATCTAGAAGTATGACTGTCATGAACATATTACGCCTTCCGTGCCACGCAATGCTTTCTTCAAGCTTAGTATCCATGTATCGACGGTTATACAATTTAGTCAGGCCATCTTCGTTGGCTTGTTGCTGCAGAAGGACGTTCAGTTGTTCAAGTTTGGCTGTGCTTTGTTTTAACTCTCGTCTCATGTGCGCGATACGTTGCATCGCAATCAGTTTAGAATTTAAAACTACCTTGTTTACCGGCTTGATCAGGTAATCATCACCACCGGCGTTAATAGCTTTCGCTATCATCTCAGGTTCTTCGTGACCACTTAGAAAGATGATGGGAACCCACTCTGGGAATCGGTTTCGAACCTCATTAGCCACTTCAAAACCATCCATCTCTGGCATACTTATATCAAGCAACACCAGTTCAGGATCAAAATCAGAATAAATACTCAGGACTTCTTTTCCGCTGCCGACAGCTTCTACAATATGGCCCAGCTGCTTGAGTCGAATAGCAAGTTGCACCCTGTCTAGTTGAACGTCATCAACCAGCAATATGCGCATCGAAGATCCCTTTTCTATCATCACGTCACCTATATCTAGCTTTGAATATTCAAAGTAGCTCAAATTTGAGCTTAAATCATACCCTAATCTCTATATTATATTGACTTTTTTACAGATCTTTTTAGCATTGTTTCTTTTTAAAGAGAAATACTATGTCAGACGCTACAAACACAGAGCAACAAGAAATCGATTTAACCACAATCTCTCCTGAACTTCGCCAAGTTATCGAATTTGATGAAGTGCCAAAAGAGATGCACTTTATGGTTACTTCTATTCATGAAGTGTCTGAAGAAGCAGTACGCGAAGCTTGGGACAGCCTGCCAGCAAGCGCACAAAATGTTTTGGACAACTTCGAGCAGTTCCACGCTCTAATCACGGTTAGCCAAGCTTTCGCTGGTGTTAACGTAATGGAAGAGTTCCCTACCCTTAAACTTCCAGAAGGCATGACTGCCGAAGAAAAAGAAGAGTACCGCGCTCAACTACTAGACCAAGTTCTACACAACTGTGTAAAAGACATGTCTAAACAAATCAAGAAAGCGCGTCGTGATGCTATCTTGAAGCGTGATTTCAAAGAAGTTTTTACTAAGTAAGTCGCTAATCGACTAAATCTAGGCTGAGCGCTAACAGTAATACTTGAGGTTAAGCCGCATGTCGCTTTAAACATGCGGCTTTTTATATCCGCTATTTTCTGTTCATCGAGTTTTACCCATTATAAAATGAAACCAAAAACGAAGTATGACGTGAGATCTTATGTGTTAACGCTATATCTGAATATCTTACCACGAGAGCTTAGTGGGTTACCGCTATATCTCTTTGAGCAACACTCACACCTTTAATTTGCGCGTAAACACGCTGCCCGATTTCTAAATTCAGCTCATCCAACGCCCACAATGTAATGGTTGCCCATAGATAACACCCAGATTCCAATTCTAACTCTACCGCGACACTTTGCTTGTTCGTGCCTTGTTGATGAGTCTCTACGCTTTTAATCGTTACAGGGAGGATATTGCGTATTGATGTACCTTGAGGCTGTTCTAGCGTAATTGAGACATCATTTGCCCTGACCTGCAGTCTCACAGCAGTTCCAATATCACTCGACACTTTCTGAACCCAAAGTGACGTAGATTTTCCCAGTGTTAGTCGAGACAAGGCATAATCATTATTATGTTCCACCAGCTTCCCTTCAAACAATGAGCTTTGTTCAGAGAAAGATTGCCAAGGCTGCATCGCACGTGACGCCCATACCTGTTCTGTCACACCAGATGATACGAGTTTACCTTGATCGATAATCACTAAATGGTTAGCCAAGCGTAGAATTTCATTAAGACTATGAGTCACATAAATAATGGGAATTTGAACCGTTTTAGATAGATTTTCCAGAAACGGCATCACTTCACGCTTGCGAGGTAAATCGAGTGACGCCAACGGCTCATCCATCAATAAAATACTCGGTTTAGACAACAGAGCGCGGCCAATCGCGACACGTTGTTTCTCACCACCCGACAAACGGGCCGGATAACGATCTAGCAACGAGTCTAATGAGAGCAGCGACACGATTTGATCAAAATGCGCTTTATCGGTGCCTTTAATACCGTATTTAAGATTCGCCGATACCTTCATATGAGGGAAGAGTCGTGATTCTTGAAATACATAACCTACATTACGTTTATGCGTCGGCAAGTTAATGCCCCGCTCGCTATCAAATAGGGTTGTGCCAGAGACACTGATCAAACCTTTGTCTGGCTGTTTAAGACCACTGATGGCGTTGATCAGAGATGTCTTACCTGCACCAGAGCGACCAAAAATAGCCGTGATGCCATTACTTGGAAGTTCTAAGTCGATATCAAAGAAGGTCTCGCCAAGCTGTTGCTGGTATTGCAGAACTAACGCGCTCATGCGTTACCTCCTAGGCGTTGTGCCGACTTTCTGTTTAACCACTCAGACAGAATCAATGAGCCCAAGGCAATTACAATAGAAATGGCACACAAACGCGCAGCTTCCATTTCAGCACCTGGAGTTTCGATGAAAGTGTACATAGCTAAAGGAATGGTTTGAGTTTCCCCTGGGATATTCGAAACGAAACTGATGGTCGCACCAAACTCGCCAAGGCTTCGCGCAAATGACAGCATGGTTCCGGTAATGATCCCTGGGATCATCAAAGGTAAGGTGATGGTAAAGAATACTCTAACTGGAGAAGCACCCAATGTGGCGGCCGCTTCTTCAAGCTTGCTATCAACCGTTTCTAAACTTAAACGGATTGAGCGCACCATTAATGGTAACGCGACGACGACACATGCCAAAGCCGCGCCCTTCCAACTAAAGCTGAATACAATACCAAACACGTCGTTGAGCCATGCTCCTATCAGACCTTGCCTCCCCATCATCACAAGCAACAAATAGCCAATAACCACAGGAGGAAGTACTAAAGGGAGATGAACGATGCTTTCAACAATGCTTTTGCCAACAAACTGCTTTTTAGCTAGCAGCCACGCTAGGCCAATCCCGATTGGGATAAGCCACAAGATGGCAAAGCCAGCCACTTTCAAGCTAAGCATTAAAGCTTGGTATTCGTATTCCGATAGATACATCATTTAACGCACTTCAAAGCCAAAGCTATTCAAAATGTCCTTCGCTTTTTCACTAGTAAGGAAAGTATAGAAGTCTTGTGCAACGGCTTGGTCACTCATTTTCGCTACAGGGTAACGTATTGGTGTATGCAGCTCTGACGGGAATGTCGATACAAGATTCACTTCTTTAGACAACAGCGCATCCGTTTTGTAAACAATACCGAGCCTAGCTTCACTGCGTTCTACCAAAGCCATTGCCATACGA
The DNA here is from genome assembly GCF_022397955.1 of Vibrio sp. Isolate32. Lineage (GTDB taxonomy): Bacteria > Pseudomonadota > Gammaproteobacteria > Enterobacterales > Vibrionaceae > Vibrio. The sequence continues at coordinate 59,438 of NZ_JAKEUQ010000025.1, read as the reverse complement.
ACGTTATTACTTGGTGCTAGTCGTGTCTTGACGTCATCCCAAACAGCCAAGTTTTCTAACGCTTCTTTCGCATAGATACCAGCTGGAACCGACATGGTATTTCCAACCGCAAGCCTTTCATTATCAAGAAGTTTAGACCACTGTTCACCTTTAGAAATATCAAACGAGATTGCGTCTTCCTTTGGAGAGATTAGCACAAGCTCGTTCTCACATAAGTTTGTGACATTGTCACTAGAAACATAGTTTCGGTCGACAAGGTGAGTCATCCATTTTTCATTTGCCGAGATAAAGATGTCTGCTGGTGCACCTCTTTCGATCTGTCGTACCAAGGAAGATGTGCTGGCATAGACAGGAATAACATCAACAGAATGGTTTTTCTCAAACTCTTCAACTAACAGGTTAACCGCATTGGTCATAGACGATGCCGCATAAAGACGTAGTTTCTCGGCAGCCAAAGCATGAGCAGAACTCAATGAGGTGGTTAACGCTACTGCTAAAAGAGTGACTAGTCTTTTCATTGTTTTCACTTACTCTGTTGTTCTTTTGATATCTTGACTAGCCTTCTTCAATTCAGGCCATAACAGGTCAAGATTTAAGTGCTCTTCGATGGCGTCAGCGATTCTATTAATACCCAACTCTTTCTGCTGTTCGTGGTTAATCGCTGCTACTTCATTGGCACCTGCCCATTCACAAATCAGTGATAACGCATCACTGTTATCCAATACACCGTGCAAGTAAGTACCAAATATCGAGTTATCAGAGTTTATCGCGCCATCAAGGCTGCCCGATTCTAACTGAACCGGTAATGCCATTTCATTGACATCAGTCCTACCTACGTGAATTTCATACCCTTTAACTGGCGCCGACTTTCCATTTAGGTTTAACGTGCCAAACACGTTCGTTAACGTTTTCTGCTGCGTTAACGTGGTTTCAACATCAAGGTACCCTAACCCTTCACTGCTACCCGGTTCGCCTTCCACACCATCAGGATCGTGGATAAGATTACCGAGCATCTGATAACCACCACATATGCCCATCCTTTGCCACCTAAACGCAGGTGACGCTGAATGTCTTTGTCCCAACCTTGCTGCTTCAAGTAATCCAAATCGGCTCTTACTGACTTAGTACCCGGTAAGATGATCAAATCAGCGTTGTTCAAACGCTCACCTTTACCGACGTAACGAAGATCAATAGAAGGATTAAGTCTCAACGCATCGAAGTCAGTGTGGTTGCTGATCCGAGTAAGGACAGGTACCGCGACCTTAAGCTTAGCCTCTCCATCGGACTCTTGAGCGGAGGTAATGGCATCTTCAGCTTCTAAATTGAAGCCATGCAGATATGGCAATACACCTATCACAGGCTTGCCCGTTTTCTCTTCCAACCAATCAAGGCCCGACTTAAGCAACGCGATATCGCCTCTAAAACGGTTAATCACAAACCCTTTTACACGAGCTTGTTCAGATTCAGATAACAGAGCTAATGTGCCATACAGATGTGCAAAGACGCCTCCGCGGTCGATATCAGCCACAATTATCACTGGTATATCGGCCTTTTCAGCAAACCCCATGTTCGCGATGTCATTCTCACGAAGGTTAATTTCAGCAGGGCTTCCGGCACCTTCAATCATCACGCTATCGTATTCTTCTAAAAGTCGATCAAATGAATCAATAACCGTATTCATCGCAACTTTCTTGTAATCATGGTAGCCCGTAGCCTCCATATTACTTAACGCACGGCCTTGTAGAACAACTTGAGCACCGGTGTCTGAGTTGGGTTTAAGCAATACAGGGTTCATATGAACCGAAGGTTCGATATTACATGCTTGAGCCTGAACGGCTTGAGCGCGGCCAATTTCCCCACCGTCTTTAGTCACTGCACTATTCAAAGCCATATTCTGTGGCTTGAATGGTGCCACCTTAATTCCCTTCCTGGCCAAAACACGGCATAAACCTGCCACCAATACACTTTTTCCGGCATCTGATGTGGTTCCTTGAACCATAAGGGCGTTTAATGGTGCTCGCATTCGTACTTAAATCCTTAATTTATCAGCCCGCAGGCAATACTTCTCTTTCGCCATCTTAACGTCATTGGCGGCTAGATGCTCAATAAAATGAATGGAAAATGAATGTGTTACTCACTCTAGATTCAAACCGGGTGTTGTTTAATAGCCTCATCGAAATAAAACGTTTCAACTAACAAACAACATTAAGGGATTCACCATGAAAAAAACTGTATTAGCTATCGCAACCACTATCATCCTAGCTCCAACTTTCGCAATGGCTGGTGACCACAAAGACAATAAGCACGAGAGCTCTATTGCTTACACAGGACCTATTGAAACCGTTTCTGTCGCGACACTACTTGCAGACACAAGCATGTTTTCTGAGCAAGACGCAATTGTAGACGGTAAGATTGTTCGCCAGCTCAAGAACGATACCTTCATCTTCTCTGATGGCCAGAGCGAGATTCAAATCGAACTGGATGACGATATCCGTCTAGCACAGCCACTAACGGCAGACACAAAAGTGCGTATCTTCGGCGAGTATGAAGGTGGCAAAACACCTGAAATCGAGGTTGACCACATCCAAGTTCTATAAGCAACACAGATAAAATTATCGACTTAAAATAAATTGGCCTGCATATTGCAGGCTTTTTTGTATTATACTGCCGCAAATACAATTTATATGGAGTCACCATGCTAGGTTGCACTAAAAAGACTGTCCTTTTAGGACTAGCTGCACTGTGTTCTTTCTCTGCGTCTGCAAACAACTTTAACTACAACACATTCGAGCTGCGCATGGGTACCAGCCCTAGTACCTTCGGTGGTGAAGTAACAACCATGTTTACTCAGAACTCACACTTTGTTGCACGTATCGATTCAGAATTCGAAAGTGATTGGGACGCAGCTGTGGGTATGGGATTTAACGGCCCAATTAGCCAATTCGCCGATGTGAACGGGCAAATGCTTCTGCACAACATTGAACGTAATGACGACAACCATATCAAAACTGAAATTAACCTAGGTTTAAGAGCTTGGTTAATGGCAAACATTGAAGTCAACGCACGCCTTGGTCAACTGATTGACAATGACAACACTCGTTCAATCGTAGGTGTTGGCGCTCGTTTCCATTCAACAGATCAGCTTTCTGTAGGTTTGGACATGCGTAATAACGGTACTTACGGCCATCAGTTCTTAATGTCAGCTCGATTCGGCTTCTAAACCTTTAAAAAGCATCGACCAAAACAACTAAACCAATTTGCAAGCCGACTTCCTAAAGTCGGCTTTATTCATTCTATAAATCAGTTAATCAAAACAGTACGATGCACTAATACCGTCTCCGGAAAATTAATAGAGTGAAGCACCGTAAATGGGTGTTAACAGCATTTAAATCGAGGTAGCGGACAACTCACGTCACCTTTCTGAAGAGCTCCGTGGAATCGCTCAGAAATTGAACGCTCAAGTTCAACTATTCAAGTACTAACAACATCTTGGAGTTTTTGTTCTTCTAAGAAAAAGCCCCGACCACACGCGTGTTCGGGCCTTTTTGCATATAGTGATGAACCATTAATGCCAGTCCACCTCAATCAATCATGTTGCTGACGATTACAGATTAACCATCAACATCTTTTTCTGATGATCCAAATACTCTTCATAGGTACCTTGGAAGCTCACTAGTTGCTGGTCTTTCACATCAATAATGTGTGTCGCAAGTGAAGATACAAATTCACGGTCATGGCTCACGAAGATAAGCGTGCCCGGGTAAACCTTAAGTGCATCGTTGAGCGCTTGGATCGCTTCCATATCCATGTGGTTCGTTGGTTCGTCCATCACAAGCACGTTAATGTCTTGCATCATTAGCTTGCCAAATAACAGACGGTTCTTCTCACCACCAGAACAGTTACGCGCTTTCTTGTTTGCATCATCAGCAGTGAACAATAAACGACCTAGAATACCGCGCACCATTAAGTCATCGTGCTTCGCAGTACGCCACTGTGAGATCCAATCGAAAATGCTCAGGTCGTTATCAAAGTCTGCACTGCTATCTTGTGGGCAGTAGCCAACAGTTGCGTTTTCAGACCATTTTACGATGCCTTGGTTTTGCTCAAGTTCACCGACTAAACAACGTAGTAAGGTGGTTTTACCCACACCGTTCTCACCAATAACCGCAAGGCGTGTACCCGCTTCAAGTAACAAGTTACCGCCAGCAAATAACATTTCACCTTCGAAACCGTGGCCTAGGTCTTGAAGTTCAAGCGCTTGGCGGTGCAGCTTCTTACCTTCACCAAAGTTAATCGACGGGCTCATACGGCTCGAAGACTTCACTTCATCAAGGGTAATCTTTTCCATTTTCTTAGCACGTGAACTTGCTTGCTTAGCTTTCGATGCATTGGCACCGAAACGGTTTACGAAGTCCTGAAGTTCATTGATTTCCGCAGTCTTCTTCGCGTTGGAAGCCAGAAGTTGCTCACGACGTAAACCCGATGCTTCTAGGAAGTACTCGTAGTTACCTGGGTAGATGCGCAGTTCACCGTAGTCGATGTCCGCCATGTGCGTACATACTGAGTTCAGGAAGTGTCTATCGTGCGAAATGATGATCATTGTACATTTACGCTGGTTTAGCTCTTCAGCAAGCCAGTTGATGGTGTGAATATCCAAGTTGTTGGTTGGCTCATCAAGTAACAGAATATCTGGATTCGCAAACAGTGCTTGAGCCAAAAGCACACGCAACTTCCAACCCGGGGCAACTTGTTGCATTAGGCCAAAGTGCAGCTCTTCTTCGATACCCGCTTGAATAAGAATATCGCCAGCACGGCTTTCTGCTGTGTAACCATCCATTTCAGCGAATTCGCTTTCAAGCTCTGCCACTTTCATCCCATCTTCTTCGCTCATTTCAGGCAAAGAGTAAATTCGGTCACGCTCTTGTTTTACTTCCCATAATTTTCTGTCGCCCATGATCACAACGTCGATTACGCTGTACTGCTCAAAAGCGAACTGATCTTGGCTCAATACGCCCAGTTTTTCCCCAGGAGTAATGGAAACGTTGCCCGAGCTTGGCGCTAACGCACCACTTAGGATTTTCATGAACGTCGATTTGCCGCAACCATTGGCGCCAATCAGACCATAGCGATTGCCATTACCAAATTTAGTAGAGATGTTTTCAAACAAAGGCTCTGCGCCAAATTGCATTGTGATGTTCGCGGTAGATATCAAAGAAGTAATTCCTAAGCGTGTGCTGGATAGATAATTATTAGGTTGTTGGATAAACCTAAATAAGGACTACGAAAGTATGGGTTAAACGAAAATGAAGCGCGAATTATATAGAGATCAGGATCACATTGTCGAGGCTAAACAGTGAACGGATGACGTACAGGGCCTAATTATCGGTATTTACCCAAATTACGGTCGAAAAAACGAAAAAATCCCTGCTAATCCAATTGCAGGGATTCGATTATTATAAAGTTAACGAGTCAGAAGAGGTTTGAAACTATTTGGTCACTTTCTTTTGAACGTATTTCTTGCTTACGTCGACAACCGCCACATCTCTAAAGAAGCTTCTTCCTAGCAGAAGTGGGAAAGAAAGGTGTGTTCGGTCCGCTAGAGTAAATTCAGTTTTGTCTTTCAGATCACCAATTTGGATCGAAGCAACTACCACAGCACGACGTTGTGTGCCTTCTGCACTCGATTGCTTGATCTTAACCCAACGTTCTACTGGCAGACTGATCTCTTCCGTTGTGATGCCATCGTGCTCGATTTTGAACTTAACCCAATCTTTACCGTCACGTTCAAAATCTACGATATCAACAGCGCTGATTGAAGATGTCGTCGCACCAGTATCTACACGCGCTTTAAATGCCTCTTTCAAGCCAGGAACAAATACCCACTCTTCTTCACCAAGGATGAGTTTACCATCACTAATTTTCGTTGGTTTTGCTGTCGGTTTTTCTTCAGGCTTTGGTTTCGCTTCTGGTTCAGTTGGTTTTACTTCTTCAGGCTTCTCTGTAGGTTCCGTTACTTTTTCGCCTTCAGTTGCATCTGTCTTAGAAGAATCGTCAACAACTGGTTGTTCGATTTGAGGCTTCTGCTCTGGTTCAACCGGTACTTGAGTCGTGGTTGTACAAGCAAACAAGCCCCCACTTAACATTAAGGTTATAATCGCTTTCCAATTATACATTCACTCACCTTCTGTTATTTTGATACGTTAGCTATCGCTTTTGCTACATAAGGAATATGGGATTCAGAGAGACCTGCAATATTGATGCGTCCATCACCAACACCGTAGATGCCATATTCTTCACGTAATTGATTCATTTGAGTTCCTTTAAAGCCTAGTACAGTAAACATACCTTTATGACTTTCAATAAAATCAAATTGTGACGTGTTATAAGTATTTCGCAATTCATCACATAAACTTTGCCGCAGATTTAACAAACGTTGCTGCATTTCACTCAACTCTTGCTTCCAAATCGTTGTTAGCTCTTGATTCTGAAGAATTGTTTTCACCAAAGCTGCACCGTGATCTGGCGGCATAGTGTAAGTTGAGCGAGCAAGCGTCAGTAACTTACCTTTTGCATTACCAACATGTTCGCTGTTTTTGCCAATCACAATCGCAGCGCCCGTTCTTTCACGGTACAAGCCGAAGTTCTTTGAGCAAGAGGTAGTAATTAACATCTCTTCCACGTTGTTCGCCATATGTTGAAGACCTTTTGCATCTTCTTCTAGGCCGTCACCAAAGCCTTGGTAGGCAATATCAACGAACGGTAAGAAACCATTTTTCTGCGACAATTTAGTGATTTCCTGCCACGCTTCAAAGTCGATATCGGCACCCGTTGGGTTATGACAGCAACCATGTAGTAGTACCACGTCTGATGAACCCGCTTTCGATAGGTCATCTAACATTCTTGCAGTATCAACTTGCTTCGTTTCAGGACTGAAGTAATTGTAGTATCGAACTTTTAAGCCTGCCGCTTCCATCACAGGTTTGTGGTTCACATAGCTTGGGTTTGAAATCCAAACTGTGGTGTCTGGTTGAGAAACTTTCATTAAGTCACCCAACATGCGAAGTGCACCACTTGCACCCGGTGTTTGAATCGCAGCAACGCGGTCCATTGCAGAAGTCCCTTTAAGCAGCAGATCAACCATGCTTTGGTTAAACTCTTCACAGCCCGCTAGGCCAACATAAGCTTTAGTTTTCTGTGTTTCAACAACGATATCTTGAGCCATAGATACGGCTTTCATGATAGGAGTTTCGCCTTGGTCGTTTTTATAAACGCCAATGCCTAAATCGACTTTGTCAGTGCGACTATCGCCGCGGTAAGCAACTGAAAGAGATAGAATTGGATCTAAAGTTGGTTTTGGTAGATGTGAAAACATGAAAGTCACAACCCTTTGAAATTCAAGTAATGAACTTCACATTAACATTATCGTAGTCAAATCAGAAACATTTTTTAAGAGAAGCGCTGAGTTCACAGAAGTAATCAGAGATTGGTTATTTTACCGGAGAGATTCGTGCAAAAATCAGTATTTGGGCAATCATCGTCAATGCGATTCTAAATGCACTGCTTATATTCGGATTATTTGGCTTCCCTGAGTTAGTTGTGGTTGGCGCTGCGATTGGAACCACGGTTTCACGATGCTTTCAAACTGTCGCGCTGGTAGTGATGGCAAGAAAACACTATGCACATTTATTCCCTACAATCGGAAGTTTGCGCGATGCCATCCTGCCAAAGCACAGAAAGAAGTACTTCAAGATCGCGATTCCTATGCTAGTTCACGATACGGCATGGGCGGGTGGAATACTGATTTACAATGTCATTGTTGGTCAGATTGGCGTTGGCGAGCTTGCTATCATCTCGTTGTTATCGTCAGTAGAAAGTATCTTAATTTCGGCTTTCTTGGGTTTTGCCGTTGCCGCCTCGATCATCCTTGGTAATAAAATTGGTACTAAGAACTATCAACGGGTTGAAAATACCGCTTGGGGCTATGTGCTTGTGAGTTGTGCACTTGCTGCGTTGTTAGCACTGCTTTGTTTTATCGCCAAACCCGCCATTGTGCAATTGATCGATTTAACGCATCTGGAACTCAAAGATACAGCGGTCAACGTCACGTTGGTGATGGCGGCTGGCATGATATTCAGAGTGTTCAACATGGTGGGCATAGGAGGAGTGTTAAAAAGCAGTGGCGACATTAATTACAGCATCTTCATCGACATATTTGGCCAGTGGGCAATTGGTATTCCCCTCGCCTATTTCACCGCTTTGGTACTTGGCTAGTCTTTAGAATGGGTGTTGATGATTGTATTACTGGAGGAGCTGACAAAGATCGCGTTAACTAGCCAGAGAATTCACTCTAAGAAATGGATCAACAACCTCATAGAAGAGCCTGATCAACTAACCGCTTAGATACTGATTTGAACTACTAGAACAAACGAAAAAAACTCACACCCAAGGGCTGATTGATTGCATTGTACTAACCATGATTCCCTTATTCGTTTCACAAGCCTACGAAGTGACGACAGCCTTAGATGTTGGTAAATCGATGGATAATTTGGTTTGAACTACCACGCCAATCGAGCATTGGATCCGCTTTATCTTGCTCGAAACGACCATCAATTAAGGTATCAACGTATTTCAGCACTTGCTTCTGATTTTCATCCAATTCGCCAAGTTCATAGCCCGTCCACATCCAAATATCTTTGCCTTCACATTCTGCTTTAACGCGCTTAACCAACTTCAGTACCTCGGAAACGTTGGCAGGATGGAGAGGATCACCACCAGAAAGCGATAAACCACGACGTTTGATTCGCGGATCATTCAGATCAGCAATGATGTGGTCTTGTAACTCTTTAGTGAACAAATGCCCAGAGTCCAACCTTTGCGTCGACTGGTTATAACATCCACGGCACTGATGCACACAACCCGATACGAACAAGGTGCATCGTGTTCCTGGGCCGTTTACAACGTCGATTGGATGGTATTGATGATAATTCATAAGGCAGTATTGAAAACTCGTGATGACTTAATGGGTTACTTAAACAGTAGCGAGAAGTGAAACAAATGAATTGGTACCGACATTGAGCCGGTACCAATCTTGATTCGTAAAACGTAGATCTTCTAAGTAAACTAGCTAACGCTCTTAAAGCTCACTAAAGGTGCTTCACTCGACGTTTAACTTCTTCTTGCTTACCGAAGTTAAATGGTCGTGAATCTGGGCTACCAAGGTAACCGCAAACACGGCGTGTTACCGATACTTTAGTTGAGTCATGGTTACCACATTTAGGACAGGTAAAGCCCTTACTTGTACAATCGAACTCACCGTTGTAACCACACTCGTAACACTCATCAATCGGCGTGTTGGTACCGTAGTAAGGAACACGTGTATAGCTGTAATCCCATACGTTTTCTAGTGCTTCGATGTTTTTCTGCATGTTAGGGAATTCACCGTAACAAATGAAACCACCACTAGAAATTTCAGGATATGGCATCTCGAAATCAATCTTATCATATGGGTTCACTTTCTTCTGCACGTCTAAGTGGAAGCTGTTTGTGTAGTAGCCACGGTCTGTTACGCCATCAATCACACCAAACTCTTTGGTATCGATGCTGCAGAAACGGCTACATAGGTTTTCACTTGGTGTGCCGTATAGGCTAAACGCGTAACCTGTCTCTTTCGTCCAAGATTCCACTTCACGCTTCATGTACTCGACCAGCTCAAGCGCTTTAGCACGCATTTCGCCATCGTCGTACAAATGAACTTCAGTGCCGTAAAGTGCAGTCATCGCTTCATGGATACCAATGTAACCAAGAGAAACAGAAGCACGGCCGTTCTTGAAAATATCTGCAATAGAATCATCAGCTTTCAAGCGAACACCACATGCACCTTCCATGTATAGGATCGGAGCAACACGTGCCTTCACATTTTCTAGACGAGAAATACGAGTTTCTAATGCGCGACGAGCAAGCTTCAGTTTTTCATCAAGCAACTCGTAGAACTTAGCCATATCTTGTTTTGCGTTTATTGCAATACGTGGCAAATTCAAGCTCACAACACCTAAGTTGTTACGGCCTTCATGGATAAGTTCACCGTTTTCTTCGTATGTATTCAAGAAGCTACGGCAGCCCATAGGTGTTTTGAATGACCCTGTCACTTCTACTACCTTGTCGTAGTTAAGAATGTCTGGGTACATACGTTTAGACGCACACTCAAGTGCTAATTGCTTGATATCGTAGTTTGGATCTTGTGGCTGGTGGTTCAAACCATCTTTGATAGCAAAGACCAGTTTAGGGAACACGGCTGTTTTACGGTTCTTACCTAAACCTGCAATGCGGTTCTTCAAGATAGATTGCTGAATCAGTTTCGAGCCCCAGCTTTCACCTAAACCAAAACCAAACGTAACGAATGGCGTTTGACCATTAGCGGTGTGCAGTGTGTTTACTTCGTATTCAAGAGATTGGAATGCGTCGTAACACTCTTTTTCAGTGCGAGAAATAGCAAACGCTTCTGGGCTGCGAATGTCCCACTCTTTCGCTAACGATAAATGCTTCTCGTAACTTGCCATCACGTAAGGTTCTAAAACCTCATCGATGCGGTTGATCGTTGTTCCGCCGTAAATATGACTCGCCACTTGTGCGATGATCTGCGCAGTTACTGCCGTTGCGGTAGAGATAGACTTAGGTGTATCGATTTCTGCGTTACCCATCTTGAAGCCATGCGTTAACATGCCTTTCAAGTCGATAAGCATACAGTTAAACATTGGGAAGAACGGTGCATAATCGAGATCATGGTAGTGAATGTCACCACACTCGTGAGCATGTACGATATCACGAGGCAAAATGTGAGTTTTTGCATAGTGTTTAGCCACGATACCCGCTAGCAGGTCACGCTGAGTTGGGATTACTTTGCCATCTTTGTTCGCGTTTTCGTTGATTAGATCAACGTTGCTTTCTTCGATCAAACCTTCGATTTCACGAGTTAGCGCACTTTGCTTTTCACGTGCGATATCGCGATCATGACGATATTCGATGTATGCGCGTGCCAGAGACTTATAGGGTCCCTGCATTAGCTCGTTCTCGACCATGGTTTGAATTTCAGAGATATGAACTTCATCGTAGTCTTCGAGCTTCAACTCAACGGCTAATGCCACATTCAATGCATAAATAGCAATTTCCTTATCGGTTTTGTCTGATGCTGCTTCCACTGCAGCCTGGATACGATCTCTACTGAATGGAGCTCTTGAGCCATCACGCTTGATTACGATTGATTTCACCACTTCTCCTTACTCTTGAGGCATTCACAGACTTATCCACAAACACACTATATAGAGCGATTTACCGTTAAACTAACACTAGATATTGTGGCGTATTTAACGAGAACCACCAAACTTGAGTATTGATTTGGATCAATAAAAAGAGAACGCTGACTAAGATCAATTCAATATTATTACGCTAGTTCTCAACTCGAAAAGAAACAATGTAACAATAAAAAAACTGCTAAAAAGAGTTGAATTTTTGGTAAGTGTTGTAGGATAACGGCTCATCAATATTGGTCGACAAATTTAGGGATATTTGGGATGAAACGACTACAAAAGTGGTTAATGTTAGGCTGCCTAATCGGTAACCAAGCAATTGCTGAACCTTTAACCATATCCAGTTGGAATATCGAATGGTTATCAGCCAACGAGGCTGTGAATAAGTTTTCTGTTAAAAGAGAACAAGCCGACTTCGATAAACTCGGAACGTATTTTCAATCCTTAAACGCCGATGTGGTTGCGTTTCAAGAAGTCGCTGACGTGAATGCCATTCAGCGTGTGGCTGGTGATCAATATCAGATCTTAATGTCTGACCGGGCGCTACCTAAGAACAGCAACCACCAATTTAAAGAAGTGAACCAATACACGGGATTTGCGGTTCGAAAAGGAGTAGCCCTCACCGACTACGCTGACTTTCCACTGGAAACTACGTCCGACAGTAAACTTAGGTTTGCCAGTTATATCGTTATAGAAACAGAGAATAAACCCATTCACATGTTGTCTGTGCATTTAAAGGCAGGATGCAGTGGTGCTTATAAGTCCAACCACGATTGCTCACGTTTAAAAGAGCAAGCTCAGCAATTGAACAAGTGGATAAAGCAAAGAGAGCGCAATAACGAAGACTACGCTATTCTTGGCGACTTTAACCATAACCTCGCGTACTCACGAGATTGGATGTGGAAAGAGTTAACACAATATACTGATGCACAGTTAGCGACACGAAAGACACGCGCAGACTGCAAAGTACGCTCTAACCGCAACAATCATCGTACGCATCAGTTCCGCTCTGTTATTGATCATATTGTGGTGAGTGAATCATTGAATGCAGATCCTGCGAAACAACAAGTATTCAAAACACAAGATGTTCTGGACTACAAACTCAGCGATCACTGCCCAGTTTCAACGACCATCAATTAATTGTTGTAGATCTAAAAAGAGGCCGACTGGCTATAGAGCTAAAGCGAGTCGACCTCTCAAATACTTATATCAAGTCAATTAGACACACGATAGGTTTACCCTAACAGGTTTTATTCGTTCGACCTGCAAGCCACATTCCCACCAGCATGCTTATCATAAACACCCACACGGTTGGGTTACCGCCACTAAGACTCGTCACCGCTGGACCAGGACAAAAGCCAGCAAGCCCCCAACCTAAGCCAAACGCTGTTGAGCCCACAATCAGCTTTCTGTCGATTAATGGATTGTTACGGCTAGCTAATCGCTCGCCATTGATCGCTTTATCGCGCTTTTTAATGACTAGATGATAAAACGGAGCAAACACCATCAGTGCACCTCCCATTACGAATGCCAGGCTTATGTCCCAATCGCTAGTCACATCTAAGAAGCCGAGTACCTTGTTAGGGTCTACCATGCCTGAAATGATCATGCCAGAGCCGAAAAGAAGACCTGCGAGCAAGCCAATAACGATAGTAAATGAAGGTTTTTTCATTACGCCCCCAAACCAATCAGATTCTTAACCAATACAGTTGCCATTGCCACACCCATAAACACACAAGTCGCGACAATTGAACGTTTAGATAAACGCGCCATTCCCACAATGCCATGACCACTAGTACAGCCATTTGCAACCTTAGTGCCGAAGCCCACCAGAAGGCCGGCTATGATAACAACTGCGAGGTTGATCTCTTCTAACTGAGGAAGTTGATAACCAGTCGGAATCAATAACCAACCGCTCACAATCATTCCGACAACAAAAGCAAGTCGCCAATGTTTTTCGGTTTTCTCAATGCGGGTGTCCGAACTGGATTCAAATCCTGATTCTAAGCTTTTATCCTTTCTAGACGGTAATAAGCGACTGACAATTCCGCTAATACCAGCGACTCGACCAATCCCGAGCATTAATACAATGGCCGACATGCCCAACAGCATGCCGCCGAAAAAGGCATTCCAAGGAATCAAACTCAACACAGACCTCTCCTATCCACAAACATAATAACTCTCAACCACAGTAAATTAGAGTTTACTAATAAATATAAATTAGTCAATGCTAATGTAGGTTATCCCATTTATACCAACAATTGGTTCCTTGTCATTCAGCTAGCTGTGAGCTCCCAAAAAACAAAAAGCCCTTAGGCGTTAACCTAAGGGCTTTTGATTTCATTTGAGCTGTATCAGCTACTTAGTCTTGTTCTTTTCAGCTATCCACTGTGACATGTACTTGGTGCTTGCCATGGTGTGGTGCTTGAGCATTGAACCGAAGAAATTATCCAATCGGTGCGAATCAAGCTCAGAAACCAACGCAGTTAATCGTCCGATCAGTTGACTGCCTAATTTATCTTGCTCGTAATGCGCTTTAAGAATAGAGTGACATTGGCTTTGGGCTTCAAGCCACTTTTCTTCATCGCGATAAAGTTCAACTGCTGCAGCCACAAACTCATCGATATCGTCAGCCACCGCACCCGGCCATTGCAGTTCACCTTGCGGTAGCATGCCTTCACTGCCAATCTGACTCGTCACATTCGGGGTTTGTAGCTTCATCGCGTCAAGCAACTTGCCTTTAATGCCCGCACCAAAACGTAATGGCGCAACACATACACGTGCCTCTTCCATCACTTCTTGAGCATCTTTAGCCCAACCTTTGATATGGAAACCGGTTTTAGGGTTATGCAAAGCGGTTGCCTTTGGCGGCGGGTATGAACCGTATATATGAAGCTCAGTATCAGGCAACTGCTTACGAATCTTCGGCCAAATCTTTTGTAACTGAAGCACTGCATCCCAGTTAGGTGCATGCCTAAAGTTACCTATCGTCATGAAATGCTTACGTTCTTCATAGCTTTTCGTGCGTTCAGGCAAAGTCTTAAGATCAACCATGAAAGGTAGATGATGTAGAAGCTTTGGATCGATATTGAACTCAGATTGGAGCAGCTCCATCTCGTAACTTGAAATGATCAACGAAAGATCACAGCGCAGAATCGCGGCAATTTCACGCTTGGCCAGATCACTGTACAGGTGTTCTTTCGTCAGGTCTGTCTCTTTCTTAACTGCTTCATGTCGAGCATTGCGTAGGAACTGTAAATCTTCAGTATCTAATAGCTTAAAGGCAATAGGACAAACCTTCTCAACACGCCAACCAAATTGTTCTTCCATCATAAAACGGTCAAACATCACAACATCAGGTTGCAGCTGTTCGATGTACTGATCAAAGCTATCGCAATTCAGTTCAATAGATTGGCTTGTGATACCCTCTTCAGAGAGATCGATCATATGCTCGGTCTCTTGAGCAGGCGTTGCGAACTCAACAGACCAGCTTTGTCGCTTAAACAGGCGTAAAAGTGACATCATATGGCTGCCAGCCGCCGATGAATTCGGTTCTGGCCAAACGTAGCCAATTGCTAAAACTTTCTTCAAAACACTTCCTAAGAAATAACAAAAGGGACTCTAGAAGCCCCTTATTGAACATTTACTGATGATTATAATAAGTTCTAAGAACTCAGCGATTAGATTCGCTCACCGACATTGCGATCTATCATAAGCACTTCATCCGCAGAGTACAGATTTGAAATCGTAGTTTCGACTTCTGCACCTAATGTAGATTGATACAGCTTTTGTGCAAAGTTGTCTGCTCTGGTGGTCACTAATACATGTTTGAGCGTCGAGCCTTGCTCTGCTAGCTTCTGTTTCACCTGCGGCAAGGAGTCAAGAATCAGCTGTTTACCCAATCCCTTACCCTGCGCAGTTGGTAGCACCGCAAGCTGCTCAAGTTCTAAAACTGCTTCAGGTCTAAACCCGCTCTTCTGTACCCAAATAATGTAACCAACAACTTCACCTTCGCTTTCAGCAACCAAGTTAAGAAAGCGCGGTGAAGCGTTCAAGTTACATTGTAACCAATCTCGCGAATTTTTCTGTCGAACAAATGTAGCTTGATGAACTAAAGCCGACCCATCTAGATCGACTTCTGTCATAAAACGAACTTGAACCATACTACTATTCGTTGTCTGCGTTCGGGCGCGTTTTACAGTGTAAAATGGCTCTCTCTAAAAGCTCTAAAGCAGATTTATCAACTTCTGGAAGCCTAGCATCTGATTGACCTAGCGGTTCAACACGACTGCCCCATTTAATATGGCCAGCACCCCAAGTTAAACCAGCCCCAAATGCCGCTACAAGGATGTTTGAGTTAGGTTTAACAAAGCCTTGCTCTAGCGATTCACACAATGCAATTGGCACAGTCGCAGCCGAGGTGTTGCCGTAATTTTGAATGTTAACAAACGCTTTTTCGCGCTCAATACCCGCCATATCACACAGAGTTTGAATGATTCGGATGTTTGCTTGGTGTGGAATCACAACATCGATGTTGTCCGTTGAGATGCCAGTACGGCTCAATACTGTATGTGCAGCAGCCCCCATACCTTTAACCGCACGTTTGAAGATCTCTTTACCTACGAAATCAAAGTCCCAGTAACCGTTGTCTGCTGCGAAGCGGTCCATAGACGTACCGAATTTTGGTACCGCTAGAATATTGCGGCCTTCAGCGTCACAGCCGATCTGCGCTTCTTGCAGGCCAACTTTCTGTTCAGTGCGAGATAGAACAACAGCACCAGCGCCATCACCGAATAGAACCGCAGTATCACGCTTGGTCCAGTCAATGAAGAATGAAAGACGTTCTGCACCGACAACGATAGCATTGCGGTAGTTGCCCGCTTGAATCAATCGAGTCGCAGTTTCAACACCATAAATGAAGCCAGTACATGCCGCGTTAAGGTCAAAAGCCGCTGCACTCTTGATGCCTAGGTTCTGTTGAACTTTAGACGCAGTATTTGGAATAAGAGAATCAGGGCTGCATGTTGCGATGATCACGAGGTCGATATCTTCGGCAGTAAGGCCAGCACACGCCATTGCGTGTTGAGCAGCAACAGTCGCTAGCTCAGAGGTATTTACATGACTGATACGACGGTTTTCGATACCAGTTCGAGTACGAATCCACTCGTCAGACGTATCAATGAAAGTGCTTAAATCATCATTGGACAGCACGGCTGGTGGCAGACACTTTCCCCAGCCAGTAATCTCGGCGTAAAATTTTGTCATCATTTACCTGTTTATTGTTTGTTTTTATTTAAGTATCGTATTCTTGTTTTAAACAGTATAAGCGTTCCGTGCGTGATTCGTAAATCGCGTTAGACACGGAGTTGCAATAAAAAGAGAAAGTTATGTCTACATTCAACACACGTTGCCCTTCTTGTGGTGGCGTAAACCGAGTACCTTCAGAGCGAATTTCAGAAAGCCCAACTTGTGGTAAATGCAAAAACGCATTATTAGACGGCGCGCCAATCGAAGGCACGTCATTGAATTTCCAATCTATTTTGAACAGTTCACAGCCTGTAGTTGTCGATTTCTGGGCAACATGGTGTAACCCATGTGTGGGCTTTGCCCCTGTGTTCAGCGACGTTGCAAAAGAGCGTTCTGGAGATGTTCGATTCGTTAAGATTGATACCGAAGCCCAACAACAACTTGCAGCAATGTACCAAATCAGAAGCATTCCTACTGTGATGGTATTTAAGGATGGTAAACGTGTCGACACGATCAACGGTGCGTTACCAAAAGGTCAATTTGATCAATGGCTTAATCAAGCTCTAACTAAGTAAGTTTGTTTCGGTTCTTTGAGTAATCAACAAACAAAATAGGTTAAGGAACCTCAATGGATAAGGCTCCCTAACCTATTGTAAATCCAACTGTTATCTCTAATCTGTGCTTCTAACCCGTCATTTCATGTTCTGCGCTTTCATTCGCGCCTTGCTTATTTACACTGTCTTTCTTATCCAAGCTATATTGCTTTTTAATTTGATCAGCGACTTTCTCAGCAATCATTATGGTTGGCGCATTAGTATTGGCCCCGACTAATGTCGGCATAACCGACGCATCAATGACTCTTAAGCTGTTCACCCCATGCACTTTAAGATCTTTATCCACCACGGCTAATGAATCACTATTCGGTCCCATTTTACAGGTTCCTACAGGGTGATATTGAGTATCAGCGCGGTTACGGATGTCTTGCTCGATAGCCTTGTCATCACTAGCATCGACAGGATAAAAAGCATTGCCACGGATATCATCGAACGCTTCGCTTTCCAGCATTTGATACTGCTTTTTCCACCCTTTAATCATAATCTCCATGTCTTCAGGGTGACTGAAAAACGCAGGGTCGATCTTTGGCGGATCATATGGATCGGTGCTATTCAGTGTCACGGTGCCATGGCTCTTAGGTCTCAATAATGTGACATGTGAGGTAAAGCCATGACTGGTATGAATTTTTCTCGCATGGTCATCGACTACTGCGACCACAAATACAAACTCTAAATCCGGCACAGCGATGTGATCATCGGAACAAAGAAAACCGATTCCCTCTGCAAAGTTACTGCTCATCTTGCCACGGCGTTCTTTATGCCATAGCGGTAAAGCTTTGGTCATTTCAGATGCCATTTGCAGCGAGATACCAAAAGTTTCGCGCTTTTCACTACACTTGTATGAGTGAACCAAGTCGATATGATCTTGCAGGTTCTTACCCACTCCCGGTAACTCATGAACTTGATCTATGCCATGAACCGCCAAATCATCTTTAGCGCCAACGCCCGATAGCAACAGCAACTGGGGCGACCCAAAAGCACCAGCAGACAAAATGACTTCCTTGTTGCATCGGATCTGATAACGTTTGCCGCTCGATCCGTATTCAACACCTACCGCTTTCTTACCCTCAAACAAGACCTTATGTGTGGTTGCTTTAGTGACCACAGTGAGGTTGGGACGCGATAGATTCGGTGTTAAATACGCCTTGGCCGCACTGCATCGTTCACCATTCAACTGAGTCACCTGCGTCGGCATGGCACCAAACTGAGCGGCACCGTTGATGTCCTCATTGCGAGGAACACCTATCGATTCACACGCGGTTAAATAGCGCTCCAACATAGGGCTTGGCGACCTAAGATTCGCTACATTTAAAGGACCACCTTGACCGTGATACTCATCTTGATGGACTTCGTTATTCTCTGCTTTCTTAAAGTAAGTCAGACACGATTCATAGTTCCACCCATCATTACCTAAGCTTTCCCATGTATCGTAATCATAGCGATGTCCACGAGCGTACATCATGGCATTGATAGAGCTAGAGCCACCGAGTGTCTTACCCCTAGGTTGATAGCCCTTACGACCATTTAAGCCCGACTGCTCAACTGTCTCGAACGCCCAGTTATTGAGCTTAGTCGGCATCATCGCCACAACACCCACTGGAGTATGAATAAATGGGCTCGTGTCTTTACCACCAGCCTCCAACAAACAAACGGTCGTATTTGGATCTTCAGACAACCGAGAAGCCATCACACAACCAGCGGAGCCACCGCCCACGATAATAAAGTCATAGTTATCCATTGATTGCCTCCGCGACTTCTAGAGGATGCAACTCTCGTTTCAATATTTTACCTGTTGCCGTCATGGGTAATGCACTACGAATGAACACCTTACGAGGATATTTGTAATCCGCGAGTTGCTCACGACACCAAGCCATCAAGGCTTTGCTGTCACATTGGGTATGCTCGTGAAGCACCACATGGGCATGAATCTCTTCACCGAGCTGCTCATGGTGCTCACCCACCACCGCTACCATTTCCACATCAGGGTGACACATCAATACTTCTTCGATTTCTCGCGGATAGACGTTGTAACCACCTCGGATAATCATGTCTTTCACACGATCAACAATGAACAAGTTACCGTGCTCATCAACGCGTCCGATATCACCCGTTAAAAACCAGCCATTTCTGATCGCTTCTGCCGTTGCTTCAGGTCGTTGATAGTAACCTTTCATGACACTTGGGCTCTTAATGCAGACTTCGCCCAATTCTCCCATTGCCACTGCGTTACCTTGTACATCGGTAATCTTGATAAGGTGACCACACAGCGGCTGACCAACACTGCCCGACAGACGATCACCATCGATATGATTGAAAGTCGCAACGGGCGCCGTTTCAGATAGCCCGTACCCTTCCAATACCGGTAATTCAAAGCGCGATTCAAACTGACGAATAACCTCAAGTGGCATGGAAGCACCACCAGACACGCCAAGCCTCAAGCTATGTTTAACCTGTTCAGACCGTTTATTTGTTTTTTCTGAAGTGTCAGGAGACTCTTCTCCTGCCTTTAGCAACGCGATATACATAGTGGGAACGCCAGCAAAGACACTCACTTTATGGTTAATGATCTGATCGATCACCAGTGACGGCTCAAAGCGCGGAATCAAGACCATGGTTGACCCCGTCAACACACTCGCGTTCATCATTACGGTTTGACCAAAACTATGGAACAGAGGAAGTGTTGCCATCGTCGTGTCGCTGTATTCCAATCTCATTAAATACTGAGACGCCATCGCATTGGTTTGCATGTTGGTGTGAGAAAGCTCAGCGCCTTTTGGCTGACCTGTTGTGCCAGAGGTATAAAGGATCACTGCCGTGTCATCACCATGACAAGCCACGGACTCATACGCATCCAAAGGTTGTGCTAGCCAATCTGCAATCGTTTCTTGCTGCTCGTGGTTTTCTGAGAGCGTGGGTATTGCGCCGTTTGGTATTGGCATAGACACGAAATGTTCGCAGTTATCGGCCTGCGCAAAACCTTGTAATCCATAGCGCCCAATAGGTAACTCTTCACTGCCCTCAAAGCATAAATAAGCTTTCGCATCAGAATCATTGAGGTGGTAAGCGATCTCTCTGGCCTTAAACAACACGTTTAAAGGCACTACGACACAGCCAGCTTTTAGAATGCCGTAATAAGCAATGGGGAAATAAGTCACATTAGGACACGACAGCGCAACCTTATCGCCCTTTTTTAACCCAAGTCGTTCTAGATTGGCGGTTACCTTCCCAGCAAGTTGTTCCAACTGAGCGAAACTGACTTCATCCGAGCCCATACGCAGAGCGGCTTTAGTTGGAAACAGTGAAGCGCTACGTTCCAAGTTAACAGCAAGATTGTGCATCTATGATCTCCTTATTTGGCTAGACCTAGCGGTCACATTCGCCTTAGACGTTTTAATCGTTGTAATAAGTGTTGTCTTTGTTGCTATCAGAGCCTGCACATTGGCGTGTCATGTAGGTAAGAATATTTATTGAGCAAAATAGTAGGTATTGAGCAAAATGTTTGAGACGCTCCAATGTGCAACCCATCAAATTACAACATTTTGATAACATTTCGAACAGGTTTCAAAAAGACAAAAACCGGTGATATTCGGACATAGCTCTATCAAGCCAAGTAAAACCTTGCACACATAAAGCAAAAGTTTGAACAAGCTTGGGAAAGTGAGAACAAGCAACAGGCGTAAATGTTAAAAGTTCGGTTAAGATGACGATATTCAACAAGAGGCACCCTATGGAATACACCGCAGTCTACGAACCCGATATGCAAGCACTCGGTATTCTTGATCTTCAACTACTGCATCGTTACCTGTCACCGGCTCTCAGTATCGAAGCGTTGTTGGAAGGCAGTAACATTGATGATCTTCAGCTCAATACACCAGACACGCACATTACGTTGGCGCAAAAGTTGGCGGTGTTTAGTAATGCATTGGCGAACAGTGACGAAGGCGGTTTGGGGCTTAAAGTCGGCCAACAAGCAAGGTTCAGCGATTTCGGAGTGCTCGGTTATGCGGTGTTTAGCAGCGAGACACTACTCGATGCCTTTTTAATTGGGTTCAAGTATCTGCAACTTGCCGGCCCTGTTCTCAGGAAAACTATGTCTGTAGAAGACAACGTTGGCTACTTTCGTGCCGAGCAACTTATCGAACTCGATTCTTTGTTGCCCTTTTGTTGTGAATACTGGTTTGCGGCGATACACAGTTTGTGCGAAGAGGTCTTACAGCTGCCCTTTCCGTCTCAAGTGATCCGATTCCCCTACCCAAAACCTGAATACGGTGATCTATACACAGAAATTTTTCGCTGCCCGGTTGAATTCAATAGTGACCGTCTTGAATGGGAGTTCGACGCAACCACCTTGTATTCGTCTCTTCCTACCGCCAATACCATCACTTTACAAATGTGCTTAAAATCGTGTGATGACATGTTGGCAAAAGTTAGCACACCCACCAGCCTAAAAGAGAAAGTGTCACAGATGCTGATTGAAAGGCCGGGATGTTACCCATCGATAGAATCCATTTCTTCAGAATTGGGGATGTCTTCTCGAACGCTGCGCAGACACCTTAAAGCCGCCGATACGAGCTATCAGAAGATACTCGATCATGTTCGTTTTCACCTTTCCCGGCACTATCTTTCTTCAACTCGAATGAGTATTGAAGAGATATCTGAACGAGTAGGCTTTTCCGATAGTGCGAACTTCCGTCACGCTTTTCGCAAATGGAGTGGAAGCTCTCCACGTCAATACCGAAAAGAAGCGCTCGTATCGTAAACTGCACTTCAAATTTAATTTCAACGCTACAAATAAATTTGTTTTAACCTTCTTAATTAAATAGCCAATGAACAAGGGTTGAACGGCTTTTTGGCCACATAAAATCTCGTGAAATCAACAAATATTGTAACGGTATTTTAGTTTCGCCAGTCGACAAATTTCTTTTATCTTAACGACCATTTTTATTCGTTTTACCCAATTCGGTTTCTCCCCCATAGTCGCGGAAAATTCATCGTTTCTCACACTTTCGGAGGCTCCTGCATTGGACAACATCCAACCAACAACTCGCATAACCGTTCCAGTTATTGCACTGGCTTTCTACGCGATCGCTTCAGGCTACTTAATGAGTTCATTGCCATTAATGCTATCTGAATACGGCCTAGACAGTAATCTATCGAGTTGGTTGGCGAGTGCCTTTTATGCAGGCCTTTTAGCGGGCACGTTATTGATTGAGCGTGCGATTGCACGTATTGGTCACAAAGACGCGTTTGTAATGGCATTGAGCGTGTTCATCGCAACGATCCTTGTGTTGCCATTAATCCCACACCAAGCAGTTTGGCTAATTGCGCGCTTTGTTGCGGGTGTGTCGGTTGCAGGTATCTTCGTCATTGTTGAATCATGGCTGATGAGCGGTGACGAATCACAACGTGCAAAACGCTTAGCGATTTACATGTGTTCGCTATACGGAGGTTCTGCAGTTGGTCAATTAGGTATTGGTTACCTAGGTATCAGTGGCGGCGTACCTTTTATCGCGATGTTCACTCTGCTATTTGGTGCGATCATTGTGCTGATGTACGGACAAGCGACACCACCACAGATCCACGATGCTCAGTCTTTGTCTCTAAAACAAGTCAGTAAGTTAAGCCACAGCGCTTTAATTGGCTGCATCGTGTCTGGGCTTACACTTGGTGCGATCTACGGTTTAATGCCTGTAGAGCTTGCTCAACGTAACATTGCGCATGAAGACATTGGTGGTTTGATGGCGTTAGTGATCATGGGTGGCATGGCTGTACAGCCGATGGTGACTTGGTTATCTCACCATGTAGGACAAGTGTTGTTGATGGCTTTGTTCTGCCTATTAGGTGTTGCAAGCATTGGCGTACTAACGATCAATCATGACTTCTACGTACTAGGCATGAGCCTGTTCGTGCTAGGCATGGCGACGTTCGCACTTTACCCTATTGCAATTAACTTGGGCTGCCGTAACTTAGATCCAAGCTACTTGGTGTCAGTGACTCAAATCATGCTGCTTTGCTACAGCATCGGTTCAGTTGCGGGTCCAATTGTGGCAGACAGCTTCATGGATTCACAAGCAGGGTTGTTCACTTACCTGTTTGCATCGTTACTAGCGACGACGATTTACATGTTGATTGCGAGCCTTAAACGCTCTCATCTACAAATTGCGGGCGAATAAGTCGTTATCTTATTGCTGAGCGATACACTTAGGGGCTCTTCACTAAAGACAATATGTCCAAATGAAGCGCCCTTTTTTGTAAGCGGAGATTTAGAGGATTACACTAGGGTTGGAACAAATAGCCTTCATTTGGTATGGTGTATAGAAATTTACAGCATACCATTCGGCACCTTCATAGATTGCAACCAGCACTTAAGAGGACGTTACCGATTTCCCTGACCACCCAACACGCTTAAGAATATTCTTGCTAACAACTACACCTTTGTTCTGATAAAGATAAAAAAGTACCTTACGATGAGGTTCAGACAAGGTGCCTACAATGAACATCAAAAATGAACACTGTTTTATATCGTGTTATACAGCAGATTCAGGCCTAAATTGGCTCTTGATACTACCTTACATTTTACTTTATTTTTCAGATCAAACAGTTAGCTTGTGAGCCGATAATTCTTACGATATTGACTAGGTGATAAGCCAAAATGTTTCTTAAAACGGTGAGAAAAATTATAAGGGTCTTTATAACCGAGACGATTAGCAATCATAGATACTGACCAATCTTGTTGCTTTAGCAAACTGGTTGCTTTATCCATTCTCAACTGAATCAATTTGCTTCGTGGAGACACATTGAATAGCGACTTCGTAACTCGGTTTAATTGCTCTTCACTAATAAACACTCGCTCCGCCATCCCTGCAACCGTCCAAGGTAGGTGCAGACTACTTTCAATTTCGTTGTACAGCGCCTGAACACGCGCTGTCGTACTGGTCGACTTGGGTTCAAACCCGGTCAACGTACGGATGATTTCACTCATCAGCAACTTCCGATAACTCGCTCTGCCGCCAATTTCAAAGTGAACCAAATTCATCAGCGACCAGATTTGCTCACACTCTCCAAAAGGCACAATGCTCTGCCCCAAACTCGCGATGTGTTGCCACTGAGGAGTATCTGGCGTCAGCATCCACGCCATTTTCCAATAGTTGTATTGAGGATCAAGTTCAAATCGAAATGGCGTTTCAGCAGGAAGAACCACAAGCGTATAAGGCGTAATAGCTTGTACTGAGGTTGCGGTTGTTAATATTCCGCCCCCTTCTTGAGTAAAAATCAACGTATGAACATTCACCGATTCGCGTTCAACCCAGTAGGCATCATGCAGCTTTGCCATTCCCCCCATGTAAACACCACAGCTTCTCATCTCTGGGATATCTTCAACGGTCAAAAAACGTTCTTTACACTGTTCTGCAAGAAACACGTCATCTTGCCACGTTGATTTCGGCTTCATGCTATCAATGACGGATTCGCACAGGTTTTGTTGTTTTTTAAACATGTTGTTACTTCACTCAAATCACTATAGTTCTGCCATAAATCGGAGAGCTTATGACAACTAACATCAACCCTAACTCATCTATGAATAACAAGCCAGAGAGCATCTTACCTCGTATCGTAAAACTTGGTTTGCCTGTTGCTTTGCAAAGTGCGCTGGTTGCTGTTCTTGCCCTTGCTGACGTGTTAATGGTCAGTGACTTTGGTATGGAAGCAGCTGCCGCTGTGGGAATTGCATCAAAATGGCACTTCGTTGCTATTATGATTATGGCAGGGTTGGCCTCAGCAAACGGAACATTAGTCGCTCAATACTGGGGAAAGAATGACCGGAAAAGCGCGCGAACGGTATCATCTATCGCGATGGTGTTTGGCTTAAAAGTTCTGTTGCCAGTGACTGCAATCATCACTCTTGGTTCTCAGTTTTTAATGATGTTGCAAACCAGCGACCAAACCGTGATTGAGCTTGGCGCGACTTACCTATGGTATGGCTTCCCTGTTTTACTGCTGACTCACATTGTTGTCGTCGTAGAAGCAAGCATGCGCTCATCAGGTGACACCGTAACCCCTCTATTACTTGGTGCGGTGACGATTGCCCTCAACATCGCGCTTAACTTCGTTCTAATCAAAGGTGCCTTTGGTATCCCCGCTATGGGTGTTGCTGGTGCAGCACTGGCGACGACACTCGCTCGCGCAATTCAAGTTTGCTTGATGTATGGCTACATGCGCGTGCGTAAACACTGGTTGTTAACCACGCCTAGCTCACCACATCGTCCATCATTATGGTTGTCTTACCGTCGTATTGCTTTGCCACTAACGATGAACGCAGTGTTGTGGGCAATGGGTACCATGGCATACCAAATGATCTTTGGTCACATGGGCACAACGGAGCTCGCGGTATTCTCAATGCTCGCGCCTTTTGAGTCGCTGTGCTACTCGATATTCTTTGGTATCTCGGTTGCGTGTTCTGTGTTGCTTGGTCACTCACTCGGTCGTGATGAATTCGATGATGCAATGAGTATGGGGCTGACATTCATTAAAGCCGTTATTGGATTTGGCGCGGTTGTAGGATTGCTACTGTTTATGGGTAAAGAGCATGTTCTATCATGGCTAAACTTAACCACAGACGCTTTATACCCGCTCGCTTCTCCAGCGATGATGATCATGTGCTTTGCAGTTGTCATTCGTATGCTCAACATGGTGATCATTAACGGTATTATTCGTGCTGGTGGCGATAATGCGTTCTGCCTGCGTATGGATTTCATCGCAATGTGGATGGTCGGCATTCCAGTTTGTGTTTACGGCGCATTTGTCGCGGGATGGGACTTCAAGTACATCTATGGCCTGATGTTAGTTGAAGAAGTGGTGAAGCTGGCTATTTGTTCACACCGTTATTTGAGTCGCCGTTGGATCAACAACCTGACGGTTACTTATGAAGAACCACAAGCGGCTTAAGCTTGTGAAGTAATCAACTATCTAAACAAGATGACGCTCAAAAAAAGGTCTGAGAAATCAGACCTTTTTTGTTTGTGGAAGAATAGTCTCTAGCTTACTCACTACTTCTTGTTCATTCGGATATGGCGATTAGATACGTTCGGTAGCGGCTTTTCTGGCACTTTCCGTTTCTCATGAATTACATGTCGAATTGCTAAAATAGAATGCTTAAGCAACATTCGTGGCCCAGCATAGCGCATCACTAAACGCATCTGCTCTTTTGGGTCAGGTTTATAGCAATGAATCGGACACTTGTTGCAGGTTGGTTTTGCTTCGCCATAAGGACATCTATCCAGTCGTGTTTCTGCGTAACGTAACAGCTGCTCACACTCTTCACATAACGCGTTATTCTGACGAGTTTCACCGTGGTGATCTTTGCAGTATATGTGCACCATCGCGATAACGGTTTTGTACTCCGTCGCGAGTTCGCCTTGTAGAATATTGTTATGTTGGAACATGATTAATTATCCAGAGAGAGGCTATACAGGTTGAGATTTACGCTTTCACTTATCACGTCTTCAACCCGCTCGAACGCAAAGCCAAGTCTAGTTAGTAGTGCGATGCTTCGAATGTTATCAGAGGTAGTGATAGCAACTAAATGATCGATATCAGCATTCTACTTAGCTTGTTCAATTATCGCTTCCCCCGCTTCTTTGGCATAACCTTGACCGTAAAACTCAGGAACAAAACCATATCCAATATCATGCGACTCTAGGCTATCCCTTTTAATTAATCCGCAAATACCAATTGGGGTTGAAGAATCCTTGATTTCAACCATCAACAAACAGACACCCTTCTCTTCATGCATCTTCAGAATGTTGTTTTCGATGTACTCGACAGCCTTTTCAGTGTCGTTGATTTCCTTGTCACCAATGTAACGCAGGAAATCTTCTGAGCTGTATAATCGTTGAATAAACGCCGCATCTTGAGGTGTGATCATTCTTAATCGTAAACGTTCGGTCTCGACTGCCTGCATAGTGATATTTTCCTTGCTGAATGCCATGTAAATATTGAGTTCTAGAGCTAAAATGATTATCCTCCACCGCCTAAACTAAATACAAGGCTATGCAGCAATGAACCGTAAGAAAAAAATCAATCAAATTCTAAAAAAGAAGCAGAAACAGGCGAATTCTAAACTGCATAGTAGCAACAAGCCTCGCTACATTTCTAAAGCTGACCGTGCAAAAATGGAAGCTGAAGAACAAGCTAAAGCGGCTCAAGAGCAAGCTGAGGGTGCTGTAGAAGCAACTGTTGAAGCTGAAGAGACAAAAACTGCAGAGTAAGTTTATACTCGCAATCCTCTTGTCTGACACTCTTTTCAGAGTCAACAGACAAGAACAAAAAAGCAGCCTCTATTTGGGCTGCTTTTTTGATCCTACCATTTGTAATCGTACTGATTAGCCTTTGAATGGCTGTACTTCCCAACGAGCAAACGGTGCTTTCGCGTTGATTCCTGCTCTACCCCAACGATCAACAGAATCAACCACTAAGATACGCTCATTCGGTACCAATGATTTAATTAAGTTGCTTGGCTTTTTCGCTGTAACTAACCATAGAGCATCATCTTCCGAAAACATCTCTTTAAGCTTGGCTTTGTCTTCGTCTGTCCATTCCAATTCGGCTTTGAACATACGCTCTTCAACAAAAAGTTGGCTGCCAGACGCGAAATCCTCCAAGCTTTCTGAAAGCAATAATACTGAATCTACGTCATTGTCGAGTAATACCGCTTGCTGCTTGTTGATCAGTTCACGAACATCCAACATCACACGTTGTAAGTTGCTATCAATCGTCTCCGCCTGTGCAGGCCACAACAACTTAAAGTCGTCAGCCACAATCGCTGCCATACGCGTTAAGTTGGTTGGGTTTAACCAAGCGTATTTAGACACTTCGCCATTTGCTAACGTCAACGCGGCAACACCTTGAGCACGCGGTGTAATCGCTTGAGCGGCATCCACTTCAACCAAGCGGATGTTGCCTTGTCTTGCGTAAACAAACGTAGGATCTGCTTGCCAGATCGATGACAACGTTACAGCAACCGTCGCCTTTTTACCCGATTGAAGTACCTTACTAGCGCCCTTGGTACCAAACCAATTTGGCAGACGGTCAATACCATAGCGAACGGGTGGCAGATACTCGGTCGTAATGTCGGTGCCTTTAGTTAGCTCTGTTGCCAACGCATAAGTCACGGGGGTGCTAGTTAAGATGTCTTCTGCGTTCACGTCCAGAGACATCACAGAACCAGCCATTAACACACTACCAAGCACACTCACTTGGGCCGTTGCTTTTACTGAACTAGCGATACGATTCATTAAACAAGTCATAATTACGCCTTTCTTACAATTCGATATAGCGTTGCTGCTAAAAAAAACGTCGCAGAAACGATGATGATTGACGCGCCCGATGGTACTGGCAACTTAAGCTCCATAGGCAATACCGTTCCAACCAAACACGCGATGGTTGCTAGTAACGCCGACAGCAATACAAAGCTCCCCATACGCTTAGTCAGCAATCGAGCTGTCGCACCTGGAATCAGCAATAACGCGCCGACTAAAACAGCACCCACGATCTTTACGGCTGCAATTGTCACTAAGGTGATCATCATGACAAACAAGTAATCGTAGAAGCTGGTGTTGTAGCCACGCACCTTGGCTATATCAGGGCTGATACAGGTCAGGAGAATACGGTTGAATGTCGGTATCAAGAGCAAGATAATAATCGCGCAACTACCAGCAAGGATCGCTAAGTCTTGGTCTGTTACGGTAAGAATCGAGCCAAACAGTACGTTCTCAAGCATGTGGATGTTAATCTTACGGGCAACGTACATCAGCAATGCCGCACCGACCGCTAAGGCTAGCGCAAGAAAAACGCCAACTAAGGTGTCGTATGGCACATTGGTTCTGTTTCTTACAAAATGAAGAAGCAGAGCGAAGATCATACAAAAACTAAACAGGCCAATAATTGGGTTCTCTGGTGGTTCGCCAAGCAAAACACCAATAGCGATTCCGGTTAATGCCGCATGTCCTACCGCTTCAGAGAAAAAAGCCAGACGCTTAGCAATCACCAAAGTGCCAAGACCACCTAAAAGCGGGCCAAGTAATAAAGCTGCAACCAAAGCATTTACCATGAAGGCATACATAAAGCTTTCAGATAAGAAACCCGCTTCAACACCACTAATGGCAAATTGTCGTAACCAGTCCATTACGCAACCTCCTTCGATTCAGTCATTACAGAGCCACTACTGTAGTGCTGGAATAGGCTTTCGATCTTAGTTGGATGCAATACTTGCTCATGTGGGCCACTATCCACTAAGAATCGGTTAACGACATGTACGTTCGCTTCAAGTCGACGTACCGCAGTAACATCGTGGTGAACTGCTAGAATTGTTCGGCCTTCATCAACGCATTCATGAATCAGTGATTCCAGATAACGAACGCCCTGCTCGTCCATGCCCGTCGTAGGTTCATCTAATACCAATAAGCTCGGGTTATCCAATAGCGCTTGAGCAAACAAAACGCGTTGCTGCTCACCGCCCGACAACTGCCCCATGCGGCGGTCGCTACGTGTCGCCATACCAACGCGATCTAACTGCGCGAGAGCAAGATCTAATTGCTTTGATTTACGACGCCAAAACAGAGGGATTCTCGTCTGATTAAGCAGAACAAAGTCCATTACCGTCAAAGGCAAGCTTGATTCGAAGGTCGCTTTTTGGGGAACGTAACCGATACTTGGCTTTTCTGACCAGTGGATATTGATTTGACCAGAGAAAGGCGTAAGGCCAAGCACAGAGCGCAGCAAAGAAGTTTTTCCTCCGCCGTTTGGTCCCATAATCACATGACACTCGCCCGCTTTAAGTTCTAGCGAGATATCATCAAGAATCACATTGTTATCGTACTGTAGACCCAGTTTATTAATTGAGATTGATGGACCTAGCATTATGCGTTCCCGCTTTTAGCTTGGTTCGCCGCCGCAAACTTCATTGCTTCGATTAACGTCTCTAAGTTCTTCTTCATCTCAACTTCTACTTTATCGTCTTCATAGTCACCGTGCGTCATGTGAGAGAAACGGTAAAGCTGAACGCCTGTTTCCGCTTCAATCGTGTCAACAAAACGGTTTGGCATGTTTAACTCGTAGAACAAAACATCAATGCCCGATGCGCGGATCTTCTCGATCGTCTCTTGAAGTTGGCTAGCACTTGGCTCAACACCGTGTGCTGGCTCGATTACTGCCGCGACATCCACACCAAACTCTTGAAGAATGTAACCATAAGCGTTGTGCGTAGTCGCAACCTTCATGCCTGATGTATCTAACTCACCTAATGACAACATCGCATCACGCTTCATGAAACGAAATTGCTTAGCGTACTTACGCGCATTCTTGCGATAAAACGCAGCGTTGCCCGGGTCGAGCTTAGACACTTCACTGGTAATGGTGTAAACCTTTTGAATGGTTGTCGAAAGCCCTACAAAAGTATGCGGGTTAACAGCACCCTGACCAACAGATTGACCAAGAGCTGGAAGTAAAGGCACCTCTTTGTTTGCTTCGATCACAACCAAGTCATCACGTTGCGCGGCTGAAATTACTTTAAGTGCGAAGTCATCGTGACCAATACCGTTTACTACGATTGCATCCATTTGGCTCAATCGCTTTAAATCATTGGGTTGTGGTAAGTAGTTATGTGGGTTGAAACCTGCGTCAACCAAAGGAAGAATGTTCACTTTATCGCCTACTACGGCTTTTACATAACTGTAATAAGGCTGAAGCGTGATACCAATCGTCAGCTTATCGCTGTCGATTTTGTACTCTTTTGCCAATGCATTCGGTGCCATGAACACCGCCAATAACGACATCAATAGCGTCATAGTTCGCATAGTAATTCTCTTATTATTAGTGAGCATCGTTTTAATGATGCGGTTCAATTTCTGATTCATTAACGACCAATTTCCAGCCCGCTGACTCAAGCGTACGTTGGTCAAAGGTTTCAGGCTGCTTTGCTACACCACCCAAGAAAATCCAGATTTCGGGCGAAACGCTGTTCGCGTTTAAAATAAAGGAATCAGCAAAGCCATGATCGGTTGGTGTAGCTTGTTCACTTGAGGTCGCATATTCGCTTAGAGTCGAAAAGTAATAACCACGCTCGTCCAATAACCAAGTATGAGAACCTTTGCGCTTCCAACTCTGGTCTTCAACAAATGGCGCGACCCATTCATCTTTAAGTGACGCAACACTTGGCCATTCACCGTCAGAGTCCATGCGTAGGTCACGAATCTCTTCATGAGCCAAACGTAACTCTGATAGCATCGCCAAGTTTTCTTGTTCAACATCGATCACCAAAATTTGATGATCAAGCACTACTTTAACGTGGGTTTCTGCCTGATGAAATGGGATAGCGACCGTGGCAAAGCTCAGGATGAATACAATGATCAGACCTACCCATTTGCCTTCTCTGCCGCCCGTGTCAGCACGTACGCCTTGAATCATCATTTTTCGCTAATCTCAACAACGTCTACTTCAACAGGAAACTCGTGGCCTGAATCAAACACAAGATAGAACTCAGTGTCAGGGTTTGGGAACTCAACGATAGAGCGCTTATCCGTCATCTCTTTTGCAATCAAGTTGTCTTCGTAATCGTACATCTCAACAGCGTAATCAATCGCTTTGCTGCCATCAGAATAACCCGCTTCACAGGCAACAGTTTTGCCTTCAAACCAGCAACTCATTAATGGAAAGTGTGCTTGTGCAGGTAATGCAGCGAAACCAAGTCCCAGTGCTAAGCAAGGAGTCATTAAAGCGTTCAGTTTTGTTTTTATTGTCATGGTTTGTACCCTAGCCACAGTGCAAATTCTCAGTCATAAACTGAGTGATAAAGGGCTCAAATGAGCCCTTAAGTTTTTTGATTGCTTAATCAGGAATCTAGCCCTGATATCACGGATTATTGAAGCAATGCTTCGAACGTCAGGTGAACGTTGGCGCTTGCTTTATCTGCCAGTGGGTTGCCAATCAACTCACCTTTGTAGTTCGCTTTCATTACGTAACGACCCGCTACGTCCGGAGTAAACGTGATCTCACCGTTCTCATCGCTCACCACATCAATCTGCTCTTGGTGGTTGCGGTAAAGCGTACCTTCACGAGTGATTTCCGCTGTAACGCCTTTCTGAACTTCACCGTTGTAGTAGAACTGGAATGTTACTGGTTCGTCTTCAATGATGTCTGAAGGGTGTGTAATAGGTTTCATTTCAAGTAGCTTGCCTTCAATTTTGAAGACTGAATCCGATGGCTTACCTACTGTGATGTAGCTTTCAGCACGTGTGAAGTCGACTTGCGTTACCACGTCACGTGCCTTTTCTGGTAGCACTGAGTCACGTTCCGCTTTGTTTGCTTTAACCCACTTCACCGTGTCACGACGACCCGCTTTGTATTGCGTGTAGTAAGACGGTTCGTTGTTAATTGCGACCTTGTGTGTACCTTCTTCTTCAAAATAGAAGTCGAAGATTGAACGACGCTTGCCACGAATCACAAAGTTAGGGCGCTCACTGCGGCCATCTGGCATGATGACATGAGCATTTTCGCTACCAGCAGGCTTATCAAACACAAACGTACCGTGAGACGCAGTTACGTCGAACGTTAGCCAATCACCACCTTCTTTAGATACCGTAAAGTGAGATGGCAAAATCCAACGTGGGTGAGCCTGTGCTGTTGTCGTTGCTGCTAAGCCAAATGCCAGAACACCCGCTAGTGCAAGCGCCTTAATTTTTGTCTGTTTCATCATGTTCAATTCCATTATTTATAATTGTTAGCCGTGTCGCTCAAACTGAGCCTACGATGACGACTGTCTATTCTGTTCAGTTTGCTTTTACTATTTCACACTTACTATTTAGCGATGTAGTTCAGGGTAATTTCACCCGTCTCTTCTGTTGCCTTTAACTCATAAGAAGCATTTGAATCTGTAAGAGATACTTTTTGGCGAAGGTAATTACGACCACCATGTTCACGAACGACTTCGATATGAACCGTGTATTCACCTTGTTCTAACGCCGCACCGCTGTCGCTCTTGCCATCCCAAACGAAACGGTACTGACCAGCAGGACGTGTTGCAGACGTCACAGCATCAACCAGTTCACGATCGTAACGGCCAACCTTTCTCCACCAGCTACGCAGATCCTTAAGCCATTCGTCTTTACCGACCCAAAGCTCGATAGTTTTCACTGACTTTCGTTCGCTATTCTCTACCCACACCGCCACATAAGGACGTGCATACATAGACGTATCAATTTTTGGGAGCTCAAAGCTGACATCAAGTTTTGCCGAATCAGTAATCGCTTGTGCCATACCTAGGCTTGGCAAAAGAGATAAAGCAAGAAGCACCTTGCTCCAGTTCATTTTTTTCATTTTTAACAACCTTTTAAATCCGTTTAACCTTAAGTTCGTTCTTCAATCCAATTCATCAATCGAATCAAGCGTTAAGGCACGGCGAAAAAATAGATAACAAGTGAGATTGCAGATCCAAACACCGTCCATTTGATGGAGGTATTGAGTGTCTTTTTCTTAGGTAACAGTAAGCAGACGCCAGTAAGCACAAAGAAGATCATCAATAGCGCTGTGATATCGATAAACCACTTCCAAACTTCACCACTGTTACGCCCTTTATGAAGGTCATTCAGCAGTGCGATAACACCGTAATTAGTGGTTTCGACTTCGACAATTTCAGACGTCACGTCAACGAACACGGAAGCGTTATAGCCAGGGCCTTTGAAGTCCATAGACACTTCGCCAAGGAGCAGCTCACCGTCTTCGATCTCTTCGTAAATGTCCAAATCTGAAGGAACCCCAGATAAATTCGCTTCTTCAAACAGAAACGTTTCGAATGCAGTTTGATCGGCTTTCAATCGACCGTCTTGGATCGTGAACAAACTCCTAGGAAGCTCTAAAGTAGAGCGTTGAATATTGGGTTCGCTTGATTCAAATAACTCAGGTCTGTTCAGGGTGATGCCCGTCACTGAGAAGAAAAGAACAACGAACAGAAGTGCCATTGAAATATAAACATGAAGTCGACGAGCCCATGATTGAACCGCCCTACTTTTTAACGACATACAAACCAATACCTATAAATTTTATGGCGCTAATTTAGTTGATAATCATTCGTATTGGCATTCAATTTACATTGTTTACGTTTGCCGAGTGGCGTAAGGCAATTTACGTAACATTACATGGGAAGTAATCGAACTGTATGCATATTCTTGCTAACGTGTACTAGAGGATTTGATTCGTTCTATTAGAGGTTATCGATAACAGCGTCAAACCTCAAAAAACCTCAATCTCAACATGCTTGATTGAGGTTGGTTTAAGATAACAATTGTGGCTTTAAGGATAGAAAATTAGGACTATTTCAACACTGGTTTGATGATAGCTAATTAAGCTTAAAAGGATTTGAAATGCGTATTATTGTTTTGGCTTTTGCTGCGCTAGCAACGGCGTGTACAAGCCAAATAGCCAGCACGGAAGAGCATATTCAACAATACATCGGTTCAGACATAACCGATGTACAAGAACGTTATCTCACCGAGCGATCACGCCCTATCAGCTTTTGGGCATCTCGAAACTATGCTTGGGTAGAGACGAAGAAACCATTAGACAATGGTTATACGCTGCACGCCTTTAAAAACCCTTATCGTGACTGCACCATTAATTGGGTTGCTGATACCAGCGGCGTGATTCAAAGTGCGACGTCCCGCGGTACAATGTGCGAGCCTTAATTGACGCACTGGAACGATAAAGATTAAAAAGCCTTAACCGCCAA
This sequence comes from Vibrio sp. Isolate32, assembly GCF_022397955.1. GTDB lineage: Bacteria > Pseudomonadota > Gammaproteobacteria > Enterobacterales > Vibrionaceae > Vibrio. Next base: position 24,498 of record NZ_JAKEUQ010000025.1, on the reverse strand, counting down.
AAATTAAAAAAGAGTGTCATTTGAACCATCAAATGACACTCTTTTCTCTTGATAATTTTCTCTTGTCTTCTGTTGTGTTACTAGAAGTTAAACGTTACCGTTATCACTCACTGTTCTTAGCTGAGTCAGATATTTAATCCAACCTTTTGCTTCAGAAGAAGGCTCAATGTTGTTCGCACGTTTCGCTTGAGCAAGAGCATTATCAAGATTCTTTAGCTTGTACCATGAGCGAACTTTCGCTAAAGCAACATCGGCTTGTTTGTTTTTATCTTTCACTTTATCCAAAACAACCAGAGCACGATCGTAGTAACCTTGCTGAACCAGTAACTGAGCCACGTTCCAATGATACTGAGTGTCTTTTTTAGACGCTAACGTCCACACTTCAATCGCATTGTCCCATTCTTTCGCTAGCTGCCAGTAGGTTGCTTGTTCAGCCAGAAGTTGAACATCGTTGTTCGCATCATCTAACTTAGCGATCTCTTGTGCTGCACGCTCTGGAATACCGCGTTTAGCATAAAGCTGAGCCAGTAGTCTGCGGTCTGAGTTTTTCAACTCAACACCTTGTAGATCAGCCATCGCTAGCGTGTTCAATGCATCGCGGTTGCGCTCTAGTCTTAGCTGAATAACAACAAGCTGACGCCACCAATTATCTTTCTGTGGTTGGAGTTCAATAAGACTCTCCAACGTTGGAATGGATTGCTTCCACTGTTTTAACTGCAGCTGGGCACCCAGTTTTAGCGATAGAGGCGATAACTCTAGTTTTGCATTGAACCTGTCACGATTACCAATCGCCACCAGTACTTTTGACCAGTTTTCGATTTGATACTCCGCTTGTGCAATTCGCATCCAAAGTACGTCTTTCTTTTCCGCCTCAGGTGCCGTCTTTACCAACTCGTAATAGTGCGGAAGCGCGTTTTTGAACTGCTGATCGTTTAATAACAGATCAGCCAGCATACGCTTCGTTATCCACGCTTGCTCATCGACTAATAAATTAGTATCAACGGCATAAGTTAGCTGCTTAATCGCCGCGTCAGTTTTGCCATCTTGCCAGTAAAACACACCCAGCATACGAGCTACGTACGCTTTGTCGTAGCCTTTAGAAAGCTCTAAACCCGCAAGTACGTCAATGGCCTGTTTAACCTGTTCATCTTGAGCAAGCTTATGCGCCTTTTGAACACGAATGGCAGTATATTGAGATAGCTCTTGCGCTTGTGTTGTAAGGGGCATTAACAACAAGCCCACTAATATCCATATCTGTTTCATCATTTTGCCAACTTAAACTCTAGTTTCACGGTTTGACCAACCTGAGCTATCGCTTTTCCATCGACGACTTTCGGTTGATATTTCCATTTTTTAAGTGCTCTCATCGCTTCACGTTCAAACATACGACGTGGGTTTGCGTCAGTGACTTGAATGTCAATTGGGCGGCCCGTTTCATCGATGGTAAAAGACATAATGACATGGCCTTCAGCTCCGCGCTTAAGCGCTTTTACAGGGTAACGAGGCTCTACTCGATACAAAGGCATTGCCTGTTGGTTTGATCCAAAATCAGAGAATATCGGTGCATTAATCGCTAGTCCATCAATGGATGTATTCAAATCCAATGAAGGCAAAGAAGACATCGAATTCAGAGGCGTAACTTCAGCTTGTGACTGAGATGTTTGCGCTTCCGGTGGTGGCTCTGGAATTTCTGGTTTTTCAGGAACTGCACGTTGCCTTCTTTGGACTTCTTGTTCTTGTTCCACCATCACCATGTTGAAACTTAACGTCTCACTGTTGTCTGGTGAACGTTGGTGGCCATTATCGACCATCCAAGCCATAAAAGAAAACAGAGCTAAGCCCAATGCGCCCGCTAGCGGTAAAGCAAGAAATAGGCGAATCATTTATGAAGATCCTCCAAGATCATCGCTTTTCAGCAGCAAGCGCAATGTTTTTAACACCCGCACCTTTAGCGGCGTCCATCACTTTAACAACCGTACCGTTGTAAGCGTGTTCATCCGCTTGAATAACCAAAGAAGCATCAGGTTGTTCTAACAACAAGTGCTCTAACGTCGCTTGGACACGTTCAACATCAACAACACGTTTATCGATGAAAATGTCATTCGCAGAAGTAATCGCAACAAAGATGCCCGCATCCTTTTGGCTGACTACGTTAGAAGCTTGTGGGCGATTAACTTCAACCCCTGATTCACGAACAAATGAACTGGTCACAATAAAGAAAATAAGCATGATAAAGACAATATCAAGCATCGAAGTAAGGTCTATTTGAGCCTCTTCGTTTTTTGAATGACGTCGACCGAGTCTCATCGTTGACTCCTTAAAGATTTTTCTAATTTTAATTCTAGGCGGTTACACACTTTCGCTAAACGAGCGTGAACGAACATGCCCGCTAAAGCAGCAACCATACCAGCCATGGTTGGTAGCGTTGCTAACGAAATGCCTGAAGCCATCAATTTAGGATCGCTGCTTCCTTGAGTCGCCATGACATCAAAAACAGAGATCATACCGGTTACGGTACCTAACAAGCCCAACATCGGACAGATAGCGACTAACAGCTTAATAAAATTCAAGTTTTGGTTGAGCAAGATACTCGCCTGGCCTAACCAACCTTCACGAATGGCCTTAGCGTGCCAAGAAGAGTGATCTTCTCGTTCATGCCACTTTGCTATCCAAGCTTGGCGTTGCTTAGGAAAGTAGAACGCAAGATAAAGCACACGTTCTACCACAAGCACCCAATACACTAGGACGACAGCGGCTAGCCACCACAGGACGAAACCGCCCTGCTCCATAAAGCTTGATAAAGACAGCAGCCAGTCACTCGTTAACCAACTCGCTGGTAATAGAGAACCCGACAAAATACCCATTACGCAGCAGTCCCAACTGGTGAAACAACTGCGCTTGATTCAACCGTTTTTTCTGCCTGCTCAGCAACAAGACCAATACCTTGTTTCTCAAGAATATTGCGAATATTCTCAGCTTGAGTGCTAAGAATATTGTGTGCCAGTAGAAGAGGCATTGCCGCAACCAGACCAAGTACCGTTGTTACAAGCGCCATCGAGATACCACCCGCCATAACTTTAGGGTCGCCATTACCAAACTGAGTGATCACTTGGAATGTTTCGATCATGCCGGTTACTGTACCTAGAAGACCTAACATTGGAGCTAGTGCCGCCAATAACTTAAGCATCGATAAGCCTTTCTCTAGGTGAGTCTGCTCATCAACAACCGCTTCTAAAAGTCGTAGCTCTAGTGCTTCAACCGTTTGGTTCTGCTCTTTGTTGTAAACCGCAAGAACACGACCTAGAGGGTTGTTACCCGCTTGCTCTGGGTTCTTAAGTTGAGCACGAATTTTCTGGCGAGCGATAGCCAAAGAAATACCACGAACCAATGCGATGATTAGACCAATTGCAAGCAAACCAAGAATCACTTTACCAACCACACCACCCGCTTGAAGGCGATCAGTTAGGCTTGGCGTTAGCGCTAGTTGCTCTAACATGAATCCACGAGAAGGATCAACAACCACATTAGCCACTTCACCGTTCGCTAATGAAGAAAGTGATGTTAACGTTGGGCCACTTTCTGGCTGTTTAAGGTACGCGATTGCGTCTTCACGCTGAGTGTTCCAGCTAACGTAACCTTGATCTGTCACTAGGCCAATCGAGCCTAGGCGATAAGCATCAACATTTTGTGTATTTCCATCACCATTAATGAAAGCAATTTGATATTTGCTAAGCTCAGAGCTCGCTTGAATCTGCTCCACCATACTCATCCACAAGCCAGAAAGCTGTGACATTGATGGTAGTGATTTCGCATCGATAATTTGTTCAACGGTCGCTGTATGCTCAGCGCGATCAACGCTGTTTACTGTTGAGCTAAGCTCTGCGCCCAGTTCTTTCGCGTTTTGACGAACGACACCGAACAACTCACCAAGGCTACCCGTTTCTAAACGCAATTTTTCTTCTAAACGAGCAAGCTTGTTTTCGTTGTCGCTGAAGGTTTGAGTAAGAACGTCTGTCACGTTTTGAACCGATGTACGTTTCGCTTCAAGCTCCGCTTTGATCGCTTTAAGTTCTTGTTCAATCTTTTTAAAGTCAGCTTCACGAACTACGTTATGAGAAGCTTGAGTACGGTTCTCTGATTTTGCTTTGTTAACGAGCTGAGCCGTCGAGTCTGAAGCTGAGAAAGCAGAAAATGAAAGTGATGTAATGCAAAGCAACGCTGCTAATGGTTTCAAGTTCATTACTTAACCTCCGCAACAGGTAAAGAAACAGGTAAAGTAATCAAGCTTGGAGCCGCTTGTTGGCTAGCTATATCGTACGCTTTATCGAGCTCAGACTTCATCGAAGAATCAACGTCTTGCCATTGAGCTGCTGTTTGATTCCAAGCCCAGTATTGGCTGCCATTTAAGTTACGAGCAACTAAAGAAATACGTCCTAAGTGCAGTACGTCTGCTTCAATCGTTTTATCACTCGCAAGTTCTACGCGACCTTGGTATGCACCAAGCTTAATGCCGTAGTCCATCTCAATTTGGTACGCCTCTAGAATACGACGATATTTCTCAGCATCACTTACATCTGCACGAGTCATCATTCCTTGAAGCTTTTCCACTCTCTCTAGACGCTGCTCTTTCTTAATCGGTACGTCTTTTTCTACCAGCTGTTGCAGACCATCGATCATTTGATACATCAAAGGCACCACGCCTTGGCGCGTGTATTTAATTTCTTCGATCTGCTCTTCAATGCTTTGAGCTTCTTGGTTTTGGCTCTCGACTAATGCAGCAAGGTGATCACGATAGATTTCTAAGTTTTTGACTTCTTCTTGAAGACGCTCAATTTCAGCTTGCAGCATTAAAGTCGCTTGTGAGCTTTTATCAATAACCTTTTGACTCGAAGCCGACGCGTTATTGGTCTTGTTTTGAATTGATTGAGCTTGATCCAAGCTATTGGCCATAGAAGACGTTGCAACCAAACTGATGGCAAGCGCTAGGCTAGATTTTAAAAGATTCATAATTGTAGTCATTTACTATAAAGAAGTTTAAATGAATTTTATTGATAAACAGTCTCATTATCATTAAAAATCACTCGCAATACTAGGGATATTTTTACTAAACAGCAGAATCACGAAAGGGGAAAGCCGAAACTTCCCCCCTTCATATTTAGGCTACGAATAGTACCCTCACTAACAAATTAGTATTTCACCTGTAAAGTGGCCATGTAGTTACGACCTTCGCCGATTACTACGTCTTCTGCAAATTGATGTTTTGAAGAAGTTGAACCGCCACCTGCTAGGTATTCTTTATCAAATACGTTTTCTACTGTTAGACGAGCAACAAAGTCGAGTGAGTCATCGTACTTAAGGGTGTATGCTGCGCCCATATCGAAACGAGCGTAGCCGTCTTTTTTGAATGTGTTAGCACTGTCACCGTAACGAGAACCTTCGTAGATAAGGCCTAGATTCACATCAACCTCATTTGTCGCTGCGTAAGTAGACCAAACGCTCGCTGCGAACTCAGGAACGTCTACTGGGCGGTTACCTGCGTATGTTTCATGGTTAGTGATTTCCGCATCTAGGTACATAGCAGAACCTGACATAGAGAACCTATCCGTGATAAGACCTTGTGCGCCTAGCTCAGCACCACGGTGAACTTGTTCACCACCCTGTGTTTTCGTCCAATCGCCTGATGCCGCATCCTCAACATCCATTGAAATGTTTTCTTGGGTAATATCGAAAACAGCACCCGATAAAAACAGACGCTCGTCCATCAATTCCCACTTAGTACCAACTTCGTAAGACACACCTGTAGCAGCATCAAGAAGTTCGCCATCGTTCGTGTAATTACGGCTACCGCTAGAAACAACACCTTGTGGTTCAAAGCTTTCAGAGTAAGAAGCGTAAATGCTACCGTTTGATGCTGGGTGGTAAATCACGCCAAGCTTAGGTGCAACGTTTTCTTCTGCAACGCCATCACTTACTTTACGGTCGAAACGAGCGCCCGCAAGAACTTGCCATTCGTCATTGATAGTAATCAAGTCTTGAATGTAGAAGCCCCAAGTATCGTAAGTGCTCATCTTACCTAGCGATGTAGGGCCCACTGACGGTGCAGGTACCGTTGCATCTGGTACGTATTCGCCGCTGCTGAAGCGATCCATACCACGATAATAGCTGTAGCCTAGCCAGTTAGCACCGAACAATAGTTGGTGCTCTGTGCCAGCAAGCTCAGCGGTTGTTGTTAGATCGACGTAAGCTGTTCTGAAACGCCATTTATCGTGACGGTAGTTACCACCTTGAGTAACTGTACCCGTACCATCAGGATTCATATTTTTAAAGCTTGGGTAGCTTTCCATATCGATACGTTCGAAGTCTTGGTAGTTGAAACCTGTTTTTAAAGACCATGTGTCAGTCAGGTTAGCAGCAATATCAAAACCTACGTTCTCAACATCGTTCTCAATTTGTGACCACTGCGCATCCCAGATATGCTTGTCGCTACCCACGCGGTTGCCGTCTAGTGTGTATAGTGCACCAGAATCCACGCTACCTTCGTCGTTAGTCTTGTCGTAGTAAACAGAAACCATTACGTCTTCAGTTATATCGTAATCAACGAAGACACCACCAACAAAACGCTCCGTTTGCGGTTCAGTACCGTCACCGTATGTTCTCCAAGAGCCGTAGCTTTCTTTAGACACAATTGCACGACCACGTAAAGTTTCCGCATCGTTCAATGCGCCACTTACATCAACAGTCGTACGAGAGTGATCATTTGAGCCGATGTCTTGGCTTAAGCTTACTTGCGTGTCGTAAGTAGGCTTCTTGCTTACCATGTTGATCAAACCACCTGGTGCAGAAATACCGTAAAGAAGACCAGAAGGCCCTTTAAGTACTTCAACACGTTCTAGAAGTTCGATTGGTTGACGGTAGTGTGACCAATGTTGCTGGCCATTTTTAAGGAAGCCCGAAGAGCTTTCTACAGAGAAACCACGTAACGAGAAGCGCTCACGGTTACGGCTTGTACCACCCGCACTTACACTTGCGTCATTCTTAAGAACGTCACCTAGGGTTGTTGCACGCTGCTCATCGATGATTTGCTCATCGATTACTGAAACTTGTCCCGGAGTCTCTAATTGAGTCGCCTCCATACGCATTGCTGTTGTGTTCGTATCGGCTTTGTAACCGTAGTCACGACCTTCAACAACCATGTGCTCGTCTGTTTTTGCTGTTTCTGCCAATACTGCTGGTGAAGCTAATACTGCGCCGATCACTAAAGCCAATGGGCTCTTTGAAAACATGTCCTTTACTCCGCTTTTATTCTTTTTTTACGAGCACTATGGTTAATTATTTAATGTGCTCACTGAACTGTTACCGGTACCACTGAATCTTCTCGCGAGAGAATATAAGTGATAACCATTACCATTTGCATTGAATTTACATTCTTTGCATTCGTAAAGTTTTGTAAAGGTCTTGGTAAGCGTTATTCATTAGATATAACAGAACCTTATTCCATAAAGATACTTAGAAGTGATTTTCTTCGAGCCCGCCGCCCCACCATTAAAAATTTTGAAACAGCGTTATTTACTCACTCAATCTAACAATCAAAAAACGATAAAAATTTTATCTTCTCTTATTTATTAGCTTTGATTTCGCATTTTTATGTATAAAACACTAGGTAAATGTTAACTTACAGTGAATTATTTTATTTAAATTTGTTTAATTTACACATTTATCAGTGATTTTGATCACATCTACAATTCCAAACTCATTTTTTGTTTTTCGATTTGATCAACCGACTGCTAATCTCCTGCTCACTTTGAAAAGGTATCAAAGTTATAAATAATAAGGAGTGTTCTAAATGAATACCAAAAAACCTATGTCTCTGACTGGCCGAGTAATTCTTGGTATGGTCGTAGGTATATTAACGGGATTTGCCATTCAATCCCTTTTTGCAGAAAGTGGATTTGTTAACAACTACATCGTTAACGGACTCTTTGAAGTGGGCGGACAAATCTTTGTCGCCAGTTTAAAAATGCTTGTTGTCCCTCTAGTCTTCGTTTCACTAGTATGCGGTACAAGTTCCCTTAAAGACTTATCAACTCTTGGCCGTATGGGTGGCAAAACGCTTGCACTTTATATCGGTACTACAGCCGTTGCTATCACTCTAGCATTGACGATCGGTAACCTGTTCCAACCTGGTGCTGGTGCGGATCTGACTGCTGCGAGCTCTTTTAAATCAGCGGATGCCCCTTCTCTTGGCCAAGTAATCATCGACATGTTCCCAACTAACCCTATTCAGGCGATGGCTGAGGGCAAGACACTACAAGTAATCGTGTTTGCTGTGTTATTCGGTATCGCGATTAGTGCTGCTGGTAAACCGGGGGAGCGCATTGCTGCTGTATTTGCAGACCTAAACGAAGTTATCATGAAGCTTGTTGCTTTACTGATGAACCTTGCTCCTTACGGCGTGTTCTTCTTGATGGCTAAACTGTTCTCTGGTTTAGGCTTGGGGGCAATTTGGAACCTAGCAGAATACTTCTTAGTGCTTGCAGGTACTCTACTACTGCACGGTTTGGTGACTTACAGCGCGATGCTTAAAGGATTCACTGGCCTTAGCCCTATTACGTTCCTACGCAAGATGGAAGATGCAATCATGTTTGCATTCTCAACAGCGTCTTCGAATGCAACCATTCCTGTAACAATGGAAACGGCAAAGAACCGTATGGGTGTAGACAACAAAGTCGCTTCATTCACTGTCCCACTAGGTGCGACAGTGAACATGGATGGTACTGCAATCATGCAAGGGGTTGCGACTGCGTTTATTGCACAAGCATACAACATCGACCTTACTATGGGCGATTACCTAATGGTTATCCTAACAGCGACATTGGCGTCTGTAGGTACTGCAGGTGTTCCTGGTGTTGGTCTGGTTATGCTAGCGATGGTATTGAACCAAGTAGGCCTACCGCTAGAAGGTATCGCTCTAATCATGGGTGTTGACCGTCTTCTAGACATGATCCGTACCGCTGTAAACATCACAGGTGATAGTGCCGTATCTATCATCGTTGCTAAGTCTGAAGGCTCTCTTGATGAATCTCGCTTCAACGACCCTGCAGCAGGTGAGAAAGAAGAAGAAGTTAAGCTATCACGCCAAGAAGCGTAATTTGGCTGCCCTGCTTCAAGCTAAAGCATAATTAATGGCTACGCTTTAGCTCTAAATACAAAAAACGCCACAGCATTTGCTGTGACGTTTTTTATTCGGTGTCGCTTTTTTTTAAACGCAACTATGCGAGGCTAGTTACATTTAATGTGCTTCTAGTAGAAAAAGCTAATCAGATATTGGGAACATCAAGTTCACTTTCAGCCCCCCACCTTCTCTATTCTCAGCGGTCACATGTCCATTCATCACACCCATCGCTTCTTTCACAATCGCAAGGCCTAGACCATAACCACCAGACTGTTTATCTCGGGCTGATTCAATTCGTGTAAACGGATCGAATATACCCGCAATCTTGTTCTCAGGAATGCCATTACCGTCATCTTCTACAGATATAACACTGTAACGTTGCTCGATAGTCACTTCATACGTCGTTACCGAAATATGGGCATGCTCACCCGCATATTTAATCGCATTGCCAACCAAATTCCCGATCACTCTTAAAAGTAATCGCTCATCAATGTTCACCATCGAAGTTGGAGTTTCTAAATCACCCACCAATGTTTGATTAGGTTTTAAGTCATTTTGCATCTGCGCGATCAGCATCGAGCAATAGTGCTCAAGGTGCATCAAGCTTGATTTGGCATCATAACGAGAGGTTTCTAAGCGGCTAAACTCGAGTATTTCACCCACCAGCTTATTCATCTCTTCTGTTTCGCTTTCCATACGATCTAGCAAGCCTATGCTCTTCTCATCAACTTTATTGCGTAATAAGTGTAATGCGAGGTTTTGCCTTGCCAATGGAGTCCTGAGCTCATGAGAGACATCTCGTATCAAGCGACGTTGCTTCTCTGCCAGTGATTTAATCTCAAACGTCATATGATCAAAATCCACCGCAAGCTCATTGAACTCTCTAGTGTTTGATTTCAATTCAGAGACGACTTGCACTGAGAAGTCACCTTCCGCTAAACGTCGACTCGCCTCTCTCAAACGATCCAAAGGTTGTTGAAGTCTCCGAGCCATAATTAAAGAGAACAAAGACAGGATTATAAAAGCGATGAATACCTTCATCAATGACGAATACAAGCCAAACGAATTTGCGGGGTGGAACCGGTGCGGTAATTGGATAACTAAGCTATTACCGTTTTCTAAAGGTAGGCCAAAAATCGGTCGATTCACGACGGTATCCAATTGATGATCTAACGTTCTTAAGAAACGTAACTTGAACTCAAAGTGAGGATGCATGTGTCTATGTGTAAGCGGATGATTATCTTTGTCTAAAACAAACAAATAATACTGCTGAGCATTGGCCCAGTCGGCCAGCTCATCCATGTCACCATCTTCGATTAGCACATTGGCTTGATACGCAAGATCCAACATTTCTTGCTTAACAGAATCAGGCACCTTAAGGAGTGCCTTCATCAACGCCTTTTCTGCAACCGCTTGAAAAATAAAGATACTGACAAGGATGATCGTCAGATATGAGAAAAGTTGGAACGTTAGTCCATCTTTACGCTTGGCAATGAAGTCAGGGCAACGTATCAGCTTGGCACTCATGCTCCAACCGACTCTAGATAGCTATAACCTTTACCACGAACCGTTTTAATATGCTGTTTAGACAAACCTGCCTGTACTAGCTTGCGGCGGATATTACTGATGTGCATGTCTAGATTACGATCAAAGGGACACAACTCTTTCTTTAGGACATGTATTTGTAAGTCAGACTTAGATACAACAATGCCGTCATTCTTAATCAAATAGTCAAGCAGATCTTTCTCAGTGCCGGTTAGTGGTAAACGAGAAAGTTGTTCGCACAAACCATGATTAGACGAAGCCAAAGATTGCCTCTGACGTTCAAAACCAACTCGGCGCAAAATCACCTTAATTCGGGTTAAGAGTTCAGGAACATTGAAAGGTTTAGCTATATACTGATCAGCTCCTGCTTGGTAGCCATCGAGCATTGAGGCATCGTCGTTAAGCGCGGTTAGCATAAGAATGGGAGTAGCAAAACGCTGACAAATACGCCTTGCCACTTGAATACCGCTTAGGTTTGGAAGCATTACATCAAGTAAGACTAAATCAACAGGGTGAGACTGAATGAACTCAAGCGCAGCCTCGCCACAATGAACGGTATCAACGTGATACCCTTCATTTTCTAGAACTTCACCCAATAATTCACACAACTGAATATCATCATCAACAACTAAAACGCGCGACATCATACAAACCGATAAATAATAATAGTTTGCATTTTAATTATCGTTATTATTAATTTCAATTATAAAATGAGAGATTTACTCTATAGTAAGAAATCTTTTTCAATCGGAACGAACTTTGACGCAGAATCGATAAGATTTTGAGCTGTAAGCCCTGGTACACCGTACACTTCCACTTTTTTTCCAAAGCGCTGTTTTATTCTTTCCACAAGAATCTCGAAATCCCCGTCTCCAGAGACTAGAACGATCGTATCCACGTTCTTTGCTAGTTCAATAGCATCTAAGGCAATACCGACATCCCAGTCACCTTTCGCACTGCCATCACGACGCTGAATAAATGGCTTCAATTTCACATCAAAACCGACACCGCGAAGAATGTGATGGAATTGACGCTGCTTAGGGTCTTGACTAGAAATCGCATACGCATTAGCCGCAACAACATTTCGGCCTTCTGTCGCTACATACCAAAATTGGTTGTAGTCAAAGTTAGAACGATATTTATCTCGTGTTGTGTAGTATACGTTTTGAACGTCGACCAAAATAGCTATGTTTTCCATATCTTCATACCTTTAGATTTTCGGTATACCCTATTCTATTCAACCTTAAAATGCGAGTCGCTTTATCCAATAAAAATGAACCTGTTGGTTATGGTTAACGTAAATCTAAGCATGTTTAACGTAATCCTAACTATGCTTAATAAACGTCTATCAGATTGAACACGCGACTGTTTCAATGGTGACCATCTCACAAGGGTTGGCAATTAGAGATACAAGTAAAGCTTACAAGCTACTAGAGGGAGGTTGGCTATGCTACACCGACAAGAACATAAATCGCACGGAAGCATCTGCAACACAGTAAGGGGTGCTCTCAGCCCCTCGAGTAGTTGGGTAAATTTACTCAAGCTAATGACTGTTAGCACCGTGTTGATTTTGAGCCTCACCACTCATTCGGTGTTTGCTTATCCAGCCTACTCCCATTCTCAACCACTGCCTCATCGCAGCGTCATTTACTTCGCACCAGAGGAAGACTCGGTGGTAAAAGAGTTTCTTGATGAAGTACTGATCAACAACTGCCAGCTAGACGAAAGAGATGTCGTCATCATGGTGATAGCAGAAAGCGGATATACCGTCCCGACTTGGCTGGAAGAAGAGTTTAACTTAGAAGCAATGACTAGCATCTATGAGATTCCCAAAGGATCTCACACTGCTGTATTAATTGGTAAAGACGGAAAAGAGAAGCATCGTTGGAATGGTAAAACGGATTGGAACCTCATCACCAACATCATTGATGAAATGCCAATGCGCCAACAAGAAATGCAGCGACAAAACAGCCGCTGCAGTATCTAATTCAAAACACGAAAATTAGTTGTGACTCAATTACTTGTTAAACCAGTCAAGTTTTTCATGGAGTTGCGCCACACTACCAACAACAATCAACGCTGGGCTAGTCGCAACACTAGCCAGGCTTGCTAAGTCACTCAACCCACCTCGAAACACCTTCTGTTCTTGACGTGTTCCGTTTTCGATAATCGCCACGGGCATATCCGCTCGCATGCCGTTATCAAGCAGGTTCTTTTGAATATTTGGGCTCTCTTTTAATCCCATATAGAACACAATGGTGTGATTATGTTGTGCTAGTGATTGCCAATCGATGTCTTCACCGTCTTTTTTAAGGTGACCAGTAATAAACTGAACACTTTGAGCGTGGTTACGATGCGTCAGTGGAATCCCCGCATAAGCCGTAGCACCCGCAGCGGCTGTAATACCAGGAATGACTTCAAATTTAACGTCGTTCTCAGCGAGCGTTTCACACTCTTCCCCACCACGACCGAAGATAAACGAATCCCCACCTTTAAGGCGGACTACATGTTTATTTTCCTGAGCTTTAGTAACCAGTAATTGGTTGATCTGGTCTTGTGGAACACAGTGGTGATCAAGCTTTTTACCCACATACAACATCTCTGCTTCTGGGTTTGCCATCGCCAAGATATCTTTTGATACCAAGCGATCGTAAACCAGTACATCCGCTTGTTGGATGACGCGTGCTGCTTTTAAAGTTAACAGGTCTGGGTCACCAGGCCCTGCACCAACCAGTGATACAAATCCATTGCTTTCTTTATTAACATTCGATGGCGATACTTCTGACATACTTTGCTCCGAAAGTTAGCTTGTTATATTTCAAGCTTAATTCTGTTTGATGACTCATCATTCAATGAATCAGCAATATCCCTACTTCTTAGACTATCAGTTGTTGCCGTAAAACTTCACGATTAATTCTAATCAAGATAGAAGTTTATATAACAAAACAATCTATTACGTTGGTAAACACTGATATTTGCACCATTCTCGAGCGCATTTAGCCCAACTTAGGTGCAAGGCTAACTAAGTAGAGAGTGTTGAGATCAAAAAAGCCCCAAATCAACAGTTTGGGGCTTCATACACTTTATCAATTACTCATTAACCTTGAGTATTCGACTTACTTAGCGCCTAGAGAAGGAGCTGTTCTAGCGTGAGTTAGGAATAGTGGAACACATGTTAGGAACAAGCCACCAACGATGTTACCTAGGATTGTTGGGATAAGGTTGAAGTTCAACCAAGTCGCGATACCGAAGTCAGCGCCAAGAATCATACCCAGTGGGAATAGGAACATGTTTACTACTGTGTGCTCAAATACTAGTGCGAAGAAGATGAAGATTGGGAACCACATCATTGCTACACGGCCAGATACAGTGCGTGCTGTCATGTTACCAATTACGCCAAGACAAACCATTAGGTTACAGAAGATGCCGCGTACGAAACACGTGATCCATCCGTCCATACCCATGTTTTCAAAACCTAGGCTACGGCCAGTAGAAACTGCGATGAACTTCTGAGCAACAGCGTTTGGTTCTAGAGAGAAGTTACCTGTTAGAGAGACTGCGACTAGGAAAGCAACAATTAAAGAACCGATAAGGTTACCCAGACCAACAAGACCCCAACAGCGTAGAATACGACCCCAAGTGATACCTGGACGGTTGTCGAATTTCGCTAAAGGTGCAAGACCAAATACACCTGTTACTAAGTCATAACCCATTACACTAAGAATGACGAAGCCAACTGGGAACACGAGTGCACCAACAATACCGATACCTGTTTGAACGATAGTCGTGATAGCCACTACAACCGCAAGAGAAAGGATAATACCAGCCATAGTGCTTCGGATCAGAAGATCGCGAGTACCCGTCTTGGTTTTAGCTTCACCTACATCGATCATTGTTTGAACGAATTCTGCCGGTTTAAAATCAGTAGACATAAGGTTGTCCTTAAAAGTTAAATTTAAAAGTTAAAATTGGATAGGAAAAGGTTCTAGTTGCCGAGTTAAGGCAATATCGATAACTAGAACCCTTGAACTATCAAATCTTACTCATCGAAAGATTAAGCAGAGATTTCTACAGCGCCTTTAGTCACACGAGCTTTGTACGCTTTCACGCTAAAGTTCTTGTCTTCCATGCACACACCTGTTGTCAGGTTAAAGCGTTGCTTCTTAAGTGGGCTTGCCACCCAAAGCTCGTCTTGGTGCTCTACAATCAAACCACGAGATAACACGTTAGATTGAAAGTAAGGGTCTGTATTGCTAATCGCTAGCACTTCTTCAGCTTTTGTTGGGCGGAAGATAGCCACTTGCTCACCAGCAACCAATGCACAAACACCTGTACCTGGGATAATGTCTTCGATCTTACAAACTTTGGTAAATGCCATGATGTCATCTCCCCTTAAACAGTTTCTACGTGAATGATGTCGCCCTGGTGCCTTGAAGTAATGGCTTCAGGGTGTTTCTCTGTGAATGTCGCTGGACGGTGTTGTTCACGGCCGTCATCAACAAACACAACGTTATCATCACGATCATCAGCGTTGATGAAGTGAGCGAAGCGCTTAAGTTGAGCTTCATCGTTGATAGTGTCTGTCCACTCACAAGCAAAGTTGTCTACAAGGCCAGCAATATCAGCTTCAAGTTGGTCGTTGATACCAAGCTTATTGTCGATGATAACTTCACGTAGGTAATCCACACCACCTTCTAGGTTATCCATCCATACCGAAGTACGTTGTAGCGGAGCAGCCGTACGGATGTAGAACATCATGAAACGGTCGATGTACTTGATTAGCGTTTCTTGGTCTAAGTCGCTTGCTAGTAGGTCTGCGTGACGAGGCTTCATACCACCGTTACCACATACGTACATGTTCCAACCTGCATCAGTCGCGATAATACCTAAATCTTTACCTTGAGCTTCAGCACACTCACGAGTACAACCAGACACACCAAACTTCATCTTATGAGGAGTACGGATGCCTTTGTAACGGTTCTCGATCATCACGCCAAGACCAACTGAATCTTGTACGCCGTAACGACACCAAGTAGAGCCAACACATGTCTTAGCCATACGAAGTGCTTTTGCGTAGGCTTGACCTGTTTCGTAGCCTGCTGCGATTAACTTCTTCCAGATTGCTGGTAAGTCATCTTTTTGAGCACCGAACAGACCGATACGTTGTGCACCAGTGATCTTAGTGTAAAGGTTGTATTCAGCCGCAACATCAGCCAGAACGCTTAGCGCTTGAGGTGTTACTTCACCACCCGCCATACGAGGGATAACAGAGTAAGTACCGTCTTTCTGCATGTTACCTAGGAAGTTATCGTTGGTATCGTGCAGTTTCACTAGCTCAGGCTTAAGGATGTGTTCACCCCAGCAAGAAGCAAGGATAGAACCCGCTAGAGGTTTACATACTTCACAGCCGTAGCCTTTACCGTATTTCTCGAGTAGCTCATCGAATGTTTTAATTTCTTCAATGCGAATTAGGTGGAAAAGCTCTTGGCGAGAGTAAGCAAAGTGCTCACACACATCGTTCTTCACTTCTACACCGGCTTTAGCAAGTTCAGCATTAAGTACTGAAGTTACAAGTGGAATACAACCACCACAACCAGTACCCGCGCCAGTTACCGCTTTGATATCACCGATTGTGTGGTGACCTTCAGCAACCGCTTGAGCGATTTTGCCTTTCGTTACATCAAAACAAGAACAGATAACTGCAGATTCAGGAAGAGAGTCTGCGCCAAGTGTTGGTTTTTCAGCACCAGCGTGTGCAGGAAGAATCAACGCATCTGGATGTTCTGGAAGGTCGATTTCGTTCAGCATAAGCTGTAGAAGATCGCCGTAGTCAGACGTGTCACCAACCATTACTGCACCTAGCAGCTTCTTGTTGTCTTCAGAGACGATTAGACGCTTGTAAACTTCTTGCTCTTCGTTTTGGTAAACGTAGCTCTTACAACCAGGAGTACGACCGTTTGCATCACCGATAGAACCTACTTTCACACCTAGAAGCTTAAGCTTCGCAGACATGTCAGCACCTTCGAACGTGCTTTCGTTACCAACAATGTGGTCAACTGCAACTGTCGCCATCTTGTAACCAGGAGCAACTAGGCCGTAGAACGTTTGGTTCCATGACGCACACTCACCGATCGCGTAGATGTCTTTATCTGTTGTTTGACAGTGATCGTTAATCTCGATACCGCCACGAGGCGCAATACCCAGCCCCATTTGACGAGCAAGTTTGTCTTGAGGGCGGATACCTGCAGAGAATACGATGAAATCTGTTTCTAACTCAGTACCGTCTGCAAAGCGCATCACGTTACGAGCTTCAGTGCCTTCAGGAGCAATCTCAAGCGTGTTCTTGCTTGTATGTACGTTTACGCCCATACGTTCGATTTTTTGACGAAGTTGGTTACCACCCGCTTGGTCAAGCTGCTCAGCCATTAATTTAGGGGCAAACTCAACAACGTGCGTGGTGACGCCAAGAGCTTTTAGTGCGCCTGCCGCTTCAAGCCCAAGCAAACCACCACCAACAACTACACCAGATTTAGAATTCTTAGCGGTTGCTTCGATAGCTTTCAAATCTTCGATTGTGCGGTAAACGAAACAGTCTTTACCTTCGTTACCTTTGATTGGCGGAACGAATGGGTATGAACCAGTAGCAAGGATTAGCTTGTCGTATTGAATTTCACGACCAGTGCTTGAGTAAACTGTTTTCTTTTCACGGTTAACGTTAATAGCACGCTCACCGATCAGCATGTTGATGCCGTGTTTCTCGTAGAAACCTTCTTTAACTAAAGAAAGTTCGTCCGCAGTATGGTGTGAAAAATAAGAAGAAAGGTGTACACGATCATAGGCTACGCGAGGCTCTTCACAGAAGACTGTGATGTCCATGTTAGCAACGTCTGTCTTCTCGACTAAATCTTCGATATAGCGATGGCCTACCATCCCGTTACCGATTACGACTAGCTTCATCTTGCTCATAAGAATTCCTGAAGGTTATATATTTCTTAACTAAGCGAATAATGAATTATGAAAGAAAATGAAAATATGATGTAAATCAATTACGAAATCGAACTACCCAAAAGGGGTAGAACAAAAGAGGTAGAAGTGGCTAAATTTAAGCCACAGCAAACGAATAACCATAGATTAGATAAGGCTTAGAGCGATTTAATAAGCAACCAAACACACGATTAAGATTGTTGTAATATTTCACAATGGGTTACCAACAACGCAAATAAATAAAAATAATTTTTATTTGTAATCATAAGAACTGTAATAATTCATGAAAGCGTTACAGGCTTATGAGCAACTATATATAAATATGAAGAACTTAATGACCCAAAAGAAAGTCGCCTTTTCCACTGCGCGCCAAGTTCATTCACAAGCACAACAATTAGTTTACAGATATTTTTGTTTACTCACTTAACAGCCACCTACTAACATAAGTGGATTTAACCTTTTAGAAGGCTAATAAAATAACCTCGGACAACCATTCAACTTGGTCTCTATACTCATCAACATCAACTAAAATAACTATAAAGGGACAATAAAGGCTTATCTTTATCGTCCCTTTATAGATATGGCTTTACACGCCCTATCGAACCCTTACAATGTGCAGCAACTATATTTATCAAGGTCTATCTCTATGTCTATTCAATGGTTTCCGGGTCACATGCATAAAGCCCGCAAAGAAATCGAAGAAGTTATCCCACAAGTTGATGTGATCATCGAAGTACTGGATGCGCGTATTCCGTTCAGTAGTGAAAACCCAATGATCTCCTCACTGCGCGGCGATAAACCTTGCGTAAAAGTACTGAACAAGCGTGACCTTGCCGACCCTGAGTTAACTGAACGTTGGATTGAGCATTTCGAAAAAGAGCAAGGTGTAAAGGCTATTGCAATTACCACCAGCGTTAAAGAAGAAGTAAATCACATCATGGAGCTGGTTCGCAAGCTTGCACCACACCGTGAAGAGATTGGTAAGAACATTCGTACTATGATCATGGGTATCCCAAATGTGGGTAAATCAACCATCATTAACTGCCTAGCAGGACGTACAATCGCAGTGACAGGTAACCAACCTGCGGTAACTCGTCGTCAACAGCGTATTAACCTACAAAACGGCGTGATTCTTTCAGATACCCCAGGGATCCTTTGGCCAAAAGTAGAAAACCCGCACAGCGGATTCCGCCTAGCAGCAACCGGCGCGGTAAAGGATACGGCAATGGAATACGATGAAGTGGCATTCTACACCGTGGAGTATCTTGCGAAGCAGTACCCTCACCTACTGCAAGAGCGTTACCAAATTGAAGAGCTGCCAGAGTCTGACATAGAGTTGATGGAAGCGATCGGTCGTAAGCGTGGAGCACTTCGTGCTGGTGGTCATATCGACCTTCATAAGTGTTCTGAAATCTTACTTCACGAGCTTCGTAACGGCACTTTGGGTAAGGTAACTCTAGAACTACCAGAAATGATCACAAAAGAGCTGATCGAAGTTGAAGAAGCCGCAGCACTAAAAGCCGAGCAACAAGCTAAGAAAAAAGAAGAGCGTCGTAAGCGTTACTTGAAGAACAAGCGTTAATAGCGATTAATCACTCTCATATATCCCTCTAAACATATTCACGTTCTATTTCATGTAGGACGTGAATATCGTGCCCTTCCTTTGTAGATCTAGCGAACATACTGACAAATCTGTAGAAATGCTCGTTTACAATCATCAAGACTGTGACATACTATGCAAATTATTGCGTATCAATTTCGGATAGTTTCTCAATGCGCTCTTACATCGGGTTCAAAAATCAACGATTTAAAACCTATTTCGACAATGAAATTTATCTGCCGTACATAAATTTCATCTACATCCCGATCTCAATATTCTGTGCTTTTATTGTCACGGACTATATTCACTTCGGTACAGAGTGCATCACACCAATAGTCTTTCGCATCATACTGTTCTTGATGATGATGGTTGTTGCTCGCTATTACATCACGCACAGGCCTAACTTTTTAGAGTTCGTTGAAAGCACTTTTCTTGTCATTAGCTCGCTGTTTCTAGTCTACGTTGGGCGGCTCGCGATTGACCTAGGGAATTTCGATTACCAAGGTGGTATCGTCCTCGTGATGATCTACATAGGTGCGTTTTCTAGATTATCTGCCAAATACAGCATCACAACACTTTCATTTATTTTTGCCGCCTACCTAACCGGATTATCTCCTCTGTTGTATGCTGCAGAACCTACTCATGAAGTAGAAGCCATTTCTATTTATGTGTCCGCTTATATTTTGATTGCAGCGGCCTGTATTAGACGTGACTTAGAAGTACATAAACGCTTTGCACAGTCTGAGCAACTTCGAAAACAAGCGATACAATTACGTAAACAATCGAATATGTTTGAAGCGCTGTCTTATAAAGATGCGCTTACCGGTTGCTACAACCGACTTTACTTACATCAAGTGATTGAACCGAGCATTAACCGCAAACAGTCGATCACATCGATTATGATCGACATTGACCATTTCAAATCGATCAACGATACCTACGGCCACCAAATGGGTGATTTGGTTATTAAAGAGTTGGCCATTGAGATTCAGAAAAGACTGCCACTTGGAAGTAACTATTTTCGATATGGCGGTGAGGAGTTTCTAATACTGGTTCAAGGTGGAGCTAAAGATTCAATTCAATCTCTCGTCGATTCTCTACTGGAGTGCCCTTCTAGCCTTAGATTAGAAGTCACAATTTCAATCGGTGTCAAACACGCTTCTCAAGCTCTAGGTTCCGTCGAGCAACTCATAGATGACGCAGACCAAGCACTCTATATTTCAAAGAAAAATGGACGGAATCAAATCTCTTGGTCTGATTAGTTAGAAGCTATATGCCGCTTGATTATAGGACGAACGAAAAAGCCCCAAGCATCTACAATACTTGGCGCTTTATTTGTATTCTCAGTCGCATAATCACGCCATATCGAACAAAGCGTAATATCGAAAATCAAGAATAGACGATGCTTTTCGTTTTCTGCTCAAGGTCGACTGGAGAAGGCCAAGAGATCACTTTCTCATTCACTTTACTTCCGCACGGTGCATTCCACACCTGTTCCAATTCTTGTTTTCCACCAATCGCTTCATAAAACGCAATCGCTTGATGATTTTCAGACATCACCTCTAGGTAAAGTCCGGAATCAGAATAGTATTGTTGTAATCGTTGAGACAGTTCAGACAACAAACGCTTGCCTAAGCCCCGGCCTCGGTAGTTACTGTCTACATGCAATGCATCGATGAACGTCCCGCGTTCAAAGTTATGATTGCCAAATGCGCAGACAAAACCGACCAGTAAACCGCCTTCCTCGAGTAATAGAACATGTTGATTAAATGGAGGATTAATCAAACGAGTCTGCCAAATAACAGACCTGTCCTCCAAAACCTCATGTTCTAGGTAATCATCAGCAAGAATGCCACGGTAATATAGCTTCCAGCTATCCGCGTGTAATTGGGCAATCCGCTCATAATCTTTATATTCAGCTACCTTAATTTCCATTTATTAGCCCTTAGTACTTCCATTTATGACTTGCTACTACATTTCACACTACCTTTATACAATATTTAAGTAAAACATACTAATACACGTTTACACTTTCAATATTGACTTACACGTGTACGCTGATATTCTAGCGCACAGATGTAAGCCCAATGGAAAATTGCTAATGAATAGTGCCGACAAACCATCAACAAAAAAGCCGCCGTTAATCTGGCTCAATATCTTTGTATTCTCGTTTAGTATGCTGCTTGCTGTTGTTGCGGCTCCCGTTTATGGCTATTTTTTTGGCTATGGAATGGAACATTGGGTATGGCTAGCGATTTGTTTTAGCTTCTGTAACCTGTCAATCACGACAGGCTATCACCGCTTATGGTCACACAAAGCCTTTGAAGCGCATTCGAGCCTCAGATTCCTATTTGCTCTAGGTGGCGCCTTTGCCCTACAAAACAGCGCTCTTCATTGGTCTTCAGACCACCGTGTTCATCACAAGCATGTCGATAACAACGACAAAGACCCATACTCAGCAAAGCGTGGCTTTTGGTACTCACATATAGGCTGGATGATTCGCAACTACAACACGTCTATCTATAAAGATCACGAGAACTGTCGCGACTTGAAGAAAGACAAGATCGTAATGTGGCAGCACAAACACTACATTCTTCTGTCGCTCATCATGAACTTTGGTGTACCTATCGCATTGGGCCTGATCTATGGAGATGTAATTGGCATGCTACTAATCGTTGGTGCAGTGCGTTTGGTACTTAACCACCACACCACATTCTTCATTAACTCTCTTGCGCACATCTGGGGCAGCCAACCTTTTACCGACAAGAACACAGCACGTGATAATGGTGTACTTGCCGTACTTACTTTTGGCGAAGGCTACCACAACTTCCACCATATCTTTGAGAACGATTACCGTAACGGTATTTACTGGTGGCAATATGATCCAACAAAATGGTTGATCAAAAGCGCTTCATTAATGGGCCTTGCCAATAAGCTTAAGAAAACACCACAAGCACGCATTGAAAAGGCCGAAGCTGCAATGTTGTTGAAGCGCACGCAGCAGAAGATCATGCATCGTGCAGATAACATTCAGATTGCAGAAAAACTGCAGGCAGAGTTTGACTCTCTAGTCTCCAATATGAACGAGTACTACGCCGTTAAAAAGCAGCTTCTGGAAAGCAAACGTGACGATGTCGTTAAGAAATACGAGCACTCACTGCTTAAAGTCCGTTACCAGCAGATCAAGATGAACTTCGAACAGCAAAAGAAAAGTTGGGCGATGACGGTGGAGCAATACGCTTAAAGTAAAGAAGCACACTTAACACACCAATAACAATCCTGTTTGGTTCTTATTCGAAGGCCCTCATGCAAATCATGAGGGCTTTTTTAATTTATAGGTCTAATTAAATATCTGAATTTAAGCCTTTCTGCAAATCATAAACACTGATTCCATTTGTCACATTTTTGATGCAATACTATGTATTGCCTCACCGCTTAGCGTGATCAATATCACTTACAATTTAACCCTCGTCTCATACCATGCACGTCCCAAAATTCTTTCAAGCAATTAGCGGATCCATTTTATGAAATTGTTAAAAACATCTATCGCGTTTGCCATCTCTTCTGCGCTTTTGATCGGTTGCAGCAGCGATACCGATTACGTTCAACCTGAAGAAGTAAAGATCGCTACCTATAACCTGTCTTTTGATCGTGCCACCTTCCAAGATCTTGTAACGGAAATGCAGATTGAACCAAGCGATCAAACAAAATTAGTGACCGATTATTTGGATAACACGATTGATGTCGCTGACAAAGAAACAGCAGCGAAAGTTATTCAAATCCGCAACGTCGCAGCCGTGATTCAAAAGAATCGTCCTGATGTGCTAATGATGGCTGAGTTTAACAACGACGGTACTGGAACGGACAAATCAGCACTAGAAGGCTTCCAGAAAAACTACCTTTCGGTTGCACAAAGCCTTGACGGTGCTGGTGGCGACGCGAACCTAGAGCCAATTTCATACCCTTATTTTGAAAGCTACTCGACCAATACTGGCTTATTGAACGAATTTGGCTTTGACCTAGACAACGACGGCAACGCGGGCACATTACCTGGAGATGCGTGGGGCTTTGGCTTATATCACGGCCAATACGCTTTTGCTTTGATGTCTAAATATGAAATCGACACGGCAAACACTCGCACATTCCAAAAATTCAAATGGAAGGACCTAGAAGGCTCAACGATCCCTACCATCACTGTATGTGATAACCCGGCTAAATTTCCAACAGGCATGACATGTGGTGATGAATGGTACACAGAAGAAGAATGGTCAGAAGTTCGTTTGTCTTCAAAGAATCATGTCGATGCACCTATTCTAATTCCAACTAAAAATGGTACTGAAACCGTTCACTTACTGATGTCTCACCCTACTCCTCCTGCTTTTGATGTGGGTAAGAACATCGAGCAAAACGCAGCAGAAGTCGATTTCTGGCACCAATACATCCAAAACAAATCGTTCATCTATGACGACTCTGGAAAGACAGGTGGACTAGAGCAAGACAAACACTTTGTTATGATGGGTGACCAAAACCTAGATCCACTAGATGGCGATGGCATAAGCTCTGTTATGCAAAACTTGCACAATGATTCTTTAGTTAATCAAAAAGTCACCAACGGCAGTCTATACCCTACTAGTTATGGCGCCGCTGAACATGCGGTAGATAATTCATTGCCTCACCCACAACCAAACCGTATCACATCGACATTTGGTCTTGCGGTTGATTACGCACTGCCGTCAGCTACATTAAACATCGTTGAATCTGGTGTTTATTGGTCAGCTTCGTATGAAGAAGGACGCAAGCTATTCAATGACTCACGAATTGGTGATTATGGTAACGGCAAGGACGTATCCTCTGATCACCGAATGATCTGGGTAAAGGCTAATTTCAGTAACTAATTTATTGAATTGAGCCCTAAGAAGCCCTCATATTTCTATGAGGGCTTTTTTAAGGTTCATCGCGGATTAGCGGGAACTAAAAACAAAAAAAAAACGGTAGTAAGTGATAGGGTTTAGTCGCCAAACAAAAATCATACACAAACTACCGTTTCCATGCCGAATCATACTTTCCTATCTTCATTCTGGGAAGGCTTTAAAATAGTAAAGTCTCACCAGACAGCATCACTTATTACCCTGACTCTTAAACCTAACTCTGAGGCGAAATGCCCTTGTGGTCTTGAGGCCGAGGCTATCCATGAGTA
>NZ_JAKEUQ010000024.1 GCF_022397955.1 Vibrio sp. Isolate32 | reverse complement strand
GAGGTGTGGTGGGCACAAGTACAGGAGAGTGGAATTAAGCCATTGCAAGAGTTCGCACGAAAACTGAGTCCTTATCTTCACGGCATTATCGCATCGGCAAGTTATCCGCTTAACACATGCACATTGGAAGGGATAAACAACAAGATAAAACTAATCAAGCGAATGGGATATGGGTATCGAGATACAGACTACTTCTTCTTGAAGATAAAAGCGGCTTTCCCCGGAAAGCCGCGATGAACCTTTTTTTATTACCCTCAGACTTAAAACTGCCCTAAGTTCTTACGACCAGTCACCGCCAACCCACCTTCCCTGATTTAATCTACTGAGATAGCAACATCACAACTCAGGTTTATCAAAAGCCGTTTCAAACATAGTTACGTAGCCTACATGAGACCATTCATACTGTGAGTCTTGCTCTTTTATATGCTTTTTCCAACTCAAAAATCATCGACTTATTCCCAAAAGACGACAAAACACGAATAATTGTAAATTTATTGTGAAAATCCCTTTGACGCCATTCGTTTTATGTATAGGGTTATCAATAGGACGTGATAATCCGAATATCATAGTCTTAATGGTGCACGTGCCGAAAGGATATCCATATAAAACGTGATTAATAGTTATATTTATTTCGCATTTCGACTTGGCTACAGAGCATTTTGTCGCTACCGAAGGGATAAGTAAGCTATTGAAATATCAAACAAACACAACAGAAACAAACATAATTTAATAAAAAGACAGGGAAAACCATGACAAACATAAGAGAATTATTTTTTGGGTTTATATTATTGTTTAGTTCCAGTGCATTTGCAGAAGAAGGATCATTTAATCAAGCTATTAGCAATTTGAGTCAAAGTGTTGATGGATTTTTCAACGAATACACAGGATGGTTCGTTGGATTAATATTTAAAAGTGTACCGGTAGGTGAAGCTAATTTCCCTATCATTGTAGGCTGGCTATTACTCGCAGCTATGGTCTTCACGGTTTATTTTGGTTTCGTTCAATTTAAACGTGTCGGTATGGCTATCGATATCATTAAAGGTAACTACACCGACCCTAAATCGAAAGAAGATGGTGAGGTTTCTCACTTTCAAGCGCTAACAACGGCTCTATCAGGAACAGTAGGCCTAGGTAACATTGCAGGTGTAGGTGCAGCTCTAGCGATTGGTGGCC
This sequence comes from Vibrio sp. Isolate32, assembly GCF_022397955.1. Taxonomy (GTDB): domain Bacteria; phylum Pseudomonadota; class Gammaproteobacteria; order Enterobacterales; family Vibrionaceae; genus Vibrio. The sequence goes on along the minus strand of NZ_JAKEUQ010000024.1, from coordinate 75,869 downwards.
CAGGTGCGACATTCTGGATGATTTTGTGTGGCCTTCTTGGTATGGCTTCAAAATTCTGTGAGTGTACTTTAGGTGTGAAATACCGAACTATCTTACCGTCGGGTGTTGTTTCGGGTGGTCCAATGTACTATCTCAGCCAAGGTCTCGGTGAAAGAGGTTTAGGCGGATTAGGAAAAGTGCTCGCTATTGGTTTCGCATTAATGTGTATTTTAGGAGCATTAGGTGGCGGTAACATGTTCCAGGCTAACCAAGCACACGCCATGTTAACTTATGCTTTTGATGTACCAAGTGAATACGGTGTGATCACGGGTCTTGTACTAGCGGCTTTGGTTTTCTCTGTGATTGTTGGTGGTATGCCTTCTATTGCATCAGTAACGGAAAAAGTTGTTCCTTGGATGGCGGCTCTGTACATCGGTATGGCTGTGATCGTTATCGGTTCTAACCTCGATCAAGTTGGTCCTGCGTTTAGCGCGATCTTTACAGGTGCATTTACTGGTGAAGGTGTCGTTGGTGGATTCATTGGCGCATTAATTCAAGGCTTGAAACGTGCAACGTTCTCGAACGAAGCAGGTGTTGGTTCAGCGGCTATCGCTCACTCAGCGGTTAAAACAAAAGAGCCAATCACCGAAGGTCTAGTATCACTATTAGAACCATTCGTTGATACGGTAATCATTTGTACAATGACAGCATTGGTTATCACTATAGCTGGCTTAAACGTGGGTCCATTCGATGGTTCTGGTTTAACGGGCGTAACGCTTACTGCTGCATCGTTTACTGAAACGGCAGAAGTGTTCAAATACACACTCGCTCTCGCGGTAATCATGTTTGCGTTTTCTACCATGATCTCTTGGTCATACTACGGTCTTAAGGCTTGGACTTACCTATTTGGTGAAGGCAAAACAACGGAACTGATTTTTAAAGTAATGTTCTGTGTGTTTGTTGTTATTGGTGCCACGATTCAATTTGGCGCGGTAATCGACTTCTCTGATGCAGCTATCTTTGCAATGTCTATCTTTAACATCCTAGGTCTTTACTTCTTGATGCCTGTTGTTAAGAAAGAACTGCAATCATTCGTTGCTCGTGTGAAATCAGGTGAGATCAAAACCTACGAAAAGTAATCACTCGCTAATTAACACTGTTCTAAAAACTTTGGTAATACCCTTTGCTTGAGAAAGCGAGAACAGGACAATAGCTTAATAAAAATCCCTACCAGCTTTGCTTGTAGGGATTTTTTGTACCTAAGTTTTCCTGTTCACGCAGCTCAGAAACTTGGCATACTTTTATACGCTCACCCGCCTCTTCTACTTCAATCATTTCGCGTTGCGCTAATTGCGAGTTACAGTCATCAAAGCAATAAGCTACGGTGCAATTCTCACACTGATATTCATCCATGCTCGATCCCTTCCCATTGAAATGGCTAATCAAAGAACAATAACAGTCAGACATGCTATAACTGCACCACTATGAGGCTTACAACGTCTGTAAATATGTGAGCAAAGTCACCAAATACTCCACTAGTTACATAAATGTGTTAACTATATAGCACCAATCACAAATGGCGGAGAGAGCGATGCAAGCATTCTTAATAGAGAGACACATTCTTCTCACCACTTAGCACAAACAAAAAACACCCACACCATTTGCATCATGTGGGTGTTTAAACTAAAGACTAAAGAGTGATGACGTAACGTTTAACCTACAAACCCATCTCTTCAGTTAGCGATTTGATCTGCTCAAGGTCCATGGTGTGAACTTCAATCATTTGTCTGATATCGCTGAGACGAGAGTTCGCGTTATCTTGCTTCTCACAAGCGTCAGACTTCACGTCCCAAGACGTACCATCTAAGAAAACATCACACGCTTTCTTCAATGATCCTAGTTTCTGCTCAATGGTATCTCTTTCTTTCTCAAGCTTTTCTAGTTCTTGAGAAATCTGTAATTCTTTTCGGAAAAGCTCGCGAGAACGCTCAAACAAAGTCGACTGCATATCGGCCTGACGGTTTAGCTTCTGGTTATCTTGCTCTGTTTTATTTAATGTCTGTTTCTGCTCGTTTAACTGCTGCTCTAGTGAGTAATTTGCTTTCTCTAACACGGCAGATTGCTTAGCAAGATCTTGAAGTTCTTTTTGATGCGCTTCTGCTTGCTCGGCCAAAGCCGCTTCAACCTTAGCATCAATTTCTGTATCAACTTCCGCCACTTTAGCTTCAACAGAAGACACCAACTGTGTTTTGCTTTCACTCAATTCTTGATAACGAGCTTCGAGTACCTGATAAGTGGATTCCCACTTGGAAGCTGTCACTGTAGAACCTATTAAGCCACCAAGAGCCAAACCAATAACGGCTGCGATACCGATATAAAGCTGACTGCGCTTATCGCGTTCTTCAATAACAACCACTTCATCTTGTTCGCTTTGTCCAGGTTGCAGGTTCACTAGCGGGTACTCCCAAAAATATGTTAAACGTTACACGGTCACTTAGTAATTGAGTTATATCAAACAGTGCTAACGAGTTAATTCCGAAATCATTAGGCTGGCAGTATACAAAAGGAAGCTACTAACGATAACTATCACCACCCATTTTTGTACTTTTTCGTTTGTCCTATAACGAAACAGTACAAATGCCAACGCCAATAAAAAAACAATCGCTATTAGTCGAGTCATAACTCCTCCTTGTTTCTCTATTTTATACCATTTAAATAAGCAAGTTACGTCAGAGTCGCGTTGTTTGATCATTTAGTCGAACAACATTTGTTCAAAAAGATATTTTGTAGCTGACATCAAAATTTATATGATCTAGGATACGCCTACAGATTACCTAACTATTTAGGTAATTGTTCCAATGAAGACTGCAGGAGAGTGGTTTTTAACTAAATACTAACATTTAGTTAGATTGACCCGCCGAAGAAGTAAATCTTTCAGGTGCTTTATGCTGGAGAAATCCAGAAAAGTGAGGACTGTCGTTGGAGGAACCTCTGGAGAGAACCGTTCAATCGGTCGCCGAAGGAGCAAGCTTAGTGCCCATCATTTATCTAAAAGTGATTCGCTAAGTGAAACTCTCAGGCAAAAGGACAGAGGAGTGGAAAGCAATAAGCCTTAATTAACAAAAGAATTCTATCTAGAAATCCGTATGTATTAAGTGGTGCTACCGATCCCTGCGATCTGCACTGCCTTCCCTCTTCTCCTTAAATTTTTGATTTATTAAGGGGAATCTATGAACCACCTACAAGCTACACTACAAACCATCAACCAATTCGTTTGGGGACCACCACTGCTTATTCTGCTAGTGGGTACAGGTATCTACTTTACTTTTCGCTTAGGCTTACTCCAGTTTAGACACCTCCCAACCGCACTAAAAATGGTATTCAGCAAAGACAAATCCGGTACGGGTGACGTATCAAGTTTTGCCGCTTTGTGTACCGCGCTTTCAGCGACCATTGGTACTGGTAACATCGTTGGTGTAGCGACCGCAATCAAGATTGGTGGCCCTGGTGCCCTATTTTGGATGTGGCTTGCCGCTGTATTTGGTATGGCGACCAAATACGCAGAATGTCTACTTGCCGTTAAATACCGCAGAACCGATAGCAATGGCGAAATGGTTGGCGGCCCTATGTACTACCTTCAATACGGTGTGGGCTCACGAATCTTAGCGGTAATGTTCGCTGTATTCGCACTCGGTGTTGCCTGCTTCGGTATTGGTACCTTCCCACAAGTTAACGCTATCTTAGATGCGACTGAAATTTCATTTGGCGCTTCGCGTGAGATGTCTGCTGTTGTTCTAACGATATTGGTCGCAGTGGTAACCCTTGGTGGTATTCAATCTATCGCTAAAGTAGCAGGAAAAGTAGTTCCGACCATGGCGGTGATGTACGTCGTCGCGTGTTTAAGCGTTCTGGTGTCAAATGCAGATCAACTACTGAATGCCATTACCCTTGTTGCTACTTCTGCGTTTACCAACACAGCAGCAACTGGTGGTTTCTTTGGCGCGAGCATCATGCTTGCTATCCAATCAGGCATCGCTCGTGGTGTGTTCTCGAACGAATCTGGCCTAGGTAGCGCACCAATGGCTGCGGCTGCTGCAAAAACAGATTCATGCGTGAAACAAGGCCTTGTCTCTATGACAGGTACTTTCTTCGACACCATCATCATTTGTACGATGACAGGTTTAGCACTTATCTTAACGGGTGCTTGGCAAACCGACCTGTCTGGCGCGGCTATGACCACTCATGCATTTGCTATTGGTTTGAATGCAGACACGCTTGGCCCTATGCTGGTTTCAGTTGGCCTAATCTTCTTTGCGTTTACTACGATTCTAGGCTGGAACTACTACGGTGAACGTTGTGTAGTGTTCTTGCTGGGTACCAAAGCAGTATTGCCTTACAAGATCATCTTCATTGCATTAGTGGCTTCTGGTGCATTCTTGAAGCTCGACATGATCTGGATAATGGCTGATATCGTGAACGGCCTGATGGCTATTCCAAACCTAATCGGTCTTATCTTGCTACGTCATGTTGTTATCGAAGAAACAAAGCTATTCTTCAAACCGTTAACTTCCTCAAAGGATTGCGAAGCAGTTAAAGCATAACAAGAATTGAGCGATCAAAAACGCCCGCAATGATGTGCGGGCGTTTTATTGTAAAACCAATGGCTATGTGTCAATGATTTAGATTCCAATATACTAGGTTATTATTACTTAGCTAGGCTCTTCCATCAGAAGCTTCCCCCCTAGCACCACTAGCACCATGCCCGTCACGCCTTCCATCCACTTCATAAAGCTCGCATTCTTAAGCAAATTTTTAGCCGAGTTAAGTGCCCCTGCCAAACCGCATTGCCACACCATCGCAATCATAAAGTGTACCGAAGCCATCAACATAGATTGCAATAAAGGCGAGCCTTCAGGGTTTACAAATTGAGGCAGAAAAGCCAAATAGAAAACCGCTGTTTTCGGGTTGAGCACGTTAGATAAGAAACCTTCACGCAAAGAGCGTTTCGCACTACACGCTTGATGAGCTTGTTCACCGACCTTCAAACCGCCACCATTTTTCCTCAAAGCTCGTAAACTGCTTAAGCCAAGCCAAATCAGGTAAACCGCACCCACCATTTTCACGGCTTGAAAAAGTTCAGCGGACTGAGCGAGGATTGCAGAAATACCCACAGCAGAAAAAAACGCATGTACATACAAACCACTACAAATACCAAAGCTCGTCATCACACCGTCAGATAGGCCAGAGCGGCTTGTGTTGCGAATCACCAATGCCGTATCTAAACCCGGCGTTAGCGTTAAAATAGTGATAGCAATTAAAAATGCCTCAAAGTTTAAAATATCCATATCATTGTCATTCTTGTTCAGCGATCTATCATCAATACCGTGTATCTGAACAATTCGCAAGCAACAATTGCCACCAGCTATACAACTCACTGATTTTGTGCACAATAGAACAGTTTAGTTTGTTAAGAAATAGTAAATTCAAGGCATCGTGCCACCTCATGCTTTTTTTCGCTATATCTTCGACTACGAAGCACAGCGTTATTAACAAGCAGAGCCATAATCAAAGTACATGAGAGATGAACCTTAACGCTGACGCGGTCCTAAGGATCATTTAAAGAAACCAAATCAAGAGTAGTCAAATGAGCGCATTCAAAAAACTAGTCGAACACTCTCAAAAATGTTCACGTTTTCAACATCTAGCTTCAATTTGTGGTTGGGACCAAGCATCAATGATGCCTGCAGGTGGTAACCAAGCGCGTAGCGAAGCGATGGCCGAGCTTTCTGTTCATATTCATGGACTAATGACTCAGCCACAGCTGGCCGATTGGATCTCTGACGCTGAAAACGAAGACCTGAATAATGAACAACAATCATCGCTTCGTGAAATCAAACGTCAATGGAAGCAAGCTAACCTACTTCCTAAGAAACTGGTTGAAGCCAAGTCGCTAGCAGGTTCGAAATGTGAACATGCATGGCGTAGCCAACGTGGTAACAACGACTGGGTTGGTTTTGAAAAGAACTGGCGTGAAGTGGTTGAGCTATCGCGTGAAGAAGCGCAAATCCGCGCAGATGCCGCTAACTTAACACCTTATGATGCGATGCTGGATATCTATGAACCGGGAACTAGCTCAGCTTCACTGGACACCTTATTTGCAGATGTGAAAACTTGGCTCCCGGGCCTGATTGACGAAGTGATCGAGAAGCAATCGAGCGAGCAATTTAATGCTCCTAAAGGCTTTTACGCTGCTGAAAAGCAAAAAGCACTAGGCTTAGAAGTCATGAAGCTGCTTCAATTTGACTTCAATCACGGCCGATTAGATGAAAGTGTTCATCCATTCTGTGGTGGTGTGCCTTCGGACGTCCGTATCACAACTCGCTACGATGAAGCCGAATTCGTACAGAGCTTAATGGGCATCGTACACGAAACAGGACATGCTCGTTATGAACAAGGCTTACCAAAACATCTAGCAGGCCAACCTGCTGGTCAAGCTCGCTCTATGGGTATTCATGAATCTCAATCGCTGTTCTTTGAGATGCAAGTTGGCCGTAGCGACCCGTTCATCGGACACTTGGCTAACCTAGCGGGACAACAATTCTCTGGCTCAGAATTTGAGAAAGATAACTTCCAGAAGATCTATACTCGCGTGAAGAAAGACTTCATCCGTGTTGACGCCGATGAACTGACCTACCCTGCGCACGTTATCTTACGTTATGAGATTGAACGTGACCTGATTAACGGCAAAATCAAGCACACTGATGTTCCTGAACTTTGGAATACTAAGATGCAGTCTTACCTTGGTTTAAGCACTCAAGGCAACTTCACTAATGGCTGTATGCAAGACATCCACTGGACTGACGGCGCATTCGGCTATTTTCCATCTTACACACTAGGCGCGATGTACGCGGCTCAGTTCATGGCATCAATGAAGAAAACGGTTGATGTGAACTCAGTTATTGAAAGCGGTGACCTATCACCTATCTTCACTTGGTTAGAGTCGAATATTTGGAGCAAAGGCAGCCTACTCACCACCGATGATTTAGTAAAAGGTGCAACAGGTGAAACCTTGAATGCGCAATACTTCAAAGATCATTTGAGAAATCGCTACCTTTAATTAACCAATCAACAAAGGCTGTATAGAACAATAAATGAAAAGGCTGATCAGTTTACTGAATCAGCCTTTTTTCATAGTAAAGTTGATCGATAAAATTTTTTAAATTCAACGCTTTACCGACATTACTCACCTTTCAACATATCAAAAAAGATCTCCCTCGACGCTGGCGTATTATCTCTGTGCGTCTCATACAAAACGTGTTCTTCAGCGTCTGCAGACTGCGATAATTTAATGCTCCACAAGGCTTTTAGTTGGTTAGGTACGATCGAGTATCGAACATCAATAACCCGAAGCGCATCATTTGGGTCCTGTGAGATAAAACCATTCGAAAACCAGCGGAAACGCTCAATGTCTTTTGCTTGCTGTGAATTAGGGTCAAGCCATGGGAAATCCCTATGAACATTGAGTTTAGCGATCGACTCTCCGGGGTATGTCTTGACGGATGTACCTACTCGCACCGCATCCACGTAATAATGGCTTTCTGTTTCATACACGACTTTCCAAACCAAAATATTCGCAAAGCTTGGCTTAGCATCGAGTCGAATAGGGATATGCTGCCTTTCTTGCGCTAATTGCCATCCTATAGCTTCTGCTCTATCCCTTTGAATCATGCCTAACGTTGGATAAATCAAAGCCCATAGAAACGCAATACGAGCCAACCAAGGGGTTCGCTTCCATGTTGCAAACACAAGCAATATTAAGATGGGAAGTGTATAGACAGGATCGATAATCGAAATGGTATTCCAAGCATAACGTTCGTTGGTGAAGGGCCAGAACAGTTGAGTGCCATACGTAGTACAAGAATCGAGTAAAGCATGCGTGCCATAGCCCAATGCACAGTATAACCAGCTTTTTTTAAAAGAGAGCCCGCACCTCTTTGCGAAAAGAGGATACAAAACCAGAGCACAAATCAAACTGCCAATGGGGATAAACAGGAGCGAATGGGTAAACTGTCGATGAAACTCCAACGCCAACAATGGATCACTCTCTGAGCGAATAAGCGCATCCAAATCTGGCGCCATTCCAGAGAGCAAACCTAAAGCCCCCGCGACCACCAAATGTTGCTTTTTACTCGCCGATTGTGACAAAGAAGCGCCTAGCACGCCCTGTGTTAACGGATCCATAAATCCCCCACCTTTAGCATTCCCTTGATCTGAATAAGTACATTTAGCTATAGCAGTTAATCAGGTTAAACAACAAGATTTTATCAATATACTCATACACATAATCGTATAAATGTAGATTAGCAAACAAAAAAAGCAGCCTGATGGCTGCTCTTTGTTCGTTTACATAAACTCATCAAGTGTTCAACTTTGCAAACGGGTTAAGGCCATGAACTGTCTGACACTAACGAGTGACCATGCTAATCGCGATAATCACCAACAATACAGAGAAGATCTTCTTAATCGTTGGAACGGGTAAATGGTTTGTCGCTTTTGCACCTAAAGGAGCCGTGAACCAAGACGTACACACGATACCCAATAACGCTGGTAAATAAACAAAACCTGCAAAGCCATCAGTTAGAGCAAAGTGGCTGCTGCCCGAGGTGATGTAACCGATAGAGCCGAATAGCGCGATGACAATGCCACAAGCAGATGCACAACCAATCGCCTTTTTCATATCAACTGAAAAGAAGGTTAGCAGCGGCACTAATAGCGCACCTCCCCCAATACCGATCATGGCAGACAAACCACCAGTAATGGTTGTCAGAACCGTTAATACACCTTTATTCGGTAGCTTTCGCTCTTTGGGCGCATCACTTTTACTGCTTAAGAACATCTTAACTGCGATAAGTACCACACTGACTGCAAACACAATACGAACGACTTTTTCCGGCAACAAAGCCGCCAGAAAGCCACTAATCAAGGCACCCAGAGCAACACCCAACATAATCCAAGGCGCAATATTCCAGGGCACATTTCTATTCTTGTGGTGAGCAAGTGCAGAAGAGGTTGAAGTAAATAGAATAGAGGCCAATGAAGTCGCAATTGCAGCAACAACCACTTGGTCAGATGGTAAAACATCTAAATACAGTAAAATGCTGCTTAGCACAGGCACAATGATCAGCCCCCCACCAATACCTAACAACCCGGCAAGAAAACCAACACCACTGCCTAATAACGCGCAGTAAAAAATCAACAACAGCAAATCACTCATTTCATCCCTCTTTTAATTGAATAAACCATCTTAAATAACCCAGTATAATTGTGGTTATATTTCCATAAAGATAATCAATATAACTGACACCAGCTTTAATTTTCAAACAGATAGATCATGAATATTCCTCATGTTGATTGTGAGGTAATACCATTATTAATCACAGCTCTGTCCAAGTATAAAAATACTAAGCGAATAACTTAATACAAATTTTTAAACGAAATAGCCAACACTCTTAATACGGTTACAAGCGAAAATAACGCACTGATATAAAAGACCGAGAGTAAGTCAGACAACGAATTGGGAAGTCAGAACAGTATGAATAACGAATTTAATTTTACGATTAAGAGCATCAACCTCGACGAAAACTACACACCCGCAGACAGTACGCGTATCACAACAAACTTTGCTAACTTGGCTCGCGGTGAAAGCCGCCAAGCGAACTTACGTAACGCTTTACAGATGATTGATAATAGCTTCAATGCCTTAGCTCATTGGGATAACCCTAACGGAGACCGCTACTCTGTCGAACTAGAAATCATTTCAGTTGACATGGACATCGAAAGCAACGGTGAAGCATTCCCTTCGATTGAAGTGCTTAAAACCAACATCCTTGACCGCCAAACTAACGAGCGTATTGAAGGGATCATTGGTAATAACTTCTCTTCTTATGTCCGAGATTATGATTTCAGCGTTTTACTTTTGGATCATAATAAAGGTCAAGATAAATTCAGTATTCCAGCTGACTTTGGTGAATTACATGGCAAACTTTTTAAATATTTCGTCAACTCACAAGCTTATAAACAGAATTTCAAAAAACCACCTGTTATTTGTTTAAGCGTATCGGATAATAAGATCTATCACCGTACCGAGAATCAACACCCAGTGTTAGGTTTTGAATATCAGCCGAATGAGTCTTCTTTAACTGAGCAATATTTCAAGAAGATGGGATTAGAAGTTCGTTATTTCATGCCACCAAATAGCGTTGCTCCATTAGCATTCTATTTCTTTGGTGATTTACTCAATGATTACTCTAACTTGGAGTTGATCAGCACCATAAGCACTATGGGCACTTTCCAAAAGATCTACCGACCTGAGATTTACAACGCAAACGCTGTTGCAGGAAAACGCTACCAACCTAACTTGAAAAACTCGGACCACTCACTGACTCAAATTGTGTATGACCGCGAAGAGCGCAGCAAGTTGGCTATCGAACAAGGTAAGTTCGCAGAAGAACATTTCATAAAGCCATACCAATCGGTTCTAGAGAACTGGTCTGCCAATTACGCGCTATAACGCGCTTTTGGGGAGATTCAAACCGATTTGGACAGCGATTAAACGCTTCTAGCAACCTACGGACAGGCAGAATTATTTATGAAAACACTATTACCGACTTCAACAGCAGGCAGCTTGCCTAAACCATCTTGGCTAGCACAACCCGAAACACTTTGGTCTCCATGGAAACTGGAAGGCAACGAACTAACGGATGGCAAACAGGATGCTCTGCGTGTATCGCTTCACGAACAACAACAAGCAGGCATTGATATTGTCAGCGACGGTGAGCAAACACGCCAACACTTTGTAACGACTTTCATTGAACACCTTAACGGTGTCGACTTCGAAAAACGTGAAACCGTGAAAATCCGCGATCGTTACGATGCCAGTGTCCCAACCGTCGTTGGCCCGGTTTCACGCCAGAAACCGGTATTTGTTGAAGATGCGAAGTTTCTGCGCCAGCAAACTGACCAACCTATCAAGTGGGCACTTCCGGGGCCAATGACTATGATAGATACACTTTACGACGCGCATTACCAAAGCCGTGAAAAGCTGGCGTGGGAATTTGCCAAAATCCTAAACGAAGAAGCAAAAGAACTAGAAGCTGCCGGTGTAGACATTATTCAGTTCGATGAGCCTGCCTTCAACGTGTTTTTCGATGAGGTGAATGATTGGGGTATCGCTTGTTTGGAAAGAGCCATTGAAGGGCTTAAATGCGAAACCGCAGTACACATTTGCTATGGCTACGGCATCAAAGCAAACACAGATTGGAAAAAGACATTAGGCACAGAGTGGCGTCAATATGAGGAAGTCTTCCCTAAGCTTCAACAATCAAACATCGATATCATCTCGTTAGAGTGCCATAACTCTCACGTACCACTTGAACTGCTTGAGTTGGTTCGCGGTAAGAAAGTGATGGTTGGCGCAATTGATGTTGCAACTGATTCTATTGAAACACCGGAAGAAGTGGCTAGCACGCTAAGAGAAACACTTAAGTATGTTGATGCAGACAAGCTCTACCCTTGCACCAACTGCGGCATGGCTCCCCTACCTCGCGACATTGCCTCTGCTAAGCTGAATGCACTCAGCGCTGGTGCAGAGATAGTGCGTAAAGAGCTTTCCGTGTAACGCTGATCAAAACCTATAAAAGCGAATCCTTCAAGCCTAAGTGTCACTCGATACTTAGGCTTTTATTGGATTGGTAAATTGCCGATTGAAACTCATTTACCAAGTTTTATCCAAGTCTTTTGCGTATAAAGAGATAGCCCGTTGGTACTCTTTAATCGCATCACTATTGGTTGTGGAAACCAATAAATCAATTAACAGAGATGTCGCTTCTTTATGTCGACCTAAATTGTACAGACACATCGCGTAAAACGGCTGAACTTCAAGGGATTCAGGATACTCTGCTATCGTCTGTTCGAAATAGCTTAAAGCCTCAGTATATTGCCCTAGGCTTCGGTAAGTGCATGCTAAGCCAAACAATGCGTCAAAGCGCTCTACCGAAGAAAGCTTCCCTTGCAGAGACAAAACATAATGCTCAATCGCCTGCTGTTCCTTGCCTTGATTATCGTATGACCAGGCTATCTGTAGGTGTGCTTTGGCTGCATAATTTTCATCAGTGAGTAGCGTTGCCAACAAGTCACCAGACTCTTGGTACTTCTCTTCTTTTCGCAATTCGATTGCTTGTTTGATAATGGTGTCCATAGTTCTTCCTAAAATCAGCTCCATTTCAACAAGCCCTTTCACTTCAGAAATTTTTGTAAAACCTTTTGATTGATAAAGCTTAATAGCGGGGTTCTCACTGAACACACGTAGCACTAACTGAGTCGATGCCTGACTGTTCGCATGTTCAATCACTAAATCTAAGCACCTAGAACCAAAGCCCCTGCCTTGGTACTCGGTTAATATCTGTAAATCTCGAAGGAAGGTTGTCTCACTGGTGTAACTAAAGCGGACAACGCCAATACGAATATCGTCTACATAGACTTCATAGTTATCTAGCTCATCCCAGCTGCGTAAAAACTGATCATGACTCCAAACGATTCCACGCGTATCGTAGTAAGACGCCATATTCGTTTTGGTTATCAGCTCTGCGAATTTTGGGTCTGAACCTTTGACCAATTTTACGTCCATATTGTATCCTTTGTTTTCAAATTGCTTCCTAATACTGCATCCAAAAGTGCTATAAGTATTCAATCAAAGACATTAGGAAGATTTAAGAGGTATATCCGTATCTAAAGCCTTTTCCAACCACATTGAACTGATGTATTTGCCATTTTTCTTTGCATATTCATTGAACACACCAACTTCTCGAAAACCAAAATGCTTGTGCAGTGCGATCGATGCCTCATTGGGTAATGCCACACCGGAAAGAACTCGATGAACACCGAAATCAATGATTGATGCGAAGAGCTGAGAATACAACTTAGAGCCTATTCCTTTACCTTTTGCATCTTCAGCTAAATAAATTGTAACTTCAGCTGTATCTTCAAATGCTGATGTTGCCCTATACGGTTGAGAACATGCAAAACCAAGTAGCGAGTCGTTTTCGGTTGCGACATAAAGTTGATATTTACTATCACTCGAGAATTGCGAGAACCATTGCTGTCGATTTTCCAACGTAAACTTGTCTTCTTCAAAGCGCGCGTTAGTGTGCTCAATATAGAAATTGAAGATGCCAGTAATAGCGGCTATATCGGACAACTCTGCAGTTCTGATTTTCATTTTATACCCTTTTGGTTCTCACTGACTTACGATTAAGACTTAGCATCGACCTTTTCTATAAACCAACTCCCTTGGCACGGGCCATTGGTTAAATGCCAACGACCATCAAATCGCTTGCCGATGCCAGTTGCTGAAAAGCGGTAATCCCACTGGCGATGTTTGGCATATAACCGTAATGCACCGCTTTCAGAAACCCAACCCTCTAATGCTGTTCCGTTGTAGGTAAGCCTCAAAGTGGCTTTACCTTCACGAATGATTCCAGTGATGGTTGTTCGCTCACACATATTATTGCCAGTGGTGTTAATTCGGCGACCTAGCCACTCACCGTCAAAATCAGTAGATGGCAAAAAACTCGGATTATCAGGCAGTTTAGGAAAAGACTCGGAATTGCTGGACCCAAACCATTGGAGTTCGCGGCCAACGAGGAAGAAGACAACAAAGCCAATTGAGACAGCGATGACAAATCCCTTTTTCATAATCTAGTCGCCTTCTTATAAAAACTAGAAGAACCCTAACATAATGAAAATTAATGAGTTAGCCCAAATAATATCAACTTTGATGTATAACACAGATTGAGGTTTAATCTATGTTTAACCGGCTAACGGATTCTGCACCTTAGGTTGAACGCCCTTCTGGACAAACGCTTAACTCGGTCTGTAATTCACACCAGTTCGCTTTGTATTTTGTATAAATCTGAGCATCAATTGTGACAGGAATATCGACATCGAACGTTGATATCGCCAACTCAATATTTTCAAGAGGTTCACCTCGTACTCTAAAGCCAAGGCTTGATCCACAGTTGGAGCAGAATGTACGTGTTGTGCCGTTTGATGCGACAAACTCTTTGAGTCGATCTTTACCAGAAAGCCAATTCAAGCCTTGTACACCAACTAACGTCCCGAAAGCGGCACCATGGAATTTTCGGCACATTGAACAATGGCAGTTGGCGGCTTTTTCGCTGAACCCGTCAACAGAAAAACGAACACTGCCACACAAACACGAACCCTTAAAAACTGCACTCATCCTGAGTCTCCTTCCCTTTCATATAGTGTGTTAACCCACTGGCTATTGCGGGTTTCCGCTAAATGCGGGGCGTTGCGGTTAAAATCTCAGAAGAGCCCACTTACGCTATTAGAGATCTATTCTGATTGATAACCAAACCGAGCCAAGTAATGCCAGACCTTCTTTACGTCTTGTTGGTCATAACCAAGTTCAGTAACCGCCAACCCAAGTATCTTCGGGTTAAGCTTACCGCCTTCTGCTAACTTCTCAGCTAAATCGATGAACTGTTGGCCGCGATAATCTGGGTAGCGACTCATCTCTTCTATGCTTAGCTCGAAGCCATTGTGCCACTTTATCGGAACGCCCAGTTTCGCCGCGCGTTCTTCAATAATCGTCGAGCGGTAAATTGGGTCTAATACAAGACATTCAATATCGTCTTTCAGAGAGATAACCCCATGAACATGCGCCTCAATATAATCATCAAGCAAGTCAACATCGGATGACAATGCTTTATCAACTAATGCCTGCACACGGCTAGAAACGGCGAAATCCTCTGGCTCAAAGAAGCTGTCGGGATAGCAGAACGTGGTTCGTTCCAAGATCTCCGCTTTCAGTTGGAAGTAACAGGATCCAAAACGAGGTGACGCACCTGTTTCGTAATTTCGGTAGTTCAATGCACCATATTTCGGCCTAAGCGTATTCGGAGCATCATCATACGCACCGTCAAACACTCGCTTTTCCCATAACCAACGGTCACCACCTAGGTAAGCCGTCATACCACCGTTACTGGTACCTGTTTCAAATTGAGACTTCAAACAACCATCTTCAGCCATCGCTTCGAGCAAAGGTTTATTGTCAGACGTGTAACGATCGGGATGGAAGTTGATCGTCACCGCGCAACTCGTTAAACAATCCGTGCCTTGTGATTTCAATCGGATGTTTTCGATTGCTTGCTCTACTGCGTTGTCAGCCATTAAATCTCCTGTGTTCAAAAATTAAATCATTAAATTACAGCCAAAAAGTTCAATCTGACTATGGTAAACATCTGTTGAGAAAGAACTCATCTTACCTTAGCTTGGTCAAGCTTTTCCTTCGCTAATGCTTCCTGCTGTTCTAGGAAGCGGAAAAAATTGCTCTCGCTAATGAACGGGTTATTCGAACCATCGACATTTCGTTTCTCACGATTAGCAAATAGATGATTCTTATGTGGATGGTTAGACAGATTTACACTCACAACTGGTGGCTGCAAAGCGATCTCTCGGACTCTGTCCATGCTCTCGAAAAACTGCTTCGCTAGCTTTGGATCTCGTGCATTTATACTGTGTCCGCCAACAACAAATGCGCGATACGATATACCCTTGTCCTTCACCATAAGATCTATTGAATAGTCCCCTTCCGTGTGGCCGGGTGTAAGGTAAAACTTAAACTCGTCTTCACCAACGCTAAGGCTGCTACTGTCTTGCACAAATAACTCTACTTGGGGAGGCAAAAAGGTATTCTTACCGCTGCTTTTATTGGCTTGAGCAATGGCTAATTCATAACCCTTCTGCGTCATCACAACTTTTGAGTCATATTCAGATTGAAGATATTGCGCTCCACCAGCATGATCAGAATGACCGTGAGTCACTAAAATGTGCGTGATGGCCTTATCTTGTAACCCAAGCTTTTCTAAATTGGTGGGGATCCACATCGAATAAGGGAAATCGAGTGTATCAATAAGAACTAATCCCTTTGTAGTCTCTACCGCATAAGACGAAACCCACCGGTCTCCAACGTAATATACGTTATCGAACATTTGGAAAGGCTCCACATAGCCGTTTTTAATCGACATTTCCGGAACATTTTCAGACGCTATTACACTGGTCGAAACCAGTAAAAATAAGCCAATAAGTAACTTTTTCATTTCCTTTCCTAGATTGCTGACATTGCATAATGTTAGCTTCAATATCCTAATTAAATTTACTGTTCTAACAAACGACATTGATACTCTGCGACACATTTTAGCTCAGCAGTATGTGCAGGGAATTGTTCGTGAAGAAAACACAATGCATCCGCTAACGTTATTTGGTGTAGATTCGACGTATACCCGAAAACCAATCGGTGGACATTGTCATAGAACTCATCGGAATTATCTGAGCTTTGACACTGCTCCAAAATAGTTTGGTCAATCTCATCGTCTGGATCTTCCAATGGGCTATTGGCCTGTCGATATAGATTAAAAAGCATTGCGTCATATTGCTCTTTCGACAGTTCTTCTTTGCAACGCAATATCCATGTAAGCGTAATTAGGTTGTGCCCAAAGAAACCAAACTGTTTTAAGCACGCTTGTAATACCTTATCGAGACCTACGACTTCACCTGCATAAATGTTTTGGTCGCAATCAGAGTTGGTTGATGTGACAAATTCAGTGAAGCGGTTAAGGAATACTGGAACTTGAGACGGCTCTAACTCACGGTACACACGATTCAGTGCCAATAAGATAGTCACATTGTGGGAAAGGTATTCGCTTGTTTTAGAAGCCTGTGAAACGTAATACGAGAATATATCTTGGAAGCCCTTATTCTCATGCCACTGCATTAAAGCAGTATACGCCGCTGGGTATACCCCATTATCCAATATCCTTTGAATACGAAAATCTGAGAACTTGGGTGCTTGTAACGTTGCAGAATACTCGCCTAAAACTTCAATCTCAGTTTGGTTTATCAGCTCACTCGTTTTAAGCCATACATTGCCTGATTTAGCCAAATACCCATTCAGATAATTCGCAGACAAATAAGCTTTTAAAGAATGAGGTTGATGGATGCTGGCACTGCTATAAAGTGCCTTTTCTAATAGTTGGTCGCTTGTCATGCTTCCTCCTTGAAGCTGATGCTGAATAGAGGTGAATAACACGCTCCTGTCTAAAAATTGTACTCAAAGCAATAAACCCAACCTTTGATTCAAAATGTTAGGTATTGAGAATCACAACAGATAACTTTGTTACACCAACACTTCATCGTAAGTACGGATTGATTTTAGTGCACCACTTAAGTCATTTCTCGTATTAAACTCATGCTTAACAGCAATAACATCGCAACCACTAGATCTACCAGCACAAATACCAGCAGTTGAATCTTCAAACACGACTACATGTTCAGCTGATACGTTTAGATTTTGGATTGCAAGGTTATACGCTTCAGGATCTGGCTTGTGCTTAGTTACCTGCTCTTGAGTGATTACAACATCAAAAACATTGTCCAGTTGTAACGAAGTTAAAATATTATCGACCATCCATGTCGCAGCCGAGCTTACGACACCACATCTCTTACCTTCTTTTTTAAGATGTTCAATATACGATTTAGCGCCAATATTTAGCTCTAGCTCTTCACCTAACACCCGTTCGTAGTGGGTTCGAAAACAACGGTTAAATTCAGCTAGGTCTGGTGAAATCCCCACATGATCGAAAAAGTGCCCGGTCACTACCTGCCAATTTTCCCCCATGACATCTTTATATATGTTGTAGTCCACTTGAACGTCATAATCTGCACAAGCTAGTGCCAATGCTTTACCCTTTAAGGGCTCTGAATTTACTAATGTTCCATCCATATCGAACAGATAAACTTCATAATCTTTCAATTTATTCTCCATGTTAACTTGTACAAAATCGCTACACGTGAAAGTCCCATTTAAAGCATCTAGAGGAACTTAAATAACAGCTCATGCAGTAATATGTCTACTACACAGTAAATTCAATATTCAAACCAACTTTGAACTATGCATATCTACTCAAATACTTCTCTATAAACTCGATATCTGCACGATAAAAGTCATCAAGAGGAATCGCTGAGGGCTCAAGCCAATAGAAAGTTTGCTGTCTTTCTGCGTCGACCATTTCAGGCTCATCATTGTGATCCGCAGGCAAAACTACATAGTGAATTTCACCACCGAAGTCGTTCTTACCTTGATGAATTCCGAGCAGTTGTAAATCTTTAAGACCTGTTTCTTCCCACAACTCTCTAATTGCGGCTTGGCTCCCCGACTCACCGGGATCAACTGAACCTCCAGGGAACTCAAAGACCATACCTTGACCATGTCTAAAGCGCTTTTGGACGAGGACTTTCCCATCTCTTACAACCACCGCCATAGCTATGTTTTTCATGTGAGTTTCCCTTGTTACTCCGTAAGCAAAAAATACTTAGTGTTGCGAATCTTTCTTACACGCATTCTTAAATAAATTTATGCGTCTATCTCAATTTGAGTTGCTCTTGGTATGTGAAGTTGTACTGCTTTGACTTCGTATTTAGAGTTTATGTAGATACCAGTATCCTCATGTCGAACTTGTGAGATTGTTAATATTGCATCTAGTGAGTCACCCGCCCCGCGCCACAGTTATCTTATGTGCAAAAAAATCATCGTAGTACTGTTGGTCGGATACTGGTGCCGATATTTTTATACCTCGCCAGATGAACTCCCATTTTCTTTTTGAACGTACAAGTATCGCCCTTTTATTTGAAGTTCCGCCACCTCATTAATTTCTCGCTGAGGTTATTCTATTTCTAAAGGCGTTGTTAATAATGAAAACTGCTTTCGAGAGATCTCAATATCAGGTGATTTGTCGTCAATATTTCGCGTAAAACCAAAGCTTGTTATGTGCTTGTCTTTATCAACCGACTGTATAGTTTTAGAGATACTTTGTCTAAATTTTTCAGATATTTCTACTTCCTTTTGAGCATCATAGATTGTTTTAGGCACAACGCTCATTTTATCGCCTTGTTCAATTATTACTTGGGTGTCATCTACTATTACCTTTACATCAGAACCTGTTGCTAATGTATGTTAATATAAAGGATGTAACGATACCAATAGCTACAGCTTCAACGCGGTTCACAGTGAAAATATTTTTCAAACCACCGTAAACTGTTTTAACTTTCGCTCTAAAGCTACCCTCACCAAAAGCTTCCACAAGTATCTCTACTTCATAGCCAAGGTTAATGATTGCATTAGCTTCTTTGATTGCGTCACTAATAAATACCAAAGAAGTAGCATGCGTGTAGGCATTAATCTTTTTGCGTTCCCCACCAAAGTGCAGGACGATCTCTTCGCTATATTCTGCAATATTTACAACTTCTACAGTTGCTCCTCATTTATTTGAAAGCTATCAGACAAATATTCTTTATTTAAATGCAGAGTTTTTCTGTCTAGTTTCTTATGACGACTATCTTAAACGACTGGCTCCTTTTATAACAACCACTTATCGTTTTCAACTTGTCACTGAGCAATAAAATGTAGATTTTTCCTTTCTGATTGGATCAAATGAAGAAAACTTGACAACTACTCTTTCTGATATTGTTAAAACAAGTCTACTATTGATCACAAAGACAATGTTTCCACTTCAAAAAAAACGTTTATTTACTCTTTTGTAATTGAGATGAAAACAGAAAAATATCGAAGTTAGCTTAGATAAACGTATTCTATCAATTCAAACAAAGCGGATTTAAATAACTCCAATCCCTTCATACCCTTACGACAAATAATAAAACTGAATTGTATAAAAACAATTTCATTAATAATAGCTCTTGTAAACTTTGAATTACATACTCTAAAATTTAATCTCTAATATAAACTTGTCATAAGCCGAAATACTCTTCCAATCTTGATTCACAACACATGGCATTAGTGTGTTACATATAGACTTCCTATAAAGTAGTTGGGAAGCAGGAGTTTATATTAAAATCAGGAACGAAAAATGAACCAACAACGTCAATTAAGCTGGAAAATAGCAGCCATTCTAGGTACATCTTTCGGCTTTACTGCACACGCTGCAGAAATGGTCAGAGTCGATAATGATACACTGCTACAACAAAGCCTCGTCGCTCAGTCGAAGAGTGTTGCACCACTAGAATTAGGTTTTTCTGAAATTAAACGGGTAGTACTTCCTAATGGAAAAACAAAAGTCCGCTACCAACAAACTCACCGAGGTTTACCCGTCTTTGATACTTCGGTTGTGGCCACCCTTTCCAAGAACCAACCCACTCAGGTGTTCGGCTCAATGGCACAAGGGATCAGTGGTGACCTATCTAGCATCGCGCCAAAACTAAATCAGCAACAAGCGATAGAAGCCGCACTGTCCGCTCATCGCACGTTTACCGTCGGCAAAAAGTCGATTGAAAATAAAAACGCGAAACTGATGGTGAGATTGGATGAGAATCAAGTCGCCCAAGTGGTGTATCTGGTTGATTTCTTTATCGCGTCCTCAATGCCAGAGCGCCCTTTCTACTTTATTGATGCCACGACTGGCGATGTGCTCCAAAAATGGAATGGGCTAAACCACGCTAAAGCATTAGGTACTGGCCCAGGTGGCAACCTCAAAACCACTCGATATGAATATGGCAGTGACTTCCCTAGCTTTCCCATCGACAAAACAGGGACGACTTGTACGTTAGAAAATGAATCTGTTAAGACAGTCGATTTGCGGAACGGAACGTCTGGCAGCGCGCCCTACAGCTACAACTGTGCCGACGGAACTAACTACACCGATCATAAATACATTAACGGGGCTTACTCGCCTCTTAACGATGCACACTACTTTGGTAATGTCGTATTCGATATGTACAAAGAGTGGATGAACACATCGCCTTTAACTTTCCAGCTGACGATGCGAGTTCATTACAGCACCGATTATGAAAATGCTTTCTGGAATGGTACATCAATGACTTTTGGTGATGGCAAAAATACCTTTTACCCATTGGTTGATATCAACGTGAGTGCTCACGAAGTCAGCCATGGATTCACAGAGCAGAACTCGGGACTTGTTTACAGAAACATGTCGGGCGGCATAAATGAGGCCTTCTCTGACATTGCAGGCGAAGCGGCTGAATACTATCTGCGCGGAAATGTGGATTGGATTGTAGGTAGTGATATCTTCAAATCAGAAGGTGGATTGCGCTACTTTGACCAACCTTCAAAAGATGGCCGTTCAATCGATCA
This sequence comes from Vibrio sp. Isolate32, assembly GCF_022397955.1. Classification (GTDB taxonomy): domain Bacteria; phylum Pseudomonadota; class Gammaproteobacteria; order Enterobacterales; family Vibrionaceae; genus Vibrio. The sequence continues at coordinate 54,646 of NZ_JAKEUQ010000024.1, read as the reverse complement.
CGCCTCTGATTACTACGATGGTTTAAATGTTCACTTGTCGAGCGGTGTTTATAACCGAGCATTTTACCTTTTAGCCAACAAATCAGGATGGGATGTACGCAAAGGTTTTGAAATATTTACCGTAGCCAACCAACTGTATTGGACAGCCAACAGTACCTTTGATGCCGGTGCATGTGGCGTAGCTAAAGCGGCTGCAGATATGGGTTATACCGTTGCCGACGTAGAAGATGCGTTTAATAGTGTTGGCGTCAACGCAAGCTGCGGCACTACCATTCCGGGTGACAATGTACTCACTAAAGGGACGCCTATTGCGAACCTAAGTGGCAACAAATATTCTGAAAGCTTCTACACATTCTCCGTAGATTCTGCATCAAGCGTAACGGTGGCAATATCTGGCGGAACTGGCGATGCAGATCTGTATGTCAAAGCAGGCAGTAAACCAAGCACTTCAAGTTATGATTGCCGCCCTTATCGTACAGGTAATAGCGAGCAATGCAGTGTGAGCGCTCAGCCGGGCGTCACCTATCACGTATTGCTTCGTGGGTACACAAATTACTCCGGAGTGACTCTGCACTTAGATTAAACCTAGATATCGCTGCGAGCACATCTCGGTTGCTTATAGGCTAATACAAGAACCTCCGATTACGCTTAACGTGAACGGAGGTTTTTATTTAGGGTCTTGGATTCAACTGCGACACCTCTGAACATAAAAACAGTGGGATGCGATAATCATGAAGTTTGCTCCCGCCAAGAAGTAAAAAAACATGAACTACACGCACCTCAATAAGAATGAAAAGTACAGAATCTCTGCACTCAGAAAGCAAGGAATTAATATCGTTAAAGTATCTAAACAACTGGGACGCCACAAAGCCACTCTCTATCGAGAAATTGAACGCAATTACCGATACAACAGACACTTTAAAAGATACTCCTATCAGTTATGGAGATCCCAACAAATGGCTCGCAACCAGCTGAGCCGGCCGATTAGAAATAAGAGCTACAACTAAATCGACTTTAGCCTACCTGAAAACTTGCTACAACTGGATTGGAGTCCTGACCAAATCGTCGGATATCTATGATATCAGAGGTTACTCAACATTGAGCCACAAACTCATTTATCACCATATTTGGAACGACAAAGTTCTTGGTGAAACACTATAGAAACACCTACGCCAATCCAATAAAAAAATACGTAACAATTATAACTCAAAAGGCACGCGAGGACGGCTGGCAGCAAAGCGCCATATTACCGAAAGATGAGCAAATGCCGAGCATAGAAACGAGCCTGGCCACTGGGAAAGTGATACCGTCTTTGGCAACGGAATCAAGCACTGCATCGTGCCCATAAACGACTAATGTTGGCTGTAATTTTATAGCTTTGTGGCTAAACGGAGTACATCACTGTCGCTTCACCATCGACGGCGACTTCACCGTTCGCGTTCAATACTTGAGTAGATATCACAGCGATAGGTTTGTCTTCACGCACACTGGTCACTTCCACTTTGCCTGTGACAGTTTCGCCAACAAAAATAGGGCGAACAAACTTCAAGGATTGCCCCAAGTAAATGCTGCCTGAGCCCGGCACTTTAGAAGCCAGCAGGCCAGAGATAAGGCTCGATGCCAACATGCCATGTACAATTGGGCGCTCAAATTTCGTGGTTTTAGCGAAATCCTCATCTAAATGGATTGGGTTGTAGTCTTCCGAGACGCTAGCAAACGCTTCTACGGTTTGCTTATCTAACGTCTTTTCTATGGTGGCAGTCTGGCCGATTTCTGGCTTCATTATACGTACTCCTTTTCCATTTCGTTGTCTTGCACAATTACATCTTGAATACGCTGCTTCACGTATTCACCTGGTGCATCCAGTTCCCCTTCTAGCTCACGAGCTTCAATCATTTCGGAGAAATTGCGCTCATCAACCCAATTTTGCCAATGCGACCACCACGAACCATGGTGCTTGTCGGCACTGGCAAGCCACTGAGATGATGCTTGGTCGTTATTATCATTGGTCCAAAAACCATATTTATTGGAATCGGCGTGGTTCATCGGCCCTGCAATATGACCGCTCTCGGTAAGTACAAATTTGTTGTCTCCACCTAGCAGTTTTGTGCCTTCAAAGTTGCCGTCCCATAGCGCGATATGGTCATCAATAGCAGAGAGGAAATAAGCCGGCGATTTTACTTTACCCAAATCAATCACCACACCATCGATCACCAATTCACCTTTGGCTAGTCGATTCTCAAGATAGCACTGACGTAGTAACTGGTTATGGGTCGCAGCAGTCACGTTGGTGTTGTCACAGTTCCAATAAAGGAGGTCGAATGCCATTGGGCTCTCCCCTTTCAAATAATTGGAAATGTAATAATTCCAATACAGGCTGTTTTCACGAAGTAAGCTGAATGACACGGCCATTTGGCGGCCATCCATATAACCACGTTGGTTGTTTTGCGCTTCAATGCTGCTAATGATCGGATCATTGATGAATACACCTAACTCCCCTGGCTTTTGGAAGTCGAGGATTGTGGTCAGCAGAGTGACCGATTTAATTCTCTGTTTACGACGTTTGCCAGAAAGGTAAGCCATGGCTACGACTAAGGTGGTGCCACCGATGCAGTAACCAATACCGTTAACTTCTCGCTCGCCTGTGACACTTTCAATGGCATCAAGTGCAGGTAGAACGCCTTGAGTCACGTAGTTGCCAAAGTCGACGTCTCGCATTTGAGCGTTAGGGTTCACCCAAGAGATCATAAACACAGTGTGACCTTGGCTGACCAACCACTTCACATAGGAGGTCTCTGGATTGACGTCCATAATGTAATATTTGTTCACGAATGGCGGTACGATCAGCGTCGGACGTTTATAGACTTGCTCTGTGGTCGGCTTGTATTGAATCAGCTCGAACATCTCGTTTTGAAAGACAATTTTTCCGGGCGTTGAAGCAATATTCTCACCCAAGGTGAACTGGTTTTTGTCCGTCATTCGAATATTGAGTATGTCAGCACTTTGCTCTAAGTCCTGACGGAATTGCTTCATCCCTTGGATCAGGTTTTCACCCTTGCTCTCCATGGTCAGCTTGAGTATCTCTGGGTTGGTCGACACGAAGTTGCTTGGCGACATCGCATTCAGGTACTGTCGAGTGAAAAATGAAAGGCGAGCTTTGGTCTCGTCATCCAGTCCATCTGCGTTCTCAACTGATTGTTGAATATTGTCACAAGCAAGTTTGTAGCTCTCTTTGATGTAACGATACAGTGGTGTGTCATTCCACGAGGGGTCACGGAAGCGGCGATCCGTCTCTTTGGTTTGCTCTTGAGTGCCAAGGATACAACCGTTAAGTAGGTTAACTTGCTGCGCCCACCAATTCATCTGTTGCTCAACCATATTGGTTGGGTTCTGAGTCATTGAGCCCACCCACTTCGTAAAATCTTCCGATTGGGTTTTCATCAATGTCGATTGTGTTGGCTGCCCTAGATTGTCCATCCAGGCTTGTCCGTATTGGGACATGAGGTTCATCATGCCTTCAAAGGGCGATTTATTTTCCATTCTGACATCCTTGTTAGAAGTGATTCTGAGAGATGGCGATGCTAGACGTTACGCTCCGCCATCAACCGACAAGCAATAAACTAAGCACTTTTCGCAGTCTTTACCGCAGAAGCTGTAAGCTCGTCAGCGGCAGATTTAAAATCTTGGCCAAGTTGAGTCAGCTTTTGGCTATCTTCCATGAGTTGTTGTGAGATCTTACTCGCCACTTCCATCTGTTTTGAACCATAAGCCGGAATATCTTGTGGCTGCTTTAACGAAGCTAAGCTCTGCAAAGACTCATTACCTAGCGCGCTGTAAGCCTGTAAGCTATCAAGCTGTATCTTGGTCAGTGTCTCTATATTCTTAGTCACTAGCTGATTGAAGTTGTAGAACGGGTTAGTTACAGACTCTAGCTGAGATGTGAAAGCCTTAAATGTTTCCTGAGTAGACATAATTTCATTCCTTGTACTGAGCAGATCGAAGAAGTAAATGTGCGCTTCCAATACGAATTTGGTTTAGTATTGTTGCGCAACAGTTAACATATTGATCAAGTTCAAAGTGAAAGTCATCCCGTAAAATGCCCGAAAAGTCGTTCCAAAAACCGACTAATTTAAACATTTGTTTGAATTTTCAGCTCGGATGACCATCCCCCTAAATAGGTAAGTGGTTTCAAAGCGGTATCAATATGAGCTGCGTTTAATACAGCTAACTCGATTCAGGAGATGAATTAACAGAAATGTGAACTTGGTCACTTTAGTATGTAAGGATACTTACGGTTGTTTAGGACAAAACAAACCAAATAGGCTGCTAAACATGAACACTCAAGCTGGACCTTTGTAACTAGAGCGAGAGAGTTCATATTCAGATAAAATGGGGGCATTTGAGAAGGGGCTCACTGTTATCAGCACACGAATTCACTTTAGATGTCTGCCGCCATCAAGGTGCAGTGTTCTTCCCGTCATGTAATGACTGGCCAACACATACTTGATACCGTCGATTACTTCTTCATAACCAGCCTCTGCGGGAATTAAAGCTTTTTGCAGAGCTTTAGCTTTGTAAGCCTCGTCGTCACGATCATTAAACTTGATCATAGCTGGAGATAAAGTATTTACTTTCACTTTAGGAGCCAACATCGCCGAAAACGAAAGCGTTAGGTTGTTAAGTGCAGCTTTGCTGGCCGCGTAAGCGATGTGTTTTTTGCTGCCTTTCTCCGCAACATAGTCACTGATGTGAATGATATCGGACGTTTGATCGCCAGACATCAGCAGGTCTTTGAGCGACAAGTTGATGAGGTATGGTACACCGACGTGGACTGCCATCATCTGGTTCATAATTTCTGAAGCGTTCTCACTTGGGTCTTTCTTATTTTCCGGTTTCCAGTCAGAGGCATTATGCACGATGGCTCTAAGTGCTCTGTATTCTTTACCAACATAATGCAGAAAGCCCTCTACGCTACTTTGCTGATAAAAGTCGACTTGCTGTAAATCCGCTCCCTTATCACGTAACTGTTGCAACTGAGGGTATTCGCTGCGAAAGGTACCAATCATTTGGTACCCATCAGCCAGAAGTTGCTTAGCCAGTGCGAACCCTAATCGCTTCCCTACTCCCGTTATCAGAATCGTCTCACTCATCGTAAAAACTCAGCTCTAGTTTGAGGGTTGGTTTTGAAAATGCCACCGAGTGCAGTTGTTGTCGTTTCCGAGTTGGCATCCATAACGCCTCGAGACTTCACGCAGTAATGCGTTGCTTTAATGGTCACTGCTACATTTTCTGTTTCAACGAGAGTCTGTATGGCAATCAGGATCTGTTGGGTTAAGCGCTCTTGAACTTGAGGGCGTTGCGCGAAGAATCGGACGATTCTGTTTATTTTCGACAGGCCAAGTATTTTCGCCTCTGGAATGTATGCCACTTGCGCTAAACCGTCGATAGTGATGAAGTGATGCTCACACGTGGACGTCAAGTCAATGTCCGACACCTTTACCATTTCATCGACCGCCATTTTATTCTCTATTACGCTGATTTTTGGAAAATTGTTGTAATCAAGCCCCGAAAATATCTCATGTACATACATCTTTGCGATGCGGTGCGGCGTTTCTGCAAGACTGTCATCCGTCAGGTCCAACCCCAGCGTACTGACCACTTCCGTTAGCAGTCCCTTAATACGATTGTATTTCTGGTCGCTGTTCATTTCACTCGCGTTCATCGGGGTTTCAAGCCCTCTCGCCAGTAGAACCGCTCTTACTTGTTCTGCTTCTGTACTCAACATTGGCTCGCTCCTTAGAAGTTATTATCTTGATCCGCTTCATAGCTCAGCGTGAGTGAAACGGAGTCGGCAAAACGCAACGCATGTGGTTTATCAATTCTTACTTGAGCGTACCGAACCCATGAATGATCAATGCAAATGCCGAGTACGTCGCTGGTTAGCTTTTCTAGAAGCAGAAATCTTCCAGATTCGACATGATGGATAATCTTCTTGCAGATATTTTTATAATTAAGGGCATTGTCAACGTCATCAGAGAGGCAAAGGTTGTTAGCTGGATAGTGAATCTCTGCGTTTATAACAATGTCTTGCTGCTTGGTTTTCTCTTCTTCGTTGAATCCTATGAAGGTTCGTAGTCTGAGATTTGTGATAGTAATAATGGCGTTGTGGTTCATAACAGTTTCCATTCTGTACAAAGTAATATCAGGTACGTGCTTGTTTTAATAAAAGATCAAATAAAGATCTGATAATAAGAGTCTGTGGTTTTTGGCAGCTTTAACGGCATTAGGTGAAACTAAACTCAAAAGGGATTGGATCGGTTTTCTGACTCGACTGGTCAAAGTTATTCCAAAGCTGTTGGAACGAGGTATTTAGAATGGGGTGATGAGCAGTCGCGGCAAGGTCGACTAACGGACGAAGCACAAAAGCGTACTCGGTGATTTCACCTCTGGGTAACTCTACCCCGTCGATAATGCCCACTTGATCTCCGTAAAGAAGGATATCGATATCCATGGTTCTTGCAGCACACTCTTTAGTCTCACGTTGGCGACCGTTATCGAATTCAATTTGATGGAGAGTTTTAGATAACTCTGCGATAGGAAGCTCGCATTCAAACCCCACAACGAGATTGAGGAAGTTGTCTCCTTCAAAACCGACTGGCTCGCAATCGTAAAACTGAGAGATTTGCAGTGGAGCGAAGCGATGGTCCAACGCTTTGAGAGATTCTGTGATGTGATGTTCGCGATTAATGTTGCTTCCGATGCTGACGTAGACGATAGCCATAGTATTTCTTCCTTTTTAAGCAGCCTATACGTCCTATTCGCTATGAAGATCAGCTATATGTCCTTTTAATGTCAGCTCGATACTTAAAAAGGTTTTATCGAAAGTTGGCCTACATCCTTAACTGCAGTGCATCGTCGCCCGTTTAAAGCGACGGCACGCTAAACGACAAGTATTACCCACTTAATTGCTCGACTGATGCCCAGTCTTCTTGGCTAGCTTTTTCATCGCCTCTGCGAACGTTGTTGTCCCACCTTTAGCCTTAACTTGCACAACCTTGTAACCCATGTTTTTTTTAGCGCTTGGGGCTCTGCCAATGCTGCTTGGTTGTCTTATTGGCTACCTTGAGCTGGCTGATGAATGTAACACCCTTCTAGTTGACCATCTTCGACCAATTGGTGGTGTTTCAGTGCTTGGATATCAAAATTCATAAGTCAGTCTTTTCATTTAAATTCGAAGTCTATGTAGCAAAAGCCACCAGCATTTTTCATGCTGTCTTTTATACCATAAGGTACTTTGTACATGAAGATCGAGTCGAATGACCAAGACGCCTACTCACACAACTAAGCGTTTATCTTATATTTCGGAACTCAAGGTTAAAACTTCGCTGGTAAACAACTCTCTTAACCGTTGATTGACGATGTCATCATTCCGATTGCTGTGCCAATAAATACTGAGTAAAGGCTTGATGTACTTGAAAGGAAGCTTTAGAAGTTTAATTTTATCTTTATCAAAATAGGCTTTCGCGACACCTTTGGGGAAAGTGGCTACCCAATCACTGTTGTAGATGGTGTCTGAGAAGTCTGCGATTGAATTAAGCTTTCTTGCCACTTTACGATCCGCAAAGATCGGACTGTGAAATTCAGTTAACTGATTCACTCGATAGTTATCGTGTGTGAGCATGACATGCTTTGCTGAAAGGTACTGTTCAAGAGTCACTTGCTCGCTGATCTGAGAATGGTTTTGGCTGCAGACCATACACAGCTCGTCGCCCCAAATTTCCTGGCTCAACAAGGTTGGATGCGCGTTGGTTAAATCGACCACAAGATCGATCTTCTTTTCTTGAATGTCGGTGCCATATCTTCTTTGATATTCGCGACTTCGATAACGCACTCCAGAGCTTCTTCCTGAATCCTGTCTAGTATTTCAGGAAAGATCACACTACTTGAGATGCTCATCGCCGCAATTCTAAACGTGTAACTGCACTTTTTAGGTTCAAAATCATGCGTTTCAGGTAATGAGTGAGAGACAAGCTTTGCGCTTGCTTAAAGATAGGATACAAGTCATTAGCGACTAGCGTCGGCTCAAGTGTATACGACTTTCTTACGAACAACAGATCACGATATTCATCTCGAAGCTGCTTTAAATGAGCGCTGAGACTAGGCTGAGATATATTGAGCCTTTCTGCTGCGTACGTTAAATTTCCCTCTTCATATATCGCTATAAAGTAATAGATGAGGTTTAGGTTATAACAGAGCTTTGTTAAAACGTTCTAACGAATATGACTTAGCCCATCACCAATATGAACGGTAAATTACACAAATAACGGCGCTATACCCGTGATCATTGAAGGTGCTTGATTTTCCATAAAAACAGGATCATGCTACGCAACCATGAAAGTAACGCTATTTCCACAGAAGAAACAAGAACTCGAACAGATGCACGATTCCGCTCGTGACAGTCGAGTGTGCGACCGTATCAAAGCGGTTTTGCTTGCTTCCGAAGGTTGGAGCAATGCAATCATTTCTCAGGCGCTTCGTATTCATGAAACTACAGTTGCACGTCATATCAATGATTACCTCCAGTCTGAAAAGCTAAAGCCTGATAACGGTGGCAGCCAGAGCAGAATGTCAGCTATTCAAATCATGCAACTCATTGAGCATTTGGCTGAAAACACTTACTTTCACACTCACCAAATTGTTGCCTATGTAGAAGCAGAGTTTGGTATTCGCTACAGCGTAGCGGGTATGAATAAGCGGTTACATCACATTGGTTTCTCATACAAGAAGCCCAAAGGTGTGCCTCATAAGTTCAGCCCAGAGATGCAGCAAGCCTTTGTTGAGTATTACAATAACGTCCTCAAGCTGAGCAAAGCCCCTGTATTGTTTATGGATGCTGTCCACCCAACTCAATCGACAAAACTGAGCTATGGCTGGAAAACATTGGTGCAACGGTCACTGAGACGTATGAAACCATCAACAGTGAGAGCATTGTTCGCTTTCTTTGGAAACTGAAGAAAGAGCACTATCCACTAGAGCAGAAAGTACACCTTATCTTAGATGGCGCAGCCTATCATCGAACTGAATTGGTGAAAGATGCAGCGAAAGTGCTCAATATTGAGCTTCATTACTTACCGCCCTACAGTCCGAACTTAAATCCGATAGAGCAGCTCTGGAAAGTGATGAATGACCATGTTCGGAACAATGTTTACTTTTCATCCAAGAGAGAGTTTATCTCCGCTATAAAACAATTTTTCGATTTGACATTACCAGAAGTTGCAGGTTCGCTGGTATCCAGAATTACTGATAATTTTCAGTTACTAAAACCTGCACCTTCAAGTTGAACGGGTATAACAACGACATTTTATGATTTAGCTAGGCGATTCGCCGTCCAAACATAAAGCAACTCAAGCGCAATCGTAGCACCAGCTAATGCTGTGATGTCACTTTGGTCATACGCTGGAGACACTTCTACAACGTCCATACCAACCATATTGATACCCTGCAAACCACGGATGATTTTCAAAACTTTGTCTGAATTCAAACCACCACACACTGGCGTGCCAGTACCCGGTGCAAAAGCAGGATCGAGACAGTCGATATCAAACGTCAGATACACTGGCTTATCACCAACAATACCTTTCACTTGAGCAATGATCTCATCCACGCCCATGTCATTGGCTTGCATCGCATTAATAACGTTGAAGCCATGACCTTCTTGTTTGTACTCAGTACGAATGCCGATCTGCACCGAATGTTCTGGCGAGATAAGGCCTTCCTTTGGGGCATGATAGAACATGGTGCCGTGGTCGTAACGGCTGCCTTGGTTGTAGGTGTCGGTGTGCGCGTCGAAGTGAATCAACGCCATCTCCCCATACTTCTTACCATACGCTCGTAGTAGAGGCAGTGTAATGAAGTGATCACCACCTAAACCTAACAGAGTTTTACCACTATTTAGAATCGCATCAGCTGCTGCTTCCAAACGCTGAGTTAGGTCTTCTGCATCACCACAATCAAACACAAGGTCGCCAGCATCAATTACCGAGGTATGCTCAAATACATTGAAGTCCCACGGGAATTTCTTACCTTCCCACGCCAAGTTTACCGATGCACGACGAATCGCATCAGGTCCCATGCGAGCACCCGAGCGGCCCGATGTCGCCATATCTAGTGGCGCACCTAATACAACCACATCAGCATCGTTGTCGATTGGGTTTTGCACCAATGGACGACGCATAAACGTCATCGCATTGGAGTACAGCGAGTAATCTGGTTTTGTAAATAGATCGTTCATTAAAAATCCTCTAGATAGGTGTAACCCATCAAGCCTTGCTCTAACTCTTCAAGTACGCTCTGTTGCTCTTGCGCTGGTACTTTCGCCGTGACCAATTCTTTGTAGTTCTGACGAATTAGGTCCACATCAATGTGAACGTAACGCATCATATCTTCTACAGTGTCGCCTTCGTTGATGTAATCGATATTTGCTTCGCCGCTCTCATCAACATTCACCACGACACTGTGCGTGTCACCAAATAGGTTATGCATATCACCCAAGATCTCTTGGTACGCCCCTACTAAGAAGAAGCCCATTAGGTATGGTTCGTCTGGGTTCCATGCCGGCACTGGCAACGTAGTTTCAATGCCTTGACCGTCAACATACTGGTCAATCGTACCGTCGGAGTCACAAGTAATGTCCAATACAACAGCACGACGCTCATCCGCATTGTCTAAACCGCTCAATGGCAATACAGGGAATACCTGATCAATACCCCATGCGTCTGGCAATGACTGGAACAGTGAGAAGTTCACAAAGAACTTGTCCGCTAAACGCTCACTCAACTCATCCAAAATTGGACGGTGGTAACGGTTCTTTGTGCTCATACGAGTGCTTAGCTCGTAGTTGATGCGCAAAGACATCTGCTCAGCCCAAGCACGGTGCTGGAGGTTCAGCATACCGGTCGCAAATTGGTTGTGCGCTTCTGCAATATCACTCTGCGTATCGTTGTAGATCTCAATCAACGCACGGTCATCGTTACCAGCATCGAGTTCTAAGAAGTTCTTCCACATGTTGTTAAGCAACAATGGTGCGTCTGCCTCTGGCGCTACCATGTCTTCCGGCGAGTAGCTTTCAGTACCAATCACGTTGGTGACCAACACAGCATGGTGCGCTGTCAGTGAGCGACCAGACTCCGAAATGATCACAGGTTGTGGCTGGTTGTAGAGCTTACAAATATCCCCTACTGTCATCACGATGTTACGAGCATACTCGAGCAAGCAGTAGTTCATAGAGTTCGAAGATTGGCTGCGTGTGCCGTCGTAATCGACCGCCAAGCCGCCACCAACATCTAAGAAATTCAGTTGAGCACCAATATCACGCAGCTCACAGTAGAAACGAGCCGCTTCACTTACACCATTGCGCACATCACGAATGTTCGCCATTTGCGAACCTAGGTGGAAGTGCACGAGTTCAATAACATCAAGCTGGTCTTCTGCTTTCAAGCGTTCGATAACAGTAAGCACTTGTGATGCAGATAGGCCGAACTTGGACTTCTCACCACCACTTGCTTGCCATTTACCCGCACCTTGAGAAGCAAGACGGATACGTAAACCCAAACGAGGTTTCACGCCCAAAGCTTTCGCTTCAGAAAGAACAAGATCAAGCTCAGACAACTTCTCTAGAACAATAAAGACTTTGTGCCCTAGCTTCTCGCCAATCAGTGCAAGGCGGATATATTCTCTGTCTTTGTAACCGTTACACACGATCACAGAACTCGCTTTTTGAGCCAAAGCCAACACCGCTAATAGCTCAGGCTTGCTGCCCGCCTCTAGGCCTAGCTGCTTTTGCTCTAATTGAGCTTGGCTCGCTAAGATCTCATCAACCACTTCTTTTTGTTGGTTAACTTTAATCGGATAAACAAGTAGGTAACGGTTGTCGTACTGATATTCTTCGATCGCTTGGTTAAATGCGTTACAGATATTGTGCACGCGCTGATGCACGATTTGAGGAAAACGCACAAGAGCAGGTAAACCAATATTTCTTTGCTCTAACTGTTTTACGATCTTACTTAGTGGGACTTGATGATCCGTTTCGCTCGGTGATACATACACTTCACCGTTGTCATCAATGCCATAAAAACCTTGGCTCCAGTGCTTTACGTTATACTCAGCACGGATGCGTTCCAAATTAACCGAATTTTCCAATTCTAGAGACCTCACACTATAGGGCCATCGACAGAAGATACCTCTTTGGAATAGCGAGGTATAACCCAACAAAAAACGTTCGAATACGATTTGTTGGCTGCATTAACCGATATTATTAAGAGCGAGTCCAACCATTGATATTTGTGGTTACGATTACGTTTTTTTATCGACAGATCGACTTAAAGTGACAACTAAGAAATTACAAGGTTTTAGGGCAAAAAACAGGCTGCAGTGCATTAAAAATAAAGCACTTTCTAACAAAAAATTAGGGGAATAAAATAACAACGACGCTTAAAATTCTTAGCTAATTTGGTGATATTAGGTCAGGCTTGTGACAAATATCGGCACTTCCCTATCACAACCCTTGCTATCAACAGCACAGCTTGTATCCCTAGATTCGACGCCTACTAATACTTCATTCTTCCTACTGAAAATCGCCCAGTTTAATGTTGTAGGCGCTCAATTATTGAACTTTTCTTGTCCATATCTTGTATTCGCTCCGATCTTCTTGTAACTTTAACTGACCAATCAATCGGTCAGCCTTCGAATTTAGGGGATACTATGAGCCATAATCTAGACCTTGAACCAAACACGTCGAGCACCAACGACATGGATCAAATATTCAACCGACAACAAAATCACTACCGTAACAACGTTAATCCAACACTTGAGCAGAGACGAAATGATTTCTCAGTCTTGAAAAAACTATTAATGCGTTACCAAGAGCAGTTAATTGAAGCGGTATCAGAAGATTATGGCCATCGAGCAAAGCACGACAGCTTAATTGCTGACATCACCCCTTCCCTACACCAGATCAATTACAGCGATAAAAATCTTAAGAAGTGGTTGAAGCCTTCACGTCGTAAAGCCGGCTTAATGCTAACACCAGCCAAGATTACTGTGCATTATCAACCGGTAGGTGTGGTTGGCATCATCGTGCCTTGGAACTTCCCAGTTATGCTCTCTTTGGGCCCTCTCATCACAGCATTGGCAGCAGGTAACACAGCCATGCTCAAAATGTCTGAGTTTACTCCTGCAACCAACCGTGTTTTGAAAGCGATGTTGGCCGAAGGTTTCAGTGAAGAACAAGTGGCGATCATCGAAGGTGAAGCCGACGTTTCTGCTAAGTTTAGCCAGCTGCCGTTTAACCATATCCTATTCACAGGTTCAACCTCTGTTGGTAAGCTCGTAATGAAAGCCGCAGCCGCGAACCTAACGCCAGTGACACTTGAACTTGGCGGTAAGTCTCCAACCATCATCGCACCAGATTTCGATGTCGCCGACGCGGTTGAACGTATCCTGTTTGCCAAGAGCTTAAACGCAGGTCAAATCTGTGTCGCACCGGATTACATCTTGCTGCCACGAGAGAAAGTCGATGCATTTATCACAGCTTACAAGCGCTACTTCAAGAAGCTTTATAAAGCAGGAATTGAGAGCAAATACTTAACCTCAGTGGTTAACATGCGCCAGTACAATCGATTAAAAGGTGTGGTTGAAGATGCGAAGTCAAAAGGTGCTGTAATACATACCGTTACCGAGCAGGCACAAGACGACGTGAACCATAGAATGACACCGCACCTTCTCACTGAAGTGAATGATGACATGGTGGCAATGCAAGAAGAGTTGTTTGGCCCTGTGCTACCAATCGTGCCTTATGATTCAATTGAAGAAGCGATAAGCTACATCACCACCAGAGAGCGTCCACTTGCGTTGTACCTAATGAGTCACGACAAGAAAACCCATGATCGATTCCTATCGGATACACACTCAGGCGGCGTTTGTATCAATGACTCTTTGGTACATGTGGCAGCGGAAGACGCGCCATTTGGTGGTATTGGCCCTTCAGGCATGGGACACTACCACGGCATTGAAGGCTTCAAGACCTTTAGCCATGCAAAAACCGTGTTGACTCGAGGCAAGATCAACTTCACTAAGTTGATGCACCCTCCATACAACAACCCAATCAAAAAAATGATGTTCAAAGTACTGAATCGATGATTACAAAAAGGCAAAAAATCCTAGATGCTGCACTCCTACTCTTTTCCCAACAAGGGTTAGAGGGCACATCTACTGGGCAAATAGCGAAGACCGCCGGTGTAGCAAAAGCGACACTGTTTCATCACTTTGAGAACAAATCTCTACTGATTGATGAACTGTTTCGTGAATTGAAAGTAGAGCTATTTTCTACTCTGGATCAACACACAGAAATCGCTGAACAAAATCGCTATCAAGCCTTTAAATTCATGTGGATGACCGGAATTGAGTGGGCATTGGAAAACCCAGTCGCCATGAAGTTCTTCACCAATGTGCACTTTGACCCAACAACTCAAACTCGTGAAGTCATTGTCTCGCAGATGTTTGCGTCACTCGATGACATCATTTTGAAAGGACAACAAGCTGAAGAGTTGATGGTGTTAGACATTAATCTCGTTAGACACTTCATCCATAGCCACTTTTTGATTTGTGCGAACTGGCTCGTTGATCAACCAGAATCGCAACCAGGGCAGTCAGAAAAGTACATCAATGACAGTTTTGATATGTGCTGGCGTGCCATTGGTGGTCAAGCGCAGCCGTCCTGTTAGCTAGATTGTCTCTTGCTACAAGCTAAGTATCCTACCATTAAGCAACGTTAAGTTTCAGCAAATCAATAAAAGCGTCTCATCGGCGCTTTTATTATTTGGACAACTTTTAATCACTTCACCCTGTTGACTTTCTAAGCCCGCATTCAGTACCATTCCACCATCATTTCAAAAGAGAATAACGCCATAATGAAGTACTAACATCCTGACATCCGATTTATTTTTTAAAAATCATTTGGACACTCGGGGTTAGTGGGCGTTACTTCGTCATCTATTTTCGCGACAAATCAAGTTCTTAAAGATCTGTCTTTTGACAACATGAATCTTGCAGAACTGCACCTAAAAGACAGAAACCATCTCAATACCGCTTTCTCTCTTTTATTGGTCATCTACCTAAGTAACGCCTATGGCGATCTGTTGTTAGCATCCAGCTGGATCTTGCACAGAAAAGCGCCTCGCCCCTTTTACTCGTTTATACGTAAAGGGAGGTATTTTTATGCCTACTATTTTAGCCAATAATCTCTCATTCCAACTCGATACTGGTGAATGGCTATTTAAAGACATCACCTTCAATTTGAACTCGCGACTGACTGGCTTAGTTGGAAGAAACGGAGCCGGAAAATCGTTGCTACTTTCATTACTCACTGGGCAAACGCAGCCGACATCTGGGAGTGTGTCTAGACAAGGCTCGATTGGTTTCTACTCGCAGTTGCCTTCAGAACTTTTGGATAGCACGATCAGCATTGCTGATTTCTTAGGTATCACTGAGAAACTCAATGCCTTGCGAGCTATCGAACAAGGCAGCTGCGAGCTTCAACACTTTGACATCGTTGGTGATGATTGGGATTTGCAAAAAAACACTCAGAGGCTGTTGGCCAATCTGAAAATAACCAGCGAGTTGGCCACGCCATGCAACACATTAAGCGGTGGGCAGCTTGCCCTTTTACAGCTTCATCAACTGTTTACTTCAGACCACAACATACTGATTCTCGATGAGCCGTCGAATCATTTAGACAGTGACGGGCGCAGCTGGTTAATAGAACAGTGCCAACAATTTGAAGGCAAAATACTGATGGTTAGCCATGACCGAAGCCTGTTGAGGCACATGGAAGGGATCTACCACCTCAACAGTTTGGGGTTACGTTTCTACAAAGGAAACTACGATGACTACTTCAAACAAATGTCGAATCAGTCCGATGCACTAGATAAACAGATCGCTCATCATCAATCCGAAAAGAGACGACTTGAACGCCAAGCCCAAGCCAATAAAGAAAAAGCGCAACAGCGAGAGGCGCAAGGAAATCGACTGCGTAAATCAGGCAGTCAGCCGAAGATCTTACTAGATGCGATGAAAGACAAAGCAGGACGAACACAAGCAGCATCAGCCACTAGCCAAAATAACTTAAAGGAGCAAAATCAAGATAAGCTTCGATCTCTTAAAGAACAAAAAGAGCAACTCAAACCGCAGGCCTTGTATCTACAACAGAGTAATGGCAAGAAAAAGAACGCGCTGTTAACTGTTGAAGATTGCCGACTTGAGTATGGGTCTGGTACTGCTATCAATTTTTCTCTGTCACAAGGTGAACGCTGTTATCTAAGCGGCGCAAACGGCTGTGGTAAGTCGACACTGTTGAAAGCGATTCACAACGAACACTCGAACTACATTCGAACTATCAAGCGCTTAGGATCTACGGTGTACCTTGATCAACACTTTGGTTTATTGGATACCCAGAACACCATGTTCGATAGCCTTATGACACATAGTGATGGGCTCACAGAAAGTGATGCTCGGACATTGTTAGCAGGCATCGGCTTTAGGCGTGACTCCGTGTACCGCAAAGTCGCTCACCTAAGTGGTGGAGAGAAAATGAAGCTAGCGATGTTGATTGTCAGCCATAGGCAAGACTCCCCATTACTGCTGCTTGATGAGCCAGACAATCATTTAGATATCGACTCAAAGCAGATATTGGCGTCAGCTTTGCGTGAATACCAAGGGGCTTTTATCTTAGTCAGTCATGACGTGGATTTTGTTGAGGAGGTCGGCGTTAGCCAAAATCGTATTCTGCTTTAGCCTTGATATCAACGACCGGTGAGCTTAGATAGGCGAGTATTGTTGCGGATACTCGCCTTTCTCGATTGAGACAAGTACACTACGCGCCTCGAACATCTAATCATAAGGCTAAGGTTTGCATACTCTAGAACAATTAAAATCAGGGCAACTTAAAGGTATTAAGCGCTTAAAGCTATCAGAAGGTCTCACTGAGTTTCCATTAGAAATCTTGGATCTCGCCGGTTCACTAGAGATTCTCGATCTTTCGGGGAATCAGCTATCAGACTTACCTGAAGAGTTATCACAGCTTACTCACCTGCGCATTATCTTTGCGTCGAATAACCTGTTCACGCACCTTCCTGACGTTCTTGGGTCACTACCGAAGCTTGAAATGATCGGTTTCAAGACCAACCAAATCAAAACCGTGAGCGAAGCGTCTCTGCCACCTCAATTGCACTGGTTGATCCTGACCGACAACGCCATCGAAGTTCTACCAAACTCACTGGGTGAAAGACCACGACTGCAAAAGCTAGCACTCGCAGGTAACCAGCTTCGCGCTTTACCTGAGAGCATGGAAAACCTATTCAACCTCGAACTGGTTCGCTTGTCTGCAAACCAACTAACTGAATTCCCAGAGTTCCTTATCAAGCTACCAAAACTGGCTTGGCTAGCGTTTGCGGGCAACCCGTTTTGCAAACACCCTAGCAGCTTAGATAGCGTACCTGCGGTTAGCTCTCAAAGCTACTCGCTAAATCAAATTCTTGGTCAAGGCGCGTCTGGCGTGATCTCTCATGCAAGCTGGCTAAACAGCGACTTTGATTTCCCACAGGAAGTGGCGGTTAAAGTGTTTAAAGGCGAAGTCACCAGTGACGGCTACCCACATGATGAACTGGAAGCCTGCCTTCAAGCTGGTCACCATAACAACTTGGTAAAATCTATCGCCCAAGTAGAGGAACAAGATTACCTAGCTTTGGTGATGGAACTCATTCCAAACAGCTACTACAACCTAGGGCTACCACCAACGCTTGAGACTTGCACGCGTGATACTTTCCCAGAAGGTTTTGAACTTCCGCTCTCGCAAATCGACAACATCGTGACTCAGATGATCGATGTATTTAATCACCTCCATGACAACAAGGTTTGTCACGGTGATTTGTACGCGCATAACACCCTAGTCAATGAACAAGGACAAATGATCTTTGGTGATTTTGGAGCAGCGACCATCTATGGTTACCTAACTGAAGAGCAGCAACAAGGCATTCGACGCATCGAGGCTCGCGCTCTCAAGTACTTTATTGATGACCTACTAACGGTTTGTGCCAAGCAAGATGTTGAAAGTGAACTGCACTCACGCCTAACAAACTTTGAAGCATAAACGCAGGTGATAAACCGAATTGATAGAATGCTAACGCTCGGTTAGCTTGCCAAGAAACAACAAAGCCAACATCACTGTTGGCTTTTTGCTTTTTAGAGGCTCACCCGCTTAATCAAGCTCGGCGAAAAGAGTTAACGCTCAGCTTCCACCAACTTCAGATACGAATGCAGCTCGCCGTTCTTATATTCCACCGCAGAATGGATATTTAAGTCAGCCCTAGCCACGACCGCAAATTTATATCGGTTATCGCCTTTAGTAATCTCAGCGTGCAGTAAGCCGTCTTTTAACTGCCACCGCCCTACCGTCTTGAAGCGGTCAAACAAACGGTACTCGGTTAGAGTGCCATCCGCTTTAAAATGTACTTCAGTAATGTAGCCAGCCGGACAGCTTTTACCCAAACACGACTTTCAATATCACGGATAACAAAATTGCGCTTAGTTTCTTGCCAAGTTAAAAACGCTTCACTGTCGTAAAGTTCAATGTCGAGATCGGTACGAGGAATTAACGACTGATCCATTTGCTCGCGACAATAAAGCTGAAGCAAGATTTGCTGTTTAGTGTCGCTCGATAACTCAGTCATTAATCCATCCTATTTTTCCAAGAAAAGCACTACAGGTAATCTGTTAGCGATTAAACCAGCTCGTAAGAAACAACGTAAAGCTGAGAAATACCTGGGTAGATATCTTGAATTACATCTTTCAACACTTGCAGCGTCATGTTCTCTTGTTGTGCATGGAACTCGCCCAGATCATCGAACAGGATCGGTTCTACGCTGATGATCTTAAGATTACAGAATACGCGCCCTTCTTCTAACGTTGATACTTCAACAACGCTACCAGGTTGGTAATCACGCTCTGATTCATCGCGAATGGTAATGGTCTTTTTTCCAGAAAGGATGTCAGCTTCAAAACGTTCGAAGAACGTCATATTGGTTGGTGCGGTCATTTATTCAGTCGCTTAGCATTAAAGGTTAGGTAGATGTTTATATACCAGAATGCCTGCTCAAGCGAATAAAAATTAGATGCGGGAGTTTATCTCGTCATTCCCAAGACTGACGGAGGTAGGAGTTGGGAACCTCTAAAGGAGAAATTACAGGCAATAAAAAAGGAGAACCGAAGTTCTCCTTTTCTTAAACCTTAAAGCTAACTCTAAATTATAGAGATGCTTTCGCTTTTTCAACTAGAACAGCGAATGCTGCTTTGTCGAATACTGCGATGTCAGCAAGAATCTTACGATCGATCTCGATAGATGCTTTCTTAAGACCGTTAATGAAACGGCTGTAAGATAGACCATTTTGACGAGATGCCGCGTTGATACGTGCAATCCAAAGTTGACGGAATTGACGTTTCTTGTTACGACGGTCACGGTAAGCGTATTGACCAGCTTTGGTAACTGCTTGGAAAGCTACGCGGTAAACACGTGAACGTGCTCCGTAGTAACCTTTAGCTTGTTTTAGAACTTTCTTATGACGTGCACGAGCTTGTACACCACGTTTTACGCGAGGCATTATGCTTCTCCTAAACTAAACGAATTTATAAACTAAAAAGAATTAAGCGTATGGCATCATACGTAGAACTTGAGCAACTTCACATTTAGGAAGGATCGAGTTCGGACGTAGCTGACGCTTGTTCTTAGTAGTACGCTTAGTCAGGATGTGACGTTTACCAGCGTGCTTAAACTTAATACCACCAGCAGTTTTCTGGAAACGCTTAGCAGCACCTTTGTTGGTTTTCATCTTAGGCATGATGAATAACTCCGCATTGTTGAGTTGTTAATAACATAGTAATTAGGGCGAATAAAACCCCGCAACCATAGGCTGCAGGGTTCAATTACTTGCAAAGCCGTTAATTACTTCTTTTTAGGGGCCAATACCATGATCATCTGGCGACCTTCAATTCTCGTTGGGAAAGATTCGACTACTGCAAATTCTTCAGTATCCGCTTTCAAACGATTAAGAACGTCAACACCGATGTCTTGGTGAGCCATTTCGCGGCCACGGAAGCGAATTGTTACCTTCACTTTGTTGCCGTCTTCTAGGAAACCAGTCAGGTTGCGTAGTTTTACCTGATAGTCTCCAATATCAGTTCCAGGTCGGAATTTAATTTCCTTGATCTGAACCTGCTTTTGCTTCTTCTTCTGCTCTTTCGCAGCTTTGCTCTTCTCGA
Source organism: Vibrio sp. Isolate32 (assembly GCF_022397955.1). Classification (GTDB taxonomy): domain Bacteria; phylum Pseudomonadota; class Gammaproteobacteria; order Enterobacterales; family Vibrionaceae; genus Vibrio. The sequence goes on along the minus strand of NZ_JAKEUQ010000024.1, from coordinate 34,279 downwards.
AGAGGAACTTACCGTAGTCCATCACACGACAAACTGGCGGCTCGGCGTTAGGGCTGATCTCTACAAGATCCATACCAGCTTCATTTGCAGCTTCCATCGCTTCAGCGATTGATACTACACCAACAGCTTCGCCGTCTGCGCCAGTTAGACGCACTTCACGAACGCCACGAATGTCACCGTTTAAACGGTGCTGGTTTTGTTTGGCCGGTTGTTGGCCACGTCTTCCGCCTTTAATAGCTATTCCTCCAGATTGAGCTTACGGCTTGAAACCTCGGCTTGGATGTATGAAATAAAGTCATCCACTTTAAATTTGCCAAGGTCCTTACCTTTACGTGTACGTACTGCAATTTCGCCGGCTTCCATTTCTTGGTCACCACACACAAGCATGAACGGTACACGTTTCAAAGTATGTTCGCGGATTTTAAAGCCAATCTTCTCATTTCTCAAGTCTGCTTTGACTCTAAATCCACTTTTTTGCAGTTTTTTCGTAATTTCTTGTACATATTCAGACTGTTTGTCTGTAATACCCATTACAACTGCTTGTTCTGGCGCCAACCACGTTGGGAAGAAGCCTGCGTATTCTTCAATAAGAATACCGATGAAGCGTTCAAGTGAACCTAAAATCGCGCGGTGGATCATAACTGGCGTGTGACGCTCGTTATCTTCCCCTACGTAAGTAGCACCTAAACGTTCTGGTAATGCAAAATCGAGCTGCACTGTACCACATTGCCAAGCGCGGTCCAAACAATCATGCAAAGTAAATTCAATCTTAGGTCCGTAGAACGCACCCTCGCCTTCTTGAATCTCGTATGCAATCTCTAATGCTTCTAGCGCTTGCTTAAGGTCAGCCTCTGCACGGTCCCACATTTCGTCTGAACCTACACGCTGTTCTGGACGAGTAGATAGCTTAACAACAATGTTTTCGAAACCGAAAGTTGTGTAAGTATCGTAAACCATATCAATACAAGCTTTAACTTCTTGTTGAACTTGGTCTTCAGTACAGAATACGTGAGCATCATCTTGAGTGAAGCCACGAACACGCATAATGCCGTGAAGTGCGCCAGACGGCTCGTTACGGTGACATGAGCCAAACTCAGCCATACGTAGCGGTAGATCACGGTAAGATTTCAAACCTTGGTTGAAGATTTGAACGTGGCCAGGACAGTTCATTGGCTTGATAGCGTATTCACGGTTCTCTGAAGAGGTAGTGAACATTGCTTCAGCGTACTTATCCCAGTGACCAGAGCGTTCCCAAAGAACACGGTCCATCATTAATGGGCCTTTAACTTCTTGGTAATCGTACTCTGTCAGCTTCTGACGAATAAATACTTCTAGCTCACGGAAGATAGTCCAACCGTTGTGGTGCCAGAACACCATACCTGGTGCTTCTTGCTGCATGTGGAATAGATCCAATGCTTTACCAATCTTACGGTGGTCACGCTTAGCCGCTTCTTCTAGACGAACTAGGTGAGCTTTAAGCGCTTTTTTATCATGGAATGCAGTGCCGTAGATACGTTGAAGCATCTTGTTGTCACTGTTACCACGCCAGTAAGCACCCGCTACGTTAAGTAGAGTGAAGTGCTGGCAGAAGCTCATGTTAGGTACGTGTGGACCACGACACATATCGATGTATTCTTCGTGATGGTACAGGCCTGGACGATCGTCTTTAGAAACGTTCTCGTCCAAGATTTCAATCTTGTAAGTCTCGCCCCGAGCTTCGAATGCGTCACGCGCTTCCTGCCAGTTAACTTTCTTCTTAACAACCTGGTACTTGGTCTTCGCTAGCTCTTTCATACGCTTTTCAATCTTTTCTAGATCTTCTTGCGTTAGAGAGTGCTCAAGGTCGATATCGTAGTAGAAGCCGTTATCGATAGTAGGACCGATCGCCATTTTCGCTTCTGGAAAAAGCTGCTTAACCGCGTGGCCTAAAAGGTGAGCACAAGAGTGACGAACGATCTCAAGGCCATCAACTTCATCTTTAGCTGTGATGATTTCTAGGCTTGCATCGTTTTCGATAAGTTCACAAGCATCAACACGCTCGCCATCTACACGACCAGCAATGGTTGCTTTCGCAAGACCAGGACCGATTGATAGGGCAACATCTAGAGTTGATACAGGGTTGTCAAATTGACGCTGACTACCGTCAGGAAGAGTAATAATTGGCATTATTTGTCCTTTACAGTGGTGTTGCACACCAAGCAACACATGAAAATGTTTAATATATGTCTTTCAATCAACTAGTACGCTGATTGGGGATATATGCATAATAAATATACCCACGGAGAAGCAAATACAGATGCCTCGCTCGTGGGTATCAAAGCATTGTAACGAAATAATATGAAATAACAATGACGGTGGGGATCTCCCGACACTTCTGTCGCCCTTTATCACCCATCTTAAACAGACTCGAATCGCTTCTTTTAAGCCTCCCCAACTTGAAGCAACTTTCACAACGAGCCAAAGCAACTTAGCTATTTCGGTTTAGTCATTTCGAACTAAGCTATATAGGTGTGCCGAAATAAGGGTGAGGTATGTATGGGAAAACGAGGGATTTTCTATCGCTCACATCGCCCCTACCCTTAATAATGCTCACAGCGGCTTACGCACCGAGCGCATGGTCCAATAAGGATTACGGGCCCTTAATCAGTTATACCCAAGCGCCGCTGCAATCCGTTCGCGTCAAACCAATGCTTCGCTCTGGTTTCCATCTCGAAGAGAATAAGCTCGAACTGTTTACCTTTTATTTGATCAAACATGTTTAGACTAGCTCTCACTTAATGTTGAAATTCGGATTGGTGACAGGTTGCGATGACTTATATAATCTCGTTATCGCATTCAACTTAAATTTGGTCAGCAACGCTGATTTACAATGCTTAGGCGATTGTTTTTATGAGCTTATTTTAGTACATACACTTCCATCGCGTATTGATGTAGGCTCCAATCTACTGCTATGGTTTAAGCTACAAGTCAAAACCAATCGACACAAACTCAGAGAGCTTGAAAAGAAGTATGGAACAAATTTATTTAGCGGGCGGTTGCTTGTGGGGCGTGCAAGAGTTCATTAAGTATGTACCCGGTGTGATCAGCACAGAAGCAGGCCGTGCCAATGGAAGCTCTCAGCCAAAAGATAACCTGAGCAAACAAAGCGATTACGATGGCTACGTAGAGTGTGTACAGATTGAGTTTGACCCAAACATCACCTCGGTAACAGCGCTAATGGACCACCTTTTTGAGATAATTGAACCATACAGCGTCAATAAACAGGGCGTTGATGTGGGCGAAAAATATCGCACTGGTGTTTACAGCACCGAAGCCAAACACTTAGCTGAAGCGGAGCGCTATATCGCATCACGTGAAGACGCCGAGCGCATCGCTGTTGAGGTATTGCCATTGACCAATTATGTTGCCAGCGACAACATCCACCAGCATCATTTAAGTCACTTCCCTGAAGATCATCACTTATGTCACATCCCTTGGGATCTTCTGCATAAATATAAATCATAGCGAATACCCAAGACCGATAAAGCCTCAACAAGCTTTATCCGTTGGGGCTTTTAGTTTTGATAGGCAAGGCAGCGATCGTGAGTCGATTCAATAGCTCATACCATTAAGCGAGAGTTTACTTAGTTGTGTTCTCAAGTAGGTAGTCTGGGGCTGCTGTTTCAGCTGTCACAACCGCAAGCTTAGACACACCTGTGCCCTCACCTTGACATGAATTGATACCACTCTCCACCGCTACTTTTGGTAGCCCAACCAAGTAGATTTAAATCAGCTCAGAGTCCTTTAATTGACCAACGTAAGTTTCATCGGTGTAAGTTGCGCCAACTAGCGCAAAGTCATGAGTCGCGCGAACACTTGCAAACACAGTTAATTGCGAGTTATCAACCACGTTGTGTTTAAATGCAATATCAATAAATACTCCCTACTTGTGCGTTGTTGCATAGGCTCACACGGTGGTTTTGGTTACCATAAGCAATGCCCCACTCCGTATCGACAAGAGAGTTGTTTTCGACAGTGATGTTTTTCGGAGTCTATTGCTTGTTAAGCTCTTTACCTTTCACCGATTGATCAAGCTGTTCACCATTTACTACGTCGATAATAACCGTGTTAATAACGATGCTGCCACGTAGGTCAGCGTTGCCTTCAATCACACCATCATGGACACAAGTGTTCGCAATGTAGTTGTTGCGAATCAAATGATCTTCATTGTAATACAAATGCCGCCCGTTAGGCGTTTCTCGTTACCCAGAATCATGTTTTTCTTAACCGTGTTGCCTTTACCGTGGCGCAGCGAAGTCAGTGCCACACCTCGGAAAATCGTATTGTCGCCCGACTTAATAGAGATAAGCTCACGCTCACCATCTATATTGATCATCTGGTTGTTGACGAACTTAAAGTTGCACTACCTAGATGCATCATTCCTAAAGTCAGTGTAGTCATCCGCATTAAATGTCGACAAAAAACCGAAAAACATCCCCCCAAGAATCGAAGAACTATCGTTAAAGACTGTTATTCGTCACGATCAAAAATCAAAGGCTAACAACAAAAACATCGTTAGATATAATTTATATAAATGAACCGAACCAACGAATTTGTAATACAAGCAACTTTGGTGGGGAGTGGAAAAGTTCCCTTAATTAGGAAGCCAATAATGAAAACTTGAAAACCACTATTAAGTACTGACAGGGCAGCACGGAAGTGAAATGCTTTTAAGACACCGGGTACACTTTCTCTCGTCCATTAAAAAGGTGTCATTATGAAGAAATACGTTCCAATCTTAATTGCTCTTAGTACGGTATCTTCTATGAGCTATGCATCAACAACACGTGAAGATGCTGTTGACTACTTACAGATGCGTAAAGGCGTGGCTTACCAAGTAAACCATTCAAAACCCTTTACTGGTCAATTTGAAGAAAAGTTCGATAACGGGCAAGTCGCGACCCAAGCTCAGTTTGCCGATGGCCTAGAACTTGGGTTAGAAACTAACTGGTATCCGAATGGCCAAATAGCTTCTAAAGTCAATTACGTTAAAGGTAAACTGCAAGGCAAAGCTGAAACCTGGTATCCAAACGGACAGAAAAAAGCAGAGCTCAATTATAAAGACAATGAACTATCAGGCACCGCTTCTCGCTGGTATCCCAATGGTGAGCAAAGCCTAACGGCTGAATACCGTGACGGACAAAAAAATGGATTGGTAACTGACTATTACCCAAACGGTAATAAGGCTAGCCAAGCGAAGTTTGATGAAGGTGAAGTCGGTAACGGAAAACTTACTCGCTGGAATACTAACGGTGACAAGGTTGAAGAGGTGACTTTTAAAGATCACAAAATCACCACTAAACAAGTTTGGATGCCTAGTCATAGTTAAGCGACTCTAAACTAATCATGGGCAGGCCTTCTAGCTTGTAATCGCAAATACGCTCATGTTGCTTGTATTAACATGAGCGTAAAGGCAGACCTTCATCACCATCTCCTACCTTTCTAAACAAAAACAGAAGTTATCATTAGAATAGTTGGGGGCAATAATCCAAATGTTATTTCAAGCACTTTACCGGTTTCTACTCAACATCAAAGCCTACGTCAGTTCAAGCCACTAACGAGATAGCTCGTCATCAGAACATATTTCCTATAAACCAATAGTCTTAATTCCATAGTAAGTCATTAGGGCGTGTTCATCTTTACTGTACATTTCATGTTCAACAATACATCGGTAGCCACATCAACATGAATGCCAGGGATAACATGCTGGCATAATTCCTTTCTAACTTGTCATATCCTTTATCACAAACGATGGTATTAACTTCATCGAGTTGTTCAACTAAGCTTTCGGCATGCACTATATCGTGGCGTTGGCCTTCTGATAAATCAAAGTAAATCGGCGGGCCACCACTATCCACAGCTAAGTGAGCTTTGGTTGAATTGCCCCCGCGACTTTTTCCTATTTGCTCTGAGCTTTCAGTAGCTGCACCTGTGCTATGCTGATGCGCTCGAACTATAGAGCCATCAACAAAGAGCCATTCAAATTCAGCCATGCTAGATAAGCCTCTGAAAAGCTTATCTAAACCCCTTTCTTTGACCAAATATTAAATCGTTTGTAAACGGTACTCCGAACTCAGAGGGTAGATCTCGCCAAGAAATACCAGCTCCATTCTATAAATTATTTATTCAAATGTCATTCGATGTTCAGCTTTATCGTAAATACGACCTGTACTTTTCATAACTTGGAGTAGCAGTTCCCAGCGAATATCAGTTAGCATTGTTCTTGGCATGGTTTTGGTTATGGTTTTGCTTTTGGCGAAGCAAATTATAACCCTTTACGATGCTGCTCAAAAAGCACTCACGAAAGTTCAACACGCCCTAGAAATTAGATTATTTTTGTTTCGTCATTGCGCCTAAGTGACGTCAAATAAAACCACAAAAATTGATAATATACGACAAATAAGAGTTATCAAAAGATTCTATTTTCTGCTGTAGTGCACATTTATTGATAGGTGTATATTTTTAAAGCCTACCTCATAAAAATAAAAACTACGTTACGATGGAAAAACGAATTCGAGTATGGCTACAAATTCAACATTAACGAGCACTGGTTAATTCAACCAAGTATGACAGTAACGTTTCGTTCTGATAGCGGAACTTACAAACCACAAGTACGTGTTCAATACTCTTTTGATTCAGGATTGAAAGCGAAGCTACGCTACCGTCATGAATTCCGTGACTAAACATGTGACTCGTCTAACGACAACAAAACCGCTGTAAAATCTCAGGTAACATTTATTACACCTCGAAAGTCTGGCAGTTCGGATTTAAAGCGAGCTACGTAGAAGACTTCATTGACAATGAGTGGACTGGTGCCAATACGTTGAGTTCGGTAACATTCATGGATATGTCGGAAAGCATTGTCTTACCAGAGAGGCGAGAACGAAGTTATCCAAGAACACGCTAAATGATGCTTAACTTACAAGCATTAAGCACTAGACTCGCTTTTCTACAGCTTTACATTCGTTCTAAAACTTATGCTCGGTTACCGATTTTCACAGTACCATTTGTCGCAAACCAAAGCGCTTCAGAGCGACGACGGCCTAACAGAATCGGGCCATCATCGTAGAACAAAAAGTTCTTCCAATGCTTCTTAAAAACAGCCCACTTGGTCTCAAGAACATTATATTTTTCATAACAAAAATAAACAGTTACGTCATCTTGCCAATCAATAAAGTTAAGGATCTCTTCTGGCATTTCCGGCTCATCGGCTTCCCAATTTGCCATCCAGCTGACCTCTTCTTTCCAGTTCGATGCTTTGCTAGGCCAGTCTTGCGAGCTTAGTCGCTCTGCGTCTGGGCTTTGAGGGCTCACGTTCTCTTTCCAAAACTGAGATGCTCTTGCCTGTGTCATTGGCTTAATCTTGTCCAAATCCTCAGCCGGAAGTGGCATCGATTGGTGAGTAAAAATCCATTTTCTTTGGTATTCGTCCAAAGTTGTGTATGACATCAAAATTCCTCAAATATCTTCTCAGGCCGATGGTTCAACCATGGCTCAATGTTCTTTTAATAAAGGAAGCAACGCTATATCGCTTAATATTCGCTGCCTATTTAAATCACTGCTCGTTGGTGAGCTTATAGACTGCGTTGTCTAAATGTTGCGTCTATCTTCCCAATTAGGATTGACGAGCGCAGTCAGTATGTGGTCTTCCCATTTACCGTTAATTTGTAGGTAATCTTTAGCAAAACCTTCACGTACAAAACCGAGATGTTTAAGTACACCCGCACTTCGCTCATTGTGAGGCATATAGCCCGCCATCAAGCGGTGCATGTTCTGCACGTCAAACATGTAGTCTTTCGCCATGCTGAGGCCTCTGCGCATATAACCATGACCCTGAGCTTGCTCTGCGAGTGAATAACCTACGTTACACGCGTAGAACGGGAAACGAGACAGATTACTGAACGAGATAGTCCCTAACATTTCGTTAGAGTCGGCATTAATCAATAAACAGTAGTAGCCGAGCCCCATTTTATGAAGCTCGTTTAGCTTAATTAGGCGCTGTGCCCAGCCTGTTCTCTCAAAAAATGCATCTTCACGAATCGGTTCCCAAGGTTTGAGATACTCTCGATTCACCTGAAAGTACTCACTGATCATAGTCGCATCGTCTATCTCAGCGGTACGTAGAATTAGATTTCCATCTCGCTTGTAAATGCGTTCTGGTGTGCTCAAATCTTCCATAATTTATGGTCTTATTCGATCAGTTCTTCCTAATACCGTAATCACGAAGTTTATTCGCAATAGAGGTATGGGACACGTTCAAACGCTTGGCTAACTTACGACTTGATGGGAATGATTGGTAAAGCTTCTCCAAAATCTGAGACTCATAGTCTTTCATGATCTCATCCAGAGAACCATCTAAGCTCAAGTTCGCCATTCCTGCCGTCATAGTCTCTAATTGAGGCAAGTGGAATTGCTCAACCGTTAAGGTATCTGAATCCAACTCTGTTAGTGCGCGTAAAACCATGTTGTCTAGTTGTCGAATGTTACCCGGCCATTGGTAGTTACCAAGTTGGTCGATCAACTCTTGAGTCAGCTTAGGCTTTAACATACCAAGCTGTTGTGCGTATTTAGCTACGAACAGTTCCAGTAGCGGTGCAACGTCGTTAGAACGTTCACGCAATGCAGGAATAGAGAGAGTCAGTACATTCAAGCGGTAAAACAAGTCTTCACGGAACGATCCTGAATCAGCAAGTTCAGAAAGGCGGTGGCGCGTTGACGCAATAATACGAACATCAGCGTGCATCTCTTCCTCTTCACCCACACGACGGAATGAACCATCTTGTAGGAAGCGAAGCAGTTTAATTTGTAGATGTGGGCTCATTTCGCCAATCTCATCTAAAAATACCGTACCGCCATTGGCTTGTTCGAAAATGCCTTTATGACCTTGTTCATGGTTGAATGAACCCGGCGCGTGACCAAACAGCTCGGTTTCTGCTACGTCATCAGGCATCGATGCACAGCTCAGAATCAAGAATGGGAAAGACGAGCGGTTTGAGCGGTTATGACACGCTTTCGCTAACATCTCTTTACCTGTACCTGTATCACCTTCAATCAGCAGAGGTTGATCCAGCATCGCCAGTTTTTTAGCTTGGCTGATTAACGCTTTATGACGATTAGAAACACCAACAAAATGCTCAAAGCCTAAGTTGTTCTGTTCAGGAATCGTATCAGGGGTATTCATCTCTTGGTTGCAAGAACGAATCGTCATTACCGCGCTCGCAAGCACAGGTTCGTTGACGTCACCACCCAGATAGATAGGTAGGATTTCAATCGAGAAGTCTAAACCGTCCAACACAACAACTTCACGATGGCGTGTTAATTCACCTTCGTTCCAACGACCAAAGTTAAAGCTAGGTACGAAGGACGCGAGTGGTTCGCCAATGACTTCTTCTTCTTTCTTGCCAAATAGGTTGAGTGCAGCGTGGTTTGCCATATCGACTGAGCCTTTAAGGTCAATCGCAATCACAGGATCAGGTAGGTTAGCCAGCAAAGCGATCAGCTCAGTATTGTGCCTTTCGCTTGGCATGAATTGTATTTTTCGAACATCCTTTACACCTGAAATTCGGCGAATTTCAGCCATAAGTTCACTAAAAGCATCAAAATCAATATCAGGGCAGTTCAGGTAAATAATGCCTTTAACATCGATTTCGATTCCTCGTAAATCAATGCTTTTTGAGGCCAAGATATCGAGCAACTCACGCGTTAAGCCGAGTCGGTCTTCACACAATACTTCAAGACGCACAAATAGTCCTATTATAGGTGTCAGGATAAGTTGACAGTAGTGTGAATTAAGGTCTGAGTTCAGTCAAGAAGAAGAGTAAACATATGTTTACTCTTCGCTCGCAAACCAGTCAATGTCATACATTCTGTTTCAAAGACGAACGTTTTATTTAAGGGTAATACGCTTTATTTCAGAGAGGACTGCTTTGCGCATGTCTGCCAGTGTTACTTTGCGTTCATTGTGCCAAGGCATAGGGCGAAGTAGTGTCATGGCTTTTAGACCCAATCGAGCGGTCAGGATACCAACACCCAAGCCCTGCCCCGCTCTCGCAGAAACTTTACCTGCTAGATCCATGGAGACTAAATCCATACTTGCATCAATCGCGAGTTCACTTGCGCCCGCTGCTGCCATGTTGATTAACACTAGCTTGAACAGCTTGATGCGTGACCAGTATCCAAGTTCAATCCCATACACATCAGCTAGCTTGTCGATCATGATGAAATTACGCCAAGCCACCAGCAACATGTCTGCCACTGCCAATGGGCTCACTGCAACCAACGCTGCTGATTCAGTCGAAAACTTAATGACAATTTGAGTAGCCACTTTATCTTGCTGAGCAACAACCAACGCATCGTACATATCCAACACTTCGGCGTCACTGTGTGCCGGGTTGATGCTGTTTCTCCACTTATCAAACGCCGGAGACTCCGCGATAATGCCGCCCTGCTTAGCGATATTTTCACAAAACGCTTTGCCTTTGCCGACACTTTGGCTTTGCAGTAGATCTTCACTCTGTTCTTGTACGCTGAAGTGGTCTTTCAATGAGCGTAGCTTCCACAGCTCTTTTCCTATTGCACCTAAGCCCAATGAAGCGATTGCCGCAATAAAACCAGCCCAACCTAGCGCGAGCCAATCTGCTGATTGAATCGCCGTGGTGACAGAATCAATCGCCTGCCAGCCCACTAAGCCCGAGAAAGCAACCAGTAAACCTGAACCCAGCCACTCTCTCTTTTTGTTTGGACGAATGATCTGCTCTAGTTGTTGCTCGGCTTCGCCATTTAGCTCGCTCTCAACTTGTGGTGCAACGGGTACAAATTTCTCTTGTTCCGTGAACAATTGCTGGGCGCCTAATTCTGGGGTCGCTTCGCCATTGCCTTGTTTACCAATAGCCTTATCATTGTCATCAAAAGAGGTCTTCAGCGGCTCATTAAAGACCTGCTTTATTTTTAATTCACTCATCTTTTATTGCCTCAATTACTTCAACTTATCGCCAATGAGATATTCTAAAACCTTATCAATTCTTAGGTGTTGGCAAGGTTCATCAGAATGTTGCTCCATTGGCCTAAAGCTCGTGAAATCAAACTGGTTGGTTTCCCAATACTGCTTATTCGGCAGCTTACGTGGTACCTCTCCCGGATACATGGTTTGAGGGACATTATCCAAAGTCACACCTTGCAACGCCGGAACATTGCCTGAACCCGACGATATGTATCCTGCGCTGGTCGCTTGAATTGATGCGATGCTCATGCAACTCATATCGATATGCTCAAACGCTGCCTGTTGCCACGCTGGGTGTACCATCTGTTGAAGCAGTGACACCAAGTTTGGATGCTGCTCTGGTGTTACATGGTCTGCCTTGGTCGCAGTAAACAGGATCTTGTCGATCTTAGGTGCAAACAAGCGTCTTAAAATATTGCTTCGACCGTACTTAAAGCTCTTCAATAGCTGCTCAAGAGCACCACGCATGTCCATGAACGAGTCATAACCTGCATTGAGTGGCTGTAAGCAATCCACAAGCACGATTTGTCTGTCGAACGTCGCGAAGTGATTGTTATAGAACGCTTTCACAACCTTCTGTTGATACTCTTCGTACCGCGCTTTCAGCACAGCATAGTTGCTTGTTTTTGAGCACTTACCATCTGGTGCTACACACGGGAAAAACTGCAACACAGGCGCACCTTGAAGCTCACCCGGTAATACGAATCGCCCTGGTTGAACCCAATGCAGCCCGTTACTTTTACAAGTATGAAGGTACTGAGTGTAGCTATCGGCAATCGCGACCAGTTTCTTTTCGTCCGCTTCTGCTAGTAAGTCAATGTCGCCACGCAACGCATTCCACTCTTGCGAGTATGTTTCTCGGTCGCCTTTTAGTGCCGCGAATTGAGACTGACTCCAAGTTTCGAAGTCCATATCTAGTAGTGGCAAATCAAGTAACCATTCCCCAGGGTAGTCAACGATATCGAGATAAAGCGTACTGTTTTTGCTCAATAACTTCTTCGCGCCTTTCGCAGGTTTATATTTAATCGCCAAGCGAATCTCACTGACATCACGCGTCGGCACTGGCCATTCTGGTGGCTGACTATTTAAAGACTCCATCGCTTCGTCATAAGAGAAACGTGGAATCATCATGTTGTGTTGCGGGATGCGCTTTGCGCCAATAATCCTTCCGTCTCGCGCCGATGCAAGAAGCGGTAAATTCTTATGAGTAGAAGTATGAAGAAGTTGGTTAACCAACGAGGTAATGAAAGCTGTTTTACCCGCACGAGAAAGCCCCGTGACCGCTACTCGAATGTGAGAATCCGTTCCTCTGCTTATAAAGTCACTCATTTCTTGAGCTAGGTGTTTCATTTGAACGACTCCGTGATATTTAGGCAAGCTGCTTATGATTATAGAGAGGCAAGCCTATTTTCTTTCCCTAATAGGGTAGTTTGTATGCTGTTGCTTGTTATTTTGCTAATAGTGATGAGTATGCAATACCCATTCTTAATGCTAGATGAATAAAAGCCCCTGACTACATTCATAATCAGGGGCTTTGAAATTTTTAGTTAATAATAGACTAATCGTCTTCTATTAGCTTGTAGATCACAAACAGTGCTATCTCAGAAATCAACCACAATACACATGTAATGGTTACGTATTTTTCGTCAAAGATGCTGATTCCGTGCAAGATCAAATCGTAACCAATGAAACTACCAATCACCACTGCCAAGATAATTTGTAGGATCTGAATAAAACGAGGCATTCTTCTCTCCTATGTTCTTATATCAAACGATGTGTTTATCACTATATCATTGATAATAAGACAAAAGTGCAGATAATGCTGCACTTTTGTCTTTAACTTTCTGTCAAAACTTGCAATTCAAACGCTGGGCTAAGCATCAATTGTGACTTTTTGACTTCGGTTGATTAAGCTTTTTCAGCTTCGGCAATTTTCACTTTCCACGTGTCAGGGCCGATCTGGTGTGCGTTTGCACCCGTTGAATCAACCGCAACTGTAACTGGCATGTCTTCAACTTCAAACTCGTAAATCGCTTCCATACCAAGATCTTCAAACGCAACAACACGTGCTTTCTTGATTGCTTTTGCTACTAGGTAAGCAGCGCCACCTACTGCCATCAAGTAAACCGCTTTATGCTCTTTGATTGATTCAACTGTAGCAGGACCACGTTCCGCTTTACCGATCATACCCATGATGCCTGTTTCATTTAGCATCATGTCAGTGAATTTATCCATACGTGTTGAGGTTGTTGGACCCGCAGGACCTACCGCTTCGTCACCAACTGCATCCACAGGGCCTACGTAGTAGATAAATTTACCTTTGAAATCGACGCCTTCAGGTAAACCTTCACCGCTTTCAAGCATACCTTGAATACGCTTATGCGCTGCATCACGGCCCGTTAAGATTTTGCCTGATAGAAGAACCGTTTCACCCGTCTTCCACTCTTGAACGTCTTCTTTGGTTACTTCATCAAGGTTCACGCGACGTGTATTTGCACCCGCCTCCCAAGTGATGTCTGGCCACTCTTCTAGTTTAGGTGGCGTTAGCTCTGCTGGGCCGCTGCCGTCTAGTGTGAAGTGAACGTGACGTGTTGCTGCACAGTTCGGGATTAGGCAAACTGGTTTAGACGCGGCGTGTGTTGGCGCAGTCTTGATCTTCACATCAACAACGGTAGTTAAACCACCAAGGCCTTGTGCACCAATACCCAGTTTGTTTACGCGGTTGAAGATGTCTAGACGAAGCTCTTCCTCTGCGTTCTCAGGACCTTTTTCGATAAGCTCTTGGATATCGATGTGTTCCATCAGAGACTCTTTCGCCAGTACCGCTGCTTTCTCAGCAGTACCGCCGATGCCTATACCTAGCATACCCGGTGGACACCAGCCTGCGCCCATGGTTGGTAGCGTCTTCTCTACCCACTCTGCAATATCGTCAGAAGGGTTTAGCATAACCATCTTAGTTTTGTTCTCAGAACCGCCGCCTTTCGCCGCGATTTGAATTTCAACCTTGTTGCCAGGAACCATATTAATGTGAACAACCGCAGGTGTGTTGTCTTTAGTATTAATACGCTTACCTGCAGGGTCCATTAGGACAGATGCACGCAGTGGGTTATCTGGGTTGTTGTAAGCTTGACGAACGCCTTCATCAACCATTTGTTGTACTGTTAGATCCGTTTCCCATTTCACATCCATACCGATGTTCACGAAACAAGTAACAATACCTGTATCCTGACAGATAGGACGGTGACCTTCCGCAGACATACGTGAGTTAATCAGAATCTGAGCGATGGCATCTTTAGCTGCTTGGCTCTCTTCTTTCTCGTACGCTTTTTCTAGGGCTTGGACAAAGTCTAAAGGGTGATAATAAGAAATGTACTGAAGTGCGTCAGCGACACTGCTGATCACATCTTGCTTACGAATAACCGTCATTGCATGCCTCTTTATTGTTCTAGTTCCATGTGGGTTCACTATTTAACGAATAACGCTAAATGAGATCAGTAGGTTTAGCTTTTTATAATGTTGAGCTGTATTTAGTTGCTTTAGCAATCGCTTGCATAGCTTTAAACTAAACCACTTGGATTACAATGTTCTAGGGCGTGTAGACCTTTCGTGGTTCAATTTTGTTCGAGATAAAAGCGTTTTAATCGCGGCGAGGGGGAAGTAGCCTAGTCACTCTAAGCAAATCTCCCTCAACAAAGAGTAAAACGCTTTTAGCCGAACCCTTCGGGCAGCGTTTGCTGGTCATTTCTACTACGTTATCGGCCTCTCATGTAGGCTAGCTACACGTCGACGCCTCTGCCTTGTATAAATACCCAGCAACTCGCTGCAAAAATCAGCTCGAAAGATCAACACGCCCTAATCAAGAACCCATTTTATTTTCAATTTATGATACTCTTGCTTCCTCTCACAAGCCATGCAGTGATCGAACTCTTTGTCACAAATTAAACAAATGAATAACAACGAATTTCGCGCTATCCAAATCAAGCCGCTTGAATATCAATCAACTTTAGCTAAACAGCTGTTTTCTCATATCGAAAACCTGCCGTGGGCAATGCTATTACGCTCTGCTTCAGAAAGCCACGTTGATAGTCGATACGACATTTTAGTTGCTCAACCCATCGCCACCTTCGAAACAATCGGTGCAAAAACCACCATTAATGTTAAAGAGACGTGCGAGGTTTCAGGCTCTGATCCTTTCGAGCTACTCGACCAATATCAGCAACAGTTATTGCCTGTGACTAAAAAACACGCTGAGTTGCCATTCATTGGCGGTGCTTTAGGCTATTTTAGTTATGATTTGGGGCGCAGAGTCGAGACACTTCCTTCACTCGCAAAGCGCGATATTGAAGCACCAGACATGGCGGTTGGCTTGTATGAATGGGCTGTGTTGGTTGACCATCAATTAAAAACAGCTTGTATTGTCGGCAACAATATAGATGAACATCATGATTGGCTGATTCAGAAAATGGCTCAGTCACACCTAACACATACTCCTTTTGGATTAACCACACCGTGGCAATCCAACATGACTGAACAGAGCTACGCCACCAAGTTCGATAGTGTTCAAGAGTACCTGTTATCAGGTGACTGCTATCAGATTAATTTAGCTCAGCGCTTCAATGCAAAATACCAAGGCAGCGAATGGTTGGCCTACGAAAAACTAGAGCAGTATAACTCTGCTCCGTTTTCTGGTTTCATCCGTCTGGCCAACAGTGCCATTCTTAGTGTCTCACCTGAACGCTTCTTAGAACTCAAAGACAACGTGATTGAAACCAAGCCAATCAAAGGCACACGCCCTCGTTCTGATGACCATCTGATTGATGATGCTAACGCGCAAGATTTAGCAAGCGCCGATAAAGATCAGGCGGAAAACTTGATGATTGTAGACCTACTTCGTAATGACATTGGCAGAGTAGCAAAACCGGGCACAGTTCATGTACCTAAGCTGTTCGATATTGAGACCTTCCCTGCCGTACACCACTTGGTAAGCACGATACGAGCAGACCTTGATTACCAATATTCCGCATTTGATCTACTGCGAGCTTGCTTCCCTGGGGGATCGATTACGGGCGCACCAAAAGTCCGCGCGATGCAAATCATTGAAGAATTAGAACCACATCGACGTTCAGCTTACTGCGGTAGTATTGGTTACATCAGCCGAAATGGCAGAATGGACACCAGTATTACCATTCGTACATTAGTCGCCGAAAACAACACACTTTATGCGTGGGCTGGCGGTGGCGTGGTATTTGATAGTGATTGTGCTGCTGAATACCAAGAAACACTGGATAAGCTAAGCCGAATCCTCCCCGTACTGGAAGAGTGCTAAGCTAACGTTATTGCAGGCAGTTTAGCTATCTAGCCCCAGGAAAAGATCAAAAAAGAAACCGAAGGATCGTTAGATCACTTCGGTTTGTAGTCTCTGAGTCAGAGTTCATTATTAACTACTCTTTATTAGCGCTGCTCAAGCGCCCATCTCTGAAGAAACACCCCACTTCTTGAGCATTTCTTTAAGGTCGTTGGCTGTATAAGGCTTACTAAGAATGTCGTCCATTCCACACTGAGTACAACGTTCGCGCTCTTCTAGCGTCGTTCCGGCGGTGAGTGCCACAATAGATTTAACGTACCCCTTCTCTCTAAGCTTCTCTGTCGCTTCAAAACCGTCCATAATTGGCATTCTGCAATCCATAAACACAATGTCATATTCATTGTCTGAAGCGAGCTCTAGCCCTTCAACTCCATTACTGGCGACCGCAGGCTCTATCTTATACTTCCGCAACATCTGTTGGATGATGATCTGGTTCATCTTAATATCATCAACCACCAACACTTTTAATAGAGATAACTCGACATCAGATCCAGTCTCTCTGGATACTCGATTGCTTTCATCAGAAACATCGATTACCTGCAAAGGAATTGCAATAGTAAAGGTCGTTCCGCTTCCGACAATACTGCTCACGCTGATATCACCATGCATCAATCCTACTAGCTTGCGACAAATAGCGAGACCTAACCCTGTGCCTTCATAATTTCGGCTGCTTGAATTATCCGCCTGAGTAAAAGGTTCAAACAGTGTCTCATGAGCAGATCGAGCGATCCCAACTCCAGTGTCCTCTACAGAAAAAATAAATCGGCCTTTCAACCATTTAATCTCAACACTCACATGTCCTTGTTCCGTGAACTTAATAGCGTTACCAATCAAGTTTACGAACAGTTGAGTAATACGCTCTAGATCACCATAGAAGTGGCTCGGTACACCTTTGTCTACATCGACATCAAACTTAAGCTGCTTTTCAAGTGCTCGATTGATAAAGATACTATTAATAATATTTATCAAATCGTGAAGTGCGAACTTCTTCGGTATTAGCTCCAACATTCCCGCATTGATTTTACTGTAATCAAGTAGGTCATTAATGATGGTTCTGAGAAACTCTCCAGATTGACTTAAGTTGTTCACTATTTCACGTTGAGAGCAGTTCAATTCAGTATCGCTGATCAATTCAGCACTGCCTAGTAAGCCATTAAGCGGGGTTCTTAACTCATGATTAATCATCGCCACAAAGTCGCGGGTTGCCCTTTCGGACTCTTCCGCTCGTTTACGCGATTCAACGTTGCGATTGATTGCAAGCTGATGAGTTATTGCGCTGCAGATAAGATCAGTAACTAACACCAGTTGGCTCTGGATAAACTCATAGTCTTGATCTGACAACCTGACCTTCATTATTAACGCACCGACTATCACACTTTCGACTTCTAAAGGCACGGTAAGTAGGCAGCCTTGCCAATGAGGCTCTTGAATATATTGACTTAACACTTCGACAGTTTCATCGCCATAGTCGTAGGCTTTTAACTGAGGCAGTAATTTGGGGCGTAAAATCAAACGACTGGCTTCAATCAGATAACTGTTGGTTACACAAGTCGTCAACTGTGACAACATGATATCGTCTAGATCATTCATAAGAAACGTACGACCGAAATCGATCAACAGGTTATCAATTTGTTCTTGGAATTCAATCCGACGTAAATTTGCGTCGGAGCGCTTTTCCAAATGACGCAGCGCAAGTTCAAGTTGTTGGTTAGTTTCAAACAGCTCAAGACTTTTTTGCTCCAAAAGAGCTTCAGCCGCTTTGCGAGCGGCTATTTGGCGCTTTAGTTTCTTCTCTAAGGCAGAGGCCGGATCCATATTACTTTACTACTTTGAGATTAAATCGAACCACACTTTGGTCATCATTCTGAGGCGTCAATTCCACCGCGATCGATTCTCCGTGGTATTCGGCACAGCCTTCAATTAGCCCTAAGCAGACATTTGACATGCATCTCGCGCTTTTATAATCGAAAACAAGCTGGGCTTCTGTCGTAGTGATAAAACTAAACTCAGGTGGCTCAGCATCTGGATAGAGCTTTTTCACTTCAACATGAATGTATCGCTCAACGTGCTGAATAAATTGAAATGTCGTGTTGCTATGTTTAAGACTCGCTTTATTAGGAATTGAAGCCAAAAGGTTTTTAAATACCGATTGGCCAAACACTCGTTGCAAGCTGGCAGCGTCGATGTCTGTTTTCTTACTTAGGTTAATGATGAGCTTCACCAGATCTTTATGGTCATAACTACCAACCGATGTGTAGATCCCCTCATCTTCCGACATTTCTAGCACTTCTTCCAAAAGCTCTAAACCGAACTTATCTTCAACAAGCTCTAAAAATTCGGTGAATATGATTCCTTTCATCTCATACCTTATCTTTTGTTTCTTTTTAGAATGGTCTACTAAGTCTTTGTTATCAAATTCTTAATCAAAAAAGTTGGGATTCGCAGCTTATTTTATGACATTAATAACGGATACTCATCTAGATGCTCACTTCAAATATAGCAAAAACCAACAATACTGGGCGCTCTAGCTAACCGATAGCCTCGATGGTGCTTACCTCTTAGGTTGGCATTATGAGAAAGGTTGTGCCTATACTTAAAGGCATAATAATCAATATATTGGAATGGTATGAACCGAGATAACTTCCTTCAACAGTTTCAACTTAACCCAGCAGTTGGCTACCACCCTGAGTCTGTAGAGCGTGTTTCTCACATCAGCGGAGAAGAGCTTCGTAAGGCGGCAGTCGTTGTCGGTTTAGTTGAAAGAGAGGACGGTTTACATGTCATTTTTACTAAAAGAGCAGCACATTTAAAACATCACCCGGGCCAAGTTAGCTTTCCAGGGGGTAAACATGAGCTCTCTGACCCATCTATGCAATTCACTGCACTTAGAGAGCTTCAAGAAGAGGTAGGAATTCGATCGGATCAAGTTAAAATTGTTGGGCAATTACCTGTCTTGAGTACTATTAGTAAATTTTCTGTTACGCCGATTGTCGCATTAGTTGACCCAGACTATAAACCCATCATTGATCAGAACGAAGTCGCTTCCATTTTTGAGGTTCCGGCTACCTATGTTTTGGACCAAGCTAAATTGTACAGCCACACTGTTAACTTCATGAAAATCAAACATCGTGTTTTCGCGATGCCCTTCGAAGAGCACCTAATATGGGGCGTCACAGCACAAATCATCCAATCACTGCAGCAGCACGTAGTGCAATAAATTGCATAGAAACTACATTTTGTTTAATCTCTGTTAACAAACAACAAGCTTTGTATGGAACAGATTTATTAATGCCATTTTACGCAATCGTTTACTTGATATAATTCTGTACAAGCACCCCTTTCAGATAAAAAAAACTAATGCCAGGCATGAACATAAATCACATGTAGTACGCCATTTTCGTGATCAAAAATCCGTTTTTCGCATATCATGTGACACGCCGTTTCATTACATGATTTAGATCTATTTTTTGCCGACGAAAATTCTGCAAAATTAGCCCCGACTTATTTCCTGTTCCCAAAAAATGAGTAATTTAACATGAACACAACAACTTCTTCGGCAAATGCCGTAAAAGACTCGAGCAAGTTTAACTATAAAGATTTTACCTGGTGTTTATCACTATTCGGTACAGCAGTTGGTGCTGGTGTACTATTCCTTCCGATTAAAGCTGGTGCAGGTGGTTTTTGGCCATTAGTTATCCTAGCTCTTATTGCTGCACCAATGACTTGGTTCGCACACAAATCTCTAGCACGTTTCGTACTGTCTGCAAAAAACCCTGAAGCTGACATTACAGATACAGTAGAAGAACACTTCGGTAAGACTGGCGCAAACCTTATTACTTTCGCTTACTTTTTCGCTATCTACCCAATCGTTCTAATTTACGGTGTTGGTATCACAAACACTGTTGATTCTTTCCTAGTAAACCAAATGGGTATGGAATCTATTCCACGTCCTCTTCTTTCTGGTGCACTTATCCTTACAATGACAGCAGGTGTTGTATTCGGTAAAGATCTAATGTTGAAAGCAACTTCAGCAATGGTTTACCCACTAGTATTCATCCTACTAGCACTGTCTTTCTACCTAGTTCCTGATTGGAACACTTCAATGATGGAAGTAACGCCTGAATGGTCAACAATGCCTTCTGTTATCTGGCTTGCAATTCCAATCATCGTGTTCTCTTTCAACCACAGCCCAATCATCTCTCAGTTCTCTAAAGAGCAACGTCGTGTGTACGGTGAAAACGCAGTTAAGAAAACTGATGCTATCACTGGCGGCGCAGCGATGATGCTAATGGGCTTTGTAATGTTCTTCGTATTCTCTGTTGTACTTTCTCTATCTCCAGAGCAACTAGCGAATGCACAAGCACAGAACATCTCTGTACTTTCTTACCTAGCTAACGTTCACGAGTCTCCACTTATCTCTTACATGGGTCCTCTTGTAGCGTTCGCAGCGATTACTTCTAGCTACTTCGGTCACTTCCTAGGTGCTCACGAAGGTCTTGTTGGTCTAATTAAGTCTCGCTCTGGTTCTTCAGTAAGCACTATCGAAAAAGTATCTCTAGCGTTCATCGTTGTGACTACTTGGATTGTTGCGGTAGTTAACCCAAGCATCCTAGGTATGATTGAAACAATGGGTGCTCCAATGATTGCAGCTATCCTGTTCCTAATGCCTGTATTCGCGATGAACAAAGTACCAGCAATGGCTAAGTACAAAACTTCAGCACCTGTACAAATCTTTACAGCTTTATGTGGTCTAGCGGCTATTAGTTCTGTAATCTACGGCGCTCTTTAATCTATAAGCAGCTTTTATAAGATGCCTTTCATCTTATATCGCGAGATTAGACACAAAATATAATGATAATAAATGAGCCTCCCGACTCCCCTTGGGAGGCTCTCTTTTTGAGGTAATCGCTATGATTAGTGTATTTGATATCTATAAAATCGGTGTTGGTCCATCGAGCTCGCACACAGTTGGACCAATGAAAGCGGGTAAAGAATTTATTGATGACCTACGTTCAATGGGAAAATTGCGCGACATCACTAAAATCACCGTGGACGTATATGGATCACTATCACTGACAGGGAAAGGTCACCACACAGATATCGCAATCATCATGGGTCTTGCTGGCAATACTCCTGAGCGTGTGGATATCGATTCTATTCCAGGCTTTATCGCTCGCGTAGAAGAAACTGAACGCCTTCCTGTTGGCATGCACTGTCACACAGTTTCGTTCCCTCGCGATGGTGGTATGAACTTCCATACTAGCAACCTTTCTCTGCACGAGAACGGCATGAGCATCCACGCGTGGATTGACGACAAAGTTGCATACTCAAAAACTTACTACTCAATCGGTGGGGGTTTCATCGTTGACGAAGAGAACTTCGGCAAAGAAGAAGAAAACCCAATCAAAGCACCTTACGAATTCACAACAGCAGAAGAGTTAGTTAATCAGTGTAAAGACAGCGGTCTTTCTATCAGCACTCTGGTTATGAAAAACCAAGCAGCTTTCCACTCTGACGAAGAGTCTCGTACTTACTTTGCAAACATTTGGAAAACAATGCGTGAGTGTATGGATCGCGGTATGAATACTGAAGGTATCCTGCCTGGTCCACTACGTGTACCTCGCCGTGCTGCTGCACTTCGCCAACAGTTAATGACTTCAGAAAAAACAACAAACGATCCAATGTCTGTTGTTGACTGGGTAAACATGTTCGCATTCGCAGTAAACGAAGAGAACGCAGCTGGCGGTCGTGTAGTTACTGCACCAACAAACGGCGCATGTGGCATCATCCCTGCTGTTTTAGCTTACTACGATAAGTTCATCCAAACTGTGACTGAGAAAGACTACATCCGTTACTTCGCGGCTTCTGGCGCTATCGGAGGTCTTTACAAGCGTAACGCTTCTATCTCTGGTGCAGAGGTTGGCTGTCAGGGTGAAGTTGGCGTGGCATGTTCTATGGCTGCGGCTGGTCTTGCTGAGCTTATGGGTGGTAGCCCTGAGCAAGTATGTATGGCTGCGGAAATTGCAATGGAGCACAACCTAGGACTAACATGTGACCCAGTTGCTGGCCAAGTACAAGTACCATGTATCGAGCGTAACGGTATTGCTGCTGTAAAAGCAATCAACTCAACTCGTATGGCACTTCGTCGTTCTTCTGCTCCTACTGTTTCTCTAGATAAAGTTATCGAAACAATGCTAGAAACAGGTAAAGACATGAACGCTAAATACCGTGAGACATCTCAAGGTGGTTTGGCTGTTAAGGTTGTTTGTTAATCGACTCTCGCTAACAAACAAACAAAAAAAAGGAACGCATACGCGTTCCTTTTTTATATCTCAATACCAGTAGCTAACAGTCACAGCAACTGAATCGATTGGTTAAATCACTTGAGAGATAATTAAGAAGCATCCAAACAACAACGAGAACAATAACATTGGTTTACCACCTTCCGCACTGTATCTGTCTTCTGCTAATTTCATAAAGCGTTGCTTGTGAACCATTACCAGAGGAACGAATACCGCCAAGAACACCAGGATGATGCCAGCATAGTTCAGCACTTGTAGAAACTTATCCGCAGCCAGCAGTGAACCCGCCAATGGCAGGATAAAGCTAATGCAGTAAGTCACCACCGTATTTTGGTTGAACATATCTCGGTTTTGGTTGAATAGCGACATAGCCACACCAAAGAACGAAGTCAGCAGAGCCAAACCTGTGAAGATAGATAGCACGGTACCAACCCATGGCGATTGAGCTTCAAATGCAGCCATCAAATCAGAGACATTGTGGAAGCTTCTAAACTGCTCTTCACTCAAGTTACCTACCACAGCAAACAACCAACATAGGTAGCACATTAGAGGAATAAGAGAGCCTACAATTACCATATTACGAAGCTGCTTATCAGTCGCTTCATGGTTATAAGAAACCAAAGTTGGAATCACGACCATAAAGCCAAAGCTGGTGAACAAGATTGCACTCGTTTTGATTAGGTCAACGTGATTGTGACTGGTTACCTGCATTAAGTTATCTTGAGTCATGCTTGGCGCTAAAAATGCCATCGTTGCAAACAAACTTGCCAACATCACGAAGAACAGCGCACGGTTGAGCTTATCAATCACGCCTGTGCCACTCGCCACAACAGCGCCTGCAATCAAGGTAAAAGTGATTTGACTCGTTGTTGAAGTAATATCGACATCGAAGTTCGACAACAGCTTACTCAACAAGTCACCTGCGCCTAAGATGTAAGCCATTAGCAAGCAAATCAGCAACGCGTAAAGCAGACCATTGGTGATTAGTTGCCCTTGTTTGCCTAGTGTCTTTCTAGCGATAGAGTTTAATCCTAAGCCACCACCCGCTTTGATGGTTGCTTCTAGAAGCAGTAATGCAGCGTAAGTAGTACCGAAGCAGATCAGAACCATTAGAATTGTGCCGTAAAGCAATCCGAATTGAGCTAATACCATTGGGATTGCAAGCATACCAGCACCGAGAGCGGTACCAGCGATAATTAGGGAGCTACCCATCATTTTAATATTCATTGTCTTAAACTTATTTATTTAGTTTTTAATAGGTGTAGTTCTCTGTCATCAACCAAGATGCAAATAAAATTCGAAAGAAGTTAAGCTTTAAAACGAATATCGATAGGAGCGATAAGCGGAGTTAAATCGCGAAAAGGCAGTAGAAAACGAGTAGTACAAGCGAGAGTATAGAGAGGTGTGATCAGATGAAGAAGCTGTGTTCTGATGTGGTGACCCTTCTGTGGGTTCGATGATCGGTGATGTAATCTTGAATTTCATGTATGTGTCCAATATCAATAAGTCACATTCCATATTATTTAAAGCAGCGTATCCGTTGCTGCCCTTCCTCTATCATTAGAGGTGACTTCATATTATCGAATGAACTCTGAAACACAACGCTATAACCACATTTTTTGCTATTAAATTGAACAAAACAAGCGTTTGGACATTAATTAACCACCAAACATCAAAAAACAATAATCATTATTAATAGAAGACTTGCTAACTAATACAACTAGACCATCCAAAATAGTACTTTTATGCGCGCTAGCTTCGACTCACTTGCTACGCGAAACTATCAAACCGGATCTTTACTCTTTAGATGTTCCAATCAGACCTCAGTTAGCACACAAACTCGCTACATCACAGAAACAAAACCATAACCGGAGTGTGGTCACACTATTCGATATACCCCATAGGTGGTAAAGACTCTTACCAGTACAGTAGTTGCGTCATCAGAATTAATAAAAACACCTATGCGCTCAACAATAACCTTCAAGATCCTAGTCGCTCTTACCATTGTATTTACCTTTTTACTGGCAATATCCACCTACTTTCAATATTCCCAACAAAAACAACTGGTTAATTCCGTTCTAAGTGAACAACTTCATGATAAGGCGAGCAACTATTTCGATAGCCTTAATATGATGATGCTGACCGGCACCATGGCACAGAAAGAAACGCTGCGTCAGAAAGCATTAGCGCAAGAAGGCATTGAAGACGTTCGAGTATTACGTGCCGAAGCAGTAAGTAAGTTGTATGGTCCAGGAAATGACAATCAAACACCCGTTGACGAAATTGATAAAAGAGCCTTGTCAGGCGAAACGGTTATCGAGCCATTTTTTGCTGAATGGGGTAAAGGGTTAGTGATCGCCCTGCCAATGAAATCGAGCGAAAACTATCGTGGTACCAATTGTGTAGCCTGTCATATGGCGTCAGAGGGCGAAGTATTGGGCGCAATACGACTGGAGTACAATCTGAGTCATGTTAATTCACTGATTAACACTCAGACCATGGCTGCGATAGGTATTATGGCGGTGATCTCTTTTGCCGGTTTTATGCTGACGATGGGACTGATTCGTAAAATCATTGTTCGTCCGCTTCAGCAAACCTCGCGCTTTATGACTCAAGTTAGCAGCGATAAAAACCTTTCAAACCGCTTGCCTGAACAGAGCCAAGATGAAATTGGCACTCTAGCCAAATCAATCAATTCATTCATGGGAACCGTCTCAAACAGTTTGGAACAAGTACAAGATACTTCTCATAAGCTGAACGAGTCCGCCAATCAACTGACGAGCGTTGCACAAATTACTGAACAAGCCGCCAGCGACCAGCAAAATGAAACGGCGGAAGTTCAAAATAATATTGAAGGAATACAAGCTCAACAAATTAATGTGGAGCAAGCAACGCTAACCGCATCTGACCTGATCAATCACACTTCAGATGTAGCCTGTAACAGTGCGAACCAAGCCCATGAAGCAAGCAGCGAGATAAAGAACCTTGTTAGTAGTATTGAAGAGGTCAAATACAAGATCACCACACTCAATGAGCAAACTGGCGAAGTGTCTTCAATATTGAGTGTAATTCGTGGCATTGCCGATCAAACCAACCTTTTGGCACTCAATGCGGCGATAGAAGCAGCAAGAGCGGGTGAACAAGGCCGAGGCTTTGCTGTCGTTGCTGACGAGGTTCGCCATCTCGCCTCTCGAACCTCAGAAGCTACTGGCAGTATTGAATCGATCATCCACCAATTCCAACAAGGCAGCGAAGAATCACTAACTTCCGCTGACCGTGTATGTGAACAAGCGCATCAGAGCTCAAGTGACATCGACGCACTCGCTGCTGAAATGAATGGTGTTGTCGAAGAGATGAAACAGGTGCTTGCTCATGCGCAGAATATTCAGCAACAGACACAATCCACGACCCATTCTACCAAAGATGTTCAGCAGAAAGTCGAGACCATCACTTCACATGCTAATGAAACATCACTATCAGCAGGTGAGACGCGTAATATCAGTAACGACTTAGAAGCGCTGTCTGATCACCTTGAATCACTGATTAATCAGTTTACTTTGTCAAGTACAAAGAAGAAGTCATAGATCGTCTACAACAAAAAAGCGCTCAACAATGAGCGCTTTATCTTCACAGTAATATCGTTTTCAGGCTTTCAAAGAACCTTAGGCAATGATTAGTGCGTAATGGAAATTGCGGTTAAGTCTGTATGCTTGTGATACATCGCATGTTTGAATATCAGATTCGCACTTGCGCAGTTCCCGCCTTGATCCGAAAAACCAAACCAATAAATAGTTAAATCGAACAAAAAGCACACCCTCAATCGTATTTGTGTTCAGTAGACACAATATTTCTTTCACCAAGTAAGAATAAAGGTTGAAGCTGTCGGTATGACAGGTAATATGTTCAATCGA
Source organism: Vibrio sp. Isolate32 (assembly GCF_022397955.1). Lineage (GTDB taxonomy): Bacteria > Pseudomonadota > Gammaproteobacteria > Enterobacterales > Vibrionaceae > Vibrio. The sequence continues at coordinate 7,663 of NZ_JAKEUQ010000024.1, read as the reverse complement.
TTTAAAAAGTTTATACAACTTAATGTTTCGGTTAATTATTGTGCAAATATATATTTATTTGCAGTAAAGCCAGAGACTTTGAGTTGAATTTGTCCCTCAATGGAGAATGAAATCAACATGACTTACGCGCCTGTAACAGACGTACTTGGCGGCAAGCTAGCGGTAGACAGTGAAGTAACTGTTCGCGGCTGGATCCGTTCACGTCGTGATTCCAAAGCTGGAATCTCTTTCCTTGCCATTTATGACGGCTCTTGTTTCGACCCGATTCAGGCCGTGGTTCCTAATAATCTTAATAATTACGAAAACGAAGTATTAAAGCTAACAACTGGCTGCTCTGTTGAAGTAACGGGTAAGATTGTTGAGTCTCCTGCGAAAGGTCAAGACTTCGAACTAGCAGCAACTGACGTTAAAGTTGTTGGTTGGGTTGAAGATGCTGACACTTACCCAATGGCTAAGACACGTCACTCTATCGAATACCTTCGTGAAGTTGCTCACCTACGCCCACGTACAAACGTGATTGGCGCAGTCGCACGTGTACGTAACTGTCTATCTCAAGCGATTCATCGTTTCTACCACGAGCAAGGCTTCTTCTGGACTTCTGCTCCGCTTATCACTGCATCTGATGCAGAAGGCGCTGGTGAAATGTTCCGCGTTTCTACGCTAGACATGGAAAACCTACCACGCACTGAAAAAGGCGACGTAGACTTCAACGAAGATTTCTTCGGCAAAGAGACGTTCCTAACAGTATCTGGCCAACTTAATGCTGAAGCTTACGCTTGTGCACTAAGCAAGGTTTACACGTTCGGTCCTACGTTCCGTGCTGAAAACTCAAACACAAGCCGCCACCTTGCTGAATTCTGGATGGTTGAGCCTGAAGTTGCGTTTGCAGACCTTGAAGATGTAGCGAAACTGGCTGAAGACATGCTTAAGTACGTTTTCGCTGCTGTTCTTGAAGAGCGCCGCGACGACCTTGAGTTCTTCGCTTCTCGCATCGACAAGCAAGCAATTACTCGTCTAGAGCAATTCGTTGACGCTGACTTCGCACAAGTTGACTACACTGACGCAATCCAAATCCTACTAGACTCTGGTAAGAAATTTGAGTTTGACGTTGAGTGGGGCATCGACATGTCTTCTGAGCATGAGCGTTACCTAGCTGAAGAGCACTTTAAAGCGCCTGTTATCGTTAAGAACTACCCGAAAGACATCAAAGCTTTCTACATGCGCTTAAACGACGACGGCAAAACAGTTGCAGCAATGGACGTACTTGCACCAGGCATCGGTGAAATCATCGGTGGTGCACAACGTGAAGAGCGTCTAGACATTCTAGACGAGCGTATGATTGCTATGGGTATCGACCCTGAGCACATGAGCTGGTACCGCGACCTACGTAAATACGGCACAGTGCCACACGCTGGTTTCGGTCTTGGTTTCGAGCGTCTAGTATCTTACGTAACAGGTATGGGCAACGTTCGTGACGTGATTCCATTCCCACGTACACCGCGCTCTGCAAACTTCTAATTCGAACCTTAGTCGAGTTTAAAAGTTAAGAACAAATAAAAACCTCCGCAATTTGCGGAGGTTTTTTTATATTCGGAATAAAACAAGACACGGCTGCTTCTGCATACCACCATCAGAGACTCGTTATTCAAAGGCTAATCAACATCTTGGTCGATAGCGTATTTTATCGCGAGACCGCAGATTGCCATCATAACGAACGGGATCGCAGCGGTGGTGTATTCTGCCCACGCCATATCAGCGAATGCTTTTGCCAGCAGTACGTGGCCGAGAATAAGCAGAAGCGCACACACAATCGCGACGATAATCAGCTTAACTTCATTTCCCATAGTCATTTTCAACATAACGGTATCTCCAATATTTGGTCTACCGTTATTGAATCACAACTCTTTGGTCAATTAGGCGTACAGTTTCCCTACAATAAAACCGTACAGTTCGCATTATGTTGCTTTTTATGAGTGAGTTAGCGTTTATGTCTGCACTTAATGCGCCAACTGATGAGCGAGTTTGCCGAGCAACACGAGAGCATGTTCCCTCTCTTGAGTGAGTTCGTAGGAGAAGTTCAGACGAATTGCATTGTCAGCTCTCCCCTGCTCACTAAACAAATCACCCGGTGCGACACTAATCCCCTGTGCAATCGCAAGTTGATGAAGCTGCTGACTGTCGAAGCCAGAATTGAAGAGGATCCAGATGAAGTAACCACCAGCGGGCTCTTCAATTTCGATAGAGTGTGGAAAGTACTGCTTAATAATTTCAATAAACCGTGCTTTTCGCTCCAAAAGGCTCTTACGCAACTTACGTAGGTGATTATCGTAGCTTTCATGAGTTAAGAAGTGTGCAACACCAAGCTGAACTGGCGCGCTACTAGAGAGGGTGGAAAGCAGTTGTAGTTTCTGAATCGCATCATTGAAGCGAGCATTCACCACCCACCCCACTCGATAGCCTGGGCAGAGACTTTTCGAATAGGAACCACACAGTAAAACCGAATCCGTTTTATCAAAAGCCTTCAGAGGCTTAGGTTTGTGGCCTTCATGGTAAAGGTCACCATACACGTCATCTTCAATAATGTAGGTTTCGTGCTGTTCTGCAATCTCTACCACACGGCGCTTTGCCTGTTCCGACAAACTGGTTCCCGTCGGGTTTTGAAAAGTCGTCATCAGCCAACACGCTTTCACATCTTTATTCTGTAATGCGTTTTCAAACTGATCTATGTTCAATCCATTAATTGGGCAAACATCCACTTCGATAGGCTTAAGCCCCAGCCTCTCTACTGCTTGCAAAGCGCCATAAAACGCCGGCGATTCAATCACAACATGGTCGTCAGATTGAGTCACAGTTTGCAGGCTCAAGTTCAGAGCTTCCATCGCACCCGACGTAATCACAATATCTTGATGGTTAACGCTGATACCTTGTTGCAAGTAGCGTTGGGCGATCTGCCTTCTTAATGACTCGCTGCCTGGTGGCAAGTTATTAATCACGCTGGCACCCGTCATTTTTCGTCCGGCGCTGGCTAAGTTTCGAGTTAAGGTGGGTAAAGGAAAAAGATCTGGGTCAGGGAAGGCGGAACCAAAAGGAACAATACCTTCAGCAGAACTGGATTTTAGGAAGTCGAATAAGCGATCGTTAATCGCCTGCTTCTCGCGTGCTACTGGTGGCTCATAATCCACACCGTCGACCTTGGGAGCAACAAAGTATCCAGACTGAGGTTTGGCAATGATCCAACCTTCGCTTTCTAGCAACTGATAGGCTTGTAGCACAGTACTATTACTGACATTGTAGTTGCGACAGCTCATGCGCACAGAGGGGATCTTCTCTCCTGAACGCCATGTGTTGTTAGCGATCTGAGTTCGAATATCCTTTGCAAGCTCTTCATAACGCGCCATCTAATTGTACTACCTAGATAAATTCCTGTGGACGGGTGATCTTATCATTAACGTGATCAACTATTGCTTCTATCCATATGATTGCACCTAATTTCTATAATTGTGTGAATTGGTTCACAGATAACTTTGTAAGCTTTGCTAAGTTTGTATCCAAGGTAAGAGCTAAATTCGCTTTACGCCTCAATAATTTGATGTAACCCAAAAACATGCGAGATAACAATGAAAAAAATAGAAGCAGATCAGTTAAGTTATAAAGGAGAGTCAAACGGTGTTCATAGTTGGACAACACCGAGTGGCCAGCCATACTATTGGCACCCGGATTGGCTCCATATTGCTGAAGATGCGACAGGCTCACATCCAAAGCAGAAGCTAGATGTAGACCAAGATCAAGCACCTACTGAAAAGCACGCGGTATCTGCAATTCTTAAACACATCAACCAATGGGCAGCAGACAAACTAGCGTCACACCCGGAAATTGAAACTGGCTCTATTGAAGCTGAAATCAATCTTAAAAAGTAGTCAACTTTTTATAATCGTTAGGTCACGTTGCAGCTAGTCTTCTTAGTTCTCATCGCAACCTCATCGACGTAATGGCCTCGAGACTCAACCGAGGCTATTCAAACCTCTTCATAATAACGCTGTAATATTTCCCACCTAGCTAACAAATATCCAACACTAACCACTTTCTTGCATCAATCCGCGAAAGCTATCGATAGAATTACCGATCTCATTCGCGCCATCTATGTTAATCGTGCGTGTGTCTTTATCCGTCAATCAATCTAAGGTTCATGTAAGTCAACAAGAACAAAGGCTTATCGATGGATACTTCTAAATATAATAAATCACTAACGACCCAGTTATACGTATCGGAGGACAATAAAGATTATTCAGTTCCAATAAAGTTTGATCATTTACAATAAAGATTGATCGCTTTTGGGCGGGATCACACTTCACAGTTGGCACTTCGCAACACAGAAGTTCCCCTTTATGATTTAGAGTCGAAGCTCATACACTTCCTGTTAATGTGAATTTGCCCTACTAAATGTTATGCGATGGCGTAAATTTTTGCTTGACCTCAAGTTAAGTTGAGGTATTAGGCTACTTTGAGTTGATACTTTAGATCATTGATAAAAGGATATATTTGAATATGACAAGAATCGAGCACTTAAATATTACAGTTCCAGATATAGACGCTGCATTGGCATTTTTAGTTATTGTAGCTCCGGACTTTAATGTACGAAAAGATGTTAAATCTCCAGAAAGACATCGTTGGGTTCATGTGGGCAACAAACAAAGCTATTTTGCACTTCAAGAGCCTCATCTAGACTCACTTGTTCCCCAAAATTTTCAAACAACGTATAAAAACTATGGTCTAAACCATATTGGCTTGGTTGTGGATGATCTTGAAGCTACAGAGGAGCGGCTGATTGAACAAGGCTATAGTAGGGGTATTTTTGCTCCCGAAGAGACATATCGTAAAAGGGTATACTTTTTCGACAAAGCTGGCTTCGAGTGGGAACTAACAGAGTTTTTGTCTGACGTAGAAGATGAAATGTACTTGTATGAGTAAGTTGCGAAAATCGCATAAAAAGCATTTAAGGTTTCAAGATACTTCTAATCTCGTATAAACAATTTAGGGCTATTGATCTAAATCGTTATGTCCTAAAACTTCTCAGATTGAATTTTTACCCGTGGCATTTTCTAGATCGAGAATGCCCCAAAGTGAGCCAGAGAGGGATTGAACTCAGTTTCAAACCCTTAACCTCGCTCACAGATATATTTCAAAGGTAACGTATTCTGGTTAATCCATATGGTCTGTGAGAGTCCCAATATGCGCAAATTAAAAATCGATACCTATTCTTGTGATTCAGGTGAGTTGCAAGACAGTTTGTCTATTCCCCTTGGTTTGGCCAAAGTCGTAGCGAATATAATACCTCAGAATATATCGTCTAAATTCGACGAAAACGGTGAACAACTAGAAACCTTAGTAAATGCGTTAAAGGATGCTAAGACAGAAGGAACTCTATTGGAAGTGGAAGATAAAGCGGAGAACGTGCGTATTGTGATTTCAGTAGTCTAAATGAGTACGCATATAACAATGCTGTAAGCGCGTCATAAACCCCGCATTCTAATCACCTAGCACGAAGAATTAAGATCAAGTCTCCGACCATGAGGAGATTTGAAATGGCAAAACGACACACTAATCAAGAGTGGCAAACGCTCATCGAGCAGTCTGAATCGAGTTCATTGTCAACGCTTGCATGTTGTAAGCTTAATGAACTCAATCCCTCGACGTTTTATGCTAAGCGCCAGCAACTCAAAAAAGCAGATATCTCTCAAGGCTTTGTACGAGCAGAGGTCGTTGAAAAGACGATGAAGTATCAAGCTCAAATAGCCACGGCTAACATGACACTTCTCATCAATGATGTGGAGCTGAGCATTCCTCAAGGCACGCCAGCGGTCTATCTTGCTGCACTCATCGGTGCGTTATCATGAAACGCATGCTCAGTGCTCCAGAGATTTACCTCTATCGTGAGAGTGTCGATTTTAGAAAGTCCATCAATGGCCTCGCGGCGATTATCGAAAGTGACACCGACCNCGAGCAGAGGTCGTTGAAAAGACGATGAAGTATCAAGCTCAAATAGCCACGGCTAACATGACACTTCTCATCAATGATGTGGAGCTGAGCATTCCTCAAGGCACGCCAGCGGTCTATCTTGCTGCACTCATCGGTGCGTTATCATGAAACGCATGCTCAGTGCTCCAGAGATTTACCTCTATCGTGAGAGTGTCGATTTTAGAAAGTCCATCAATGGCCTCGCGGCGATTATCGAAAGTGACACCGACCTGCCTTTGGGAAGTGGCGCACTGTTCCTGTTAACCAAAAAACAGCGCGACAAAATCAAGGTGTTGTACTGGGATAAAACAGGCTTTGCGCTTTGGTACAAACGCCTCGAAAAAGCCAAGTATAAGTGGCCTACAAAAGAGAAAAATGAAGTGTTTACCCTGACTCAATTTGAGCTTGATAGACTGCTTTCAGGTTTCACGATTATCGGCCATAAACCCGTGCGAATAAACGATTTCATAATGACTTAATCGATAATAAAGCCTGTTATACCAAGCGTTAACGGCATACTTTTAGTATAATAAATGCCATGAAAAGACGCCAAATATCAACCCAGAAAGTCAAGATGTTGCCGAGCTACAAGCGATGGTAAGAACGCTGTTGGCGTCAGAAACCCAATTGAAACAAGAGCGCCAGTCGCTACTCGAACAGCTCAAGCTTGCCTTTGACCGTCAGTTCGCGAAACGCTCGGAGGCGCTAAAGCCTTACGATGAATCTCAAGGCGATCTCTTTAATGAAGTGGAATGTGAAGCCGCTAAGGAAGAAGAGGTTGAGGTCACGGTGACCACCACAACGAAGAAACGTGGTAAACGCAAGCCCCTTCCAAAGACCTTGCCTCGTGAAGTTATCGAACTCGATTTAGACGACCATGAAAAGCGGTGCGCTTGCTGCCAACATAGTCTGCATAAAATCGGTGAAGACCGCAGTGAAAAGCTAGAGTTTACACCCGCCGTACTCAAAGTATTGGAATATGTTCGTCCTAAATATGCTTGTCGTCAGTGCGAGCAAACGGAAGACAACAGCCGTATCGTTCAAAAGCCAGCGCCACAAAGCATCATCCCTAAAAGCTTTGCCTAGGATGATGTTGGCCAACATCATCCTAGGCAAATATCAATACGCGATGCCACTTTACCGCCAAGAGTCATTGTTTACCCAGTCGGGTATCGAACTGTCACGAACCACCATGGCGAGATGGATTATCCAAGTCAGTGAGAAGTTCGCCCCGCTGTATGCAGCCTTGAAAGAGCACCTGCTTCTACAAGTGGTGGTTCAGGCGGATGTAACGCTGCTCTATGTCCTCAAAGAAGATAAACAGTGTTATATGTGCCTCTACTGCTCGGGCGCAGACTCGCCCGACACTGCACAGCCGAATGTAAAGAATATCGCCTTTTACGACTATCAAAACAGTCGCGCGAGGGCATGCCCTGTTGCCTTCTTGGGGGATTACAGTGGTTATCTGCAAACCGATGGCTATGGTGCCTATGATGGTCTTCATCACTTAACCAATGTTGGTTGCTTGGCGCATGCACGGCGTAAGTTCATGGATGCTAAGAAGCTTCAAGGTAAAGGTAAGTCAGGCAAAGCAGATAAAGCGCTAGCCAAAATCCAGAAGCTCTATGGGATAGAGTCGCGCTTAAAA
>NZ_JAKEUQ010000023.1 GCF_022397955.1 Vibrio sp. Isolate32 | reverse complement strand
TTTACAACCCGAAGGCCTTCTTCATACACGCGGCATGGCTGCATCAGGCTTGCGCCCATTGTGCAATATTCCCCACTGCTGCCTCCCGTAGGAGTCTGGACCGTGTCTCAGTTCCAGTGTGGCTGATCATCCTCTCAGACCAGCTAGGGATCGTCGCCTTGGTGAGCCATTACCTCACCAACTAGCTAATCCCACCTAGGCATATCTTGACGCGAGAGGCCCGAAGGTCCCCCTCTTTGGCCCGTAGGCGTTATGCGGTATTAGCCATCGTTTCCAATGGTTATCCCCCACATCAAGGCAATTTCCTAGGCATTACTCACCCGTCCGCCGCTCGACGCCGTTATCGTTCCCCGAAGGTTCAGATAACTCGTTTCCGCTCGACTTGCATGTGTTAGGCCTGCCGCCAGCGTTCAATCTGAGCCATGATCAAACTCTTCAATTTAAGATTTTGTGACTCAACGAATACTGACTTCAAAACTACTGTGTAATTTTAAAGCTATTATCAAGTGCCCACACAGATTGATAGGTTTAAATTATTAAAGAGCTTTTCCTTTTTGAGCTTCGCTCAAATCGGACGGCCATTTTAGCGATTTAAGTTTTAGTGTCAACCACTATTTTCAAAACTTTTTTCAAGCGCTTGGCTTGGCTAATTTGGCTTACTGATTCGTTTTGGTTTCTTTCGAAGCCATCCCGTGTCAGCGAGGTGGCATTATAGAGATTTCGATCGCACTGGCAAGCCCTTTTTTAAGTTTTTCTTACTTTTTTGATTGTTCGAGCGTTTTTTGTTCAAAACACCCCATTTTCACTAGTATTCCCCTTAATTAAGGCTTTAAGGTGGCTATATAAAGGAGGATTTATGAGTTCAATACGCAGTTATAAAGGTATATCACCTCAGATCGGGCAAGGTGTCTATATAGATACAAGTTCGGTACTGGTTGGTGATATCAAAATCGGGGATGACTCTAGTGTATGGCCTTTGGTTACAGCTCGAGGGGATGTGAACCACATACATATAGGCGATAGAACCAATATCCAAGACGGCAGTGTTCTTCATGTTACCCACAAGAATGCCGAAAACCCTGAGGGTTATCCCCTATTAATAGGTAATGATGTTACTATCGGTCATAAAGTCATGCTGCATGGCTGCACTATTAAGGATCGCGTACTCGTCGGTATGGGAGCTATTGTGCTGGATGGTGTGGTTATCGAACAAGAGATCATGATCGGTGCGGGAAGTTTGGTCCCACCTAACAAGGTACTTGAGAGCGGTTACCTATATGTAGGAAGCCCAGTTAAGCAAGCACGCCCATTAAACGATAAAGAACGTGCTTTCTTGCAGAAGTCGGCTGACAACTATGTTCAGAATAAAAACGACTATCTAGACTCTGTGCTTCCTGTTTAAAGCGCTTTAATCTGAATTCGATTAGAGGAGTCATACTCCTCTTCTTCTATTAGCTCTTCTGCTAATTCTTCAATATCAAAACGAAGCTCTGCAAAAATAGCCAACGCTTGTTTGCCTTCTTCTATATCTTTACCAGCCAATCGAGACAACTCTTCAATAGACACAACACATTCTATCAGTGCACCAGACTGCTGTGCTGGGAAAACGATAGACTGACTCTCTTCATCCCAATCTTGGATATCAGGAAATAAGATTGATTGATTCATTTTATAAGTACCTTGTTACATCTCTAGATTTCTACGCAATTCTCTTAAGATCTGCTTGGTTCCCGGGCGAAGGCCACGCCATAGCATGAAGCTCTCTGCAGCCTGACCCACCAGCATACCTAAACCATCATAAGCAGCATGGACACCATTATCTAACGCCCACTGATTAAATACCGTAGTTCCAGATCCGTAAACCATGTCATAAACGGCGCTGTTTGTATTAAAGATGACATCGGACACTTCAGGGAGCTGGCCGCTTAAGCCTGATGACGTGGAGTTAATGATGACATCAAAGCCTTCATTCACATCACTTAGTCCCATTCCTTTGATATTGCCATGTGAAGAAAACATCTCAGCTAGAAGTTCGGCCTTTGAGCAGGTTCGGTTAGCAACCACTAATTGTTGTGGTTTTTGATCAAGAAGAGGCTGAATCACACCTCTTGCAGCGCCACCAGCACCTAACAGGAGAACTCGAGCACCCTCTAATATCACCTGATGCTGAAGCAAATCCTGAACGAGCCCCTCGCCATCAGTGTTATCACCGATGACCTCTCCGTCATCTAACTTCTTCAATGTATTAACTGCACCAGCTAATTGAGCCCTTTCCGTTAGGCGATTAGCAAACTGATAAGCGTCTTCTTTAAATGGTGCAGTAACATTACACCCTCTACCGCCTTCGCTAAAAAAAGCGTTAGCCGCGGTAATGAATTGACCATGTTCTGGCTGCAGTGCTGTATAGGTAAGCTGTTGATTGGTTTGGCGAGCAAATAATGTGTGAATGAATGGCGACTTGCTTTGCCCAATAGGGTTACCGAAAACGGCATAACGATCTACTTGCTGTGTCATATCCTTACCTAACAGAAATAAAAAAAGGGTCATCTATATAGATGACCCTATCACTATCCCTATAAGGAAGGAAGAACTACCAAACTCGAGGCTTTAGGTAGTCGCTATAAAGCAGAGCTTCTGATGAACCCTCTTGAGGTTCGTAGCGATATTCCCAACGAGCCAATGGAGGCATCGACATTAATATTGATTCTGTGCGACCACCACTTTGCAGACCAAATAGGGTGCCACGGTCATACACAAGGTTAAATTCGACATAGCGACCACGACGATAAAGCTGGAAGTCACGCTCGCGCTCGCCGTAAGGTGTCTCTTTGCGTCGTTCTACAATTGGTAAGTACGCCGCAGCAAAACCTTCACCGACCGCCTGCATATAAGCAAAGCTCTTATCGAAACCCCAATCATTTAAGTCATCAAAGAACAGACCACCAACACCGCGTGTTTCATCACGGTGAGGCAGATAGAAGTACTTATCGCACCACTCTTTGTGTTCTTGATACACGTTATCACCAAATGGCGCACACAGATCTTTAGCAGTTTGATGCCAAGACTGGCAATCTTCATCAAAAGGATAGAATGGTGTTAAATCAAAACCACCGCCGAACCACCAGATAGGATCTTCCCCTTCCTTTTCAGCAATAAAGAATCGTACGTTGGCGTGTGATGTTGGGATATAAGGGTTTTTAGGGTGGATAACTAACGATACCCCCATCGCCTCAAACTTACGTCCGGCTAATTCAGGGCGGTGAGCGGTTGCTGAAGCCGGCATTGCCTTACCTGCAACGTGAGAAAAGTTAACACCACCTTGCTCAAAGACCGCACCGTTGATCATCACACGAGTACGACCGCCGCCACCGAGGCGTTCGCCAGGTTCGCGCTCCCATGCGTCTTCTTCAAACAACGCACTACCATCAGCTTGCTCAAGCTGCTGACAAATCGAATCTTGTAGGCTCAGTAAAAACTGTTTTACTGCTTCTTTATCAATTGCTGACATCTTTCTTCCTCTGCAGGGTTTAACCCTGTCTTAATATTTTCGACGTTTTTGCATCTCTAATTTCGCTTGGCTTGTCACGACCACCCGTTTTCCCTTCAAGAATCGCAACCAAATGTTGGCCAAGTTGCTGTTGCACTTCTTCAGTCGTCATACAAGGTGGTTCGCCTGTCAGGTTAGCACTGGTAGAGGTTAACGGCTTGCCGAATTCATTACACATTCTTTGAACCAAAGGGTGATCCGTCACTCTCACAGCGATTGAATCAAACTGACCACTCACCCAGTCTGTCACTTTAGCACTGGTTGGCATGATCCAAGTGACCGGCCCCGGCCATGTTGCTGTAACCGTCGCTAATTGCTCATCAGTCAGTTGGCTTTCATCAATATAAGGAAGCAGCTGCTCGTAACTTGCCGCAATCAAGATCAAGCCCTTTTCAACCGGGCGTTGTTTTAACTCAAGTAATTTCTTAATGGCTTGTGGATTATCTGGATCACAACCGACCCCAAAAACGCCTTCGGTCGGGTAAGCAATGACTTCACCTTGTTGTAATGCCTGCAATGTATGTTGAAAGTTATCCACGGGTGCCTCATTAATTCAGTTATCTAACTCACTAAGTGTACAAATTATCACTCACTGTGACTAAAGCTATTTGTTTATAAAATGCATCAATTAACAACTTAGACTGACGCAAACGTTTTCCTTGAGCAATTTTACCCGTATAATGCGCGCAAAATATCTAATCACTAATTAAATCGTACCTGAAGGAGTTTGAGATGACTGTCGGTATTATCATGGGTTCTAAATCTGATTGGCCAACAATGAAGCTAGCTGCAGAAATGTTGGATCAGTTTGGCGTGGCGTACGAAACAAAAGTGGTTTCTGCTCACCGCACACCTCAGTTGCTAGCAGACTACGCAACCAGTGCGAAAGAGCGCGGTATTAAAGTGATTATTGCTGGTGCTGGCGGTGCTGCACACCTTCCAGGCATGGCAGCTGCTTTCACTAGCGTCCCAGTTCTTGGGGTTCCAGTTCAATCTAAAGCATTGAAAGGCATGGACTCTCTGCTTTCTATCGTGCAAATGCCAAAAGGTATTGCTGTAGGTACTCTAGCTATCGGTGAAGCGGGTGCAGCGAACGCTGGCATCCTAGCTGCTCAAATCATTGGTACACACAATGAAGAAGTAATGGCAAAAGTAGAAGCATTCCGCTCTGAGCAAACAGAAACGGTACTTGCTAATCCAAACCCTGCAGAGGACTAATTCCCATGCATGTTCTTGTGTTAGGCGCGGGCCAACTTGCTCGCATGATGTCCCTAGCTGGGGCACCGCTGAATATTGAAATTTCTGCTTTTGATGTTGGCAGCAAAAATATTGTTCATCCATTAACGCAAGCGATTCTAGGCAACGGCTTAGAAAATGCGATTGAGCGCGCGGACGTGGTTACTGCTGAATTCGAACACATCCCTCATGATGTGCTTGAAGTATGTGAGCGCAGCGGTAAGTTCTTACCGACCACAGAAGCAATCAAAGCTGGCGGTGACCGTCGCCTCGAAAAAGCGCTATTAGACGAAGCGAACGTGAAGAACGCTAAGTACTATGTGATTAACTCTCGCGAAGACTTTGACGCAGCCATTGCTCATGTTGGCCTACCGATGGTGTTGAAGAGCACACTTGGCGGCTACGATGGCAAAGGCCAGTGGCGCTTAAAAAAATTAGACAGCGTTGAAGCAACTTGGACAGAAATGGCCGAGTGCATTGCAGCAACCGACAATCAAGCAATTGTGGCAGAAGAGTTTGTTCCGTTCGACCGTGAAGTATCACTAGTTGGTGCTCGTGGAACTAATGGAGAGGTTCAAGTTTACCCATTGGCAGAAAACGTTCACACCGATGGCGTATTAAGCCTATCGACCGCAATTGATGATATTGAGCTGCAAGAACAAGCGAAAGCCATGTTTACCGCGGTTGCTGAGCGCTTAGATTACGTTGGCGTGCTAGCACTTGAGTTCTTTGACGTTCAAGGTTCACTGCTGGTTAACGAGATTGCACCACGTGTTCATAACTCTGGCCACTGGACACAGCAAGGTGCTGAGACTTGTCAGTTTGAGAATCACCTTCGTGCGGTCTGTGGAATGCCACTCGGTAGCACCAAACTGATTCGTCCAACCGCAATGATCAACATCCTTGGTGAAGATACTCTACCTGACGCTATTTTGGCTCAAGGCGGTTGTCATGTTCATTGGTATGGCAAAGAAAAACGTGCAGGTCGTAAGATGGGCCACATTAACGTGAGTGCTGACTACAACGCCGAACTGCAAAGAGCATTATGTTCACTAGCAGGTATTCTCGATAAAAAAGCTTATCCAGCTATTCATGAGTTTGCTGAGCAGATGAAATAAGCCAATAAGGCTTTTGTTAGTTTAGATCCAAAAAACTGTGCTCAGTGAGCGCAGTTTTTATTTCTATAATCTAAAGCTATTCAGATTGCATGTGATGACACTTGCGGTCGGCACATTGCTTTTTCATCCCGTGAGCTGTTTTCTTCTCAAGTAACAGCGGGAACTGACACGCTTCACAGCGACCAATAATAGGCGGTTGGTTGACTGCAAACTTACACTTGGGGTAGTTATCACACGCGTAGAAGGTTTTGCCGTAGCGAGATTTACGCTCGACCAAATGGCCTTTGCCACACTCAGGACAACCAACCAACGGCTGCTCCTCAGGTTGTTCTTTTGGCTGGTCTAAAGATTCGATGTGATTACACTCAGGGTAGCTGCTACAACCGATAAACATGCCATAGCGACCTTGCCTCAACACCAGCTCGTTTTGGCATTTAGGGCACGGTACACCCAGCTCTTTCACTACGTGCCCATCGTTTTGGTGCAAAGGCTTGATGTAGTTGCAACTCGGATACTGCTTACAGCCTAAAAATGGGCCGTGCTTACCATGGCGAAGCTGAAGCTCTCCGCCACACTGTGGACACGGTTCATGCTCTAGTGCATGTTCATGTGCTGAAAAAAGCTGATTATCAATCTTATTACTCATGATAAGCCTGTATTAATGCAAGATACCTTGCTCTTTGGTGTACAACAGCTCTTCCATTTGCGTGTAAGCACTTTCATTACCCGGTACGTTAAACAGCACCATTAAGATAATCCACTTCAGATCATCCAACTCAAATTCATTGGTCTCTAAACCCATCACACGATCAATCACCATTTCACGAATCTCTGTCGTAAGAACGTTGATCTGCTCAAGGAACAACAAGAAACCGCGACACTCCATATTAAGACGTGATATCTCTTTACTTGTGTAAACACGCATCGAAGTATTAGAGCACATAGTAATCGCCGCTTGGTTATCGGTATCTTGCAGTGCAGCAAGATCTTCTAACCAATGGAGAGCCTTATAAATATCATCTTGGTGAAACCCTGCTCGAAGAAGTTCATCTTCAAGTTCGTCTTGATCCACCTGCAATTCAGAATCGCTATGGATGTAGGTTTCAAACAAGTACATCAGTATGTCCATCATCATAGCTAGCCTCTCCCCTTTCGAATATAGCCACCGGAAACTGCAACAACATGCCCTAAAAGCTCAAGCTCTAAAAGCTGCATCATGACTTCATGCACAGGTATATGGGTTCTCTGTGCCAAAATATCAACGGGTGTCGCCTCTAATCCTACGTTAGCTAACAGATGTGGAAATGGCAATTGTTCATTTTCTTCCAAGCTTGGCGCAGGTTCGAATAAATTAGGCTGTTGATCTATAGACCAGTCTAACAGACTCTTTATTTCAACCAAGACGTCTTGAGCACTCTGTACCAAGCAAGCGCCAGCTTTGATTAAGCTATTTCCTCCACGGCTCGTCGGGCTATGGATAGAGCCTGGAAGCGCGAATACTTCACGTCCTTGCTCCAGAGCATAGCGGGCAGTAATCAATGAACCACTCTTCTCTGCAGCCTCGATCACCAAGGTTCCTAACGATAAGCCACTAATAATACGATTGCGACGCGGGAAATGTTCAGGTCGCGGTTTGGCACTTGGACGAAACTCTGAGATTAGCGCCCCACTTTCACATATCTTAGCCGCGAGGTTTCTGTGCCGCGCAGGATAAATAGAATCCAAGCCAGACCCCAGTACAGCAAAGGTCTCACCTCCTTTTTCTAGCGTACCATCATGAGCATAGCCATCGATGCCCAAGGCTAAGCCACTGGTGACAATCAAGCCATTTTGTACAAACTCTTTGGCAAATGATTTTGCAGTCTGTAAGCCTTCGATGCTGGCATTACGGCTGCCGACCATAGCGATTTGAGGTTCTATCAGTTTTTCAACGTTGCCCTTAACGAAAAGAACAGTGGGCGCCGAGGCAATCTCACTCAACAATTTAGGATAATGTGGGCAACTCGGAGTCAGGATGTGATGGTTAGGTTGTTTAGCCTGCCAAGCGAGACAAGCCTCTACCTCTCTTGGGGCTTGTTCTCTTAGATAGGAGATCTGTTTGGTTGATAAACCCAATGCTTGCAGCTGTTGTCCTGAGTAACCAACGATATTCGAAGGGGAATCAACACTGAGTAGGCGAGCAAGACGCTTTCCACCCAGTTGCGGAATAAAGCTTAGCGTTAACCAAGCGATCAGTTGTTGCTCATTCACTCGATACCCTTAACCTCTTCCGTCACTGCAAGGTCCAAAGGCGATACCGCCACAATGTCATTGCTCACTGGCTTTGAACTTTGAGTAATCAAGGCAAGGCTGAAATACTCATAAGGTCGAATGACCATTAGGCTGCCCAGCGAGGTGCTTGGTAGCTGCACTTTATTACTCGCTGCAGACTCTTTGTAGCTGTATTCACCTTGTTTGCCGAACACGACTGCACCACTTTCACTGAGGGTAAACATGGAGCCTTGGCGAAGATTGTCCTGTGAGCCTTTATTGATTACCACCACCTGATTTTTAGCACTGTACTGATTACCCTCGAGAGAACCTAAAATATTGGCGAACTGACCCGCAGAACTAGGGGTAGGATAAAACGTAGTAGAGAGATTCACTTGGTCGACACCCAGTTCGGGTAGTACTAGGTCATTAAGTAGAACTTCTTGCAGCTGAGTGTCTATCTGCAGGCTACTGAACTCATCATCCACTTCTTTTAAGCGCGCAGTGGCAACCAAGCGCAACGAGGTAATAGTCGCTTGGGGTTGCTGCCGTTGGTAAGTTTCAACGACGCGGTAAATACCCCACTTAGGATGCTGCTGGTTTCCCGAGATAAACAATCGGTCTGCACCACATAAAAAGCGTTTTCCATCACTTGTTCCCAACACTCGTTGCGCCGATTGAATATCTTGCTGCTCAACCAAGCGATCAGACTGCAAATAAGGCAAAACCAACCCCTCGTTGACGGTAGGTACTGCTTTCTTCTCCGAGACACGAATCTTAGGGCTAAGTTTGATAACAGGCTTGAGGCTCAAAACAGCTTCACCATCAATCCAAACCAAAGACAGTTTGTCTCCAGGATAAATAAGATGAGGATTTTCTATCTCTGGATTCACCTGCCATAACCTTGGCCACAACCAAGGGCTATCGAGATACATCGCAGAGATATCCCACAAGGTGTCACCCTTAACCACCACATAAGCCTCTGGCGCACCTCGCTTAATGGTTAAAGGTTGTTCACTATTCTCTGCCACCACGGCAAAAGAAATTGAGGAAAAAACAAGCGATAAAGTGGAGTAAATATAACGCATGACCTAGCTTCCTTGGTCTGTATATATGACATCGGATTGGAGAATTACCATCAGGATGCTGTCATTTGACCTCTAAAATGTCTAGAATTGAGCCAACAAGGTTAAAGCTGTTTCGGCACAGTTCAATATTTCGAGTGTATATGTCTGTATTACAAGTATTAACATTACCAGATGATCGTCTACGTACCGTGGCGAAACCGGTAAAAGAAGTTACCCCAGAGATTCAAAAGTTCGTTGATGACATGATTGAAACCATGTACGACGAAGAAGGTATCGGCCTTGCGGCGACGCAGGTAGATTTCCACCAGCGTATCGTAGTAATTGATATTTCAGAAACGCGTGATGAACCCATGGTTCTTATCAACCCTGAAATTATCGAGAAGCGCGGCGAAGATGGTATCGAAGAAGGTTGTCTATCTGTACCTGGCGCTCGAGCTCTAGTACCTCGCGCTGCAGAAGTAACGGTTAAAGCACTAGACCGTGACGGCAACGAATTCACCTTCGACGCTGATGACCTTCTAGCTATCTGTATTCAGCACGAGCTTGATCACCTAGAAGGCAAGTTATTTGTTGATTACCTATCGCCACTTAAGCGTAAACGTATTCAAGATAAGCTAGCGAAAATCAAACGCTTCAATGAGAAGCAAGGCAAATAATCGCAGCTATTACTAAATTAAGAAGGAAGCCTACCTTGAGTCAGTCTTTAAGAATTGTCTTCGCAGGTACTCCGGATTTCGCCGCCCGTCACTTGGCGGCGTTGTTGTCTTCGGAGCATGAAGTTATTGCTGTTTATACACAGCCAGATCGTCCAGCAGGCCGCGGTAAGAAACTGACTGCGAGCCCAGTAAAAAACATCGCACTTGAAAACAATATTCCGGTTTACCAACCAGAAAACTTCAAGTCAGATGAAGCTAAGCAAGAGCTAGCGGATTTAAATGCTGACATCATGGTTGTTGTAGCGTACGGCTTATTGCTCCCACAAGTGGTTCTAGATACGCCTCGCTTAGGTTGTATCAATGTGCATGGCTCAATCCTACCGCGCTGGCGTGGTGCTGCTCCAATTCAACGCTCTATCTGGGCGGGTGATAAAGAGACAGGCGTAACGATCATGCAGATGGATATCGGCCTAGATACTGGTGACATGCTAAGCATCTCAACGCTACCAATTGAAGCGACAGATACCAGCGCGTCCATGTACGAGAAGTTAGCAGGCCTTGGCCCTGACGCGCTTGTTGAGTGTTTAGCTGACATCGCTTCAGGCAAAGCAGTCGCTGAAAAGCAAAACGACGAACTTGCTAACTACGCGAAGAAGCTAAGCAAAGAAGAAGCGCGTATCAACTGGACTGATGACGCAGCTCATATTGAGCGCTGCGTTCGTGCTTTTAATCCATGGCCAATGAGCCACTTTGAAGCTGCGGAAAACAACATCAAGGTATGGCAAAGCCGTGTAGCAGAGCAAACCTCTGATAAGCCTGCAGGTACTATTCTGCAAGCTGATAAAACTGGTATCTATTTAGCAACGGGGCAAGGTGTACTTGTTCTTGAGCAGCTACAAGTTCCAGGAAAAAAAGCCATGTCAGTTCAGGATATCTTGAACTCTCGTGCAAGCTGGTTTGAAGTTGGAACTCAACTTTCTTAACCGCTTTAAAGCTGCCATAACGCAGTTTAGAAAACCTTTACGAGGGCAGAGATGCCCTCATGTATTCAAATAAATATTCGGTACCCCTCATGAATGTTCGCGCTGCTGCTGCAAATGTCCTATTTCAAGTTGTCGATAAAGGCCACTCTCTTTCACACGCTCTCCCTGCGGCTCAAAAAACGATCCGCCCGCGAGACCATGCTCTATTGCAAGAGATTTGCTACGGCGCACTTCGTTACCTGCCTCGTCTAGAGTCAATCGCTAACGAACTGATGGAAAACCCGCTTAAAGGCAAAAAGCGCGTATTCCACCACCTAATTTTGGTGGGCATTTACCAACTGAGCTTCATGCGCATCCCTTCGCATGCTGCTGTTGCGGAAACGGTTGAGGGCACCAAAACACTGCGCGGTCCAAGCCTAAGTGGTTTGATCAATGCAGTATTACGTAGCTACCTACGTGACCAAGAAGAGCTGGATGAAAAAGCGGTTAGCCACAACGCGGGCAAATACAGCCACCCAAGCTGGATTCTAAAAATGCTTCAAGAGAGCTACCCAGATCAATGGGAACAACTGATTGAAGCCAACAACAGCAAGGCACCAATGTGGCTGCGCGTAAACCGCCAACACCACACTCGTGAAGAGTATGTTGAACTGCTTAAAAACGAAAACATTGAATACACCCTGCACTCAGAAGCATCGGATGCAATAAAATTGGCCGCACCTTGTGATGTAACTTTATTGCCAGGCTTCGACAAAGGTTGGGTTTCAGTGCAGGACGCAGCGGCTCAGCTTTCTGTAGATTACCTAACACCAAAAGATGGTGAGCTAATCCTAGACTGTTGTGCAGCCCCAGGCGGTAAAACCGCACACATTCTTGAGCACACCAACGACACTGAAGTGGTTGCGATTGACTGTGATATTAAACGCCTAGATCGTGTTTACGATAACCTTGAACGTCTACAACTGCGTGCCGACGTAATTTGTGGCGATGCCCGCTACCCTGAAGAGTGGTGGATGGGCGACAAATTTGACCGTATCCTGCTTGATGCTCCTTGTTCTGCGACTGGCGTAATCCGCCGTCACCCAGACATCAAATGGTTACGTCGAGCATCTGATATTGAAGCGCTTGCTGAACTGCAAAGTGAGATCATGGATGCAATGTGGCGCCAGTTGAAAGAAGGCGGCACCATGGTTTACGCGACATGCTCTATCACACCGCAAGAGAACGTTCTACAGGTGAAAGCATTCCTAGAGCGTACCGAGAACGCAACGCTAGTTGGGTCTGATATTGAAAATCCGGGTCGTCAAATACTGCCTGGTGAAGAAGATATGGATGGCTTCTACTACGCAGTTCTAGTAAAACAGGCATAACAATTAACAGCGGCTAAGAATTTTATTTCTTAGCCGCTGTTTCTTTCTAGTGCATTATCAAAGCAAAATGAGAACACTAGAATAACAACGGCAAAAATAAGAGAAAGGCTATGAAGATCATTATCCTAGGTGCTGGACAAGTAGGCGGTACCCTTGCTGAAAACCTAGTGGGTGAAAACAATGACATCACGATCGTCGACCGTAATGCCGACCGACTGCGTGAACTTCAAGATAAATATGACCTTAGGGTTGTAAACGGCTATGCCAGCCACCCAAACACACTGCGTGAAGCGGGCGCGCAAGATGCCGACATGTTGGTTGCAGTAACCAACATGGATGAAACCAACATGGCCGCATGTCAGGTTGCCTTCTCTCTTTTTAATACGCCAAACCGAATTGCACGTATTCGTTCTCCAGAATATCTAGAAGAGAAAGAAGCGCTATTCAAATCAGGCGCCATCCCTGTCGATCACCTGATCGCACCAGAAGAATTGGTGACTAGCTACATTGAGCGTTTGATCCAATACCCAGGCGCACTACAAGTGGTGAGCTTTGCAGAACAGAAAGTGAGCCTAGTAGCGGTAAAAGCCTACTACGGTGGTCCACTGGTTGGTAATGCATTGTCTGCTTTACGTGAGCACATGCCACACATCGATACACGTGTAGCGGCTATCTTCCGTCAAGGTCGCCCTATTCGCCCACAAGGGACCACCATTATTGAAGCCGATGATGAAGTGTTCTTTGTAGCGGCAAGTAACCACATCCGCTCAGTCATGAGTGAGCTACAACGCCTAGAAAAACCGTACCGCCGTATCATGATTGTCGGTGGTGGTAACATCGGTGCAAGCCTAGCGAAACGCCTTGAGCAGAGCTACAGCATCAAGCTTATCGAGCGCAGCTACACGCGTGCAGAGAAGCTATCTGAAGAATTAGAAAACACTATCGTTTTCTGTGGTGATGCCGCAGACCAAGAGCTGCTAACCGAAGAGAATATCGATCAGGTTGATGTATTCATTGCCCTGACCAATGAAGATGAAACCAACATCATGTCAGCAATGCTGGCTAAGCGCATGGGTGCCAAGAAAGTAATGGTACTGATTCAGCGCGGTGCTTACGTCGACCTTGTGCAGGGTGGTGTGATTGACATTGCAATCTCCCCACAACAAGCGACCATTTCTGCGCTACTTACTCACGTTCGTCGTGCTGATATTGTTAACGTATCTTCTCTACGCCGAGGTGCTGCTGAGGCTATCGAAGCGATTGCCCACGGTGACGAAACCACATCTAAAGTCGTTGGCCGAGCAATTGGCGATATCAAGCTACCACCGGGTACCACCATTGGTGCCATTGTTCGCGGAGAAGAGGTGCTTATCGCTCACGATAGAACCGTGATCGAACAAGATGACCACGTAGTAATGTTCCTAGTAGACAAGAAGTACGTGCCTGATGTTGAGTCTCTTTTCCAACCGAGTCCGTTCTTCTTGTAGCCTTTTTTCATAAGTCTTCACGTAGAACGCGCTCAGGCATTAAGCTATGGTCAATTTTCGTCCTATATTATTAGTGATAGGGTTAGTGTTATCAAAACTGGCCCTTTTCATGTACATCCCAACACTAGTAGCCTTCTTTACCGGTACAGGTGGTTTTCTCGAATTCGGTCAATCAGTAGTGATCACGCATATCGTAGCGTTCATCTGCTTGAGCTTGGGCCGCTCTGCTAAGTTCCGACTCGGGGTGCGGGATATGTTCCTGATCACCTCTCTGGTATGGACAATAGCCAGTGCCTTCGCCGCGCTGCCGTTTGTGTTCATCAACCACATCAGCTTTACTGATGCCTACTTTGAAACCATGTCGGGGATTACCACCACAGGTTCAACAGTATTAAGTGGCTTAGACAGCATGGCACCAAGTATTCTGCTGTGGCGCTCGATACTGCAATGGCTTGGTGGCATTGGTTTCATCGTAATGGCGGTTGCGGTACTGCCGATGCTTAACGTCGGTGGTATGCGCCTGTTCCAAACTGAATCTTCCGATTGGTCCGATAAAAGCAGTCCACGAGCAAAAACTGTCGCCAAGAACATCGTAACGGTTTATCTGGTATTAACGGGCTTATGCCTAGTGAGCTACCTGTTTGCCGGCATGAGCGTGTTTGATGCCATCAACCACTCGTTCACCACGCTATCAACGGGCGGTTACTCGACTTCAGATGGCTCGATGAACCACTTCTCAAATAGCGCTCACTGGGTGGGTACAGTGTTTATGTTCCTTGGTGGCTTACCATTCCTGCTATTCGTTAGCGCATTACGCGTTAGAAAACTGTCTATCCTCTACAAAGATGCCCAAGTGAAAGGCTTCACTTACCTATTCTTGTTTACCAGCGCGGTAATTTCAGCATGGCTAGTGGTGAGAGATGGCTACACAGCTTTGGATGCACTACGTGTCTCTATGTTCAACATCGTATCCGTGGTCACCACTACAGGTTTTGGTTTGGAAGACTTCACAGCATGGGGCGCACTACCAACCACCTTGTTTGCCTTCTTGATGATGGCTGGCGCATGTTCAGGCTCAACCTCAGGTGGCATCAAGATCTTCCGCTTCCAGATAGCGATGACAATGCTTCACAAACAGATGATGAAGTTGATTCACCCATCAGGCGTATTTGTTCAACGCTACAATCAACGTCCTGTGAATGACGATATCGTGCGCTCATTGGTCGCATTTGGTTTGATGTTCTTTATTACTATTATCTTAATCGCTGGCGGTTTGAGTGCGATGGGATTGGACCCGATTACCAGTATCTCTGGTGCTGTGACTGCAGTTGCAAACGTTGGTCCGGGAATGGGTAGTGTTATTGGTCCAACAGGTAACTTTGCTCCACTGCCAGACGGTGCTAAATGGTTACTAAGCTTTGGCATGTTGATGGGAAGACTCGAGATCCTGACACTTATCGTTCTATTCTTCCCTGCCTTCTGGCGACGCTAGTTACACAAATATTTAAGGATACAGAGATGAAATCATACCTACTTATCGCAAGCGCACTGCTGAGCAGTTCGGCATTGGCCGATCAGATGGTGACTCTGCAAGATGGAAAACAGATATTGCTGAAAGATGATTTTACGTGGCAATACATGGCACCACAGCAGCAAACAAAAGAAGCAGTAGCGTCAGAGAACACGGTGCCTGTTGCTGCCGAACCTGTTGTCGCCGTTCCGGTTGCAACGAATGTGCAAGGTACGACGATTGTTGTTGATAGCAAGAAGCCAAGCCTACAGCTGTCACAATCAGGGGTAGATGTAGTACTCGGTGCTAGCCACTATGAAGATGGTGAACTGATTATCCCAACGGCAATTACCAACCAAAGCACACAAGCTGTGATCTTGGTGTCGGTAAAGCTCGACCTTTATTCTGCCAGCGGTGAGCTTTTAGAAGAGAAAACGGTCGCAGTTTGGAAATCAATCAAGCGTATAGCAGATACCTACCTTCGTCCAAAAACGGATGCTGAAGGCTCCTCGATCAAGCTAGAGGTTGAGCAGCACCCTAAATACCAAATTAAAGCAGAAATCGTTGAAGTGCTGACTCGCTAAACCGGAGTCACGTACAGATAGATCGAGAAGAAGTGGCAAGCGCAGCCCGCCAACACAAACAAGTGCCAGATGGCATGATTGTATGGAATGCGCTTAGCTACATAGAAAATCACACCCAGTGAGTAAATCACCCCACCAAGTGCCAATAGCACCAAGCCGCCCATCTCAATATTCATCGCCAGTTGATACACCACGATCAGTGACAACCAACCCATTGCTAAGTAAGTCACCAATGACAATCGCTTAAATCGGTAGACGAAGGCTATCTTCATAATGATGCCGACCAAAGCAATTCCCCAAATCACCGCCATCAACCCCATCGCTAATGGCGTTCTTAAGCTAACCAGTAAGAATGGTGTGTAGCTGCCCGCGATCAGTAGGTAAATCGCGCAGTGATCGAGAGTTTTCAGCAGGCGTTTGGTTTTTTCCGTGGTGATAGAGTGGTAAAGCGTAGAAGCAAGAAACAGCAGAATGATACTGCTGCCATACACCGCCATACTGGCAATCGTCAGTGTGTCGGCTTGATGGTCAAAAGCACGGATCAGTAGCAGGATTAAACCAACCACGCCAAGTAAAACGCCCAAGCCATGGGTTATCGCATTGGCGCGTTCTTCGATGTCACTGTATTCGCTCGCCGATGATGCAGACATGATTATCCTACTAGAGTAAATGTTCAATAACGCTAGTATTACACATTAGGCGTACACGTGTAAGCTTAAATTTTTATGACATGTAGAATCTCAGGAGATCGGAGACAACCGATCCCTTAAACATCATTTATTTAGAAAAACACTAAGACGCGCTTTCTAGGTACTCAATAACCATCTTACCCGCCTCTTCTGGGGAGGTATCCAGTGGAACGCTCAACTGTCGATGCAATTGGCCAATGCCCAGCAAGCTTGCCAACATACCTTTTGCACCATCGCGATTGCGGTCTATTTCAAACCATAGCTTAAGTTCTTTGTCATCACGATGAGCAACCACTTCCAGCTCGCGCCAGCGGCCATGATAAGGCCCAGTGGTAGGAACAAACTCAAACTCTTGGACAAATGGTAGTTCAAAGCCATCAACCGCTTCACACTCAACCTGACGAATACGTAGCCCTTGAGCTTCCAGCTCGTTAAAAATGCCATCAAGGAGTGCATCAGGGCGAACCGTTAAGATATCTTTATCCGAAGGGTCAATCGCCATCGCTATGTCTAACCCGGTTTCAAGCCACACCTTGGAATCGCCAATCGTCACTGGTGTGTTCAACGGAACATCAAACTCACACTCAAAGTCGCGAGTTTCACCCGGCTGAATCACAAACGCGTATGGCAGGCTCCATTTTGCTAGTGAGTATTTCTGCTGCATGCGGCGTGTTTGACCGCCCTCTTGCCTTTGCGAGTTTATGGTGACTTCTTTGACGTAACGACAGCACAGATTAAGATCGATGTTGTCGATCTCCTGTGGCTGAGCACCACCATAGACATGCACAATAATGCTCGCCTTCTTACCTGGATAAAGCACTTCCTGTTGCAATACAGAATCCACCTTGGCAGATCCAATTCCAAAACTTGCTAACGTTTTCTTTAAGAACGACATATGCACCTCCTTTAAAGCATCATCTTAAGCCTGAAAGAGGTTCAAACTCAAATATACTGCTCACACTATTTTAGCTCTAATATCGTTTAATTATCACTCAGGCGTCGATCGATAACTTAGATAGTGATAATCTAAGTCTTGATATGCATGCATATCATTATCCTGATTTATTCTTCGGATTGGCGAAAGCCAGACGAGTGACGCTTCAATTAGTTGAAGTGAAGCTCATGGTAAATCAGGCCATTAGATTGGCAATGGATATGCCTGACCGTTAGGTAAATTAATGCGCCCAACAGCTGTCAGGTTCTCGCACACCAACCGTAGTGCGATGCGTCGTCGTAGTGGCTTTGCTGCTGCTCCAACGGCTAAGAAATTGGCTCCTACAATGACTCTCGTTGAGAAGACTGCTTTATTAGCACCGACTACAACAAAAGTAATTAAAGCCGCTTAACAAAAAGCGCAGTTTTTACTGCGCTTTTTTCTTGCCCGACATACTCTGGAAATGCGTTTACACATTGGTATTCCTTAACCGATTTGATACCTTAACCACAAATCATTATAAAATTTGTGGAGAATAAAGTATGAAGTGTCACCGCATAGAAGAACTGCTTGAACTGATGGAGCCTGAGTGGCAAAAAGATCAAGAGCTTAACTTATTAGAGTTCATCATTAAGCTATCAAAAGAAGCAGGCTACGATGGCAAGCTTGAAGACCTGACTGACGATGTGCTTATCTACCATCTAAAAATGCGCAACAGCGAGAAAGATGAAATGATTCCAGGTCTGAAAAAGGACCAAGAGAATGATTTCAAAACCGCAATCCTAAAAGCACGTGGCCTACTTTAATCATCTCTATGTGTTAAAACGCCATTGGGTTATAGATAAATAGCTCAATTTAAAAAGCGACCACTCGGTCGCTTTTTTGTTTCTGTTCGCTATTTTTTCGTCACAACTGTTATGACTTTTGTTGTTAAAGGTTGATAGCGTTAAAGAAATGAGAACAAGATTGTCGCTATAATCGCCACCCATAAGGATCTTCTAAAATAATAAGAGTGAGTGCTCTTTCAGCCTAGGCACCAAACTTAAAGCTTAGATCCTCTAACATCATATTTTTAAAGCAATGTCGTCAATACTCTCGAAGAAGGGTATAGCCACCAAAAGGATAATCCATGAGTCAGGATAAAATCGATATCAAAGATGTGACTCCTAAAACCTTTAATCCTAAGACACATAAAGGTAATGGAGATCGATTTAACCCAAGTAACCGAATCTATGTTCGAGAAAGCAAAGGTAAATTCCAACAATTACGTCGCTACGGTGGTTGGTTCTTACTTTTACTTTTTGCGCTGATCCCATGGATTCCATTTGGTGAGCGACAAGCAATCTTGCTCGATATCGGTAGCCAGCAGTTCAACTTCTTTGGCACCACTCTATACCCGCAAGATCTAACCCTACTTGCGATCTTATTTATGATTGCCGCATTTGGCCTGTTCTTTATCACCACCTTTTTAGGCCGTGTGTGGTGTGGCTACCTGTGCCCACAAACCGTATGGACCTTCATGTACATCTGGTTCGAAGAGAAACTGGAAGGTGCTGCCAATAAGCGAAGAAAGCAAGATTCTGGCAAGTTGACCACCAACTTAATAATCAGAAAAACCATCAAGCACATAGCATGGTGGGCAATTGCGATTGCGACCGGTTTAACCTTTGTTGGTTACTTCATTCCAATCAAAGAGCTAGTGGTTGGCTTCTTTACCTTTAACTCTTCGTTCTGGCCTGTGTTCTGGGTCTTGTTCTTCGCAGGGTGTACTTATGCCAACGCAGGTTGGATGCGTTCGATTGTTTGTCTGCACATGTGTCCTTACGCTCGCTTCCAATCTGCGATGTTTGATAAAGACACCTTCATCGTAGGCTACGATAATAAGCGTGGTGAGAGTCGTGGCCCTCGTTCTCGCAAGGCAGATCCAAAAGAGCTTGGTTTAGGCGATTGTATTGACTGCAACCTATGTGTTCAAGTGTGCCCGACGGGGATTGATATCCGTGACGGCCTGCAATACGAATGCATTAACTGTGGTGCGTGTATTGATGCTTGTGACAACACTATGGAGCGAATGGGCTATGACAAAGGCCTAATAAATTACACCACCGAGCACAGGCTTGAAGGCCACTCAACCAAGGTAATGCGTCCTAAGTTGTTAGGCTATGGCGCCATCTTGATCGTGATGCTTGGCTTGTTCTTCGTCCAAATCGCGAGCGTTGATCCTGCTGGTCTAAGTGTTCTGCGTGACAGAAACCAGTTGTTCAGAGTCAATAACCAAGGGTTGGTTGAAAACACCTATACCTTGAAAGTGATCAACAAGACTCAACAAGAGCAAGAGTACAAGCTCGATGTTAGCGGACTGCCCGATTCTATCTGGTACGGCAAACAGACGATTACTGTCGCGCCAGGCGAGGTTTTGAACCTACCTATCAGTTTAGGCGCCGACCCAGAAAAACTGAGCTCACCAGTTTCGACAATTCAGTTTATACTCTCGGATAATGAAGAGTTTACGATGGAAGTCGAAAGCCGCTTTATCAAGAAGCTCTGATACCCGCACCTTAGTGCTTGGTATAACAACCTAATAAATGGAAAAAGGCTCAGTAATGAGCCTTTTTTATTCTATGACGATGCAAGCCTTTAACTTTGATAACCTGACTCCTGACTTCATGTGGTACGCACTGGAGAGTATTGGAGTTCGTGCCGAATCCGGGCTTCTCGCTCTCAACAGTTACGAAAATCGGGTCTATCAATTCACCGATGAAGACCGTAAACGCTACGTCGTTAAGTTTTATCGTCCGCAGCGCTGGAACAAAGCCCAGATCCAGGAAGAACACGACTTCGCACTTGAGCTTATCGAACAAGAGATGCCGATTGCTCCTCCTATGCGAGTCAACGGTGCAACCTTACATGAATACCAAGGCTACCTGTTTGCGCTATTCGAAAGCGTTGGCGGTCGACAGTATGAAGTGGATAACCTAGACCAACTGGAAGGCGTAGGCCGTTTTCTTGGTCGTATTCATAAAGCCAGCGCGGGAAGAACATTCCAGCATCGCCCGACCATCAGCTTAGATGAATACCTTTATCAACCACGTAAGATTCTAGAGAACTCTCAATTTATCCCGACACACCTAGAAAACGCGTTCTTCAATGACGTTGACCTTCTGATAAAAGAGCTGGAGAGTCAGTGGCCGAGCAACATTGACAATATCCGCCTGCATGGTGACTGCCACCCAGGCAACATTTTGTGGCGCGATGGACCAATGTTCGTCGATCTTGATGACGCACGTAACGGCCCTGCTATACAAGATCTGTGGATGCTGCTTAATGGCGAACGCCAAGACAAGCTGATGCAACTGGATATTTTGCTAGAGAGTTATCAAGAGTTTTGCGATTTTAATACCTCGCAACTGAAACTAATCGAACCACTACGCGGTCTACGTATGGTGCATTACATGACATGGTTAGCGAAGCGATGGCACGATCCAGCGTTTCCTTTGGCCTTCCCGTGGTTTAATGATCCGAAATATTGGGAGCAACAAGTACTTGCTTGTAAAGAGCAAATTGCTACCCTGCAAGAGCCACCACTTTCGTTAATGCCTCAGTGGTAACAGCAATCGCAACATACAACTAGATAAAAATTCAAACATAATGGAGATTGGATAAATGAAAAAGCTATTCGCATTTTTCTCATTGATCATGTTGAGCCTTTCAGCTCACGCTGCGAAATTTAACGAAGGTGAACACTACAAGGTTCTCGACCTAGAAGCATCAAAAAAACCAATGGTGACAGAGTTCTTCTCTTTTTACTGCCCACACTGTAATAGCTTTGAGCCAATCATCCAGCAGCTAAAACAGCAGCTACCTAAAGACGCTAAGTTACAGAAGAACCATGTTTCATTCATGGGTGGCAACATGGGGCTGCCAATGAGCAAAGCTTACGCGACCATGATTGCACTGAAAGTTGAAGACAAAATGGTACCAGTGATGTTTAACCGCATTCACAACATGAACAAGCCACCACGCGATGAAGCAGAACTGCGTCAAATCTTCCTAGACGAAGGTGTAGACGCGAAGAAATTCGATGCCGCATTCAAAGGCTTCGCTGTTGACTCAATGGTTCGCCGCATGGACAAGCAATTTGAAAACAGCGGGCTGACTGGTGTACCTGCAGTTATCGTTAACAACAAATATTTAGTTCAAGCGCAAGGCATAAAATCAACCGAAGAATACTTTGAGTTGGTTAACTTCTTATTGAAGAAGTAAACCATTGATAAAAGGAAGCTTAGGCTTCCTTTCTTATACCTAAAGCTATTGAATTAATTTTAGTGAGATACATCCTTTAGCGATATGGTTCTTTTGAACCTAATAAACCTTACAAGTGATCGATAAAGTGAACTTTTGCTTGTTTTACCCACTATAACTTTTTACTAACAGCCATTTATTGCTGCCAATCACTGGGGCAAGGAGCCTCTGAATGAAAATCAAATATACGTTATTAGCGTTAAGTGTTGCTGCTGCGCCCGCGTTTGCCAAGCTTGCTGATGAGCCAGGTTTCAGTGGTGCAATATCTATCAACACTGGTGTCACTTCTTCGACCTCAAATTTTAATACCGACGCTGACAGTAAGATCTCCTCAACCAATCAAAAAGCTTCGTCTGAGAGCTCGTTTTTAGTTGCACCTCTCGGCAGCATTGCTTACACCTTTGGCGAAAAGCTGAACCATCAGGTTTACACAGGTACCGCACGTGATGACGTGGCTACGGGTACCGTAGTGCTTGAGGTTGGTTACAAATACCAACTTGAGTCAGGCATGGTTATTGATGCTTCACTACTGCCAACCATTATGTCTGGTGAAACTTGGGCTGATCCATACAACACGAGCTCAGCTCGTAGTAAAACCGATGAAACCGGTAATGCGTTCCGTCTAAAACTAGAAAGTATTGCTGGCTCTGCGTTCTCACTGGATATGGCTTATGCGACCAAAGATGTGAAAAGCGATTTAGTTGAAGACGCGCTAAAACGCGACGCCGATACCTTCTACCTGAAAGGACAGTACCGTCAACCAATTAGCCGTACCATGATGCTAGTACCATCTTTGATTTACCAATCAAGTGATGCAGACGGCGATGCGGCATCGTTCGAGCAATTCGGTGGTGAGATCAGCTTATTTGGTGGTATGGGACGCCATCAATACGCACTAACAGCGGGTTACAACCAACGCTCTTACGATGCAAGCAGCATGACTTTCCAAAAGAAGCGCAGCGATGACAACATCAATCTATTCGCCGCGTATGAGTATGATCAATTCATGGATTGGGAAAACTGGTCGTTCGTTTCTCTTGCAGGTTACGGCACAAGCGACTCGAACATTACCTTCTATGATGAGTCTCAATACATCGTTTCTGTTGGCTTGAACTACAAGTTCTAACCCCAGCCGATACGGATGCACTATCAAACCAAAGCCTGCATCTATGCAGGCTTTTTTCTGCTTTTCACTACACAGCTTGTGCCGTAAGTTGCTTCAATAATCTATCCATCGCGCGATAACCGAGAGCTTCCGATAAGTGTTTCTTTTCTATCTGCTCGTTACCGTCAAGGTCGGCAATAGTTCGTGCGACCTTGATGATTCGGTGATAGGCGCGAATCGATAACCCTAAACGATGCAGTGCTGTTTCGAGAAACTCCGCATCTTCGCGTCTCAATGGGCAGTACTTTTCAATTTCTCGACTACCGAGCAGTGCATTCGATTTATGGTTCCTAGACAGCATGGTTTGACGAGCCTGCTTGACCCTTTGCTTTACGATTTGGGTGGTCTCACCTCGGTCACCACCTTCGGCGAGCATTCCTTTGGGCAATAATGGGATCTCGAGAGACATATCAAACCGATCAAGCAACGGCCCTGATAGTCGGTTGAGGTAACGTAATATGATCTGCGGGTTAGCCCGCGCTTGATTACCTTCGTAGTAACCTGTTGGGCTTGGGTTGAGTGCACCGACCAACTGAAAGCGCGCAGGGAAACGCGTCTTGCCCGCAGCACGGGAGATAATAATCTCGCCCGACTCTAGTGGCTCTCGCAAAGAATCAAGCACCTTACGCTCAAACTCTGGCATTTCATCCAAGAATAATAAGCCGTTATGCGCCAAAGAGATCTCGCCCGGGCGAGGTATAGAACCACCACCAACCAGCGCAGCCATGGAACTCGAATGGTGTGGCGCGCGAAAAGGGCGTTGCTTCCAGTTGTACTGATTGATCTCTTGTTGAGTCAACGAAGCGACCGATGCCGTTTCCATCGCCTCGTCATCACTCATGTCGGGTAACAAATCACGCAGGCGAGACGCCAACATGGTCTTGCCCGTTCCGGGAGGTCCGAGAAAAAGTAAGTTATGGTTACCCGCCGCTGCAATCTCCAATGCTCGCTTACCCTGCTGTTGGCCAATGATGTCCTGCAAGTCGCGAAGCTCAGACACATCGACTTGATGTTGCTCAGTACGATACAAACCCAGTTGAGCCTGACCACATATATCTGCGCAAACTTCCAATAGGGTTTGTGCCGACTTATGGGCCCCTTTACCAACTAGGGCTGCCTGATCACCATTGTAATGCGGTACAACCAAACAGCGCTCGACACTATCAGCAGCCAGTGTTGCTGGTAGTACCCCTTTCACTGAACGCAGTTCTCCAGACAGTGCCAATTCCCCGATGAATTCATGTTGAGCTATTTTTGATGTGGGTAGTTGATCGGATGCCACCAAGATCCCTAGCGCAATCGGCAAATCAAAACGCCCGCCCTCTTTTGGTAAATCCGCCGGAGCAAGGTTGACCGTGATTCTTTTCGATGGAAACTCAAAGCGAGAATTGATGATGGCACTTCTGACTCTATCCTTGGACTCCTTAACTGTCGTTTCAGGCAAACCCACCAGCGTGAACCCCGGCATTCCATTGCTGATATGCACCTCAACCGTAACTTCTGGCGCTTCTACCCCCACACTAGCCCGGCTATGAATTATCGCGAGTCCCATAACTTTCCTTTGTCTTTGATTTAAAAGTATTCGCTCTGGATATTCGTTGCGCACCAAAGCAATAAGATTGTTATATAGCTTGGTGGAATGGTGTTTTAATGTGAAAAAAGAATGACATTTTCCTTGTCATGCGACAGATTTGTGTGATAACACTAGAGATGGAGACATTTACTGAACAGAATAAACAAGAAAACTCGAATTATATGAACTTCAACGCTCGCATTTACGCACTGATTAACCTGATTATCGTAGTCATTATTGAGACTGCGCGGGGGCGAGTGGGAAAAAAGTAACCACGAATTAGAAAAAACCCCCGCACTGACAAGTCCGGGGGTTTTTTCTAATTTATAGATTCGAATTTTATATTTTTGAACATTTTCGGCTTTGCCGATTTACAGGAAGAATGGGAGCACAAGATGTGCAGAGACAAAGGAAAAAGTTACCAAAATAAAGGTAATACGGGAGAATTCCGATGAAAGGCGCAGAATTAGTCGTATCCGCACTAAAGCAGCAAGGAATAGAGACCGTATTTGGCTACCCAGGTGGTGCCATCATGCCAATCTACGATGCACTTTATGACGGCGGAGTTGAACATATCTTATGTCGCCATGAGCAAGGCGCAGCAATGGCTGCGATCGGTATGGCTCGTGCAACACAAGATGTGGCAGTGTGTATGGCAACCTCAGGCCCTGGTGCTACTAACCTAGTCACTGGCCTAGCCGATGCCTTTATGGATTCTATCCCACTGGTTGCAATCACAGGTCAAGTTGCAAGCTCCCACATAGGTACCGATGCATTCCAAGAGATGGATGTGATTGGTATGTCTCTATCATGTACTAAACACAGCTACCTAGTCACCGACATTGAAGAGCTAGCTCCAACACTAGCCGAAGCGTTTGTGGTAGCAAAGTCTGGCCGACCAGGCCCCGTTATCGTTGATATCGCAAAAGATGTTCAACTGGCTGAAGCTCCCGTTAACTCTCTTCCTGAATTTACTCCTCCTGCAATTCCGGTTGCGACAACCGATGCGATTGAGCAGGCACAATACTTCTTATCTCAAGCAACCCGCCCTGTTTTATACGTAGGTGGTGGTGTGCAACTAGCAAAAGCAACCGGTGCGGTTCGTGAGTTTTTACGTCTTAACCCAATGCCAGCTGTAAGCACATTGAAAGGTTTAGGTACCATTGAGCGTGACGACCCACACTACTTAGGCATGCTAGGTATGCACGGCACCAAAGCCGCTAACCTAGTGGTTCAAGAGAGTGACTTATTGATTGTTGTTGGGGCTCGTTTTGATGACCGAGTAACAGGCAAGCTCGATACCTTTGCACCTCACGCTAAGGTTATCCATATCGATATCGATGCAGCTGAATTCAGCAAACTGCGTCTGGCTAATGCGCCAATTCGTGGTGACATCAACAAGATCATGCCTCAACTAGAGCTTACTCAAGATATCTCTTCTTGGGTTCACCACTCAGAAGGCCTACGTAGCTCATTCAAGTGGCGCTATGACCACCCTGGCGATCTGATCTTTGCTCCACTGCTGTTGAAGCAACTGTCAGACATGATGCCTGCAAGCTCTATCGTTTCAACTGATGTGGGCCAACATCAAATGTGGGCTGCGCAACATATTCAGCCTCGCGATCCACAGAACTTCATCACCTCTGCCGGTTTGGGCACCATGGGCTTTGGTTTACCAGCCGCGATGGGTGCATCGGTTGGCCGTCCTGATGACCAATCTATCCTTATCTCTGGTGATGGCTCGTTCATGATGAACGTGCAAGAGCTTGGTACGCTAAAACGCCGCCAAATCCCAGTGAAGATGGTTCTGCTAAACAACTCTCGCTTAGGCATGGTTCGCCAATGGCAATCTCTGTTCTTTGATGGTCGCCACAGTGAAACCATCTTAGATGACAACCCAGACTTCGTAATGCTTGCAAAAGCCTTCGATATTCCAGGCAAGACCATCACTCGCAAAGAAGAAGTAGAACCCGCTCTAAAAGAGATGCTTGAAAGCAAGACGGCTTACCTACTTCATGTTCTTATCGATGAAGAAGAGAACGTATGGCCACTAGTACCGCCAGGTGCTTCAAACAGTGATATGTTGGAGAACACATAACATGAAAAGATACTTATTAGACATCAAAGCCGATGATAAGCCAGTACTACTAGAGCGTGTTCTTCGTGTTATTCGTCACCGTGGTTTCATCGTTAAGCAAGTAGCCGGCACTCAGAACCATGAAAGCAAGATCGCCAGCGTTGAGATCATTGTCGACAGTGAGCGTCCGATTTCCTTCTTGGTCAATCAAATCGAAAAACTGTGGGATGTACGTACCGTTGACGTTATCTCTATCAGTCGTAATGAATTGCCAAACAATAACTTACAACAAAAGATAAGTGCATAAGGAACCGCAAACATGACAGCAAAAACGGCAGACTATATTTGGTTTAACGGTGAAATGGTTCCTTGGGCAGAGGCGAACGTTCACGTCTTAACCCACGCTATGCACTACGGTACTTCAGTGTTTGAAGGTGTACGTTGCTACGACACGCCAAAAGGGCCGGTGATCTTCCGTCACCCAGAACACGCAAAGCGCCTAAAAGATTCAGCAAAAATATACCGCTTCCCGATTCCTTACACTGAGGAAGAGATTATGGAAGCGACTCGCGAAACCCTACGTCAAAACAAACTAGAGTCAGCATACATCCGCCCTCTAGGTTTTGTTGGTAACGTGGGTTTGGGTGTATGTCCTCCAGAAAACACTGAAATGGACTTAATCATCGCCGCTTTCCCTTGGGGCTCTTACCTAGGTGAAGAGGCGCTAGAAAATGGCGTAGATGCGATGATCTCAAGCTGGAACCGTGCAGCACCAAACACTATCCCAACGGCTGCGAAAGCGGGTGGCAACTACCTATCTTCACTACTAGTTGGTGGTGAAGCACGTCGTCATGGTTACGATGAAGGTATCGCTCTCAGTGTCGATGGTTACCTTTCTGAAGGTGCGGGTGAGAACATCTTTGTCGTGCGCAATGGCGTGCTATCTACACCACCAGCAACCAGCGCGATTCTGCCGGGCATCACGCGTGATTCGATCATGACGCTAGCAAAAGACATGGGTTATGAGATCCGTGAAGAGAACATTGCTCGTGAAGCGCTATACCTTGCCGACGAAGTCTTCATGACAGGCACAGCAGCAGAGATTGTTCCAGTTCGCAGTGTAGACAAAATTACAGTAGGTGAAGGCAAACGCGGTCCTATCACTGAAAAAGTTCAAGCGGCTTACTTTGGTCTTTTCAATGGTACCACTGAAGATAAGTGGGGCTGGCTAGACTATGTTTACCCAGAAAACCAAACTTTAGAAAATCAGTAAGCAACAGCCAAATATTTTATAAGGATTTAAGCAATGCCAATCTATCGTTCAGCAACGACTACCCACGGACGCAACATGGCTGGTGCGCGCGCTTTATGGCGTGCAACTGGCGTTAAAGATGATGACTTCGGTAAGCCAATCATCGCAGTTGTAAACTCTTTCACTCAATTCGTACCAGGCCACGTTCACCTTAAAGATATGGGTCAATTGGTTGCAGGTGAAATCGAAAAAGCAGGCGGTATCGCTAAAGAATTCAACACCATCGCGGTTGATGATGGTATCGCAATGGGTCACGGCGGCATGCTGTACTCACTGCCATCACGTGAGCTTATCGCAGACTCTGTAGAATACATGGTCAATGCACACTGTGCAGATGCGATGGTATGTATCTCTAACTGTGACAAAATCACTCCGGGAATGATGATGGCAGCTATGCGCCTAAACATCCCAGTGATCTTTGTATCAGGCGGCCCAATGGAAGCAGGTAAAACCAAGCTTTCCGATCAGATCATCAAGCTAGACCTTGTTGATGCGATGATCCAAGGTGCCGATCCAACAATCTCAGATGAGCAAAGTGAGCAAGTAGAACGCTCTGCATGTCCAACATGTGGTTCATGTTCAGGTATGTTCACGGCTAACTCAATGAACTGTCTAACTGAAGCGCTTGGTCTATCTCAGCCAGGTAACGGCTCTATGCTAGCAACCCACGCAGACCGTGAAGAGCTATTCATCAATGCAGGTAAGCGTATCGTTGACCTGACTAAGCGTTACTACGAGCAAGACGACGAATCAGCACTGCCTCGCAATATCGCGAACCGCGCAGCCTTTGAAAATGCGATGGCTCTAGATATCGCAATGGGTGGTTCAAGTAATACCGTTCTTCACCTATTGGCAGCGGCTCAAGAGGGTGAAGTCGACTTTGATATGGGTGATATCGACGAGATGTCTCGCCGTGTTCCACACCTATGTAAAGTGGCTCCTTCAACACCGAAATATCACATGGAAGACGTTCACCGCGCAGGTGGTGTAATGGCTATCCTAGGTGAACTAGACCGCGCTGGCCTACTGAACAACCAAACTCGCACTGTGCTTGGCCTAAGCATGCAAGAGCAGCTTGCTCAATACGACATCATGCAAACAGAAGACGAAGCGGTACTTAAGTTCTTCCGCGCGGGTCCTGCTGGTATTCGTACAACTAAAGCCTTCTCGCAAGATTGTCGTTGGGATCGCCTTGATGACGACCGCAAAGAAGGTTGTATCCGCACTAAAGAGAATGCATTCAGCCAAGAAGGTGGCCTAGCGGTACTTTCAGGCAACATCGCCGTTGACGGTTGTATCGTTAAGACAGCTGGCGTTGATGAAGAGAACCTGAAATTCCAAGGTCCTGCTATCGTATTTGAAAGCCAGGACACAGCCGTAGAGGGCATCTTAGGCGGCAAAGTAAAAGCGGGTGAAGTGGTTGTTATCCGTTACGAAGGTCCTAAAGGTGGTCCGGGCATGCAAGAAATGCTTTACCCAACTACTTACCTAAAATCGATGGGTCTAGGCAAGTCTTGTGCACTGCTAACAGATGGTCGTTTCTCGGGTGGTACATCGGGTCTGTCTATCGGTCACGCTTCTCCAGAAGCAGCAAGTGGCGGTGTGATTGGTCTAGTGAACACTGGCGACATCATCACTATCGACATCCCTAGCCGCTCAATCACACTTGATGTGCCTGAAGCTGAGCTAGAAGCCCGTCGTGTTAAGCAAGATGCACTAGGCTGGAAACCAGAAAACCGTCAGCGTGAAGTTTCATTCGCACTGAAAGCTTACGCAAGCATGGCAACCAGTGCCGACAAAGGCGCCGTGCGTGATAAGTCTAAGCTAGAGGGCTAACTATGAGTGATGACACTTCCAGCCCCCAAAAACAAACTGGCGCAGATTATCTGCGTCAGATCCTGAGAGCGCCGGTTTACGAAGCGGCAATAGTGACACCTCTACAGGATATGCCACGTTTAAGCGCGCGCATTGGAAATCAGGTGCAGCTTAAGCGAGAAGACCGTCAGCCGGTCCACTCGTTCAAGCTACGTGGTGCCTACAACATGGTATCAAGCCTTTCAGAGCAGCAGAAAGCCGCAGGTGTGATTGCAGCATCGGCGGGTAACCATGCTCAAGGTATGGCGCTGTCCGGTTCTAAGTTGGGTATTCAAACCACGATTGTGATGCCAAAAACCACACCTGACATCAAGGTTGATGCGGTACGTGGATTTGGCGGTAACGTTGTTCTACACGGTAGCAACTTTGATGAAGCCAAAGCAGAAGCTGAGCGACTGTCAGCTGAGCATGGTTACACCTTTGTGCCTCCATTCGATCACCCATTGGTGATCGCTGGGCAAGGCACCATGGGTATGGAGATGCTTCAGCAAAATGGTCACATGGATTACATCTTTGTGCCTGTTGGTGGTGGTGGCTTAGCCGCAGGTGTTGCAGTGCTTGTTAAACAGCTGATGCCAGAGATTAAAGTCATTGCAGTAGAACCTGAAGATTCGGCTTGCTTGAAGGCAGCTCTAGATGCTGGTGAGCCAGTAGTACTGGATCAAGTCAGCATGTTTGCTGATGGTGTTGCGGTTAAACGCATTGGTGAAGAGACATTCCGTCTGTGTCAGCAATACATCGACGGTCACATTGCCGTGTCTAGCGATGAGATCTGCTCAGCAGTAAAAGACATCTTTGAAGACACTCGTGCAATTGCCGAGCCTTCTGGTGCGCTTGCTCTAGCTGGCTTAAAGAAGTTTGCTGAGCAGAATCAGCTGCAAGATAAGCAATTAGCAACGGTACTGTCTGGTGCTAACACCAACTTCCACGGTCTGCGCTATGTGTCTGAACGCTGTGAACTGGGTGAGAAGCGAGAAGGTCTGCTTGCGGTGACGATTCCAGAGCGACAAGGTGCATTCCTTGAGTTCTGTAATATTATTGGTGGTCGTGCAGTGACTGAGTTTAACTACCGCCACAACGACGAAAGCCTAGCAAATATCTTCGTTGGTGTACGTCTGCAAGGTGGACAAGAAGAACTCGAACACATCATCAATGACCTACGTGACGGTGGCTACCCAGTTGTCGATCTGTCTGATGATGAGATGGCAAAACTGCACATTCGCTACATGATTGGCGGTAAACCATCGAAACCTCTGAAAGAACGCCTATACAGCTTTGAGTTCCCAGAATACCCAGGTGCATTGATTAAATTCCTTGATACCTTAGGTACCCACTGGAATATCAGCCTGTTCAATTATCGCAATCACGGTGCCGACTACGGCCGTGTATTGTGTGGCTTTGAGCTTGATGATGATGATTTGGCTCAGTTCTCGACCCACTTACGAGAGCTTGGCTATCAATGTAAAGATGAAACCGATAACCCTTCCTACAAGTTCTTCTTGTCTTAAGAGTTAACGACCGAATCAAAAAGAGCGAGTATTTACTCGCTCTTTTTATTAGTACCAAACCCTAAAGGATCCTCTTTCAAAGAGATCATTAAATCGCCTTGCGATGATCCAACCAATCTTGATACAACTGCTCACTTGATCCTAAGTACTTTACCATCCACTCAATCAGTTTATGGTTATCATCTTTTCGCCACACCAAGCAGCAGTGACTCTGCGGGCTTGGTTCAGGCAATATTTTTTCCACCAGCAGGCCTTGTTCGATAATAGGTTCAGCAATGTGTCTTGGCATATACCCTACCCCAACTCCATTCTTGAGACACTCTATCGCGCTATACCAGTTAGGTAATAAAAGGCGTCTTTGATTTGAGTAGTGACCTGTGTGCCGCTTAGGGAGCACGCTAGAGGTATCATCCAAACATATCGCGGGGTATTGGCTAACAAACTCTTCATTGAGGTTTTGCTCTCGCACACATGGGTGACTTGGCGACATGACAAACGCCCAATCTAAACGGCCCATGTCTTTAACCTCAAAGTCACCACCAACCGGAATCGCAGAGGTTGCTCCAATCACAATATCCGCTCTGCCCTGTGCAATGGCTTCCCAAGAACCATTAAACACCTCCATGTTGATCTGAAGCTCTGCAAACTCAAACGTTTGATAGAACTCTTCAATCATCGGCTTCATCTTGTCGAGCTTCACCACGTTATCGAGCGTTAAGCGCAAGGTTTTCTTCCAACCACGAGCCGCTCGTCGAGTCTGGGCACTGACCTCTTCCATCTGCCTCAGCAACGCGCGCGCCTCTTCAATGAACAGTTCACCTGCAGGTGTCAGCTCTACCTTTCTCGGTAAACGTCTGAAAAGTAAAACATCCAGTTCTTGCTCGACCTGCCTAACACCGTAGCTGATCGCCGATGGTACTTTGTGCAATTGCTCTGCCGCAGCAGTAAAACTGCCCAAGCGAGCAACAGTGTCGAGCATTTCTAAAGAGGATTTAGAGAACATAAGCCTTCAAATTTTTTGATTGATAACCACATATTTTAGCGTTTTATTTTATCAGGTCTGAAAAATAGAATATCAGTATACATAAACAGGGGCTTTTACTTCTGTATATCAAACAATTTTTTTGATGATAAAGACATCACTACCTTTAGCTTAATGGCATCTTATGAATATTTCTAAATTTCAATTGGTCTACCTTGCAGTTCTTTCAATGCTTGGCTTTATCGCGACCGATATGTACCTTCCTGCATTTAAGGCAATGGAAGTTGATTTCGCAACCGGTCCAGAGCAAATTGCTTTGTCTCTAACCGTATTCCTTGGCGGTATGGCGATGGGTCAACTTCTTTGGGGTCTAGCAAGTGACAAGTATGGTCACCGCAATACGCTGGCGGTTGGTCTTGTTATCTTTACTGCAGCTTCATTTGGCTTAGCATTCAGTACTGAGGTATGGCACCTACTGACACTACGCTTCATCCAAGCGATCGGTGTATGTGCTCCTGCGGTGATCTGGCAAGCAATGGTTATCAAGCGTTACTCGCAAAGCAGTAGCCAGCAAATTTTTGCAACCATCATGCCTTTGGTTGCGTTATCTCCTGCACTAGCACCTCAGTTAGGTGTGTTATTGGCGGATAACTTTGGTTGGCACAGCATCTTCGTTACCTTAACGCTAATGGGTGCGCTACTTGTCGCAACGACGATGGCTCAACCAAAAGAAGCACCAGAAGTAAAACAAACATCTATTAAGACAGACATCAAGATGTTGCTTAAATCAAAGCCTTACATGGGTAACGTTTTAATGTTTGCTTCTGCGTCTGCAGCTTTCTTCGCTTACCTAACGGGTATGCCAGAGATCATGGCTCAACTAGGTTATGAAGCAAAAGACATCGGCCTAAGCTTCATCCCACAAACAATCGCATTCATGGCTGGTGGTTACTTTGGTAAACAAGCAGTGAAGAAATATGGCGATGGTGTGGTGCTAAGAAATTTGATTGGTTTGTTCAGCGTTGCTGCAATGCTTATCTTCATCGCATCGCAGTGGGAGCTGACATCAATCTGGCCTCTACTTGCACCGTTCTGTCTGATTGCAGTCGCGAATGGCGCACTTTACCCAATCGTAGTAAATCGTGCCCTATCAAGTGCGAAGCAAAGCCCTGCAACAGCTGCAGGTCTACAGAACAGCTTACAAATCAGCATCAGCGGCCTATCAAGCGCATTGGTAGCAGCAATGGCGAGCCAAGCACTAAGTGCAACAGGTATTGCAGTTGTGATTTGTTTGGGCGCTTTATGGATTGGCTACATCGTGTCGAACAAAGAGCTATCAGAACACTTTGCAGCACCAGATAACTCTCGTGTTGTAGCAGAAGAGAAGCAAGACTAGGTTATAGGTTAACGAAAACAAAAAAGAGCGATATTACTCGCTCTTTTTTATCTAGAGTTATATAGAATAAGCCAGTAGCTCTATCTAAATCATCTTGTTTATTGCGAGACTACATTTTCTTAGTCGGACGTTTCCAATCAGCAATCTTACGTTCTTTCGCACGGCTGATAACTAACTCATTTTCAGAAACATCGCGCGTTACTGTAGAGCCAGCACCAACAGTTGCACCATTACCAATCGTAACAGGCGCGATTAATTGACTATCTGAACCAACGAATACGTCGTCGCCGATAATGGTCTTAAACTTATTCGCACCATCGTAGTTACAAGTAATAGCACCCGCTCCCACGTTTACACGCTGACCAATTTCAGCATCGCCTAAATACGTTAAATGATTCGCTTTAGAACCTTCACCAAGGCGAGTGTTCTTCACTTCAACAAAGTTACCAACGTGCGAATCGTTACGCATGTCTGCACCTGGACGTAGGCGAGTAAATGGACCAACCGTACAGTCTTCACCGACCGTTGCACCTTCGATTACGCTGTATGGGCGAATGATGGTGTTGTCATCGATCTCACAATCTTTCAAGACACAACCTGTGCCGATAACTACGTTGTCGCCAATGCTAACGCTGCCTTCGATGATAACGTTAGTATCAATCTCAACATCCATACCGCACTGCAATTCACCACGTAGATCAAAGCGGCTTGGGTCGCGTAGCATTACGCCTTGCTTCAATAGCTTGTCTGCTTGCTCAGCTTGATAAGCGCGCTCTAGACGAGCCAGTTGAGAGCGATCGTTAACACCTTCGACTTCAATTGGGCTTACTGGGTGCACCGCCTCAACCGCACGACCTTCATCGTGAGCTGCTGCAATAACGTCAGTCAGGTAGTATTCACCTTGTGCGTTGTCGTTGCTTAGGCCAGACAACCAGCGCTTCAGATCGCCACCTGTCGCAACCATAACGCCAGTG
Source organism: Vibrio sp. Isolate32 (assembly GCF_022397955.1). GTDB lineage: Bacteria > Pseudomonadota > Gammaproteobacteria > Enterobacterales > Vibrionaceae > Vibrio. The sequence continues at coordinate 45,228 of NZ_JAKEUQ010000023.1, read as the reverse complement.
TTGATCTCTTTGATAAGCTTCTGCTCATCCGTTGCATCTTTTTGTTCAACGATCGCCACTACTGGGCCATTACGACGAATAATACGACCGTATCCCATTGGGTTGTCTAGCACGACCGTAAGTAGCGCGATACCACCGTTTGGTTGAGCGTCTAATAAGTTTTCAATAGTTTCAGGCGAGATAAGAGGAACATCACCGTAAAGCACCAGTACTTTCTCATCATCAGCAAAGTGCGCTGATGCCTGATCCACCGCGTGGCCTGTACCCAGCTGCTCAGCTTGCAGTGCCCAATTTACAGATTCTTCAGCTAGAGTAGCCTTCATCTGATCACCACCGTGGCCGTAAACCAGGTTGATATTTTGAGCGCCTAAACCATTACATGTATCGATAACATGCTTCACCATTGGCTTACCTGCAAGTGTGTGCAGAACCTTTGGTGTGTTTGAATACATGCGAGTGCCTTTGCCCGCCGCGAGAATTACCGCGCTAAACTTCATTGTAAACCTATCCAACGTTATTTTTATTAAGCCGATATTGTAACCGTTTTTGGCCAAAAAATTAAATCGCAATAACCATTTAACCAGTAGTGATACGTAAAAGAAGCATTTTTGAGAATCTAAAAATGCAAAAAGGCGACCCTTAGGTCGCCTTTATCTCAGAACCAATAATCTTATAAAAGATTAACGGCGCTGTTTTGTCAGTTCGATAACTCGTAACTGAGCAATGGCTTTAGCCAGTTCACCGGCCGCTTGTGCGAAGTCTATGTCGCCATGCTGATTTTGGATATTCTCCACAGCCTTGCGTTTAGCTTCTTCCGCCTTTGCTGCGTCTAGCTCTTCACCACGGATAGCTGTATCAGCCAGTACAGTCGCTGTACCAGGCTGAACTTCTACCATACCACCAGAAACATAAATAATTTCTTCGTGGCCGTGCTGCTTAACAATACGCACCATACCAGGCTTGATAGCGGTCAGCAGTGGAGTATGACCATGGAAAATACCAAGCTCACCCTCACTACCGGTCACCTGAAACGTCTCAACAAGGCCTGAGAAAATTTGTTTCTCTGCACTTACAACGTCTAGGTGAAAGGTTATTGCTGCCATATCGCCTCCTAGTTAGCCTTATAGCTTCTTAGCATTCTCGATAGCTTCGTCAATTGCACCACAGTACATGAACGCTTGCTCTGGAATGTCATCGTATTCACCAGATAGAAGACCTTGGAAGCCACGTAGAGTCTCTTTAAGAGGTACGTAAACGCCTGGGTCACCTGTAAATACTTCCGCTACGTGGTAAGGCTGAGTTAGGAACTTCTCAATCTTACGAGCACGAGATACAACTTGCTTATCTTCTTCAGATAGCTCGTCCATACCTAGGATAGCAATGATATCTTTCAGCTCTTTATAGCGCTGAAGAGTAGACTGAACGCCACGAGCGATGTCGTAGTGCTCTTGTCCAACTACCAATGGATCCAGTTGACGTGAAGTAGAGTCTAGCGGGTCGATCGCTGGGTATAGACCCATAGATGCGATGTTACGGTTAAGTACAACCGTTGCATCCAAGTGAGCGAACGTTGTTGCTGGAGACGGGTCAGTCAAGTCATCCGCTGGTACATATACCGCCTGTACAGACGTGATAGAACCAGATTTCGTTGACGTGATACGCTCTTGTAGAACACCCATTTCTTCAGCTAGTGTAGGTTGGTAACCTACCGCAGAAGGCATACGACCTAGAAGTGCTGATACTTCAGTACCTGCTAGTGTGTAACGGTAGATGTTATCAACGAACAGTAGAACGTCACGACCTTCGTCACGGAAGCGCTCTGCCATTGTTAGACCGGTCAGTGCAACACGTAGACGGTTACCTGGTGGCTCGTTCATCTGACCGTAAACCATCGCTACTTTTGATTCTTCAGGTTTTTCAACGTTTACAACGCCAGCTTCCTGCATCTCAAAGTAGAAATCGTTACCTTCACGAGTACGCTCACCTACACCTGCAAATACAGATAGGCCTGAGTGTTGAAGTGCGATGTTGTTGATAAGTTCCATCATGTTAACGGTCTTACCTACACCAGCACCACCGAATAGACCAATTTTACCACCCTTAGCGAATGGACAAATCAAGTCGATTACTTTAACACCAGTTTCTAGAAGAGCTGTCTCGTTAGACTGCTCTTCGTAGCTTGGAGCTTCACGGTGAATTGCGTAATGCTCTTCAGCACCGATTTCACCACACTCATCAATCGCGTCACCTAGGACGTTCATGATACGACCCAATGTCTTAGTACCTACTGGTACTGAGATTGGAGCGCCAGTATTTTCAACTGTCAAACCACGACGTAAACCATCAGAGCTACCCATTACGATTGCGCGAACTACGCCACCGCCAAGTTGTTGCTGAACTTCAAGAACTAGACGTTCTTGTACTTCATTAACATTCAGAGCGTCGTATACACGAGGTACTTCACCCTGTGGGAACTCTACGTCGACTACCGCACCGATGATCTGTACGATCTTACCTGTAGCCATCGTTAATCCTCTAACTATTTAGTTTTACCTAAGCTTAAACCGCAGCTGCGCCTGAAACGATCTCAGAAAGTTCTTGTGTAATCGCCGCTTGACGCGCTTTGTTATACACAAGTTCTAAGTCATCAATAATGTCACCAGCGTTATCTGTTGCTGATTTCATTGCAATCATTCGAGCCGCTTGCTCACAAGCAAGGTTCTCAACCACACCTTGGTACACTTGAGATTCGACATAGCGAACTAATAGTGCATCTAGTAGTGGTTTTGGCTCGGGCTCATAAATGTAGTCCCAAGAATGACTGCGTTTCATTTCTTCGCTGTCTGATTTAGGCAAAGGAAGTAATTGATCGATCGTTGGTTCTTGAACCATAGTGTTTTCAAACTTGTTGAACACTACGAACAGGCGATCTAATTCGCCTTCATCATATTTCTTCAGCATAACGCTTACAGAGCCAATCAAGTCTTCAAGGCTTGGACGATCGCCCAGACCAGAAACTTGAGCTGCTACTTTCGCGCCGCTGTTATTGAAAAATGCTGTCGCTTTTGAACCTACAATTGCAAGTTCAACGTCAGCACCTTTCTCAGACCAATCTTTCATGTCGTTCATGGCTTTCTTGAACAAGTTAATGTTCAAGCCACCACAAAGACCACGGTCTGTAGAAACGATGATGTAACCAACACGTTTGGCTTCACGTTCCTCAAGATAAGGATGCTTATACTCGAGGCTACCATTAGCCAAATGACCGATCACTTTACGCATTGTTTCTGCATATGGACGAGTAGCTTCCATTGCGTCTTGAGAACGACGCATTTTTGAAGCTGCTACCATTTCCATTGCTTTCGTAATCTTCTGTGTGCTTTTAACACTACCGATTTTATTACGTATCTCTTTTGCGCCGGCCATCGTTACTCTCCGTTAATGGTATGAGGTGGCCCTAAGACCACCTACCAATTACCAGGTCTGGGTTGCCTTGAAATCGTCAACAAGCTTCTTCAGCTCAGCTTCGATTTCTTTATTGAAAGCACCCGTTGTGTCGATCTGTGTTGCTAGATCGGCATATTGACCACGAGCAAACGACAGTAAAGCAGCTTCAAAGTCTAGAACTTTAGAAAGTTCAACGTCTTGAAGGTATCCACGCTCTGCAGCGAAGATTACTAGAGCTTGGTCAAATACAGACATAGGAGCGTATTGCTTCTGCTTCATCAGTTCTGTAACTTTTTGACCGTGGTCTAGCTGCTTCTTAGTCGCTTCATCAAGATCCGAAGAGAACTGAGCAAATGCTGCAAGTTCACGGTATTGAGCTAGAGCAGTACGGATACCGCCAGATAGCTTCTTGATGATTTTAGTCTGCGCCGAACCACCTACACGAGAAACAGAGATACCTGGGTCAACAGCTGGACGTACGCCCGCGTTGAATAGCTCAGTTTGTAGGAAGATCTGACCATCAGTAATCGAGATTACGTTCGTTGGTACGAATGCAGATACGTCACCAGCTTGCGTTTCGATGATAGGTAGAGCAGTTAAAGAACCAGTCTTGCCTGTCACTTCGCCGTTAGTGAATTTTTCTACGTATGCTTCGCTTACACGAGCAGCACGCTCTAGTAAACGAGAGTGAAGGTAGAAAACATCACCTGGGAACGCTTCACGACCTGGTGGACGCTTAAGTAGTAGCGAGATTTGACGGTAAGCTACCGCTTGCTTAGATAGATCATCATAAACAATCAGTGCATCTTCACCGCGATCACGGAAGTATTCGCCCATCGCACAACCAGCATACGGTGCAAGGTATTGCAACGCTGCAGATTCAGAAGCAGATGCAACAACAACAACAGTGTTTGCTAGTGCGCCGTGCTCTTCTAGTTTGCGAACTACGTTAGCAATAGTCGACGCTTTTTGGCCGATAGCTACGTAGATAGAGAAAATACCAGAATCTTTTTGGTTAATAATCGCATCGATCGCCATTGCTGTTTTACCAGTCTGACGGTCACCGATTACTAGTTCACGTTGACCACGACCGATAGGGATCATTGAGTCAACAGATTTGTAACCAGTTTGAACAGGTTGATCTACCGATTTACGGTCGATTACACCTGGTGCGATAATTTCTACAGGCGAAGTCAATTTAGCTTCGATTGGACCTTTACCATCAATTGGCTCACCTAGCGTGTTTACAACACGACCAAGCATTTCAGGACCTACTGGTACTTCTAGAATACGACCAGTACCTGTAACTTTCATGCCTTCCTGTAGGTCAGCATACGGGCCCATTACAACAGCACCAACCGAATCACGGTTCAAGTTTAGTGCTAGAGCGTAACGGCCACCCGGTAGTTCGATCATTTCACCTTGCATCACGTCCGCTAGGCCGTGGATGCTAAGGATGCCATCGCTTACAGAAACGATAGTACCTTCATTGCGAGCTTCACTAACAACGTCGAAAGATTCAATACGTTGTTTAATTAGATCGCTAATTTCAGTGGAATTAAGTTGCATGCTCCAATCCCCATTAAGACTGCAATGCATCGCTCAGGCGGTCTAAACGACTGCGCGCTGAGTTATCGATGACTAGGTCTCCGGCTCGAATAATAACTCCACTAAGTAGAGTCTCATCTATACTGCAATTCAGCTGAACTTTGCGCGCTAAGCGCTGTTCCAATTTGCTGCTGATTTCTGCGCATTGTTCTTCAGAAAGTTCTACCGCTGAAGTAACTTCAACGTCGATCTCTTTCTCATACTCTTTTTTGAGTATAAAGAACTCTTTACAAACATCAGGAAAAGCCATTAAGCGGCCATTCTCTGCCATCACTTTAATTAAGTTCTGACCGAATTCATCAAATTGTTCGCCACAAATCACAATGAATACTTCAGCTAATTTTTCAGCAGTCATAGAACCGCTTAATAAATTATGAACATCATCATTTTGTGCCACTTCGGCAGCAAAAGTAAGCATCTGACCCCATTGGTCTAGCTCACCTTTATCTACCGCAAAGTCAAACGCTGCTTTAGCATAGGGGCGTGCGATTGTAGTCAAATCAGACATATACAGCCCCTTGCTTTAAAGTTTTGCAGTAATGTTGTTAAGAAGATCATCGTGTACATCTTTATCGATTGTACGCTCAAGGATTTTCTCAGCACCAGCTATAGCCAGAGTTGCGACTTGTTTGCGCAGGTCATCACGGGCACGTGTACGCTCTGCTTCAATTTCTGCTTCAGCTTGCGCTAAGATTTTCTGGCGTTCTGCCTGAGCTTCTTCGCGTGCTTCATCAATAATTTGAGCTTTACGTTTGTTTGCCTGATCAATAACCTCAGTTGCAGTGCGCTTTGCTTCTTTCATTTGCTCAGAAGCGTTGGCTTGTGCCAGGTTCAAGTCTTTAGCAGCGCGTTCAGCGGCTACTAGACCGTCAGCAATTTTTTTCTGACGTTCTTCAATTGCTTGCATGATTGGTGGCCATACATATTTCATGCAGAACCAAACAAACAATGAAAAAGCAATTGCTTGACCTAACAGAGTTGCGTTCATATTCACAACAGCTACCCCTCGTTAAGAATCAACTACAAAAATTTAATTAACTATTAAGAGTTAATTAGCCTGCTAGTTGACCAACAAATGGGTTAGCAAACGTGAATAGTAGTGCGATTACGATACCGATCATTGGAACAGCATCCAGTAGACCAGCGATGATGAACATCTTAACTTGTAGCATTGGAGCCATTTCAGGTTGACGCGCAGCGCCTTCTAGGAATTTACCACCAAGAATAGCAAAACCAATTGCAGTACCTACGGCACAAAGACCAACAATAATAGCAACAGCGATTGCTGAAAAACTTAGTACAGTTTCCATTTACGTTCTCCGATTAACATTAATAGTTAGAATAAAGCTTAAAAAATTTTTTAGTGATCACTATCTTCATGAGCCATTGATAAGTAAACGATTGTCAACATCATGAAAACAAACGCTTGAATCAAAATAACCAAGATATGGAAGATAGCCCAAGGTAGTGCACCTACCCATTGTAAATACCACGGTAGCATTGCCGCGATAAGAATAAACACCACCTCACCCGCAAACATATTACCAAATAAACGCATACCTAGAGATAGTGGCTTCGCTAGTAACGAAATTACCTCAAGTACCAGGTTAAATGGAATCATGATTGGGTGATTAAATGGATGCAGTGCCAATTCTTTAGCAAATCCGCCTAGACCTTTTACTTTGATGCTGTAGTAGATCATCAGAGCAAAAACACCTAAAGCCATTGCCATTGTTATATTAACATCAGCAGTAGGAACCACTTTCAAGTAAGGGATACCTAGCCAATGCTCTGCAGGATATGGTAAGAAATCGATAGGCACTAAGTCCATCAAGTTCATAATGATAATCCAGCAGAATATAGTCAGTGCTAGTGGGGCAATCAGAGGGTTGCGGCCATGGAAAGTTTCTTTAACGTTGTCACCAACGAATTCTACTACCATTTCAACAAAACACTGAAGCTTACCAGGTACACCTACTGTTGCTTTCTTAGCGACTGAGCGAAAAACCCAAAGGAATAACATCCCTGTCAACACCGAAAAAAACAGACTGTCTATATGTACGTTCCAGAAACTTGTTTCCTCTACAAGACCAAACTTAGCTAAAGAAAGGTTTTGTAAATGGTGTTCAATGTATCCGGATGCTGTTGGCGCAGCCATAACTCATCCTATTTTTTATTGTTAATGAAAAGCACTGGCGCAAAGATATTAATACCTAGAACCAGTAAATAGGTCAGTTTGAGGGGAATTAATTCCACCTGCATATACATGTAGACAATAGAGAATAGTAGAACTGTGATTAGAATTTTTAGCGCTTCGCCTGCATAGAACGACGCCGCAACTAACTTAGTTGCGCGAGCTCCACAAAATAGGAAAGCACACACACAAAAAACTACATTCGCGATGACAAAAATACCGCCACCGATTAATGCAGCAAAACCCCAATCAGGATTAACAGCTAAACCTAACCCTACCGCCACTAATATAACCGCGCTAAGCTCGATCAATAACATTTGCTTTGCAAGCACTCGTCCTGGTCTTGCTAACGCCGCTACCATGTATTCGTTCCTCTTTTAAGCCCACTTTACCACTCGCTTAAAAGCGTGCCGAGAAATTGGCGAAAATTATACGTTCAGCCAAATTGATTGCAACAACAACGCAGCAATCATTTACATTTTTGCATACAAACCGACAACTTTTGTACGAAATCACTTGTTTATTACTTAATTGACCTAAATCAATTATCTCATTTAGTACTCTAGTTTAGCAATAAGTTGCTCTAATTTGTGAGGCTCATCAAGAGTAATTATTACTTTTGACTTACCGCTAACAGAACGAGTGACTGAAACGTTTGCTTGCAATTTTTCCGTGAGTCTTCGTGAAAGTTCGATAGCTTCTGTGTCTTCAGGCTTCGATTCTGGCTCAACGTCTGGTTTTAAACACTTTTTAACAAGCTGCTCGGTTTGACGCACGGTCATTTTTTTAGTCGCTGCAGTGTTTGCTGCTTCAACCTGGGTATCACCTTCAAGCGCAAGCAATGCTCGAGCATGCCCCATTTCCAGTTGTTTATTTGAAACTAAACCTTTTACTTCATTTTCTAATTGATTTAGACGTAATAAGTTACTCACCGTCGCTCTCGATTTACCAATCACTTCAGCGACTTGTTGGTGTGTCAGTTCAAATTCGTTCTGTAAGCGCTCTAGCGCTTGTGCTTCTTCGATGACATTCAGGTCTTCACGCTGAATATTCTCAATCAATGCCATCGCGATCGCAGCCTTGTCTTCGACTCTCTTGATCAGACATGGCACTTGTTTAAGGCCAGCTTGACGAGCCGCTCTCCAACGACGTTCACCAGCAATAATCTCGAACTGGTCGTGCGCCAATGGGCGAACAACGATCGGTTGGATAATGCCTTGAGATTGAATTGATGCAGCCAGCTCTTCTAGCGCTTCAGGCGCGATATCTTTACGCGGTTGATAAACACCTGGCTTCAAGCTACCAACAGCCAATTTTGTTAGCTCTCCTTCAGCCGATAACGCCTGACTATGAGAAGCTACTTGCTGTTTTTCACGAGCCAATGAGCTAGTTGCAAGTAATGCATCTAGCCCTTTTCCTAAACCACGCTTAGACATTGAGCGAATTCCTTTGGTTAGACCTATACTGGGACTTCTTCACGACGCAACATTTCGCCTGCAAGAGCAAGATATGCCTTCGCACCAGCGGAATATTTGTCGTAGTACATTGCTGGTTTGCCGTGACTCGGCGCTTCAGCAAGACGTACATTTCTAGGGATCACGGTTCGGTAGACCTTGCTACCGAAGTGTTTTTTGAGTTGATCTGACACTTCGTTTGATAAGCGGTTGCGAGGATCATACATAGTACGCAGAAGACCTTCGATCTTCAGGTTCTCGTTAACCACCGCCGCAAGCTTGCTTATGGTATCCATCAACGCAGTCAAACCTTCAAGAGCAAAGTATTCACATTGCATTGGAACTAATACGGAATCGGCAGCTGCCATGGCATTAATTGTAAGAAGGTTTAAAGAAGGTGGGCAATCAATAAAGATAAAATCATAATTCTCGCGAATGGATGCGAGTGCATTTTTAAGGCGAACTTCACGCGCAAACACTTCCATTAGCTTGATTTCTGCCGCAGTAACATCACCGTTTGCGGCGATGAGGTCATAATTGCCAGATGTACTCCGGCAAACTACCTCATCAAATGGGGTGTCTTCAACCAACAAATCGTAAGCAGTTGCTTCAACCTGATATTTGTCGACACCGCTCGCCATAGTGGCATTACCTTGAGGATCGAGGTCAACAACCAATATCTTGCGTTTAGTTGCCGCCATTGATGCTGCTAAGTTAATGCAAGTTGTTGTTTTTCCTACGCCGCCCTTCTGGTTGGCAATTGCTACGATTCTACCCACTATGGCCTCGCTGATTATCCCTGACGCGATAAAGTTACTAGATGACGCTCTCCGTCAAGCTCTGGCACTCGCAAAGCTTTAATGTCTGTCACTGAACACCATTCAGGTAACAGGTCAATTTCGTCTCTAGGATGTTGTCCCTTAAGAGCCAAAAATACACCGGATTGCTCTTTAGGTAAATGGTGACACCACTCTACCATGTCTGTCATTGACGCAAATGCGCGACTGAGCACTGCATCAAACTTTTCTTCAGGTTGAAACTCTTCAACACGACTTTGAACCGGCACAACGTTGTCGATGCCCAGCTCATGAACCACTTGCTTAATGAAACGAATACGCTTACCTAAGCTATCTAGCAAGTAAAACTCACAGTCTGGGTTCATGATTGAGAGCGGAATCCCAGGTAAACCAGGTCCAGTCCCCACATCGATAAAGCGCTTACCCTGTAAGTGAGTGCTAACAATGATGCTATCTAAGATATGTTTCACCATCATTTCTAATGGGTCACGAACCGAAGTCAGGTTGTAAGCCTTGTTCCATTTGTTGAGTAACTCAACGTAGCCAACCAACTGGCTACGTTGTTTTTCAGATACTTCTAGGTCAGTCTGGCCAATCAGGTGATCCAGTTTTTCGCGTAATACGCTCATTATGCTTCCTCACCCTTTTTCAATAGACCGTGTTTTTTCAAGTAAACCAGTAGAATTGAAATTGCCGCAGGTGTAATACCTGAAATACGCGAAGCAATACCAATTGAGTCAGGCTTAGCTGTCGTCAGTTTAAGAACCACTTCGTTAGAAAGTCCTTTTACCTTGCTGTAATCGATATCAGCAGGCAGTTTGGTGTTTTCATGACGCAGTGATTTTTCAATTTCGTCTTGTTGGCGCTGAATGTAACCTTCGTACTTCACTTGTATCTCAACTTGCTCAGCCGCTTGTTGATCTTCTAGTGCTGGATAAAAACGATCCAGAGCCGTCAGCTGTGAATAAGTCATTTCAGGACGACGCAGAAGATCTTCACCGCTCGCTTCACGAGACATTGGTGTTTTTAGGATCAGGTTCAGCGCGCCAATATCTTCAGATTTTGGATTAATCCAAGTCTCTTTAAGACGCTGACGTTCTTTCTCCATGTTATCCATCTTCTCGTTGAATCGAGCCCAACGCGCATCATCAACCAAACCAAGTTCACGAGATTTTTCTGTCAGACGGATATCGGCGTTGTCTTCTCGAAGCAACAGACGGTATTCCGCACGAGACGTAAACATACGGTACGGTTCTTTGGTGCCCATGGTTGATAGGTCATCGATAAGAACGCCCATGTAAGCTTGGTCACGACGTGGGCTCCAGCCTTCTTTGCCTTGAGTAAACAGACTCGCGTTCAAACCAGCCATAAGGCCTTGCGCAGCCGCTTCTTCATAACCGGTTGTACCGTTGATTTGACCAGCAAAGAACAGACCTTTGATAAACTTCGTTTCGTAAGTCAGTTTTAGGTCACGAGGATCAAAGAAATCATACTCAATCGCGTAGCCAGGGCGCACGATGTGAGCATTTTCAAAGCCCTTCATTGAGCGAACAATTTGAACCTGTACATCAAACGGCAGACTGGTAGAGATACCATTAGGGTATAACTCATGTGTCGTTAGGCCTTCAGGCTCAATAAAAATTTGGTGGCTGTTTTTATCAGCAAAACGCATCACTTTGTCTTCAATCGAAGGACAGTAGCGAGGACCAATCCCCTCAATCACGCCAGCGTACATAGGGCTACGGTCAAGGTTGGCACGAATCACATCGTGCGTATTTTCATTGGTGTGCGTGATGTAACATGGGATTTGGCGTGGCTGTTGTGCTCGGCTGCCCATGAATGAGAAAACCGGTGTTGGGTTATCACCGTGCTGAACCTCAAGCTCAGAAAAATCAACACTACGCGCATCGATACGAGGAGGCGTACCGGTTTTCAGGCGATCAACTCTAAATGGAAGATCACGAAGACGATCAGCTAAAGCGATCGATGGTGGATCACCAGCACGACCACCAGAAGAACTTTCCATACCAATATGGATCTTGCCGCCTAGGAACGTACCCACCGTCAGTACCACAGCATCAGCACGGAACTTAAGGCCCATTTGGGTTACCACACCGACCACTTGATCCTGTTCAACAATCAGGTCATCAACCGATTGCTGGAACAAGGTTAGGTTTGGTGTATTTTCAAGAACATTACGGACAAAAGCTTTGTAAAGCGCTCGGTCTGCTTGAGCGCGAGTTGCACGAACCGCTGGACCTTTTGATGCGTTTAGTGTTCTGAACTGAATACCTGCATGATCAATGGCTTGCGCCATCAAACCACCCATTGCATCGACCTCTTTCACCAAGTGGCCCTTACCGATACCACCGATAGCTGGGTTACAAGACATTTGTCCTAAGGTATCGATATTATGAGTAAGTAATAACGTACTTTGACCAGTACGTGCAGATGCGAGTGCGGCTTCCGTTCCTGCATGGCCGCCACCAACAACAATGACGTCAAATTTTTCGTGATAAAGCATGAACCGACCTCAGGTATTCAAACGTTTTCTAGATTGATAAAAAAGAGCGATATTCTACCTGTTTTCATAGCTTGAGAAAACGTTTTTGGAATTTTTCGATTAAGCTGTTTTTAATTAATATAGATAAGATCTTTAAAGAGATCTTTTATTGGATCTATTATTAGGAACGATGCGATCTGTGGATAAGTCGGAAATGATCAACGAGATCATGGATCTTTTTAAGATCAAATGATGTGATCTAACTTTGATCAGGATGAGGATTAGCTGGGATCAAAATGGCTACTTATTCACAGGGGTAAATCGCTGTAAAACTTGTTCTTTGGATAACTATAGGTTAATCACCGAATATGTATGATCTTATCCACAAAAGATCTTGAAGATAAATGGCTAATTTTCGGTTTTTACCCCAAAAAGTTATTCACAATCTCAATATTCAGGCACAAAAAAAGCGGCAAAAGCCGCTTTTTTATGAGAAGAGAGTATTAAAATTGGTCACTATGATCGCTAAACCATTCTTCTGCAGCGTCTTCAGGGACCTGAGTCTCCAATACATCGATGGTAAAATAGTCAGAAATTGCCTGACCGCCAAGTTTTGTTAATAACTCATGAGCGGCTTGGCCTGCTGCGCAGAAGGTGTCGTAGCTTGAATCACCAATGGCAATTACTGCAAAGCGAACCTTATCGAGTTGAGGTGTGTGATCTGTCAGATCGGCAATGAATGGCTTGATATTGTCAGGGAATTCACCGGCGCCATGGGTCGAGGTCACTACTAACCAGAAGCCTTGCTGAGGAATATCATTGTATTCAGGCTGGTTGTGTAGCGTTATCTCATGGCCTTGTTCTTCTAGAAGATCATTAAGGTGATCGCCAACGTATTCAGCGCCACCCAAGGTGCTACCTGTAATAATGTGGATCATTAAGCTGTCCTTACTAAAGAAAAAGGCCGGCATCAGCCAGCCTTCTTGGGTTATTTACCAATACAGAATGAAGAGAAGATACGCCCCAAGAGATCGTCTGAGCTGAATTCGCCCGTGATCTCATTAAGGTGTTGCTGAGTGATACGAAGCTCTTCCGCCAAGATTTCACCCGCCATGTAGCCTTCAAGTTGCTGCTGGCCGATATCGAGGTGCTCTGAGGCACGCTCAAGAGCATCTAAGTGACGACGGCGAGCCATAAAGCCACCTTCATGACCACCAGCAAAGCCCATACACTCTTTTAGATGGCTGCGTAGGGCATCTACGCCTTGACTTGTCTTTGCTGATAAGCGAATCAGAGTTGGATCGTTTACGTGGCAAATCCCGAGCTCTTCATTGGTTTGATCCGCTTTGTTACGAATGACGGTCATCCCAATGTTATTTGGCAAACGATCAACGAAATCTGGCCAGATATCTTTCGGGTCAGTTGCATCGGTTGTAGTGCCATCCACCATAAATAGGACTCGGTCTGCCTGAGCTATTTCTTCCCAAGCACGTTCAATACCGATTTTTTCGACTTCATCGGAAGCATCACGCAGGCCAGCGGTATCGATAATATGCAGTGGCATGCCATCAATATGGATGTGTTCTCGCAGTACATCACGTGTGGTACCAGCAATATCAGTCACGATTGCCGATTCTTTGCCTGACAGCGCGTTCAGTAGGCTAGATTTCCCGGCATTTGGGCGACCTGCAATCACCACCTTCATGCCTTCACGCATGATGGCACCTTGGTTGGCTTCTTGGCGTACTGCCTCTAGGTTATCGATGATAGCCTGTAAGTCAGCACTTACTTTACCGTCTGCCAGAAAGTCGATCTCTTCTTCTGGGAAGTCGATAGCCGCTTCAACATAGATACGCAGGTGAATCAGCGAATCGACTAGGGTGTTAATGCGTTTTGAGAACTCACCTTGAAGAGATTGCAGTGCGGATTTAGCCGCTTCTTCTGAGCTTGCATCAATCAAGTCAGCAATCGCTTCAGCTTGGGTTAAGTCCATCTTGTCGTTCAAGAACGCACGCTCAGAGAACTCACCAGGACGAGCAGCACGCACACCTGATATGCCTAGGATGCGCTTGATGAGCATGTCCATAACCACTGGGCCGCCGTGACCTTGAAGCTCTAGAACGTCTTCGCCGGTAAAAGAGTGCGGGTTAGGGAAGTAGAACGCGATACCTTGGTCGATCTCGATGCCATCGGCAGATTTAAAAGGTAGGTACTCAGCGTAGCGAGGCTTAAGTGTTTTTCCTGTTACTTCTAGGGCAACCTGAGTCGCTAATGGGCCGGAAACGCGGATAATACCGACGCCACCACGGCCGGGCGCGGTGGCTTGAGCAACAATCGTATCTGTAGTCATAGTTGTGCCTGCTAGCATGCGAACGCCAAAAAGGGCATTCACGATTAATCAATTAGCTGAATTGTAATCAGCTAAAAACAAAAAGGCGACCAAAAGGTCGCCTTTCTTTAGCTCTTTCTATTATCGAACTTACTTAGAATGTAAGCCTTTCTTTTCCAGTGCGCGGTAGATAAGCGTTTGCTGAATCAGAGTTACGATGTTCGATACTAGCCAGTAAAGAACCAGACCTGAAGGGAAGAACAGGAAGAAGAATGTGAACATAACCGGCATAAAGGTCATGATCTTCTGCTGCATTGGATCCGTTACAGTTGTCGGGCTCATCTTCTGGATTAGGAACATTGAAGCACCCATCAGAAGTGGCAAGATGTAGTATGGATCTTGCGCTGAAAGGTCAGTAATCCAACCGAAGAACGGTGAGTGACGCAGTTCAACAGACTCCATTAGTGCCCAGTATAGCGAAATGAAGATAGGCATTTGCAGAAGGATAGGTAAACAGCCACCTAGTGGGTTTACTTTCTCTTTCTTGTAAAGCTCCATCATTTCTTGGCTCATGCGTTGACGGTCGTCGCCGATACGCTCACGCATTGCAGTCAGCTTAGGCTGAAGCATGCGCATTTTCGCCATAGACGTGTACTGAGCTTTCGTTAGTGGGTACATAGCACCACGAACGATGAAAGTTAGGATGATGATTGCCACACCCCAGTTCGATACAAAGCCTTGAATGAACGAAAGCAGAGTATGAAGTGGTTTAGCAATGAACCATAGCCAGCCGTAATCTACTACCAAGTCTAGGTTTGGTGCAGTTGCTGCCATTTGGTCTTGAAGTTTAGGACCAACCCAAAGCGTTGCTTTAAAGCTTGCTTCGTCACCGTTAGCGATGGTTTTGTTCGGCATACGAACACCGATATCGCCCAGGTTACCAATTACGCGAGTGTAAAGGTTGCTGCCTGCTTCGTTGCGTGGGATCCAAGCACTTGCAAAGTAGTGCTGAATCATCGCTGCCCAACCTTGACCGTTTGCTAGGTTAAGAGACAGGTTGCGATCTTGCATGTCGTCGAAGCTGTATTTCTTGTAACGCGTGTCTTCCGTAGAGTAAGCACCACCACGGTAAGTTGGCATTGTGAGGCTACCGCCGTCATCCATAACGTTTTGACGTAGGTGAGCGTACATACCGAATGTCGCGTTGTTGCCAGAGTTGTTGACTACATCATATTCAACGTCAATCGCGTAGCTGCCGCGCTTAAGGATGAATGTTTTTGTGTAATCTAGGCCGTTCGCTTGGTAAGTCATTGGGATGCGTAGTTCATCCTGACCGTCAGCTAGCGTGAAGCTGTCTGATGAAACCGTGTAGCTAGGGCGGTTTGTGCTGCTAAGGTCGATACCTTGAGGACCAACTAGACCGCTTTGAGCGATAAATTGGTGGCCTGGTTCATTCTTAAGAAGAACAAAGCTCTCTTTAGAATCGAACTCAGCTGAGTAATCATTTAGGTTTGCTTTCACAACATCACCACCAACCGTATCAATTGACAGAGTCAGTACATCAGTGGTCACTGTGATAGTTTTTGCAGAAGAAGCAATTTGACCAGGAGCCGGGTCTAGATCATCTGCATAAGATGGCGCTGGTAGGGTGCTGCCAGATTGTGCCTGCTCAACCGCTTGTGGAGCTGGGTTCTTAGCTACGTTCCATTGTTGGAACAGTAGGAAAGAAACCAAAGCCAATGCGATTAACAGGATATTACGTTGAGAATCCATCGTTATTTATCTCTGTCTTGTTTTTGGACTGGTGGAACGGGGTCAAAGCCCCCTTCGTTCAAAGGATGGCATTTTAATAGACGTTTGCCTGATAACCAACACCCTTTTACAAAACCGTGAGCTTTCAACGCTTCTATCGCATATAAAGAGCAGGTTGGAGTAAATCGGCAGCGTGGGCCGATGAGTGGACTAATAAACCATCTATAAAAATAGATGGGTATTAGCGCTATCCACGCGAAGGGCGAGACAGGCGAAGCCATAATTTGTCGAGTAGCTTGAACATTTCTTCATTGCTTAAATCTTGCGCGCTCTTCTTAGCGATTACAACAAAATCTTTGTTAGGAAGTTTGTGTTGAGTGTTACGAAAGCTTTCACGAGTAAGACGCTTGAATCGGTTACGACCCACGGCGGTTTTAATCTGCTTTTTCGGAACGGCTAATCCAAGACGAGGATTTGAAAGAGAGTTATTTCGAGCAATGATGGTGAAATGAGGAGAGCCAGCTCGATGAGCTTGCTTGAAGACATTTTGATAATGTTCGGGAGTTAACAAGCGTAACTCCCGACCGAAGGCTAGCTTATTCAAAATAATCAAAGATTACTTAGAAAGACGCTTACGGCCTTTTGCACGACGTGCATTGATTGTTGCGCGACCGTTCTTAGTAGCCATGCGAGCACGGAAACCGTGAGTACGCTTACGCTTTAGAACTGTAGGTTGAAAAGTGCGTTTCATTGTAATTACCTTACTGATCAGTAGTTTTAGGTTTTTGTTAAACCCGGCGTGGGCATTTTTTCTCTTCTTTATATAAGAAAGGAAAACCGACGCCTCTCAACAAAGAGGCGGAATTGTAATCACTGTCACAAAAAGTGTCAATGATTGGGTTAACTAAAATTCCGGTCGGGGGATTATACGTAGAATAACTAAAATCACAAGGATCCTTAGTCGATCCCAACCTTATTTAGGAATTTTTTTAATTTAGGATCTTGTGGATTACCAAAAATATCCTGTGGAGATCCCTGCTCGACAATATGGCCCTCAGCCATGAAGATCACTCGGTCTGCGACCTCTCTAGCGAACTGCATTTCGTGGGTAACTACCAGCATGGTTTGATGCTGGTTTGCCAATTTTTTCATTAGGTTAAGTACCTCGCCAACCCACTCAGGATCCAGCGCCGAAGTTGGCTCATCGAACAGTAAAAGCTCTGGTTGGAGTGCCATAGCACGGCCAATACCGACACGTTGCTGCTGACCACCAGAAAGCGCAGCTGGGTAGCTATCTGCTTTGTCACCTAGGCCGATATTATCAAGTATTTGTTGTGCTTTTTCATAGGCTTGCAGCTTCTTCCAACCACGCACTGTAATCAAACCTTCAGCAATGTTCTGCTTGGCGGTTTGGTGAGCAAATAGGGCATAGTTTTGGAAAACAAAGCCGGTCTTACGTCGCAGTGCCAGCACTTCTGCTTTCGTGTGCTTTTGGGCATCGACTTTGATGTCATCAATCGAGATCGTGCCTTGGTCGGCTTGCTCAAGAAAGTTCACACAGCGCAGTAGTGTCGACTTACCGGTACCACTCGAACCTATGATAACAATGATCTCACCTTGCTTGATTTCTAGGTCGATCCCTTTGAGAACTTCGGTGTCACCAAAGTGCTTGTGGATATTTTGTAATTTGATCATCGTACGTATGCCTTATTCAGTTTGACTTCGGCCCAGATTTGAATACGAGTGAGGATAACCACCACGCCCCAGTAAATAAGAGCAACCGCTAAGAAAGCCTCGAAGAAACGGAAGCTTGAAGATGCCTCCATTTGAGCCTTAGCCATAATTTCAGCCACGCCTAGCGTAAAGGCAAGTGAGGTCGATTTGATCATATCGATGAAGTAGTTCATCAAAGAAGGCAGAGCGACACGGGTTGCTTGCGGCAAGATCACTCGACGCATCGCTTGGCTCGTCGTCATTCCTACTGAAAGGCTCGCTTCCATCTGGCTGCGATCAATACCGATAATCGCGGCGCGAATACTTTCTGCCATGTAAGCAGCAAAGTGCAGGGTTAAACCAATGACTGCAGCACTGAAGGCATCTAAGCCAACCATCCACGGGAATACCTGAGGTAAGCCGTAATAAAGGAGGAATAGCTGAACCAACAGTGGTGTGCCACGGAAGAAGCTAATATACAGCTGGCTGAGTTGGTCGAGTACTGGGATTTTGAACACACGAATGTTTGCCAGTATCACAGACAGGATCAGAGCAAAGAACAAGCCCCAAATCGCCATCTCCATGGTGGTGCCAAGATACTTCAACAGTATCGGTAGCAGCTCTAGCATGTAGTTAAAATCAAATCCCATAATCTATCTCGTATTTTTATTGGAAGCCGCGTGATATCAAGCGTTTTTATTAGTGATATAAAAGTAAAAGCCCACCGCTGTATAAAGCAGTGGGCCTTGAGTGGAGAGTGAGTGATTACTTCTGAGTAATGTCCGCACCAAACCATTTCTGAGAGATACTTTCTAGCGTACCATCTGCGCGCATTGCTGCTAATGCTTCGTTTACTTCGGCTTGTAGTTTCTTACCGTTATCGTTGTCTACGAAAGGCCAAGCATTTTCAATTGTTTCGAATGGCTGACCTGCTAGCTGTAATGGTAGACCCGTCTTCTTGATAAGCTCTAGTGCTGACAGACGATCCATAACAAATGCATCGGCACGGCCAAGGGCTACATCGTGCTCAATACCTGTGTCGTAGGTTTTTACGTTGATCTTGCCATCTTTATCGTAGCTGCGTAGCAGTTGTTCGAAGTTCGAGCCTAGGTTTACCGCAACCGTCTTACCATCAAGGTCTTCGATACCCTTAATGCTGTCATTACCTTTACGAACGGTAATTTGCGCGCCGTCTACTACGTATGGGTCTGCGAATAGGTATTTCGCTTTACGTGCATCCGTCATTGTAATTTGGTTAGAAATGGTATCGATTCGACCCGTTTCAAGAAGACCAAACAGACCAGAGAAGTTAGCTGTCACGTACTCAACCTTGTAATCGTTGCGTTTACCGATCTCATCCCATAAATCCACTTCAAAACCTTGTAGCTGGTCTTGTTTAACAAAAGTAAATGGGAAGTAGCGACCAGACATGCCGACTTTAACTTCAGTCGCAGCTTGAACAGTAGCAGCAGAGAGTGCGATAGCTGCAATTGCAGCCTTAATCCAGTTATTCATTTGGTAACTCCTTATATTTATGGGATTGGATGTTACTGGGAAAGTGCTCGATAGAATAAATAACCAGATGTTATTAACCATAACTAGATCGCATTCTCATTTTGGGGATAACTAGCAAGGATCCGGGCATAAGTGGATCGTTGTGTGAGTAAATTAGGGGCAAGATGTGCGGATCCGCCAATTAATTACAAATTTATTGTGAATAACTTGGATCTTATTCACTGGAACCGTGATCAATTGCTGGTGATCTGACTTATCAACAGGTAAAATTAACAGTCATTTCATATTACTTAAATAGAGTGGGGGCACCGTGTCATCTTCGCTTTGGTTGCAGTGTTTGCAACAGCTTCAAGAAGAGTTACCAGCTACAGAATTCAGTATGTGGGTTCGTCCGTTACAAGCGGAACTCAATGACAATACTCTAACTCTATTTGCACCGAACCGTTTCGTACTCGATTGGGTTCGTGATAAGTATCTAAATAGCATTAACCGTCTACTGCAAGAATATTGCGGTAACGATATCCCACATCTTCACTTTGAAGTGGGAAGTAAGCGTGTGGTTGCACCAAAGCCAGCGACACTTGCACCGACTCAAACTCGTACTGCAGCCGATGTAGCCGCTGAATCATCAGCACCTGCGCAATTACAAGCTCGCAAACCAGTCCATAATATCTGGCGTGATGAAGAGCCTGTTGCGGTTGACTTGAACCACCGCTCAAACGTGAACCCAAAACACAAGTTCAATAACTTTGTTGAAGGTAAGTCGAACCAACTGGGTTTGGCTGCGGCACGTCAGGTTTCTGATAACCCAGGAACAGCCTACAACCCGTTATTCTTATACGGCGGTACTGGTCTAGGTAAAACGCACTTATTGCATGCGGTGGGTAACGCCATTGTTGATAATAAGCCGAATGCAAAAGTGGTTTACATGCACTCCGAGCGTTTTGTTCAGGATATGGTAAAGGCACTGCAAAACAACGCGATCGAAGAGTTTAAACGCTACTACCGTAGTGTTGATGCATTGCTTATCGATGACATCCAATTCTTTGCTAACAAAGAGCGTTCTCAAGAAGAGTTCTTCCATACCTTTAACGCGCTGCTTGAAGGTAACCAACAGATCATCCTAACGTCTGACCGTTATCCAAAAGAGATCAACGGTGTAGAAGATCGTCTTAAATCTCGCTTCGGCTGGGGTTTGACGGTAGCGATTGAGCCACCAGAGCTTGAGACGCGTGTTGCGATCTTGATGAAGAAAGCCGAAGACCACCAAATTCACCTAGCGGATGAAGTGGCGTTCTTTATTGCGAAGCGTCTACGTTCGAACGTTCGTGAGCTAGAAGGCGCATTGAACCGTGTTATTGCGAATGCAAACTTCACTGGCCGCCCGATCACGATTGATTTTGTGCGTGAAGCACTGCGTGACCTACTTGCACTGCAAGAAAAACTGGTCACCATTGATAACATTCAAAAGACAGTAGCCGAGTACTACAAAATCAAAGTTGCTGATCTGTTGTCTAAGCGTCGTTCTCGTTCTGTTGCTCGTCCACGTCAATTGGCGATGGCATTGGCTAAAGAGCTAACCAACCACAGCTTGCCTGAGATTGGTGATGCATTCGGTGGTCGTGACCACACCACGGTATTGCATGCTTGTCGTAAGATTGCTCAGCTGCGTGAAGAGAGCCACGACATTAAAGAAGATTATTCGAACTTGATTCGTACCCTTTCTTCTTAATACACAGTATTCTTAACCTTAATAAGCAGAATCTTGGCCACGTATGATTACGCAGTGCCATTTAGACCGTAAGAGCAAGATATGAAATTTACCATTGAACGTAGTCACCTGATTAAGCCATTACAACAAGTATCTGGCGCACTCGGTGGCAGGCCAACGCTTCCAATTCTAGGAAACCTACTAATTAAAGTAGAAGATAACGTGTTGTCGATGACAGCAACGGATCTAGAAGTTGAACTGATCAGCCGCGTAACGCTTGAAGGTGATTTCGAAGCGGGCAGCATTACCGTACCTTCACGTAAATTCCTAGATATCTGTCGTGGATTGCCAGATAACTCAGTGATCACTGTAGTATTGGATGGTGACCGTATTCAAGTTCGTTCTGGTCGTAGCCGCTTCTCATTAGCAACATTACCTGCGGCAGATTTTCCAAATATTGAAGACTGGAGCAGTGAAGTTGAAGTGTCAGTGACACAAGCTGAACTTCGTGGTCTTATCGAGAAAACACAATTCTCAATGGCGAACCAAGACGTTCGTTATTACCTCAACGGTATGTTGTTTGAGATTGAAGGTTCTATCTTGCGCAGCGTGGCGACCGATGGTCACCGTATGGCGGTATCTCAAGCACAACTGGGTGCGGATTTTGCTCAGAAGCAGATCATTGTTCCTCGCAAAGGTGTTCAAGAGCTAGTGAAGCTATTAGATGCACCTGAACAACCAGTAACACTGCAAATTGGTAACTCTAACGTGCGTGCTGAAGTGAACAACTATGTCTTCACTTCTAAGCTAGTTGATGGTCGTTTCCCTGATTATCGCCGCGTAATGCCGCAAAATACCACCAAAACACTGGAAGCGGGTTGTGATGAGTTACGTTCAGCATTTTCTCGTGCTGCTATTCTATCGAATGAAAAATTCCGTGGTGTTCGCGTTAACCTTGCTGATAGCGAGATGCGTATTACAGCGAACAACCCAGAGCAAGAAGAAGCAGAAGAAGTACTCGATGTTAATTTCGACGGCGACGCACTAGAAATTGGCTTCAACGTAAGCTACGTATTGGATGTTCTGAACACACTGCGTTGTGAACAGGTTCGTATCTCAATGTCAGATGCAAATGCGAGTGCGCTTATCGAGAACGCACAAGATGACAGCGCGATGTACGTTGTTATGCCAATTCGCTTATAAGCCACCATATGTTGAACTACCGAGTCGTGATTGAAGATTAATATGAAGACGTTATGCCTTTATCGCGCTTAATCGTTAAGCAGTTTAGAAATATTGAAGCCTGTGACATTCAACCGTCATCAGGCTTTAACTTTCTTATAGGGGCTAACGGAAGCGGCAAAACCAGCGTCCTTGAAGCGGTGTATCTGCTCGGACACGGTCGCTCATTCAAGAGTTCACTCACCGGTCGTATCATACAAAACGACTGTAGTGAGCTGTTTGTACATGGCCGTTTTATGACCTCGGATCGATTTGAGCTGCCAATTGGCATTAATAAGCAGCGCGATGGCACGACAGAGGTTAAAATAAGCGGTCAAACTGGGCAAAAGTTAGCTCAGTTAGCTCAAGTCTTACCTTTGCAGTTGATTCACCCCGAAGGGTTTGATTTACTGACAGATGGACCTAAGCATCGCCGAGCATTCATTGATTGGGGAGTCTTCCACAGTGAGTCGGGCTTTTATGATGCCTGGGGCAGGGTAAAGCGTCTCAATAAGCAGCGAAACGCCTTATTGAAAACGGCAATGCACTATCGAGAGCTGAGCTATTGGGACCAAGAATTGGCCCGATTAGCAGAAAGCATCAGTCAGTGGCGTGCCACCTACGTTGATCAGCTCAAAGAAGTCGCCGAAGAAATCTGTGCGACCTTCCTTCCTGAGTTTGAGATAAAGATTAACTATTATCGTGGCTGGGATAAAGACACCCCATACTCCGAGATATTAGAGAAGAATTTTGAAAGGGATCAGCAGCTTGGTTATACCTTTAGTGGGCCAAACAAAGCGGATCTGAAGATAAAAGTGAACGGCACTCCAGTGGAAGATGTCTTGTCACGAGGTCAATTGAAGTTGATGGTGTGCGCGCTACGAGTAGCACAAGGGCAACACCTCACTCAAATGACTGGTAAGCAGTGCATCTATTTGATAGATGACTTCGCTTCCGAATTAGATAGCCAGCGCCGCGCACGTCTTGCTGAGTGTTTAAAGGCGACCCAGGCTCAAGTTTTTGTAAGCTCTATTACCGCTGATCAGATTGCTGATATGCATGACGAAAATAGCAGGATGTTTCATGTGGAACATGGCAAAATAGAGCAAGGATAATTAGTCAGAGAGTAACTATGTCAGATAATTACGATTCATCGAGTATTAAGGTACTGAAGGGTCTGGATGCGGTTCGTAAGCGTCCTGGAATGTACATTGGCGACACGGATGATGGTACCGGTCTGCACCACATGGTTTTTGAGGTGGTAGATAACTCTATTGATGAAGCGCTAGCTGGTCACTGTAATGACATCATTGTAACTATCCATGAAGATAGTTCTGTGTCTGTTCGCGATGACGGCCGTGGTATTCCAACAGAATTGCACCCAGAAGAAAACGTATCAGCAGCAGAAGTCATCATGACGGTTCTTCACGCTGGTGGTAAGTTCGATGATAACTCGTACAAGGTATCTGGTGGTCTGCACGGTGTTGGTGTTTCAGTAGTTAACGCACTTTCTAAGCAAGTTACTCTTACTATCCACCGTGGTGGCAAAATCCACACTCAAACTTACAGCCATGGTGAGCCTCAAGCGCCACTAGCGATTGTAGGTGATACAGATAAAACGGGTACAGAGATTCGTTTCTGGCCAAGTGAAGAAACCTTCACTAACATCGAGTTCCATTACGACATTTTAGCCAAGCGTCTACGCGAGCTATCATTCTTGAACTCAGGTGTGTCAATCAAGCTGATTGATGAGCGCGAAGAAGACAAAATGGATCACTTCGAGTACGAAGGCGGCATTCAAGCGTTTGTTGAACACCTTAATACGAACAAAACGCCAATCATCCAAAAAATCTTCCACTTTAACTCTGAGCGTGAAGACGGCATTACCGTTGAAGTTGCGATGCAGTGGAATGACGGCTACCAAGAAAACATCTACTGTTTCACCAACAACATCCCTCAACGCGATGGTGGTGCTCACTTAGCGGGTTTCCGTGCTGCGCTAACGCGTACCCTGAACAGCTTCATGGACAAGGAAGGCTTCTCTAAGAAAGCGAAGACTGCAACCTCTGGTGATGATGCTCGTGAAGGTTTGACAGCGATTGTTTCTGTTAAAGTGCCTGATCCTAAGTTCTCAAGCCAAACTAAAGATAAGCTGGTTTCTTCAGAAGTGAAGTCTGCCGTTGAATCTACAATGGGTGAGAAGCTATCTGAGTTCCTGATTGAGAACCCAGGTGAAGCTAAAGCGGTTTGTTCTAAAATTATTGATGCAGCACGTGCTCGTGATGCAGCGCGTAAAGCTCGTGAAATGACTCGTCGTAAAGGCGCATTAGATTTAGCGGGTCTTCCAGGTAAACTTGCTGACTGTCAGGAAAAAGATCCTGCAATGTCTGAACTATATATTGTGGAAGGGGACTCTGCTGGCGGTTCAGCTAAGCAGGGGCGTAACCGTAAGAACCAAGCTATCCTACCTCTGAAAGGTAAAATCCTTAACGTAGAGAAAGCGCGTTTCGATAAGATGCTATCTTCTCAAGAAGTAGCTACGCTAATCACAGCGCTTGGTTGTGGTATTGGCCGTGACGAATACAACCCAGATAAACTGCGTTACCACAACATCATCATCATGACCGATGCCGATGTCGATGGTTCGCACATCCGTACTCTGCTACTGACGTTCTTCTACCGTCAAATGCCTGAGCTGATCGAACGTGGTTACATCTACATTGCTCAACCACCACTTTACAAAGTGAAGAAAGGTAAGCAAGAGCAGTACATTAAAGATGAAGATGCGATGAACCAGTATCAAGTATCTTTGGCTCTAGACAATGCAGAACTGCACGTAAACCCTGAAGCGCCAGCGTTTGCAGGTGAAGGTTTAGAGAAGCTTGTTCAGCAATACAACGCGGGTATCAAGCTAGTGGATCGTATGAGCCGCCGTTACCCACGTGCATTGGTTCACGAACTGATTTACGTTCCTCGTCTAACAGCTGAGCAGTGTCATGATGACGCGGCAGTTGAAGCTTGGGGCAAGCAGCTTGTTGAGCAGCTAAACGCGAAAGAAGTGGGTGCTAGCCAATACAGCCTTGAAGTTGAAAAACACGAAGAGCTAGGTTTAAGCGTTCCTAAGATTGTAGTTCGTACTCACGGTGTGACTCATGAACACGTACTGAGCATCGATCTTATTAACTCTAAAGAGTTTGCTAAGCTGGCCGATCTTTCTGAAGCACTTGATGGCTTGATTGAAGAAGGCGCTTACATTAAGCGTGGTGAGCGTACTCAAGAAGTGTTTAGCTTCGTTGAAGCTCTGAACTGGTTAGTGAAAGAGTCTCGTCGTGGTCTAAGCCTACAGCGATACAAAGGTCTAGGTGAGATGAACCCTGATCAACTTTGGGAAACCACGATGGATCCTGAAACTCGCCGTATGATGCAAGTAACGATTGAAGATGCTGTTGGTGCGGATCTGTTGTTTACGACGCTAATGGGTGACCAAGTTGAACCTCGTCGTAACTTCATCGAAGAGAATGCACTTAAAGTAGCTAACCTAGACGTTTAGATTGCTTTCTCTTTGTTGGATTGACCGATTTCTGCGTCGAAGGTGCTCATTTATACTTATAAATTGCGCGCCTTCTTCTTGAACTCACCAATCCATCTTCGATAAAGAAACCTAAATTATTTTAAAGCACTGTCCTTTGGATGGTGCTTTTTTGTGTCTATAAGGTATTGAAAAATATTGTTTTGTAAAAATAATTGAAAATAATCCCTTGAAACTGATTTGTTCAATCCACATATCTATTTGTGAAGAGGATGGCTGTCTTGCTCTACAAGAGAAGAAACAGAACCTTCAGTACGCTGACGAAACATCGCTCAATAGAGGATAACTTTCGCAGCACATAACTTAAAAATTGATTCATTGTTATGTCCCAGCGTTGTCGCCAATAGAGGTGAAACCCGAGGAATGCGAACTGAATCTCTTAGCTGTTTACTGGGTCACTCACAGGTTCGATCTAAGTAAAATTAACGGCTAAGACTATTGCTTAGTAAAAGGATAGCATTATGAGAACTGTAGATTTCACTCCACTTTACCGCAACGCAATCGGCTTCGATCGTCTATTCAACATGATGGAAGCGAACACATCGAAGAACTCTTCTGGCGGTTACCCTCCATACAACATCGAGCAAAAAGACGAAAACAACTACCGTATTACTATGGCAGTCGCAGGTTTTGCTGATGACCAATTAGATCTGACTCAGAAAGAGAACATGCTAATTGTGAAAGGTGAGCGTAAAGCAGAAGCAGAGAAAACCTTCGTATACCAAGGTATCGCAGAGCGTGATTTCGAGCGTAAATTTCAACTGGCAGACTACGTAAAAGTGGTAGGTGCAAGCATGGAAAATGGTCTTCTTCACATTGACCTAGAACGCGAAATCCCAGAAGCGATGCAACCTCGTAAGATTGCTATCAATGGTAATAGCCTACTAGAAGGTTAATTGCTGTTAGCTCCTCAGAGCTAAAAACTATCGGGAAGTAAAAGTGAAAGAGCACCTCATGAGGTGCTCTTTTTGTATTTGGTCTACGGTAAGCTAAAAGCTCTTATTACTACGCTGAGTAAGCTTTTTTTACTTCTTCTGCAATGATCGCAATACCTTTCTGCATCGCTTCATCGTCTTGAACGTAGTTCATACGCAAGCATTGGTGAGCATGATCCCACTCGTCTTCTTGGCCGATAAAGAAGTATTCCCCAGGAACAATCAATACGCCGCGAGCTTTAAGGCGGTCGTACAGTTCCATAGTGGTAATAGGCAGTTCATCAAACCATAGCCATAAGAAGATAGCGCCTTCAGGTTTATGGATTCGGAAGCGTGGGTCATCGATAGCATCTTGTAATAACTCGACAGCACGTAGAGATTTATCTTTATAGAAAGGTTTGATTACCTCACTGCTCAAGCGGAGTAGATCGCCTTTCTCAATCATGTGGTTGGCAATCGCAGGGCCGACACTGTTTGGCGCTAAGCTGATGATTCCATTCATGTTGGTCAATGCTTGTGTTACTTCTTCACTCGCAATCACGATACCGCAACGCACACCCGGCAAGCCAAGTTTAGAAAAGCTCATACACAGAATGGTATTTTCATTCCAGAACGGTTCGACATCTTCAAAGATGATGTTTGGAAATGGTAGGCCGTAAGCATTGTCGATCAGCAATGGAATGTTGTTTTCACGCGCCAGCTTATCCAGTTTACGTACTTCTTCGTCGGTTAGTACGTTACCCGTCGGGTTGGTTGGACGAGATGCACAGATAGCCGCCACCGAGTCATCAACCTTGAGTTGTTCAAAATCGACGTGATATTTGAATTGTCGGTTTTCTAGCAGCTCGATCTCTGGGTGGTAAGAGATAAAAATATCGTCATCAATCCCTGCGTCACCGTAGCCAATGTATTCCGGAGCGATCGGCAACAAAATCTTCTTGTGCGAACCATCAGGTTGTTGACCTGCTAATAGGTTGAACAGGTAAAAGAAACCACTTTGACTGCCGTTAGTCAGGCTGATGTTCTTTTCGCTGATGTCCCAACCATAGGTCTCTTTCAGCATTGCTGCTAACGATTTGATGAAGCTGTCTTTGCCCTGTGGACCATCGTAGTTGGCGAGGGCGGCGATGAGTTCTCCACTGGCGAGCATGTCGGCACTGGCTTGGTTAAAGTAATCGAGCATGGCAGGGATAGCGGCTGGGTTACCACCACCGAGCATGATAGCGCCAGGAGTGCGCAGGCCATCATTCAAATCATCCATTAAACGAGTGATTCCAGAGTATCGATTAAACTTTTCGCCAAACTTAGAGAACTGCATTACTAATTTTACCTAATTCATTGTGATTGCTTGTTATGTGTCATTAAGGCAGACCTTATGTCTGCCATCAGTGTATTCCTTGAACATACCGCAATGTTTTTGCGACGCATAGCGCCAAATGCTCTAACACGTAAAAAACTTCTATAAAGTTTGGTTAATGAGTAACAGCTTGCTTATTGAGCGTACCTTTAGTGATAAAAAAAGGAGAAGCCTAAGCTTCTCCTCTGGTTTCTAGTGTTTATGTTTATGAAGGTTTACTTTGAACCTGTATAAACGACTAATACCTTGTCATCTTGGTATTGGCGTTCGAACGCATAGTAGCCCTTGCTGTTGCGGATGATGTGCTTACCTTGAGCAACGGCTGGATGGCGCAGGCGGAATTGGCCAAGTGCTTGCCAGTGTTCTAGCAACTCTGCACGTTCGCCGGTGATTTGATCCCAAGGCATGTCAGAGCGAGTGCCTTGCATAGGATCGGAACCCGTTGGGCCAAAGTCTCGTGCAATTTCATCCCCGTAATAGATCTGCACTGCTCCCGGAGCCAGCATCAACGCGTTTGCTGCTTTGGTCTGTTTGGCAAAGTCACTGCCGTGTTGCGTCCAGAATAGCGAGGTGTCGTGAGACGATAGATAGCTCAATACGTTGAATTCGCTGTCGTTATTGATCTTCTCAGCATAACGAAGGTAATCAGCATCGAGATCGGATAGGCATTTAAGCGCCTTTGGTGCGATATCACTCTGGAATTCAAAGTTGATGATCGAATCAAAGCCATTCGCAAAGTAGTCTGATTTGACTACGCTGTGCGCCCATACTTCGCCAGTCATCCAGAAAGGTAGGTCATCCAATGCTTTGTCGGGGTTGTTCTGCTTCCACTCAGCTAACGCTTGGTTGGTACTCTCTTTCAATTCTGCCCAAGCTTCTAGTTCTACGTGTTTAGCGGTATCGACCCTGAAACCATCGACACCATATTCGCGTACCCAATCCGATAACCAAGTGATTAAGTGATCACGGGGTGTTTTGAGTTCATCGGTCGCGCTGGTGGACTTGTTGCGATAGAAGTTCGGCAGCCCAGTTGTCTCTGTTGATTCGGTTTTGAAATCGGGCAGATGCGCTAAAGACATGGTCAGGTTGTTGTAACCCGGGGAATCATAGGCGCCGATATCGCTGCGTAGCCAAGCTTTACCCCACCACTTCTCCCACGCTTCTTTATCGCTGTATGAGATGTAGTTGTTGAAATAGTGCCAGTTCTGACCTTTAGCGGGTTGCCAGTCTGTCCAGTTTTCGCCAAGTGTTTTCGTTGCTTCTTCATCCGTTAGGTTTAGCTTGCCAAAATCAAACTCTTGCATGTCGGCAAGCGTCGCGTATCCCGTGTGGTTTATTACCACATCCCAGACAACGCGAATGCCTTTGCTGTGTGCGGTATCGATGAAGGTTTTCAGTTCGTCTTCGGTGCCCATGTTGTCATCGAGCTTGGTCCAGTCTTGATGGTAATAGCCGTGGTAGCCGTAGTGTTTGAAGTCACCACGGTCACCGCCGCCAACCCAGCCGTGGATTTGCTCTAATGGAGACGTTATCCAGATAGCATTAGCACCGAGTGATTCTATGTAATCGAGCTTTTCGGTTAAGCCGGCTAAGTCACCACCGTGGAAAGTGCCGATTTCATCTTGCCCGTCTTGGCTGCGACCGTAACTGTTGTCGTTATCAGGGTTGCCATTGTGGAAACGGTCAGTCATTACGAAGTAGACCGTGGCGTTGTCCCAACTAAATTCTGCTTTGTTTTCTTGTTCTACTTTCTCAAGCAACAGAACACCCTGGCTGTTTTCTGCAGGCTGCATGGTGACGCTGCCGTTGGTCACTGTGACTTGTTTGCCTGAAAGGGCGTCTCTTACCACAGTGCCGTCATCAAAGGTTTGAGCAACGTTGATGATGGTTGGTTCGTCACTAGGTACCGGACAAGCAAAGCTTTGTACTTGTTGTTGCTTTGGTTTTATCTGAACCGTGAATTCATTGGTCTGTGGGTTGAGTACAAATTGATAAGTGTTAGCGCGAAAGACTTTAATAGCGATTTCAGATTTATCAGCGCAGTCGTCTAGGCGAAGGGGTTTATTGAACTTGATGCGACTCTCTTCGGCCAGTGCATAGCTGGTGCCACAGGTATTTTGAGTATCGCTGATAGAGAAGGTATAGCTACCTTTCGCGAGTTCCTGTTCTGCAATCACGGTGCCTTTACCGGATGATTCAAATACGACAGTGTCGTTATCAATAGTCAGTAATAGGTTGTTGTCACTGGTTTGGCTGCATGCGCTGAGTGCCAGCATTGAAAGCGCGAGTACTGTTTTTTTCATTGTTTCCTTTCCCTGAATAAACAGGTCATTTATAGCAAACAATGCCCTCTACAGTCTGAGTGCTGTTTCATTCAGTAGGTCAATAAAACCTCTACAAATAAATGCTTGGTTCACAAAAACAAAAAGGGAAGCTTTCGCTTCCCTTTGGGTGTTTATCTTTAGACAACTAAAGTAACTTTATCACTCGTACTTATTTTTGCAGTAGAGAGATGTCAGCAATCTGTAGGAACAGGTTACGTAGGTTGTTCAGTAGCGTTAGACGGTTCTTCTTAAGCGCTTCGTCATCAGCCATAACCATTACGTTATCGAAGAATGCATCAACAGGCTCACGTAGGTCAGCAAGTTTGCTTAGGGCTTCTTGGTAGTTACCTGTTGCGAATGCTGGTTCTAGTGCTTCCGTCATTACTGTAACGTTCTCAGCCAGTGCTTTCTCTGCGTCTTCTTGAAGGAGAGTTAGGTCGATTTCAGCGGGTAGCTCACCATCGAATTTCGCAAGGATGTTACCTACACGTTTGTTCGCTGCTGCTAGTGCTTCTGCTGCTTCCAATTCACGGAAGTGAGAAACCGCTTTAACACGTTGGTCAAAGTCAGCTGGCTTAGTTGGACGACGTGCTAGCACCGCTTGAATGATATCAACGCTGAAACCAGCATCTTGGTACCATGCGCGGAAACGACCTAGCATGAAGTCGATAACTTCAGCTTCTACGTTGTCGTTGGTTAGCTTGTCGCCTAGTAGCTCTTTCGCTTTACCGATCAGATCGGTTAGGTCTAGGTTGTAGCCGTTTTCAACGATGATACGTAGCACACCTAGAGACGCACGACGAAGTGCAAATGGGTCAGAACCTTTTGGTGCTTGGCCAATACCGAAGATACCTACGATAGTGTCTAGCTTGTCTGCCATTGCAACTGCAGAAGAGATACCAGTGCTTGGTAGATCGTCGCCTGCGAAACGAGGCATGTACTGCTCGTAAAGTGCTAGTGCTACTTGCTCGTCTTCACCATCGTGAGTCGCGTAGTGCATGCCCATCACACCTTGAGTATCCGTAAATTCGAATACCATAGATGTCATTAGGTCACACTTAGCTAGAAGGCCTGCACGCTTAGACTTTTCAACGTCAGCATCGATTTGCTCTGCGATGTAGCCAGCAAGCTCTGTGATGCGGTCTGTTTTGTCTTTGATAGTACCAAGTTGCTTCTGGAAGATAGCTTGGTCTAGTTCAGGTAGACGGTCGATCAGCGGACGCTTACGGTCTGTATTGAAGAAGAATTCCGCATCAGCAAGACGTGGACGTACCACTTTCTCGTTACCTTCGATAACGTGACGAGGCTCTTTAGACTCGATGTTTGATACGAAGATAAAGTTCGGAAGTAGCTTCTTGTTGTCGTCGTAAACAGGGAAGTACTTTTGGTCACCTTTCATGGTGTAAACCAACGCTTCAGAAGGCACTTTTAGAAACTCTTCTTCAAATTTCGCTGTAAGCACTACTGGCCATTCAACCAGAGACGTTACTTCTTCAACAAGGTCATCTTCTAGGTCAGCTTTACCGCCAACCGCTGCTGCCGCTTTTTGAGAGTCAGCAAGGATGATCGCTTTACGAGCTTCGTAATCTGCCATTACTTTACCGCGCTCTTCTAGGATTGCAGGGTATTGGTCAGCAGAATCGATTGTGAACTCTTGTTCGCCCATGAAACGGTGGCCACGGATAGTACGAGCAGATGCTACGCCTAGGATTTCGCCTTCAACAAGCTCATCACCTAGCAGTACTGTCAGTGTTTTCACTGGACGGATAAATTGAATGTCTGAGTTACCCCAGCGCATTGCTTTAGGGATTGGTAGGCAAGCTAGTGCTTTCGCTGCAATGTCCATCACCAATTCTTGAACAGGTTTGCCAGCTACTTCTTGTTTGAAAAGAAGCCACTCGCCTTTGTCTGTTTTTAGACGGTCAGCTTGCTCAACAGTAATACCGTTACCACGAGCCCAACCTTGTGCAGCTTTAGTCGCGTTGCCTTCAGCGTCGAATGCCACAGAAACAGCAGGACCACGTTTTTCAACGACTTTATCTGCTTGGCCTTCAGCTAGTGCGGTTACTTTAAGTGCTAGGCGGCGAGGTGCTGCGTACCACTTGATGCCTTCGTGAGAAAGCTCAGCCGTTTTAAGACCCGCTTCAAAGTTAGAAGCAAATGCTTCTGCTAGAGAACGAAGTGCCGTTGGTGGAAGCTCTTCCGTACCCAGTTCAATTAGAAAATTCTTCGCCATGATTATTTATCCTTCTTACACATTGGGAAGCCAAGCGCTTCACGTGACGCGTAGTACGCCTCAGCAACTGATTTAGTCAGGTTGCGGATACGAAGGATGTAACGTTGACGCTCTGTTACAGAGATAGCTTTGCGCGCATCAAGGATGTTGAATGCGTGACCTGCTTTTAGAATGCGCTCGTAAGCTGGAAGCGGAAGTGGCTTCTCAAGCTCAAGTAGTTCTTTACACTCTTTTTCGCACTGATCGAAGAAAGTGAATAGGAAATCTACGTCTGCGTGCTCGAAGTTGTATGTTGATTGCTCAACTTCGTTTTGGTGGAAGATGTCACCGTAAGTCACGTTAGAACCGTCTGGTGCAACGTTCCATACTAGGTCGTAAACAGAATCTACTTCCTGAATGTACATTGCTAGACGCTCGATACCGTAAGTGATCTCGCCAGTTACAGGCTTACACTCAAGGCCGCCAACCTGTTGGAAGTAAGTAAACTGAGTTACTTCCATGCCGTTTAGCCATACTTCCCAACCAAGGCCCCATGCGCCTAGTGTTGGGTTTTCCCAGTTATCTTCAACGAAGCGAATGTCGTGAACAAGTGGGTCAACACCAAGAACCTCTAGGGAGCCTAGGTACAACTCTTGGATATTGTCTGGCGATGGTTTTAGCGCTACTTGGAATTGGTAGTAGTGCTGCAGACGGTTAGGGTTTTCACCGTAACGGCCATCGGTTGGACGACGAGAAGGTTGAACGTAAGCTGTAGACATTGGCTCTGGGCCAAGTGCTCGTAGACATGTCATTGGGTGAGAGGTGCCTGCACCTACTTCCATATCTAGAGGTTGAACAATGGTACAACCGTTTTGAGCCCAGTAATCCTGCAGCGCGAGGATCATTCCCTGGAAGGTTTTGATATCGTATTTTTGCATAGTCAGGTTCGCGCGATTCTTTTAAATGAATGAGAAAAATTACCTCTGAGTATACCGAGATATTCGTAAAGCGAGTAGGGGTAATCTTGTTTAATTAGTGGTCTAAAATGTCGTTTAATGGATTTTTTTGCCTTTAATGTTTGTTTTTCGGTGCAAGTGGATATTTTGATAAGTTTGACACTTGTTTTTGACTACGTGGGTGATTAGAATCTCGTGGTCTTTGGGGAGTAGCTTACTTGTTCATATCCTAGTGAATGAGTTCGTTCGTCAACATAATTGATGCAAAATCATCATGGCGTTCGAGGCAACCACCACCTTGGTGGCGCTTAGCAAGACCTTAGACAAGCATCGTGAACCGGGATGGGGCGCGAGGTTTGTCTTTGGTTAAATATAATAATCTCCATCCCAAATGAGCATGTCGTGAGCGTTTTAGCAATTTCAATTACAACTGTCGCATTAGCCGAGATCGGTGATAAGACCCAGTTGTTATCTCTTTTATTAGCCAGTCGATATCGAAAGCCGATACCCATCATTGCAGCTATCTTCTTTGCCACCATAGCCAATCATGCTCTTGCAGCGTGGCTCGGTGTGGTCGTCGCTGATTACTTATCGCCAGAAGTTTTAAAGTGGGTGCTGGTGGTCAGTTTTATTGCAATGGCGGGCTGGATTCTGATTCCCGATAAGCTGGATGACGATGAGCAGATCTCAAACCGAGGCCCGTTTGTCGCCAGTTTTATTGCTTTCTTTATCGCTGAGATTGGCGATAAAACCCAGATTGCGACGTCGATTCTAGGGGCTCAATATTCTGATGCATTAGCGTGGGTGATTTTGGGTACTACTATTGGTATGTTGCTGGCGAATGTACCCGTAGTGATCATAGGTAAACTGTCTGCGGATAAGATGCCTCTTGATCTGATTCGTAAGATCACAGCCTTGTTATTCGTGGGCTTAGCTATCGCAGTGGCTTTCTATTAATAGGCAGTATTGAGTCTTATTATACTCAATTAGTGGAGTAATGTGTTGTAGGTCATACTCTTGCAGTATTGTGGGGTTTATCGAGCGGATGGACATATAACTGTCATACTTGTCATGATATTTTAATCTTGTGAGTTAAGAACACGAGGGCATGATTATGTTGACGCGTTATATGGGTATTACTCCACAAAGCCAAAGTTATCTATTTACCTTTGGTCTTGCACTTACATTACTAGGCATGGTGTTGACGGACATGTGGCTGCCAATGGTCGCAGGGGCCATGATCATGACAGGGCTTGCGGTAGAGGCTTGGATTCGAGTCGCGCATATTATTCCGCTGCGTAAAGATATCCGAGAAATCCAGCATCAGCTTGAGCATCTGCAAAACAAATCTAGAAACGAATAAACAAAAAGCCGCTGGTACTCTGAGTTCTATTAAGAACATAAGGTACGAGCGGCTTTTTTGATACTTGATACTCGGTGGGGCGTTACGCCTCCAATCCCTTTCTGATCAAATATTGATAAGGCAGCGTTTCTGTCTCTTGGCCTACCAACTGGTGATCCATGAATCGACAAAAGCTCGGGATATCTCGCGTGGTCGAAGGATCGTCAGCTTTTACCAGTAACACATCGCCATCCTGCATGTTTCTAATTGTCTTCCTGACCATCATTACTGGCTCTGGGCAACGCAGGCCTTCAGCTTCTAAAGTATGGGTTGCCAGTTCAGGTTTGAATGTCATGGTTTGTATCTCTATCTCTATCTCTATCTCTATCTAACGTGTGAATAATACGTCTGCAGAAAAAATATGCAATAAGTGCTTGGCAAACAGAATCATTTCCTATAACTTAGTTAACAAGTTGATAACAATTTGAAACAAAGGCAACTAGCTAAGGAGTGGCGATGTTGACAGGATTAGATAGATTAACAATTTATTCGGTTCTCTGTTTTATTTCTTTTTGTGCGTTAGTTTTACGCTCATCGACAGAGGCCTCACTGATGCCTATTTTTGGCATAGTAGCAACGATTATTGGTATTTGGGTTGAGATGCGCCGTTGGCAGGGTGTAGCCGAAGAGCAAGAGCACTAACCTAGGTACAGCAAACAAATTCCGATACGACATTCCGACACTATCCCCAAATTTTCTTGGGCTTCCCCGCGTAATTGCGGGATTTTTTTTTATCTAAAGCATGCTATAAACAATTTAGTGAACAATGATCATTGTATTCAACTAGGTAAGTGGCGTGGAATTAGAAGACATCTATCGTAGAGACCTTAATTTATTGGTCGCGTTAAAGGTATTGATTGAAGAGGGCAGCGTTAGCCAGGCCGCGCTTCGTCTCAACTTGAGCCAGTCGGCAACCAGCCGAGTGCTAGGACGCTTAAGAGACCTCCTCAAAGATCCTCTTTTTACTCGTCAGGGCCAACATCTTATTCCGACCAAAAAAGCGCTCGAGATCAGCCAGCGAATTGATCAGCCTCTAGAATCATTCCGTCAATTACTCAGCCCTAGTGATTTTGACCCTTACTATTGCAGTGAACGCTTTTTAATTGCGACCACTGATTACGCGATGCAAACCATCTTGCCGTATGCACTGCCGAAGATTTATGAGCAAGCACCGAATATCTCTTTGGAATTTGCACCGCTGCAGCATGAACATTTGTTTAAGCAGCTTAGTACCGAGCGCGTCGATATGGCGATTTGCCGACCAAGTGGCAGTGTTGCGCCACTTCATCAAGAGGTCCTTGGCCCTGTGGGGGTGTCGTGCTTACTCTCTAAAAATCACCCTTTGGCAGACAGTTCGTTGAGCCTTGAGGATTATGTCTCTTTACCTCATGCCATGATTGCGATCAGTGATGGTGTAAAGGCTTTATTGGACAACGCTTTAGCCAATCAACAACCTAGAAAAATGGTACTGCGTGCTTATCACCTTGAAGCGGCATTGGCGATCGTCGATAGAATGCCGTTAGTGATTACGGTTCCTGCTGATTTGGCGTACTTGGTTGCAGAGCGTTATGACTTAGTCGTCAAGCCGCTGCCATTCGAGTTTATGCCGTTTGATTACTCACTGATCTGGCACTCGCGCTGCGATTCCTCTGCTTCACAACAATGGTTGAGAAGAGTGGTCAAAGAGGAATGTGGTGAGTTGATTCAAAAACGGATTGCGGATGTCGGCTTGGGTTAGCTAAGACTTGGTTTGGGTTCACTCGACCCAAATGACAAAGACGCAAAAGGGCTGATACAAATCAGCCCTTTGTTGTTTTGGGTTATCCAAGCCTAAAGTTGGCGCTTATGTTTGATAACTTTGTATTTGAGAATCTATAGTTTAATGACTACGCGACCAGTGATTTGACCATTAGTGATGTCTTCTGCAGCTTTAATTGCATCATCTAAAGACACTTCTTTGGTTGCTTGAGCGTAGAAAGATTCTGGTAGTAGCTCCGCCAATTGTTCCCACGCTTTAATACGCTTTTCACGAGGGCACATTACAGAGTCCACACCTTGCAGGCGAACGTTACGTAGAATGAATGGCATTACTGTTGTTGGTAAGTCAAAACCGCCTGCTAGCCCACACATTGCTACCGCACCGTTGTAATCAATTTGCGCCAACACTTTAGCAAGTACTTTGCTGCCTACCGTATCGATAGCGCCAGCCCACAGTTGTTTTTCTAGTGGTTTTGCTGGTTCTTCTAGTTCAGCGCGCTCTACAATACGTGTCGCACCTAGTGATTTTAGAAGCTCGCCATTTTCTGAAGCTCGGCCAGTAACCGCTGCCACTTTGTACCCCAGTTGGTTTAGTAGAGTGATAGATACGCTACCCACACCGCCACTTGCACCTGTTACTAGGATTTCACCGTCTTCAGGTTTGATGCCTGCATCTACGATAGCTTGCACACAAAGCATCGCAGTGAAGCCAGCTGTACCGATCGCCATTACTTTTTTAGCGTCAAGACCTGCAGGCATTGGTACTAACCAATCACCGTTTAGGCTTGCTTTCTCAGCCATGCCACCCCAGTGACCTTCACCAACACCCCAACCAGTTAGAACGACTTCGTCGCCTGCTTTGTAGCGTGGGTCATCAGATTGTGAAACCACACCTGAAAGGTCGATACCAGGAACCATAGGGAAGTTACGAACAATGCGCCCTTTACCTGTAATCGCCAAACCATCTTTGTAGTTCAAAGAAGAGTAGCTAACATCAATCTTCACGTTACCTTCTGGTAATTGAGACTCTTCAATTTGAGAAACTGACGCGATAGTTTTTTTGTCTTCTTGGTTTAGTACAAGTGCTTTAAACATGATCTGCTCCGTGGAGGAATATTAGGAAACTGAAGTAACTTTAGTTGAATCATCCGAGAAAAAATAATGAAACATCAACATTGAATCTATGCGTTTTGTGCATAGATGTAAGTAGTGATTTTCTTTCGCTAAGTTCGCTGAACGAATCTATGTATTGTTGGATGTCGAGTAATAAAAAGTGCAGCTATATAAATATAGCTGCACAAAAGATTACCCTTCCAGTATTACCGTCAGTGATCGCTATGGGCGTTCAAATACCGTTGCAATACCTTGGCCTAAACCAATACACATGGTCGCTAAGCCGTATTTCACATCTTGTGCTTCCATCAGGTTGATTAGGGTGGTCGAGATACGAGAACCAGAACAACCTAGTGGGTGACCAAGAGCAATCGCACCGCCGTTAAGGTTTACTTTCTCATCAACCACATCCAGTAGACCTAGGTCTTTCGCACATGGAAGAGATTGAGCGGCAAACGCTTCGTTTAGCTCAATTACACCGATATCTTTAATGGCTAGGCCTGCACGTTTTAGTGCTTTTTGGGTTGCTGGTACTGGGCCGTAACCCATGATTGAAGGATCGCAGCCTGCGATAGCCATCGACTTCACGCGAGCACGAATCTTAAGGCCAAGTGCGTTGGCTTTCTCTTCGCTCATGATAAGCATTGCAGAAGCACCATCAGACAATGCTGATGAAGTACCTGCTGTTACTGTACCGTTTGCTGGGTCAAATACAGGACGCAGCTGGGATAGGCCTTCAACCGTGGTTTCAGGACGAATCACTTCGTCATAGTCTAGGGTAAATAGAGAACCATCTGCAGCGTGAGCTTCGGTTGGCAGGATTTCATTCTTGAAACGACCTTCAACCGTTGCTGCTTGAGCACGAGCATGTGAGCGTGCAGCGAATGCATCTTGGTCTTCACGGCTAATACCGTGCATTTTACCTAGCATCTCAGCGGTTAGGCCCATCATACCGGCAGCTTTCGCTACGTGTTTAGACATGCCAGGGTGAAAATCAACACCGTGGTTCATTGGTACGTGGCCCATGTGTTCGACACCACCGATCAGGCAGATTTCAGCATCACCCACCATGATTGAACGGGTTGCATCATGCAAAGCTTGCATAGATGAGCCACATAAACGGTTAACCGTTACGGCACCAATCTCAATTGGTAGACCAGCAAGCAAAGCGGCGTTACGTGCAACGTTGAAGCCTTGCTCTAGAGTTTGTTGTACACAACCCCAGTAGATATCTTCAATCTCTGAAGGGTTAACTTCTGGGTTACGCTCTAAAATGCCTTTCATCAAATGTGCCGACAGATCTTCAGCACGAGTGTGACGGAAAGCTCCACCTTTGGAACGTCCCATTGGGGTGCGCAGGCAATCAACAACAACTACATTATTCATTTTGCTATTCCTTTTCCAAATGTGGGTTACAGAGAACTGGCTTGTTGACTGTCGTAAAAGCTTTCGCCCTTCGCTGCCATATCAAGCAATAGTTGAGGAACTTGGTACATTGCACCCAAGTCTTGGTAGCCTTTCGCCATTTCAACGAAGTTAGCAATGCCCACACTGTCTAAGTAGCGGAATACGCCGCCTCTGAATGGAGGGAAGCCTAAACCGTAAACCAGTGCCATATCCGCTTCTTGCGGTGTCGCGATAATGCCTTCTTCTAGACAAAGCACCACTTCGTTGATCATTGGAATCATCACGCGTTGGATAATTGTCTGGTCATCAAAGTCTTGTGGCTGTTGGCATACGTCAGCCAGGATTGGAAGAATGTCTTCAGAGAAAGTTTTCTTAGGACGACCGCGTTTGTCTACGCTGTATGTGTAGAAACCGCTGCCGTTTTTCTGACCGTATTTTTCAGCAACGTAAAGTGCGTCGATCGCATCACGACCTTCTTTACCCATACGCTCAGGGAAACCTTGCGCCATCACAGCTTGTGCGTGGTGGGCTGTGTCTAGACCCACAACGTCTAGTAAGTAAGCTGGGCCCATTGGCCAACCGAACTTACGCTCCATGACTTTATCGATCTTAGTGAAGTCAGCACCGTCACGTAGCAACATGCTGAAACCGCCAAAGTAAGGGAAAAGTACACGGTTTACGAAGAAGCCTGGGCAGTCATTAACAACGATAGGGGATTTGCCCATCTTCGCTGCGTAAGCGACTACGCGATTAATTGTTTCTTCTGAAGTATGCTCGCCACGGATGATCTCAACCAAAGGCATGCGGTGTACTGGGTTAAAGAAGTGCATGCCACAGAAGTTTTCTGGGCGCTTCAAAGATTTCGCTAACAGGTTGATTGGAATCGTAGAAGTATTTGAAGTGAGTACCGTGTCTTCACCAACTAGGCCTTCCACTTCGCTCAGTACTGCAGCTTTTATTTTCGGGTTTTCTACCACGGCTTCTACGACGACGTCTGATTGCTCAACACCTGCGTAATGCAAGCTTGGAGTAATCGAAGACAGGATGCCTGCCATCTTGAAGCCGTCTAGGCGACCGCGAGATAGACGCTTATTCAATAGCTTAGATGCTTCATTCATACCAAGGTCAAGCGATGCTTGTGCGATGTCTTTCATCATCACTGGCACGCCTTTCAGTGCAGATTGGTAAGCAATACCGCCACCCATGATGCCTGCACCTAGTACAGCAGCACGCTGAGTGTCTTTGGTTGCTGACTTACCTGCTTTTTTAGCAAGACCTTTGATGTATTGGTCATTTAAGAACAAACCAACAAGTGCTTTAGCTTCTTCAGATTTCGCCAGCTTGATGAAGTGTTTACGTTCGATATCGAGTGCTGCATCACGATCGCTGCGTGCCGCTTCTTCAATAGCAATGACTGAAGTAATCGGAGCTGGGTAGTGAGGGCCAGCTTTTTGAGCAACGAGGCCTTTCGCCATGGTAAAGCTCATCATCGCTTCGAGTTTGCTTAGCGATAATGCTGATGTTTTCTGTTGACGGCGTAGCTGCCAGTCAAGTTTTTCATTTGCAGCCAGAGAAACGGTATTAATTGCCGACTCTAGCAGTTGATCTGTTTCTACAATCGCGTCTAACAAGCCAATTTTTAGTGCTTCATCTGCACGGCATGCTTTGCCTTGCGTGATAATTTCCATTGCGCTGTCAGCACCGATAACACGAGGCAGACGCACACAACCACCAAAGCCAGGCATGATGCCAAGCTTGGTTTCAGGTAGGCCAATGCTGGTGGTCTTGTCACCGATACGGAAATCGGTAGCGAGCACACATTCACAGCCGCCGCCAAGGGCATGGCCACGCATCATTGAAAGAGTTGGGACAGGAAGGTCTTCTAGCTTGCTAAAGATTGAATTCGCGAATCTTAACCATTCATCAAGTTCTGCTTCTGGCTTAGCAAATAAGCCTAGAAATTCAGTGATGTCTGCGCCTACGATGAACGCATCTTTATTTGAAGTTAAGATTAAACCACGTAATCCAGCGTGAGCATTAAGGGCATCTAACGCTTTATCTAGTGATTCT
The DNA here is from genome assembly GCF_022397955.1 of Vibrio sp. Isolate32. Taxonomy (GTDB): domain Bacteria; phylum Pseudomonadota; class Gammaproteobacteria; order Enterobacterales; family Vibrionaceae; genus Vibrio. Next base: position 3,858 of record NZ_JAKEUQ010000023.1, on the reverse strand, counting down.
AAAGTAGCAAGGTCGAGTTTGTTTACAGAGGCCGGAGCACAGAAGTTAAGTTCTGCAATACCATCTTGTAATTCTTTTACCTGTAAGGTGTTAGCTTGGTAAATCATTGTCTATCTCCATGACATACAATCCACGATTGTTTGAGAGAATCTTGTTATCTTTCTATTATTGTAGAATACCTGGTAAGACCAGTTATTCTAGTCTGTACCTCTGCCTGGTGAATTTCAATACATTTTTTAAACAATTGTTTAACATTGTGCGATAGCACAGATCCTCTAACCCTTATTATTCACGCGTGATACACTTCGCCGCTCTTATTAATTAAGTTAACGATATGAATGAACAGCCCTATTTAATACCGTCAGCGTCGGCTCTGTTTGAAGAAGAGATCAAGAAGAGCGTCTTTATTACTCATCTTGCTCATACTCCAAGTGTAGAAGCTGCTAAACAGTTCGTAGAACAGGTAAAAAAAGAGCATTCATCAGCGCGACATAATTGTTGGGGCTTTGCTGCAGGGCGACCTGAAGACTCAATGCAATGGGGCTTTAGTGACGATGGAGAGCCATCTGGTACTGCGGGTAAGCCTATCTTGGCGCAACTGTCTGGTTCTGGTGTTGGTGAACTGACGGCTGTTGTTACTCGTTATTCTGGCGGAATCAAGCTTGGAACGGGTGGGCTAGTAAAGGCATATGGCGGAGGAGTGCAACAAGCTCTCAAGCTGCTTCAAACTATCGAGAAAAAAATAACCACAAAATTACGGCTAGAGTTAGACTATGGCTTTGTGCCAATTGCGCAATCCATTATGGCTCAGCATCAGGCTGTTGAAGTCCAAGCGGATTATGGTGTTCAAGTTGAGCTTATTATTGAAATAGAGCTCCTTCAGGTAGATTCGTTTACCCAAACCATGATCAATAAAAGCGGTGCCAAGGCACTGGTAACGAAAGTCAAAGACAACTAGGAAGTGTGAAGCATTTCGCTTCGTTCAATAGCTCATGCAATTTCGCTCAATTATTCGAATCGTCGGATTATTATTAGCACTTTTTAGTGTATCAATGCTCGCACCTGCGCTCGTCGCACTGATCTATAGAGATGGTGCGGGTGTGCCATTTGTGACGACTTTCTTCGTTCTATTATTTTGTGGAGCAACTTGCTGGTTTCCAAACCGACGCTATAAACATGAATTGAAGGCGCGAGATGGCTTTCTCATTGTGGTGTTGTTCTGGACGGTAATCGGCAGTGCAGGCGCATTGCCGTTTTTGATCGCTGATAACCCGAATGTTTCGGTAACCGATGCTTTCTTCGAATCCTTTTCTGCACTGACCACCACTGGTGCTACGGTGATCGTCGGCCTTGATGATCTACCTAAGGCGATCTTGTTTTATCGCCAGTTTCTGCAATGGTTCGGTGGTATGGGTATCATCGTATTGGCGGTAGCCATTCTTCCTGTTCTGGGCATCGGTGGTATGCAGCTGTACCGAGCTGAAATTCCAGGCCCAGTAAAAGACAGTAAGATGACCCCGCGTATTGCTGAAACGGCAAAAGCGCTTTGGTACATATATCTCAGCTTAACTATTGCTTGTGCGGTGGCGTTTTGGCTTGCTGGCATGAGTTTCTTTGATGCAATTAGCCATAGTTTCTCTACGATTGCTATTGGTGGCTTCTCGACTCACGATGCGAGTATGGGCTACTTCAACAGCCCTGCTATCAACATGATTACCGTGGTGTTCCTTCTTATATCTGCGTGTAACTATTCTCTTCACTTTGCGGCATTTGCTTCTGGTGGCGTACATCCTAAATATTACTGGAAAGATCCTGAGTTCCGCGCTTTTATCTTTATTCAAGTCGTCCTGTTCTTAGTTTGTTTCTTATTGCTGCTGAATCATCACTCTTATGATTCGTATTATGATGCTTTCGATCAGGCGTTGTTCCAGACAGTATCTATTTCAACAACCGCAGGCTTCACCACCACCGGTTTTTCTGAATGGCCGTTATTCTTACCTGTGCTGCTTCTATTCTCTTCTTTTATAGGGGGTTGTGCAGGTTCAACGGGTGGCGGTATGAAAGTCATTCGAATATTACTACTTACCTTACAGGGTGCTCGTGAAATGAAGCGTCTTGTTCACCCGCGTGCTGTCTATACCATCAAGGTTGGCGGTTCGGCACTACCACAACGTGTTGTGGATGCGGTTTGGGGTTTCTTCTCAGCATACGCATTGGTTTTTGTGGTTTGTATGTTGGCTCTTATTGCTATGGGGATGGATGAGCTGAGTGCTTTCTCTGCGGTAGCGGCAACATTGAATAACCTTGGTCCAGGCTTAGGTGAAGTGGCAATGCACTTCGGCGATGTGAATGACAAGGCTAAATGGGTGTTGATCGTATCCATGCTGTTTGGCCGTTTAGAGATATTCACCTTATTAATTTTATTGACCCCTACGTTTTGGCGTAGCTAAGGACATATTGTGGCAAAAGCTCTATTTTTGTATTCAAGCCGTGAAGGGCAGAGCAAGAAAATCTTGAACTATATAAAAGAAGAAATGAATGAGTTCGAATGTGAGCTTCAAGATCTGCACACCATTGGTAATGTCGACTTTGCTCTATACGACCGAGTTTTGATTGGCGCATCTATTCGCTATGGGCACCTCAATAAGAAGCTATATCAATTCATTAATGCCAACCTTGCTCAGCTGCAATCAAATAAGGTTGCTTTCTTTTGCGTTAACTTAACGGCGCGTAAAGAAGACCAAGGCAAAGATACCCCTGAAGGCAGCGCTTACATTAAGAAGTTCCTTCTTAAGTCCCCGTGGCAACCTACTTTGATCGGTGTTTTTGCTGGCGCCCTCTATTACCCTCGTTATAACTGGTTCGATAAAACCATGATTCGCTTCATTATGAATATGACAGGTGGAGAAACGGATACAACCAAGGAAGTTGAGTACACGAACTGGGAAAAAGTCTCTGTGTTCACTGAAAAACTGAAGAATATGTAAGAAAAAAGCCTACTTTTGAGGCGTTTTGAGTTCTTTTTAATCGAACGAATAAAAAAACGAAAAAAACTTAAAAAAGGGCTTGCCAGTGCGATCGAAATCTCTATAATGCCACCTCGCTGACACGGGATGGCTTCGAAAGAAACCAAAACGAATCAGTAAGCCAAATTAGCCAAGCCAAGCGCTTGAAAAAAGTTTTGAAAATAGTGGTTGACACTAAAACTTAAATCGCTAAAATGGCCGTCCGATTTGAGCGAAGCTCAAAAAGGAAAAGCTCTTTAATAATTTAAACCTATCAATCTGTGTGGGCACTCGTTGATGAATATCAAAATGTTTTATCGTTAGATAAAACAGATTCTTCGGAATCAAAATGATTTCAATGAACTGAGTGACCAATCGATAATTTATTATCGGCACAGTCAATTCATTATCATTCTGTTAGAATGATAATAGCTTTAAAATTACACAGTAGTTTTGAAGTCAGTATTCGTTGAGTCACAAAATCTTAAATTGAAGAGTTTGATCATGGCTCAGATTGAACGCTGGCGGCAGGCCTAACACATGCAAGTCGAGCGGAAACGAGTTATCTGAACCTTCGGGGAACGATAACGGCGTCGAGCGGCGGACGGGTGAGTAATGCCTAGGAAATTGCCTTGATGTGGGGGATAACCATTGGAAACGATGGCTAATACCGCATAACGCCTACGGGCCAAAGAGGGGGACCTTCGGGCCTCTCGCGTCAAGATATGCCTAGGTGGGATTAGCTAGTTGGTGAGGTAATGGCTCACCAAGGCGACGATCCCTAGCTGGTCTGAGAGGATGATCAGCCACACTGGAACTGAGACACGGTCCAGACTCCTACGGGAGGCAGCAG
>NZ_JAKEUQ010000022.1 GCF_022397955.1 Vibrio sp. Isolate32 | reverse complement strand
GCCAGAGCGTGCAGTTGATCAACCGTTCCTACTACCAATCGAAGACGTATTCTCGATCCAAGGTCGTGGTACTGTTGTAACTGGTCGTATCGAGCGTGGTATCCTACGTGTAGGTGACGAAGTAGAAATCGTTGGTATCAAAGAGACTACTCTTACTACTTGTACTGGTGTTGAAATGTTCCGTAAGCTGCTTGACGAAGGTCGTGCAGGTGAGAACGTTGGTGCACTACTACGTGGTACTAAGCGTGATGAAGTTGAACGTGGCCAAGTACTATCTGCTAAAGGTTCTATCAACCCACATACTAAGTTCGAGTCTGAAGTATACGTACTTTCTAAAGATGAAGGCGGCCGTCACACTCCTTTCTTCAAAGGTTACCGTCCACAGTTCTACTTCCGTACAACTGACGTAACAGGCGACATTACTCTACCAGAAGGCGTAGAAATGGTAATGCCAGGTGACAACGTTCAAATGACTGTTGAGCTAATCGCTCCAATCGCAATGGACGAAGGTCTACGTTTCGCAATCCGCGAAGGTGGTCGTACAGTTGGTGCTGGTGTTGTAGCTAAAATCTTTGCTTAATAGCATTTAGATTTTTGCATTCTCTTCATTAGAAGAGCACGCATCAAAAAAAGGGGAGCTTCGGCTTCCCTTTTTTATTTTGGTTATAAGGGAAATTCGCAACACGTAATATCCTCAGCTCAGATTACGATTTAAATACAGTTATTTACTTAGCGGCTTAAGTCACTCACTTCAGCTCTCTTCCCTTCAAAGCGGTTTAGGCTCTCTTTTCGACAAAACACTATAACCAATCGGTATAAACATACAGAAACTTTAACTAGTAATAAGAATGATTTCTTTTTATATTTAACCTCAAGTTAAGGGGGTAGGTTTTAATATGTACGTTTGTTTATGCCATGGGGTCTCGGACAAGAAAATCCGCAAGTTGGTATTAGAAGAGGGCATTACTGACATTAAAGGAATTAAAAAATGTACAGCAATTGGCAGTCAATGCGGCAAGTGTGTACGTTCAGCAAAAGAAGTCATTAACGATACTGCGAAAGACCTGTTCAAACAGGCAGGTTAGTTTTGCCCAAAGGGCATTAGCTTTTTGACACTTCTCGATTTGGTTCTACAGTTAGAAGAGCCAAAGAGGAGGGCTATGTCATGAAAGGCGATCCAATCATCATTCAACATCTCAATAAAATTCTTGGTAACGAACTCGTTGCAATAAACCAATACTTCTTGCATGCTCGAATGTACAAAGATTGGGGTTTAAAGCATCTTGCTGATAAGGAATACCACGAATCTATCGACGAAATGAAACATGCCGACCATCTAATAGAACGCATACTATTTTTAGAAGGCCTCCCAAACCTTCAAGATCTTGGAAAGCTCAAAATTGGTGAAGATACTGAAGAGATGCTTCAGTGTGATTTGTCTCTTGAGATGGAAGCGATACCTGATTTGAAAAATGCCATCGCGTACGCAGAAGATATTCACGACTATGTGTCGCGAGACTTGTTTCAAGACATCCTGGAAGACGAAGAAGATCATGTCGATTGGTTAGAAACCCAACTCGGTTTAATCAAAATGACTGGGATCCAAAATTATCTACAAGCTCAATATGTGGATGAAGACGAAGGCTAAAACTTAGCAATTAAAAGAGGTAACAGCTGAGGCTTAAACTGAGCTGTTACCTTGCTTACAATTTTCGACTGTAGGGCACTACCGCGCAATCAAAACTCCCCACTTATCCCCTCAAATCGATTCTGCGATTATTTTTCAAACACAGCTTGCAAGTTAAAGTGTGATCTGTATAATGCATCGAACTGGCTTAAGCTGGTTGTGAACCAATGAGCACTGAGGAGTAGGTTTTACCTAGTAATGTATACTCAGCTTATGTTCGCGGTTAATAAAAATAGTAAACTTCTTGTTTGCTTCAAAAGTTAACTGACAATGCGTCCTAATTTTGGATGCTACGGTTTCACATAAATCAATCGGCATTCTCTCGTTTTATCGGGTTTGAGTGGCGATATTGTTTGTGTAATTTTTAATAATTGGAGCTCTGTCTCATGCAGAACCAACGTATTCGTATCCGCCTTAAAGCGTTTGATTACAAGCTAATCGATGCTTCAACTGCGGAAATCGTTGAAACAGCAAAACGTACTGGCGCCCAGGTTCGTGGTCCTATTCCACTACCTACTCGTAAAGAGCGTTTCACTGTTCTTACCTCTCCACACGTCAACAAAGATGCACGTGACCAGTACGAAATTCGTACTCACAAGCGTTTGATCGACATCGTTGAGCCAACAGATAAAACTGTTGATGCTCTAATGCGTCTTGATCTTGCAGCTGGCGTTGATGTTCAAATCAGCCTAGGTTAAGGGAGATAAGAATAATGATTGGTCTAGTCGGACGTAAAGTGGGTATGACCCGCGTATTTACTGAAGAAGGCGTTTCTATCCCAGTAACTGTTGTTGAGGTTGAAGCGAACCGTATTTCTCAAGTTAAAACTCTTGAGACAGACGGCTACGCAGCAATCCAAGTAACTACTGGTGCTAAGAAAGCTAACCGTGTAACTAAACCTGAAGCTGGTCACTTCGCGAAAGCGGGTGTAGAAGCAGGTCGCGGTCTTTGGGAATTCCGTTTAGAAAACGGCGAAGAGTTTGAAGTTGGCGCTGAGCTAAACGTAGAACTTTTCAACGAAATTAAAAAAGTAGACGTTACTGGTACATCTAAAGGTAAAGGCTTCCAAGGCGCTATCAAGCGTTGGAACTTCTCTACTCAAGATATGACTCACGGTAACTCTTTGTCTCACCGCGCACCGGGTTCAATTGGCCAATGTCAAACTCCAGGCCGCGTGTTTAAAGGCAAGAAAATGGCAGGTCACATGGGTGCTGAGCGTGTAACGACTCAAAACCTAGAGATCGTACGTGTTGACGCTGAGCGCAATCTACTCCTTATTAAAGGTGCAGTACCGGGCTCAACAGGCGGAAACGTGATCGTAAAACCTGCTGTTAAAGCATAACGTCTAGGAGTAAGTAATGGAATTGATGGTTAAAGGTGCTGATGCACTAACTGTTTCCGAGACTACTTTCGGACGTGACTTCAACGAAGCTCTTGTACACCAAGTAGTTGTTGCATATGCAGCAGGTGCTCGTCAAGGTACTCGTGCTCAAAAGACTCGTTCTGAAGTATCTGGCGGTGGCGCTAAGCCATGGCGTCAAAAAGGTACTGGCCGCGCACGTGCTGGTACAATTCGTAGCCCAATCTGGCGTACAGGTGGCGTTACTTTTGCTGCGAAACCACAAGATCACAGCCAAAAAGTAAACAAAAAAATGTACCGCGGTGCTATGAAGAGCATTCTTTCTGAGCTAGTTCGTCAAGAGCGTTTAATCGTTGTTGATAACTTCTCTGTAGAAGCACCAAAAACAAAAGAACTTGTAGCTAAGCTTAAAGAGCTTGAGCTAAGCGACGTTCTGATTGTTACTGGCGAAGTAGATGAAAATCTATTCTTAGCTGCTCGTAACCTATACAAAGTAGACGCACGTGATGTTGCTGGTGTTGATCCAGTATCACTAATCGCTTTCGACAAGGTTCTAATGACTGCTGACGCAGTTAAGCAAGTTGAGGAGATGCTAGCATGATCACTGAAGAGCGTATCTTAAAAGTTCTACGTGCTCCGCACATCTCTGAAAAAGCAACTATGGCAGCTGAGAAAGCGAACACTATCGTTTTCAAAGTAGCTAAAGATGCAACTAAGAAAGAGATCAAAGCAGCTGTAGAAAAGCTATTTGAAGTTGAAGTTAAGTCTGTAAATACTCTTGTATTAAAGGGTAAGACCAAACGTCAAGGTATGCGTGAAGGCCGTCGTTCAGACGTTAAGAAAGCCTACGTTACTTTGAAAGAAGGTCAAGATCTTGACTTCGTTGGCGGCGCGGAATAACAGGAGTAGTAAAAATGGCTATTGTTAAATGTAAGCCGACTTCCCCTGGTCGTCGTCACGTCGTTAAAGTTGTTAACGCTGACCTGCACAAGGGTAAGCCATACGCACCACTTCTAGAGAAAAACTCTAAGAACGGTGGTCGTAACAACAACGGTCGTATTACAGTACGTCACATCGGTGGTGGTCACAAGCACCATTACCGTCTGATTGACTTCAAACGTACTAAAGATGGCATCCCAGCGAAAGTTGAGCGTCTAGAATACGATCCAAACCGTAGTGCTAACATCGCTCTAGTTCTGTACGCAGACGGTGAGCGTCGTTACATCATTGCACCTAAAGGTGTTAACGCAGGTGACCAGATCCAATCTGGTGTAGATGCGCCAATCAAAGCAGGTAACACTCTGCCGATGCGCAACATCCCAGTAGGTTCTACTGTACACTGTGTTGAACTTAAGCCTGGTAAAGGTGCTCAACTAGCTCGTTCGGCTGGTGCTTATGCTCAAATCATCGCTCGCGATGGTGCATACGTAACTATCCGTCTACGTTCTGGTGAGATGCGCAAAGTACTTTCTGAAGGTCGTGCAACGATCGGTGAAGTTGGTAACTCTGAGCATATGCTACGTGAACTTGGTAAAGCTGGTGCTTCACGCTGGCGCGGCGTACGTCCAACCGTACGTGGTGTAGTAATGAACCCGGTGGATCACCCACATGGTGGTGGTGAAGGCCGCACATCTGGTGGTCGTCACCCAGTTTCTCCTTGGGGCGTTCCTACTAAGGGCTTCAAGACTCGTAAGAACAAGCGCACTGACAAGTACATCGTACGTCGTCGCACTAAATAATTTATAAAGAGGAATCGCCATGCCACGTTCTCTCAAGAAAGGTCCTTTTATTGACCTACACTTGCTGAAGAAGGTAGAGAAAGCGGTGGAAAGCGGAGACAAAAAGCCTATTAAGACTTGGTCCCGTCGCTCAATGATCATCCCAACAATGATTGGTTTGACCATCGCTGTCCATAATGGTCGTCAGCACGTTCCAGTTTTCGTTACCGAAGAAATGATCGGTCACAAACTGGGCGAATTTGCACCAACTCGTACTTATCGCGGTCATGCTGCAGATAAGAAAGCTAAGAAGAAATAAGGAGTAGATGATGGAAGCTTTAGCTAAACATAACTTTGCTCGTATTTCTCCACAGAAAGCTCGCTTAGTTGCAGACCAAATTCGCGGTAAGTCGGTAGACCAAGCTCTAGAAATTCTAACTTTCAGCAACAAAAAAGCTGCTGTATTGGTTAAGAAGGTTCTTGAGTCAGCTATCGCTAACGCGGAACATAACGAAGGTGCAGATATCGACGATCTAAATGTCGCTAAAATCTTCGTAGATGAGGGCCCTATCATGAAGCGTATTATGCCTCGTGCTAAAGGTCGTGCGGATCGTATCTTGAAGCGTTCAAGCCACATCACTATTGTTGTAGCAGATCGCTAAAGACTAGGAGAGTAAGCAATGGGTCAGAAAGTACATCCTAATGGTATTCGTCTTGGCATCGTTAAGCCTTGGAATGCTACATGGTTTGCTAATACCAACGAATTCGCTGACAACCTAGACGGCGACTTCAAGGTACGTCAGTTCCTTACCAAGGAACTACAAAAAGCATCATTATCTCGTATCGTTATCGAGCGTCCAGCTAAGAGCATCCGTGTGACTATTCACACTGCTCGCCCTGGCGTTGTTATCGGTAAGAAAGGTGAAGACGTAGAGAAGCTACGCGCAGCTGTAGCTAAAATCGCAGGTGTACCAGCGCAAATTAACATCGCTGAAGTACGTAAGCCTGAGCTAGATGGTCAGCTTGTAGCTGATAGCATCGCGTCTCAACTAGAGCGTCGTGTTATGTTCCGTCGTGCAATGAAGCGTGCGGTACAAAATGCTATGCGTCTAGGCGCTAAAGGCATCAAAGTACAAGTAGGCGGCCGTCTTGGCGGTGCTGAAATCGCACGTTCTGAGTGGTACCGTGAAGGCCGTGTGCCTCTACACACTCTACGTGCAGACATTGATTACGCAACTTCTTCGGCTCACACTCAATACGGTGTGATCGGCATTAAAGTTTGGATCTTCAAAGGTGAGATTCTAGGCGGTATGCCAGCTGCTAACGCAGTAGAGCCAAAAGGCGATAAGCCTAAGAAGCAGCGTAAAGGCCGTAAGTAAGGAGTCGAACGATGCTACAACCAAAACGTACTAAGTTCCGCAAGGTTATGACTGGTCGTAACCGTGGTCTAGCTAAAGGTACTGAAGTAAGCTTCGGCGAATTCGGTCTTAAAGCTGTTGGCCGTGGTCGTCTAACTGCACGTCAAATCGAAGCGGCACGTCGTGCTATGACACGTCACATTAAGCGTCAAGGTCAAATCTGGATTCGTGTATTCCCAGATAAACCGATTACTGAAAAGCCTCTTGAAGTTCGTCAAGGTAAAGGTAAAGGTTCAGTAGCGTACTGGGTTGCTCAAATCCAACCTGGCAAAGTTATGTACGAAATGAATGGCGTACCTGAAGAGTTGGCACGTGAAGCGTTCCGCCTAGCGGCACGTAAACTGCCTGTTAAAACTACTTTTGTAACTAAGCAGGTGATGTGATGAAAGCACAAGATCTACGCGAAAAGAACGTTGAAGAGCTTAACGCTGAGCTATTGAATTTGCTACGTGAACAGTTCAACTTGCGCATGCAAGCTGCGACTGGTCAGCTTCAGCAAACTCATACTCTAAAAGCTGTACGCCGTGATATCGCACGTGTGAAAACTGTTTTGACCGAAAAGGCAGGCGCATAATGAGCGAAACTAACCGCATCCAGCAAGGCCGTGTAGTAAGTGACAAGATGGATAAGTCTATCGTTGTTGCTATCGAACGTACTGTAAAACACCCAATTTACGGTAAATACGTTAAACGCACGACTAAAGTACACGCACACGACGAAGACAACACTTGTGGCCTAGGCGACAAAGTTGAAATCGCTGAGTGTCGTCCTCTGTCTAAGACTAAGTCTTGGACATTGGTTAAAGTTCTAGAAAAAGCGAAGATTTAATCTTTGTAATTCTATAACTTATAAGCGGCTCCAAATTATTTTTGGGGCCGCTTGTTTTTTGTCTACCCAATTTAAAAAAAGGGTGGTACAATTCGCGTCCCTTTTAAAGAGGCAGCCCGACCCGAGAGGGTCTAGTTTTAATATTTAGCGGAGCACTAACAATGATCCAGATGCAAAGTACACTTGACGCAGCAGATAACTCTGGCGCGCGCAAGGTAATGTGTATTAAGGTTCTGGGTGGCTCTCACCGCCGTTATGCACATATCGGTGACATCATCAAAGTTACAGTTAAGGAAGCAATTCCTCGCGGTAAAGTAAAAAAAGGTGATGTTCTGAAGGCGGTAGTAGTGCGCACCCGTAAAGGCGTTCGTCGCCCAGACGGTTCTGTCATTCGCTTCGACAGTAATGCTTGTGTATTGTTAAACGACACTACTGAGCAACCAGTCGGCACACGTATCTTTGGTCCTGTGACTCGTGAACTTCGTAACGCGAAATTCATGAAGATTGTATCACTAGCACCTGAAGTTCTGTAAGGAGCGGCAATATGGCAGCTAAAATCCGTCGTAATGACGAAGTAATCATTCTTGCTGGTAAAGATAAAGGCAAGAAAGGTAAAGTAACTAAGGTTCTGACAACTGGTAAAGTTATCGTTGAAGGCATCAACCTTGTTAAGAAACACCAAAAGCCGGTTCCGGCTCTAGGTCAACAAGGTGGCATCGTTGAACAAGAAGCAGCTATTGACGCTTCTAACGTTGCAGTTTTTAACGCGGCTACTGGTAAAGCAGACCGTATCGGTTTCCGTATCGAAGATGGCAAGAAAGTTCGTTTCTTCAAATCTAACGGCGAAACTGTTTCTAACTAATTAGAAGTAATTTGGAGTTCTACTATGGCGAAACTGCATGATTACTACAAGTCGTCTGTAGTCGCTGAGCTTACCAAAGAGTTCAGCTACACAAGCGTCATGCAAGTCCCTAGGATTGAGAAAATCACCCTAAACATGGGCGTTGGTGAAGCAATCAACGATAAGAAACTGCTAGAAAACGCAGCAGCTGATATGGCAACGATCTCTGGTCAAAAGCCACTTATCACTAAAGCGCGTAAATCTGTAGCTGGTTTTAAAATTCGTGAAGGCTACCCAATTGGTTGTAAAGTAACCTTGCGTGGTGAGCGCATGTGGGAATTTTTAGAGCGTTTAATCTCTATCGCACTTCCACGTGTACGTGATTTCCGTGGTGTTAGCGCTAAGTCTTTTGACGGTCGCGGTAACTACAGCATGGGCGTTCGCGAGCAAATCATCTTTCCGGAAATCGACTACGATAAAGTCGATCGTGTCCGCGGTCTTGATATCACTATCACGACTTCTGCGGGTTCCGATGAGGAAGGCCGAGCTCTGCTGGCTGCCTTTAACTTCCCATTCCGTAAGTAAGGGTAGGGTTACTGTTATGGCTAAACAATCAATGAAAGCACGTGAAGCTAAACGTGCAAAACTAGTAGCTAAGTTCGCTGAAAAGCGTTCTGCGCTAAAAGTTATCATTAGCGATGTAAACGCATCTGAAGAAGATCGTTGGAATGCGGTTCTTAAACTGCAATCTCTTCCACGTGATTCAAGTGCATCACGTCAGCGTAACCGTTGCAACCAAACTGGTCGTCCACACGGTTACCTACGTAAATTCGGTCTAAGCCGCATTAAGGTTCGTGAAGCTTGCATGAAAGGCGAGATTCCGGGTCTTCGTAAGGCTAGCTGGTAATTGCCACTTAATCATTTGGAGTAAATCTTATGAGCATGCAAGATCCGATTTCGGATATGCTGACCCGCGTTCGTAACGGTCAGGCAGCAAACAAAGTTGCTGTAAAAATGCCTTCTTCAAAGCTTAAAGTTGCAATTGCTGCACTACTAAAAGCTGAAGGTTACATCGTAGACTTCGCTGTTGAAGGCGAAGCAAAACCTGAGCTAGAAGTTACTCTTAAGTACTTCCAAGCTAAACCTGTAATCGAGCAAATCAAGCGTGTATCACGTCCTGGTCTAAGAGTTTATAAAAATAAAGACTCTCTACCAACAGTGATGGGCGGTCTTGGTATTGCAGTTGTTTCTACTTCCAAGGGTCTAATGTCTGACCGTGCTGCTCGTAAAGCAGGTCTTGGCGGTGAAATCATCTGTTACGTAGCTTAATAAGGAGTAGATTATGTCTCGTGTTGCTAAAGCACCTGTCGCTATTCCAGCTGGCGTAGAGGTGAAACTAAACGGCCAAGAAGTTACTGTAAAAGGTAGCAAAGGTGAGCTTACTCGCGTTCTTAACAACGCCGTAGTTATTGCACAGGAAGAAAACAACCTAACTTTCGGTCCGAAAGAAGGTGTTGCTAACGCATGGGCACAAGCTGGTACAGCTCGCGCTCTAGTTAACAACATGGTTGTGGGTGTTACAGAGGGCTTCACTAAGAAGCTAACTCTAAAGGGTGTTGGTTACCGTGCTGCTATGAAAGGCAACTCTGTAGCTCTAACTCTTGGTTTTTCTCACCCAGTAGAGCACGCTCTACCTGAAGGTATTAAAGCTGAGTGCCCTAGCCAAACTGAGATCGTTGTAACTGGTTGTGACAAGCAGCTAGTTGGTCAAGTTGCGGCTGACATTCGTTCTTACCGTGCTCCTGAACCTTACAAAGGTAAAGGTGTTCGTTACGCAGATGAAAATGTGCGTACTAAAGAAGCTAAGAAGAAGTAAGGTATCACTATGGATAAGAAAGCATCTCGCATCCGTCGTGCTACACGTGCACGTCGTAAGATTGCAGAACTTGGTGCAACTCGCCTGGTAGTACACCGTACTCCTCGCCATGTTTACGCACAAGTTATCGCGGCAAACGGCTCTGAGGTTATCGCAGCTGCTTCTACTGTAGAAAAAGCGATCCGTGAGCAAGTTAAGAACACTGGTAACGTTGATGCAGCTAAAGCAGTTGGTAAAGCTGTTGCTGAGCGCGCTCTTGAAAAAGGCGTAGCTTCAGTTGCATTCGATCGTTCTGGTTTCCAATACCACGGTCGAGTAGCGGCGCTAGCAGAATCTGCTCGCGAAGCTGGTCTGAAATTCTAAGGTAGGGTTGGAAGATGGCTAAAGAACAACAACAAGCTAATGATTTGCAAGAAAAGCTAATCGCTGTTAACCGTGTATCTAAGACGGTTAAAGGTGGTCGAATCATGAGCTTCACTGCACTAACAGTAGTTGGTGACGGTAATGGTCGTGTAGGTTTCGGTTACGGCAAAGCTCGTGAAGTACCTGCTGCGATTCAAAAAGCAATGGAAAAAGCGCGTCGTAACATGGTTACTGTTGCGCTGAACGAAGGCACTCTTCACCACCCGGTGAAAGGTCGTCATTCGGGCTCTAAAGTTTACATGCAGCCAGCTGCAGAAGGTACAGGTGTTATTGCCGGTGGTGCAATGCGTGCTGTACTTGAAGTTGCGGGCGTACATAACGTACTTTCTAAAGCATACGGTTCTACGAACCCTATCAACATCGTTCGTGCAACGATTGGTGCTCTAGTAGACGTTAAGTCACCAGAAATGGTTGCTGCTAAACGTGGTCTAACTGTTGAATCTATTTCGGAGTAAGCACACGATGGCAACTATTAAAGTAACTCAAACTAAAAGCTCAATTGGTCGCCTACCTAAGCACAAAGCGTGCCTTAAAGGTCTAGGTCTTCGTCGCATCAACCATACAGTAGAACTTGAAGATACTCCGTGCGTACGCGGTATGATCAACAAGGTTTACTACATGGTTAAGATTGAGGAGTAATCAGAATGCGTTTGAATACTCTATCACCGGCTGCTGGCTCTAAACCTTCTAAGAAGCGTGTAGGTCGCGGTATCGGTTCTGGCCTTGGTAAAACAGGTGGCCGCGGTCACAAAGGTCAAAAGTCACGTTCTGGCGGCTCTGTACGTCCAGGTTTTGAAGGCGGTCAAATGCCTCTAAAACAACGTCTACCTAAATTCGGTTTCACTTCTCGTAAGAGCCTAGTGTCTGCTGAAGTTCGTCTAGCTGAGCTAGCGAAAGTAACAGGTGACGTAGTTGATCTTAACAGCCTTAAAGCTGCTAACGTTATCACTAAGAACATCGAATTCGTTAAGATCGTTCTTTCTGGTGACCTAAGCAAAGCTGTGACTGTTAAAGGTCTACGCGTGACTAAAGGCGCTAAAGCTGCAATCGAAGCTGCAGGCGGTAAAATCGAGGAATAATCTCGAGGAACGAGGTACAGATGGCTAAGAAACCAGGACAAGATTTTCGTAGTGCTCAGAGCGGCTTAAGTGAACTAAAGTCGCGCTTATTATTCGTAATTGGTGCACTTTTAGTATTCCGAGCCGGCTCTTTTGTGCCGATCCCTGGTATTGACGCAGCTGTACTTGCCGATTTGTTCGATCAGCAAAAAGGTACCATCGTTGAAATGTTTAACATGTTCTCCGGTGGTGCTCTTGAGCGTGCATCTATATTAGCATTGGGTATCATGCCGTACATTTCGGCATCGATCGTAGTCCAATTGTTAACTGTAGTTCATCCAGCGTTAGCGGAACTCAAGAAAGAGGGTGAAGCAGGCCGTCGTAAGATAAGCCAATATACACGCTACGGCACGCTTGTACTTGCAACATTCCAAGCTATTGGTATTGCAACGGGCTTACCAAACATGGTCGACAATCTGGTTGTTATCAACCAAACCATGTTTACGCTTATTGCTACCGTGAGTTTAGTAACTGGTACCATGTTCTTAATGTGGTTAGGTGAACAAATCACTGAGCGAGGAATCGGTAATGGTATTTCCATTCTGATTTTTGCAGGTATTGTTGCTGGATTGCCTTCTGCAATCGGTCAAACAATCGAGCAAGCGCGTCAAGGTGAATTGCATGTGCTTCTTCTGCTGTTGATCGCTGTATTGTCTTTTGCTGTTATCTACTTCGTAGTTTTCATGGAACGTGGTCAACGTCGTATCGTCGTTAACTATGCGAAACGTCAACAAGGTCGTAAGGTTTTTGCAGCACAAAGCTCTCACTTGCCACTTAAAATTAATATGGCAGGTGTTATTCCAGCGATTTTCGCATCGAGCATTATTTTGTTCCCAGGAACATTAGCACAGTGGTTTGGTCAAAATGGTGAAAGCAGCGCGTTCGGTTGGTTAACTGACGTGTCATTAGCTCTTAGCCCAGGTCAGCCTCTGTATGTAATGCTTTATGCAGCAGCTATAATCTTCTTCTGTTTCTTCTATACAGCGTTGGTGTTTAACCCTCGTGAAACAGCTGATAACTTGAAGAAGTCTGGTGCATTCGTACCCGGTATCCGCCCAGGTGAGCAGACAGCGAAATATATCGATAAAGTGATGACTAGACTAACCCTTGCGGGCGCTCTATACATTACTTTTATATGTCTGATTCCTGAATTCATGATGGTCGCGTGGAACGTTCGTTTCTACTTCGGCGGCACTTCACTACTAATCGTAGTGGTAGTTATCATGGATTTCATGGCACAGGTACAGACTCATCTGATGTCACAACAGTATGATTCTGTGTTAAAGAAAGCGAATCTGAAAGGTTACGGCCGTTAATTCGGTGGTAATAATTTCAGTTCCATTTACGGAGTTTAGCAATGAAAGTTCGTGCTTCCGTTAAAAAAATCTGCCGTAACTGTAAAGTTATCAAGCGTAACGGTGTCGTTCGCGTGATTTGCAGTGAGCCAAAGCATAAGCAACGCCAAGGCTAATCAGCAGAAATTTTTACTTGAAATACAAGGTAGAGTCGAGTATATTCCTCGGCCTACCTTTTGCGTGCAAAAGAAGTAGTATGCCGCAGCGTATCCATAACGGGCTTTGCTGCGGATAATTCTTTTATGAACCCCTTAGGAGTGAATAATGGCCCGTATAGCCGGCATTAACATTCCTGATCACAAGCATTCTGTAATTGCACTTACTGCAATCTACGGTATCGGTAAAACTCGCTCTCAAGCTATTCTAGCTGAAGTGGGTATTGCTGAAGATGCTAAGATCAGTGAACTAACTGAAGAGCAGATCGATCAACTGCGTGATGGTGTAGCTAAGTACACTGTAGAAGGTGATCTACGTCGTGAAGTATCGATGAACATCAAGCGTCTTATGGACCTTGGCTGTTACCGCGGTCTTCGTCATCGTCGCAGTCTACCACTACGTGGACAGCGTACTAAAACCAACGCTCGCACCCGTAAGGGTCCGCGCAAGCCGATCAAGAAATAGTCGGATAAGGTAGAGTACAATGGCAAAACAACCAACTCGCGCGCGTAAGCGCGTACGCAAGCAAGTAGCTGATGGCGTAGCGCACATTCATGCTTCTTTCAACAACACAATCGTAACTATCACTGACCGTCAAGGCAACGCTCTTGCATGGGCTACAGCAGGTGGTTCAGGTTTCCGTGGTTCTCGTAAATCTACTCCGTTCGCAGCACAAGTTGCAGCTGAGCGTTGTGGTGAAATGGCTAAAGAATATGGCCTAAAGAACTTGGAAGTTATGGTTAAGGGTCCAGGTCCAGGTCGTGAATCTACTGTTCGCGCACTGAACGCTGCTGGTTTCCGTATCACTAACATTGTTGATGCGACACCAATCCCTCATAACGGTTGTCGTCCACCTAAGAAACGTCGCGTTTAAGTTTCGTTTCTAGGAATATTGGAGAAAGATCATGGCAAGATATTTGGGTCCTAAGCTAAAGCTTAGCCGTCGCGAAGGTACTGACTTATTCCTTAAGTCTGGTGTCCGTGCGATCGATACCAAGTGTAAAATTGATAACGCACCAGGTGTACACGGCGCTCGTCGCGGTCGTCTATCTGAGTATGGCGTTCAGCTTCGTGAGAAGCAAAAAGTTCGTCGTATCTACGGCGTTCTAGAAAAACAATTCCGCAACTACTACAAAGAAGCTGCACGTCTAAAAGGCAACACGGGTGCAAACCTGCTTCAGCTTCTTGAAGGTCGTCTTGATAACGTAGTTTACCGTATGGGCTTTGGCGCAACTCGCGCTGAATCTCGTCAACTAGTTAGCCACAAGTCTATCCTAGTTAACGGTAAAGTTGTAAACGTTCCTTCTTTCAAAGTAGCGGCAAACGACGTTGTTTCTATCCGCGAGAAAGCTAAACAGCAATCTCGTATTAAAGCGGCTCTAGAAGTTGCTGAACAACGTGAAAAGCCAACTTGGATTGAAGTAGATGCTGGCAAAATGGAAGGTACATTCAAGCGTATGCCTGAGCGTTCTGACCTATCAGCTGACATCAATGAACACTTGATCGTCGAACTTTACTCTAAGTAAGGTTAAAAAAAGAGAGGACACAATGCAGGGTTCTGTAACAGAATTTCTTAAGCCGCGTCTTGTTGACATTGAACAGATCAATACGACACACGCGAAAGTAACTCTTGAGCCATTAGAGCGCGGTTTCGGCCACACTCTAGGTAATGCTCTTCGCCGCATTCTTCTATCTTCTATGCCGGGTTGTGCCGTAACAGAAGTTGAAATCGAAGGTGTGCTACACGAATACAGCACTAAAGAAGGTGTTCAGGAAGATATCCTGGAAATCCTCCTAAACCTTAAAGGTTTGGCTGTACGCGTTGCTGAAGGCAAAGATGAAGTGTTTATTACACTGAACAAATCAGGCTCAGGCCCTGTTGTTGCAGGTGACATCACCCACGATGGTGATGTAGAGATCGCTAACCCTGAGCACGTAATTTGTCACCTAACGGATGACAACGCTGAGATCGCTATGCGTATCAAAGTAGAACGTGGTCGTGGTTACGTTCCAGCTTCAGCTCGTATCCATACTGAAGAAGATGAGCGTCCAATCGGTCGTCTACTTGTTGACGCTACTTACAGCCCGGTTGATAAAATCGCTTACGCTGTAGAAGCGGCACGTGTAGAACAACGTACTGACTTAGACAAGCTTGTTATTGATATGGAAACGAACGGTACTCTAGAACCTGAGGAAGCAATCCGTCGCGCAGCTACTATCCTAGCTGAACAGCTGGATGCGTTCGTAGATCTTCGTGATGTACGTGTACCTGAGGAGAAGGAAGAGAAGCCAGAATTCGATCCTATCCTACTACGTCCTGTAGACGATCTTGAACTAACAGTTCGCTCTGCTAACTGTTTGAAAGCAGAAGCGATTCACTACATCGGTGATCTTGTACAGCGCACTGAGGTTGAGCTACTTAAAACGCCAAACCTTGGTAAGAAATCTCTTACAGAGATTAAAGATGTGCTTGCTTCACGTGGTCTTTCTCTAGGCATGCGTCTAGAAAACTGGCCACCAGCGTCAATCGCTGAAGATTAATCGAAAAGTTAGAAGGATTAGGTCATGCGCCATCGTAAAAGTGGTCGTCAACTCAACCGCAACAGCAGTCATCGTAAAGCGATGTTCAGCAACATGGCTAGCTCTCTTGTTCGTCACGAAGTTATCAAAACTACCGTGCCTAAAGCAAAAGAACTACGTCGCGTAATTGAGCCGTTGATTACCCTAGCTAAGACAGACAGTGTTGCTAACCGTCGTCTTGCATTCGCTCGCACTCGTGATAACGAAGTGGTAGCAAAACTATTTAATGAACTAGGCCCGCGTTTCGCGGCTCGCCAAGGTGGTTACACTCGCATTCTTAAATGTGGTTTCCGTACTGGTGATAAAGCTCCAATGGCTTACATTGAGCTTGTAGACCGTCCAGCTGCTGAAGAAGCTGCTGAGTAATCTATACTAGATTCTTAATACAAAAAGCCGAGCATTAGCTCGGCTTTTTTGTATCTATTATTTTTCGATCTGGCATCATAATACTCGGCACTTTCTCTTGCTTAGAAGAAGCGTCGCTCTCAAAATATCTCGTATCTCGTATCTCGTATCTCGTATCTCGTATCTCGTATCTCGTATCTCGTATCTCGTATCTCGTATCTCGTATCTCGTATCTCGTATCTCGTATCTCGTATCTTAGTTTCTTACGTCCACAAAAAAGAGCACCGAAGTGCCCTTATCATTTCAATCTACAGTCTTGTTACTTAGCTTATTTCCAAATCGCTGCTAACGAATCTATCAAACCACTCGTTGCACCTTGCGATTGCAGTGCTTGAAGTATGATTGGTGCATATGTAGAAACCATCGATGGGTCCATACCTAGGCTAGAAAAAGCACTTTCAACTGCACCTTGTGAGTTCAGTAGTGATGATAGGCCTGTTGACTCTAGGCTAGACATACCGGGAATAAGCGTTGCGAGTTCTTTGTTGTCAGCAGTATCTAATGAGTTCTGTGCAAGTGCCAACATAGAACCGATGCCACCAATTGCTTGATCGCTAGTTACTGAAGCTTGGTCAGCTACGGTATCGGCAAGCGATGTTGTCTCGTTTTGTTGAGACCACATGTTAACAGCTGCCATCAATGCAGTTTGTGATAGTTGAGAGTAGTTTGTATCAGAACCAGAACTGGTTTGTTCAGAATCGTTGGTGCTAGCGCAAGAGACAACAGCAAGGCTGCTTAAAACGGTGATGAGTACTTTCTTCATTATTCGTCCTTAATTAATAAAGTAATTTACTCTTTCACTATAAACGAAAAACGGCGATGTAGTCACATCGCCGTTACATTATTTTAATTTTATTGACCTATAGTATTTTGTTTTACCATAGATTTTTATAAAAATTAAAGAATAGCTAGAAGTTCTACTTCAAATACTAGAGCAGCAAATGGTGGGATTGCAGCACCTGCGCCACGCTCACCGTATGCTAGGTTTTGAGGGATGTATAGCTTCCACTTAGAGCCAACAGGCATCATTTGTAGAGCTTCAACCCAACCTTGAATTACGCCAGTTACTGGGAATTCAGCTGGTTGACCGCGAGATACAGAGCTGTCGAAAACAGTACCGTCAGTTAGTTCGCCGTGGTAGTGAACACGTACTTGCTTGTCTGCTGTTGGGATTTCGCCAGTGCCTTCAGTTAGTACTTCGTATTGAAGACCCGACTCAAGAACTGTTACTTCTGAACGAAGAGCGTTGTCAGCTAGGAAAGCTTCGCCGTCTGCAGCTGCAGCTTTAGCTAGTTCTTGACGTGCAGCTTCACCGCGAGTGTGTAGCTCTTGTAGTGCGTTGTTGATTTCGTCAACTTCGATAGCTGGCATGTCACCAACTAGAGCTGTAGCGATACCAGCAGCGATTGCGTCAACGTTTAGGCCTTCAAGACCAGAACCAGCAAGTTGTTGGCCCATTTGTAGACCGATACCGTAGCTAGCTTTTTGCTCTACAGTTTCAAATTTTACTTCAGACATGAAAAGTCACTCTTTTTGTCAGTACGAAAAAGGTAAGAATACCAGTATTAGCAGCGTGAAGAAATGGCTAGTCCCTGATCACTTGTGCTTTACCGCGTTCAAATCACTGCCATGTCAATTTTCTTGCATTGAGCCCCGTTGTGACGGAAAGATCTATACTGTTGGTACTTTGGTTTTTATACTGTAGTTATTCAATGTATAGGACGCAGTGGTATGAATCGTCGTCAAAAGAAAAAGCAGAAAGTTGACCACTTAGCAGAACTCAAGGATCGACTAAACCAGATCAAAGAGAAATTGAGCTCAATCGATATAAAAGAAATGAAAACCTCGTTTGTGCAGACTTGGGGTCTATTACCTAAGCTACACCAAAGACTACTAATGGTGATTTCGCCGATCGTTCTTACCCTATTTGTTGTGCCGTTACCTGAGCCCAAAGTAGAAGCAACTCCGGTTACATCTCGCGTTGCGCTTGAGATCAATACCGTCGGGTTGAGCGAACAGCACAATACTAAGAGCAACCCATCAGAGCCGACGAACAATAATTGGCAGGAGTACCTGGTTAAGCATGGTGATACCTTGGCTCAGGTCTTCCGAAACAACGAGTTACCGCTGTCTGATTTAAATGCGCTAGTCCGCATTGAAGGGGCTGATAAACCACTCAGCCAAATCCGCAAAGGTCAGTTAGTTCGATTCAAATTAGCTGAGACCGGACAGCTTGATATCCTACAACTAGAGAAGGGCGACACATCAGTCATGTTCTTCCGTCTATCTGACGGTGGTTTTGGCCGCAGCAAATAGATATCTTGCGTGAGTTACGAACTCAACAGCACGAACGAGACAAAAAAGAGCTAAGCATTAGCTCTTTTTTTTGGTCGCTTGAAAGGCGCGAGCGGTAGGATGATCAGCATAATACCAATAAAGGTTAGCGTATCAGGGATCTCATCGAACCATATGGCGCCAATTAATGCGACAAACACCAAACCAGAATATTCAGCGAGAGCAATCTGACTTGAGTGAGCTTTTTGGTAGGCGGCAACCGCAAGCCCGTTGTAGCTCAGTATTAGCGTTGCACTTAGTGCTATGTATCCAAGGTGTTCTAAAGACACAGGCTGCCAATACAAAAAGCACAGAATTAATGATACAGGGATAGAAAAGAGTGTTGTCCACCACAACGTTGTGACTACGGATTGTTCGCTTGGAAGTTTCCTTACCAGTACATTAAACAGGGCAAGCGTCAGTGCTGTACCCAATGCAAACAGTGCTGCCCAGTGAAATTGCGATGGCCTCAAGACAATCAATGCGCCAATAAAGCCTAAGGTTGTGGCGATAACCTTGCCGAGTGCCGGTTGCTCTTTCAATAGCAACATAGAGAGCGGCAGCATCAGTAAAGGCGCGACATAAAATACTGCGTTGGCGGTTGCCAAAGACAAGTGAGTGATTGCGATCACCATACATCCACTGCCGATCAGAATTAACTGACCTCGAATAACGGTTACCTTAGCCTGCTGTAAGCGCCGTTGTTCTTGTTTCTGTTGTAGCCACAAAGGGGTGATGATGAGTAGAGATATCAACTGTCGGAAAAAAATATACTGCAAGGGCGGCACTTCGCCACTTAACAGCTTTACCGCTACGTCGGAAAGCGAGGCAAACAAGTTACCTACAACCAACAATAGAATACCGGCAGTGATATTCGTCATTATTTTTCTAATCTCATGTCTACATGAGGAATATCATCTTCGAGGTACATAGCCGAGATGGTTTTGAAGCCATGGCTCGCATAGAAGTTTTCTAGGTATTGCTGCGCGCCAATATCAATGGCCATATTTGGCCAAAGAGCCTCACAGCGTGTTAATGCTTCTTTTATTAATTGATGTCCCAAGCCATCACCTCTTGCTGATTGCTTAGTTGCCACTCGGCCGATGCTGGTGTTGTTATAACTCGTGCCCGGCGGCAACAAGCGAGCACACGCCACTAGCTCCTCATCTGCATAACCAAGAAGGTGGTGAACACCAGCGAGTGTGTCTTTACCGTCAAGCTCCGGGTAAGGGCAGGTTTGCTCAACCACAAATACATCTACTCGCAATTTAAGCAGTTGATAAAGCTGATGTGTTGAAAGTTCAGAGAAGGGAATTGAGTGCCAAGTGATCATGTTTACATCCAGAGATTATCGATGCTTTGAATGTACTATGCACACTGATTGTTAGCATTAACTATTGTTAATTCGACCTTTAATTCTGCTCAAGCTTATCGCGGTTATTCCTAAATAAGCGGCAATTTGATTGTCGTTGAGGCGCTGCTCAAGGTCTGGATAGTGCTCACAGAAAAGCTGGTAACGTTGCTCTGGGGTATAGAGCAACATGAAGCGCTCCTTATTTTCTTTGTGCATCAGCTGCGTTTCTAACAGCTTTAAATACAAAGGGTTATTCGATGCACGCCACTCGATCACGGCCTTCATTGGCAGTTCTAACATTGTGATGGGTGTGAGCGTTTCTAGTAGGTACGGGGACGCTTGGTTCTTTATCAAGCTCTCAAAGCCGATAATCCAGTCTTGTTCCCAGTAGAACTCTTTGCTGTATTGCTTGCCCTCATCAGTGAGGTAACAAGCGTGGCATAAGCCTTCAAGCACGAAGTAAATTGAGCCCGCCATCTCTCCTTGGTTAATAAGGATGTGTCTAGTCGGTAGTTCAAGAGGCTTGGCGACAGCGACTAGCGATTCAATCTGACTTTCTGAGAAGTCGAAACTTTGCAGTTGTTCGATAAAAGAGGTGTGCATGAAAATAACCTAACCCAAATAAGTGCCGAAATCATCGCACTTATCTGAGTGTAGGTACAGTTCGGGCTAAATCAGCGTTGGGCGTGCTGCTCTAGGTAATCTTGAGCAAGCTCTCGACCCATGTACTTACCTAAGGTTTTTAATGGTACCTTCTTAAGGTTAACCACAATCAAACCATCTAGTGCATCGTTAAACGATGGGTCGACGTTAAAACACACTAGCTTGCCATTCATCCCAAGGTATTGGCGCAGTAGTACCGGTAACCCTTTTCCTTGCTCCATACGAGCTAACACTTTGGATAGTAGAGGCACACTTGCCAGTGAAGACAATAGGTGATTTTGCCAGAACACATGACTGCTGCTATTGAGTGGTGAAGAAGGAGAAACCAGACTCGCCTTTTCTTCATCATAATGGTGAATCGATAAGGTAGTCGCGATCAACAGGCGGGCATTGTGGCTGTAATCATTACTGATACTGACCGGGCCAAATAGGTGAGTATATTGAGGGTGTCGAGAGACAAAAGTAGCAATGCCTTTCCATAGCAGTAACAGTGAATTGAGGCTCTTTTGATAATGTTTACTCACTACAGAGCGACCAAGTTCAATACTGTTATCTAGGGTATCGATGAACTCTTGGTTGTAGTTGAACAGGCTACGGGAATAGAGTTGGTCTAATCCGTGTTCGGCAATTAGCTTGTCGACCATACCCAGTCGATAAGCACCGACTAATTCGGCCTTAGCTTTGTTCCACACAAACAGTTGATGGTAGTAAAGGTCATACTCATCCAAGTCACAAGCAAGCCCGCTACCTTCACCGACTTCTCGAAAGCTCTCTTCTCTGACTCGACCAATCTCTCGCATTAAATTGGGAATAGATTGGCTTGGCGTGCAGTAGACCTCGAAGTCCCCTTGCTCGAGCAGTTTCATCTCTTCAGAGAGTGAACTTACCTCTATTGCCAATACTTCTGGTGATATTGGCGCAATCACTTGGGTATCGAAAGAGGGCGCGTGGACCTGTGTGTTCGGACTATCTTGTTGACTCATAAGATAGGTGTTGAGCCTTAGGTAGTTGACGATATCCATCTCTTTTTCAAATGATTTTATCTCTGAATACGGAATCGATGAGCCAATCGAAATAGAGATAGTTGTCGCCTGTTTATTGAGAAGTTCACGCCCGAGTAGAGCGGTTCTCAATAGTGGATGCACTCGACCGGCTTGATAGAACAGCTCACTGTTTTTGCCATTGATAAAGATTGGAACCGTCGTCGCTTGATGGCGCTTAACAAACTTAGCAACGGACTTGCTCCACTCGATGTCGGTAAGTGTTTTTGCTCCTTTGCGGTAACTGGAGACTTCTCCGGCTGGGAACACGATCAGCAGCCCACCATCAGCTAGGTGATGATTGGCATCTCGAATGGCCTTGGCATTAGTACGCTTTGATTCTTTACCATTAAAGACATCAACACCAATGAAAAGATCATCCAGTTCAGGTAGTCGTTTGAGTAACTCATTCGCCAATACCTTCACATCCTTCCTCACTGATCCTACGAGATCAGCTAGGATCACTCCTTCAATCGCGCCGAGTGGGTGGTTCGCTACAATCACAACAGGGCCTTCCTCAGGAATGTTTTCTGTGCTTCCCGATGCAATGGAGTAGTCGATATTGAGCGCGGACAAGGTGTAGTTCATGAATTCGAAGCTAGATAACTCGTCTTGTCGATCTTGGTAGAGTCGGTCTAGCTTAGATAGCCCAGTTGCCCACTCGACAACAGACTCACCCAAACCAAAAGGCGTGTAACGTGGTAAACGAAAAGGACTATCAATCATAATGAAGCTACCTTATTTAATCAGCTGCGGCCAAGCTTTGTCGGCTTGTTGAATATGCTGTGCACGGTCTTTCTCCCAGGTCTCCTGAATCTCTTGGTCGTAGTTCAGGTAAAGTTTGTCATCCACTATGGTCCAATACTGTGGATCGCCTGGTGCAAAATCGTTTTTGGCAGATACAGCCCATGCGCAATAACCACCATATTGAGGGGCATATTTTTCAGGATTATTAACAAATAAAGTCAGATTCTTTTCAGAAGAGAAATACCAATCCGCGCCTTTGTATTCAGTGCTGAATTGTTTACTGCCTTCAACAGGCTTACCTGAGGTGAAGTAAGCCACGGTATCGTAGCCATCGAGAGCCTTGCTGCTAAAGAAGCCGGTATAGATTTCATCGGCGGCAAATACGTACGGGCTAATCAGTAGCATGACCATGGTGATTAGTTTTCTCATGATGGACTCCATCTATAGATTGATTGTTGGTGATAAATCGAAGGTAAAACGCTGCTTATTTATCTGGCATGGTTTGATTGGTTCGCAAGGTGAGCCGGGTGCATAAAACATCGAGGCATGACCATGCAGATTACGTAAATGGGTAAAGCTGACTGTGTGTGCGTCTTCACGATGCATACAGGTTGCTAAATGGGGCTGTTCACTGTGATGGTGAGAGTGGAACTTAAGTAGGTTTCGCTGATTTTTCTCTGTTGCGACGAGTTGATCGTATTGGGCTTGTCGGTACGCTTGAACTCGTTCTAAATCAACACCGGATGAGAATAGTGGTGAGTCGGTTTCCATTATTTTCTGTTGAATGCCATCCCACATATAGGCAATCACCACACCATTGTGCTGCGTTAAATTTGGAGCAAAAGCCAGTAGGGTAAATGGGGTAAACGAGTGTAGGTTGAGTCGATGAAAAGCCTCTGAAAGCTGACTGATATTACGACTCGATGATAGGTTCTTCAGTAACAAACCACGGCTGACTAATGGGCCGACTGGCACCATGCCTTGATAGTTATTGAGTAGGCACAGTGAAAGTCCGAACTCGTTAATGCTGATCCAGCTACCACCGCCTGTTGGGTCGAGTGGCATGATGATATCGACACCATTAACCTGATACTGTTTAGGTGGCATTGCCAATGCTCGGGTCTTTTGTTCATCACGATTAAAAAAGACCTGATAGCCATTCTCTTCAAGCAACCAAGATACAGAACACATGATTATTGCTCCCTCAGATAGCTGCTAGTGGTTGGGGCATAACCAAAGGTGTTACAGGTTTCAACATCAAGGAAGGTGGTGATCACTTTGATCATCGCGTAATGATGATTAGCGTGCAGCGCTGCAAAGGTTATCTCCCTTTCTAGTGTTGAAGGCAGACTAGCAAACACTTGAGTATCCATCGAAACCTCAGTTAGGATCGTGATAGGCGCTTCTAGATCATGATGGTCTAATCGCTCCAGCCAGTTGATCACGTAGTGGATCTCTTTGATTGCAATCGACCTATCGTATTCGACTGGGTGACCACGACGGCGAGTGTTGTAATCAATGGTCGCATCCTCTTTCAAAATCAAAGCGTGAAAAAGATCCAGCGTATGGCGAGTATGCTCACCAATAGAGCTAGTGACGTGTGGCTTAGCACTCGTTAGATAATCGCTATCAGAAATTGCAGTCAGAAACTCTAGGCCTTGATTCAGTATCTCTACCGCTCCCTTGATACTAGGAGAGACAGCGGCAAAGGCGCTCGGCTGGGCTATCGGGTTCATGCATGTTCCTCGTATAAAGTTAGTCGGTGGTTGGATATTGTTGAACAAGGCGTCGCTCTTCTTGCCATGCGTTAAACAGGCTCTTAAAAGATGGAGGCTGGTGGCCTCGTTGTTTCTGCTGAGCACCTATGTCAAAAAGAATGCGGTATTGTTGAAGTAGCGTAGAAAAAATCTCTCGCAGCGGTGTATTACGATCCCAGATATGTCCGGCCTCGCTGCTCGCGCCATTGACCTCAAGAATCGTAAAATCTTCGCCTCGCATTAGGCTGTGGATGTCTTTGAACTTGACGTCTAGTCGACCAAAATGAAAACCGTCGAAGTCGTCGAATATCTCATCTAAACGTTCGGTTAAAGCCTGAGTGATATATTGATTACCGTCTCGGAAGATCGACCCACGGCTATGGCTGCCAGCAAAGGCGAGTTGGAATTCTTCACCTTCATCAAGTACTTGTTCTAACTTGTCTTCATGCCTCGGCAGATACAGGTGACTGAGCTGTCCGGCTCGTGGGTTATTTTCTATTAATTGCTTGAGTGTTGAAGTGCCATCGCCAGTGACTATTGGTGCATATTTGAGGGTGATCGAGATGATCTCACCCTGCTTTTTATTCGGATAACGAACATAAAACACGCCCGCTTCAGCCTGGTATGGCGCTTTTTCTTGCAGTAGAAAACGAGCGTGATTTGGGAAGGATTCAATATATTGCTCAAGTTGATCTTGGCTGTTGATCAGCTTTACTCCAACCCCGCGACAACCAAGATCCGGTTTGGCCACGATAGGGAAATTAAGATCCGTTTGTACTAGTGCTGTACGTGCATCTTCAGCTTGCTTATTAGTGCTGAGATCGGTTTTGGTTAAAGTGATAAATGGAGAGATCCAACGCTTGCTTGAGGATCCGGCAAGGCTCAATATCTCGTGTTTTGATTCACCAACCATGCCGCTGAGTTTGATACTCGGGTTGGCAATGAGTGGCAGTGCCCAATCAAAGTGCCGTAACCCTTGAATCAGGCTCTGAATCACGACTGGTGTATAGAAAAACCAAGTCGGAAGAAACTCATAAGGAGAGACACTGCGCACAGTATCTTTTTCAAGTAGGGGCATGCCTGCATTTATTTGATGTGCGGGAATAATGTGAATATCTTACGGTGAACTCATGATAATCCTCTAGAGTAGGTTTTATTCATTAATCGATTACCGACAAGCAGCAAAGCGATGGCACATGGGATGATGACCCATTGATATTCAGAGGCTCGTAACCAGGCCGATGTCCCTAAATAGTAGATGGCAGAGAAGACAACGCCGGTCCATAACGCGGTAGCACTGATTACAGCCAGCAAGAAAGTTGGAAGCGGGATAGCGAAAAATCCACTCAAGGTAAAACCAACCGTGCGTAGCCCTGGAATAAAGCGAACCACAAAAAGACTACTGAATGCGTTTTTATGTAGCTTGGTGCGAAGTGCACGAAAGTGTCGGTTGGTTAGCGCCTTATAACGAACTCCCCGAAAGTAGCGCCCTGACTTCCCGAGGTAATAGAGGCCAAGGTCACCAGTGGCAATGCCGATGAAAATCGCAAGCAGTGCGTATTGAGGTGGTATGAGTGTTTGCGTCGCCAAACCAGCAGCGGTCACAATCGCTAGATCTTCAAGCAGGTAAGAAAGCGCGATTATGCCAAGCATTAGCCATAGCAGCGACTCTTCTCCTGAATGTAACCATGCTTGAATGCTCTCAGCGGTACTCATCAAATGTCCCTATTTATCCTGTAGATGAATGGTTTTTGACCATTCATTGAGTGTAGTAAATTAAATAGACAGGAGGAGCTGAGAAAAACTTACAGCGAATTGCAGCTTTTTTAGTCTGGTTGAGTACCACTAGATATAAACGTAATGATGTTTCGATGAGGGAGTGCAATAAGAGGCTGTGATTTGAAAAGCAGTTTGAGAGGGACGAATTATTTGAAATTAAGAACTAATCCATTTGTTATTCAATTGCTTAAGTTGTTTTGAAAACAAAAAAGGCTGAGTCGTGAGACTCAGCCTTTAGAAGGTTAACTATCGATTACTTGAGTAATCTATTTAGTTAGGTCGATTTGGTAAACACCGAAGCCAACATCATCAGTCGCCACGCGTTTCATCGGGTATTGACCTTTATCTTTGATGAACTGTGCAGCTTTCTCACTTGGTGACGTTTCAAAGCGGATATCTAGTTTCTTATCCGTTTTGATTGGTGCGAATGACCAGTTGTTATCAGCTGTTGGGCTCACTTGACCTTGCTCTTTGCTTACGCGAGAGATGTAGTTCGCCAGTACAGTACGGTTTTCATCTGGCGCATCAAATGCGATGAATTCTTCACCTGTGCCTGGGAACTTAGCGCTGTAAGCACGGTAGTTGTTGGTTGCGATCAGGAAGTCTTGCTTCATGTCGATTGGCTTACCTTGGTAAGTTAGGCCAACAATACGCTGAGAATCAGGGTTAACCACTTTACAGTTTGCATCGTATTTCGCAGGTTGAGTTACGTCGATTTGGTAATCCACACCGTCGATAACATCGAAGTTGTAAGTACGGAAGTTATCCCACTCAATCAGCTGCTGTGGTGCTGTAGAGTTCACGTCGATTTGGTTGAACTGACCCGCAGAACACTCAAGCCACTCTTTTACTTCGTGACCTGTTACCTTCATCGCCACTAGCGTGTTCGGGTAAAGGTACAAGTCAGCCGCGTTACGGAATGTTAGTTGACCAGATTCAACTTCAGTGAAGTTTGCAGGGTCATTCTTACGACCGCCCGCTTTGAATGGTGCTGCTGCAGAAAGTACTGGTGTACCGTCTAGATCAGGGTCGCCTTGGATAAATTGCTCAACGTAATCTTTTTGTGCAAGGTTAACGATCTGTACTGTTGGATCGTCTTGTACCAGCGATAGGAAGCTGTACATCACGTCATCTGCTTTACCAATTGGTTGGTTCACAAAATCACGAGTACCTTGGTGGTCTTTTTCTAGTGCAGTTACGATGCCTTCATCCGCTGCAGCTAGTGATTTCTTCTCAATCTTGTCGTAGATAGGGCGAGCTTCAGATTGGCCTTTTACTACTTCCCATTTGCCGTCTTTTTGCGCCAGTGTTAGGTCCATAACACCTACGTGGCTACCCCAACGACCTGGCATTACCGCCGCAACACCGTTCATGGTGCCGTTTTCGTTGTCAACGCCTTGGATGTTGTCGAAGCCTTTACCTGGGAATACGGCGTGAGAGTGACCAAATGCAATCGCATCAATACCTTCTACTTCAGATAGGTAAAGCGTCGAGTTCTCTTCGCCTGCTTTGTATGGGTCTTGAGATACACCAGAGTGAGGGATCGCAACGATAACGTCTGCGCCTTCAGCTTTCATTTGAGGTACTAGTTCGTTCGCTGTCTCAACGATGTCGCGAGCGATTACTTTACCTTCAAGGTTCTTCTTATCCCACGTCATGATTTGTGGTGGAACAAAGCCGATGTAACCTACTTTGATCTCGTGCTCTACGCCCGCTGTATCTGCGAACGTGTGCGTCTTGATGATGTAAGGCGTGAAGTAGTGCTCTTTCGTTTCAGCATCGTAAACGTTAGCACTGATGTATGGGAAATCAGCGTCGTTGATAGACTCTTCTAGGAACTCTAGGCCGTAGTTGAACTCGTGGTTACCGATATTCGCTGCATCATAGCTTAGCTGGTTCATTGCTTTGTAAGCAGGGTGAACTTCACCGGCAACGATGCCTTTGTCTGCCATGTAGTCACCCATTGGGCTACCTTGCAGTAGGTCACCGTTATCAACTAATACGCTGTTTGTTACTTCGTTTTGAGCTTCTTTTACTAGAGTTGCAGTACGTGCTAAGCCAATTTTCTGTGATGGCTTGTCTTTGTAGTAGTCGTAATCCATTAGGTTAGTATGGATGTCAGTCGTCTCTACGACACGTAGTTTAATCACTTCATCGGTATCTGGTGTTGTTGTGCAGCCTGCGAGTGTCAGACCAAGACCCGCAAGTACAGCCAATGATAAAGGTTTCATTGCAACTTTCATTTTGTAGCTCCAAAGTGGATAGAAGAAAATTCGTCGCGTAATGTAACAAAATGGAATGAAACAATGATTACAACGAATGTTAATTCGTGACTTAGATCGATTACTTTATGGTGTTCTGCAAGATGCCTCACAAAGCTGGTCAATCTATGTACAAATGGTATCGATAAGATTAGTCCATTCATTTCACTTGCTTATCTATTTATTGCACGCCTTATCAGCTTTTCGAATAAAAAATGAAATTTTAGAATTTCCAGTAATATGAGCGGCTCGTCATAATGCCTATATCAAGGACGTATCAGGCAGATGAATAGCAAGGATAGCTCAATCGAAGCTTCTGTTTTCTTCTAGTGCCGATACTCCCATTCACTAAGTGGATGAGCTAAATCCCTTGCTTGGTGAGACCAAGTAATGAATTGCTCGTAATGCGAGCCTTAAAGGAAGCACTGAAATGGACCAAGAACGTTTAACCCACCTAAAACAGCTAGAAGCGGAAAGTATTCATATTATCCGTGAAGTGGCGGCTGAGTTTGATAACCCAGTAATGATGTACTCCATCGGTAAAGATTCTTCTGTGATGCTTCATTTAGCTCGCAAAGCGTTTTACCCAGGTAAGATTCCTTTTCCACTGTTACACGTTGATACGGACTGGAAATTTCGCGAGATGATTGAGTTCCGTGACCGCACAGCCAAAAAGTACGGTTTTGACCTTTTGGTACATAAGAACCCTGAAGGTCTAGCAATGGGGTGTAGCCCATTTGTGCACGGCTCTTCTAAGCATACCGACATCATGAAAACTCAGGGCCTTAAGCAGGCGTTAAACAAGTATGGGTTCGATGCTGCCTTTGGTGGTGCGCGTCGTGATGAAGAGAAATCTCGAGCGAAAGAACGTGTTTACTCTTTCCGCGATAAGAATCATACGTGGGATCCAAAGAATCAGCGTCCTGAGCTGTGGCATACCTATAACGGTCAAGTTAATAAGGGCGAGAGTATTCGCGTGTTCCCTCTATCAAACTGGACTGAGCTAGATATCTGGCAATACATCTATTTAGAGAGCATCGATATTGTTCCACTTTACCTTTCTGATAAACGCCCGGTTGTTGAGCGTGATGGCATGCTGATCATGGTTGATGACGACCGTATGGAGCTACAAGAAGGTGAAGTGATTGAAGAGAAAAGCGTTCGTTTTCGTACTTTAGGCTGTTACCCACTAACCGGAGCGGTTGAATCTGAGGCGAATACGCTAACAGGCATTATTGAAGAGATGCTGGTGGCGACGTCCAGTGAGCGTCAAGGTCGAGCGATTGACCATGATCAGTCTGGCTCAATGGAGCTGAAAAAGCGCCAAGGTTATTTCTAAGAATCTAAGGAAAGAAAAATGAATAGTGCAGTAGAAGCCGAATTGGCTGAACTAGGGATTGAAGGTTATCTGAGTCAGCATCAGCATAAATCTATGCTTAGATTCTTAACTTGTGGCTCGGTAGATGATGGAAAAAGTACGCTAATCGGTCGCTTACTCCATGATACAAAACAGATTTATGAAGATCAGCTAGCAGCGGTTCACTCGGATAGTCAGCGAGTGGGTACCACAGGTGAGAAGCCTGATTTAGCACTGCTTGTTGATGGCTTGCAGGCTGAGCGTGAGCAAGGCATCACCATTGATGTTGCTTACCGCTACTTCTCGACGCAAAAACGTAAATTCATTATTGCTGATACCCCAGGGCATGAGCAGTACACGCGCAATATGGCAACAGGCGCTTCAACTTGTGATCTGGCGGTGATCTTGATTGATGCGCGTAAGGGCGTCTTAGATCAAACGCGTCGTCACTCGTTTATTTCTAACTTGCTCGGTTTGAAGCATTTCATCGTTGCAGTGAACAAGATGGATCTTGTGGACTACTCAAAAGATCGTTTTGAAGAGATTCGCGATGAATACCTAGAGTTTGCAGAAAACCTAGCAGGTGAAACCCACATTCAGATCTTGCCAGTTTCAGCACTTGAAGGCATCAACGTTGCTGCACCAAGTAAAGAACTAGCATGGTTCGAAGGTCCGTCTCTACTGGAAGTATTAGAGAACGTCGACATTGATCAAAAGCGCTCTGCAGGCGAATTCCGTTTCCCTGTGCAGTATGTGAATCGTCCTAACTTAGACTTTCGCGGCTTTGCCGGCACTGTGGCTTCTGGCCGTGTTAGCGTCGGTGATGAAATCAAGGCGCTGCCATCAGGTAAAACTTCTAAAGTTGCTCGTATCGTAACCTTTGATGGAGATTTGGAGACGGCGCAAGCGGGCTTGGCGGTAACACTGACTCTTGAAGATGAAATTGATATCAGTCGTGGTGATTTGATTGTATTAGAAAACGCGCAGATTGAATCTACTAACCACATATTGGCAGATATTGTGTGGATGACAGAGCAACCATTGCAACCGGGTAAAGCTTACGACATCAAGATCGCAGGCAAGAAAACCGTTGGTCAGGTGGAAACGGTTCGCCATCAATACGACATCAACAACCTGTCGACGCATGAGGTTGAAGAGTTACCACTGAATGGTATTGGCTTGTGTGAGTGGTCACTGAACGAGACAGTCGCGCTGGATAAATACCGTGAAAGTGCCGATACCGGTGGCTTCATCGTTATTGACCGCCTAACCAACGTGACAGTTGGCGCGGGTTTGATTCGAGACCGTTTGGACTCTGTTGAACAGCAAGTCGGTAACTTCTCTGCATTTGAACTTGAGTTTAATGCATTGGTTCGCAAGCACTTCCCTCATTGGGATGCCAAAGATTTAAGCCAATTACTTAAGTCATAAACGGTTAAGTAGCAGCTTATTGAATCAGGCGGAAACCGATCGTTTCCGCCACAAAGGACGGGTATATGTGGCAACAAGGATTTGTATTAGCGATTTTGCTCGGCATCATTACTTGCCTGCTCGTTACCCGTATTAAGCCAAGCTTTATCTTTGCTGGCGCGGCGTTTATTGCTTTTATGGGTGGGATGATCGACCTATCGAGCATAGCCAACAATTTCACTAATTCCTCATTACTGACCCTAATTCTCCTGATCTTGGCATCAAGTGCGCTGGAAAAAACTCGCTTAATCAGTTGGGTTAGCCGCAATATTTCTGAAGGCTGCTTGGGCACAGTGGTGGCAAAGTTGGGTATTTCCACAGCCTTGCTTTCTTCTTTTACCAATAACACGGCAGTGGTGGTTTCTTTGATCGGTGCGATCAAACGTAACCAACAACACGCGCCATCCAAACTCCTTATTCCATTGTCATATGCCGCTATTCTTGGTGGAACACTGACATTGATCGGCACCTCAACCAATTTGATCATCAATAGCTTTGTTGAAGATGCAGGATTGCCGAGTCTTAACTTTTTTACGCCAACTCTGATCGGTTTAGCGGTATTAGCGGGTGGGGTGTTGATCCTTATTCCTCTGAGTTACTTCCTACCAAACTACGATGATGGATCGCAAGATGATCTGCCTTACTTCTTGGAGGCTAGAGTAGAGCCGGGCTCTCCGTTGGTTGGTCGCAGTGTGAGTGAGAATAACCTAAGAGCACTGCGAAAGTTGTTCTTAGCGGAAGTGATTCGTGACGGTAAAACCACAGCCTCGATTGACCCTGATTTTGTATTGCAGGCTCGTGATCGACTGCTGTTTTGTGGTGATGTAGAGAGTGTCGCGACGCTGCAAGAAATCCAAGGGCTAACTCTGTTTGGTCAACATCACCTCAACGGTCAGAGCTTTGTTGAAGTAGTGGTGAGCTCATCGGCAAGCTTTTGTAATAAAACACTGAAAACCAGTCAGTTCCGAGACCGCTTTGATGCGGTGGTGGTGGCGATTCGTCGCGGTCATGAACGCCTTGAAGGTGGCTTGGGTAACATCACGCTGACGGCAGGCGATACCTTGATTCTGGTGCCAGGCAAACGCTTTGAAGAGCAGCGACAACAACACAACAAAGAGTTTGTGTTGATGAATGATTTGGATTCAAGTGCCAAGCTTGATGCTGATAAATCGGCGCTTGTACTACTTGGTTTCACTAGTGTGATTGGTTTAGCACTGCTTGATATGGTGCCGATAATTAAAGGCTTAGCTGGGTTTTTATTATTGCTGGTGGCATTTGGCATTGTGCAGCTGAGTGAGCTTCGCCGCCGCTTTCCTGTTGATATTGTTGTGATTGTGGGCTCTGCGCTCTCTATTGCTCAGCTGATGATTTCATCGGGTTTGTCGGAACGTATGGGGCAGATGTTCATTGAGGCATTTAATGGCTGGGGCGTATTTGGTGCCTTGGTCGCGACTTATCTGATGACTCTGATTTTGACAGAGTTAGTTACCAATAACGCCGCTGCGGCACTTTCGTTCCCGATCGGCTACAGCATGGCGGTAGGCTATGGCGTTGACCCAATGCCATTCATCATGGCGGTATTGTTTGGTGCGAGTGCCAGCTTCATTTCGCCATACGGCTACCAGACTAACTTACTTGTTTATAGCGTAGGTAATTATCACCTCACAGATTATCTGCGCATCGGTATCCCAATCTCGATTGTTTACTCGGGCTTGGTATTGACCCTAATTCCTTACTTTTTCCCATTTTAATGCTGTTTATTTAAAGGACTATTTATGACCGCAGTACTCAAACACAAAGATGAGAATGTTGTGTGGCATCAACACTCGATTGATAAAGCATTCCGCGCGGATCTGAAATCACAAAAGCCTGCTGTGCTTTGGTTCACTGGGCTGTCTGGTTCTGGTAAGTCGACAGTGGCAGGTGCGCTAGAGAATCGTTTGGCGCAACTGGGTTACCATACCTATTTGCTGGATGGTGACAATGTTCGTCATGGTTTGTGTAGTGACCTTGGCTTTTCTGAGCAAGACCGCCGAGAGAATATTCGTCGTATTGGTGAGTTAGCTAAATTGATGGCTGATGCTGGTTTGATTGTACTATCTGCATTTATTTCTCCTCACCAAGCGGAAAGACAACTAGTACGCGACTTACTGCCTGAAGGAGAGTTTCTTGAAGTGTTTGTGAATACGCCATTAGAGGTTTGCGAACAACGCGACCCTAAAGGTTTGTATAAGAAAGCACGTGCGGGAGAGATTCCTAATTTCACGGGAATTAGCTCGACTTACGAAGCGCCACAAAACCCTGAGATTGATCTACCTGCAGGAGAGAAGACGATCGATGAATTGGTCGAGTTGTGCATTGATGCGTTAGAGAAGCGTAACATTTTAGCCAATTGAGATCGTTGGTATGATTAAGGCTGCGCATGGGCATGTTCGCTAAAAGCAATGCAGCCTTAATCTACCGAGACAAGAAACCTACCCTCTAGATTATCTTTGTTTCTCTCAATACTCTTCACTTTTTACACCGTCTATTTCCTAGACTCTATTATCTAGACGGTGTAGTTCACACTGCTTTTCACCTCGGTTTGAACCGTGAACTTCTGACTCAGTAGGGCAACCAATTGGTCGTAATAAGGCATGTTAGGTTTATTGCCTAGTAGCGCACACAGTTCATTGCCTGTAGGGCTAAACCGGTAGTACACCAACTTAACGCCTTTTGATAGCGGCGCTAATGACATACTTTTGCCTTGGTACGTCAGATGTAATGCTGGGTCGAAGTCGATCTCTCCAGACTCTAATTCCGTGCCTAGAATAATGCCAAGTTCAATCAGGTGGAGAAGGCTAGAGTAGGGAAGGTTATGCCCACCAAGGTTAATGGTGTTGGTGGTGTCTCTTTTACCAAAACTAAATAGCCCTGCGTGAGATTTAAAACCAAGCAACAGCTTTTTACTGTTGTCGCTGCCAAAGCTACAACCCAGTGAAGCGGCTCTTTGTAAGGTCAGAGCTTCCTTTGGTGTCATATCTTTTAGGATTTGCAGCGCCTTCATCGACGTAGAACCTGGGTTAGTGACCTCTCGTTTCAGTACCTGAGCCCAAAGCCTTTGCATCGACGTATTGTGGATCTCTTGTGCCATATCGAAAAAGCGATATAACCAGTCCTGATCCGGGTCGCCAGCCGCCTCATCTTTACATGAAGAATGTGCCAGTTTCAGGACTTGCTCTAAGTTCTTCTGGCGCAATTCCTTGCGTTTCTTCTCTCGTAATAACGCTCGCTCGATCAGTGTGCTAGCGGCTTTATCGTTCGCTTTGTTACTTTGACTGATTAAGGAATCTAAACCGAAGCTTTGGGCAATGTGCAGCATTCGACTAGCACTGTCGGCAATATGAGGCTTTTTCTCATGCTTATGCTGTGTATCGCTAGCATGCTCAATGATTACTGGCTGTTTGGTTTCTGACATAAGAGTACCGTTAGGAGACGAATCAATACCAATCGTAGTCATTCATTGCTCGCCCTAGCTTGTTAGAACGCTATTTCTGATTACTTACTGTGATTGGTATAACTGTCTAAAATGTAACTCTTTATCTGATTGGTGGCTATATTTTGCGTGCAGAGTTGAAGACTTCAACAAAATTTTACTTTTGATAATGATAATAAAATGTTAAATTTGTTGTAATTATCAAGGAGGAGTTATGAATCAAGTCAATGATAACAAGCTGAAAAAGCAGCTTGGTATAGGTTTATTACTCGCGACTTATGTGGGTGTGCTAGCTTATTTATCTAATTATATTGCGTAACTTAGAGGAACAATATCGTTATTAAACTGTTATTGAATAATTTTGTTTATTCAGTGACGGCGGCTCATTGCTGAGCCACCCTCCAAACGACTACATGTCGTCGTATTCTTCTATCGCAGTCCCTTCAATCAGATAGCCTGTTTGTGCTAAATCGTGACTGATCGATTCTGTTTTCAGCGTACCTACCAAATAGATAACATCCCATAATTGCTGGATTGGTGCTCCCTTAGGGAACTTAACGTAGATGATTTGGTTTGGTGGCGGTGGTGGCACGTGGATACATGCTCCAAAATATGGCACCAATAGAAACTCAGTGATCATATTCTCATCGCCTTCCAATGGGATCACAAAGCCTGGGATCTTAACCTTACTGCCATTTAGCTCGGGGCGAACTGCGCCTTGAGTCGACTGTTGAGGTTTCTCCATGCTGTTATGGTCAACCATTGGCATGCCAAACGAATCTAGTTTAGCGCGCTCTGATTCTGGAATTAAATCAATCCATTCGAGTGTTAATACTGATTCCTCATTCTGAGGTGCTTCAGCGTGAGCTGTACTCATAAATGGGAACATTAGTAGCCCAAATATCAGTAGGAATTTGCGTTGCATCGTAGTTTCCTATTTAGATTCGAATTGTCATGCCATCAGACAATGACTGACGGTAAGCCCTGAAAGCGGGAATGAAGCCGATAATTATTCCGGCAATTTGCACCAGCATAAGCAATTTCCACTCGTGTGGTGTAATCGCAGATATCGAGATGTTGATACCATAACTTTGTTGCACAATAGGAGCAACTACTGCGATCAGAGCAAACAACACTGCAACGCCCAATGTTATGCCTAAGAAGGTCAGGGCACTGGCTTCACTAATCAATAGACCAAACACATGACGAGGCCTTGCGCCCATCGCACGCAGAATAG
The DNA here is from genome assembly GCF_022397955.1 of Vibrio sp. Isolate32. Taxonomy (GTDB): domain Bacteria; phylum Pseudomonadota; class Gammaproteobacteria; order Enterobacterales; family Vibrionaceae; genus Vibrio. The sequence goes on along the minus strand of NZ_JAKEUQ010000022.1, from coordinate 54,271 downwards.
CCATCTCTCGACGTCGCTCTTGTAAGCTAGTCAGTAAGCTACTTAGCATCCCCAGTAAACCGGCAACGACAACAAACCCTGAAACAATCAGCAATGCTTGTTCTGCGACGGCCATCATGCCCCATAATTCATGCAGAGCAATGCCCGGCATAATTGCGCTCAATGGCTCTTGACGGTAGTTATTGATTTCTCTTTGCAGTGCGAAGGTTTGAATCTTCGAGTTCAGTCCAAGCATCATCGCTGTGATTTGCTGAGGTTGGAAATCGTAGGTTTTCAAGGTTTCGGCATCTGGGGTGTGGCCTAGGTTGGCACCTGACTCCCAACCAACGTGAATCGCTTCGATTGCTTCTAACGATACATGCACGGTTTTGTCTATTGGCGTTCCTGTTGGTGCGAGTATTCCGACAATCTTGAAGGGCAGGTTATCGTGACGGCTGAACGCCACATCACTGATACCGTGTGCAAGAATGATTTGATCACCAATCTTGTAATCTAACTTTTTCGCGACATCGGCACCAATCACTACATCAAATAGCGCATTAAACTCTTTACCTTGCTGGAAAGTAAGTGGTTGCTTACTTCCATAGCGGTAGTTTTCAAAGTAGCTATGGTTAGTACCCATCACACGGAAGCCTTTATGAGAATCACCCAATGAAATAGGGATCGCCCACTTTACGGCTTTGTGTTGGCTAAATTCTTGATAGCTTTTCCAGTCGATATTGTTGGTCGCATTACCGATTCTAAATACAGAGTAGAGCAGAAGGTTTACCTGACCTGAGCGGCCACCAACGATAAGGTCAGTGCCTGAAATGGTATTAGCAAAGCTGCTCTTGGCTTCGGTTCTAACACGTTCTACACCGAGTAATAGAATAACCGAGACTGCCACAGTAAGGATTGTGAGAATAGCCGTAGCTTTACGGTTGAGTACACTTTTTAGGGCTAAGTGAGTAATTACTTTCATACGACAACCTTAGCTTGGTTAACGGTTTTTAAATCTATGGTTCGAGTGAACAGTTTTTCTAATGTTGGATCATGGCTGACAAATATCAGAGTAGAGCCTGCTTGATTTGCTTGTTCTAGCAACAGTTCGATAAAGGCTTCTCGGTTGTCATGATCGAGTGCCGAGGTAGGTTCATCTGCAATGATGATTTTAGGTTGCCCCATAAGAGCACGGGCAGCGGCAACACGCTGTTGCTGGCCAATACTCAACTCAGTAACAGGTTTGTTCATTAGGGCTTGAGGCAGCTTTAGTCGTAACAATAAATCTTGAGCAGTGGCTTGCAGGCTGTTCTTACTTTCTGTGACTTGCTGCTTACGTGTTTTTGAGAATTGGCAAGGAAGCGTGACGTTATCGATCACTGATAAATAAGGAAGAAGGTTAAAGTGTTGGAAAATATAACCAATATGATCGGCTCTAAACGTGTCTCTTTGGCGAGGTGTTAGCTGAGTCAGATCTTGACCTAAAATAGAGACTTCGCCTTGCTCTGCTTGGTTTATGCCAGTCAGTAACCCTAATAATGTTGACTTGCCACAGCCACTTGGCCCTTTTATGAAGAGGTGCTCTTGGGCTTGGATATGCAGAGAAGGGATTTCTAGAGTTGGGGGTAATTCTGGTTTCCAACGAAAGCTGATATTTTCGAGTTTGACCACAAGTGATGAACTGTCAAAAGACATGCTAGCTCCAATAATTAAAGCGGTGTATCTACTGGTCAGCAGTTAGCAACATAAATTCCCATAGCACACCGATTTGAACAGCCAAGTAAGTAGGCACTTACTTGGCTGTTTGTTTTACGTTTAATCCGATCTAGTAGTGATTAGAATCGGAAACTAATACGCTCTGCGTTAAGTACTTCTTGTACTTGAGCTGTATCTGTTAGTAGGTTCACCGTCATTTTTTCAGTGTTGCTGAACTTAGAGAACCACTGAGTGCTAACTGTGTCTAGCTTAGCTACATCTGAACATTGGTAGTGGTACTCAACAGTGAACTCACCGTGGCCACCTTCAGAGTGGTCATGACCTTCATGATCGTGGTGGTCGTGACCTTCGTGGTCGTCATGATCGTGTTCAGCGTGGTCATGGTCTTTGTGGTCATGATGATCGTGCTCAGCATGGTCATGGCCTTCGTGGTCATGATGATCGTGTTCAGCATGGTCATGACCTTCGTGATCATCATGATCGCCTTCTAACGTGTTTGTCACTGACTTGAACTTCAACGTACAGTTCGCGTTGTTAAAGCTAAATAGCTCGTCTGGCTTGTTAAGTTGTGCAATAGCTTGCTCAAATACTTTCTTTTGCTCTGCTGTTTCTGGAGCGTGCTCAAAGCCAACTACATCTGCACCTGGTGCAGTTACTTCAACAAGCAGTTCTTGTCCGTCTTGAGCGATGTTTACTTCAACATGTCCGTGTTCGTGTGCACCGTGAGAACGGAACTCCTCATTAGCTAGAGCAGTAGTAGAGACAGTCATACCGATAACAACGGCTAAAATAGAAGGTTTCATGTTTTTTTTCCTGAATAAAGGTTAATTAAAAAGTAGTGGTAATTAAGTAATTTTGACAGGAGGAGAGCGCGCCAGATAGGCGAAATAGTGGCGCTGCAGTGAGGCTACTGAGTCTGTGATAACGGCAGTAAACTCTGAATGAAACTCTGGAACTTGTGGTAGCGAGTGCGCAGTAATGAACTGATTTATGGAAAACAGCTCACAGTGATGCGAAGTGTGGTGCTCCGGGTCAATATCCACTATATGTGTCGCTGCTAACACGCTTAGCATGAGCATTAGCCCGAGCAAGAAGCTTGTTTTGCGTTTCACATTGTTGGGTGTGTTTTGCCACATGAGGATGATTGACCACAGAATTAAAAAAGGATACTGTTATAATATAACAATATCCTTTGATAAGGTCTCGAAAAAAGACGCGAATATATGATTAAAGGCTGGCTTTAATCAATTCAATAACTTGCGTTACCTCTGATTCGTTAAGTGCGCCTTCCTTTACAAACAAGATCTTACCTTGTTTGTCTTGCACGATAATCGCTGAGCTCTCTTCTTTTAGAGCCCATGACGAAGCAACGGTGCCACTTTCATCAAGAACCATAGAAGACCATGGAAATTCTTCTTTGCTGCTTTCTGCTGATGATTTTACAAAAGAGCCTGTGCCCCAAATCGCATCATCTTGGTTGATAATGGTCGTAGTTTGGTAGCTGTCTTCTGAAAACTTCGATGCTGTGATAGCTGCCATCAGTGGTGCATTAAGCTCTTTTGAGCTGCTGCGGCCTGCGATAGCTTGAACGACACGAACTTTACCCAGAAGATCCTTGGTTGCCCAAGCTTGATATTCTGTAGCTCCGTCTTTTAGAACGATTTCACCATAGTTACTAACGTCAACGGCAGGAAGAGTTGAACCTACAGATAAGTTATGAGCATTGGCGAAGAGTGGAGAGGCTGCGGCTAATAAAGCCAGTAGAGTTTTGTTTTTCATTATATATTTGTTCCGCTTGTTGGTTTGCATTGAAAGTATAATATGAAATTTGAAAAATGCCTCTTTAACTTTTTTATCGTACGACGTAGAAATAAGTTGCAGGCTTGTTACTAAAGGGTATAATGCAACGATATCAAGATGAACAATAGATTATCTTGCTGCTTGCTAAAGGAATTAGCGATTAAATGTGCTTTGAACTCGCCAGTGTTCAGGTGCGTGACTGTAGTACTCAAATGGAATTGAGGTTTTAATATGTTAAGAAAATTTTCTACTTACCGCCCACATCAGGTGGCGCGTTTCGTTAAAGTCCTATTCAAAGGCCAGTTTGCCATCGAAGGTGTCGGAGAGTTTCGTTTCGACTATGGTAAAGTGCTGCCTCCTGAAGTTTCAGACAAACAAAAGCTCACTATTTTTAGAGAAGTGAACGGCACAATTGCTACTCTGCCGATGTAATTAAGCTTTATTGATTGGTCTTACTTCAAATAGATTAACAATGAAAAGGGCTTCCGAGTGGAAGCCATTTTTAATGGATATCGTTTGAGGTAGAGCAGCCTAACTGCCCTTTATTGTGGAGGGAAACAAACACCGGTTCCGCCCAACCCGCAGTACCCATTAGGGTTCTTAGCCAAGTACTGTTGGTGGTAGGTTTCCGCGAAAAAATATTTCCCTGCAGCCAGAACTTCTGTCGTAATCTCATTGCCTAAAGAGGCAGTAATCGCTCTTTGGTAATTTTGTCGAGATTGTTCAGCAATGGTCTGTTGTTCTTCACTGAAGGTGTAGATAGCAGAACGGTATTGTGTCCCTAAATCATTACCTTGGCGCATGCCCTGAGTTGGGTCGTGGCGTTCCCAGAAGGTCTCAAGTATTTGTGCTAGAGAGGTTTGCTCGCTATCAAAAATGACACGAACGACTTCTGTATGACCAGTTTGTCCGGTACACACTTGTTCATAGGTTGGATTTACTGTGTAACCGCCAGCGTAGCCAACTGATGTAGAGACCACACCGTCTAATTGCCAAAATAGACGTTCAGCTCCCCAGAAACATCCCATGCCTAACAAGACTTCTTGTTGGGATCCCACCGGGGCAGCTAGCAAGTCAGTTTGATTAACGTAATGGCGCTCAGTGATTTGAATTGGAGCTGCATTTCCCGGTAATGCGGTGGCTGAGGAAACCAGTTGTTGTTTGTTTAGCATGTCATATTCCTTTTCGCATACGTGACCACGTTGGCTTTTGTGAACTGTGGGCGCATTAACGCTTGGTTCATATTAAATAAGTCTTTAAATTAGACCGTGTTATTGCAGGATTACTTACAGACTCAATGCCTTTTTAGCGGTATTATTTCTTTTTGATTATTAACGTATTGATAACTTCTTCACCAATTAAGCATGATAAGAAAAACTTTACCAGTTCTGATTGGCACTCTATTGTCATCGGCGCTCGCTTTTGCTGACGTTTCCCTTGAAGTTAAAGGGCTTGATGGGGCGCTTGAAGATAACGTAGATGCTTATCTGAGTGCTGTGCCTGAAGAAGAGTATGCGGTATCACTAAGATTCCAGTCTCGCTTGGAGTCTTTGATTAAAGAAGCCCTCAATGCGTTAGGCTATTACCAACCCACCATTACGTTTTCCCACTCTGAAGATGAAACCGAGCTCACGGTGACGGTTGAACAGGGAGAACCTGTTCGTATCTACACATCAGACATTGTTCTGAGCGGTGAAGCCAAAAATGACTCAGACTTTCTAGCTTTAATAGCCAAGAGCAAGCTATCGAAAGGCACGATTTTGAATCATGGTAATTACGACTCTTTGAAATCATCGATGCGTAATCTCGGATTGGCAAAAGGCTATTTCGATGGCGCGTATGAGGTTAGCAAGTTAGAGGTTGCGTCTGAATTGAATCGTGCTTATGTTCGCCTTCATTACAACAGTGGTATTCGTTACCACTTTGGCAAAACTACAGTGACCGGTAGTCAAATCGAGGATGATAAGGTTCAATCTCTCAAGACCTTTGAAGATGGTGAACCCTATTCGATTACTAAAGTGGGGGAATACAACCAAAACTTGTCCAACACGGATTGGTTCTCCTCGGTTTTTGTTGAGCCTGATTTAAGCCGATTAGGTGAAGGCAGAGAAATTCCGATGAAGGTCAGCCTTGCTCCGCAAGCGCGTAACCAGATTGAAACGGGTATTGGTGTCTCTACCGACCTTGGTGTGAAAGGTACACTCAAATGGAAGAAACCTTGGGTTAACGAGCTTGGCCACAGCTTTAACAGCAGCTTGTCGATCTCCAAGCCTGAGCAGACGATTACCGCGACTTATAAAATCCCATTAGATGATGTGCTTAACGATTATTACCAAGTTAAGTACGGGATGAAGAACCTAGATAATCGCGATACCAAGAGTTTGGAATCAAACTTAGCGCTAGAAAGATATTGGCGTCTCGACAATGGCTGGCAACGCACCGTATTCATTCGATACTTGGTTGAAAACTATGAGCAAGGTTTGCAGGATGATTTAGCGCAATTCGTGTTGCCGGGTATTGCTTTCTCACGAACTCGAACGCGTGGTGGTTCAATGCCGATGTGGGGTGATAAACAAACCATCATGGTTGAAGCGGGTGATGACACCTTACTGTCGGAAACCAAGGTGGTACGCTTTCAAGGACATACGGCATGGATTCGTAGCATTGGTAACAACCACCGTGGTCTAACCCGCCTACAGTTTGGTGGGAACTTTGCTGATGAATTTGAGAAGCTGTCTCCCTCACTAAGATTCTTCGCCGGTGGTGACAACAGTATCCGCGGTTACGGCTATGAATCGATCTCTCCTCGTGATGAAAGTAACGCATTAACCGGTGCTAAGTTCATCGCAACCAGCTCGTTTGAATATCAATACCGTTTAGTTGGAAACTGGTGGGGTGCAGCCTTCTACGATATTGGTGATGCGTTCAATGATAAACCAGAGTGGAAACGTGGTACTGGTGTTGGTGTTCGTTGGGCATCACCCGTTGGACCTGTCAGCCTTGACTTTGCGTGGGGTCTAGATGAGAAGAAAGGTGATGAGTTCCAATTGCACTTTAGTTTAGGACCAGAGTTATGATCAAAGTGATGGGCAAGTGCATAAAATGGACGTCGATTTCATTGACGTCCATTTTGCTGCTGTTAATAGCCCTGTTAGGTTTTGTATTGTTTACAAACCCTGGCTTAAACACTGTGTTGTGGGGCGCTGAAAAAGCTCTGCCACAACTTAAAGTGGGAAGTACAAAAGGTGCTTTATTCCCGAGCTTTACGCTCAATAATGTTCAATTCAAAGATGATAGTCTCCATATCGATACCAAAGTGGAAAAACTGGTATTGGCTATTAATCCTCGTTGTTTGCTCGACCCTAAGTTGTGTGTTGATCGCATTGTAATTCAAGGGCTAGATTTTGCTTTTACGGAGCTTCCTCCAGCCTCTACAGAAGAGACTGAGCCAACGCCACCTATTAAGTCGGTAAAAACGCCAATTCCAATCACCATCAATCGCATCGCTTTATCTGATATTAAGCTGAACATCTTGGGTAATGAGATTGAATGGAGCTTGTTCTCAACGGCTTTGAGTATGCAAGGTGAAAGGCTGACAATATCGCCAACCTTGTTCAATGACCTAAAAGTTAAACTTGCTGAATCAACAGAAGATCCAAAGCCAGAAGTAGTTGAGCCGGAACCTGCGGTGAAAACAGCGATAGAGCTGCCTGAGGTCTGGATCCCATTACAGGTTGTACTAGAACGATTTGATCTCAACCGTTTCACCTTAGAACAAGAGACGCCAATCGTTGTCAATCATCTCGGGCTTGAAGCGAGCGCCGGAAAAAACACCGTCGATGTATCCACTCTTGAGCTCGACATGCCGCAGGCGAGTGCGAATCTTTCTACTAAGGTTGAGCTTAAAGATGGCTATCCTTTAGAGCTTTCATTGGACGCTAAGGTGAAGGAAACCGACCTTGCTGGTCAGAAGTTATCACTGAAAGCACAAGGCAGTGTGGCTAAGCTGCAGCTCGACTCGAAGTTTTCTGACTTGATAAAAGCCAAGCTCTCTGGAGAACTTCAACCTTTAGAGCCTACGCTGCCATTTGATTTACTGCTAGAAGATGGACAAGCGCAATGGCCCCTAATTGGTAAAAGCGATTACCAAGCCGAAATTGAACGCCTTAAAGCCGACGGTTCATTAGATGGTTTTAATGTTCAGCTTAAAGGTAAAGCGGATGGTAAGGAGATTCCTGCACTAGCCATCGACTTACAGGGTAAAGGTACCACTGAACAAATAGAGCTTGAGCGACTGAAATTGAACATCTTGGGCGGTGAGCTCAATGGTTCGGTCAAAGCTAACTGGGCAAAGCTTGTTAATTGGCAAGTGGATGTATCCCTAAAAGACATTCAACCTGCTCTGCAATGGCCTGAAGCGGAAGGTAATATCAGTGGTAGCATAGTAACATCGGGTGAATTGACCGAGGCTGGTGGCTGGGCAATTGAGCTACCTAAGCTTGATATTGAGGGTATCTTGCGTGATTACCCATTGGATATTGAAGGCCAGTTGTCGGCGTCTGATCGAAGCGCAAGTGGTGAGCCTAAGCTGAAAACCAGTGGCTTGATCTTAGCTCACGGTGTGAATTCGATTAAGGCACAGGGACAGCTCGATAAGCAGTGGGATATGGGCGTTGATATTTACTTCCCTGAGCTTGTGAAAAGTGTTCCAGACTTGAAAGGACAAGTGATTGGTAACATCCAACTTAGTGGTCCTACTCAAGAGCCCAAGGTCGATCTAACACTGAACGTGAATAAGGTGGATTGGAATAGCGAAGCAACACTGGAGTCGCTATCTCTTAATGGTTCAGTGGTTCCATTGCCATTACCTGAAGCGCAAGCCGACCTTGTGTTAAAAGCCAAGAACTTGAGTTATCAAGAACAAAATGTAGAAAGTATCGATTTGACGGTAAGTGGCGGTGAGAAAAAGCACACTGTGACGTTAGATGTTATATCCGACATCGTATCGACAAGTTTGGCGATTTCTGGTGGGTTGATTCAAAAGCCTTCTCTTATCTGGAATGGCTCGTTAGACCGAGTGAAAATCACGACTCAGCAAGGCCCTTGGGTGCTTGAACAACCTGTCTCTATTAAGGCCGATGTCGACAAGCAGTTTGCTGATGTTCAAGCGCACTGTTGGAAGCAAGCTAGTTCGAGTGTGTGTCTGGACGAAGACATCCGTGCAGGAAAATCGGGTGAGGTCAAGATCGCAATTAATCAGTTCGACTTCGATCAGATTAAAGCCTTTGTTCCTAAAGAGACTGAACTACAAGGCTTAGTGAATGTTAAAGCTCACGCAAAATGGTCGGAACAAGGTCAGCCAGAAGTCACAGTAAGCCTTGATATGCCAAAAGGTCAGGCTGTACAGCAAGTCGGTGAACCAATCACAATCGGTTGGGAGAGCGTTGCCCTAAACGCTCAACTGAAAGATAACAAGCTAGATGCGGACTTCAAACTGGATGTTTCTGATAACGGTGATCTGTCTGGTACTGTGTCGCTACCTGATATTCTTGCACAAGATCAAATAGTCGATGCTGCGATTAAGTTGACGACTTTCCATTTGGATTTCTTGCAGCCTATTTTAGGTGAATACAGCTTGTTGAAAGCCGACCTTGCGAGTGACTTGCAGGTAAAAGGCTCTTTGATGCATCCCCAAGTGTTCGGGCAATTTTCAGTGGACGGCATTCAAGTTAAAGGCGACGTAACCCCAATTGATGTGAAAGATGGTCGTATTGACCTCGACTTTGATGGCTATAGTGCAAAGCTAGATGCCAATGTAGAAACCCCAGATGGACACCTTGATATTGAAGGCTCTGGTGAGTGGCAAGATCTTCAAGCATGGCATTCGAACGTTAGAGTGTTTGCCGATGAATTGATGGTGGATGTTCCACCTATGGTCAAGGTTAAGGTCGTCCCTGACATGACCATTGATGTTACGCCTGAGCTTGTAAAAATTACCGGTGATATTGCATTACCATGGGGACGCATTGTGGTTGAAGACTTGCCGCCTTCTGCGGTTGGCGTTTCTTCTGATCAAGTTATTTTGAATAAAGATCTGCAACCTGAGGGCGAATCGACCATTCCATTTGATGTCGTGACGAACATTAATATCTCCATTGGTGATGATTTTAAGCTGTCCGCTTTCGGCCTTGAAGGTGATTTGGTCGGTAAACTGAATGTTGCTCAAAAAGACCAAGGCCCTTTTATCACCGGTGAAGTGAACATCGTGGATGGTACTTACCAATCATTCGGACAAGACCTGTTGATCGAAGAGGGCAAGATTCTAATGAACGGTCCGCCGGATCAGCCTTATGTAGCGATCAATGCGATCCGTAATCCTGACAATACTCAAGATGATGTGACGGCGGGTATTCGAGTGACTGGCCCGGCAACAGAGCCTGCTATTGAGATTTATTCAGACCCTGTGATGCCGCAAGCAAATGCACTTTCTTACATCTTGCGTGGTCAAGATATCGATGGCGAGTCGAGCGGCTCCATGACAACCACTTTAATTGGTTTGAGCTTAGCGAAGAGCGGTAAGGTCGTTGGGGAGATAGGTGAGGCCTTTGGTGTACAAGATTTGCAACTGGATACCGCAGGCTCTGGTGACGACTCACAAGTAACGGTAAGTGGTTACATCCTTCCTGGCTTACAGGTTAAGTATGGTGTGGGTATCTTCAACTCGCTTGGTGAGTTTACTGTTCGTTATCGATTGATGCAGGACCTCTACGTTGAAGCCGTTTCTGGTTTAGACAGTGCAGTAGACCTCTTATATCAATTTGAGTTCGAGTAAAGCTATTTGAAGTCACCTAGGTAATACATCAGCCATTCATTACCGTGCTCGTGTGAATGGCGTGTGGAGGATTTATGAAGCATCTTGTTTTTGTGTATGGAACCTTGAGACAAGACCAATCCAATCACCATTATTTAAAGGGTTGTAAATTACTAGGTAGGTTTGAGACTCCTGAGGAATACGATCTTTTTGAACTAGATGCTTATCCAGCGATGATTTTAGGAAAGAAAAGTGTCGCTGGGGAGGTCTATATGATTAACGACGAAGTTTTGGAGTCGCTCGATCGGCTAGAAGATGTGCCTATTGAGTATCGTCGCGAGCAAATAGAGACTATATTTGGATTAGCATGGGTATATTTGTATCAGCTTGATCTAACAGCTAATAAAGAAATACTTTCGGGTGACTGGTGTAAGCGGAACAATGATTCCTAATTAGTTATTCACCTAGCGAGGCAACAAAAAGCCAGCATTTCGATGCTGGCTTTTTTAATGAGATTAAGTTGAGAAAGAAACGAGAGGGTTAGTCTGGGTTCTGCTCAAGAAACTCTTCAACTTTACGAACCATATTCTTAGAACCAACGAAGAAAGGTACACGCTGGTGTAGCTCAGTTGGTTTGATGTCCATGATACGTTGTACACCATCAGAAGCGATACCGCCTGCTTGCTCCATGATGAAGGCAATAGGGTTGCATTCATAAAGCAAACGCAGTTTACCTTGAGGGTGGCTTTCTGTACTTGGGTATAGGTAGATGCCCCCTTTAAGTAGGTTGCGGTGGAAGTCAGATACAAGAGAGCCAATGTAGCGAGAAGTGTAAGGACGATTATCACTTGGCTCGCTTTCCTGACAGTACTTGATGTACTTCTTAACACCTGTAGGGAAGCGAATGTAGTTACCTTCGTTGATTGAATAAATCTTACCTTCGTCAGGGATCATCATGTTTTCATGAGACAGACAGAAGGTGCCTAGTGATGGGTCGTAAGTGAAGCCATTTACACCCGCACCGGTTGTGTATACAAGCATGGTCGAAGAGCCGTAAATCACGTAACCAGCAGCAACTTGCTTATGTCCAGGCTGTAGGAAATCTTCTTGTGCTGGTGGAGTACCAATCGGTGATACTCGGCGGTAGATTGAGAAAATTGTACCGACCGATACATTCACATCGATGTTTGAAGAACCATCAAGTGGATCCATTAGTACAACGTATTTTGCGTTTTTGTTGAGCTCTTTATTGAAGGCAACGGCTTCGTCTTCTTCTTCACTCGCGACACCACAAACTTGATCTCGAGCTTCAAGTGCGGCTTTAAACTTGTCGTTAGCATACAGGTCTAGCTTTTGTTGCTCTTCACCTTGAACGTTGTCTGTACCAACAGCGCCAGTAATATCGACAAGACCTGCTTTGTTAATTTCACGGTTAACAATTTTTGCAGCAAGACGAATTGATGACAAAAGGGATGATAGATCACCGCTTGCATGGGGGAAGTCATTTTGTTTTGCAACAATGAACTCACCAAGGGTGCGCATCTCAGACATGTTATTTCCTTAAACTTCTCTGAATATTAGGGGGGGGGGATTTGAGCACTATAGAATTGGCCTCTTATATGGGCTTTATTCATCTAGACGCTTACCTAAATTCTAAAGGCTAGATCTTTTTAATGGTAATGAACTAAGCGACACAGATCTCACTTACTATGTCGACTAAATTTGTTTTGCATTGCCGCTCGCTTTTAACCGCCATTTAATGATAATGAGTGCAAGCCGTTTTAATTAGGCACCGTTTATTTAGCCAAGCGTTTGGAAGCAATTTATGCATATTCATATCTTAGGAATTTGTGGCACCTTCATGGGTGGTGCTGCGGTATTGGCTCGTCAACTAGGTCACAAGGTTACCGGTAGTGACGCGAATGTTTATCCTCCAATGAGTACTTTGTTGGAATCTCAAGGGATCGAAATTATTGAAGGTTTCGACCCTAGCCAGCTAGAACCAAGGCCGGATCTCGTGGTTATAGGTAATGCGATGAGCCGCGGTAACCCATGCGTAGAGTATGTCTTGGATAACAACCTTCGATACACCTCTGGTCCACAGTGGTTGCAAGAGTTCTTGCTGCATGACCGTTGGGTTCTGGCGGTGTCCGGTACTCATGGTAAAACCACGACATCAAGCATGCTGGCTTGGATCTTGGAAGACTGTGGTTATGCTCCGGGCTTCTTAGTTGGCGGTGTGTTGGGTAACTTTGGTATCTCTGCTCGCCTTGGTGAAAGCATGTTCTTTGTGGTAGAAGCCGACGAATACGACAGTGCTTTTTTCGATAAACGATCTAAGTTCGTTCATTACCACCCAAGAACCTTGGTGATGAATAACCTAGAGTTCGATCATGCGGACATCTTTGACGATCTTGAAGCGATTAAGCGTCAATTCCATCATTTGGTGCGTACAGTGCCTAGCAATGGCCGCATTTTCTCACCTAAGCAAGACGCTGCTATTCAAGATGTTCTAGCTCGCGGTTGCTGGAGTGAAACTGAATCGAGTGGCGAGCAAGGCGACTGGGATGCCAAGAAGCTCGTCAAAGATGGTTCTCAATTTGAGGTTTACTTCCAAAATGAATGTGTTGGAACGGTAAATTGGGATTTAGTGGGCGACCACAACGTCAACAATGCCTTGATGGCGATAGCAGCTGCACGACACATAGGTGTGACGCCAGATTTAGCGTGCGAATCGCTAGCTACTTTCATTAACACTAAACGTCGTTTGGAGTTTAAAGACGAGGTGGCAGGTGTTTCTGTTTATGACGATTTTGCTCATCATCCAACGGCGATTGAACTTACTCTGGGCGGATTACGTAATAAGGTCGACACTAAGAAGATCATTGCTGTTTTAGAGCCTCGTTCTGCCACCATGAAACGTGGTGTGCACAAAGAAACACTGGCTGATTCGTTGAAGCAAGCGGATTCTACCTACTTATTCCAACCCGACAATCTTGATTGGTCGGTACAAGACGTCGCGGACGCTTGTCACCAACCGGCACTCGTGAGTGATGACATGGATGCATTCGTTGCTAAAATTGTCTCAGAGGCACAAGCGGGCGACCAAATCTTGGTAATGAGTAATGGTGGTTTTGGTGGTATTCACCAAAAACTGTTGGATGGTTTGGCACTCAAAGGCTAATGGCGCCTACGATCTTATAATTTGAAGTAATTGAGAACATGACAAAACACGATAAAGCGATAACTCTTGCTTTCACTGGCGCATCTGGTGCGCCTTATGGCTTGCGTTTACTTGAATGCCTTTTGGCTGCCGATTATCAGGTCTATTTGCTGATTTCATCGGCAGCGCGAGTGGTATTGGCGACCGAGCATGATCTCAGGTTACCTGCTGGGCCAGATGCGGCCAAACAAGCTTTGGTTAAACGCCTTGGCTGCGACCCTCAAAAGTTGGTGGTGTGTGGCAAAGATGATTGGTTCTCGCCAGTTGCCTCTGGTTCAGCTGCACCGAAGCAGATGGTAGTTTGTCCATGTTCCGCGGGAAGTTTGGCTTCGATTGCACACGGCTTATCGGATAATCTGATTGAGCGAGCAGCAGACGTAGTCATGAAAGAGCGAGGTCAACTGTTATTAGTAGTTCGTGAAACGCCATTTTCTACGCTGCATTTAGAGAATATGCACAAACTCTCGACTATGGGCGTGACGATCATGCCTGCGGCTCCGGGTTTTTATCATCAACCTAAGTCGATTGAAGATCTGGTCGACTTTATGGTGGCGCGTATTCTTGATCATCTTGGTATCGAACAAGGTTTAGTGCCACGTTGGGGCTACGATCAACGTAATTGATCCAAACTTGATAGCTTATTGTTAAAAATCAAATTACAATTCTGAACACTCATCGGGGAGCGAACCATTCAAATAATGAATGCGAGCTGAGATCAAGCAGATGCTTGGGACCCGTAAACCTGAACCAGATAATGCTGGCGTAGGAATTGAGTTAGGAACAACCTCTACCGTTCTCCTCCCTCAAACCTGTGCCGCTCAGACCATGGAGAGCGTCCAGTGAAATTCACATTAACTACCCTTGCTGTTACTACAGCGATCTCTTTTTCTGCCTTTGCTGCAGACAATACGTTAACCGTATATACCTATGACTCTTTTGCTGCGGATTGGGGCCCTCGTCCTGCCGTAGAGAAAGCGTTTGAAGAAAAGTGTGGCTGTGATGTGAATTTTGTCGCGCTGGAAGATGGCGTCTCTATTCTTAACCGCTTACGCCTTGAAGGTGGCAACAGCAAAGCTGACATCGTTCTTGGTTTAGATAACAACCTCATGGCTGAAGCGAAAGCGACGGGCTTATTGGCTGAGCACAATGTTGATACTTCGACAGTAACACTGCCAAATGGCTGGAACGATAATATATTTGTACCTTACGACTTTGGCTACTTCGCTTTTGTCTACAACACAGAGAAGCTAGCAAACCCACCGAAAAGTCTGAAAGAGTTGGTTGAGCAACGTGAAGACCTGGAGGTTATCTACCAAGATCCACGAACTTCAACACCAGGCCAAGGCATGATGTTGTGGATGAAGTCAGTTTACGGTGATGAAGCGACAGCCGCATGGAAGAAGCTTGCTCAGAAAACCGTGACGGTAACCAAAGGCTGGTCTGAAGCTTACTCTATGTTCCTAGAGGGTGAATCTGATTTAGTATTGTCTTACACCACTTCTCCGGCTTACCACATCATTGCGGAGAACGATTCTAAGTACGCAGCAGCGAACTTCAAAGAAGGGCATTACACTCAAGTGGAAGTGGCTGCAAAGGTCAAAGGCAGCAAGAATGAAAAGCTTGCTGATGAGTTTATGGCGTTTATCCTAAGTGATGAATTCCAATCGGCGATGCCGACAGGTAACTGGATGTACCCAGTGACAGATGTTGAGCTACCTAAAGGTTTCGAACAACTGACGGTACCTCAGCAAGCGCTAAGCTTTAGCTCTGAAGAGATCGCCGAGAAGCGTAAGTCTTGGATTCGTGAATGGCAGAGTGCGCTTACTTTTTAATTAACTTTTAAAAGAATGAACAACCTGTATTTAAAGCCATTCTTTATGTTTGGAATGGACTTTTACGGTAAAGATCAATTTATGATAAAGAAAACGCCTAAGGTCGGTATTTGGGTTGCGATACTCATTACCGCCTTCGTGGTTTCAGCAGTAGGGGCATTGCTTAGCAATGCCCCTTCTCTTGATATCAGCCAAGTATGGTCCGAACCCTACTATTGGCATGTAACGAAGTTCAGTTTTTATCAAGCAACACTCTCAACGGTGCTGAGTGTTGGCTTTGCTATACCTATTGCTCATGCTCTGTGTCGCAGGCAATTTTTTGGGCGAGCCTTGTTGTTAAGGCTATTCGCTTCGACCTTGGTTCTGCCAGTGTTAGTCGGCGTGTTTGGTTTACTGGCTATTTACGGCAACAGTGGTTGGTTGGCAAAACTGCTTGAGAACTTTCATATTGAACTGCCATTCTCGATTTATGGGTTGAATGGCATTTTGTTGGCACACGTCTTCTTCAATCTGCCTTATGCCAGTCGTTTACTTCTGCAAGCGTTAGATACGGTGCCTGCTGAGCAGCACAAGTTGTGTGCGCATTTAGGCATGAGTCATTGGAATAAATTCAAATGGGTTGAATGGCCGAGATTAAGACAGCAATTACCACATGTTTTTGGCTTAGTCTTCATGCTGTGCTTTACCAGCTTTGCTACTGTGATGGCGCTAGGCGGTGGACCTAAATCAACCACTATCGAGCTCGCTATTTATCAGGCGATTAAGTTCGACTTTGATCTGCAAGCGGGAGCTTTGCTGGCGATATGGCAAATGCTGTTATGTGGCGTGTTAGCAGTGAGTATTCAGCGCCTGTCTAAGCCTATCTCTGTGACGGCGAGTCAGTTGTCGGAAGAGAAATATTTGGTTAAGGACAGCTGGAGGTCAAAAGCTTGGGATAGCTTTTGGATCATCATAGTCTCAATACTGGTATTGCCGCCATTAGCTATGGTTATCGTCAGTGGTATTAACTCGCAGGCATTAACCGTACTGAGCAGTGAGCCGTTTTGGGCTGCGTTAATGACCTCGGTTAAAGTCGCGTCATTAGCAAGTGTTATCGCGGTTGGTATTGGTATCGCGATACTATTGACCAGCAGAGCATGGCGCTTACAGAATAAGAACTTTAGAGCCGATAAAATCGAGCTGATTGGCACTATTATCTTAGTCACTCCAGGGCTAGTGATCAGTACGGGGATCTTCTTATTACTGCGCTCATTCACAGATGTTTTCAGCTTAGCTTTCTTTATCGTGATTGCAGTCAACAGTTTAATGGCACTGCCTTACGTAATTAAAACCTTGGCTCAACCTATGCTGCATTTGTCTCAGCAGTACCAGTATGTGTGTGCAAGCTTAGGGATGACAGGGTTCACTCGCTTTAGGCTGGTGGAGTGGCGAGCACTGCGTAAGCCGATGGCGCAAGCATTCTCAATCAGTTTTATGCTGGCGATGGGCGACTTAAGTGCGATTGCCTTGTTTGGTAGTCAAGATTTTAGGACTTTGCCTTTGTACCTATTCCAATTGTTAGGCAGCTATCAGATGGAGGCCGCAGCGGTAGTTTCAGTGAGTTTATTGTTATTGAGTGTCGGCAGTTTTAGCCTGATTGAATTTTTGTTTAGCCGAACCTCTAAGTCTGATGCTAAAGCGTTAAGGAACCGATGATGTTAGTGATGAAAGATGTGGATTACCACTATCACCAAGAGTTGTTTAGTTTTGATTTCCAAGCTGAACAGGGCGACATTGTTGCGCTTATGGGACCGAGTGGCGCCGGTAAATCAACACTGTTAGCGCTAGTTGCTGGGTTCATCGAGCCTACATCGGGTGAGATTTCAGTGGCAGGGCAATCACTGATTGGCAAAGAAGCGCATCAACGACCGTTGGCGATGTTGTTTCAAGAGCACAACCTGTTTGCTCACCTTACGGTGCGAGAAAATATTGGCTTAGGTCTGCATCCTGGTTTAAAGCTTATCTCAGCCCAAAAGCAAGCTGTGGAGCAAGCCGCAGCGCAAGTTGGCGTCGCTGAGTATTTGGATAGATTGCCTGAGCATTTATCCGGTGGTCAACGCCAGCGTGTCGCACTAGCGCGTTGTTTTGTTCAACCACATGATATTTGGCTGTTGGATGAGCCTTTCTCTGCGCTGGATCCGCTATTGCGAGAAGAGATGCTTAGCTTAGTGAAGCGATTAGCGGCAGAGCGAAATATTACGGTTTTGATGGTGACTCACCACTTAGGTGACGCGCGCAGCATTGCAAATAAGTTTGTTTTTGTGGCGCTAGGTAAGGTGTTGGTTGAAGACTCGATAGAGGTATTGACGGCGGAGCATCCACAGCCAGAGTTAAGCTCATTTGTTAAAGCGGGTGAGTGACGATTCATCACTCCTGTTGAATGTCTCGATATTGAGTTCGTAGAAAACAAAAAGACCTAGCATGCGCTAGGCCTTTTATTCACTCTATGAGTAAAGCGAGATAACGATTAGTCTTCTAGCTTTAGCTCTTTTAAGATTTGGAAGATCTCACGAGAAGACTTTGCAGGCTTGTTCGCAGATTTCTCTTTGTTAGCTTGGCGAGCTAGCTGACGAAGACGCTGACGGTCTGCTTCAGGGTACATTTCCATTACTTCTGAAATAGCCGCATCGCCTTCAGCAACAACACGATCACGCAGTTGCTCAAGCTTATGTAGCTCAGCTGTTGCTTGTGAGTGTTTGTTACGTACTTTATCCAAAGCCGCTTGAATTGGCTCTGGATCGACATTGCGCATTACTTTACCAATGTATTGAAGTTGACGACGCTTCGCTTCATTTTTAAAGCGTTGTGCATCCTTAATCGCTTGTGCCAAATCTTCAGACAGCGGAAATTTGTCTAATACAGAAGGCTTTAGACCAACAAGCTCTTCTCCCAGCTTTTGCAGGGCATCCATGTCCGTTTTCATTTCTGTCTTACTTACCCAGATGATTTCTTCTTCTGGTTCCCATGGGGCTTTTTGGTTTTTGCGGGCCATCTTTTCTGCCTATGTCACTATCTCAAACGAATATATTGCCTATTTTAGCAAGAATCTTGGGGAGAAAGCGAAATTCTTGTTATCCTACGTAATATTGACCTAAAAAATTAGAATAGATATGGATGTAAAACAGCAAGTCGCCCAGCAAAGAGTTGAGCTAGAAGCCGCAGTAGCTAAAGCGTTGGATATGGCATCAGTGAGTGCAGACGCAGCTGAGGTCGCTATTACTAAGTCAACGGGTTTAAGTGTTTCAACACGTATGTGTGAAGTGGAAAACGTTGAATTTAATAGTGATGGTGCGCTAGGTATTACTGTTTATCGCGGCCAGAAAAAAGGCAGCGCATCTACATCTGATCTGAGTGAAAAGGCTATTGCTCAAACAGTAGCGGCTGCGCTTGATATCGCTCAGTACACTTCTGAAGACCCATTTGCAGGTCCTGCAGCAAAAGAATACATGGTAAAAGAAATTCCAGACTTGGATCTTTTCCACCCTGATGAACCAAACCCTGATTATGCTGCTGAGATTGCAATTGCTGCTGAGAAGCAAGCGTTAGCTTATAGTGACAAGATTAAGCAGAGTGATGGCGCAAGCTACGACAGCCATTATGGCATTAAGGTTTATGGTAACAGTCATGGCTTACTAGCAAGCTACGCTTCAAGTCGCCATAGCACGAGCTGCTGTGTGATTGGACAAGGCGCTAACGGTGAAATGGAACGAGACTACAGCTACACCGTTGCACGTCACCGTGATGAGCTATGGACGCCTGAGCGCGTAGGTCAAGAAGCAGCAGAAAAGACTATTAGCCGTTTGGATGCGAAAAAGCTACCAACAGGCCAATACCCAATTATGTTCGCTAACGATGTGGCTACTGGCTTGATTGGTCATCTTGTGATGGCGATCAGTGGCGGTAACCTATACCGCAGAGCGTCTTTCCTATTGGATCATCTAGGTCAGAAAATTCTGCCTGATTGGTTCAATATTTCTGAGCGTCCTCACATTCTATGTGGTTTAGCTTCAAGCCCATTTGATAGCGAAGGTGTGTTCACTCAAGATCGTGAAATCATCACTGATGGTGTTCTAGCGACTTATCTACTGACGAGTTACGCAGCCCGTAAAATGGACATGACACCAACAGGCCATGCGGGTGGTATTCATAACTGGTTCGTTAAATCGACCGGTCAAAACTTTGAGCAGATGCTAAAAGAGTTGGGCACTGGTTTCCTAGTGACGGAAGTGATGGGCCAAGGCGTTAATACTGTGACGGGTGATTATTCACGTGGTGCTGCAGGTTTCTGGGTTGAGAACGGAGAGATCCAATACCCTGTATCAGAAGTAACAATCGCAGGTAACCTAAAAGACATGTTTACTCAGATTGTTGCAGTTGGTAACGACGTAGAAACACGTTCGCAAATTCAAACAGGTTCTATCTTACTGGAGTCAATGAAAGTTGCGGGTGAGTAACTCACTTTAGTGTAAACCTGATATATTAAAAAAGGGAGCCGATGGCTCCCTTTTTGTATTTACCGAGTTAGGTAACTAAGCTAGATAAGTATGGTGGCTAAGCCTAAGAACACAGATAGGCCAATAACATCGGTTACTGTGGTCAGTGCCATACCGCCAGCAAGGGCTGGATCGATATTCATCTTCTTCAGCATCACCGGGATGGTTACACCAGCAATACCAGCGACAATTAAGTTAGTCATCATCGCTGCTGAGATGATGCCTCCCAGTATCCAGCTACCTTTCCAAGCGACCACGATACCACCAATGATAACGGCCCATAACACACCGTTGAGGAAGCCGATGGCTGCCTCTTTAAGTAGTAGTTCACGTTTGTTACTGTCACCGATATGACCGAGTGCCAAGCCACGAATCACCAGAGCAACGGTTTGGTTACCAGCAACCCCGCCCATTGAAGGCACGATAGTCATCAGAACCGCAATCGCTGCCATTTGGTCGAGCGTTGCTTCAAACATATTGGATACAGATGCGGCAGCAAGTGCAGCAAGGACATTGGCACCAAGCCAGACACTACGACGACGAGCGGATTTTACGACCGGTGCGAAGGTATCTTCGTCATCGTCCATACCCGCCATACTCATCATTGAGTGTTCGGCATCTTCACGGATAACATCAACTACGTCATCGATGGTGATACGACCAACAAGGTGCTGGTTACTATCGACGACAGGTGCTGAAACCCAGTTACGACGCTCAAACAGGCTTGCGATATCTGAAGCACTGGTTTCAACCGCGATCGCTTCGTCGGCATCATCCATCACTTCTGAAACCTGAACATCAGGCTGAGTCGTTACTAGTGTTGTAAGCGATAGGTTACCGATAAGACGTTCTTCTTCATCAATAACATATAGAGCGTCAGTTGCATCTGGCAGTTCGCCACGCATACGCATGTAGCGTAAAACAACGTCAACATCGACATCACCACGAATTGTGATCACGTCAGTGTTCATGATCGCACCCGCTGAATCTTCAGGGTACGACAGGGCGGTTTCAACTAATGCACGATCGACGGAGTCCATTTGAGACAGGACTTCGCGAGAAACATCGTCGGGCAGGCTTCGAAGTACGTACGCGACGTCATCGGTTTCCATGCCTTCTGTTGCTTCTGCCAAGGTTTCTGGTGCCATTTTCGACACAAGGGCATCTTTGACGTCTTCGTTTAGTTCATCAAGAATTTCACCGTAGTCTTCTGGATCGGTGAGTTGCCAGAGTACGTCACGACTTTTGCGAGGGGAGGCTTCTAAAAGGTGTGCAATATCCTCAGGTTCCATGTCCTGAAGTTGTCGGCGTACGTGAACAAATCGGCCGTTTTCTAGGGCTTCGCTGACTTCTTGGAGGGTTTGGTGAGCTTGGTCAAATTCTAATTGCTCTGCCATATTTTCCTCCTATCTCATTATTCTTACAATGCTTGGAATAATAACTTAATTCTAGGGCTTATTTAAATCATAAACTTAGGTAGAACTAAGATTTAATATAGGTTGGTTCACTGTTTGAGTTTGCGGCCTTACGAGTTAAGCGTCTTGGCTACTCACCCTCATCAAATTTATCTTCGATAAGGTGGCAAACGGCATCAAGTGCTTGTTGTGAATCAGCACCCGAAGCTTGAATCGTGATGTGTTGTCCTTGTGCGGATTCCAGCATCAATAGTCCCATCACGCTGTCTGCGGTGGCACTTTTATCTTCTTCACTATGAATTGTGATAGTGGCATCAAAGCTTTGGGCAAGCTCAACCAACTTTACGGCAGCTCTAGCGTGAAGACCCAAGCGGTTTTGGATCAGTACAGTTCGAGTTAATTCCATGGTTAGCCTTATTGGTGCTTCTCTAGAGAGGCATGTCTGATTTGAACTTGATGACCAAGTTGTTCGAAGTACTCACCAATTTTTTGAGTTAGATAAACCGAGCGGTGTTTACCGCCAGTACAACCAATCGCGACCGTTAGGTAACTGCGATTATTCTTCTCTAACATTGGCAACCACTGTTCAACAAAGCCTTGGATCTGTTGCTTGAGCTCAAGGACTTCTGCGTGTTTTTCTAGAAAAGAGTGAATTGGTGCATCAAGACCTGTTAAAGGCCGTAGTGCTGGTTCCCAGTGAGGGTTGGGCAAAAAGCGAACGTCGAACACATAGTCGGCATCACTTGGTAGGCCATATTTAAAACCGAAAGATTGAAAGACAATGATCAGCTCTTGCTTCTCTTTGCCTTCAACTTTAAATCGAACCTTTTCGCTCAATTCGTAGAGGTTACAGTCACTACTATCAATCACAATGCAGGCTTGCTCTGCGAGAGGTGTCAGGAGTGTCTTTTCCAAATCAATCGCTTGCTCAAGAGATAATTTTTCTTGGCCGATTGATAACGGGTGGATTCTACGTGTTTCGCTGTAGCGTTTGAGTAACGTCTGCTTGCTTGCGTCTAGAAATAATACGTTCACATCAATGTTGGTTGCAGACTCTAGCTGCTCTAGCATTTCTGTTACTAGCTGAGGCTCTTTTGGAAGGTTACGAATATCAATGCTTACAGCAACGTTTTGATTGATCTCGCGTACCGATTCGACGAAGTCGTTGAGCAGGTTTACTGGCAGGTTATCGACACAGTAATACCCCAAGTCTTCAATGACTCGCAGCGCAACACTTTTACCAGCTCCTGATTGGCCACTAACAACGATTAACCGCATGTTATTGCTCGCAAGTTGGCACTTGAATCATGATGTCGTAAAGCTCTTGATCGCTTTGAGCATTACGCAACTGTTTAAGAGTCTGCTTGTCGTTAAGTCGTTCCGCCATACAAGAAAGGGTTTTTAGATGCTCCTTGCACTGTTCACTTGGAACAAGCAGGGCAAATAGTAGGTCGACAGGACGGTTATCAATAGCATCAAATTCGATCGGATCTTGGCATTGCAGTAATACAGCAATTGCTTTATCACTGACATTCATACGAGCATGGGGAATAGCGATGCCATTACCAATGCCAGTACTACCCATTTTTTCACGGCTCAACATGCACTCAAACAGTTCTGTTGAATCTTGACCACAGCTTTCTGCTGCGATCTGACTGATGAGCTCAAGGGCTCTTTTTTTGCTTGTGCATTGGACTGCACTTTTGGTGCAGTCCAATGAAAGTACTTCGCTTAATTGCATGTTAGTGACTACTTAGCTTTTCTTTGTGCTTGTTGAGTTGGCGGACGAGTTTATCAACCAATGAATCAATCGCGGCATACATGCTTTCATCTGTTGCTGTCGCATGGATTTCCCCCTGATTTATATGCAGAGTAGCTTCTGCGATTTGATTGACTTTCTCAACTTTTAAAACAACCTGAACACTATTGATATGATCAAAGAAGCGCTCAAGTTTGTCGAATTTGGTGTGAACATAGTCTTGCATTGAATCGGTAAGATCAACGTGATGGCCTTGAATATTGATTTGCATAGACTTTCCTTTTCAGTTGGTGCCTGATAATAGCGATTGAGCTAAGAAGGACTCATTCGCTTATAGAAGGCGTTTACGCTGACTCGATGGGGCTATGCCCAGAGACTCACGGTATTTAGCTATCGTACGTCTAGCTACCTGAATTCCTTGGTCAGCCAGTAAAGCAGCTATCTTGCTATCACTGAGAGGCTTAGCGGTATTTTCTGCCGCAACAAGCTTCTTAATGAGTGCTCGAATTGCTGTCGATGAACATTCACCGCCATTGTCAGTACTGACATGGCTCGAGAAAAAGTATTTCAGTTCGAAGATGCCACGAGGCGTATGCATGAACTTTTGAGTCGTCACACGAGAGATCGTGGATTCGTGCATATCAACGGCTAAAGCAACATCGTTGAGTACCATTGGCTTCATCGCTTCTTCGCCATGTTCGAAGAAATCGCGCTGATGTTCAACAATGCATCGCGCAACTTTGAGTAGCGTCTCATTTCGGCTTTCTAAGCTTTTGATTAACCACTTCGCCTCTTGCAAGTTCGAGCGAATGTATTGGTTATCGGCGCTGTTGCCTTTACTTCCCAAGTCAGCGTACTGCTGATTGACTTTCAGCTTTGGCACGCTGTCAGGGTTAATGGTTACTAACCATTTACCTAGGTCTTTGAACACTGATACATCAGGAACCACATATTCGGTTTCGTCTGGCGTAATCTTGCTGCCAGGTCGTGGGTCCAGTTGTTGAATGAGCTGCAGAACCTCACGTAGCTCTGCTTCCTTCAACTTGGTTTCCTTGATCACGAGTTTGTAATCACGGTTACCGAGTTGGTCGATATGGCTAGTAAGTACTAACTTAGCCTCATCAAGCCAAGGTGTGTCTTGTGGGAAAGTCGCCAGTTGCAGCAGCAAGCAATCTTGAAGGTTTAGCGAGCCAACGCCCAACGGATCAAATTGCTGGATTCTTTTGCGCACTGCTTCGATTTCATCAAGTTCAATGTATTCACTGTCGAAATTTTCAAGGATATCTTCACAAGATACGGTGAGATAGCCATAATCATCAATGGCATCGATTAGCGCGAATGCAATGCTTCGGTCTGTTTCTGTGAATGGTGTGAGGTCGAGTTGCCAAAGTAGGTAATCGTGCAGGCTTTGGGTGGTTTCACCTTGATATACAGGCATGTCGTCATCAATAGCAATACCAGTGTTACCTGTATTTGCGCTATAGACATCTTCCCAAGTTGTGTCGATCTCGAGCTCGTTACCAATCTCTGATTTTTCGATTAAGTCTGAGCTGTCAGGTAAGTCTTGCTCTGCGGCTTCAACTGTTTCTTTCTCGTCACTGCTAGGTTTTTCTTCCGATGATGGCGTTTCTTCATTGCCTTCTTCGACATCGAGTAGTGGGTTAGATTCAAGTGCTTCTTGGATCTCTTGTTGCAAATCTAAAGTAGACAATTGCAGCAAACGAATCGCTTGCTGCAATTGAGGAGTCATTGCTAACTGTTGGCCTAGCTTAAGTTGTAATGAGGGTTTCATTCAGTGTTACTTACCTAGTTATTATTCTTAGAACTCTCGATACTCTCTATATAATCATAGACGGAATTGTTCGCCTAGATAAACTTGTTTAACTTGTTCGTTATTGAGAACATCTTCAGGAGTACCTTCTGCGATCAGGTGTCCTTGGCTCACGATGTAGGCCTTTTCACACACGTCTAATGTTTCACGAACGTTGTGGTCGGTAATCAAAACACCCAAACCGCGATCGCGCAGGTGTTCGATAATTTTCTTGATATCGATAACAGAGATCGGGTCAACACCAGCAAACGGTTCGTCTAGCAAGATAAACTGAGGGTTTGCTGCTAGAGCGCGAGCGATTTCAACACGACGACGTTCACCACCCGATAGGGCCATACCATTACTGTGACGGATATGTTGAATGTGGAACTCTTCTAGAAGGTCTTCTAGCTTATCCTGACGCTGTTCATTGGTCATCTCATCGCGAGTCTGTAAAACCGCCATGATGTTGTTCTCAACAGACAGCTTACGGAAGATTGATGCTTCCTGAGGCAGGTAACCGATACCAAGACGCGAACGGCTATGCATCGGCAAGATACTGATATCTCGGTCATCAATGCTGATGGTACCTTCGTCACGAGCAACTAAGCCTACAATCATGTAGAAGGATGTCGTTTTACCGGCACCATTAGGACCAAGTAAACCGACGATCTGACCTGACTCAACCTGTAGGCTTACGTCAGTCACTACTTTACGTTTGCTGTATGTTTTCGCTAGGTTTTGCGCTTTAAGAACGGCCATGGCTACTTATTCACTTCCGTTGGTTGTAAAACCGTTGATACTCGTTTGTTCTTACCACTGTCAGCGACTAGCTTCTGAGAGCCAATCTGGTAAGTGATCTTAGAGCCACGGATGATGCTGCCATCTTGAGATAGCATTGCATTCTTGGTCATGATCAGTTTATCGGCAACAAGCTGGTAATGCAGGTCGTCCGCTTCACCGTAGAGCGTTTTTCCGTCATCAGTCAGCTGAGAGAAGGTCGCCGGTTTACCGAAGCCTTGAATCTCTTCAATTTCACCGTTTACGGCGTTGCGGGTAACAATAACCTTATCGGCATTGATATTGATGCTACCTTGTTTCAGGTTTACATCACCAATGAAGGTTACTTGGTTACTTTTCATATCCAATTGCTGGCTGTCTGAGTCAATGTAGACAGGTTGCTCGCTATCAGAAGATAGGGCGTAGACATTTGATGCCGCAAGAGTCAAAGCGAATAAACTAAGGTGTAAGAGTTTCATATCTACCTTGAACAGAATTAAAGAGAGTCGCATTGTTGGTACCGAAGTTACCTTTTATTGCTTGACCCTCATTTTCAAAAAATGTACCGATCATATGGACCGGAGTATCTGAATAAAAATCTCGGCTTTTCAGCTCAACAACCATTTTGTCTGTGGTCATTGTATCGAAGCTTGCCCCTGGCAGTAGATTCTTTGCCACAACGTTGTCATAAAAAGTGACAACCTGATTTTCATCCATAATCGCGCGATCAGCGGTGACTTGCCATTCAATCGTATGCCCTTCACGGAATACCGAGAGAACAGGGTTTTGAAAGTGCGTGTCGCCAACCACTGAGAAGTGTTCTAAATACGTCGATTCAACTTGGTAGCTGCGAATACCTGACTCATCGTAACTGATGTTGTTTAGGCTGTTGCCGCTAAAAGCAGGTAGCTCCAAATTTGGAGCCACTTGTATCGTCGATGTTTGCTCTTTGTCGAACAAGTAGTAGGTCGACCAAGAGGCAATAAATATTAGTATTAAATAGATAATACGAGTAAAACTCATATGCTTAAACCTTTATGCATGTCGAGTTCATTTCTTGCTTGTAAAATCAGGTCGCAAACTTCACGAACTGCTCCATGACCACCGTTGATGGTTGTCACGTAGTTTGCTCGCTGTGCAAGTAGTGGGTGACCATCTGCCACACAAACCTTTAAGCCAACTTTTTCCATTACCGGCCAGTCGATCAGGTCATCGCCGATATAACCTGTGTTTTCAGGGTTAACTGAAAGCTTATCGCAAATATCCTGGTAAGCCTTAACTTTATCGTCTTGGCCTTGATAAATGAGTTTGATACCGAGAGCCGTCATTCGATTCTCAACAATCTGAGACTTGCGACCTGTGATGATTGCGATCTCAATGCCCGCGTTCATCAGTGATTTGATACCGTAACCATCACGAGTGTGAAAGGTTTTCAGCTCTTCGCCATTGTTGCCCATGTAGATGCGGCCATCAGAGAATACGCCATCTACATCGCAAATTAGGAGTTTGATGTCTTTTGCGATTGCAAAAACATCTGAGTCAACAGTGCCGTATAGAGTTTCGACTGTCTGTGTCATTACATTACTCCAGCTTTCAATAAATCGTGCATGTTTAGAGCACCAACTAGCTTGCCATCTTGGCATAGCATCAAGCCATTGATGCTTTTAGCTTGCATTAAGTTTAAACCCTCAACTGCAAGCATGTTCGGATCGGCAACCGTAGGGTTTAGTGTCATCACATCGCCAATTTGAGTACTATGGATATCAACGCGCTTATCCAAGATACGGCGTAAATCACCATCGGTAAAAATACCGGCCATTTGACCATCTTGATCCACGATGGCTGTCATGCCCAAGCCTTTCTGAGAGATCTCTAGTAGAGCATCTCTTACTAAAGCATCCGGAGCAACGACAGGGAGCGCATCGCCTGTGTGCATGATGTCGTCTAGTTTCAATAGTAGCTGACGACCTAAAGCACCACCTGGGTGAGATAGGGCAAAGTCTTGAGCTGTGAAGCCTCGAGCTTGTAAAAGTGCAACGGCTAATGCATCACCCATCACTAAAGTTGCAGTGGTGCTGGTTGTTGGTGCTAAGCCTAGCGGGCACGCTTCTTCCGGCACAGAAATTTGTAAATGGATGTCAGACAAGGTCGCCATATTCGACGCAGGTTTACCTGTCATGCTGATGATCTTGATGTTCAAACGCTTTAATACTGGGAACAGGCTAAGGATTTCACCAGATTCACCTGAGTTCGATATTGCAATCACAATATCACCCGGTTCGATCATGCCTAAGTCGCCATGTGCTGCTTCACCTGGGTGTACAAAGAAAGCTGATGTACCAGTACTTGCTAGCGTTGCTGCGATTTTGTTGCCGATATGGCCGGATTTACCCATGCCCATCACAACCACCTTACCCTTGTTGTTTAGGATTAGGTCACAAGCTTTGCAAAAATCATCATTAAAATATTGGTCCAATTGAGTGAGACCTGCAACTTCAGTTTCCAAAACTTGTTTGGCAACACTGCGATAATCAAATGGCTGAGACATCAAATACTCCAAGTACGGAAAGTTAAGTCAACAATTAAGCCGACATGTTCATTAGTAGGTAGCTTTGGTAAGCCACGAACGTCACGATTAACACGCCACCTTCAATACGATTCACACTACGCGATTTACCTAGCGCCATCACAACAAGCAGCAGAGATACACCTAGCATTACCCAGAAGTCACGACCCATCGCAAGTTCGCTCAAGATAGAAGGGTTAAGTATGCCAGGAATACCCATAACAGCCAGAATGTTGAATACGTTTGAGCCAATGATGTTMCCCACCGCCATATCGTCTTCGCCTTTCATTACACCAGCCAGTGATGCAGCAAGCTCAGGTAGGCTAGTACCAACGGCGATAATGGTTAAACCAATAACAAGGTCGCTCATACCGAAGAACTTAGCGATGATCACGGCATTATCAACCAGCATATCAGCAGCTAAAGGAAGAATGATTAGACCAATTACCACCCACATTGCAGCTTTCGGGTTACTTACGCCCTCAGGAATCTCTGATTCTTGTTCATCAAGAAACGCATCGCCGTTCTTTTTCTCGCTGCGGCTGATTTGCAGCATGGCAAACAAAAACGCACCGAACAGAACAAATAACAATACGCCTTCATAGAAACCTAAGTGGTTATCCCAAAGCAGTGCGCCAGCTAGTAAAGTGACACCAATCATGAGTGGTAGTTCACGTCGAATCACTGCTGAGCTGATTGATAGAGGCTTGATTAGCGCTGTGATACCTAAAATCAGCGCGATGTTGGCGATGTTTGAGCCTAGAACATTACCGACAGCGGTATCTGTTTTACCATCAAGCGCAGCGGTTGCAGAAACCATCATTTCAGGGGCTGAAGACCCCATTGCAAGAATCGTCATACCGATAACTAATGGTGAGATACCGAAGTTGCGAGCAAGAGCTGCGGCGCCGTAAACCAGCTTATCTGCACTCCACACCAAAAAACCTAAACCGATAACGAGAAAAACAATCGCTTCAAGAAGCATAATGGTTCCTAAAAAATTAATAAAAAGCGGAGAATTAACCGCTAATTTTGACCTGTTGGTAGGTAAAAGGGAAGTCACTCGGCAAATTAATTACCAGTTAGTCACCAAGAAAGAGAGCTGAATAGATAATTTTCTAATGCTTTCAAATTCCTGCATACATTCCTGTTTAATATGAATTAATTGAACAGTGCTTTTAATTCTAAAGTAGACTCATTATTATTGCAGCCATAATAGGCGTTTTTTAAAGCAAGGAAACTACAAGAGTATGTCGAATACTGAACTTGTAAAAGTTAAGAACCTTAGCTTCTCACGCGGTGAACGCGTTATTTTTGACGACATCAGTTTAGAGGTCCCTCAAGGCAAGATCACTGCCATCATGGGGCCATCGGGGATTGGTAAAACGACTTTACTGCGTTTGATTGGCGGGCAGTTGCCACCAGATAGCGGTGAAGTCTGGTTTGATGGCGACAACATCCCGACCTTATCTCGTCGAAAGCTTTATCAAGCACGTAAAAAAATGAGCATGCTTTTCCAATCGGGTGCACTTTTTACGGATCTCAATGTGTTTGATAATGTGGCGTTTCCACTGCGTGAGCACACTGAACTTAACGAAAAATTCATTCGTACTATCGTGTTACTTAAGCTTGAGGCGGTAGGGTTACGTGGTGCTGCGCAATTGATGCCGAGTGAGTTGTCTGGCGGAATGGCTAGGCGTGCCGCATTGGCGCGCGCTATTGCACTAGATCCCGAACTGATCATGTATGATGAACCCTTTGTGGGCCAAGACCCTATTACAATGGGTGTATTAGTAGAGCTCATTCGCAACCTCAATCAAGCGTTGGGTTTAACGTCTATCGTCGTTTCTCATGATGTTCCTGAGGTGATGAGTATTGCTGATTGGGTTTACCTACTGGCGGATGGCAAAATCATTGCTGCTGGGTCACCGGAAGAGTTGTACAACAATGACGATCCGAGAGTGCAGCAATTTTTGCAAGGTGAGGCGGATGGCCCGGTGCCATTTAGGTTCCCAGCGCAAAGTCTTGAAAAGGATTTGTTTTAATATGATTGGTAAAACTATTGCAGGTGTCGGCAGACGCACACTTGCGATCTGTGAGTCATTTGGTCGATCAAGCCTGATGTTATTCGGGGCTTTGTTTGGCATCCCGCGACTAAAAAACTTCCCTTTATTAGTAAAACAACTTTATAGCGTTGGCGTTCAGTCATTGGCTATTATTTTAGTTTCGGGCTTGTTTATTGGCATGGTGTTGAGCCTGCAGGGTTATGTCGTGTTAATTGACTACGGCGCTGAGGGCAACCTTGGTCAAATGGTCGCGCTTTCATTGTTACGTGAACTTGGTCCTGTAGTCACAGCATTGCTGTTTGCAGGTCGTGCTGGTTCAGCGCTGACGGCTGAAATCGGTTTGATGAAAGCAACGGAGCAGATCTCCAGTTTAGAAATGATGGCGGTAGACCCTCTAAAACGCATTATCGCACCACGCTTGTGGGCTGGGCTTATCTCTATGCCTCTACTGGCGATGATCTTTATGGCGGTCGGTATTTGGGGCGGCCAGTTAGTCGGTGTTGATTGGAAAGGCATTGATCACGGCAGCTTTTGGTCTGCGATGCAGTCTTCTGTTGAGCTAGGTCGAGATATTGGTAACAGCATGATCAAGTGTATGGTCTTTGCTATTACCGTAACTTGGATCGCACTTTTCAATGGTTATGATGCGGTACCGACATCTGAAGGTATCAGTCAGGCAACCACACGCACAGTAGTGCACTCTTCTCTAGCGGTATTAGGGCTAGATTTTGTTCTTACCGCATTGATGTTTGGGAATTAATCATGCAACAAACTCGAAAATTAGAATTATGGGTCGGCACCTTTGTTATAGCCGGAATTTGCGCAATCTTAATCATGATCTTTCAAGTCGCTGACGTAAAAGGGCTGGGTTCAAACCATACTTACAATCTAAAAGCGACCTTTGACAACATTGGTAGCCTAAAGGTTCGTTCCCCTGTGAAGGTAGGTGGCGTGGTTGTTGGTCGAGTTCAAAGCATTGAACTTGATACTGAGAGCTACCTACCAGTGGTTCAATTGTCTATTGATTCGAAGTACTCACAATTTCCAGATACCTCTAGTGCTCAAATCTTAACATCTGGCTTAATCGGTGAGCAGTACATCAGCTTGGTGCCGGGTTTCATTTTTGATGATGAAGAGATGTTGGTTGATGGTGACTCGATTGAAGACACTAAGTCGGCATTGGTACTAGAAGATTTGATTGGCCAAGTGCTGTATAGCGTTGGTGGTTCTGATGATAGCGAAGCTAAGGAGTAAGCACATGTTAAAGACGAATAACTTATTCAAGGTATGGCTTCTGACAGCCGTCGCTTTTCTTATGTCGGCTCAAGCTTTTGCTGCAGAGTCGATTGATCGTACTCAGCCATACCAAATGATGACTCAAGTAGCAGAACTTGCATTTGAGCGTTTGAAGAGTGAACAAGAAAACATCCACCAAGACCCAGAATTATTGAAGGTCATTGTGGAAGAAGAGTTGATGCCTTATGTGAATGCGCAATATGCAGCACTTAAGTTACTTGGGCCAAACTTGAAAGGCGCGGATAGAAAAGACGTGCGTGTATTTATCGACTCATTCCGTAAATACCTAGTTTCTTCTTACGCTCAAGTACTAACTCAATATACAGATCAGACAATTGAATTTGGTCCTGAACCAAAAATCAAAGCGGATAGCCGTATCACCAGTATCAAGGTTGATATCATTGATACGCCAAGACCTAACATCAAACTTGAATTTAAACTTCGTAAAGACAAAAAGTCTGGTGAGTGGAAAGCATTTGATATGGTCGCGGAGGGTATTAGCCTGCTGTCGAGCAAGCAATCAGAGTGGAATACTAAGATTCGTCAAGACGGTATCTTAGCGGTTGCTGACGAGCTAGAGAAACTGGCTGCACAGCCTATTCGCTTTGAGAGTAATAAATAATGAGTCAATCTCAATGGCAAGCGCTAAGCTCTAAAGAGTATCAGCTTCTCGGAGATATTGAC
This sequence comes from Vibrio sp. Isolate32, assembly GCF_022397955.1. GTDB lineage: Bacteria > Pseudomonadota > Gammaproteobacteria > Enterobacterales > Vibrionaceae > Vibrio. The sequence goes on along the minus strand of NZ_JAKEUQ010000022.1, from coordinate 22,002 downwards.
CGAGAAAGCGTTCCTGCAATCTGGCGTATATTGGAAAAGTGGCAAACAACGGAATCGAGCGTTGAAATTGACCTTAGCCATATAAATCGAGTCGATTCAGCAGGAATGGTGATGCTAATTCACTTATTAGAGCATGCAAAAAATCAAAACTGTCATATAATGCTCAGTTTCGTGCCAGAACAATTACGAACGTTGTTCCAATTGAGCAATATCCAGCCAATGATGGCAGAACACATAAAAAATTAGGCAGGAGCTATTTGTGGACAGCACAAAAGTACAAGAATTATTAGCAGAGGCACTGAACCTTCAAGAGATTATCGTGAAAGGTGAAGGCAGTCATTACGAAGTTGTTGCGGTTGATCCATGTTTCGACGGCATGAATCGAGTTAAGAAGCAGCAACTAATCTACGGCCCACTAATGGAATACATTCAACGCAATGACATCCATGCTCTTTCTATCAAGGCATTTACGCCGGAAGAGTGGGAACGTGATAAGAAACTGATGTCACTTTAAGGTTTATGATGGAAAAGTTTCGAGTTATTGGATCAGACAATCCGCTAAGCGGTGAAGTGACGATCTCTGGCGCAAAAAACGCTGCGCTACCAATCCTATTTGCTTCAATTCTTGCTGAAGAGCCAGTAGAAGTAAGTAACGTTCCTCACCTACGTGACATCGATACTACGATGGAACTGCTAAAGCGTTTAGGCGCGAAAGTATCACGTAACGGTAGCGTTCACGTTGATGGCAGCGAAATTAATGAATTTTGCGCGCCTTACGATTTAGTAAAAACAATGCGTGCTTCTATCTGGGCTTTAGGTCCTCTAGTTGCTCGTTTTGGTGAAGGCCAAGTGTCACTTCCTGGTGGTTGTGCAATTGGTGCTCGCCCAGTTGATCTGCATATCCATGGCCTAGAGCAACTAGGTGCAACCATTACGTTGGAAGATGGTTATGTGAAAGCAAGTGTTGATGGCCGTCTTAAAGGCGCACACATCGTGATGGATAAAGTAAGCGTAGGCGCTACGATTACTATCATGTGTGCAGCAACACTCGCAGAAGGTAAAACAGTATTAGATAACTCAGCGCGTGAGCCTGAGATTGTTGATACGGCAGATTTCCTTAACAAACTGGGTGCGAAGATTTCTGGCGCAGGTACAGACACAATTACTATCGAAGGTGTTGAACGTCTTGGTGGTGGTCAACACTCTGTGGTTGCAGACCGCATTGAAACGGGTACTTTCCTTGTTGCTGCTGCGGTTTCTGGCGGTAAAGTCGTTTGTCGTAACACTAATGCTCATCTTCTTGAAGCTGCCCTAGCGAAGCTTGAAGAAGCGGGGGCGAAGGTTGAAACGGGCGAAGACTGGATCAGTCTTGATATGACAGGTCGTGAGCTTAAAGCGGTGAAAATTGTAACGGCACCTCACCCTGGCTTCCCAACTGACATGCAAGCTCAGTTTACTCTGCTAAACATGATGGCGAAGGGCAGTGGTGTGATCACTGAAACTATCTTCGAAAACCGTTTCATGCATATTCCTGAGCTTCAGCGAATGGGTGCAAAAGCGGAGATTGAAGGTAATACAGCTATCTGTGGTGAAACCGAACAGTTGAGCGGTGCTCAAGTAATGGCAACGGATCTTCGTGCATCTGCGAGCCTTGTTATTGCTGGTTGTATCGCACAAGGCGAAACCATCGTTGATCGTATCTATCACATCGATCGTGGCTACGATAAGATTGAAGATAAGCTTTCAGCACTAGGCGCAAACATTACCCGATTTCGTGACTCGAACTAACTTAGGTTAGTAAATTCATGAATCAGTAGCATGAAAACACAAAAGTCGGAACCTTGGTTTCGGCTTTTTTATATTTGAATTTACCGCAAATGCATCTGTTTGCTTATTATAAAGTAAATAGGTGGGTGAGCTTTGCGGTTGTGAGGAACAAAATGATAGCAATATTACGTATTTTCGCATTGGCAATATTTGCGATTCTTATGTTTGTATTCGGCTGTGGCTACTGTCTACTTAGCCCACGTAACCCAAAGCACGTATTTACCTTTGGTCGTTACTTCGGTCGTATGTCGAAAGTGTTTGGTATCAAGCTAGAGCTGCGTATCCCTGAAGATGCTTACTCTCGCGGCCAACATGTTTATGTTGCGAACCATCAGAATAACTGGGACCTGTTCACGGTATCATCGGCTGTGACACCTAAAGTGGTAACTGTTGGTAAGAAAAGTCTAGCGTGGATGCCTCTGTTTGGTCAGCTTTACTGGTTGACGGGTAATATTCTAATCGACCGTGCAAACCTCAGCAAAGCGGTTGGTACGATTGATCAAGTGGTCGATAATCTGAAAGGCAGCGATGTTTCGGTATGGATGTTCCCTGAAGGAACGCGTTCACGAGGCCGTGGTCTATTGCCATTTAAAACTGGCGCTTTCCATGCGGCAATTGGCGCAGGCTTACCTATTATCCCTATCGTATGTAGCTCTACAGGTGGCGTTAAGCTAAACCGTTGGAACAATGGTCATGTGATTGTGGAAATGCTAGCCCCAATTAATACCGAAGGCTACGACAAGTCGAACGTTCGTGAATTAGCAAATCTAACTCGTGAACAGATGGCGGCTAAGTTGGAAGAGCTAGACAAAGAAGTGATTGAGCTTAATAAAAAGTAGCTTAAACGCAGAAAACGAATAATAAAAAAGGTTGCCTAGTTGGCAACCTTTTTTGTATCTCACCAGTGCTTAGTTCAGCACTAAGCCTCTGACTAAATAGAGTGAAGCCTATTTGCGAACTGCAATAGCTTCGATCTCGATACCAACATCTTTTGGTAGACGAGCTACTTCAACACATGAACGTGCAGGGTAGTTTGCAACGCCGTGCTCATCAAAGAATTTACCGTAAACTTCGTTTACTGTGCCGAAGTCGTTTAGGTCTTTAACGAATACAGTTAGCTTAACGATGTCTTTTACAGTCAGGCCAGAAGCTTCTACAACCGCTTTAACGTTGTCTAGAGATTGGCGTGCTTGCTCTGCGATATCAGCAGATACTTCACCAGTTGCTGGGTTTACTGGGATTTGACCAGAAGTCAGTACCATGTTGCCAAGGTCAACGCCTTGTACGTATGGGCCGATTGCAGCTGGAGCAGATTCTGTGTGAAGTACTTTTGTCATTGGTTTATTCCATCAGTTATTAGATAAAAATCGTTTTTCAGTGTGCCTACAAACCGCAGCTAGGTAAAGCGCAAAATACCCCGCACAGGCGAGGTATTTCATAGTTTTTACATTTATTGCGTGCTACGCGAAAGCTTATCTTTCGGTCACGATCTCGCGAGAGAAGACTTTTTCGCAGTACTTACATTTCAGGCGAATGTCTTCATTCTTTTCAAAGATCTTAAAGCTGCTCTCAACTGGCTCGTTGTGAGTGATACAGTTGGTGTTTGGACACTCAAACACATCGTTGATTTGCTCAGGCAGTTCAAGCGCTAGCTTCTTAACCACTTCGTAATCTTCGATTTGGTTTACCGTCGCATGAGGTGCGTAAAGTGCTAACTTGTTTGCTTGCTCTTCGGTAATAAACACATTCTCAATTTTTAGTAAGTCTTTGCCACCAAGTGCTGAAGAAGGCAGATTTAAACCAATAGTGACACGCTGATGAGAGTTGTGCATATCAAACAGTTTTAGCACCTTGATCCCGATGTTTGCTGGGATATGGTCGATAACGGTACCGTTCTTGATTGCTTCAACTTTTAATTGAGTCTCTTTAGACATGATATCTCTCCTCTACAGCGTTTCGTTAAGAACAAGGGCTAGTAATGCTTCACGTGCGTAAACACCATTTTCAGCTTGCTGGAAGTAGTAAGCGTAAGGTGTTTTGTCGACATCGACAGTGATTTCATCAACGCGAGGAAGTGGGTGCAGTACCTTCAAGTTATCACGTGCATTTTCTAATAGTGCAGCCGTTAGGATGTAGGCTGACTTGATGTGGGCGTATTCAGACTCATCAAAGCGTTCTTTCTGTACGCGAGTCATGTATAGAACATCCAGCTCAGGAATCACATCTTCCATGTCGGTTAGTAGTTGGTACTTGATGCCAGCTTCGTCAAGCTCTTCACAGATGTAATCAGGCATAGCCAATGCTTCTGGCGCTACAAAGTAGAAACAGATGTTATCGAATTTAGCCAATGCTTGAGTGAGAGAGTGAACCGTGCGGCCGTATTTAAGGTCACCAACGAACGCCACGTTAAGGTTATCTAGGCGGCCTTGTGTCTCTGCGATAGAGAACAGATCAAGCAGAGTCTGTGTTGGATGTTGGTTAGCACCATCACCAGCGTTGATTACTGGGACACCATTAGAGAACTCTGATGCTAGGCGCGCAGCACCTTCTTGAGGGTGACGCATTACGTAAGCATCAACGTATGAAGAGATAACCTGTACAGAGTCTGCTAGCGTTTCGCCCTTTTTCGCCAGTGAGGTGTTACCGCCGCTGTCGAAACCAATCACATCACCACCGATGCGTTGAATCGCAGTTTCAAAAGAGAGACGAGTTCGCGTTGAAGGTTCGAAGAAGCAGCTAGCCACAACTTTGTTCTTGATAAGTTCTGGGTTTGGTTCTGCTTTAAGCTGACCAGCCGTTTGAACAATTAATTCTAGCTCTTCACGAGAAAGCTCTGGAATTGAGATGATGTGCTTTTGATAGAGCGAATTCGCCATGATCTTCTTCCCCACAATAATGTATTGGCCACAAAAAAGCCCCCCATAATGGGAGGCTTTAAAAAAGTGCTGAAAAGCAGAATAGACCGCCTGGCAAGCATGCTAGCTTGCGAGCAATATTAGGTGTTTTCACAATCTTATTATGTGTGATCACAATATTGGTTGGCGTCATTTTCACTACTCTCAGACAAATTGCCGAGAATTATACGCTTTCAATTTGTGAGCGCAAGCGATTACATCAAGCTTTTGTTTACTTTCACTATTCTCAATTAACCGAGTGTTGCGACCATAACAGCTTTGATGGTGTGCATGCGATTTTCTGCTTCATCAAACACAATAGAGTAGTCCGATTCAAACACTTCATCCGTCACTTCCAAACCGTTCATCCCATATTTGTCAGCCACTTGCTGACCGATGACGGTCTCATTATTGTGGAAAGCGGGTAAGCAGTGCATGAATTTGACTTGAGGGTTGCCCGTCAGCTTAATCACATCCATGTTCACTTGATATGGCTTCATCACTGCCACACGTTCATCCCAAGCTTCTGGTGCTTCGCCCATCGATACCCAAACATCGGTGTAGAGGAAGTCACAGCCTTTTACGCCTTCAGCCACGTCTTCAGTCAGTGTGATTTTAGCGCCGGTACTTTGCGCGATAGCTTGGCACTCTTCGACAAGTTGTTCTTCTGGCCAGAAGGCTTTTGGCGCGACAAGACGAATATCCATGCCTATCTTGGCAGCTCCTACTAATAGAGAGTTACCCATATTGTTACGAGCATCACCCAGGTAAGCAAAGCTGATTTGATGCAGCTGTTTACCGCGACCATGTTCGATCATGGTCAGGAAGTCAGCCAAGATCTGAGTTGGGTGAAATTCATCAGTAAGGCCATTCCACACTGGGACACCAGCATAAGCGCCAAGGTCTTCGACGATGCTCTGACCAAAGCCACGGTACTCGATGCCATCGTACATACGGCCTAATACGCGTGCAGTATCTTTCATTGATTCTTTTTGACCGATCTGAGAGCCCGAAGGGCCTAAGTAAGATACTTGAGCGCCTTGATCAAAAGCGGCGACTTCAAACGCACATCGAGTTCGTGTTGATGCCTTTTCAAAGATCAAAGCGATGTTTTTACCAGTAAGCTTCTTCTGCTCAGTACCTGCATACTTAGCTTTTTTTAGGTCAGCTGACAGGTCGAGTAAAAACTGAATCTCTTTAGGAGTAAAGTCGAGTAGTTTTAGAAAGTTACGATTGCGAAGATTAAAGGCCATCTCTCGCTCCTTGCGTATATAGAATCAATGAAGAACTTAGTTAAACATAAAAATGCTATATTTGTGAATATTTATTTTGTTAATTTCATAAAAAAGGCCAGTACGATGGTACTGGCCTAGATGAGTTATTGTATTTTTACTCTATAGAGCTATCCGCTTAGATACCGTCTCTTTCGATAGGGCAGCTCATACAACGAGCGCCACCACGGCCACGCCCCAGTTCATTACCTGGAATCGTTAGAACTTCGATACCTGCTTTGTCGTACTTCTCGTTGGTGTAAACATTACGCTCGTAACCGATAACTGTGCCTGGTTTCACTGTTAGTACGTTGTTGGCGTCATTCCACTGCTCACGTTCAGCTTCGTAGTTGTCGCCACCTGTGGTGATGATCTTAAGCTGATCCAGGCCAAGTGCACCTTCAATCGCTGACAGGTAGTTTTCCGCTTTCTCTACGCGCATCTCACCATTCTCTTTTGGTGTTAGGCGCCATGTGTCTAAATCTTTACGAACGATTTCTGGATACACAGAGAAGGTATCGATATCCATGTGTGTCATCACCGTATCAAGGTGCATACATGAACGGTGCTTAGGTAGATCGATAGCGATGACTTCTGTAGCTTGCCCTGACTTAAATAGGCTCGCCGCTAAGTTCTCAACACCTTGTGGCTTGGTTCGCTCAGAAATACCGATAAGTACCGCGCCTTTACCAATAACCAGTACGTCGCCGCCTTCAATGTTGGCGTTGTCGTAATGAAGGTCCTCATCACCAAAGTACTTAATGAAGTCTTGTCCTGCAAACACTGGGTGCCAGCGATAGATAGCACGCAGGTGGTTTGTCTCACGTTGACGTGCCGGCTTCATCATTGGGTTTAGCGATACACCGCCATAAACCCAACACGAAGTATCACGTGTAAATAAGTGGTTCGGCAGTGGCTCGATTACGAAATCTAGTGGGCGATGCATTTTTGGAAGCATCGATGATGATTTGATAGGAAGCTCTGAATACGCCAAGCCACCCAGTAAGATTGTTGCTAGATGCTCATTATCCATTTGAGCAAGATAGTTTCTTAGGTCACGGGCAAAAGTAGGCCCATAACGGAAATCTGAGATTTGAGTGTTTAGCAGCCATTCGCGAGCTTGAGGTACGGCAAGCGTCTCTACCAATAAATCGTGCAGTAGCAGTACTTCTACGTCTTGATTACGTAATGTCTCTGCAAACGCATCGTGTTCTTCACCAGCAGCTTCAACAGCCAACACATCATCAAACAGAAGGTCATGACAGTTAGAAGGGGTGAGGTGGGTGAGTGCTCTTTCAGGTCGATTTAGGAGAACTCGTCTTAATTGACCGACTTCGGAGCCAACGTACAGCTTACTCATTTTGCATCCTTACTTTTAATCCAGCGTCTATTTATGACAAGCTTGATCGTAATATGCAAGTTTTAGAGCTCGTGTAAAAGTGAAGTATTTTTGAAATTATCCGAGCTAAAAACCATTTTTAAATAGAAAATAGGTGTTAAATTCTAATTGAATGCGTTTGGTATAGAACAACATTTTTGCGGATCTATGCTCTATCTGCGGCCTGCCTGAAATCTATTTTGCTTATTATTAATGATTTTTTATTCACTATTATGCACTTTTTGAAAGTAACTTGAGGTTTTATGCATCTCAAAACCAGTTCATCGTATGCATTCACCATGACTAAGCACGCAATTTCTATTTAATATGTTCAAAAGTGACAATAGAGACGAAATGCTGAAATAGTCGTCAGTTAATAAAATGTTGAAAATTTGTTTCTGTGATTTTGATTTCACTTTTGAATTGATATTACCTCCGCTATCTAGCGATAAACTTATCTTTCTAGGCCTGATCTGGGTGGCTTTTCTGGACGATCCGTGCCATATTTCGTGGCAATCAAATTTGATCTTTTCATAGTCAACACTCTGGAGCAGACACATGTCTCACGAAGATGAATATCTATCAGTAGCGGAATTAATTGAATTTCAAAAGGAAGAGACTCGCGACATCATTGAAGCACTAATTGAAGATGGTAGCGATCCTGAAGCTCTATACGATATCGAGCATCACCTATTTGCTGAAGATTTCGAAGTGCTTGAGAAAGCCGTTGTTGAAGCATTCAAAATGGGTTTTGAAGTACTTGAAGCTGAAGAGACAGAAGACGAAGATGGCAACAAGCTACTTTGTTGTGATGCGACTATGCAGTCAGCTCTAGATGCAGAAGCGATCGATGCGCAAGTTGAGAAGCTTGTGAACCTTGCAGAGAAATTCGACATTATCTATGACGGTTGGGGCACTTACTACGAAGGTGAAGATGCTATCTACCCTGAAGAAGATGATGAAGGCGAAGAGTAATTTCTTCCCAGTTTGAAAAGTGCCAGCCTTGAGCTGGCATTTTTTTATCCTCAGAAAAATAAATGTCTTTAAATGCATTCATTCATTATAATGCGGTCAAAATTGATCTGGCTCAAGGAATGATATGCGGTTACTTCTCGATGGTCTTTGGCAAATTTCGCCATTGACGGATCTTTCTATTCCACAAGATGACATTACCTTTCCGGCTCCGTTGAGTTCAAAGCTCCCTGATACCTTGAGTGAAGAGCAAATCGCAGAGCAAGAGTGGCATTTAATGCACGACATTGAAGTCGATGATGCGATGCTGGCTTGCCCTTTTGTTGAGCTAGTCGTTGCGGGTGTTGATTACTTTGCTGAAGTGCGACTTAATGGTGTAGCAGTCTTTGATTGTGATGGCAGCCAAGAAGAGTACCGTAAAGACATTCGCCCTTACATGCAGCCTGGTCGAAACCGCTTTGAGATCCTGTTTCTTGAAGAAGAGGAAGGGTTGTTGCTCGAAGAAGACATGGATGAGCCATCGTCTTCGCCATCCATTGCTAAATCAGACTCTCGAATGGGGATTTGGCAAGCTCCTTATCTGCAGTTTGTTCGCAATGTGAAGCTAGACCAAGTTGTCACTGAGCAGATCTGGCACCACGGTGGTGGCTGTGAGTTTAAGGTGGATGTGATCTACCAGACGCTCAAAGCTGGGCTGGTATCGGCATCAATTAAGTTCGATGGTATGACACTGGTGATGCCGATCGATGTCCGTGCTGAACACACTGGCGTTGTATTCCAAGTTGAAGCACCGATTGTCTTTAATGTTGATAAGCCCAACCCTAAGCATTTATATCAATTAGAGGTTGAGCTCGATGGGCAAAAAGAGAGTTCTTTTGTTGCTCTTAATCCTGCGTCTTGTGTGAGTAATTTTTTACGCTAGAAGCTGCACTATAACGTTTTGGCCATGACCACTTCACAAGCGTCGTGGCCCGTTTCTCCCCAAGCGCTCTCTAGATGCTCAAAGCCTAACGCTTCATAAAGCTTAATTGCAGCCCCCAAACACTCTGTTGTTTCCAAGTACATCTGTTGATAACCCATTTGCTTGGCAAGCTTTAAACTTAAAGCGACGGTGCGTTTTGCCAGCCCTTGTCCGCGAGTCTGCTTTAAGAAATACATCTTTTGTAGCTCACATACCTCTGGTCGGCCTGCTAGTGGGGCAAAGCCGCCGCCGCCCACAACCTCACCTTGATACTCAATCACCCAGTACATCGCATTTTCTTGGCTATACACAGAGTACATGTCATCAAGCGTTGGGTCAGACACACCATAGCCTTTGTCTGCGGTTAGGCCATGCTCGGCAGAGACTTGACGAATGACATCGGCAACTTGTTCGTTGTCATCTTGAGTGAGTGGGCGCAATACAAACTCGTCAGCTTGGCAGACTTTAGTTAGCCCTTTGAGGTAAACCTCTAACCCAAGCTTTAACTTTTGCTGCTCATCTTCGCTTAGGGCTTCTAGCATGCTGTCGAAGAATGCATTTTGCTGCTGATCGAGCTCAGACAGCACCTGCTGTCCTCGAGTGGTGAGTGTGACCTTTTGACTGCGTTTGTCATTTGGGTTCTCGATGCTGTCGGTCAACTCAAGCTTGTTTAACCCTGCGACGGTGCGACTGGCATTCGACTTATCGACATTTAATCGTTGTGCGAGCTGGTTGATCGTCAGCGGTTGGAGTTGGATTTCTCCTAGGGCATGGGCTTGGACAGGAGTCAGGGCTATTTCGCCACATTGCTTATCGAGCATACCCAGCAAGCGAACGGCTTGGCGGGAGTAGTGTCTTAGTTGTCGAGCATTCATCATCACTTACCTTGTACCTTGAGGAGAAAGTTGCGCACCGCAATTAATTTAATTGCGGTGCGCAACTTTGTCAATGGGTAAGATTCGACTCTCTATTTAAGCGTGCTGGTGGACGCAAAATTGTGGTGCTTGAGTGTCTGATTTACGTAACCACACTTTCTCATGGAAGTAGTACGCGACTGTATTTAGAGCGGGCTCTAGCATTGCCATCACACCACCAACAAAGGCATCACCAGTCAGTAAGTAGACCACGGTAAAAGCAACACTGAAGTGGATGGTCGCAAAGCTGGCGGTTTTTAATTTGGTCATCCACTGACGAGCTTTAAGCGCTGGAACTTGAGCCCACGCCTTTTCATGAAAATAGAAGGCGACCGTATTTACAGAGGGCTCAATCATGGCAATTAAGCTACCAATTAAGATGTCGCCTGTTAGTACGTAAGCGACACTAAATGCGATAGTAAAATGTAATGCAGCAAAGGTTAGTGTCTTTTTCATGATAATTACTCAATCGTTGTGTTGTTTCGATAAGGCTATTATTGAGAATTATTATCATTAAATAAAATGGGTATTAGAGATTAATTTGATAGGCAAAAACTATCAAGCTGTCGGCGGAGTTTGGAAAGTGCTGGTATTGGCTGATAAGTCCAATCGCATAAAAAAAGGCTGACCATAAGGCCAACCTTTTTATCTATAGTAAGAAGTTTAAAGGCTTCTCATTAAGCGAGGATTAAAGAGCTGCGATAGTCGCTTTTTGCTCTTCAAGCTTAGTTAGTGTCTCTTGGTAACCCACTAGCTTCTCACGCTCTTTCGCGATAACCGCTTCAGGTGCTTTAGCAACGAAACCTTCGTTACCTAGCTTACCTTCAATACGCTTGATTTCGCCGTGCGTTTTCTTCACTTCTTTATCAAGACGAGCAAGTTCTGCATCTTTGTCGATAAGGCCTGCCATTGGGATCATCAGCTCAGATTGACCCACTAGCTTAGTCGCACATGCAGGCGTCTCAGCGTCGTCTGCAAGAACCGTTAGGCTATCTAGTTTAGCAAGAGAGTTTAGAACTACCTTGTTTGCTTCGATACGTGCCGCGTCTTTCTCACTAGCAACTTTGATCATTACTTCTAGACCTTTGCTAGGTGCAATGTCGTACTCTGCGCGTAGGTTACGGATAGCAGTAATGAAAGTCTTAACCCATTCGATGTCTTCTACGATCTCAGCGTCGAAGTTCTCTTCGTTAAACTGAGGAAGCGCTTGAGTCATGATAGTGTCGCCTTCAACACCGTCTACTAGCGGCTTAACGCTCTGCCAGATAGATTCAGTGATGTAAGGAAGTACTGGGTGAGCAAGACGTAGTGTCTTCTCTAGAACAGTGATCAGCATGTAGCGAGTCGCTTGTTGCTGAGCTTCTGTACCTTTCCATAGAACTGGCTTAGTTAGCTCTAGGTACCAGTCACAGAATTGGTTCCAGATGAATTCGTAAAGCGTGTTCGCTGCCATGTCTAGACGGTAGTTGTCTAGGTGAGCATTAAACTCTTTCGCTGCCAGTTCAAACTGAGATTCAATCCACTTATCTGCTAGAGAGAATTCCATGTTTGCACGGTCTTCAGCTGATAGTGACATGCCACAATCGTGCTCTTCTGTGTTCATCAGTACGTAACGGCTTGCGTTCCATAGCTTGTTACAGAAGTTACGGTAACCTTCAAGACGCTTCATGTCCCAGTTGATGTCACGGCCAGTAGAAGCCATCGCAGCAAGAGTGAAACGCAGAGCGTCAGTACCGTATGGTTCGATACCGTTTTCGAAAGTCTTACGTGTGTTCTTCTCAATCTTCTTCGCTAGTTGAGGCTGCATCATGTTGCCACAACGCTTCTCTACTAGAGACTCAAGATCGATACCATCGATCATGTCGATAGGGTCAAGTACGTTACCCTTAGACTTAGACATCTTGTCGCCGTTTTCGTCACGGATTAGGCCAGTAACGTAAACTGTCTTGAATGGTACTTGCGACTTACCGTTTTCATCTTTGTTGAAGTGCATGGTCATCATGATCATACGTGCAACCCAGAAGAAGATGATGTCGAAGCCCGTTACTAGAACGTCTGAAGGGTGGAATGTCTTCAGGTCTTCAGTTTGCTCTGGCCAGCCTTGAGTACCGAAAGTCCATAGTGCAGAAGAGAACCATGTATCTAGTACATCGTCGTCTTGGCGAAGAACGACTACAGGTGCAAGGTTGTTGTTTGCACGTACTTCTTCTTCAGTACGGCCTACGTATACGTTGCCATTGTTATCGTACCATGCAGGGATACGGTGACCCCACCAAAGTTGACGAGAGATACACCAGTCTTGAATGTCACGCATCCAAGAGAAGTACATGTTTTCGTACTGCTTAGGAACGAACTGGATATCACCATCTTCAACCGCTTTAACAGCAGGCTCAGCAAGAGGTGCAGCACGTACGTACCATTGGTCAGTTAGCATTGGTTCGATAACCACGCCACCACGGTCGCCGTAAGGAACGGTTAGATCGTGATCTTTGATTTCATCAAGAAGACCAAGTTCTTCGAATTCAGCAACGATCGCTTTACGAGCAGCAAAACGCTCCATGCCATGGTATTTAGCTGGTAGCTCAGTAGAGTAAACATCGCTCGCTTCACCGTTAGTAGTGAAGACTTCAGCCGCATCACGTATATCAGCGTTGAACGTTAGGATGTTGATCATTGGTAGGTTGTTGCGCTTACCAACTTCGTAGTCATTGAAATCGTGCGCAGGCGTGATCTTCACACAACCTGTGCCTTTTTCCATATCTGCGTGTTCATCGCCTACGATAGGGATAAGGCGGTTCACGATAGGAAGTAGGATTTCTTTACCGATGAGATCTTTGTAACGTGGATCTTCTGGGTTTACAGCAACACCTGTATCACCAAGCATTGTCTCAGGACGAGTGGTCGCAACAACAATGTAGTTTTTACCTTCAGCGGTTTTCACGCCGTTTGCTAGCGGGTAGCGGAAGTGCCACATGTGGCCTTTCTTGTCTTTGTTTTCAACTTCAAGATCAGAAATTGCAGTGTGCAGTTTAGGATCCCAGTTTACTAGACGCTTACCGCGGTAGATTAGGTCATCTTCGTATAGGCGAACGAATATTTCTTGAACAGCATTAGATAGACCATCATCCATCGTGAAACGCTCACGGTCCCAGTCTACAGATGCACCAAGGCGACGAAGCTGCTTAGTGATTGTGCCCCCAGATTCGTTTTTCCATTCCCAGATCTTGTCGATGAAAGCGTCACGGCCGTAATCGTGCTTAGTTTTGCCTTCTTCTGCCGCGATCTTACGCTCAACAACCATTTGAGTTGCGATACCAGCGTGGTCAGTACCCACTTGCCAAAGCGTGTTCTTACCTTTCATACGCTCAGCACGGATCAGAGTATCCATGATAGTGTCTTGGAACGCGTGACCCATGTGTAGGCTACCAGTGACGTTCGGTGGCGGGATCATGATGCTGTAAGCTTCTTTTGATGTGTCACCGTGTGGCTTAAAGTAGCCTTTCTCTTCCCAAGTCTGATACAGAGCTTGTTCGATTGATGTTGGGTTGTATGTCTTTTCCATAGTGCTCTTAAACGGATACTGTGAATGGTTAATCGTGGTCAAACTTCATAAGTGAAGCTTCTTGAATCTAAATTCAAAGATAGCTTTATCTATGAGGTTTGACTATGGATGTTGAATCTCGATAGTCTGCAGCTGATATCTAGCCTGACGGTAAATTTTATACCTTTCTCGAGCGAGTTGCTTAGCTTTTTCTTCGCAAGGGACGAAGTCTATCACCTGAGCAAAGGCGTTCGCAAAGGTTGTATGATTATCGGCCAGATTAATTACTAGCTGACGATTCCAATTGTGTTTTACACCTTGGTAGCCAATCTCAATGTTAGTTGAATACTTCGGGCCTTCGCCAACCAAGTTATGCGCGATAAATTCACTGGGATCGACTTGCCAGAAAACTTCTGCGATACGCTCGGCATGGGCTTTGTCATTACAGTTAAGATAAAGTTTAGCGCCTTGTTTTGCAAAGTGCTGAGCAAGAAACAGCACATAGTTAGCGAAACCTTCCTCACTGGCTTGTGGGCTGTCTGATGACACTATGTAAAACGTAGCTGTTTGCATACTGAATACTCGAACTGAAAATTGTGGCTATTTATCTTACTTGGTCAACAGGCCCTAACAAATAGCGCTTATTAAAAAAGGGCCCGTAGGCCCTTCTTATTATTTTGAAGATTGCTCTTCAGTCTCTTGGCCGCTGCGGTTCAATAAGAATTGGACTAGCATTGAGACAGGACGACCTGTCGAGCCTTTTGCTGCGCCAGATTTCCAAGCTGTACCTGCGATATCTAGGTGAGCCCAGTGGTATTTCTTAGTGAACTTAGACAGGAAGCAACCAGCAGTGATAGTACCGCCTGGGCGGCCGCCGATGTTCGCCATATCTGCGAATGGGCTGTTTAGCTGCTCATGGTACTCGTCTGCCATTGGTAGACGCCATGCACGGTCACTTGCTTGCTCAGAAGCATTCACAAGTTCGTGAGACAGTGGGTTGTGGTTCGATAGAACGCCACTGATGTGGTGACCTAGAGCAATAACACATGCGCCTGTTAGTGTTGCAACGTCAACCACACAATCTGGTTCGAAACGCTCAACGTAAGTTAGCGCATCACAAAGAACCAAGCGACCTTCAGCATCAGTGTTTAACACTTCAACTGTTTGGCCTGACATCGTCGTTAGGATGTCTCCTGGGCGGTAAGCATTGCTACCTGGCATGTTTTCACAACCAGCAAGAATACCCACAACGTTGATTGGCAGGTTCAGTTTAGCTAGCGCTTTCATAGTACCGAATACAGACGCAGCGCCACACATGTCGTACTTCATCTCATCCATACCTTCGCCAGGCTTAAGTGAGATACCGCCTGAATCAAACGTTAGGCCTTTACCAACAAGTACAATCGGTTTTGCATCAGAATCTGGTGCGCCCTTGTACTCCATGATAGACATCATCGATTCGTTCTTTGAACCACGACCAACCGCTAGGTAAGAGGTCATGCCCAGTTTTTCCATCTCTTCTTCGCCGATGATCTTAGTCGTTACGGTTTCGAAGTCGTCAGCTAGGCGACGAGCTTGAGATGCAAGGTATGCTGGGTTAGCGATGTTTGGTGGCATGTTGCCAAGGTCTTTAGATGCTTTCACACCTGAAGCAATCGCAAGACCGTGAGCAATCGCTTTTTCACCGAGGCTCAGTTCACGACGTGTTGGTACGTTGAATACCAATTTACGTAGTGGGCGACGAGTCTCTGGCTTGTTGCTCTTGAATTGGTCAAATGTGTAAAGACCATCTTTAGTCGCTTCTACCGCTTGACGAACTTTCCAGTAAGTATCGCGGCCTTTAACGTGCAGTTCTGTTAGGAAACATACTGCTTCCATAGAACCTGTTTCGTTTAGTGTGCTGATGGTTTTCTGAATAATTTCTTTGTATTGACGTTCGCCTAGCTCACGCTCTTTACCACAGCCTACAAGTAGAACACGTTCTGAAAGTACACCAGGCACTTGATGCAGTAGTAGCATCTGACCAGGTTTACCCTCTAGGTCACCGCGACGAAGCAGTGAACTAATGTAGCCATCACTAATCTTATCTAATTGCTCGGCTACTGGAGAAAGACGGCGCGGTTCGAACACACCGACAACGATACATGCGCTGCGTTGTTTCTCTGGGCTGCCACTTTTTACACTGAACTCCATGCGTACTCCTACATCCTGAAGACAAATCGAACTAAATGTTAGATAATGAGTTCTTACTTGTTGGATCCTATAATGGAACTAACCTTAAAGAAGAACGCTAACACTTAGCTTAAAATTTAAAAAAATAAAAGGTTCAACGGGAAATTATAGTGATTCAATCAAAAAAACAAGTTTTGTATAGGTAATTTGAGCGTGATTATTGTTAGATATTTGATCCGCGAGACAATCAAGAGCCAATTTGCGATCTTTTTTGTTCTCTTTCTCGTGTTTCTCAGCCAAAAATTCATCAGTGTGTTAGCGGACGCCTCTGATGGTGCTATCCCTGCGAGTCTAATCTTGTCTATCGTTAGCCTTAATATGCCTGCGATGGGCTTATTGATGCTTCCGCTTAGCATCTATATTGGTATTTTGCTTACTTTTGGGCGTCTTTACGCTGAAAGTGAAATAGTGGTCATGAACGCGACCGGCATCGGTAACAAATTCCTGATTCAATCGGCGCTGTACTTAGCTTTGATTACCGCATCGGCTGCCGCTTTTAACTCATTCTGGTTATCCCCTTGGTCGCAAGACAAGGTTGAACAGATGTATGAGGAAGTGGCAGCAGAGAACAGTGTTGATTTGCTACCAAAGGGGAAGTTTGAAGGAACGCCAGACGGTTCGTCTGTGGTGTTCATCGATGATATCGACGGAAATAAGCTAGAAAACGTGTTCGTTGCTCAAATGCGTCCACGTGATTCTGTACTTCCAAGTGTTATGTATTCGAAGTCGGGCGATGTAAAAGAGCTCAGCGACGGTCGCCAAGTTATCGTGATGTACGATGGTACTCGTCATGAAGGTGTCCCAACTCGTCTTGATTATATGGTGACACACTTCGAAGAGTATGAAGGCTTGATTGGCCAGCGAGAAGTGGAGAAGAAAGGTCGTGATTGGGAAGCGATTCCGACACTTGATCTTGTCGGTAATCCAAACAACAGCGCAAAAGCTGAATTGCAATGGCGAATTTCATTGGTACTCTGTATTCCGTTGTTGACCATGCTTGTTGTGCCACTCTCGGCGGTAAACCCAAGACAGGGACGCTTCGCTAAGATTGGTCCTGCAATTTTGATTTACCTGACCTACTTTTTGGCAATCAGTGCAACCAAATCAGCAATAGAAGAGGGTAGTATCCCTGCAGTAGTCGGCATGTGGCCAATCAATGCTTTGTTGTTAATTGTCGCGATTGGTGCAAACTTTATGGATAGCGTGCCAGTAAGGCGTTTGAAAGAAAAATTCAAGAATAAGAGGTTGGCTTAAGCCGTGTTTAAGATTCTCGATTTATATATAGGCAGAACCATCATCGCAACCACATCACTGGTATTGGTGACGTTTGTTGGCCTCTCAGGGATCATCAAATATGTAGAGCAGCTAAGAAAAGTGGGGCGTGGTACCTACGATCTGCTCCAAGCTCTGTACTTTGTTTTATTAAGTATCCCACGTGATATCGAAATGTTTTTCCCAATGGCAGCCTTGCTTGGTGCATTGATCGGATTGGGTATGCTTGCGGCGAGCTCTGAGCTGGTCGTCATGCAGGCGGCGGGTTTCTCTAAGTTAGATATCGGTTTGTCGGTACTTAAAACTGCGATTCCATTAATGATAGTGGTGACGCTATTAGGACAATGGGGGGCACCTCAAGCGCAAAAGATGGCTCGTGACTTAAGAACCATATCGATTGCAGGAGGGAATATCATCTCCACGCAAAGCGGTGTCTGGGCTCGAGATGCCAATGATTTCATCTTTATTGTCAAAATCGATGATGACAAGCTATACGGTATGAACATGTGGCGTTTTGATGAAAACAAGGCTCTGAAAACCGCTATCTATTCTAAAGAAGTGGATTACGTTGGAGACAATGTTTGGACGATGAAAGATGTTGTCGTCACTTCGTTTGAAAATGAACTGCAGATAACAAAAGAGAATTTGCCAACATATACTTGGAAAACATCACTCGCTCCAGACAAGCTTGCGATCGTGACGGTTAAACCAGAAGAGCTGTCATTAAGTGGTTTGTATGATTACGTATCTTATCTGAAAGCGTCAGAACAAGATGCCGCTCGTTATGAACTGGCATTGTGGAGAAAGATAACTCAGCCTATCTCTATCGCAGTGATGATGTTGATGGCGCTGTCATTTATTTTTGGTCCACTGCGTAGTGTGACGATGGGTGCAAGAATCCTATCTGGTGTTATCGCAGGCTTTACCTTCTATATATCCAGTGAGTTCTTTGGCCCAGTGAGTTTGGTGTATCAGATACCACCGGCCTTTGGTGCAATAGCACCGAGCGTGGTATTCCTCGGAATAGCTGTGATGCTCTTGAGGCGGAAGCTATAATGAAAAAGGAAGGCATAACGCCTTCCTTTTTTGATCTGAGTTGAAGCTGTTTAGAAACATTATCGTGCTTGAGGCAACACAACCACTTCTGTTTTCGCCCAGATATCGTGAAAGCCACGCTTTTGAGGATCTAAGGGAACGCACAGATTGGCTAGACCAAAACCAGAAGTTCCTAAGCGAATAAGAGCTTGAGTGACAGTAATCGCAGAGCCATCTTTGTTCTGGACGCGAAGCTTCCACGCTCTCATTCCCAGAGTTTGACCAGCTCGAGTCCAGAAGAACACAAAGAAGTAAACCCAAACCGCCACTAGATAAAATGTGTAAACCGGGCTCCAGATAGGGTGGTTGGTTAGGAAGTCACTGACATCGGCATAACCACTATGGTCAAAAATGCCAAGAGCCATAAGCGCATGCAGTAAAGCGATAATGACGCCAGCTGCCATCATTTCAATAGCGATTACGATAAGGGCGTCATAGAACAAAGCACCGAATCGGCGCATCATTCCAGCTGGTGGCAATGTGTTGGTGGATGTCATGGTGTTATTACTTCTTCAAAAATTTAGGCGTCAGAATATAGTTTAAGGCTGAACGTGAAAAGAGACATGACGCACAGCTTATGACTTAGTGGCGAAATTATCGGCAAACACACGTGAATTCAAGTTTTTATACTTGCCACATCAGCTTGCATACGTATAATGCCAAACATCGACAGGGCAATGCCCACGATAATGCCGGTATGGTGAAATTGGTATACACGACGGATTCAAAATCCGTTGCCTTCGGGCGTGGCGGTTCAAGTCCGCCTACCGGTACCATATTTAAATGACAAAGCCTCGACTCAAGTCGGGGCTTTGTTGTATCTGGAGTCTGAAAAGCGTTGCCTTCGTGGTAGCGGAAGGAATGCCTGTCCAATCAGTCCGCCTACCGGTACCATATATAGAAAGGTCGCTTTTATAGCGGCCTTTCGTCGTTTTGGGCGTTTGTGAATTTGAAACCCAGCGTGTCGGCTTGGATGCAAGCCCAATCAAGTCGCCTACCGGCACCATATTTAAATGACAAAGCCTTGACGAAAGTTGGGGCTTTGTTGTGTTTGGAGTGCGAAAAGGTTGCCTCGTGGTGGTGGCTGGGATACCTGTCCAATCAGTCAGATCTTGATGCTTCAATCTTGAATCTAATCGATAAACTTCGTAATTAGAGACTTCGCTAAATTAATCATCTTAAATCAGCTTGTTACCTTTAATTCTATCTTCTATTGTCTATGTTTAAAGAAATAACAAAGGAGAGAAATATGCTAACAGTAACCCCTTACTTATTCTTTGATGGCCGTTGTAGTGAAGCCTTAGATTTTTACCATAAGTGTTTTGGTGGGGTAGTCTTATCGAAACAACTTTTTAGTGATGCACCACAGGTAATAGAGGGAGCTCAACCTGATTGGGTTATGCATGCTGAGTTCGAAGCGTTTGGTATGAAGCTGATGATGTCTGATGGCGTTAAAGCCAAGGATCTTGAAGGTAACAATCTAGCTCTTTCCCTTGTAACTGAAGATACTGCAACTCAAGAACAAATTTTTGAAACGCTAAAGGAGGGAGGGCGGATAATGACTCCACTCGCAGATACGTTTTGGGGGGCTCGATTTGGCAAAGTAGAAGATAAATTCGGTATACGCTGGATGGTGCACTGTGACTCTTTAAGCTGAACCTCTTAAATAGGAAAGTGAAATTGCTGCTTGGTTTTATTAGAATTATAAATAGAGATTAATCATCAACATTATATATAAAAATGGGCAGCATAAAGATTACCGTAGATCGAATTTAGCCCAGTTTGCATATACGACTTCCTGTACAACACACAACAGTTGAAAGACCTGTCCTTTGCTGCGTTATTTCATGATGTCGGAAGAATCAAAATACCTATCGCTATATTAAGAAAGCAGAGCGCATTGACGTTGCCAGAAGAGAACTACTAAAAGCTCCATACTAAGTATGGCGCGGATATCGTTTCTGCAATAGATGACTTTCCTGAAACAGCTAAAAAGGTAATTGCTCGGCATCATGAGATGAATGATGGTTCTGGTTACCCAGAAGGCTTATAAGGAAGAAGAGATTGATGAGTTTGCCAAGATAGTAGCGGTGGCTAATGCATTTGATAACTTGTGCCATGGTAAAACACAGTCACCGCCAATGTTCCCTTACTTATCGCTTTCCCACTTATATAAGAACGGTAAACACCTACATAGCCAAGACAACTTAAGTCTATTGGTTAAGTTCATGGGGTTGTACCCGCCAGGAACAGTGGTTCAGCTCTCCAATGGTTCAATTGGTATTGTGATTTCGGTAAATGCCAAGCATATGCTTTATCGTAATGTGCTGACCTATGAGCCTAGCGTACCCAGAACACAAGCCCCGGTAATCGACCTGCTTGCTAAAGATATCAAGATCGTTAATGCGGTTAATCCCTATAAACTGCCTGAACAAGTGAGAGAGTACCTAAACCCCAGGTCTCGATTGTGTTACTTTTTCGATAGTGGTGATTAGTTATCCACAGGGTGTTGTGAGTAATTTGTTCGAAAGTTGGGCTTAAAGTGGTACAAATAAGTCCTTGGTTGAAATGTCTTCGCTTAACCTCTTTTTTCAATAAAAAATGCATTTAATGCTTGCCAATATTAGAGGCGTCTCTATAATGCCGCCTCACTGATACGGCAGACGCCATAAGGCTTCAGCGAAGAATATTAGTAAAGGTAACTAGTTTTGAGTGATAATTTACTCCTGCTTTTAGAAAGTAGAAATTAATTCCAAATAAGTGTTTGACACTGAGAATTAAATCGCTAGAATATCCGCCTCTTACGAAGTGACGCAAGTCACAATGAAGAGAAGCTCTTTAACAATTTAAACCTATCAATCTGTGTGGGCACTCGTTGATGAATATCAAAACGTTATTACTTAGGTAATGACAGTTACTTCGGTAACAAAATGATTTCAATGAACTGAGTGACCAATCGATAATTTATTATCGGCACAGTCAATTCATTATCATTCTGTTCCTATTTATTTAAGAAGAGAGGGGTAATAGCTTTAGAATTACATGTTCATTTTCGAATGAATATTAGTTTTGAAGTCAGTATTCGTTGAGTCGACAAAATCTTAAATTGAAGAGTTTGATCATGGCTCAGATTGAACGCTGGCGGCAGGCCTAACACATGCAAGTCGAGCGGAAACGAGTTATCTGAACCTTCGGGGGACGATAACGGCGTCGAGCGGCGGACGGGTGAGTAATGCAGCTCTTTAACAATTTAAACCTATCAATCTGTGTGGGCACTCGTTGATGAATATCAAAACGTTTTATCGTTAGATAAAACAGATTCTTCGGAATCAAAATGATTTCAATGAACTGAGTGACCAATCGATAATTTATTATCGGCACAGTCAATTCATTACCATTCTGTTCCTATTTATTTAAGAAGAGAGGGGTAATAGCTTTAGAATTACATGTTCATTTTCGAATGAATATTAGTTTTGAAGTCAGTATTCGTTGAGTCGACAAAATCTTAAATTGAAGAGTTTGATCATGGCTCAGATTGAACGCTGGCGGCAGGCCTAACACATGCAAGTCGAGCGGAAACGAGTTATCTGAACCTTCGGGGGACGATAACGGCGTCGAGCGGCGGACGGGTGAGTAATGCCTAGG
>NZ_JAKEUQ010000021.1 GCF_022397955.1 Vibrio sp. Isolate32 | reverse complement strand
GAGGTGTGGTGGGCACAAGTACAGGAGAGTGGAATTAAGCCATTGCAAGAGTTCGCACGAAAACTGAGTCCTTATCTTCACGGCATTATCGCATCGGCAAGTTATCCGCTTAACACCTGCACATTGGAAGGGATAAACAACAAGATAAAACTAATCAAGCGAATGGGATATGGGTATCGAGATACAGACTACTTCTTCTTGAAGATAAAAGCGGCTTTCCCCGGAAAGCCGCGATGAACCTTTTTTAATTTGGTCATCACTCTATATTCCTGCCACTCATTTACTCATGCAGAACTGCTAAGCCGCTGTTCGATTATATAGAAAACGTTAATTCTGTTTTGCCAAGCGCCTCGTTTATCTGCCAACCTTGGTTGTAATAGAGTGGTCGCAAGCAAACAAAAGGAGCGAACACACTATGTTATCTAACCAATTAGAGCGCGCACGCGCCATCGACTTACCAACACGAGAAGCGATGCTTCAACGAGCTCCTTCTGTACAGCAGTTTTGGGACAACAATAAGGGCTTGTTCAGCGAGGCTTGGAAAGAATGGGAAACAAGCGTGGAAGGCAGCCAATTGGATTTCGACGATTCGATGTTAGATGCCCGCCTAAGTGAGGCTGTCAGAGAAGCTTGGCAAGACCCAACGAAAGAAGTAGCGGTAAAAGACTTACTCGAAGAGATCTCTCCTGGGGTATTTAAGTTCCAATTCTTTGATGCTGAACGTCTCACTGAATTACGTGATTACTTGGAAGCGGTCTCAAATGCTCAAATCCCGCTGCGCCCTCCATATGGCATAGTGCTCAACCGAGGTGGAGCAATGTTAGATAGTCGATCTGAAGGTTATTTAGCTGCGCCAAGTTTCCAAGCGTTTTACCGTGATTTACTCGACAGTTACATGCGCCCTATCGCTCGATTGCTGTTCCCAGAAATCATGGGCTACGATACGCAAACTTTTGGATTTTCGATTCAATATCAAGCGAACAAAGACACGTCTTTGCGCCTTCATACTGACGCGTCTTCTGTCACGCTCAACATTAATGTAAATATGCCAGATGAAGAATTTTCAGGTTCAGAGCTTAACTTTTATGATCCATCTACAGGTAAAATGAACGAAACAACATTCACGCCTGGTGTCGCTATGATTCATCGAGGAAACGTTGCACATGCGGCACTGCCGATAACAAGTGGTGAACGTTCAAACTTGGTATTGTGGTTGTATGGCGATCGTGGACAAATACCACACCACAGTTCGGTATTAGAACCGATAGATGCGCATCAACGTTGGACGGTACCAACCGTTGTATATGACAATTTTGCACCATTCTAGACAGCTTCGCACGATGTTAAATGATACAAACTCTTTTAGCCTTTTACGACAATTGAGAGAATAAAATACAAAGCGCGTCCACCATTGTTCATGGTAGGCGCGTTTTAGTTTTCACTTCAATTGAATCGTCAATCTATATAGCTAGGGCGTGTTGACCTTTCGTGGTTAAATTTTGTTTGGATGGGGACGCCTAGTCAAAGGCGTTTTAATCGCGGCGAGGGGGAAGTAGCCTAGCACTCTAAGCAAATCTCCCTCAACAAAGAGTAAAACGCTTTTTGCGAGGGCGCCCAGCTCGAAAGATCAACACGCCCTAGTTATGTGAGTTTCGTTCTCAACCGAGTCAGTATGCCCACCTGTTTTAGATTTTACATACCAACGTAAGCAGTTGTTGCTAAGAACAATGAGAAGAAGGATCCGGCTGTCACACCTCCGATTAACACCAAACCAATATTGATTCCACCTAATGAAACGGATCCACCCGCTAATGCCCACGGCAATGAACCGAAGATCATCTTCAATGACTTCATCAAGATCGGACATAATCTTGAACGCGCACTGCTGATCGCTGCTTCTTTGCTTCTTTTGGAAACTCAAGAAAGGATATTATCCACTTAAGAAAACCATTAATACTGTGCTTGATGGTGATGCCTATCATCGATGAGAAATCGTGAAAATGCGATAAAAGTGATCTAGACAGAGCTTCATTGCTCCCCCCATACAGCCCAAACTTAAATCCAATCGAGCGACTTTGGAAAGTCATGAATGAACGTATAAGGAACAATATTAATTTCACCTCTAAAGCAACATTCACCTCTGCGAACCAAAGTTTTTTGATGTGACGTTACTAGAAGTTGCCGGCTCACTTGCATCCAGAATTAAGTTTAATTTTCAAAGACTTAAACCTGCAACTTCAATTTGAACGGGGCAATTGAATTTCGGAACAAAGACATACTTAGTAAGCTGTCAACAAACATACCGTGTTAAATAATATCAATAACCACTTACCCAGTTAGGAATAATAACATTATTTGCTTTTTGATAACCTTCCCACGCCAGCTTTAGTTTTTTAAGAACTTCAGGTCGTTGCTTACTAAGGTCAACTGTCATTGAAACATCATTTTCGATGTTAAACAATGCCCAATTTGACGTATCATCAACTAAATTACTAACCGCTATCCATTGACCATCATTCACCGATACTTTTCCAAAAAGCTCGGTAATAACCAATTCATTATTTACACCTAAGTTATCAGATTCAACCAAAGAACGACCTGTGTATTGATGCTTATCTGAGCCAATATTATTCTCATGTGCTGCAGTGAGGTTTGTTAATTCGAGAACTGTTGGCACAAAGTCTTTAACAGTGGTTAGTGCGTTCACCATCCTTCCTTTGTTATCTTGATTAGGGTACTTAATAAATGAGATAACTTGTGTACCGCCTAACTGTGGATAGCCTTTAAACATGTCAAAGCCAGGGGATGTCACCCTGCCCCAATTAGGACCGAGCAGTGTATATGAGTTGACCTTGCCCATATTTGCGTATGAGAAGTCATGCGTATTATTAATGGTAGTTCGGATCTTTGGAAATTGGTCCATCGGCCAGATCTCATCAAGCGTATGCCCTTCAGTTCCGTTATCAGATAAAAATACAATCATCGTGTTATCGTACTTGCCGAGCTGTTTTAGCTTGTCTATAACCTTGCCAGTGTAGTGATCAATTTGATCTATCATTGCGGCATAGATTTCCATTGATCTGATCTCAGCTTTCTTTTGTTCAGCCGATAACTCACTCCACGCTTGCCCTTCGGGGTATCGGTCTGTGTAATTAGATTCACTCGGAATCAACCCCAGCTCTTTCTGTTTGTCAAACCTAGCTTTATATAGTGCTTCATAGCCTTGGTCATAATTGCCTTTGTATTTAGCCACCACCTTGTCCGGAGCCTGCAAAGGCCAGTGTGGAGCCGTATAACTTATTACACCAAAGAAAGGTCTGTCTTTCGCTTGCTCGATAAACTCTATTGCTTTGTCTGCATAGAACTGCGTCGAGTAATCAAAATCATCTGGCAATTTATCAATCAACTGTCCGTTGACGGAATACGGCGCTTTGGCATCGGGAGTCGGTGAATACGCTGGCTTCATATCATTATAATGGCTCGCACCACCACTATTCAGAGCAAAGGTTTGAGAAAAACCTCGGTCGAATGGACGGTTTTGATCGCCTTTACTTAAGTGCCATTTACCCGTGTAGAATGTACTATAGCCATGCTGCTGCAATGTTTCAGATATCAGAACCACTTTATCGTTAATCATCCCTTCATATCCAGGCTGACCTTGTTGGTTGGGGGCCATTTCTTCAAGCATATTACCTAAGCCCGCTTTGTGGCTATCGACCCCAGTCCATAACATGGAACGAGTAGGCGAACAGGCTGGTGCTGCTTGCATATTAGACATAATCACACTTTGATTTGCTAATTCATCTAGATTGCTGGTTTGTACTTCACTGCCAAATTTACTGAGGTCGGCATACCCCATATCATCTGCAACAACAAAAAGAATATTAGGTCGTTCTACATTATTTGCACAAACATTAAAGCTGCTGATAGCGGCAATTAATGGGATCAGTTTTTCTTTCACGTTAACACCTCAAATAAGTTTCTATTAAATAGAGCGAAGTGCCAAAATTATTGGTTAACTTTGTTAATATTCTTAACTAATAAAATTGACGTCTGACGATAGCCTCTGACATATTTAATTTAAGTAAGACACTGTATCTAAAGAATTTCCATCCTTTAATTTACACACATTTACAAGTTGATATTAATGACTTTTAATAAGCTGTTTTCTAATAATCCTTCCAATCCAAACTGAACACCAAAACCCGACATTTTGCAGCCACCAAATGGAACATGTGGCAGAACTTCTGCGTGTCCATTAATCCATACCGTTCCACATTCGAGACTACCGGCCAGTCGTTTCGCTTGTTCTGTATCTCCCCAGATTGACCCACCAAGACCAAACTCTGCATCATTGGCAAGTTCAATCGCTTCATCAATAGTGTTATACTTAATCACGGGTAACGCTGGTCCAAATTGCTCTTCATCTACTAAGCGCATACCTTTTTGGGCATTGCCCACAATAGTTGGAGGGAAAAAGTATCCGGCCATATCAAGGCGCTCCCCACCCGAATATACCGTTGCTCCCTTTTCTTTAGCGTCTTGAGTAAAAGTCACCACTGTTTCAAGTTGACCACTATTTTGTACCGGGCCAAAAGTGGTGCCCTCAACTAAGCCATCTCCAACAACTTGCTGCTTTGCAATATCAGCCAGTTTTTGGCAAAGCGCATCATGCTGAGATTCATGAACATACAAACGTTTTAAGGCTGCACATGTTTGCCCCATGTTGATAAATGAGGTGCCGTAAATCCCTTGTGCTAAGGCGTCAAGGTCTGAGTCTGGCAGCACAATCGCGGCATCATTACCTCCAAGCTCCAACGTAAGACGCTTAAGATTGCTAGTTGCCGCTTGCATAATGCGCTGACCCGTTGGCGTTGAACCAGTGAAAACCAACTTGTCAATACCGTCATGCTCACTCATAGCTTTACCAATGTCGCCACGACCAGAAACTACATTTAATACACCAGCAGGAAGAACATCTTGCAATAATTCACCCAATTTAAGCGTGTTAATGGGCGTCATACCCGATGGTTTGATGACTACAGTATTCCCCATACGCAATGCTGGAATAATATGCCAAATGGCGATCATTAATGGCCAGTTCCAAGGGGTAATCGAGCCGACGACACCAATCGCTCGCCTGTGACCTTCAATACGCTTATTGGGTGAGTCTTCATAAACGGTAACAGGAATATCAATACTTGCAGTATGTCGAGTCCAAGCTATCGCGCCGCCAACCTCCATCTGTGCGACTTGTAATGGTTTGCCCTGCTCTTTAACAATAATATTGGCGAGCTCTTCAGTATTGTTTTCAATTACATCGGCAATTTTATTGATATAAACATCACGTACTTCTTGAGCCAAAAGACTCCATGTTTTAAAGGCGGTTTGTGCACTGTCTATGGCTTCATCAAGTTGTGCCATTGATGCTGTCGGAGCGGTGAATACTGTCAACTCTGTCGCTGGGTTAACAACCTCACTTGAAAGCATTTCACCTTGCACCGATTGACCGTTAATCGTCATACTAATTTGATTCATGTTGAGTTCCTTTCGTTTCAGTATTTCTATTTATTATGTAGTTACTGCGCGTTTACTGTCTTTAAGCATAGTAAAAATAAAGATGCTTACCGACACTAGAATTATAATGAGTAGTGCAAGGCTGATCGGGCGGTCCCAAAAGACTGAAAAGTCACCATTGGATACGCCCAATGCCTGCTTTGTTCTTGCGATAAATACCGGACCGAGTACCAAACCCAAGATGATTGGTACTGCGGGGATTTGCTCTCGTTTGAGGATGTAACCGAATACCGCAAAACCAAGTGCTATGAGTGCATCTGAAAATTGGTAATTTTGGCTATAACTGCCGATAAAGCTTAGCACCAAAATAACAGCACCAATAAATCGGCCACGAATTCGAGTTAAGTTCGCAATCCATTTACTACTAAACGTTAAGTATATGAACGCCACAATATTGATTAGAAATAGTGATATATATAAGCCCGATATGAATTCTGGCTTTTCAGCAAATAACGTTGGGCCAGGAATATAGTTGTGGACCATGAACACCGACAACAACATCGCCATCAATGCATCTGCCGGAATACCAAATGCCAATAGAGGAACCATAACTGACGAAGTTACCGCGTTATTGGAAGTTTCAGACGCGATGAGTCCCTCCTCGGCGCCTTGGCCGAACTTTTCGGGATTATCGGAAAGCTTTTGTGCCAAGGTATAAGAGAAAAATTGCGACCCAAACTCACCCACACCCGGGAGTAGCCCCATCAGAACACCCAATGTAGCTGAACGCAATACTGTCCATTTATGCCTAATAACTACCAGCATGCCAGCAAAACGTCCTTTCCCTTCATAGGTAGTAACCTGCGCATCGTTGCCTTTTTGTGAAAGTAAAATAAAAGCTTGAGACATGGCAAATAAACCAATCACGGTTGGCACCAGTGGGATTCCTCCGTATAACCATTCTTGTTCAAAGGTGTAAGTCATGGTGCTGTATGAACGATCAATGCCTATAGTGCCTAAAAAAATGCCCAAACCTAGCATCATCGCCGCTGAAAACGCCTGCTTGTAATGCGCCATAACCACGAAGATCATGCCAAGTGCAGCCAACATTGCAAATTCTGCAGAACCAAAATGCATTGCCACTTGTGATAGCAACGGAGCAAGCAATACCAGAGAAAGTACGCTGATCATACCGCCAACAAATGATGATGAATAAGCAATGGATAGTGCCCGTTTCCCTTCCCCTTTTTGGGTCATTGGGTAACCATCGTACGTGGTGAGAACGGCAACTGGTGTGCCGGGGGTATTCATTAAAATTGCGGGGATTGCACCGCCATACCATGCACCACCATATACTCCAAGTAACAGGGTTACGGCTGGTAAGGGATCTAAACTAAATGTCATTGGCAATAAGATAGCCATAACACCTGCTGGCTCTAAACCAGGAATAGCACCGATAGAAACACCAAGGATAGCGCCAAAAAAAATGGCTAACATCACCTCGATGCTTAATATTTCATTAAGGCCTAAAAGAATAGTTTCCATAAATACAGTTCACTTATTATTTACACTCACTACAAGTACATATTTGCAAAATCAGACATTTCTTCTGGAAACAAAGAATATAACCACACATCGGGAAGCCATAGGTTCACAGCAACTCTAAATATTAAAATAATTGCGATCACAGAAAATAATGAAGTCACAACCCAAAACCGTGTAAATAAGTTGCTAATCCACAACATAGATAAAATTAGAAAAAAACTTGATAACGCAAAACCAATGATGGATAAACTGGAAATATATAAAATAAAGAAACCACTAATAATAACCGCAGTCCTATATTTACTCACCACCTTAAAACCTAGCTCAATCGGGTTAATCATTCGTAAATATTTAAAAAATTTAATCGTATAAATCAGCGTATAAGTTCCACTGAATAATGCGATGATACCCAGCCCGACAAATGGCGCAATGTAAGGCTGAGAAAACCAGCCATAGGCATGAGCAACTTCTTTAGCTTGGCTTGGCTGCAATAAAATCAAGATCACCGAACCTATAAATGATAATAGATAGAAATAATAATGCGATGGAAGAGCGGAAGTAGCCGAAATATTCTCTTCCGATTGCTCTAGGTTCAGCTCTTTTATTTCAATAGCCATAAAAACCTCCCTTAACATGCTCTATAGGCCAGTGGTTACTAACCACCTAGCCCATTCTTTCAATCACTTCATATAATCAAGAAGTTCTTTAGCACTTGCAAAGTCATTGGCAATTACATCCTGAGCTTCTTGACCACCAATCCAAAATACACTTGCACCCGTATTTTGACTTAGGTTCTCAACTCTTTCTGTTGCTAGGGCTTTTTGAGCGATTTCAGCAATCACGTTTTTCACCTTTTCAGGTGTTCCTTTCTTCACGAACAAACCATTCCATGTCGTTTGTGGTACGCCTGTTTGTTCCTCAAGTGTTGCAACATCCGGGCTAATACTTAAACGCTCGTGCGTAATCGATGCGATAATTTTTACGTCACCTGACTTTAGACACGAAAGAATAGTTTGAGTCACAGTATTCACCACATCAGCATCACCATTGGCAAGTGTTGAGCAATCAATCGAATCAAAAGGTGCATTAGAAGAGAACTTAAGACCAATTTCATCTGCCGCTTTAAAAGTAATTGCCGTTGGTAGCGCTTGATAACCAAAGTGTGCTAATGAGAGGTTGTTATTCTTTGAGTATTCAGCGAGCTCTTGCATGTTGTTGTATGGTGCATCTGCTTTAACAGCAATAACAAATGGATAGTCTAAGAAAATACCGACAGGTTCAAAGGTCGACTGATCAAACGGCGCGTTACCCGATAAGATATGAGTCGTTAGTATATCAGCTACAAAAGAACCAATAGTTAAACCGTCAGCTCGAGCACGCGATACCTCTGCAGCGCCAACAATGCCTGCACCACCAGGCTTATTGACTACAGTAGCCGGCTTACCTGTCTCTTTAGACATCTCTTCCGCGATAATTCGAGTTAACACATCTTCCAAATCACCTGGAGGCCATGGCACAATATATTTGACTGGGCGGTGCGGATAATCAGCAGCGAACGTTGTTAATGGCGAAAGCAATAATACAAATATAGCTATTAATATTAGGTTAATCCTTTTCATATTCATTCCTTATTCTTTGTTTCTTTAAATACTGACATTGACTAAAAAACTATAATTAATTTGTGATAGGTACGATCAGCACTGGAATAGTACTTTGCCTTAATACCTTGGCTGGCGTTGATCCAAGAAAAACTCTCGAGAGTTCGCCTGACTTCCGGATTCCCATCACAATTAGCTCTGCATTAAAATGCCTAGCCGTATTAATAATCACCTCTTCGGGTTCTCCAAACTGAACACAAACAGAAAATTTAACATTTTCATCTAATTCAGATAAACGTTCTGTTAAAAACCTATTTATTCTCTGTTTGATATTTTCGATTAGTTCCTGTTTTTTTTTACGAGAATGACACTGATCAACGTCACCCGGTAAATAAGAGAAAGCAATTTCTGTCATCACGCTATTGGCTTTGTTCACCGCATGTACGTAAATTATCTGAGATTGATGTTTTATTGCTTGGCTAATAGCAAACTCAAATACCTGTCGACTACCATTACTTGCATCAGACGCATAAATAATTGCATTACTCTTCATTGACAGACATCTCCCTACATTTAGTTGAATCGATCCGCTGAAAATTTGCACTCAAGCTTATAATCGACTAAAGCGATAAGGTGTCGGATCGATAATCGGTTGATTGCCCGACACCAAATCTGCAGCCAAATGACCTGCCGCTGGGCCGGTACCAAAGCCATGCCCTGAAAAGCCTGTCGCCACCACCAAACCCGGTATATGTTCAATCTTATCAATCACTGGGTTTGAGTCCGGCGTAACATCAATAAGCCCAGCCCACGATTCTTCAATTTCTGCATTTTCAAACATTGGATACGCGTTTTTTAAATTTGTTAACGCTTCATTAATCAAGCTAGCGTTATGTGCTGGATTTAGCGTACGAACACTCTCGAAAGGAGATTTTTTTCCTTCCTTCCAACGTCGTGGCATTTTTAAGTCATTAATGAGATGCTTACCCACCTTGATACGTAAAACGTCTCGTTGATGTTTTAATTGACCTAAATAATGGTGACCAATTAGCAGGTGGTCTAAACAAATAGGAGCATCTAATGCGCCTCTCTGTGTGATAATAAAGCCACCGTCCTGATGTTTACGAAATGAAAAATTCGATGCTCCGACTGCAATATCCGTAGGGCCCTGCATAGGTTTCGTTCTCATTACCGAGCAAATTAAAGGGAGTGTTGGCAAGGAGACCCCTAGGTTGCCCAAGAAACGTCTCGACCATGCTCCCCCCGCAAGAATGGCATGCTCACAGCGAATCTCGCCCTTTTCAGTGATAACACCACTCACTTTGCCACCTGATCGAATAAGATCACGAACCGCGCAATGCTGAACAACCTTTACACCTCTTTCTATCGCTTTTTCAAGGATCTTAATGGCAGCAATGCAAGGTTCTGCTCGGCCATCGGATGGCGTATAAATAGCGCCACTCCATGAACGTCGGCTGTTTCCCAATAACTTATTAACCTTATCTTCGCCTAATAAGTGAGAATCGAGACCCAGACCATTCACGGAATCAAGCCACCCCTCGTAAACACCCATTTGTTCTTCGGTGTCAGCCAAAAACATAATGCCAGACTGTTTATATCCAAGATCATGTCCAACTCTTTCACTCATTCCAGCCCAGAGTTTATCTGCGGCGAGCGCTAAGGGCACATCATCAGAATGACGACTTGTTTTTCGTATCCAACCTAAGTTTCTAGAAGATTGCTCACCCGCAACGTGACCTTTTTCAATCAAGACAACAGGAATATTATTTTCAGCTAAAGTCAGCGCGGCACTTACGCCAACTATGCCACCACCAATAATGACAACGCTGGTCTCTTTAGGTAGCTCGTTATGAGTGAGAATTTTTTTGATATTTTTTGTCATCGTAAGTCCTCTATTTACCCTCTTACCGTCAATCAAGGTGTTCTATTGGCTTACTGCGACAGTAAGATTTGATCTACATGAGCGTGCGATGCGCCACGATAAGCCGTCACTTCAATTTCTACCTCATATAGCGTTGAGCCTAGTGGTGGGCAGGTTACAGTTGTCGTTGGATCAACACCTCTGAATTTTTTTCCTATCAACTCCATAACGGCCGATACGTTATCTGGATTTTGAATGAACACTTTCGATATCACGACATCTTGAAGACATGAGTTAACGGCACCTAACGCGTTTTCGATGTTTTTAAATACTTGCTCAGTCTGTTCAAAAACATCGCTTGGCATCTGGTTAGTTTCTGGGTTGCGACCCGCTGTATTTGAAACGAAGATCCAGTTATCAACTGCTACAATGCGAGAGTAGCTTGCTACCTCTTCAAACTTGGAACCTGTTTTAACCTTTACAATATGTGTCATATTTACTTCCTTGCTGATAAGTACTAAATTAACGAGTGGCTTACTTGAGTACAGGTTGGTCCCAAAGATTGAGGCTGACACCAATGCCTTTATCTACGGCATTACGATAGATTTTGGTTGCCCAGGCCACGTCCTCCACCGGCATCCCACCAACGGAAAGAATGATGATTTCATCGTCATTTTGACGAGCAAAGGTATCACCCGCGACAATAGCACCCAGGTCTTGAAGATCGTTTAGCGTTAGCTTTCCTTCTTCAACCATATCCATAAATCGGACCCCAACAAGAGGGATTATATTGTGAGCAGGTTTTGGTACTTCTTCGTACCAAGCTTGATAAAGCCCCGTATTATCAAGTACTTTACGTACATCGCTTTGTTCCATCCCCTCATCCAGGCTGCAGCTAGCCGGCATAGCAAGAAACGCCCCCGGTTTAACCCACTCACGCTTCACTTCAGGGTATAAACTTGGGTCACCTGTTTCACCAGAATTACAAAAGGTGACAATATCTGAGCCTCGAACCACAGCCTCAATACTGTCTACAACCTCTACATTTGAAATCTGAGGGTATGTGCCAGTCAGCCAATGTAAGAAACTATTAAGGCTCTTTTGACCGCGACCCTTAATTTTGATCGTGTCGATTTTTGGACAAGCGGCGATGCAGGCTGATACGGTTGTTTTCCCCATGACACCTGGACCTAATAAACCAATGACCTTAGAGTCTTTTCGTGCAAGGTGACGAGCCCCGACTCCAGGTATAGCACCAGTGCGATACGCCGATAATAAGTTTGCAGACATGAACGCCAACGGTGCGCTGGTTTCGATATCATTCAAGATAAACATCAGAATAGAACGAGGAAGGTCTTTTTCACGATTCGCGATGTTAGAGCCGTACCATTTCACCCCACAGGTTCCGAAATCTCCGCCTAAATACGCAGGCATCGCCATTAAACGTCGATCTGCAGTTGGCTTGGGCATACTTGGGAATGGCGACTCATCTGGAAAAGTTACCATGGCACCATGAGAGTCATTGTTTGGCCCCGCCATGCGATAATCACCTTTATACAAAAGCTCAAACATCTCTTCCATGGTATCAACACAAGCTAGCATATCGGTAACGCCGGCTTTAATCATGTCTTGCTCAGACAGGTATAGAAAATCGATTTTCGTGTTGGTTGACATATAAGTCCCTACTTCCTCATATCAATAATTAAGCACTTTTCAGTGACTTTGGGTTCGCCTAACAAGCAAACGCCTTGGTTAAAATTGATATTAAGGGCTGAAGCATTATCGGTATTGAACTTTTGCGACATAGATTATGAGCAAGCCCACAAAAACGACCAACAATTTAACAAGTAAGGATACAAACCACTAACATGACAATGTGGCTTATTGATAGAAAGGAAGTTAAAAGTATGTCAAGCACCAACCAAGAGTTTAATATTTCTTCATTACGTTCTATCCAACCTTGGTTTATGTTAGGTGCAAACCATTTTAGTACTATGATTACTCAAAACACCCCACTTACTTCTCACTTCTACTCATTCAACTATCAAGCAAGTGATAAAACCGATACCGCGATACCCGATGGTTGCGTGGATTTGTTGTTTGATTGTAACAATAATGATCCAAAGGCTTATGTTTGTGGGACCCCAATAGAAGCTAGCAAAACTAAATTCAAGAATGGGCATAACTATTTTGGTGTTCGTTTCAGACCTGGTGTGATGCCTGGCCTGCTTAAGCTTTGTCCTCAGGATTTAGTGTCAAACAGGCTGGATCTTCATGATCTAATCTATAACGCTGACAGTGTATTGGAAAAGATTTGTCAGGCGCACACCTTTATGGACAGAGCACAAATTGTTTCAGATCTAATAGAGCAGATAAAATGCCGACCTACCTCATACCTAACTATGGACATCATTAGTAAGATCATTGATGCAAGAGGAAACATTCAGATACAAGATTTAGCCGATGACAGTGGTTATTCAGCACGAACACTACAACGTATTTTTAGAGACGATATAGGCCTAACACAAAAAGCATTCAGTCGCGCTATACGTTGCCAAACCGCTATCTATCAAATCAACCACCACACTGATCTTCACCTTTCTCAATTAGCAAGTGATCTTGGTTTCAGTGATCAAGCGCATTTTCAACGCGAGTTCAAAAAATTAGTGAGTGTTACTCCTATGGAGTATCAAACCCAAACCACCGCCAACCCACAAGGCCTCATTCTTCCTGAGCACCTTTAATCTTTTCGGTTCGATCTTAGTAAAACCAACAAAAAAGAGACCATGCTGATGGTCTCTTTTAGTTTTATAAATAATGTTAATGAATTAAACCATCGTCGGGTCCGGTTCTAACGCCATTAATGAACGACCTAAGATTTGTGCACACACGTCATAATCGGTATAGGCATGAGCAGCGGTCATATGTGAATCACGGAATAAACGCTGGGCTTCGTTGTCATTGAACCAAACCATGCCACCGGATGCTTCAAACAGGCGATCAACACTCTCAATACAAATCTTTACTGCATACGCTTGGTTAGTTCGCCAGAACGCAAGTGTATCTGCTGAAGGATACAGTTTGCGTGCACCATGATCTTTATGGTCGGCCCATGTTTTTTCCAATAATGCTCTGGCAGCCAATACTTGATGGGTAGATTCTGCCAGTCGCATTAACGCAGGTGTTGCCACACCAACATTGGCTCCGGTATAGGCACGAACACGGGTTTTCTGGCGCTCTTTATACACTTCCAACATACGTTCAGCGATACCGAGGCCAATAGCAGAGAAACCACAGGCGAAATATGGGCGATATGGGGTATAGAAAATCTCGCTGTCTGGGTAAAGATCAAAGCCAGACGAATATCCTTCCATCATGCTTTTCGCAGTTTCGATTCGATGTTCAGGAATAAACACATCACGAATCTCTAACGTTTTCGTGCCACTGGATTTCATACCTGCAGAGTACCAATCATCAACAATTTTATATTCATTGCGAGGAATAATACCAAAACAATAACTTTTATTTCCATCAGCATCAAAACGGTTAAAGCCAAGAATCGCCCAATTAGCATGATCACAACCACTACTCCAACGCATATCGCCATTAATGATCACACCGCCTTCTGTTTCTGATATCTTACCAAATGGGGCTATACTGCTGCTTGCTATAGCTCCGGGGTCTTCAGCCCAAAACTCATCTTGTGCTTGCTTTGAAAACATTGCCATTTGGTGGCTATGAGTAGCCAACAAGCTTGCGCTCCACGCTGTACCACCACATGCCCCCGCCAATGCTGCTACACAGTCTGCAAATTCTGGCAATGAAACCTCAAGACCACTGTATGCTTTCGGTTGAAATGCACGAAAGAAACCAATTTCACGCAATAGTCGAATATTCTCTTCTGGCGGAGTACGATCTTGCTCTGCCTGTTCCGCATTTTCAGCGATTTTTGGGAGTACCGTTTGAAGCTTTTCTAATAGTGGATTAGGTTTTTTCATCATCGATTCCTTTTGAACGAGGCCCTTGAATCGTTATCTCTATTGGGCGATTACTGAGTAGTATGCGTAAGCAATCAATAATGTTAAATGGATGTTAGAACTAATCACTTGTACTTTTCGAAGGGTTCTGTAATGTATTAACTATTAACAGAACAAGGTAAATTTAGAATGGCGCCTCTCACTATACCTAACATCAATATTGGCAAAGTTTACGACTCTCGTTATGAAGAAAACGACTTTCATATTGAAAAACTAGATAGCCTCGCCCTGTTTTTTGGCCGTAACATGCCTACCCACTACCACGATCGTTTTTATCAGGTTCATTGTATTTTAGAGGGGAATACGCACGTTCTATTGGATGAATCCCACTATTCAAAGAACGGTGTAACACTATTTTTCACCCCACCAACGGTGCCTCACTCTTTTGTTACTGATGACGAGGCCACAGGCTTTGTGATTACTGCAAGTCAAACATTAGTATGGCGTTTATTAGATATAGAGATAGGTCGAAACGATATTGCGTCGACGGCAATGCAACCCTTTTGTATCGAGCTTCCAGACACTCATCGGCTCATTTCATGGTTTAGCTATTTACTCCAAGAGCAAGAATCTACAGCGTTCATGGGCAACAGCGCCTGTCAGTCTATCTTGCAGCTGATTCTAATCGATGTGCTGCGTTTAGCGGACACGCAGCCTACCAATACGACTTACCAAAGCAGTAACGTGCATACCTTTAATCAATTCAATCAACTCATTGAGTTGCATTACAAAGATCACTGGACATTGCCCCATTACGCGGACAACATGGGACTAACCACGGCAAGGCTTAACGATATATGTCGAAGGATCAGCGGGCTGGCGTCTAAACGTTTGGTGGCGGAGCGAGTGATGCAAGAAGCTAGAAGGTTATTAATTTTGACGGCGATGTCAGTTCAAGAAGTCGCTTACGAGTTAGGCTTTCAAGACCCTGCTTATTTTGCCCGATTTTTTAAGAAAAACTCTGGGGAAACAGCCAGCAAATTCAGAAAAAAAGAGCAGTAACCACTGCTCTTTTGAAGGAAGGTTTAGATAACTCATAGCTCTATTATTTGATACCGCCCATGAACATGTACTTCATTTCCATAAATTCGTCCATGCCTTGTCTTGCTCCTTCACGCCCCAAGCCAGACTCTTTGACACCCCCAAACGGTGCTGCTGCAGTTGAAATGAGGCCTTCATTAATTCCAACCATCCCTACTTCAAGCGCCTCGCCAATTCGCCATGCTCGGCTTAAACTTTGAGTGTAAAAATATCCTGCTAAGCCTGAGTCTGTGTCATTGGCACGTTTAACGACTTCTTCTTCGCTTGAAAATTTAAATAAAGGAGCAAGTGGTCCA
The DNA here is from genome assembly GCF_022397955.1 of Vibrio sp. Isolate32. GTDB lineage: Bacteria > Pseudomonadota > Gammaproteobacteria > Enterobacterales > Vibrionaceae > Vibrio. The sequence continues at coordinate 74,973 of NZ_JAKEUQ010000021.1, read as the reverse complement.
AATGTTTCTTCGTTCGCCACCAGCATATCGTCAGTCACACCTGTAAGCACAAACGGCTTAATGAATTGCTCAGCTCCTTGTGTATTAAACGAACCACATTGAATAACCGCCCCCTTTTGGAGTGCATCATCTACGTGCGCTCGCACTTTTTCCACCGCTTGAGTATTAATAAGAGGGCCAATCGTAACATTCTCTTCAAAGCCATCCCCTACTTTCAGTGCTTCAACCTGCGCTGAAAGCTTAGAAGCAAACTCGTCGTACACCGCTTCATGAACAAACAGCCTGTTGGGACAGACACAAGTTTGCCCTGCATTGCGGAATTTAGCGATTATAGCGCCCTCTACAGCATCATCAACATTTGCATCTTCGAATACAATAAACGGGGCATTTCCTCCTAGCTCCAAAGCCATTTTCTTGATAGACGATGCTGATTGATTCATTAGAATTCGACCGACATTAGTCGATCCTGTAAACGAAACCTTACGGACTTTTCTATTCAAAGTCAGTACACCGCCAATTTCGACAGCATCACCCGTAATAATATTAAACAAGCCGTCAGGTATTCCCGCTTGCTGTGCTAACTCAGCTAATGCAAATGCTGTAAACGGCGTATCTGGTGCTGGCTTAAGAACTATTGAGCATCCAGCTGCAAAAGCTGGAGCACATTTTCGAGTTATCATTGCTGCAGGAAAGTTCCAAGGAGTAATTGCACCGACGACACCGACCGGTTCTTTAGTAACGATTATCTTACCGTCAGTACGATGACTTGGGATGATTTCGCCGTAAGCTCGCTTAGCTTCTTCGCTGTACCACAAAACAAAACTCGCAGCGTAGGCGATTTCACCTTTGGCCTCCGTAAATGGCTTACCTTGTTCAGTCGTCAAGATAGTCGCTAGGTCATCTGAATTCTCAATAATAAGATCATACCATCTTCTGAGAACCGTTGATTTATGATCTGCCGTCGTTTTTCTCCATGATTCAAATGCACGTTGTGCAGATTCAATACAAAGCTCTGTTTCTGCCCCGCTCAAGTTGGGCACTTCACCAATGGGCTGTTGCGTCGATGGATTTATCACCATATCATTTGTTTGTGTAGGTGAAGCAAACCATTCTCCATTAATGAAACAACGCTGAACTTTTAATAAGTCGGGATTATTTAATTGCATACCCACTCTCTATTCTGTGATTTCAAATACAACGTTAACTTGCCCAGTGCCTGAACTCGGGAAGTACTCCGTCACCACTTCGCTTTTGCCTTGATATTTCTCCCAACCCAAAGCACCGAACAGTATTGCCGTGTCATGCATCCCACCTTCACCAGAACATAGGCTTGCATACTCCGGCAGCATCTTTAGGAAAGTGGCGTAATCGCGTTCCGCCCACAAATCCAACACACGCAAGTCAACTTGTCGGTTAAATTCCTTAGAAATAGTAAATGTGCCGTTGTTTGCTTCATAGTCATCATTGTCCCAGATTCGATGTGATAGCGACCCCGAAGCCAATAGCATTACACGGCTATCGCCCTCTTCAATCGCCTCTCGAATCGCTTCACCTAATTTTCTTGAAGAATCGATGTTGTGTACCGAACACCAAGCGGCAATGGACACCACTTTAAATTGGCCGTCGTTATTCATATAACGCATAGGAACCAAGGTGCCATATTCAAGATCGAGCGATTCAACCTGGTGTGAGAGAGTAAAAACGCCCTTTTTAGTGGCACGATCAGCAATCTTATCACCCAGTTCAGGGTTGCCACAGTATTGGTACTTCAAGTTCTGAATAAAATGCGGAAATTCATTACTGGTATAGTTCCCCGAGAACTGATGCCTGGAGTTTATGTGGTAACCCGCATTCACCAACCAGTGTGTATCTAACACAACAATGGTGTCCACATTGAGATTTTTCGCCATCTGAGCGATGTGTTTATGACCATTGATAGCCGCTTCACGACAACCATGCAAACGACCAGGCTGCTCAGACATTAACATGGTAGGTACATGAGTAATTTTGGCAGCAACGCAGAGTTTTCCCATCTTTCTGTTCCTTTTAAGTATGGCTTTCTGTCTTTAGTGAAGAAGCTCTATATCTTGTAATTTCTCTTTGATTGGCAACGTAGTTTTGATACCTAATTCGAATGAAACATTTACTGGGTTAAATATTTATTGAATCAAGAATTTATAAGTACCTGTTAATTTAAGCCAAAAATCATGATTGTACCGGTGGTCACCAAGCTTATTGTCACCATCGCCACTAGAGTTGTTGGGAGTAAAACGGCAGAACATAGCCCACCCATATTGTATTTTTGCCCTATTACTGTGTAGACACCAAACATCGGCATACTGGCCAATATAATCGCAACTGCTGCCATAATCGGCTCTAGATCGAACCACAACATAATCATGACCAAAAGTAACAGTGGGTGAAGCAACAGTTTGCCTAACATGACGATACCAATTTCTTTTTTCATGCCTTTAGAACGAACGCCTACTAGGCCAGCTCCGATGGTAAACAGAGCGACCCCTGTGACGGTATTGGCTAACAACACTATCATTCGAGCTATTGTTTCTGGCACGGAGACTTCCATTGCCGAAGCCAACATACCAAGAACAATCGATAACACGATGGGGTTCCGACTAAGACCGACTAATGTCTCGGTGGCTTTTTGCTTTAAACTCTTATTAGCATTGGCATGAGTCATATCTGCCAACGTCAACAACAACGGCAGCATAATGAGGTTCTCAACAACTAGAGTCAGAGAAAACGGCACTAAGGCTTGTGAACCAAATAGAAAATAGATGATTGGAAATCCAATCAACAAACTATTTGAGAAGCTACTTCCCAGGCCTAGTATTACGCTTTCTGTTGCTGATTTTCTAAGCACAGCTAAGCTTGCAATAGCAATAAGGAAAAATGTTGATAAGGACCCAACGGTATACACAACAATGTAATTAACGTTCCATATTTCACTAAGAGATTTAGTACTCAATGCACTAAATATTGCAGCAGGTAACCCAAAATTGAAGACAAATGCTGCAAATGATTTATGACTGTTTTCTGGTATCACTCGCCACTTAGTAGCAATGTAGCCTAGGCCAATAACGAAAAAAACTGGTAAAATAGTCGATATCACATGGTGAAAATGAGTCAATGGCAGCATGTGAATCTTCTCGTTCCTTTTAAGCGTTATTCGAGATCGCTAGTTTTTGGTGAATGTTATTTTTTTTATAATTGAGTTCTGGGTGCAGCTCTATCATTTCAAAACCAATGCTTATGTACTGCTTTTCAAACACAGGCTCTAAAAACTGACAAAACACTTCAAACACACGCTCCGCAGCCTTCTGACGAACCGCTAAATCTCGCCCCCCCCCAACTTTTGCGGTTAAGTGAATAAAGCGATTGTTGGGGTCCTCATCCGCTATCAGATAGTAATCACTTTTGACCGCCCTAGTCCGAATTCCGCCTTTTGGAAATACACAGGTATCAATCGCCTCTCGGTGAATAACTTTCAGCAATTCTGGAATATCTACATCCAATTCAACATTGGGTGAAAATTCCATAATAAAGTGCGGCATAGTCTGGCTCCTTATAAAAAAGGCTCGCAGTAACTGGTAGATTGCCAATGCGAGCCAAGGGAAAGTTATTGCTTACCTAATGAAGGAACGTGGTGCGTGTCGTGTGCTATACAAATGTTCTTGGTTTCCATATAAAAATCGAAACTCCAATCACCACCATCACGGCCAACACCAGACATTTTCACACCACCGAATGGCGAAGGTAAGTTACGGTTGTTTTCTGAGTTCACCCAAATCATGCCCGCTTCAACCTTGCTCGCAATGCGCATTGCACGCCCTGTATTCGATGTCCAAATATAAGCAGACAAGCCATAATCCGTGTCGTTCGCTATCTCGACAGCTTGCTCTTCGCTATCAAACTCAATACACGTTAGCACTGGGCCAAAGATCTCTTCTCTTGCTATGCGCATAGTATTGTCAGCTTCGGTGAACAGCGTTGGTTCCACGTAGTTGCCATCACCTAACGCATCGATTCGCTTCCCCCCAACAGAGATTGTGGCGCCATCTTCGGCTGCTGCATCCATATAGCTAAGTACTTTGTTGCAATGAGATTGATGCACAAGCGGCCCAACCTCTGTGTCAGGATCTAATGGGTGTCCAACCTTGATGTTTTCAACGCGAGCCTTCAGTGCCTCAATAAATTTAGATTTAATCCCTTTTTGAATAAGCAAACGACTAGAGCTTGTACAACGCTGACCGTTGAGGCTGTAAATCATAAAAACTACGGCATCAAGTGCACGATCAAAATCGGCATCATCAAATACGATAACGGGATTCTTACCCCCCAGTTCAAAGTGTACGCGTTTTAAGGTTGGTGCACCCTGCGCTTGAATCATAGAACCAGTTACCGTTTCACCCACAAATGCAACCGCTTTGATAGCCTTATGCTCGGTCAGTGTTTTACCTGCCACCTCGCCAAAACCATTGACCATGTTCCAAACACCAACTGGCAAGCCAGCTTCTTCAGCACACTCCGCAAGAATTGCAGCAGTTAGTGGACTAAACTCGGCAGGTTTATGCACAACCGTACAACCCGCAGCAAGCGCTGGTGCAATCTTCCATGTTGATAGCATAAAAGGTGTATTCCAAGGCGTAATAACCCCAACAGGGCCAATCGGAGTACGAACTGTGTAGTTGGTATGTTCGTCTTGGTGTAAAGACAGGCCATTTTTTGCTTCTGGTGATTTATCAGCGAAGAAGCGGAAGTTTGCAGCACCACGAATGGCAGCTTGCTTCATGAAACGTAATGGCTGGCCACAATCCATGGACTCAACTAAGGCAATTTCTTCAGCGCGCTGTTCAATTTTGTCGGCTAAGTGATGCAGAATTTTCTTTCTTTGAGCACCTGAAATACCCGCCCACTCTTCGAATGCCGATTGAGCTGCTATACAGGCTTGATTTACGTCTTCTGCTGAACCTTTTACCACCTTACCAAGCGACTCGTTATTGGTTGGTGATAAATTTTCGAAAGTTTCGCCCTTGGAACCTAATGTCCACTCCCCGCCAATGTAATGCCCTAGAGTTTGATTACGATATTTTTTTAAGTATTGCTCAGCTAAATTCAGATTGGTGTCAAATTGATGAGCCATAATATTTAATTCCTTTTATTTTTTTCTGTTATCGCTATGCATTATCTTTATTTATGAAATCCAGATAAGCGATCACTATCGTTGTGCGTAGAAGGCTTTTTCTGCCAAAACGGGATTCTCAAGTGTACCTACTTTTTCTATTTCACAGGTCACGACATCACCAGGGAGAATATTTTTAAGCCCTTTCGGAGTCCCGGTTGCAATCAAGTCGCCAGGTTTAAGCGTCATAAACTCACTGAGATATTCAACAAGGAATGAGACATCAAAGATCATATCAGCCGTTGTACCAACCTGAGTCGTTTCACCATTAACTCGTGTTTCTATCTTTAGGTTGTTCACATTGTCAATATCTTGCGTGTCAACGACCCATGGTCCGATTGGACACAGAGAGTCTCGGCTTTTCACTCGTAGATTTGGACGGTAGTAGTTTTCTAAGTAATCACGAATAGCGTAATCATTACACACCGTGAAGCCACTGATATAACCCATCGCATCTTCGCGTTTAATGCTTTTTGCTTCTTTGCCAATCACCGCAACGAGCTCACACTCATAGTGCATGAATTCAATATCATCTGGACGGTATGAAGGCTGACCATGAGCCGTCAGCGTATTTTTTCCCTTAAGAAAAACCAACGGCTCCTTAGGTGGCTCAAATGCTAATTCAGAAGCGTGGTCGGCATAGTTCAGCCCAAGAGCAAAAATAGTGCCAGGGTTTTCTACTGGGATTAACCACTCAAATGCACCAGCTTCGATCTGCTCACCAGCCTCTGTTACCACTGACAGGTCTTCGTTTACCGTTACATTGAGTGTTTTTTGTTGGTATTGGATGCGTGCACGTTTCATTATTTTTCTCCCGCAACGGTATTTTCAAGACATAGAGCTTCACCAAGTGTCGACATCACCTGATCATTAGGTTTAAGGGCAATGCGTTCACCTGCAAAACCTACAGCGATCACGTCGCCTTTTTCAAGCGTCAAAATATGCGAGATTTTTTCGATCAACTGTTCAACAGAGCGTTGCTGTTGACTGATAGGAAATGTACGCTGAACTTGGCCATTAACGGAAGTTACGAGCTCTAACGTTCTCACATTAACAAGGTCAGACACATGCGCCGGCGGCGATAACGTTGCAGAGTTATCAATGCATTTACCTTTGATATCTGGGCGATAATAACTTTTCTCTGGTAGTGAAAAGTCATGTAATAGTGCATAGCCTTCGATATACTCAAGCGCGTCATTTTTCGTAACTCGACAACATTGCTTACCGATCACTACCGCTAAGCTCGCACCCACCACAAGTTCGTTGTTTAATTGCGGCCACTCAATATTTAGATTGTCATTGTTCCATGTATTATGAGGCTTAAAATAAAGAACAGGCTCCGTTGGCAACACTTTATAGGGTGCTTGTTCAAATGTTTCAGTCAGGTCATTCAGTTGCTTGCTGTCATTCAGTGCAACACACACTACCTTTCCTTGTAATTTGATTTTCATTTTAAGTCCTACCTTAATAGAGGTTATCAACCAACGGAGCATTAATATCACTGGTGTATTTTAGTTTGTTCGCCAATTGCTCAACGCCTTGACGAAGTAATAGTGTGTCAACTCCAGCGCCGATGAATTTGACTCCACGTGAGGCATAGCCTAGCGCCTGTTCAGAGTCGAGAGATAAAATACCCGCAGCTTTTCCTGAGCGTTGAATAACTTCAATCGCATGATCAATAGCCGAAACAACGTCTGGGTGCGAAGGGTTGCCAATGTGCCCCATGGAACCACACAAATCTGACGGGCCAATGAACACTCCATCAATCCCCTCGATCGCAACAATCTCTTCAATGTTTTCAACTGCTTCTTTGGTTTCCACTTGTACTAAGATACAAACTTGTTCATTTGCTCGATGTACATATTGTGGGATTCGATTCCACTGGGATGCGCGCGCCAAAGCACTGCCAATTCCTCGAGTACCGAGTGGTGGATAAAAAGCAGATTGCACAACGTTTTGCGCTTGCTTCGCGTCGTTCACCATCGGAACCAATAAGGTTTGTGCGCCAATGTCGAGTAACCTTTTGATCAAGGTTGGGTTGCTATCTTCTGAGCGTACGATAGGTGATACATCGTAAGGGGCTAAGGCTTGTAGATGATATTTAATGCTTGTGAGATCAAATGACGCGTGTTCACCATCAATAAGAACCCAATCAAACCCTGAACCACCGCATATTTCTGCACAGCTAGTATCAGGTAGACCTAGCCATAACCCCCACAATGGGTTTTGCTCAGTAAGAGATAGCTTGAATTTGTTTTCTAACATAACTCCCCCCTATACAAACTTGACTGAAATACCGCCAAGTGAACCAAAGTCGGCATGAATAGTGTCCCCTTCTTTTACGCAAACAGGTCGTGTAAATGAGCCAGCTAAAATAACCTGCCCCGCCTCAAGAGAGACTCCGTGTGGTGCAAATCGCTTACACACCCAACAAATCCCATTTGCAGGATGCCCCAGCACACCTCCGGCGAGACCAGTTTCTTCAATCTGCCCATTTAAGTACAGCATTGCCCCTACCCAACGCAGGTCAATTTCGTTTGGCTTGATTGGGCGACCACCTAGGATGATTCCTGCATTTGCAGCATTGTCCGCAATCGTGTCATACACTTTACGGGTGTAACCTGTTTCTGGGTCTGTTCGGTAACAACGTGCGGCAATGAGTTCCAATGCGGGGATCACATAATCCGTTGCATTCAATACATCAAAAATGGTGATATTTTCGCCTTCTAGTTTTTCTTTCAGAACAAAGGCCAATTCCACTTCGATACGAGGGTCTAAAAAATCGGCAACCGGGATCTGCGCGCCATCCGAAAAAAACATGTCATCAAGTAATACACCATAGTCAGGCTGATCAATGTTGACCGCCATCTGCATTGCTCGTGAAGTTAAACCGATCTTGTAACCTTTAACCTCTGCGCCTTCGTTCTTCTTGCGCTCAACCCAACGGCTCTGAATTTTGTATGCGTCATCCATCGACATTTTTGGATAATCTAATGTTAGAGCAGGAATTTGCTCTCGATTTTTTTCTGCTTTATAAAGTCGCTCTGCGGCGACCTGAACTTGCTCTTCTGTTAACATTCGAGTTCCTTTCGTTTGCGATGGTGACATTTATCACTTTTACTTAAGCGCCAAGCACTTAAACATTTAATTAACATGTTAAGTATAATAGTTAATATATTAAGCAATGTCCACTTCGCAACAAAAAACACAAGTTATTGTTTTTTTTATAAAAAAACTCAAGGTGAAATTTTTGTAACAAAATTTTATTTATTTTGTGACTAAAACCCCATTTATTTTCGTAATTAACACGCAAAAGTACCTATCCCACACTCAGTGAGAAGTTCGTACCGCTATATGCTGCCTTGAAAACGCACTTACTAGAACAAATGGTGGTTCAGACGGATGAAACGCCGCTCAATGTGATCAAGGAAGATAAACAGTGTTACATGTGGCTCTACTGCTCGGGCGCAGACTCGCCAGATGCCGCACTCCCCAATATGGAAAATATCGCCTTGTATGACTATCAAAACAGTCGCGCGAGGGCGTACCCTGTTGCCTTTTTAGGGGACTATAGTGGTTATCTGAAAACCGATGGTTATGGTGCCAACATTGGTCTTCACCAAGCGACCAATGTTGGCTGCTTGGCATATATATGACGTAAGTTCATGGATGCTAAGAAGCTTCAAGGAAAAGGCAAATCAGGCAAAGCGGATAAAGCACTGGCTAAAATCCAGAAGCTCTATGGAATAGAATCACGCTTGAAAGGCATCTCTACCGAAAAACGAAAAGCAGAGCGGCAGATACACGCTAAACCAATACTGGATGGAGTTTTAGAATGGAGGACAACTCAGAAACTGACAGGCTCTAGCTCACTGGGTAAAGCGATAAAGTACACGCTTGGGCAATGGCCGAAGCTCATTCGCTATATCGACGATGGCCACTTATCTATCGACAATAATCGTGCTGATCGCGCAATTAAACCACTGGTCATTGGCAGAAAGAACTGGTTATTCTCGGCTACTCAAAATGGTGCTGACGCGAGCGCGATGCTTTACAGCATCGTCGAAACCGCGAAAGCCAGCGGGCTTATCCTCTACAACTACATGGTCAAGTGCATGAAAGAGCTGGCAAAAGCAGAGCCAGATATCGATGCGCTCCAACCTTGGAACTTAAAATATTAGCAATGTCGCCCCGTGGGTTCATGGGGCGTTTAAATTTAGTTATCGTAATATAACTGCCTGTTGACAGCATAGTTTACATTTAAAGCTTGAACATGCTAACACTACCTTTAAGTGCTATTGCCATAGTATTTAAAGATTCTGAGGTACGAGCGTTTTCTTGGACATCTAATGAAGTCTTACAAGCCAAGTCGTTTACTATGATAATGTTTTCATTAATCTCTTGAGCCACTTGAGACTGCTCTTCTGATGCAGTAGCAATTTGGTCATTCATATCTTGAATCTTTCTAATTTCACTCTGGATTCTATCCAAAGAAGCCGTCGCCTCACCTGCTTTCTCAAGCGTCGATTTGACGCTATCGGCATTTGTTTGCATCAGAACAACGGATCTGGTCGCCTGTTCTTGAAGTCCTTGTATCAATGCCTGAATTTCATTAGTGCTTTGTTGAGTCTTTGTTGCAAGTGTACGAACCTCATCAGCAACAACAGCGAAACCGCGACCATGTTCACCAGCACGAGCTGCTTCTATTGCTGCATTGAGCGCGAGTAGATTTGTTTGATCGGCTATTCCTCGAATAACATCTAGGATTCCACCTACATTTTCAGTTTCAACATGAACATTTCGGATAGCACTCTGTACGTCACGGATATCGCTCACAAGGTTAGTAATTTCAGTATTCATTTCAGCAACGATATTGAGGCCATCTCGGGAACTCGTATTCGCTTCACTTGAAGACACAGATGCTTCTACCGCATTTTGGGCCACTTCTGTTACCGTTGCTGCCATTTCATTCATTGCAGTTGCAACTTGTTCTAACTGCATCATTTGAGCATTAGATGCGGTATCAACGGCTGTTGATGATGTTTCCAGTTGACTAGAGACATCAATAAGAGTCTGAGATGACATGTTAATATCTGAGATTATCGTACTTAACTTGTTTGCCATTTCTAACGTTGCGCGATAAATACCAATGCTATTGTCGTTTGTTGGAGGGATATTCGTCAGATCACCATTGGCAATTTTGTTAACTAGATGCTCAATCTCTTTAGGCTCTCCTCCAATAGGATTATACATGAGCTTTTGGATCAATACTGATACCCCTATAGAGCCAAGAATAATAAATGCTAAACCTGACAAAAGGTTCGTAATAACAGCTTGCTTCGAAGTCGTTTTAATATTTTCCCAACTTTCAAAACTCCACACTGTCCAACCTAATTTTCCAGATTTCTTAGAGACGACAAAGAAATCACCACGTTCAGGAACTGAAAATGAATGTGAACTGTACGGCATGGAGGCATATTGAGCGTAAGAAGGACGGATTTCAAATAAGTTCTTACCTATCAGTGAAGGATCGTATGCTGCCATAAGAAAGCCGTCTTCTCTTGCTACAAATAGGTTACGTCCTTCAGCTAGTTGACTAATATAGTCCGTAAGATCATTCATCAATAAACTCAGGCCAACAAGTGCAACAACTTGTTCATTTTGCTTTATTGGAACAACAAGTGAAATTGACATTTCTCCGGTACTTGCTTTGAAAGGTGTCGTTACTACATTCCCTGTCCCTTTCATTCCTTTAACATACCATTCCCGTTGTAACTTAATGGCATTGAATGTAGGGTGAAGCCCTCGGCTATCCGAGTCATAAAGTGAGCCGTCGGGCAACCCAATAAAGTAATTTGATACTTTAAGTTTTTTCTGTTGATCAATAAGTGCATTTACTGTTTGGTTATTGATCAACACAATGCCATTTTGAATATCTAGTGATGAACCAATTGCGTTAAGACTATTAAAATAGGTTTGAATTTTCTCTTCAACAGCAGCGGATGTAAGATTTGTGCTGGTAGTCAGTTGATTTTGGTAAGCTTCTGTAGCAGCAGTGTTGATCTGATTATAGTTAACTATTGATGAAATAGTTATGATGAATACGATAAGAATAGCGATAGAACTTAAAAGCTTATTTTTTGCACTCATGGGTCATAGCTCATTATAATTGTTTATTTGCTAACTATATCGTACAGCACGCAGTTTTATTAAGTGATTAATCTGAATTATGGAAAGAATTTGTGATGTTTATCATTAGTCATTATTTAATTGTCGTAACCATAAAAATTAATTATTATCCGAATAGTTTGTTTATTTCCAGTTTAAAGCGGCCAATATAACGAATTTAAGATCATACTGGGCTTTGTTGCGTAATTAAATTTATAGATAGAGCTACCCCGTTTCGTGTGTTTCTTAGTCAATACGGCAAGTTTCAGGCATACCTAACCCAGTAAGCTTGTTCAATGCTTTTATCATCGCTCAAGTTTCACCCACCTGGGCATTGTAATTTCTTAAGCTCAGTTGCCCTCCTAGCACCTGCTTAACTCGATACATCGCGGTTTCTGAGAGTTAACGTTTGTGGTATCCATACCGCTCTTTCCAATACTTATTTGAGCCGTATAACTTCTGACAACCCACGGCGAGGTTTCTAGGGTGACCCCGCTAACAAAAGGCTGCCCCTTCTCTTAGGGGAATAAGCGCCATGGCTACCTTAACCTTAATAGCAACATGACACGCTCTCGTGTCATAAGCTCCATCACCAGATACCTCGAGGATACTTCGACGTGTTTGTTTCAGTAAGTTAGGGAGAACTTCCCCATCCGTAACCGACGATAAACTTAGCTCGGCTGCAATAATTTCATGAGTGCTTGTATCGACGGCAATATGCAGCTTTCGCCAGACTCTGCGCCTGCCGTCTGTCCCGTATTTTTTGACTTTCCATTCTCCTTCGCCATAAACTTTAAGGCCTGTCGCATCAATGGCTAGGTGCTGTATCACTCCTCTCGTTTTAGTCTTCAATGAGACCTCAACTTGCTTGGCTCTACGGCTGATACAAGTGTAATGCGGACAACTTAAGATACATGGGCTAACCTAAATATCGAGTCGATAAATCCTTGCAGCGCTCTCAGCGGCATAGAAAAAACTCGTTTCACCATAAGTGCTGTCGTGATGGCTAAATCACTGAACCGACGTGGCATCCTGCGCTTATTTTGTTTGTTTTGCGCCCACCCGCTTATTGCCTTCATCAATCCAAAAGGTCAAAGAGCCACGGTTAATAAGTGATTGGTTGTATTGATTCCAGTTGGTTGTTTTGTCACGAGGTTTATGCATAGAACTACGATAAAGAGTGAACGTAGCTGATCAGATCGTAGGTTCTTGATTTAGTTCCATTGAATTACGCAACAAAGCCCGTTAAAGCTGACATTCTCACTGCTTTACTCCGATAAATGTCCACTTCGTTACAAGTTTGCTTCCAACGTACAAAAAGCGCTCGCGCTTTATAAAATATCACCTCCAAATGCAATAGCAATCATCAAAGGTGAACCAAGTTATATTCTAACGAACTATAAAATTTTTTATTAACATCCAAACAACAGTAGTTAATCACGATTTATAACCACAATTAACATCGAAAAAAATATTTGTCTTAGATCATATCAATCTCAACTATGCCTCGTGCCACAGTGTAGTTTTCTGTACATTCATTATCATACTTTGAAACACTTTCTTATATTTTTTAAACTTTGTGGAGATTTCTATGTTAGAGCTCTTGATCGGGCTAGTGATTACTATCGCTGTTGGTTACTTTATTGTGAAAGGCTATAAAGCGGCAGGTGTATTACTAACTGCTGGCCTTACCCTACTTCTTATTACTGGCCTTATTGGTCACACAGTCTTACCAGCTAAGGTCGCTTCAACAGGTAACATGGTTACCGATTCACTAGAATTCGTTAAGTACATGCTTCAGTATCGCGGGGGCGGCCTAGGTATGCAGATCATGCTGCTTTGTGGCTTTGCTTCTTACATGACGCACATTGGTGCTAACAACGTGGTAGTGAAACAATTCTCTAAACCACTCGCTGCTATCAAATCTCCATATGTACTTCTTGTTGCTGCTTACATCGTTGCGTGTCTAATGTCTCTAGCAGTAAGCTCTGCAACGGGTCTTGGTGTGCTATTAATGGCAACCCTATTCCCAATGATGACCGCAATGGGTATTTCTCGCCCAGCAGCAGTTGCGGTTTGTGCGTCACCTGCAGCCATCATTCTTTCACCAACCTCTGGTGATGTGGTTATCGCAGCAGAAAAATCAGGCATGTCTCTTGATGTGTTTGCTGTTCAAACGGTACTGCCTGTTTCTATCTGTGCAATCATCGTGATGGCAGGTGCGGCTTTCTTCTGGAACAAATACCTAGATAAGAAAGAAAACACGCCAATGGAAAAAGTAGACGTTTCTGAAATCGAAACAACAGCACCGGCTTTCTACGCTGCACTTCCATTCCTACCTATCATCGGCGTTTTCCTATTCAACGGTCGTACGATTCCAGGGCTGTCACTTGATATCTACACCATTGTAGTAGGTTCTATCTTCGTCGGCGCAGTTATCGACTACGTTGTTAAGAAGTTTGACGGCGAGAAAACACTAGAAGATTTAGACTCTTGCTACCAAGGCATGGCTGACGCGTTCAAAGGCGTGGTAATGCTGTTGGTTGCGGCGGGCGTATTTGCTCAGGGTCTAATGTCTATCGGTGCGATTGATAACCTAATTGGTCTTGCTGAATCAGCTGGCGCTGGCGGTATCGCATTGATGCTTATTCTAACAGGTCTAACGGTTGCTGCAGCTATCGCAACAGGCTCTGGTAACGCACCTTTCTATGCGTTCGTAGAGCTAGCGCCTTCATTGGCTGCGAAAATGGGTTTAAACCCTGCTTTCCTAATTATTCCAATGCTTCAAGCATCAAACCTGGGACGTACCATCTCTCCAGTTTCTGGCGTAGTAGTAGCAACTTCAGGTATGGGTAAAATCAGCCCATTTGAAGTCGTAAAACGTACGTCGGTACCAGTAATCTGTGGTCTTATCACGGTTATCTTTGGCACTCTTGTTCTAGTACCAATGGCAGCATAAGCCGTTAATAATTATACCGATATATAATACCTAAACAAAAAGGCGCTGAACTTAATAAGCTCAGCGCCTTTTTTAATACAACATGCTCAACGTTGTTAAAAGCTATCAAAGGGTAGATACACAGTACGGCTTGAAATCGTGTTATTTCAAAGGAACAAGCCCTACTTCATTTCTCCGTAGCGTTCTAGGTAAAGAACGGTTGCAGCAGTACGAGAAGGCACTTGTAGCTTTTTCAACAAGCTTTTCATGTGTACCTTAACTGTCGATTCAGAAATGAACAGGTGGTCAGCAATCTGCTTGTTACGGTAACCTTTCGCTACTTCTTGAAGAATCTGCATTTCACGCTCAGTCAGTTGATCAAAGATGTCGTTGCGGCTACCAGCGTCATTTAGGTAACGAGCAACCACACTGCTGTAAGCTTTGTCACCGCCGTGTACTTGCTTCAGTAGTTCAATCAGTTCATCAGGTTCTGTGTCTTTCAGCAAGTAACCATCAGCACCCGCTTTTACAATCGCTTCAATATCTGCAGGGCTGTCAGAGACAGTCAGGATTACAATGTTTGCGCTAGAACCGTCAGTACGAAGTGCTTTCAAGGTATCTAAACCAGACATGCCCTTCATATTGAGATCCAAAAGGATCAAATCAGGTTCTTCTTCATGAGCAAGAGCAACCGCTTCAGTGCCGTTACTCGCTTCTGCAATCACTTCGAATTCGTCTTCAAAGCTCAGTAATTGGCTTATACCTCTGCGCATCAATGGATGATCATCAACCAGCATTACTTTACAAATCGTCAACTTTAACTTCCTTCAAACTTTTATATTTTAATATGACTGTACAGCCTTCACCTTGCGCCGCTTCAATCGTCAAGTCGCCATTCAGTCTTGCCGCACGCTCCTGCATAATGCTCATCCCGTAGTGGTTCACCTTGGAACTACTTGAGTCAAAGCCATCTCCATTATCTTTTATCACGACCAACACTTCACCGTCCTCATCGATACAGCATACATCTATCAAGTCGGCATTGGCGTGTTTTATTGCATTTATTGTTGCTTCACGAATCAGTTGAAGCAAGTGAACCTGACTGTGTGCATCAAGCTCAATCGATGAGAGATTATTAGTGAGGTTAATCTTGGCATCGGTTCTTTCGCTGAGTTCCTCAAGCATGGTGCTTAAGGCATCTCCAAAGTTGCCCTCTTTAATGGTCAACCTAAATGTGGTGAGTAGCTCTCTTAACTGGGTATAAGCGTCGGCTAAGCCGTTTCCGATCTCAGACGCTATTTGTTCAGATTGCTCTCGGTGTTGTTGTTCTGGGAATTTGCCAATCACACGCTTTAATAGTGTAACTTGAATTTTCAAGTACGACAGTGATTGAGCCAATGAATCATGGAGTTCACGTGCAATCGTTGCACGCTCTTCCATAATAATAAGCTGTTCAGCTTTCTTTTGAGCACGGTTGTAGTAGATCGCTCTGGATAGCAGTTGAATGAAGCTTTCGATCAGAGCTTTAGTTGAGTGCCCGTGGTGATATGAACAGTATAAATAGCCGAGAATAAGTTCGTTATCGTCGAGTTTCATCTCAAACTTTTCGTAGCCTAAATTCGAATCGTAACCTTCATCCATAATCAATGAACGGCCTGAGTTATCTAAAATCTCGAGCCTCAGTGATTCAATTCCTTCCAAGCTCACGAGATGCTGCAAGATAGCTCGGAAGTTTTCAGGGGCAATACGCGTAACCGTGAGCTCTTGTGACGAGTAATAAAGTGCCTGCAGCGACTGGTTAGCGTTTTGCAGCTCAATTGTCTTCGCGTCCACCACATCTTCAAGGTTTCGATAAAGCACGCCTAAATCTTTGGCCATCGAGTTGAAGGTTTTGGTCAAAATGCCCATTTCGTTGTTACTGGTCACCTTGAGTTCTACCTCGAAGTCGCTGTTTTTGATTCTTTGGCTCGCACCGACAAGAGCATGTAGCGGTTTAACAACCTGTTTACGTACAAAATGAACAACAAAAAGAGATATGACTAGAATTCCACCTAAGCCAACACCACCGGCCCACGCCAACTTTATTAACTTATCTTCAGAAAACTCTTGCAGCTTGAAAACGAAGCCATCTATTTCATTAACAAAGTTTTCAACCAACACGAGATAGTGCTTGCGATCTTCACTGTTTAATACTTGTTTCAGTTCATGCCAGCGACCAATAATTAAATAGTAATCTTCTGTGATGTCTCTCGGCACTTCCCAACTGACCAAATTGGTCATGGATGGAGAATAAAGAGAACTTTCGAATTCGCTAACGTGGGAGTCATAATCAGCTGATTCTATTTGAATATCATGCGCTAAACGATAGCTTTGCATGCGCATTGAACCAGCCACGTTAACCGCTTCTGCATCATTCAAACTGGAAGCTAAGGTAAAGATGGCGAAGCCCGTCGTAGCAACCGACAACAGCAGTATGGAAAGCAGTGATTTAGCTATTGTACTCGTTACAGATGAAACAGATTTAATAAGCAAAATCAATATCCTGAATGTAAATAAGTGGCTGTCCGAAACCTATTGTCACACATCAAAAAACAGAGCTCCATTCAATATGTGACCAAACGCTTCGTAATTTATTGATCTAAGACAATATAGAATCCCATTTAGCCCTTAAGGGGTATTTATACAAATATTTCTAAAACTACACTACTTGTGAGGATAAATGACAACATATTAACGAAACAATGATCTACAATTACAACATCTTGGCAACATTAGTAGGCATTTAGTGGTAGACCTATCAAGACGACGCCTATTTTCCAGGCGAAAAGTAGATTCAAGCCAGATTCGATTGCCTTGGATAAACAATCTAGAAAGTTTTGCAGATGACTGCACTCGTTGCGGTAAATGTATCGAAAATTGTGAGACTAAGATAATCATTGTAGGTGATGGTGGGTTTCCTACTGTCGACTTTTCAAAAGACGAATGCACTTTTTGTTATCAATGTGCAGAAGTTTGTCCTGAACCCATTTTTAAGCCAAAGCAAGGAGAGCCTTGGCAAGCAAAAGCACATGTTTCTGATAAGTGTTTAGCGCAACAAAATGTTGAATGCCGAAGCTGTGGTGACATGTGTGAACCTATGGCCATTCAGTTTCAACTTAGAGCAGGGAGTGTTGCTCTACCAAAAATCGAGTTAGATGAGTGCAGCGGTTGTGGAGCCTGCGTATCTGTTTGCCCTACTTCAGCTATTCTTGTGATTAATGCATAAATAAAAATAATGAGAGCAATTTATGGCACTAAATGAAGTGCATATATCAAGTTTAGTCGTGCATGTGAGCCCAGAGCATTTAAACGAGATCAAAGCGGAGATCGATCAATTCGATAACGCTGAAATCTACGGAGATAGCCCTGAAGGCAAAATCATCGTGGTTCTAGAAACCGAGAACCAAGGTTTTGTAACGGACACCATCGAAGCAATAAACAACATAAAGAACGTTTTAGGGACAGCTTTGGTTTACCACCAAATCGAAACTGGACTAGACGAAACGGATTTAGAAACTGGAAGCAACAATTCTCAAATCGAGGGTGAAGTATGAAAATGACAAGACGTGCGTTTGTGAAAGCAAACGCAGCTGCATCTGCGGCAGCCGTTGCAGGTGTAACACTACCAGCAACAGCAACCAACCTGATTGCTAGCTCAGATCAAACAAAAATCACTTGGGATAAAGCGCCTTGTCGTTTTTGTGGTACAGGCTGTTCGGTACTAGTGGGTACTCAAAATGGCAAAGTGGTTGCAACTCAAGGCGACCCTGAAGCACCTGTAAACAAAGGCCTTAACTGTATTAAAGGCTACTTCCTTTCAAAAATCATGTACGGTAAAGACCGTCTTGAGCAACCTCTTCTTCGTATGAAAGATGGTGAGTTCCATAAAGATGGTGATTTCACACCTGTATCATGGGACAAAGCATTCGACGTAATGGCTGAGAAGTGGAAAGCCTCTCTTAAGAAGAACGGCCCAACTGGTGTTGGTATGTTCGGTTCTGGCCAATGGACAGTAATGGAAGGCTACGCTGCTGTTAAGATGATGAAAGCGGGTTTCCGTTCAAACAACATCGATCCAAACGCTCGTCACTGTATGGCTTCAGCGGTAGGTGCATTTATGCGTACCTTCGGTATCGATGAGCCAATGGGTTGTTACGATGACTTCGAACACGCAGACGCATTTGTACTGTGGGGTTCAAACATGGCAGAAATGCACCCAGTACTATGGACTCGTATCACAGACCGTCGTCTAAGCCACCCACACGTTCAAGTAAACGTACTGTCTACTTACTACCACCGTTCTTTTGAGCTTGCAGATACTGGTTACATCTTCAACCCTCAGTCTGACCTTGCAATTGCAAACTTCATTGCAAACTACATCATTCAAAACGATGCGGTTAACTGGGACTTCGTAAACAAGCACACGCACTTCAAACAGGCAACGACTGACATCGGTTACGGCCTTCGTGATGACGATCCACTACAGAAAGCAGCAGCAAACCCTAACTCAGGTGCAATGACTGCAATCACTTTCGAAGAGTATAAAGCAGCAGTTGCAGAGTACACAGTAGAGAAAGCATCTGAAATGTCAGGCGTATCTCAAGAGAACCTGATTAAGCTTGCGAAACAGTACGCGGATCCAAACATCAAAGTAATGTCTCTATGGACAATGGGGATGAACCAGCATACTCGTGGTGTATGGATGAACAGCCTTGTGTACAACATCCACCTTCTAACAGGTAAGATTTCTACTCCAGGTAACAGCCCATTCTCACTAACTGGCCAACCATCTGCTTGTGGTACAGCTCGTGAAGTAGGTACGTTCTCTCACCGTCTACCAGCAGATATGGTAGTTGCAAATCCTAAACACCGTAAGATTGCAGAAGAAATCTGGAAACTTCCAGAAGGCACTATCCCACCTAAGCCAGGCAAACACGCTGTTGCTCAAGACCGCGCACTAAAAGACGGTACTATCAATGCTTACTGGGTAATGTGTAACAACAACATGCAAGCTGGTCCAAACATCAACACTGAACGTCTACCTGGTTACCGTAATCCAGAAAACTTCATCGTATGTTCTGACCCTTACCCAACAGCAACTGCGCAAGCCGCTGACCTTATCCTTCCAACAGCAATGTGGATTGAAAAAGAAGGTGCTTACGGTAACGCAGAGCGTCGTACACAAGCTTGGTACCAGCAAGTAAAGACTGTAGGTGAAGCTAAGTCTGACCTATGGCAAATCATGGAGTTCTCTAAACGCTTCACTATCGAAGAAGTTTGGGGCGAAGAGCTTCTAGCTAAAGCACCTGAACTACGTGGCAAGACCATGTACGACGTGCTTTACAAAAACGGCAATGTTGATGCTTTCCCTCTGTCTGAAGCTCAAGAGCTTAACGACGACGCACAAGCACAAGGTTTCTACGTACAGAAAGGCCTATTCGAAGAATATGCAGCCTTTGGTCGCGGCCACGGTCACGATTTAGCACCATATGATCGCTACCACCAAGTTCGTGGTCTACGTTGGCCAGTTGTTGATGGTAAAGAAACTCAATGGCGCTTTAAAGAAGGTTCAGATCCATATGCGAAAGCAGGCTCTGGTTGGGATTTCTATGGTAAGCCAGACGGTAAAGCACTGATCATCAATGCTCCATACGAGGCGCCACCAGAAGTACCAAATGATGAGTACGACATGTGGTTATGTACTGGTCGTGTTCTTGAGCACTGGCATACAGGTACTATGACTCGTCGTGTACCAGAACTTTACAAAGCAGTACCGGATGCACTTTGTTACATGCATCCTGCTGACGCTAAAGCTCGTGGCCTACGCCGTGGTGATGAAGTTCTTATTGAAAACAAACGTGGTGAAGTTCGTGTGCGTGTTGAAACTCGCGGCCGTAACCGTCCACCACAAGGCTTGGTATTCGTACCATTCTTTGATGCAAGAATTCTGATCAACAAGTTGATCTTGGATGCAACGGATCCTCTGTCTAAACAGACGGACTACAAGAAGTGTCCAGTTAAGATCACTAAAGTTGCTTAAGCCTTAGGCTTAGAGAAACGATCTTAAGTATTTAATATTGCGGCTACTTTTTCACCATTTAGAAAAAGTAGTCCTCTCAAAGAATTAGCCTTTAGGCGGAGAAATTAACATGAAAAAACTGATTACTGCCCTACTATCAGCCGGTCTTTTGTTAGCTGGAGTGGCTCAAGCTGAACTGGATAACCCTGGCGGCATTGGTGGCGTAGAGTCTTTACGTGGTGCAAGTGAGCTTGAGGCAACGCGTGCAGCAGACGACTTCAAAAAGTACCCTCGCGAGCAAGTACTTGAAAGTGATTACGTATACCAACCACCATTGGTACCACACAATATCCGTAGCTACGAAGTGTCTCTAAACGCAAATAAATGTCTGTCTTGCCACAGCTGGAAAAATGCGAAAGAGATGGGTGCAACAAAAATTAGTGTTACTCACTACATGAACCGTGAAGATGCAGTACTTGCTGACGTTTCACCTCGTCGTTACTTCTGTCTGCAGTGTCACGTTCCTCAAGCTAATGCAAAACCGTTAGTAGAGAACGAATTCAAACCTGTTGACTCACTACGCTAATCTTAGTCGTATTGTAGAGAGGCGATTATATGAAATTACTAAAAGCGTTTTGGAAAAGACTAACAACTCCAAGTAAAGCAGCCGTAGGCCTTGTGCTTTTCTTGGGGTTCTCTGGCGGTCTTTTGTTCTGGGGTGCATTTAACACGGGTATGGAAGCAACCAATACAGAAGAATTCTGTTCTGGCTGTCACGCACCTATCGTTGAAGAGATCCAAGATACAATTCACTATTCTAACCGTTCAGGCGTTCGTGCAATCTGTTCAGACTGTCACGTACCACATGAATGGACGGATAAAATTGTTCGTAAGGTTCAAGCATCAAAAGAGCTGTACGCTCACTTTATTGCTAAGACAATTGACACGCCTGAGAAATTCAAAGAGCGTCGTCATCACTTAGCGGAGCGCGAATGGGCTCGATTGAAGAAGAACGATTCACTTGAGTGTCGTAACTGTCACCAGTTCGATTACATGGATTTCTCTGAGCAGAGTCCTCGTAGTGCAAAACAACACTCAACAGCGCTGGCTTCTGGTGAGAAGACATGTGTAGACTGCCACAAGGGTATCGCACATAAGTTACCAGACATGCACGGTGTTGAAGGCTGGCAATAAGGAGCAATTGAATGAGTACTTTAGAAAGCGTGATTTGGCATATACTAGGTTACAGTGCTATGCCATTTATCATTCTTGCCGGCTTCGTAGGTGTTGCAGCCGTATCTCTTTGGATTTTATCTATGGGTAAAGACAAAGAAATGGATTAAGAATCGAATCAACTTTTTTCCTACTTTTGATACGTTAGGGATAAGTTAAAGTTGAAAAGCCACTGAGTTCAGTGGCTTTTTGTTACCTGCGGTTCTGTCTTATTGCTGCAAAGTATCCATACGAAAACTACGCGTCGCTTGGTTGACCGCCTTTCTCAGTGACTTCTGTATCGCTCTCAGCTTTATCGACAATTGGAAGCACCTGTTTTACGTAGTTACCTGGTGCCTTACCAATCACAGGATATAACTCAGAACCTTGATTGAACGGTTCAATCTTTTCACCCGCTTCAAAGCCTTGTAGCCATTGATTCCAGTGTGTCCACCAAGAACCTTCATTGTGAGTAGCATTCGATAGCCACTCGTCCGCAGAATCATCTAAGTTGTCGTTTAGCCAGAATCCGTACTTTTTCTTGTCTGGGTGATTAACAATGCCTGCAATATGACCAGACTCTCCAAGCACAAACGTTTTATTGCCACCGGTATTCAGTGCACCACGGTAAGTCCCCTGCCATAAGGCAATATGATCTTCTTTAGCCGAGATGAAGTAGCTTGGTATTTTGATCTTATTCAGATCAACCCAAACACCGCCTACTTTCACGCCTTTGTCTTGAACCAGTTTGTTTTCAAGATAAAGCTCTCGCAGCAAGAAGTTATGGCATTTAGCCGCAACGTTAGTGCTATCACTGTTCCAATACAACAGATCAAACTCCATTGGGCTGCTGCCCTTGAGGTAGTTATCGATGTAGTAGTTCCAGTACAAGCTGTTTTCACGAAGCAAACTGAACGTTACGCTTAATGAACGACCATCCATGAAGCCTTTAGCGTCGTTCTGTTTCTCAATGGCGTTAATGATCGTTTCATTGATATATGCGCCAACCTCTCCCGGCTGAGAGAAGTCTAATAGAGTCGTAAAGAAGGTCGCGGTTTTAATGCGTTTCTTCATACGCTTAGCTGCATAATAAGCGACTGTTGAAGCCAATACGGTTCCGCCAATACAGTAACCCGCAGCGTTGATCTGCTCTTTGCCGGTAATGTCTTCAATTGCGGTCACAGCTTTCGCTACACCTTCAGTAACATAGTCACCAAACTCTAACTCTTTCTGTGCTTCACTAGGATTGCGCCAAGACATCATGAACACACTATGCCCTTGTTCAAGCAACCAGCGAACCATCGAGTTCTTCTCACGAAGATCGAGAATGTAATACTTATTGATAAACGGCGGCACGATCAGCAAGGGCGTAGCATTAACCTGAGGCGTTTTCGGGTAGTATTGAATCAGTTCGAACAATTCATTTTGAAAAACAACGTCCCCTTCTGTATTGGCAACATCTACTCCCAACCGGAATGCATTATTGTTAGTCATACGGATCTTGAGGATATCAGCGCTTGCTTCAACATCAGCCTGCAATTGCTCAAGCCCATCGATCAGGTTTTCACCATTTCGCTCGAGCGTCAATTTCATCAGCTCTGGGTTTGTCGCAATAAAGTTGCTCGGCGAAAGTGCGTTAATCGCTTGACGTGAGAAGAACGCAACACGCTCTTTAGTTTTCTCATCAATGCCGTCAATTGAGTATATGGTGTCCATATAGCTTTTGCTAAACAACAGATAGGATTGCTTTATAAAACTATAAAATGGGTCGTTTTTCCACGCTTCATCAATAAAGCGTTTATCACTGCGATCTTCAGTAATGACACTCTCTGTGTTACCCATCAATGCGGCGTTTTGCCAGATCTTAAGTTGTTGCTCCCACCATTGGGATTGTAACTGAAGGAGTACAGCGGGTTGTTTAGCGGCTTGCTCGAAGATTTTCGATGCATCGTCAAAATTCAATTCTTGCATCGCTTGGTTTAGGGGAGATTGCGCGGCTTCCTTGTTTTGTTCAAAGTTGTCCCACCATTGCTGGTTTGTTTGTTGAAGTTTAACAAGGTAGTCCGAAAAGAAGTGTTGAAACATAACATGACTCCAATAATCGGAAAATCGCCACCGAGCCTCACAGTAAACACTGCGCTAACTCGATGGCGATTGAATTTATGCAGGTGTAACTGTTTTCAAGTTTTCAGTTGTTAGTGTTTCAACGTCTTCTTTGAATTCTTTCGCCACCGCTTGCAGCTTTGCGCTGTCGCTCATCATCTGTTGAGACAGTTGAGTTAACGCTGCTAGTTGCTGGCTGTTGAATGCAGTAAGGCTGTTCACATCTTTAATTTCACTTACCGCTTTCATTTGAGCAAGACCCATGTCCGTATAAGTCTTCATCGCATTCATTTGCAATTCCGTCATGGTTTGAACGTTCTTTGCAACTAACTTGTTGAACTTAAAGTACGGTTCAAATTGCTTTTCAGTTTGGTCAGTGATTGTTTTGAAAATATCCGTGTACATAAGTAACTCCTGATGAATACATAGTTTAGTAAATTCGTACTTGTATCGTTTCAGCCAAGGCATTATTGCTCACTAACGCACCTTGTAGACTGCCGCGATAAATTGTTTAGTTTGCCAATGATACGTCGGGGGTTAGCCTTCAATACTCTTTAGCAAAACAGCGGTTCCCATTCCCCCACCTACACAGAGTGAAGCAACACCATAAGTGCTCTCTTGCTCAAGCATTTCGTGAATAAGTGAGACAATGATTCGATTCCCCGATGCGCCTAGTGGATGCCCAAGAGCAATCGCGCCACCATTGACATTCACTTTTGGTTTAAAGGCTTCAAGAGGTAGATCGTGTTGCTCTGAAAGCTGATACATCACACCTAAAGCTTGAGCCGCAAACGCTTCGTTTAACTCAAACAGATCAACTTGTTCGAGTGTTAAGTCAGCCTTATCCAGCGCTTTAGATAGAGCCTCTACTGGACCCAAGCCCATGATCTTTGGGTCTAATCCAGATTGTGCGTAGCTTGTTAGCTCTACCAGTGGTGTCAGGCCGTATTTCGTTACAGCACTCTCTGAAGCCAAGATGATTGCACTCGCGCCATCATTAATGCCCGAAGCGTTGCCCGCAGTGACCGTACCTTCACGGTCGAATGCAGGACGAAGCTTTTGCAAACCTTCGAACGTTGCATCCGCTTTCGGATATTCATCGGTATCAAAGGTGACGGTCTGTCTGCGCTGTTTCACTTCAACAGGCACAATTTGGTCAGCAAACTTACCCGCTTCAATCGCAGCTACCGCTTTTTGTTGGCTTTCTAGCGCGTAGTTGTCTTGAGCAAGACGCGAGATATTCAATGCATTCGCAATGTTCTCTGCTGTCACACCCATGTGATAATGATTGAACGCATCCGTCAGGCCATCGCCAACAAGCAGATCTTTCATCGAAATGTCGCCCATTTTGTGTCCGTTACGAATACTTGGCGGAACCACGAAAGGGATTTGAGACATCACCTCCACGCCCGCAGCAACTACGATTTCTGCATCTTGGGCTTTAATATGAGCTGCAGCGTCCATGACTGATTTCATACCACTACCGCAGATCATGTTAACGCCGTAAGCTGGAGTCTCTTCAGGTAGCCCTGCGTAGATTGAAGCCTGACGTGCAACGCCCATACCTTGACCAGCGGAAATCACATTGCCTACAATCACTTCATCAATGACATCTAAAGGAAGCTCTACTGAGTCCAATGCACCTTTGATCGCAACACCAGCCAATTCACCTGCTGTAATACCTTTCAATGAACCCGTAAATGCACCAATAGGCGTGCGTTTTGCCGCAACTATAAATACTTTTTCCATCATTCAATCCTTGTCAGTTTCTGCAATTAGTGCATGTATAAGCCGCCATTTACAGACAAAGTCTCGCCCGTAATATACGCACCAGAATCACTTGCTAGGAACCCAACCGCTTCGGCAATTTCCACAGGCGTTGCTAAACGTTTCATTGGGATTTGGTTTTTGATTGAATCCAATACTTCAGGCTTCATTTGTTCAACCATTGGCGTTGCGGTGTAACCCGGAGCAATAACATTAACGGTCACGCCGCTGCGCGCACCTTCTGCTGCTAATGCTTTCGAAAAACCAATCATTCCCGCTTTTGCTGCAGAGTAGTTGGTTTGCCCAAATTGACCTTTAAGGCCATTCACTGAGGAGATATTGATAACTCTGCAGTTACCTTTCTCACACATAGGAGCGAATAGAGGTTGAGTCACATTAAACAAGCTGTTCAAGTTCGTTTCGATAACCTCTTTCCACGCTTCGGCGTTCATCTTTTTAAATACGCTATCACGTGTAATGCCAGCGTTATTAACGAGAACATCAACGGTTCCCTCTTCCTCTAACAACTTGCTCAAGCTCAATGCGCACTCTTGTGTGTTGGTGACATCCAATTCAAACAATCTCACTTGATCTTCAGTAAATTGTTTCTCGTTGAACCACTCCAGCGCACACTGATAATTTCCAGTAAAATAAGTCGCAATCACACGATACCCATCAGCGACTAGCTTAGAAGATATTGCCGATCCGATACCGCCCTTTGACCCTGTAATTAAAGCAAGTTTTTTCATTAATGGTTCCATCCCTTACAAACAATTAAAGTAACAATGATGTTAATAAGATAATGTCTTACTCGACAATTAATCTTTTCGTTTCGCTTTAATTAAACACTACATATAAAAATCAAAAATTATTATTACAAACAGAAAATAATTTCCATTAATCTATGAAAATCTGACTTGCGTCTCAAAAATCGTGAAATGTTAAGAATATGTGAAATGCACGCAAGCTTATGATTTTGAATTAATTTTTTAATGGCACTTATGTCAACACAAAGGGTAAGTCACTGTAAAGCAAAGAGAAAACTATAATCCAAATCTTGTTTCAATAAGAATGCAATATTATAAATATAATTAATTGACCGGAAGAATATTAGCAATAGAATTATCTCTTATTAATAAATCTATCTTATTTATCCTATAAAGTGCTCAATATGAATTTAAAGGTAAAATGATTGAAACTCCATTGTCTAAATAATAAAAAAGCCCACTCTATTGCAGAGTGGGCTTTAATAATTAATTAATAACTTATAGTCTAGCGACGGTTACATTCTCAATAGTAATACTTGATTGTCTCTTAATCTATAAATATTTCATTGGTATTTACATCAAGATAAATTTTGTTTTCAAGAGATAAACCACCGCAGTAGATAAAGTAAACATCGCGCTCGCTATACCGAACTGATTTTACCCAACCACCTAACTCTTCAAAGTCACTTGGTTCGCACTCACCTTCAGAAATCAACTTAGCAACTGAGTTACGAAATTTCTCTTGGTACAACTTAAGATCGTCGGACTTAACTAAGTAAGAGTCTAATATCTCTTTGTTTTCCTTATCAGAAATAACCACTTCATCATTCGAGAGACCTGACATCGCCACCCATTCGGCAATCTTTGGTCCCCCTTCTTTCAGAACAATATAATCGGAAATACGAGCCCAATCCCCCTGCTTCTCAAGTACTTCGACCTTTTCGCCTTTGTAGAGGTAGTCCGTTATCAAGCCATCAATCTCAGGCTGTTCTACCACCTCGAGCTTTCTATCTAACACATAAAACTCTGTCTGCTCTGGCTCAGGTTGTAGTTCCATAACTGGCTTTAATTCAGATATAGGTTGCTCCATAGTTTCAGCAACGGGCTCTTCAACTTTTTCTGGTGGCGTAGGATCTTTCTTCATAATGAAGAAGTAGTACGCAGCGCCTCCTCCACCCAAGATTAACAATACAAGTAAAGCGATCAGCGCTTTTTTCATTCAATCCACCAGCTTATCCGTTTGAAGTGAATTTCCAGTGTACATCAACTCACGCATCAGCTCATCTATACTCTATATTGAGAACATCGTAAGTAGAGGAAGGTCATGAGTTTTTGGGTTAAGGTTCTGATCATAAACGTATCTTTGAGTGCTAGTGTGGTAATAGCTGGTGAATGTAACAGTGAGAGTTGGCAAACGCTGCTAGCTCGTCAGCTCACCTTTGAAACTCGCTATAACCAATACACAAAAGAGTTCAATCAAGTTCTCTCAACCTATGAGTCACAGACCCTACTGTCTAAACATTTCACTGGAGAGCAAGTCGTTGAACTTTGGGCAAAATACGAACAAAAATTTAATACACAGCTCAACAGCCACATGAATACCGCTTACGATATCTCCGAAGTTCTGCTTAAACAGTCCTATTTAGTATCTACCGAACTAGAAGACGCTCGCTCTCTTGCTCAACTATGGGAAGCAATGGCTCAAGATTGTGATAAAGCCAAGCTAATGCGCCAGTCAGAAAGTGCACTGTCACATGTGAAGAGCTCGTAGTCTCTCTCACAAGACCTTAATGTGCTGAGTGAAAAGTTCAGGCAACTATCGTTTAGGTATCGTCAGGAAGCAACAATGATCGATGCTGCGCGCCAATCAAATGAACGGGAAAGCGTTCAATCAAACGAACCGCTTCGCTAGATTTATCTGCAAAATCAGCTAGGTCTGATGAAAATGTATTCAACCCAGCCTTAATCAAAGCTTTATCAATAACCTGTAAAACTAATGTGCTAACTATCAACAACAAAGTTCAATTTCCAACCAATGCAAGTGATTATATGAGAGATTCATCACAAAATAGATTTACAAACGCCAGAAAATTGTTATCATGAATCTTCATATAACTTAATAACAAGAAACATTTTGGCTAGGTAATATGCAAAAAACTATGGCTTTCAACTGCTTGAGTAACACGGAATGGACTGCAGAGATAAGAGCTAAGCTTTTATCTGTAGCTAAACACATGGAAGAGTTCGGTTCAGTAAGTGAATTAGAGCTATGTAAGATATTTGGAGAAACAATCTGGAATGACGGTGTGGATTATCATTCACATGCTTTTTCATTCAGAATTAATGCACAAACTGGAGATTGTTCAATCTCTAACTTTAAGTATCACTAAGTTTTGCACCTATCATATACGGAGTACCTTTCACGAGGTGCTCCGTTTTTTATTGCCGAGAGTCTGCCATTTTGTGTGAGTTTTTTGGTGGTCTAACACTCTTCCAAGACGAGCAAATCATTTCGTTTTCAGCTCACTCTCCCCAATAACAACTAAACTTTCCATCGGGTTAGTCGGTATACACTGGAAGCGGCGCATTACCTTTTACTTGCCTTATCGCTAAGTGAGTATGGATGTCTTTGACGTTAGATAGCCGCTGAAGTTTTCTAGTAAATGCTTCATAGGCCATTAGGTTTGGGCTAACCACCTCCAAAAGATAGTCATAAGCGCCAGAGACAACATGGCAACTGATCACCTCCTCCATCTCGACAATCGCACCTTCGAACTTATCGATCGACACTTCTTGGTGATTATTTAGACTCACTTCGACAAACACACTCATTGCCACACCCACTTTTTCTCGCGACAAGCTCACGCGATAGCCGTCGATAATCCCTTTTTCTTCAAGCCTTTTTATACGCCTAGCACATGGAGACGCAGATAACCCGACCTCCTCGGCGAGTTCAGCCGTTGTCAATCGACCATCTTTTTGCAGCAGTTCAAGAAGGTGTCTATCTATTCTGTCCATAACGCGACTTATCCTTGGGTATTAAAAAGAGCAATGAGAGCAGCCCCCTTTTTAGATGTATCACCAATCAACGTGGTAAACATAAAAGGCAGCATCAAGGGTTGTAATCACCAACAATTAGCATCATGTTAGCAAAAATCACCAACAGTAAGTAAAGTCTCATTCAATTTTGCCAACTTGAGGCACGTAAATCCCCTCATAATGAATCACCATTCACTTGTTTGTTTATATTATGAAGCTTGGCTATCTTTCCATTACTGTCACTTTGCTGATCTGGGCAAGTTTTTTTCTCTCACTGAAAGGCGGAGCCAATTCAAATTTAACGCCCGCAGACATCGCTCTCACACGCTTTTTCATACCAGCCCTCGTGCTACTACCATTAGTGTGGAAAGCCCGTAACATCGTCACTACGGTCCCTACAAAATACTTACTCGGTATGTTCATCGGTAGTGGCCTGCCTTACTTGCTTGTTGCTGGTACAGCGATGCAATTCGTTCCGGTTTCTCACGGAAGTGCTTTAGTACCCGGGACACTGCCTCTATTTGTTACAGGCATTGCGGTCCTCTTTTTTAAGCAACCACTGAGCAGACATCGAGTCGCGGGATTAGCAATGGTGTTACTCGGAATCATGCTGTTTTTAGGCGCGAGCTTAAGCAGTTTCAACTTCGGATACATCAAGGGACACATGCTATTCTTATGCGGAAGCTCGATGTGGGCGATATTTACAATTTCTGCTCGTGTGGCCAATCTTGACGCATTGTTAAGTGCTGGCCTCATCTCTCTCTGCTCGACGTTACTATTATTACTTTTCATCGTTACTGGGACGCTCCCTAGCCATCTAGCAGACACACCCATCACTCAATGGCCACTTACCGAGCTTGCTGTGCATTCTTCAGTACAAGGCGTTGGCGCAGGTTTAATAGCGGCGTTCACATACCTTTATTCAGTAAAGACCTTAGGAGCAGAACGATCGGCTGCATTCGGCAGTGCAACACCCGCAATTGCGACTCTGCTGGCTATCCCAATGTTTGGCGAGATCCCTGACACGCTAACCTGGCTGGCTCTTGGTTCTATTTGTATTGGCAGCTTAGTGGCTAGCAATATCTTTATGAGAAATGATCAATCAATGCAGTATCAGCCTCCCGCTCACAGCAAGGCTTAACTGCGCTTGCTCAAGCATTCCTACTACTCACTTTCACAACAACGATGTCTAGATAAGCCTACCTTTGCAGGCTTATCTAAAATCTTCTTTTTCTCAGCCTGCTTCTCTATTAAACTGTGCGACCTTTTTGCCGATTCAAGAGAACACCATGCAACGCGACTACACCTTAAATTGCTTAATCACCATGCCTCGTCATGAACTAGAAGAATTTAGTTTAAGAATGATCCATCGCCTTGTTCCTGAAGACGCAATGACAGAGCTATTCACATTCGAACAAGAAGAAGTGACCAGCGAAGAGCGCATGCAATCAGCGAAGTTCGATTCAATGCTACGAATGACAGCGATTGCATTAGGCGAAGTAAACCTAGCATTCTCTGAATCAGAAAACTCACAACAAAACATTGAACGCATGACTCGCCTGCTGTTATGGCATTTCTACTCGATCTCTTTCAACCTTGAAGAAGCGATCGCAATTGAAGTGCACTGTGAGAAAGTTGAGAAGATCTTAAAGAACGCACCAAAAGATGCGTTTGGTTGGGTTAAAGAACTCACAGAGCTGCTTCACTTCTATGCAAAAGTGAATGAAGGCAACGAAGAGAAAAATGACGCGTAACGTCCCTTAATCTTCAACAGGCTGCCGCAAAACAGCCCTGCTCATTACAAAGGCAGAATGAACTACACAGAAGGCAAGTAAAAGCTTTGCTGAAATGAGCTCTCTGCCTTTGTTGTTTTTAGTACGCTGTGATGCAGCATCAATATCGACTGCGCATTTTTAGTCCCGATACCCAATGAACCATTCGGCGCGTCACGCTCCACTCCATTGTGAATAACCACCCTAACCCGCTTCGAATCCTTCTCTAAGTCAAAACGCAAAAAGGCCGAATCGAATTGCCGATTCGGCCTCTGTTTTGTATATTGTTACTCGTCCAAAAGGTCGTGTTGCTCTCTAAGCAAAGCTAACGCTATAGGATCAACTTAGAACGCGTAGTTTGCGTCAATCAGCTCGCTTACTTCAACTTTCGTCACTTCAGCACGCGCTTCAAGCCATTGTGCAACCTGAAGTTGTTCAGCTTCAGTTACTGAACGGTATCGCTCGATCGAACATAAGAAACCTTCAAACAACTCAAGGCCGCCACCACCAAAGCACAAATCAATGCTATCGATGAAGTCGATGAATTCATCAATGAACACATCGTATTGGTCAAAATCAGTAATCGATGTTTTGCAGCTTACTTCAAAGCCAAGAATCGCGAATTCACCCAGGTATAGCTTTTTACGTAGACGACGATTTTTGTTTTCGATCTTATCTAATTTCATAACTGTCTCTCTCTTCGTTTGATCAAGCATTTATACACAGTTCTAACGCAATGCCCAAGAGTTTTATCTTACATAAAAACCCTTGAGACAAAAATCGTGCTACAGAAACAAAAGCTTAATAAAAACTATAAAAATCTGTCACTTTACTACTTCACGATTGGTCACAAATTTACCCAAGTTATTAACCAATTAGTTATTAACTTTGTAAGTCATAAATAACAAATAATAAAGTCAACCAATAGGAAGCAGTTGCGATGAGCAAGGAAACATTTGATAG
This sequence comes from Vibrio sp. Isolate32, assembly GCF_022397955.1. Lineage (GTDB taxonomy): Bacteria > Pseudomonadota > Gammaproteobacteria > Enterobacterales > Vibrionaceae > Vibrio. The sequence continues at coordinate 42,986 of NZ_JAKEUQ010000021.1, read as the reverse complement.
TACTCGTTTTAACAAGAGTAACAACAAACCCTTTGAAGAGGTTCTAGAAGCAAACCTTTCAAGAAGAAACGTTTTGAAAGGCGGCTTAGGCATTAGCGCAATGACCGCCTTTGGTGCATTCGGTTTAAGTGGTCACAGCACAGCTAACGCGTCAACAATGCAAGCTACGGGCGCGCAAAAAAGTACTGCGACACTAGCATTTGAATCGGTTAAAGGCTCATTAACAGACAGCGTGGTTGTGCCTAAAGGCTATACAGCACAAGTGCTAGTTCCTTGGGGAACGCCTCTCAATAAGCAAGGCAATGCTTGGCTAAAAGACGGCACCAACAATGCACAGGACCAAGCTAATGCTCTAGGTATGCACCACGATGGCATGCACTTCTTCCCGCTTGATGGCAACAGCAATGATGGTTTGTTGGTCATCAACCACGAATACATTGACCAAAAAGCATTGCACGCTAACGGCCCGACATACAATGAAGGCGCTCGTCCTAACATTGATGAAGTACGCAAAGAAATCAACGCCCATGGCGTTAGTGTGGTTCGCGTAAAGCTTGAAGGTAATCAATGGGTAATGGTCGATAACGATCCACTTAACCGCCGCTACACAGGCGCGACCGTAATGGATCTTTCTGGTCCTGTCGCTCACAGTGAGTTTACCAAAACCAAATTCTCACAAGACGGCAGCCAAGCTCGTGGCACATTAAATAACTGTGGCAACGGCTACACACCTTGGGGCACTTACCTCACTTGTGAAGAGAACTGGCCGGGTTACTTCGTCAATAAAGGGGCAACTACACCAGCTCAAGAGCGCATAGGTATCGCGACAGATAAAACTCGCTACGGTTGGGACACGCTTTCTGGTGACAAACAAGAGCGCTTAGATGAGTTTGCACGCTTTGATGTAACTCCAACAGCTGATTCTCCTGTGGACGATTACCGCAACGAAGCACACGGTCACGGTTACATTGTTGAGATCGACCCATACACAGCAAACTCACGAGCGAAAAAGCGTACCGCTCTAGGTTGCTTCCGTCATGAAGGTTGTACGTTTGGTAAGTTAACCGAAGGCGAACCAATCGTATTCTACTCGGGTCACGACTCTCGTTTCGAATACCTGTACAAATTTGTTTCTGAAGCGAAATGGGACCCACGTGACGCTGAGCCAAGCAACCGCCTAAGCGCGGGCGACAAGTACATGGACAAAGGCACGCTATATGTGGCGAAGTTCAACGACGATGGTTCAGGCACATGGCTGCCATTAACACTAAGCAGCAAAACCACAAACGGTGGCAAGCTAGGTGATAGGTTTGATTCACAAGCCGCACTTATCGTCAATACAGCAGGTGCTGCTGACCTTGTAGGTGCAACACCGATGGATCGCCCAGAATGGTGCTCTGTTGACCCAATGACAGGTACGGCTTACCTAACACTAACCAACAACAACAAGCGTAAAGAAGCGAATTCAGCGAACCCTCGTGTAAACAACAAGTTTGGTCATGTTATCCGTTGGAATGAAGGCAAAACGGCGGGCGAATTCGATTGGGATATCTTTGTATTCGGTTCTCCTGCTGTGGATGATAAGTCTATCAACCGCTCAGGTCTAACAGACATGAACCAATTCGCGAGCCCTGATGGCTTAGCGTTTGATGCACGTGGCATCCTATGGATTCAAACGGATAACGGTGCAGACGAAGTAACGGGCTATACCAATGACCAAATGCTTGCTGTCGTTCCGTCTCAATTAACGGATGACCAAGGCAACAGCGCGGTGATCGATGCAAACAATCAAGCACAGCTAAAGCGTTTCTTCGTGGGTCCAAACGGTTGTGAAGTGACTGGCTTTACCATCAGCCCAGACTTCAAATCACTATTTGTAAACATTCAACACCCTGCGAACTGGCCATCTTCAGACGATGCAACGGCTCAGACTCAAGGTAACGTTCGTCCACGAGCATCTACCGTTGTGATTCGCCGTGAAGACGGTGGTGAGATCGCGGTTTAACAAACAACGCAATGCAGCATTAGTTATCTATTTACTACAAAAAGAGCGATAAGGCCAAATGCCCTATCGCTCTTTTCTATTCTGTTCAATCTTCGATTTACGTAAGAATCCGAGTCTCAAAACTCATCATCGGCACAAGCTCTCGTCATCCTCGAAATGGTGGAACGACTGAGCCGGGGAGCTATCTACTCGTTGTCGTTAAAACAGAATTAACTCACAAACAACCACACACCAACGCCCATCATCAGCGTGCCAGCAATCCGGTTCATCAACTTCACGTTATCCGCCTTACCTAGCATATGCTTGAGGCTCTTACCGCCTGTCGCGTACAAAGTCATGCAAACAAATTCAGAAGCCAAGATAATAGACACCAGAACCATCAACTGAGGCGCTAAATCTTTACTGCTGTTGATAAAAGGAGGAAGCAGAGAAATCATAAATGCCCAACCCTTCGGGTTCGCAATCGCAGTCACAAAGCCTTGAACAATCAGATCCCAGTCATTATTTACTTTGGTATTTTGAATGTCAGTACTGATGGCCAGCTTGCCTCTCGAGCGCCACATCTGAACACCCAGGTAGAACAAGTAAGCTGCGCCAACAAACTTAAATCCAGTAAATAACCATGGGTAATTCAGCATGATAGAGGCAATGCCTAGAACTGCAGCAACCGAAACCACAGCGACGCCAGCTAGCTCACCAATCATCATCCATAATGTGCGCTTATAGCCAATACTCATACCAAGCGTTAAGGCCAAAGTCATGCACATGCCTGGGGTGATTGAAACAAAGAAAAACGTGGGGATGAAAGCCAAAAATAGTGCGCTATCCATATTATTACCTTACTGCCTTGTTACTGCTTGAAACTCACTGTTTCCCGATTGAGAAGCAGTTCACTGAAAATTGGAAGATTGAAAAATCGATGATCACAAACGCCAGAATAAGCATTTATGTATAGCAACCGAGTTTATAAATAACACCTCGCCCCAAAACGCAAAAGAGCCACAATACAGAGGCTCTTTTCCATAACCAACTGTAATTTTACTTACGACGGTTTTTAATTCGCTTCATCATCGCTAGACGACGTTCTGCACTTGCTTGATCTTGTGGTGTATCGTTCGCGTTGTTCTTACGACCTTGGCGGTTTTTATATGCCGCTTTCGTGTTTAGCTTCTCGATATAAGCATCACGCTTCTTAGGTTCGTAACCTGGTTGCTCAACACGACGAATACGTTGTTGAATCAGTTTCTCAACCTGAACCACAGTTAACTCTTCTTCGCGGTTAACGAAAGAGACAGCATGACCTTGCTTACCTGCACGACCAGTACGGCCGATACGGTGAACGTAATCTTCCGCTAAGAAAGGCATGTCGTAGTTAATCACGTGTGGTAAGTCTTCAATATCGAGACCACGAGCTGCAACATCGGTTGCTACCATTACACGTGCTTTACCTTCCTTAAAGTCATCTAAAGCACGACGACGAGCACTTTGTGCTTTATCACCGTGACACAGTACAGCTTTAATACCGTCTAGTTTAAGCTCTTTAACCACTTCATTTGCGGTTTCTTTGTAGTTCACAAACACTAGTACTTGGCGCCAGTTTTTACGGCCAATCAGCTCAGAAAGTAGCTCTGTTTTACGCTCTTGATCCACAGGGTAAACTACGTGGCCTACCGTTGCAGCCGTTGAGTTTTCACGCTCTACACTGATACGTTTTGGCTTACGTAAGATATCAACCGACAATTGGTTTAACTGCGTTGATGTAGTCGCAGAGAACATCATAATTTGTGGAGAAGTTTCTACATCCAACATGATCTTGCGAACCGCATTGATAAAGCCCATATCTAAGATACGGTCAGCCTCATCAAATACTAGGAATTCTAAGTTAGCAATAGACACGTTACCCGCTTCTAAGTGCTCTTCTAAACGGCCTGGCGTCGCAACCAGAATATCCACACCCAGTTCTAATTGGCGAACCTGTGAAGACATCTTGTTACCGCCGTAAACCGCAGAAACGCTTAGTTCTGTGTATTTAACGTAGTCTTTAATGTTTTGAGCAATCTGCGCTGCTAGCTCACGAGTTGGAGCTAAAATAAGGCCGCGAGCCGTTCCTCGAGATGCTTTTTTACCGCTGTTCAGTAAATGCTGGATAACAGGCAATGAGAATGCCGCTGTTTTACCTGTGCCGGTTTGAGCAGTAGCAAAAATATCATGGCCTTTACGAGCCATTGGAATTGCTTTTTGTTGAATTGGAGTGAGTTTTTCATAACCACACTCAGTCAGCGCTTTGACTAATTCAGGAGCAAAACCTTGAGAGGAAAATGACATTGTTACGAGTTCCTTAAGCAGACAGCCTACATTCTTATTTCAGCCGAGCACTATAAAGTAATTAGAGTGATTTATCTCACATTTATCGTGATATAACGCAAATTTTCTCACTTAATCTGGTGTTTACCACGCGAGCCGCGAAGCAAACACCCAATTATTAGGCTCAAACAGAGAATAAACCCTATTTGATGCCACACAACTTGAGCAAGATCTGCTCTAGATCGCCCCAAGGCATAAGCTGTGAGTCGATAACTTCTAATCGTGATTCAAAGCCATCGAGTGTGATTTCATTGACTGACACTACTTGGTTTGCGACGTTGAAAGCAAAGCAACCTTGATCGGTGTTAACCACCGCTTTAACGCGCTCAGCCGTTAAATCAGACAGCATTGAGAATAGCGCATCGAAGTCGAATTTATACTCTGCACCAAACAACCAACCACAGCTAAAGTAACCCTGTCCTTTGTTTTCCTTACGGATGAATGCTTCGCCCGGAGGAAGCTCGAATTGAGGTTCTTGTTCAGCGTGATCATGATGATGCGATTCAATACGAGTTGAAGCAGTGCCGTGCACACGTTCGATGTCCAACACTTCTAGAGGCACTTCACCATCATGAATCAACTTATGGAATACTTTCGCTGGCGTTTGATCCGTTACCCAATCGTTAAATACATCGATGTCTTCAGAGTGAACAAGGTCAACTTTAGTACCAAGAATCACATCGGCACTGTCTAACTGATCATTAAAGTTCTGGTTAGATGTGTATTTTTCATTGGATAAGTTACGCGGATCTACTAGACCTAGCGTCGCTTTAAGATCCACGTATGGCGTGTATTGTTCTGAAGTCAGGGTCGCAATAACCTGCTTTGGATGTCCTAGGCCTGTTGGCTCAATCAGTAAACGGTCTGGCTTTTGACGAAGCAACGCATTAATACCCACCGACATCGGCACGCCAGCAGTACAACACATGCAGCCGCCCGGTACTTCTTTAATCAAAGCGCCTTGATCTGTCATCAATGCACCATCAATACCAATCTCACCGAACTCATTAACCAGAACAGCCCAGTTTTCATTCTCAGGTTTATTTTTCAATAGGTTCAAGATAGCAGTCGTCTTACCAACACCTAAGAAACCCGTAATTATGTTCGTAGGAACTTTTTTGGTCATATCAGTTCTCCTTTTCAAGGGAGTATATACTCAATCACCGAAAAGTTGACCCCGATCGCTTGTTTATACTTAGATTGATAAATTGAAAGTAAGCTCTAGACCAAGGAAAGTGAGACAAGAAGCTGGTGTACGTATTCGAAGGTTTGGCGCCAGGGAAAGGAAGTGCTTTTGGATGCTCCAAACAAACTAAAGGCGTACTTCAAGAGTACGCCTCACCCTCGTTACTCAATCGTGAGTTCGCGAATCAGGAAGTCTTAAATATCTACCTGAACATTTAACGAGGAACTAAAACTTTGTATTTTTGAATCCATCCAAATTGTGTGTAAAACCTCATGTCTCCTTGCGGCTCGTTATGTTGCTTTACGGTTTAACTATGGTTCATTTTGATGTTAATTCAAGTTACCGCTGTAGATTCGATCAAAATTGTGACGGCAATTCCACTATATTCATTCTTTATACAATCTATTTGTGTAATACACTCCTTTCATAAATGGAATTAAACTTTGCATCTTTGTTGCTAAGGGATAAGCAGAGTAGGCGTATAATTTACTTAAGCCCCGCCACATCAACTCAGGAACCAAACTTCAATGACCAATAGAGAGAAATTTAAGCAGTCCCTTTTAACAAAAATGCCAAAGGGTGCTATCAACCAATTTCTTTCTAGAGACAAAGCTCCCGTTTCAGTTCTCATCCTTTCTTGCCTTGTTGGTATCCTTGCGGGTGTTGTTGGTACCTACTTCGAAGTCGCGGTACATTTCATAACAGAAACACGTACCGACTGGCTGAAAGATGAGCTGGGCAACCATCTACCACTTTGGTTATCTGCGTTTCTTATCAGTGCAGCCTTTGCTTTCATCGGCTATTTTCTCGTGCACCGCTTTGCCCCGGAAGCCGCAGGATCCGGTATCCCTGAGATTGAAGGCGCGATGGATGGGATGCGTCCGGTTCGTTGGTGGCGAGTTCTACCTGTGAAGTTCTTTGGCGGTATGGGCGCATTAGGTTCAGGCATGGTTTTAGGTCGTGAAGGGCCAACCGTGCAAATGGGTGGCAGCATTGGTCGTATGGTCACTGACATCTTCCGTGTTAAAGACGATGACAGTCGACACTCACTGCTTGCCTCTGGTGCCGCAGGCGGATTGGCAGCCGCATTCAATGCACCATTGGCTGGAATCATGTTCGTTGTTGAAGAGATGCGCCCCCAGTTCCGCTACTCTCTCATTTCTATCAAAGCCGTTATCATTTCTGCCGTTTCAGCCAACATTGTATTTCGCTCTATCAATGGGCAGTCAGCTGTCATTACTATGCCTCAATATCAACAACCAGAGCTGAGCGCCCTTTGGTTATTCTTGTTATTGGGCGTACTGTTCGGAATGTTTGGTGTAATCTTCAATAAACTGATCACCCTTTCACAAGACATGTTTGTCGCAATACATAAGAACGACCGCAAACGTTACTTGATGACAGGTACATTACTCGGTGGTTGCTTTGGCTTATTGCTTCTCTACATCCCAGAATTGACTGGCGGTGGTATCGGTATTATCCCAAATGTCACCAACGGTAATTACAGCACCAACATATTGCTGCTTATTTTCCTAGGACGTGTACTTACCACTCTGCTCTGTTTCGGCTCTGGTGCGCCGGGTGGTATTTTCGCTCCTATGCTAGCACTGGGTACACTCTTCGGTTATGCATTTGGGCTTATCGCGGCTGCATTCTTCCCTGAACTAAATATAGAACCAGGTATGTTTGCTATTGCAGGTATGGGGGCACTGTTCGCAGCAACTGTACGCGCACCGATTACAGGTATACTACTGGTTATCGAAATGACCCATAACTATTACCTGATCTTACCTTTGATCATTACCTGCCTTGGTGCCGTTATCTTTGCGCAAATGCTTGGTGGCCAACCAATCTACAGCCAACTACTGAACCGCACGCTTAAGAACGAGAAGTTAAGACAACAAGACCTCCCTCAACAAGAGGAAGTTCGCTAATGACAAATGACTCATAGAACAAAAGCACACATTCAACGTGCTTAATGTCCCGATTCCGCATCAAAGTCAAAAAAGCAAACGTTAAAGTTGCTATCATCCACTCAAAATTAGTTGAGCGCCCTCAACAGCTATTGATGCACAACTACACGTATCAAATAGAGCAAAAGTTCTATTGCTAACCATTGTTTTATAAGTCACTAATTTGGAGCAAGTCGTTGAACTGGAGAAGGTTGACCCAAGTAAAAAACGTGCCGCCATCTCAGGCATCTTTAGCACTTGGTGTTATAGGTCTAGGACAAGCTTGGGCTTTATATATCCCAGGCATAGGTGAGATTATTCGCCCCTACCTCGCTTCACTTGGTGCGCTGCTTCTGTTACCTGTTTTACTTCGTTATCTCACAAGTTTTAATACCTTCATCAATGATATTCGTCACCCGCTTAGTGGAAGCTTGATGGCACCAATGAGCATGGCACTATTGATCCTATGTGACTATTTGGCCGAAATATCACCGATAATCGCCTATCCGATCTGGTTCTGCGCGCTGTTACTTCATTTTTCGATGATGGTGTTGTTCTTCGGTTTCCAGATCATCAATTTCAAGATGTCTAATATCGTTCCAAGCTGGTTCCTATACCCTGTGGGGTTGATTAGTAGTTCGCTGGCGGGCACCCAATTTGGACACACAGTGTTTTCAGAAACACTTGCAGCAAGCTGTATCGGTATCTACTTCTTCTTACTGCCTGTAGTGCTTTACCGCTTGGTGTTTGAAGGGAACCTAACTCGTAGAGCAAGACCTACACTAGCAATCATGGCGGCTCCGGTGAACTTGTCGCTTGCCGCTTACTTGGTTAATTTCGACCACCCCGACCCAATTCTAACAGGCGCTTTAGCGGGTATCGCGATTACCATGACGTTGCTGATCTACTTGTGCTACGTAAGGCTCATGCGACTGAAGTTCCAACCTTCCATCGCAGCGGTAACCTTTCCATCAGTGATCAGTGCTATCGCTATGCATCGGTTAACCACCTTTTTCGGGGCCGAATATCCACAGTGGTACTGGTTACATAAATTTGGTTTCTTCGAACTTACCATCGCAACCATCCTAGTGATTTGGGTTGCAGGCGGTTACGTGAAAATGTATTGGCCGGAGCTTTTTGATACCAACTACATGTCAAAGAAAATTAAGCGTTCTTAACCAATTCAAATAACACTTTCTAGCTCGCTGAATCTGCGGTTCTGCACAAAACAAAAAAAAGGCCTCACACTGTAAGGCCTTTTGATTGGGCAAGGTTTTTAATAGATCAGGCGAGTGTTAACACAACTACCTTGAGCTCTTAGAAGTTAGCGTGAGGGCCAAATACTTCGTAGTGAACACGAGAGCGGTCAACTTTAAGTGCGTCTAGCTGCTCAACAATATTCTTCATGAAGCCTACAGGGCCACAGATGTAAAAATCGCTGTCTTTGAATCCTTCAGTATCAGAGATCGAAGCAAGATCCATTTGACCTTCGTGCGTATTCTCACACGCAGATGCTTCTTTGTTCATGTACCATGTCTTCGCAGACCAGCCTTTATCGGCAACGATGTCTTTCACACGTTTAGTGAATGAGTGTTGGCCTTCATTTTCACAAGCATGCAGGTAAAGCACTGGCTCGTTTTTCTCTTCAGTATTCAGGAACTCAAGCATTGACTGCATTGGCGTTACACCAACACCTGCAGAGATAAGCGTTACTGACTTACTGCGCTCTTGATACATAAAGTCACCCGCCGGAGCGTAAAGGCTCACTTCATCACCGATAGCAACCATGTCGTGTAGGTGGTTAGAAACCACGCCCTGTGTTTCTTGGCCATGGCCTTCACGCTTCACAGAGATGCGATATTGCTTACCGTTCGGCTTGTCTGATAGTGAGTATTGACGAATTTCACTGTATTGCGAGCCTTCTGGCTTAACTTCGATACCGATGTATTGACCAGGCGTGTAATCTAGAACGTCACCACCATCTTTTGGTTGTAGAATAAAGCTTGTTACTAGTGCTGATTCTTCAATCTTGTCTGCAATCACGAATGTACGTGCCGCTTCCCAACCGCCAACAGCCTGTTTACGTTGTAGGTAAAGTTCAGCTTCACGATCGATGAATACTTGAGCCAAGAAAAGGTAAGCCGCTGTCCATGCCTCTTCGACTTCAGGTGTAAACGCGTCCGTTGCCAATTCGCGTAGTGTTTCAATCAAGTGTAAACCAACAATTTGGTAGTGTTCTGGTTGAATGTTAAAACTTGTATGTTTGTGAGCAATGCGTTCAACCGCTGTTGTTAACGCTGCTAGGTTTTCAATGTTCTTTGCATATGCCGCGATAGCTTCAAACAGCGCTACGCCTTGGCGACCTGTTCTTTGGTGAGTCATATTGAAGATATCTTTTAACTCAGGGTTATGCGTGAACATACGTTGATAAAAATGCTGAGTTAAAGCTGGGCCTGCGATCTCAAGTAGAGGAATAGTAGATTTGATGATTTCGATATGTGCATTGTTAAGCATGAATTTACTCCGAACACTGAGCCTTATGACCTATATGTCATTTTGACTACTGAAAATTTAAGAATGACTTATCGATTTTCTGAAACGTTAGTTATTTTTAGAAGCCGAGTTATTTTGACTCACTTTTGTTTCAAAAAATCGTGGAACCTAATTAATGCAGCTCGATTGATTGAGATCAAGAATAACCTTTCCAATCAGCGTTATAATACGTATTCCACGACTCTCATTGCACATTCAGTGCCAAGTTTATCAATCCCCGTCATTACTGGTTTTATTCTCAAGACCCATCTTATAAAAATGTCAAAAAGACCTTTTTTTTAAGTCTAAAAGACTCTATGATGTAGATAAACACACCGTTAGACTTTTTTATGCAAGATATCTCCGCATCTACCCTCATGGAAATGACCATTGGCCTCGCGAGTGGTGTGAACGATCAAGATCGTTTTAATCGCCTTATCGATGCCATTCGTAAAACCATAACCTGTGATTGTGTCGCGCTTTTAAGCCTTCAAGGTGACACTTTAGTCCCTATTGCAATGCAAGGGCTTAGCCGAGATACATTCGGTCGTCGCTTTATTATTTCAGAACACCCTCGTTTTGAAGAAATCTGCGCGTCTCGCTCTCCTGTTCGTTTCGATGCCGACAGCTCCCTACCCGATCCTTTCGATGGTTTGCTTATTGACCATGATGGCGATCTGCCAATGCACGCTTGCATGGGCCTACCTTTGCTCTTTGGCGACAAGTTATTAGGGGTTCTAACTCTAGATAGCCTAAAACCTGATGTCTTCGCTAATATCCCGGCTCGCAACCTTGAAGTACTGGCTGCTATTGCGGCGTCATCCATGCAAATGGCACTGACCTTCTCGCAACTTGAACATCAAGCAAAACAGTCAAAACAATTACTGGAAGAGTTGAATGTAGAGTCATGGGAGCGTGACGGCGGCGAGTTGATTGGTAACAGTGACACCATGGTCGCGCTTAAGAACGACATCGCAGTTGTTGCACCGTCTGAGTTTAATATCTTGATTCACGGTGACACGGGGGTTGGTAAGGAGCTAGTAGCTCGTACCCTGCACCACCAATCAAAACGTCAACGTAACCCGCTGGTCTACGTAAACTGTGCTGCTATTCCTGAAAACTTAGTTGAGAGTGAATTGTTTGGTCACGTACGTGGTGCATTTACGGGTGCAGACAAAAACCGATTAGGTAAATTTGCTTTAGCCGATGGTGGAACACTGTTCCTTGATGAGATTGGCGAGTTGCCTTTAGCCGCACAAAGTAAACTACTGCGTGCTCTACAAAACAACGAAATCCAACCGGTTGGCCAAGACAACATTCAAACCATTGATGTGCGAGTATTGGCAGCAACTAACCGAGATCTAAAGCAAGAAGTTGAAGACGGCCGATTCAGAGCCGATTTATACCACCGATTGAGTGTGTACCCTATCGCGGTGCCAGCACTGAAAGATCGTGGTGACGACATCAGCCTACTAGCTGGTTTCTTCCTAGAACAAGCGCGTCGTAAGCTTGGTATCAACCAAGTTAAGTTCCGCTCTGACGTTCTTTCTTTCCTAAACCGTTATGGTTGGCCGGGTAACGTCCGTGAACTTGAGCACGTGATCAGCCGTTCAGCATTGAAAGCGTTAGCACGTAGTACCAATAAAAACTTGGTGACAATCACCAAAGAAGATTGTGGTCCTCTAGACCAAGATCAACCTATTGCGACTACACAAACGAAGAACACACCGTTATCAACGCCAACTATCGATCTTTCTGCAGGGCTACGTGGTGCAACGGATGATTTTCAACGCAGCATCATTACCGAGGTATTGGAAGATGCCAACTTTAACTGGGCACAAGCAGGGCGAGTTCTGAAAACAGACCGAGCGAACCTGACTAGACTATCTAAGCGTTTAGGGTTAAATGTGGCTAAGTCTCACACGATCGAACGGACAAAATAGATATTAGCAGTTTGTTGCGAGCATCTGACAAAACTTGTGTATATAATGCTGCAAATTGTAACGCTAATTTTAAATATGTAGAGAGAGTTATGAAGTTTATCCGTTGGTTCTTAGGTCGTGTCATCTTGTTATTGAATTTTGTTTTTAGCCCGCGTGGTGTGAAACGTTCTCAAGAAGAGCAAAACAAAGTGAATGAGCAAGCAAAAACGCACACGTTATACCAGTTCGAAGCGTGCCCATTTTGCGTGAAAGTGCGCCGCGCGATGAAACGTCAATCGGTTCAATTTGAACTTCGTGATGCAAAAAACAATGAACAACACCGTGCAGAGCTTGAAGCAGGCGGCGGTCGTGTAAAAGTGCCTTGTCTACGTATTGAGAAAGATGGCAAAACTGAGTGGATGTACGAGTCTTCAGACATCGTCGCTTACTTAGAAAAGCAGTTCGCATAAGCTAACAAGCTAAGAGAAAGTCAGATACAAAAAATCCCTCGAACGTGAGGGATTTTCTATGTCTGCTATTCGTGCTCTAATTTGAGAACAAAACGCTAAAACCTATTTCGCGACAATCAGCATCAGCTCAACTCGGCGATTACACGCCTTACCTTGCGGTGAAGCGTTGGTACACGCTGGAACATACTCACCAAAGCCGCGAGTATAAATAGAACGACTCGACACGTAATTGTTCTCTAGGCGAGCTTTCACCTCTTTTGCGCGCTGCTCTGATAAAGGATCATTGATACGATCTGTACCTGTATTATCGGTATGACCTTCAATCACGATATCGATGTCTTGCCGCTGAGAAAGGTAACTGCCTAAAGTATCCAACCATTGGTTGTAGGCTGGTTCAGGGAGTGCTGAACCCGTTTTAAAGCTCACGTGCTGTTCAAGCTTTACCATCACATGATTGCCCGGCAACACTTCAAAGTCGATACGGTTTTGTCTTAGAAAGACTTCCAGTGGATCGTTAGTCGATACACCACGTCCGTAGTTGGTAGTAATGGTTCTTTGATAATGAGTAGTACTGTTCTGGATAGAGTAACCACGATTACTTGCTACATGAGTCGTTTGAACCACACCCCACTCAGGGTGCATCAAGTCATAATCGGTTTGTGGCGCAGTTTCTAGCATATCGTCACCTAACATGCCCGTTGGTAACGTCGTTTCACACCCAGCCAAAGCTATGCTTAACATTATCGCTAAATATCTCATTACTTCACCAACCACTCATGCAGATAAACCATTTACTAATGTCTATATCGGCACCGAGAGAAAAACTTTAGACAAAAAGAAAGCACATCAGAAAAAAGTGCGGTTGATCACAGTTAACCGTCAACTAGCCTGTCATCAACCGCTAGTTCGAACTGTTTGCATTTATTTACCTTATAATTGTTTTCCAAATCGTACTAAATAGTTAGAATCTCACGACTTCTCAACGCTAGAGCAAACATTATGTTTAAACCATTTACTAAATTCATCACAGCACTCGCTGCCGTACTTATTATCGCGGGTTGTAGCRAAACAGACGAGCCACAAAAAGGTGTCCAATACGAAGCGCTTCCTACTGCTCTAACTGAATTTAACCTGTCTCCGATCACTGAAATCTTCTCTCTTAACTGTGGTCACTGCCGTCAAATGGAAAGTGCAATCCCAGAGATTGAATCTCGGACAGACCAAACTATTGGCAAGATGCACGTGACGTTCAACGAAAGCGCTCAAATCAGCGCAATGATCTACTACACAGCAGTGATGCAGCTTAATGCGACGCCTCACCACGCGTTCATGGACGACCTATTTGGTGCCGTTCAAATGGGCGCAGACGCAACACCTCAGCAACGCCAACAAGCGCTAGAAACAGCGTTTACTTCTCGCGGTTTGGTTAGCCCATATCAATTGAACAAAGAACAACAAGTAACGCTTTTTGACTACGTTAAGAAGGCAGAGGAAGTTTCAGTAAAAGGTCAGATCAACTCAGTACCAACCTTTATCATCAACGGTAAATACCAAGTACTAACAGCAGGTCACCAAGACGTTGCTGGCATTGCAAAAACGATCAACTACCTTTTGACTCAACCATAATCGCGGCTTAGGCCCTTGATTTACATACTCAGCATTAATTATAAATAGGTTTTACTATGTCTAAATTTGTCATCCCGGTCATTGTCTTTCTTCTGGCGGGTTTCATGATTTACCGTACTTGGACGAATCATAAGTCTGGCGGAGAGAACTTCGAACAAGGCCAACAATTTCTGATTGAAAACGGCACTAAAGAAGGCGTGATTACGACTGAAAGCGGTCTTCAATACCTTGTTCTTGAAGAAGGTACAGGCACAGAGCACCCAACTAAGAACAGCAAAGTAACGGTTCACTACCACGGTACGTTGATCGACGGCACTGTTTTCGACAGCTCTGTTGAACGTGGCGAGCCAATCTCATTTGCCCTAAAGCAAGTAATCAAAGGCTGGCAAGAAGGTTTGACTTACATGGTTGAAGGCCAAAAAGTCCGCCTATTTATTCCAAGCACTCTAGCTTACGGTAAAGGCGGTTCAGGCCCTATTCCACCATCAGCTACATTGATTTTTGATGTTGAGTTAATCTCTATCCAATAATATAATCGCTATAAAACAAGCTTCTGATTTAAGCCCCAACATACGCGCTATGTTGGGGCTTTTTTATATGTGAACATTTGAAGGCACTTTAGTTACTTTAACAACGACCGAATATACCCTCAAAAATCGACCACTAGACGACTGGTCTAATTTAACTTATAGTACCGCCCATGAACGAAAAAACGAATGACACACGCCTACATGTTTTAGATGTTGGCTATCAACTAATAGTAAACAACGGCTTTAACGGCGTTGGCCTATCGCATTTGCTTAAAGAAGCGGACGTGCCGAAAGGATCGTTTTACCACTACTTTAAATCTAAAGAGCAATTTGGCGAGGCGTTGATTCAACACTATTTTGAAAACTACATCACTAAGATTGAAGCAATTTTAGTACATGGTGACGGTAATCATTACCAGCGAATCTTGAGCTATTTCTCGCTATGGGCGAAGACCGAAAACGGTATCTGTAATGCTCATAAATGCTTGGTCGTTAAACTCAGCGCGGAAGTTTCTGATCTTTCTGATCCTATGCGCCAAGCGCTATTAAAGGGTGCAGAAAAAGTAACGAATACCATCGAACGGTGCATTGTCGGCGGTATTGAAGATGGCTCGATAAGGGTTGAAGACAGCCATGAAGCAGCTCAGAACCTATATTCTATGTGGTTAGGCGCAAGCTTATTAAGCAAACTGAGCCAGAGTTCACATAGCTTACAATCAGCTTTGAGCCTTACCGAACGCATTTTAAAAAGTGAAAGCTAATAACGCGGAATGCGCTTTTACTTGCTTTAACTTAAAAGAAATCACCCGCCCTCTTATCAATTTGATGACGGCGGGATTTTTAGACAATAGGACTAGACGACTGGTCTAATTCTAGATAAACACAATATAAAATTAAGGACATCCAATGACTCAACAAGACAATCGTCGCACCGTATTGGCTTCTCGCCCTGTAGGTGCACCAACTCAAGATAACTTCCGCTTAGAAACCGTTGCTACACCAACAATCAACGATGGTGAAATGTTACTTCGCTCAGTTTACCTATCTCTCGACCCTTACATGCGTGGTCGTATGAATGATGCAAAATCTTACGCTGATCCGGTTGCAATTGATGAAGTGATGGTTGGTGCAACTGTGTGTCAGGTTGAAACATCAAACAACAGCGATTATGAAGTTGGCGAATGGGTCTTAGCTTACACAGGCTGGCAGGATTATGGCGTGTCGAACGGTGAAGGTCTTATCAAGCTAGGAAAAGAGCCTATTCACCCTTCTTACGCACTGGGCATCATGGGTATGCCAGGCTTTACCGCTTACATGGGTTTACTGGATATCGGCCAACCGAAAGAAGGCGACACGTTAGTGGTAGCGGCTGCAACGGGCCCAGTAGGCGCTACTGTTGGACAAATTGGTAAACTAAAAGGTTGTCGTGTCATTGGTGTGGCCGGCGGTCAAGAGAAGTGTCAGTACGCGAAAGAGGTTCTTGGTTTTGATGAATGTATCGACCACAAGGCAGATGACTTCGCAGAGCAATTGGCGAAAGCGTGTGATAAAGGCATCGACGTTTACTTTGAAAACGTTGGCGGCAAGGTATTCGATGCAGTAATGCCTCTGCTTAATACAGGCGCTCGAATTCCTGTTTGTGGCCTTATCTCACAATACAATGCGACATCACTTCCTGAAGGTCCAGACCGCATGTCTAGCCTTATGGGTACACTTCTAGTTAAGCGTATTAAGATGCAAGGCTTCATCATTTTTGACGACTACGCGCACCGTTACAACGAGTTCGCAACTCAAATGACTGAATGGCTGTCTCAAGGAAAAATGCATTACCGTGAGCACTTGATTGAAGGTCTAGACGAAGCGCCACAAGCTTTCATGGGTCTGTTAGAAGGTCAGAACTTCGGCAAACTTGTTATCAAAACTAACGAACCAAAATAGCTCAAGGATAGAATAGGCAGAATTATGATTACATTACATCACCTGAACAAATCGCGTTCAAAGCGCATCGTCTGGCTACTCGAAGAGCTTGGTGTCGACTATAAAATTAAACCTTACCAACGAGACAGTGTCACGTTTTTAGCACCACCTGAACTGAAGTCTGTTCACCCTCTTGGCAAATCTCCAGTCATTGAAGATGATGGCGTGGTGATCAGCGAATCTGGCGCGATTACTGAGTACCTCATCGACAAGTTTGGCCAAGGTAAATTTGCACCAGCACGCGGCACAGCTGAATACGTTGAGTATTCTCAGTGGCTACACTTTGCTGAAAGTTCGGGCATCTTACCAATGCTGCTTAAGATCTTCGTGATGAAAGACGGCGCCGAAACAAACTTCCTTGGTGGTTATGCTGATGATGAAAATCAAAAAATACTAACCTTCGTTAACGAAGCACTCGAAGGCAAAACCTATCTTGTAGGCGACACACTCACGGGTGCAGATTTTATGATGTCGTTCATCGTTGAAATCGTCGGTAACTTTGGTGCTACTGCGCTCTACCCTAACATTGCTAAATACGGTGAGCTTTTGGCGAGCCACCCTGCTTACAAAAAGGCAGAACAACTCGAGTTAGAACACTCCAATTAATCGAGATTTAGTCTATTCAATGCTTCCATAGCGTGAACATGACTGTCTAAATGAAGCCAAAGCCGATTTATCTTTCGCTTTGGCTTCTCATTTACCTTCATTTCGACAACAATATCGAGCTCTAAACTGAATACCCATAGAGTTTGATCTTCATGTCAGCAAACCTTGCTCAATACACACCACTGCATACGTTAAACCAAACGGCGAATCAAAACATATCGCTGCCAGAGCGTTTTACATTTCCGTATTACTATACTCCGCACCCATTGTGTGAGATCGCAATGCAGCAGCTTCAACAGTCACTGCTTGACTGTAGTGTGAATGAAACATCACAAGGTAATCTTTATGCCGTTCTTCTGGTTCAATATCCTCGAACGCAAGAATTGGGCTACCTTTCTGCATATTCAGGTTTACAACTCGATTCGTCTTTAGAGTCTCAACTATCGAGCTTGAGCTTTGTTCCATCTGCATTTGATAAACAGCAGTTTGTAAACCAAAACACAGACAGCTTAACTCAACAAGCGACTCTAGCTGACGACATTGCTAACCTAGAGCACACTTACAACTTAGATGAACTGACATCAACGCTGATCGAACTTAAAAACGACGCGGGCAAAGTAATAGAAGCCTTTCAGCTCGCTATGGCCACCAACAAAGCACAGCGTGATGAGCTCAGAGAGCAAGCTAACCACGAGAAAGCACTAGGAAACCTAGAGTCTGCGGCCAACCTACTTAAGCAGTTAGGTAATCAAAGCAGCCAAGAGAAGCGCAACCTCAAAACACTTCGTATCCAGTGGAAACAGAAAATCGCTGAAAAACAATCACAAGTAGACGCTATCGAAAGCGAGCTTAAAAGCCGTAAGAACGACTGCCAGGCCATTTCTGCAGAGTTAGAAACACAGCGCTTGTCTCACTATCGTTTTATCAACCAAGCGGCAGAGTCAAAGAGTCTGCTTGAATTGTTAGATGGTAAAGACGCGCTTGAAGGCTCCGGAGATTGCTGCCTAACAAAGCTGCTTAACTTTGCCTTTGAACACGGCTTCAAACCGTTGGCTTTAGCCGAGTTTTGGTGGGGACTACCGCCAACAGATATTATACGACAACACGGAAACCTCTACCCGGTTTGCCAAAGTAAGAGCTTTGAGATCCTCGAACACCAGCTAAGTGGCATTGAGCTAGAAGATAATCCGCTTATCGTAAACCCTGCGGTCGGCAAGTCGTTTGATATTGTTTATGAAGACGAAGAGATCGTGGTCGTAAGCAAACCTGAAGAGTTCTTGTCTGTTCCTGGCAAGTTCATCGAAGACTCAGTGTATACACGTATCAAAACGCGCTACCCAGATGCAACCGGCCCTTTGATTATCCATAGATTGGATATGTCGACATCTGGCTTGTTGATCTTGGCGCTAACTGCCGAGTCCAACAAGCATATCCAAAAGCAGTTCATTGATAGAACGGTCGAAAAGCGTTACACCGCACTCCTTGATGGTGAAATAAATGGCGAATCTGGTGACATCAGCCTTCCTTTGCGTGGCGATATCACCGACAGACCAAGGCAGCTCGTTTGTCATGAACATGGGCGTAACGCAGAAACGCACTGGCAAGCGGTCAGCACCAATAACGGAAAAACAAAGGTGCACTTGTATCCTAAAACAGGCCGTACCCACCAGCTACGCGTACACTGCGCCCACCCACAAGGACTTGGCGTACCGATTCGTGGTGATGACCTATACGGCTATAAGCGCGAACGGCTGCACCTTCATGCGGGCTACCTAAAACTCATTCACCCAACAACCGGGGAATGGATGGAGTTTGAAGTGCCTTCTGAGTTCTAAATCGACTCGTTCTCACACAACACTAAATCAGTAAAACGAATCAGGGCTCTATATCAAATCGAGATATAAAGCCCTGACTTAAAAGAAATCGTACGTTGATTTAAAATATCGGTAAAGGAGGTAGAGCCGCTGTCTAACCCATCACCTCTTTACGCTGGTCGACACACTCAAACGAGCCCATTTCGAACTCACGGCAGATCCATGGTCGATTTTCGTAGATAGTGCACCTTAGCGTTTCTCTATCTACCGCTGAGCACCAACCATCATCCAAACGTTTCATGGTTTCACCGCCCCACTCATCGTAAGCAATATGCTCTTCTGGGACACCCGTATCTGTGATGATCATAACCTCTAAACGACAACAGCATGCCTGGCAATTGGCGCAAGTTACTTCAGGTTCGGTGATGTTCTTTATCTCTATGGTCATAAGTAACTACACTGCTAAATTTTGCGTATAGTAATCGAAACCATCAGCGACTGCTAATCAAGAACGTTATTCGCCTCGCTTTCTCCGGTTCTGGAACAACAAAGGGCGCTGTGATTAACTCACAGCGCCCAGTCGTTTTACTTTTCGTTCTGGTGCCAGTTTGCTTAGAACAGACTTGAGAAGAACAATTTAATGTAGTCCATCAAACGTTTGAACAAGCCACCCTGTTCAACCGATTCAAGTGCGATCAAAGGATGAGTTTGAACATCTTCACCATCAACCGTGTAATGAACGACACCTAAAATTTGACCTTCTGTAATCGGCGCTTTGAGTTCCGAGTTTAATTCAATAGATGCGGTAAGCTTTTTGCTATCTGACTTAGGTAGCGTGATAAACGTGTCTTCTGCAACCCCAAGCTTCAAAGTGTCTTGGTCACCAAACCACACTTTCTCTTCAGCCACTTGGTCGCCACCTTGGTGTACATTAAGCGTATCGAAGAATCGGAAACCGTAACTTAAAAGCTGCTTACTGTCTGACTCACGGCTTTTAACACTTGATGCGCCCATCACCACTGCAATAAGCCTCATTTTACCTTGTGTTGCAGAGCTCGCTAAGCTGTAGCCCGCACCCGAGGTGTAACCCGTTTTCATGCCATCAACCGTTAAACTTCTGTCACGGAGCAAGCCATTACGGTTATGTTGCGTGATACCGTTGTAACTGAAAGAACGCTCACTGTATAAGCCATAGACATCTGGAAGATCTTTAATGATTGCTCGACCAAGCATTGCGATATCGTAAGGCGTTGAATATAAGTCATCAGCGTCTAAACCATGCGCATTTGCAAAGTGAGTATTTTCCAATTTAAGTGAAGCAGCCCAAGAGTTCATCAAATCAACAAAGGCATCTTGAGAACCTGCTACATGCTCTGCTATCGCAACACTGGCATCGTTACCCGATTGAATAATCAAGCCTCGATATAGATCCATCATCGCGACGTCGGTATTAACTTCAATAAACATTTTTGAAGAGTCAGGAAAATTCTTTGCCCAAGCGTTTTCACTGATTCTGACTTTATCATCTGCGGAGATATTGCCTCGCTTCATCTCCTGACCTGCCACGTAGCTGGTCATCAGTTTGGTCAAGCTTGCTGGGTTCAACTTGGTATGTGCGTTTTTTTCGACAAGCACATCACCAGAATTAAAGTCGATTAACACATACCCTTTCGCGCCCAAACTAGGCGGAGCCGGTACTATAGAAGGGGCGGCGATAGCTGCTGTGCTAACCATCGCTGCGTTACTTACAATGAATATACTTAATAGAGGGAGAGAGTATTTGGAGAACAGTTTCATTGAATTAAACCTAAGTTAACGTTTTGACTAGTATAGACAAATGCTAGCAAAAGAAGCGCGAACTTTACGTTGCTTTACGCAAATGTACCTTTAGTTACAAATAAAAAAGTATATTCTGCGATCTGTTCATTTTCCCGACCATTAATATTGACCAAGCAAATACTCTCCACTCTTAGTATTTGCTATTTATCTCTCTGGCATTTGTCTAAATAGCATCTCCACAAAACTAGAAATTCGTTCTTTGCTCTCACTTGCTTCAAGATCGGCCTGAATGCCCGTTTGCGCTAGCGCTCGCCACTGGATCACCTGAGAGTTTGGCACTGAAAACATGATGTATAGAGAGCCTTTTTCGGCGAGTTTGCCCTTTCCATCATAGAATGGAACACCTGTAGAGAGCTGAACCGCATCGAAAATGGAGTTGTCATTCAGCTCTGACTCTTCGGCTAGGCCAAAGCCAACCACCACGTCACCAACACCCCCACCTTGCTCTAAGCGGTACCCTTTTTCAGTTAGCTGCTCTTCAATCGCATCACGTACCATGTCAGTCACGACGGTTTCATTGTATTTCTTAGAGAGATATACCTGTTCTGATTGTGGGTGCCATGAATAAGTCGTGACGCCATTTTTCATAAACTCGAAGTCACCGCTGGTTACTACACCATAATCGTGCACTGGCAGTTGCTCTTGGGTCGTACATGCTGTCAGCCCAATGCTCATCAAGGTCACAAGCACAGCGGCCTTTATGCTTTTTGTTGCACAAATGGATCGTTTTATCATGGTTAGAGCCTTTACCTATACATCAATAACTATCAATTTAACCACCAACATAAACGGTAATTATGTTAAGCAAAAATGCATTAAACGTTTGCGTAATCGCTAACCTTCACTTCTACCTATTTTTGGGGTTTAATCACAAAAACGGAGTTGGTATAGTCTACCCCGTTAAACATAACCAGACCATTCGAGGCACGGAGCTTCCTCAATCATCTCATGAAGAGAAGAATTGGTACCGACAAAGTATCGGCAAATTTAAGAGGGTCAAACAATGGAATTCAATATGGTTGAGATTTTAGGTTACGCTGCGTCTATTATGGTCGCAATTTCATTAACAATGAAAGATATTGTTCGCCTGCGTGTCCTTAACTTTATTGGCTGTGCACTCTTCACAGCATACGGCGTTATGATTGACGCTTGGCCAGTGGTTGCAACCAACGGCTTCATCGCATGTGTAAACATCTATTTCCTTGCAAAAATGCAAAAGGAAAAAAGAGCGGAAGCGATGAAAGAAGCAAAAGCTTAATTTAGCGACTAGCGATTTCACACTATTCTGAAAAAGCCCAAATAGAGCGATCTATTTGGGCTTTTTTATATCTGTTATTCCTCTACACGATCACTACCTTCTACTTTTTCACCGTTCGGACATAACAGGCGTAAAGCATAGTAAGGCCATGAATAAAAAAACGCCGAACAGGATTGAGTTCGGCGTTTGACTCTACGTTAAGTGGTTTGTTTAAGGAGATAAGGCTAGTAAGCTCTCAACTCCATCAACAAATCAATACTATGAACACACTTTGGTCCAGCTACCATCACTACCTGGTTCAGAGCTTGTCCACCAGTTAGCTTGGTAAATACTGCCGTTATGAACCACTTGGTCACCCGTGTTTGCATGGCTTGGATTACCTGCCCAATCTTTCTGTGGCAGATCTGGGTACACAGTTAAGCCTGCAGTATCACAAGTACCAGGGTTTGTGCCACCATCGCCTGGGTTACCACCACCAGAACTGATATCACCTAAAGGTAAATCTGGCTGTTCAAAGCTGAAGGCATAATCGACACCACCTACGTTAACGGCATAGTTTGCAGGGCCAGAAATTGGTAAGTAATACACCATATCTAGCTCATACACACCACCAGCAGGCAGTTCTTTCCATGCAGGTAATGTGAAGGCTACTCGGTGCATAGTACCGTCTAATCCACCGATGTTATCCGCACGAGTATGGCCCGAAGCAATCACCGTCAAACCACCGCCCGATTGATCTTTCGCATTATCAGGTGCAGATACTGGGATATCGAATTGGAACTCAGTTCCACCCGGAAGTGCTTGACCTGTGTTGTTGGTAAACGTGATCTTAGGGTTGATTGGGTAGTTTTGGTCACCGACTTTGAAACCACCAACCGATACCGCGATATCTAGCGCTTCTGTTGGGATAGCACCCGTCGCGACTTTGTTTCCATATGGGGTTGCTGACTTAAACTTATCGTAGATAGCTTTGGTCATTGTATTGCCCATGTGGAACTCACCGTTACCGCTATTACATGCTTGCTCAGTGGCATCGATAGACGTTCGGTTGCCATTCGCATCGAGTACATAACAGTTATAGTCCCCTGCTAGTTCCCAGAACATAATGCCGCCGATCTCTTTATCGATAACGTAGTCCGCTTTCACATCGATAGACTGTTTATCTTCCGTTGAAAGGAATACGCCCTTCTCTGCATTCCATAACCAAGGAGCAACAGCAACGCTGTCGTAGTTACGCGTATAAGTACCCGTCAATACATCAGAAGGATCGTTTACAGGATCAAGCTTGTAAGCATCCGCGTAAGAACCCCAAATTCCTTTCTCTAGGTTCTTCGCGTGCCACATTGGGTTTGAACCCGCGCCCATTTCGTTGCCTTTCGGATCGGTATCGTGCCACATGTTATCGATACCAATAGCGCCATGACCACAGTTGTTCTTCTCACCTTCACCGGTACCCGCCGCACATTCAGATTGATTAGGCAATGCAGCGCGGCCCCAAAGACCATTTTCACCACCTGTTACGCCCTGCCAACCACGTGTGTAGTATGGAACACCGATGTTAATACGACCTGCTGGCATTGAACCGCGGAAATAATGGTAAGCCCAATCCGTGTTCAGGTAGCCGATACCACCATAAGCCGCTGTGTCGTATACATTCCACTGCGCTAGTTCTGAATCTTTACCTGTATCAAACAAGGCAGCGTTATGGCCAACGTGGTCGTTCCAAGCGCCGTGAAGGTCGTAAGACATGATGTTCACGTAATCAAGATATTGAGTGACATCGAATGTTTCCATACCGCGCAATAGGTAGCCAGAAGAAGGTGCCGCGATAGTTAACATGTAGTGATTACCATCTTCAGAAGACGCCACATCAAGCTTCTCACGCAATACTTTCATCAGCACTTGGTAGGAAGCCCATAGGTACTGACGACGCGGTTCCATGAAGTCTTTGTCGTACGGGTTACCCGCACCAGCCATTGACGTTGGGTACTCATAATCAATATCTAGGCCATCGAATTGATATTTACGTAGCATTTCAACCGCTGAAGTCGCGAATGTTTCAATGCCTTGATGGTTGATTGAGCCATCAGCATTGGTCGTCATAGTATAGAAACCACCATCAGCAACTCGGCTCCCGTCAGTCGCGAAGTGACCGCCCGTTTCAGCCCAACCACCAATTGAGATTAGCGTTTTAACACCATGTTTTTTCTTCGCGGTTGCCAGCGCACCAAAGTGACCTTTGAAGCCTAATGCAGGATCAACTTCTACACCCGGCCACTCTTTACCTACAGCAGCATTATTTGGATCGTTTACGTCACCAACGTTCACTTTGCCATCTGAACCGATGCTCACGAACGCGTAGTTAATGTGTGTGAGTTGTTCCCAAGGAATATCATTTACTAGGTAAGCTGCTTGCGGGTCATCCCCTGCACGCCAACTGGTGAAGTAACCAATCACACGACGAGGGTGATCCGCGCCCATTTTCTCACGGCCTTCATCATCGTAAATTGTACAGTAAGGAACATCGACGCCTTGCGTTTGATACAAGCCATCAGGACGACATGTACTCACCGTTGGAGCGCCATTCACCTTCAAAGAAGCCAAGGCTGAATCCGTTGTTGCGCCTTGGTCGTCGGTCGCTTTGGCGTAAACAGACAAAGTACCTGCTTGAGTGGTTGTGTAGTCAAGCGTATACGGGCTTGTTGCAGTCGTCCCAACTAATGAACCTGCCACATAAAAATCGACTTTATCAACCGTACCATCACTGTCTGCAGCCGTTGCTGTGAGTGTTACCACGCCATCTACATCAACAGAAGCCGCTGAAAGTGAAACTGATACTGTTGGCGCTTCATTACCTGGTTGTAGTGAATCAACAGAAATGGATACCGCGCTTGCTACACTTGCCGCGCCTTCATTATCTGTCGCGACAACAGATACCTGATGGTTACCCGATGTTGCAGCCCAAGCTGCTTCAAATGGTACCGCTGTTACTACAGCAACCGACGTACCATCGACAAAAAATTCTACTGAAGCAACACTGCCATCAGTATCGAGTGCTGTTGCACTTAAGACGACATTATCGCCCTCAACAATCACATCCGATGCACTAGGTGCTGTTAACGAAGCGGTTGGCGCTTCATTTGGCGTGCCACCGCCTCCACCGCCACTACACACATCAATCTTTTTCCATTGTGCATAGTCACCCTCGAATTGGATCGGGTTGTTATTTTGATTCCAGTAATTCGCTGAATACGCGCTGCCGTCATGTGAAACCTGATCACCACCGGTGTACACCGTGGCGGAATCCCACGCTTCTAACATTGAACAATCAACAGCCGCGTAGCTGTTGAACGCCATTAAGCATGACGCGGTGAGAGTACTGAGTGTAAAAACCTTCTTGGCCACTCTTCCTTGGTTTAGGTGCATGTTAGCTGTCCCTTAAGTTATTGTTTCAAGATGCTTAATTTAAGTGTCATATTTCTCACCACTTAAATCTCTTCGCAAAACAACTGTAGGTAACAGTGCCAATTTAACACCTAAAATATTCGATATTTATAAAATGACTCGCATTAATTTGTTTATAGCATGCAATGAGTCGACACTTATTTTGCACGAACAACTAATATTATATTTATTTCGGCACGCTAAAAAATATCGCCTAGTTCCTATCCTTAATTACAAAACTCTATTCATATCTGCTTTGTTCATTCGTTCTGAAATTTCGTTTTAAAACTAACCAAAAGGGAGTGATTTACTCGTAGAACCGATTTCTTTTCTAAATTCGCCCACTTTTTCTTAACAATTGTGATAATATCGCAGCTTTTTTTGACGAACCTCACACTTCCAATGCAAGTGTGGGAGAAATACATAGGCTTGAAAGAGCCAAATATAGCGAAGAAATAATGTCCAACTTGACGCAAGTCGCCAACGAAAACATCAACGCAGAATCTACTTCTATTAACTTCACTAAAGCCCAATCTTTGGGTGAAAAACTGGAGCTTGGAAATCCAGTATTTTGGCTAAGTGGGAGCTTTTTAACCCTCTTTGTCATTCTTGCCTTTACCAACACCTCAGTGTTATCAGAACTTGTGAACATCGGTTTTAGTTACTCAACTAGATGGTTCGGTGCTTTTTGGCAGGTTCTCTTACTACTTAACTTCATTATCGGCTTAGTGCTTGCACTAGGACGCACGGGTCACGTTCGCTTGGGTAAACTTGCCCTTCCTGAAATGACTACCTTCAAATGGATGTCGATTGTCCTATGTACGCTACTCGCAGGCGGTGGTGTATTTTGGGCAGCAGCAGAACCTATTGCTCACTTTGTTTCTGCTCCACCTCTATACGGCAACGCTGATCCTCAAGAAATGGCGTTCAACGCGCTATCTCAGTCTTTCATGCACTGGGGGTTTCTTGCTTGGGCAATCTTAGGTGGCTTATCCTCTATCGTACTGATGCACCTACACTACGATAAAGGGCTTCCTCTTAAACCTCGTACTTTGCTTTACCCATTACTGGGCGACAAAGCAATTAATAGCTGGATCGGTAACGTCGTCGACGCGTGTAGCATTGTTGCTGTGGCTGCAGGTACTATCGGTCCAATTGGTTTCCTAGGTCTTCAAATCAGTTATGCGTTAAGTGAGCTGTTTGGCATCTCAGACAGCTTTGCGACTCAGAGCGTTGTTATTCTGTTCGCCATTGCCATGTATACCCTATCTGCTTTGAGTGGCGTGAACAAAGGCATTCAACTGGTTAGCCGTTACAACATCATCTTGTCTGTATGCCTGATCGGCTACATCCTTCTTGTGGGTCCAACAAGCTTCATCGTTGATGGCTACTTGCAAGGCATGGGTGAAATGATCGATAACTTCATCCCAATGGCACTTTACCGACAAGATACAGCGTGGCTAGGTGGTTGGACGGTATTCTTCTGGGGTTGGTTCTTAGGCTATGGTCCGATGATGGCTATCTTTATCGCGCGCATCTCGCGTGGTCGAACTATTCGCCAAATGATCGTGTCTATTAGCATCTTTGCTCCACTGGTAACCTGTTTCTGGTTCAGCATCGTTGGTGGTAGTGGTTTGGCGCTTGAGTTAGAAAACCCTGGTGTAATTTCTAGTGCGTTCGAAGGCTTCAACCTTCCTGCAGTGTTACTGGCTATCACTGCGCAGCTGCCGTTTCCGACTCTGATTGCAATTCTGTTCCTTATCCTGACCACCACGTTCATCGTAACAACGGGTGACTCAATGACCTACACCATCAGTGTAGTTATGACAGGTACCACAGAGCCAAACGCAGCAGTTCGCACCTTCTGGGGCATCATCATGGGTGCCGTAGCCATTGCGCTTATCTCAATGGGCTCTGGCGGTATTTCTGCGCTACAGTCGTTTATTGTTATTACTGCTGTTCCTGTATCGTTCATCTTACTACCATGTTTATGGCATGCACCTAAGATCGCGACACAGATGACAAAAGAACAAGGCATCGCTTAATACCAACGCTGACTAACCTCGGTTTCGTATTTCGAACAAAAAAGCCACTCAAGTGAATCACCTGAGTGGCTTTGTTTTATCTATCTGTGTGTCGGTTTATTGAAACTTTTCCCCAGCGGCAACCATGAATGACATTTCAACTAACAGTTCAGGGTTTGCCAGTTCAGCTTTCACACATGCACGGCTCGGCGCACACCCTTCAGGGAACCATGCTTCCCACACTTCGTTTAGTGCATCAAAGTTAGCGAAATCCGTTAGGTAAATAGTAACCGACAATACGCGAGATTTATCGCTGTCTACCAGGCTCATCATCTCTTCAGCTTGCTCAAAGATTTGTTGAACCTGACTCTTAATGCCCGCAGATGTGTCTGACTCAGCAACTTCAACAAAGCTTGCAATACCATTAAAAACAGTTACATCAGACCAACGCTTGGTCGGGTTAATTCTATGAATCTTCACTCGCTATTCTCTTTTTATTATTGGAATCTACATCAGAGTAATCTAATCCAAATCCTTAATATTGAAAACAAAAATTAGTTCGCGGTATTGGTCATAGAATCAACACACTTTCACTGACGGCATTCAACTCTAGCAGAGACGACAATCGAAGAGTTGGATCCCTTCTCGACTTCAAAATAACCACCAGCACTAGAAAGCTGACGAACCGATAGTTTGTCTTTTCCTAGCTTATCGAACCAATATGGAGCCAATGAACATTGCGCAGATCCGGTTGCTAAATCCTCTGAAATGCCGATCTTCGGTGCAAAATAACGAAGTACATAACCGTCATCCGAGCTTTTGGCCGTCACCATAACAGCATGCAGATCATTGATTTTTTTATACTGTTCAAAATCAGGAGTAAAGTTCCTGACTGCTTCCTCAGAATCCAACACCAACACTAAATCTCTTGTAGAGAATGCATCGACAACGGGCTGATTCAAAGCTGACAGATCAATTGGAGCGTCGCTCCACTCAACATAAGATTTACCATTCCAGCTTGGCAGTTCCAACCGAGATAGGCCGTCTTTTCTAGAAATCACGACCTGTCCATAATCACTGTTTAAAGTAACCTCTTCAAACTTATACCGCTCGATCAAATCAGTACCAGCACCCAAACTACCATGACCACACAGGTTTATCTCACCATCTAATCCAAACCAACGGATGTCGAACTGACTTCCCGATTTCTTCACAAAAGCAGTAATAGGCTGTGCTAGTTGATGTGTTATTTCTAGTAGCTCTGAATCTGCTAACCATTGCTCTAATTCAACAACCCCACAAGGGTTCCCTTTCGCCGACTCTCCACTAAATACATCATATATAAGTGCTTTGATAAATTATCTCCTTGTACCGTCGTATTAAGCTCTTAATAAAAACTATCATTTCATTTTCTTCAAATAAACCATTGATACATATAACATTAAAATGCCATGTGTAATGATTCATAAATAGGAGTAATACTCTCACAGTGAAATTAATTTTGCACTAGTGCGGTCATGTGTAGAACTTATTAATGGAGTACTTTTATGCATGTTCAAACCTATGATTTAAAACAAAGCAACTTCGGATACAACCTTGGCGTGATAGGTGTCGCGTTGGTGTTAGCTTGGATTGGAATTTACAAGTTTACGCCTACTGAGGCGATGTTGATTGAGCCTTTAATTACCAACCACCCAGCAATGAGTTGGCTCTACAATTTGTTCTCAGTACAAGCCGTGTCTAATATGGTTGGTGGTGCTGAAATCATTGTCGCGATTGGGCTGATGATTGGATTTAAAAAGCCGCGAGTCGCGTTTTATTCTGGCATTGCTGCGGCGGCTATCTTTGTTGTGACACTGAGCTTTCTAATTACCACGCCAAACGCTTGGAAAGTATCGGATGGTATTTTGGTCACTAACTTCTTCTTAGTGAAAGATATTCTATTTTTAGCAATCGCGATCAGTGTAATCGAACGCAATAAACCTCAAAAGTAACGATAAAGCAATAAGGTTACCCTAAATCTAGAGGACACCTTAAACCTTAAAATAGACAGGCCCGAAGCTGGCTAGAAGGACCCCGCCAGCTTCTGATATATAAGGTTTTACTTGGCAATACCATCATGATTGAAGCATTGTCTTGTTACCAAGCCCCACTTTTCGTCTTGGTATTGGTCTTCCACATAGTTACCTGAGGTGTAGTCATTAACGACTTCTCTCCAGAACTTAACAGCATGATCTGCGCCCAGTACTTGTTTAATCTCCCAACTGCCTTTTAAATGTCCAAACAGTTCAGAAATAAACTGCTTCCCTACTTTATTTTTTCGAAAATAAGGCACCACATAGAAGTCGCAAATCTCAAACTCGTTTGGCGCTTTGGATTCAATGGCGGTTAATGCAGCAGGAACTTCATCAATGTAAAGTAAGTAACCCGTAACGGCATCACCAAGCGTCGGATAAATCTCAAACAAGCCATACTCGTCTGGTTTGTCTCCGATAATCTTTGAAAACTCAGCCGCATAGCCCTGATATAAATTCGCGTATACCTGCTGATTACCACTATAGACTGTCACAATGTTCATAAACTGATCTCTGTATTGTTTCGCACCACAATGGTGTGAGCTCATCTTTCCGAGCCTATTATCTCATTGATTATAGGAAAAATAATAGATATCAAATGCCCACTTATACGGATATTGCCTTGCGGTAATAGTTGGCATCCTGTTGCTTTCCCTTGAATACTGCGTAATTTGGGACACAATCAACGAGGTCGAAGCCCGTATTTGTTAGTACTTTATTTGAACCGACATTACCTACTAATGCATAAGCATCAATATATTTTAGGGATGAGTGCTTAGACAAGTAGGTTAGCAGCTTTCTGACCGCATTAGAGGCGACACCTTTAGAACCAAAAGTTCGACCAACCCGATAGCCGAGCTCCCCGTTTTCACCATTTTTGCTTATATCGCGAACGTTGATTCTTCCACAAATGACGCCGTTAGCGTCCTTAATTAGCATTGGGATCAACTCACCATTTTGGTATTCCTTCAGGAAGAGCGCAATTTGCTCGGCAACCCCTGAATCAGAATAGAAACTGTCATCCCTAGCAGGAACAAATTGATTAAACCACTCTCTATTTTCGACTTCAAATTCCAAAAGTGGACCAACATCACTTGGTTGAAGTAGGTGTATAGATATCTCCATAAGTAACTCTAAAAGCTCCCTTTAAGTACTGTATTTTCAGATTTCGGACTCTCTGTGTTTCTATCTAGGATGATGGGAGTCAACCATCACTCAAAGTATTGGCATGACCGAAAACAATCCCATTACCGCCATAGATAACAAGGCACCACTGAAAAAACTCGGAGCATGAAATGGTCGAACTTTTGATTTAACAGCCTCCCTCTCAATCGCTTCTTGGTAAGTTTTAACGGAGAGTTCCTTAACGTAATTATTTTGCATAATAAGCTCCTTCTGAATAACTAAGAGAAGCTTAAGACTTGAAGTTAAGTTGAGGTAAAGCGAAAAATCATATTAATTAACATCGTTAAACGAGTTATTCCAAAATCACCCTAAAAATGTCGTTGTTCACGCCCCCCACATCCACTAACTCTCCAGTTTTCATATGAATTGACGTGTTTAATTGTCGAGTCGAGCGTGGCTCTTTCGTTTCTCGAATCACAAGCATATCGACCAAGTAACCAGAGTCTTGCTTTCGTACTAAACCCGAAAAAGTCACACTTTCGACCCTGTCCGCGAGTACAGAATTAAATGTTTTATCTTCTAATACGCCTGCGGAGACCGATGTCTCGCCATAAAACAACGTGATACTTGTTGGGTCCGGTTGTAAAGCTTCATTGGACGCGCAGCCCGTCAGAGCTAGGCATAGCATTAAAATAATTCTAAATGGCATAAACTTGTTTTTCGTTCTCTCGTTAAACGCTTTTTGTAGAAATAGTATGGCAGTGCTTCAAACCACTGCGTCTATATGCTCAGCTTTTAGTGATTTATTGTGTAAGTTATCAGCCTCTGCAGACTGGATGGTTCCCGAGATAAGATCTTCGAAGAGATCCAACTGTCCTGCGGGGATAAGTTGATTTTGAATCGCTCTACGTTTGTTAGAATCAAATAATCGCTCAGCCACCCAGCCGATTAAGTAGACCAGAGATAGGCATCCACCAGCCGTAGCAATGTTGCCTTCGATGACTAAAGGCAGATCTTGAACGTTGCCACCCATCGCTTCTAATGTTGGTTTGGCATGCGGGTTTGTTGTAAGCCTCTTACCTTTAAGTAAACCGAGTTCGTGCAACACAAAAGATCCTGCGCAAATCGACCCGATTAACTGCTCGCTCGGATCCAGCTGTAATGAGTTCATGAACTCCGGCTCTTTCAATGCAGCCGGAATACCGCGATAACCACTTGTTATCAGCACTACATCTTGCTGCGCAACCTCACTCAAATGGCCATCGGTTTTCACCATCACCCCCAAATGTGAGCGATGTTCAGGCTTAGTTCCAAGAACCTTAACCTCCCAAGAGTCCGTCGTTCTTCCTAATAAGTCATACATCAAGAAGAAGTCTACATCTGTGAAGTCATCAAATAATACGATTCCGACTTTGTACATAATACATGCCCTTGTTGATTACTCTCGATAGATGAGAAGCGTTAATAGTGAAGCGATTCATCGAAAGGTGATATTAACCACCACATACTTGAGGTCAAACTCGATCCACAATTATTTATGACCCCTAGGTAACAGCGACGAAATTAGACCATTTTCTTTTTACTTCAGGCGTCAACGCTAGAGTAAACTCATAACCTAAGTGATTCTCACGTGTTATTTCATACCCTAATCGCTTATGAAACTGCACCGATAGTTCATTTAAGCGTAAAACATTGCTTACTAATACCCTTGAATCACGATCTTTCAGTATGTTTACAATGCCACGAAATAGAGCAAGAAAAGCGGCTTTACTTCTATAGTCTGGGTGTACCACAAACATAGGGACAAACCACTTGCCATCACCTAAATTACTTAACGTCGTGTAGCCAATTAGCTTGTTATGTCGCCGATATTCGACAAGCAGTCCTTGTTCCATCGATTGGGTATGAGATGCTAAATACACATCTCTATCTATTGGAAAGCCCGCTTCTTTTGAAATTGACTCCAATGTCATCACGTCCAGTTCTAAATATTCTTCCATAACTACCTCTTACCCGTACTTAAAAGAATTGCAGAACAAAGCACGTAATAAACGCCGGTAAGCCAGCAATGAATAACACTAAGCCCGTTTGATAATTCATTCGATAGTGTTCTTGTTGGTCTTTAGCAAAATCGTGCCCGTCGACCATTTTGTAGACTTTGTCTGTAATAGGATCATCTAATCGCGTTGTTTTGCTATGAACGCCTCCCTCCCACAGAAGTTTTGCCAAAACCCAAATGACGATAACGATATAAAATAAGAAGTCGACGAGTTGAGTAGAAGCAAAGAAAGGAGAAAACTGCGACAGCACAAAAACGACCATTGCAGCCATCAAATTGATTAGCACCACTTTCTTTAACAATTCGAGCAAATGAACCTCCTACAGAATATTAGTACTTCAATAACAGGTATTTATAATATTTAGATTTCTCGGTCAATCAAAAAATATGTGCAAGATTGCACTATATGAAGTGCCGCATATTTAACAACCTTCATTACAGATAGGAAGCATTACACCGCTCGTGGTGATGTATTGAAGTGGCGCTTACATTCGCGCCTAAATTGAGATGAATTGGAGTCATTGATTCGGCATGCAACATCACTTATTCGCAGACCTTCAAACTGAATCAGCTCTAATTCCAAGTTAGGAACTAGAGCTAAAATATCAACGTTGTTATCGATGTGTGTAACTATATTTAAGCAACAACATCTTGTGGGGGTGTACCTTCGCAGTTAGATACGACGGCATCAATTTGAATTAAAGCATTCATAGGAATCTTCGAAACCCCAACCACCGTTCTTGCCGGTAAGTCAGCATTAAAGAATGTAGTGTAAACCTCGTTCACCGCTTCAATATCTGAAATATCTTTAAGTTGAATATTAATTTTAACCGTATCGTCCATGCAATGGTCAACACTTTCAATGATCGCCTTAATATTCTTAAGACACTGTTCAGCTTGCTCTTTAATACCACCAGCAACCACTTCATGAGTTTTCGGATCTACAGGAAGTTGACCTGAAATATGATTGTAGTGAGAGAAAGCAACGGTGTGCGAATAAGGCATGAAAGGTGCTTCAACCGTATTATTTGCTTCAACAACCAGTAAGCAAGTATCTTCTGGTAATTGTGGCGGTGTGCCATCGCCATGTGAAACTGAGGTATCGATTTGGACTAAAGCGCCCATTGGTAATTCAGATGCCTGCACAACCGTTCGCGCCGGAACATAACTTGGGAAGAACTTGGCACAAGCTTGGTTTACCTTTTCTGTATCTTCGATATCTTTTAGATAAATCGTGGTTTTCACCACATCATTCATAACATGACCAATGCTTTCTAGAATCATTTTAATGTTTGCTAAACATTGCGTTGTTTGCTCTGTGATACCACCTGAAACCAACTCACCAGTGTTCACATCAATCGGTAATTGAGCTGAAAGATTATTGTAGTGAGAAAAAGCAGCAGTCTGAGTAGACAAAGCATTCTGCGGGGCGTTATCCGTGTTTCTTGATACCTTAATTAACGCACATGGTGCCTGCGGTGTCGTACCTTCACCATTTGAGATAAGCGCGTCCATTTGAACTAACGCATCGCTCATCGGCAAAGCTGTAACACCAACCACTGTGCGTGTCGGAAGGCTATTACTAAAGAAGCCCTTATAAACTTCATCGATAGCTTCCATATCGGAAATATTCTTAACGAAGATATTGATTTTCACCACGTCATCCATCACATGGTCGATACTTTCAACAATCGCTTTAATATTATTCAAACATTGCGTTGCTTGATCTTTAATATCACCGATGACTATTTCACCTGTTTTAGGGTCAATGGGTAATTGAGCAGAAAAATTATTGTAATGAGAAAACGCAACTGTTTGTGTAAATACATTATTTAGTGGCGCATTTTCAGTATTTCTTGAAATTTTAATGATATCGCTACTCATCGGTATGATCCTTTTAATAGAATAAGAATACGTATTTATATTGAACAATCGTATTGGAATGAATAATTAAAGTAGCGCCATGGTAGGTGAATAACTTTGGGTTGAACGTGACATACATCAGACTATCACTCAACTAATATTCAGTGGCTTATGGGATAATTAGTCACCGAAAGACTAATTATTCATGAAAATTAGGTTTGAAGACTACTCATCCCCAACTGTTTTTAAGTATATCCAATAATATTGAATACTTTCCCACATAATATAATGGGTAAGTTATTAAATTTAGTTCGTGTTTGTTAGCTTGTTCACACTAAAATACCCTCAACCGATGAGTTTTAGAAGTTAACGCCTTATTTCCATGCATAAATTTTTAGGCTATCTAACTAATTATTTTAAATAGCTTGTTTTATATAGTTACGTTAATAATATGTTTAATAAAAAACATCATCTGTTTCAGAACATAGATTGCGTGGAAGAAAGACTACACCGCTCTTGGAGTAGTATTGAAATGACGTTTAAATTCTCGGCTGAATTGAGATGGACTAGAGTAGCCAACTCGGCGTGCGGCATCACTGATACGCAGGCCTTCTAACTGGATCAGCTCCTTGGCTTTATTAAGCCTTACCTTCTTCAAATATTGAAGTGGTGATTCGAAAGTGACGTTACGGAAAGCATTATGAAAAGCAGAAACACTCATGTTTGCTTCGTCAGCTAGCGATTGAACAGTAATGGTTTGGTCATACTCTTCATGCACTTTAGACAATGCTTTGGCGACACGTGCGTAATGGCCGTCATGATGGGCTAAATCAAACAGTACACGGCCCTCTGAGCCTGTCAAAGCGCGATAAACAATCTCCGTCACCATTGCGTCACCCAAGATGTTGGCTTCGATATCGCAATGCAGTGTCTTCGCCAACCTAGTGAAACTCTCTAGCATCGCCGTTTCCATTCGAGTGGACTCTAAACCACTCGAATTCTGTTTGTGCTTGTTACAGTAACTCTCCAGAAAACCTTGCTCTTCGAGCTTTTTCACTAAGCTGTGTAAACGCTGAGAATCAATGTTGATCGACAAACCCAGTAACGGCTCACCATCAACCGGTAAAGCTTCACACTCCAATGGCATTGGCACCCCCACCACTAAGTAATCACCGGCTGCATAAGTTACTGGTCTGTCGCCTATGTAGATATTCTTTTTACCCTGGCCAAGCATGATGATACCTGACTGGTAAGTGAATGGTTGGCGCTGATTCCCACCACTACTACGATACAGCCACACGCCCTCTATCTCTGTTTGTCTGATCCCTTCAAGATCATCCCAACCTTTGAGTTCAACGTAAGATTGCAGTAACTGAGCGAGTGTGTTCATAACAGGTGATGTTCCATTCAAAGGGTGATGTTGGTTTGCACGAAAGCCCAAAGAGAATATCAATTATGTAGAAATAGGCAATTAGTTTGGAGAAATTGACCTTCACCACCCTAATTCCGTGTACTAATATGCAAATATAGAAATTAAGCACTACAACAAAATAAAAATTTTAGCTTTACACAAGGAACTGACGATGCAATTTACCTATGTTAACCCTACTGTTATCCACTTTGGCCAAGGCCAAATCAACGCTATCAGCCAAGCCGTTGATACTTCAAAGAAAGCACTTGTCATCTACGGTGGCGGTTCAATCAAAAGCAATGGTGTTTACGACCAAGTAGTCGCAGCTCTTAAAGATCACGCTTGGATTGAGTTTTCTGGTGTTGAAGCAAACCCAACCAAAGAAACATTAGACAAAGCCGTCGCTATCGTTAAAGAAGAAAACGTAGAATTCATTATCGCTGTTGGCGGTGGTTCAGTAATCGATGGTTCGAAATACGTTGCAGCAGCAGCGAAATACGACGGTGACGGTTGGGACATCCTAACAGGCAAGCACCAAGTCACCGAAGCAACGCCAATCGGTGCGGTACTGACGCTTCCGGCCACAGGTTCTGAATCAAACATGGGTGCAGTAATCACTCGTAAAGCGACTCAAGAGAAGCTGGCTTTCCTAAACCCTGCGGTACAGCCTAAGTTTGCAGTTATGGACCCAGATGTAATGAAGTCTCTACCAGAGCGCCAGTTGGTGAATGGTCTGGTTGATGCTTGGGTTCACGTGTGTGAGCAATACATCACTATGCCTGCCAACGCGATGGTTCAAGACGGCTACGCAGAAACATTGCTGAAAAACCTTCTTGTACTGGGTAAACAATACGACGAGCGTGACAATGACACATGGCGTGCAAACCTAATGTGGACGGCTAACCAAGCGCTAAACGGTCTTATTGGTACTGGCGTTCCTCAAGATTGGGCAACGCACATGATTGGACATGAGTTCACTGCATTGTGGCATGTCGACCACGCGCGTTCTCTAACTATCGTTCAACCTTCACTGCTTCGTAACCAGATTGAAGCGAAACGCACTAAGCTAGAGCAGATGGGGCGTAACGTATTTGGCCTAGAAGCGGGCGCAGATTTAGCAGAGCGCACTATCGACGCTATCGAAGCCTTCTATCACAGCCTTGACGTAGCAACCATGTTTGATGGCTACGAGGCGAATAAAGAAACGGCTATCGACAATGTGGTTGCACAGCTAGAATCACACGGCTACCTACAACTTGGTGAGAACCAAGCGATCACGCTAGAGAAAACTCGCGAGATTCTAGAGTCTGCAATCCATTAATGGTTAAAATTAAAGCAAAGAAATCAGGTTTTTAAATAAAATCGCGATAATTTAAAAATTTATGTAGCGAAACTGAACCAAATTCTTTGACCTTGCGTATACCCTCAAGCAGCGTCCTAATCCGGCGCTGCTTTTTATTTGCCCTACAAGATGCTATTAAATTCTCATAAGGTCCTAATTTTATGTGCAATCATATTTCTATATTGTTAAGGTAAACTTGTCTCTTTACTAGGTATGAACAACGATTTGAACAATCTTAAGGAAATGGTTAAGTTTAAGTCACTTAACAAGTGGTATGGTGATTTTCATGCCCTAAAGGATATCGATCTTAATATTGAACAGGGAGAGATTGTGGTGATTTGCGGACCATCTGGTTCGGGTAAATCCACTCTTATCCGCTGTATCAATCAGCTAGAACCGTTCGAGAGTGGCGAACTTTCCGTGTTAGAACAATCGCTTCCCTGCAAGTTCAACACACCAGGCCAAGTTGGAATGGTGTTTCAGCACTTCCATTTATTCCCCCATCTTACTGTGCTCGAAAACTTGACTCTGTCTCCTATTCGCACGGTCAAAAAAAGCAAAGAAGAAGCAGAGAAAACCGCCATGCATTATCTCGAGTGTGTACACATCGCAGAGCAAGCGAATAAGTACCCGGCTCAGCTTTCAGGTGGCCAACAACAACGTGTAGCAATTGCGCGCTCTCTTTGTATGAAGCCAGAACTACTACTATTTGATGAACCGACATCTGCTCTTGATCCGGAAATGATCAATGAAGTACTGGATGTAATGGTCGAACTGGCAAGTGAAGGCATTACCATGGTGTGCGTGACCCACGAAATGGGCTTTGCAAAACGCGTTGCCGACCGAGTCATCTTTATGGACGAAGGACAGATCGTGGAATCAAATACACCACAGAGTCTGTTCGAAAATCCTCAACACGAACGTACTCAAGCGTTCCTAAATCAGATTCTGACTTACTGATGCTGCTGAAGATAGTGAAACCCGCCCTCTCTGCCTTGGTACAAATTGTGGTGCTTGCGGCAGCCGTTGTTTGGATCCTCGATTCTGGTGCTCAGGCGATGGGATACAGCTGGCAATGGGATCGAGTACCTGACTACATCGCTTTCTATGAAGATGGTGAATGGTGGCCTGCAGAATTGATGGAAGGATTACTCGTTACCATCAATATCTCTCTGATTTCTTTAGTTGCAACACTGGTGATTGGCTTAACCA
This sequence comes from Vibrio sp. Isolate32, assembly GCF_022397955.1. Lineage (GTDB taxonomy): Bacteria > Pseudomonadota > Gammaproteobacteria > Enterobacterales > Vibrionaceae > Vibrio. Next base: position 4,350 of record NZ_JAKEUQ010000021.1, on the reverse strand, counting down.
CAGCCCTATTACGTAACTCCAATTCAGTGGTTGGTCGCACGCTAGCCACCAGCTATGTGGAATTGATTCGTAATACACCATTGTTGGTACAAATTTACCTGCTCTATTTTGTATTCGGCCCTGTAATCGGGCTGGATCGCTTTAGCACGGCTGTTTTAGCTTTGGCACTTTTCCAAGGGGCGTACACCGCTGAGATATTTCGTGCCGGGTTAAATAGCATTTCTAAGGGACAGTTTGAAGCCGCTCAATCTTTGGGATTATCAAAGACCTATACTTACTGGGATGTGATTCTTCCTCAAGTGGTACAACGCACCTTGCCACCTCTGACCAACGAAGTGATCTCTCTCATCAAAAACTCTTCGATTGTGAGTGTCATGGCTATTTTCGACCTGACAACCGAGGCCAGAAACATTGTTTCTGAAACCGCGATGCCATTTGAGATCTGGTTCTCTGTGGCAATCATTTATCTTGCACTTACACTTTCACTTTCTGCCGTTGCAGCTTGGCTTGAGCATAAGCTCGGAGCTAACTGGCGAACACAATAAGGATTTATCAGCATGAAGCTATTTAAAACCGCTATCACTGCTTTACTTGCGCTTGCCGTAAGTTTGCCTGCACTTGCGTCTGAAACGCCTAACCTAGACAAAATCAACGAACGTGGCTCTCTACGTGTTGGTATGTCGACTTTTGTTCCTTGGGCAATGCGTAACAAACAAGGCGATCTTGTCGGCTTTGAAATCGATGTGGCAAAACGTCTTGCTGAGGATTCAGGCTGGAAAGTTGAATTTGTACCGACGGCATGGGATGGCATTATCCCTTCACTGCTATCGAACAAGTTTGACGTAATCATTGGCGGTATGTCGATTACTGAAGCGCGCGCTAAGAGTGTCCTTTTTACTGAACCATATTCTCACTCTGGTGTTCAACTGGCGGCTAACAAAGAGCTAGCAGAAGGCTTCAGCAAGATTTCTGATTTCGACTCTCGCCGAGTAAAAATTGCAGCTCGTCGTGGCGCCTTCACAGTTCAAGTTGCTCGTGAAACCTTCCCGAAAGCGAAAGTACTTCAGTTCGATGACGACGCTCAAGCGTTCCAAGAAGTACTAAACGGCAATGCACACGCGGTTATCGCTTCTAGCCCTAAGCCAGAACACGAAGCAATCAAGAACGCTGACACGCTATTCATTCCATTTGATGAACGTCTATCAAAAGGTAACGAAGCATTCGCTGTTCGCCTTGGCGAGACCGACAAAGCTGAGTTCTTCAACGAGTGGATCAAAGCTCGTACTGAAGACGGTTGGTTGAAAGAACGTTACGAGTACTGGTTCTCAACTCTAGATTGGCAAGATCAGATTGCTCAAGGCCAGTAATCGACAGCTAATTAGACGCTAAATAACCAATCAAGGCAGTACCTTGCTGGTACTGCCTTTTAAGATACACCCGAGATAGCTATGAATTCATAGCCCATTCTCACAACACCTTAATAATCATTGTTTAAACAGGAATGACGTGAGTAGTACTAGCGCATTATCAACGCCCAAGCCCAACCTTCACATGAAGCCTTGGTATCAACGCCTTAATCTCTTAGATGGTGTGTTATTCGCCATCATTTGTGCGTTTGCAGGTTGGCTTTATTATCGCTCTGCTGTCGGCATTAACTATCAGTGGCGATGGGAAGACGCATTCACGCTAATCTTCATTCCACCTTCTCAAGGTAGTATCCCATACTTCTTCCAAGGCCTAGTCGCAACACTACGTTTAAGTTTGTGGAGTATGGTGTTGGCCTTATCTTTCGGTACCCTGCTTGGGGTCGCAAGACACTCTAAGATCGCTCTGTTTAAGACTCCAGCTCTGCTTTTCATCCAATTGGTTCGAAATATTCCACCACTGGTTTTTGTGTTTATCTTTTACTTTTTTGTCTCTAACCAACTGATTCCTTTGCTTGGTTTAGAAACCCTTCTGCGTGAACACAATGGCGACATTAACCAGCTGCAAGCTTTGCTATTTGGTCCTGCCAACCTTTGGGAAAACTTAGCTTCTGGCGTTATCTGTATTGGTTTACTCTCTTCGGCGTATATCGCTGAAGTGATTCGTGCTGGCTTGGAAAGCATTCCTAAAGGCCAATGGGAAGCGGCGGACTCACTTGGTTTATCCGTCTTCTCAAAATATCGATATGTGGTAGGTCCACAGGTATTAACCGCGATAACCCCGCCTTTGGCTGGCCAAGCAATTTCGTTGGTAAAAGACACCTCGATTGTGTCTCTGATTTCGATTCAAGAAATGACCTTCGTTGGCACAGAGATGGCCAACTCATCCGGTTTGATCTTTGAAATCTGGCTGATTGTTGGCGCGGTTTACTTCGCACTCTGCTTCACTCTATCGCGTATTTTCAGAAAGATAGAACAACGCTCAAGTGCTTATCTCAACCGCTAGTTTTCACTAGTCACTCCATTGTTTCTGTAGCACTTCAGTAACCTCTGCTTGCCGTAGCCTATAATATTCATCAGCTTATCCTGATTGTTTTAACTCATTGACCAATCAGGATTAATCGTTTCAAAACTCTCGTCTAAAACACAGCAAAACCTTCATTTAAACACTATACTTTGAATACCAAATCCCATCGAATTCTCTCAAAGGTCAAACCAACATGGACAATCATAAAGAACGAGCGTTTTATGCCGTTGTCGGCGCATTAGTCGGGGACGCTGCCTCTATGGGGCTGCATTGGTTATACGATCAAGAGAGGATCTTACTGGTAGCGGGCTTCGAGCCTGAGTTTCGTTCACCAAATGAGTCCGATTATCAAGATAAAGGCTATTTTGCTCACCAAGGAAAATCCGCAGGCGACCAATCACAATACGGCGCTCAACTATTAGCGATGGTCGATAGCCTAGTCGACAATCAGCACTACGATGAAGCATGCTACATCAAGCATTTCCGCTTCTGGTTTGATTTCGGCGGCAGTTGGCAAGGTTACATAGATAAAGCAACGCGCATGAGCTTGCTGAATATCCACCAATTGGAACTGGCCGATGCCCCCATCACAGCCTGTGGCGCTGATGACACGCAATTGCCTGCTGTTTCAAAAATAATCCCATTAGTGGCTTGTACTTATACTTCTCACACCCTACCAGGTATGGTCGAAAGCGCGGTTCGAGTGACTAATAACAACGACAAAGCTGTCGAGTGGGCGCAGGCTATTACCCTGCTGATTCAAGCCGCGATACAAGGTAATTCGCCATCACAATCGGTAGAGATGGTAAGACAGACCTGCAGCAAGTTTATACGCGATCAAATCGATGAAGCACTAGCCGAGCCTGAACTTTCAATCACTGAGGCCGCAAAAAAATTTGGATTACATTGTGAATTAAGCGCCGCGTTCCCACTGCTGATTCGAATCATTGCAGGCGCTCAAAGCTTTAAACAAGGTATTCGAGATAACATTTTATGTGGCGGTGATAGTTGTGGGCGTGCGATTGTGATTGGCACGGTATTAGCGGCTTGTTTCTACGAGGAAGATGGTGGAATTCCAACGAAATGGCTAAAACAAGTCGATCTCAATGGCGGTGTATTGTCTCTGCCAATTGTGTAACGATTACTACACAATGGCACATTGTGCCGTCGGGGTTATACGCCACATATAAACAAACTGATCGTTTTGCGAGGTGACTTCAAAACCAAATCGGAGATACAAGTCCCCAACTCGATTACCTTGCAAATAACACAGCTCCACTGGCTTATCAAGCTTTGAAGCGTGGGCTAAACAATCCGTCAAAACTTGGCTTCCAATACCATTGCCATGATATTCAGGCAGCAAGAAAAATCGGCAAAAGTAGAAGTGGTCACCTTTGTCTTGCAGCAACACACTGCCAACGGCTTTGCCTTGAAGTTCAATAATATCAGGCCTTTCTTCCTCCCACTCTTCGGCGTGTATATCTCGCTGGACTTGTTCATCCCAACCAAATACAGCTTTGATCGGTTCGAACTCAGCGGCCTTCTTGAGCTCGAACAGAAATTCATAATCTGATGGCTGAGCAGGCCTTGTTGAATACTTCAAAATATCTCCAAAAGTAACTATGGCGTCTTTCTTAAATAAGGTTTATTTGTATGCGCCCCATGAACCCACGGGGCGGTGTTGTTAATGTTTGAAGTTCCAAGGTAGGAGCGCATCGATATCAGGCTCAGCTTTCGCGAGCTCTTTCATGCACTTGACTATGTAGTCGTAGAGGATAAGGCCGTTGGCTTTCGCTGTCTCGACGATGCTGTAAAGCATCGCGCTCGCATCAGCACCATTTGGTGTATTTGAGAAGAGCCAATTTTTTCTTCCAATGACCAGCGGTTTAATGGCGCGTT
>NZ_JAKEUQ010000020.1 GCF_022397955.1 Vibrio sp. Isolate32 | reverse complement strand
CGATTTTGCACAGTGCTGTGTTTTTAATAAACAGTTGCAGCCACCTGGTATCTGCGACTCTCGTCTGCTCCATCCGCAAGGGACTTCACTGATAAGAGCGTACCTTCTCCCGAAGTTACGGTACCATTTTGCCTAGTTCCTTCACCCGAGTTCTCTCAAGCGCCTTGGTATTCTCTACCCGACCACCTGTGTCGGTTTGGGGTACGATTCCTTACAATCTGAAGCTTAGAGGCTTTTCCTGGAAGCATGGCATCAATGACTTCACTACCGTAGTAGCTCGACATCGTATCTCAGCGTTAATAAAGAGCCGGATTTACCTAACTCTTCCGCCTACGTACTTGAACCTGGACAACCGTCGCCAGGCCCACCTAGCCTTCTCCGTCCCCCCATCGCAATTGTAAGAAGTACGGGAATATTAACCCGTTTCCCATCGACTACGCCTTTCGGCCTCGCCTTAGGGGTCGACTTACCCTGCCCCGATTAACGTTGGACAGGAACCCTTGGTCTTCCGGCGAGGGAGTTTTTCACTCCCTTTATCGTTACTCATGTCAGCATTCGCACTTCTGATACCTCCAGCAGCCCTTACAGACCACCTTCAACGGCTTACAGAACGCTCCCCTACCCCACGCACATAAGTGCGTAGCCGCAGCTTCGGTGTATAGCTTAGCCCCGTTACATCTTCCGCGCAGGCCGACTCGACCAGTGAGCTATTACGCTTTCTTTAAATGRTGGCTGCTTCTAAGCCAACATCCTGGCTGTCTGAGCCTTCCCACATCGTTTCCCACTTAGCTATACTTTGGGACCTTAGCTGGCGGTCTGGGTTGTTTCCCTCTCCACGACGGACGTTAGCACCCGCCGTGTGTCTCCCGGATAGTACTTACTGGTATTCGGAGTTTGCAAAGGGTTGGTAAGTCGGGATGACCCCCTAGCCTTAACAGTGCTCTACCCCCAGTAGTATTCGTCCGAGGCGCTACCTAAATAGCTTTCGGGGAGAACCAGCTATCTCCAGGTTTGATTGGCCTTTCACCCCTAGCCACAAGTCATCCGCTAATTTTTCAACATTAGTCGGTTCGGTCCTCCAGTTGATGTTACTCAACCTTCAACCTGCCCATGGCTAGATCACCTGGTTTCGGGTCTAATCCTAGCAACTGTACGCCCAGTTAAGACTCGGTTTCCCTACGGCTCCCCTAAACGGTTAACCTTGCTACTAAAATTAAGTCGCTGACCCATTATACAAAAGGTACGCAGTCACACCACGAAGGTGCTCCTACTGCTTGTACGTACACGGTTTCAGGTTCTATTTCACTCCCCTCACAGGGGTTCTTTTCGCCTTTCCCTCACGGTACTGGTTCACTATCGGTCAGTCAGTAGTATTTAGCCTTGGAGGATGGTCCCCCCATATTCAGACAGGATATCACGTGTCCCGCCCTACTCGTTTTCACTGATCCACGAAGGTGCTCCTACTGCTTGTACGTACACGGTTTCAGGTTCTATTTCACTCCCCTCACAGGGGTTCTTTTCGCCTTTCCCTCACGGTACTGGTTCACTATCGGTCAGTCAGTAGTATTTAGCCTTGGAGGATGGTCCCCCCATATTCAGACAGGATATCACGTGTCCCGCCCTACTCGTTTTCACTGATGATGAGATGTCGAYTACGGGGCTATCACCCTTTATTGCGGCACTTTCCAGAGCCTTCRTCTGTCTCATTAAAAGCTTAAGGGCTAATCCAATTTCGCTCGCCGCTACTTTCGGAATCTCGGTTGATTTCTCTTCCTCGGGGTACTTAGATGTTTCAGTTCCCCCGGTTTGCCTCYTGTTGCTATGTATTCACAACAAGATACTTACTTATGTAAGTGGGTTTCCCCATTCAGGAATCCCAGACTCAAAAGGTTATTACTACCTAATCTGGGCTTATCGCAAGTTATTACGCCTTTCATCGCCTCTGACTGCCAAGGCATCCACCGTGTACGCTTAGTCACTTAACCATACAACCCGAAAGGGTTTCTATTTGCTTTCACTTTAAAAAGTGAAGACAAATAAACGTATGGCAACTAACCAAGGTTTTTGGTTGTCATCAAGAAGGGTTAATTCTTAATGACTGTTTGCCGGACTCAATTGTGAATCAAACTCAGTTTGATTATCAATCTGTGTGGACACTTATCGTGAATATCTTCGTATAAGGAGGTGATCCAGCCCCAGGTTCCCCTAGGGCTACCTTGTTACGACTTCACCCCAGTCATGAACCACAAAGTGGTGAGCGTCCTCCCCGAAAGGTTAAACTACCCACTTCTTTTGCAGCCCACTCCCATGGTGTGACGGGCGGTGTGTACAAGGCCCGGGAACGTATTCACCGTAGCATTCTGATCTACGATTACTAGCGATTCCGACTTCATGGAGTCGAGTTGCAGACTCCAATCCGGACTACGACGCACTTTTTGGGATTCGCTCACTCTCGCAAGTTCGCYGCCCTCTGTATGCGCCATTGTAGCACGTGTGTAGCCCTACTCGTAAGGGCCATGATGACTTGACGTCGTCCCCACCTTCCTCCGGTTTATCACCGGCAGTCTCCCTGGAGTTCCCGACATTACTCGCTGGCAAACAAGGATAAGGGTTGCGCTCGTTGCGGGACTTAACCCAACATTTCACAACACGAGCTGACGACAGCCATGCAGCACCTGTCTCAGAGCTCCCGAAGGCACACCTGCGTCTCCGCTGGCTTCTCTGGATGTCAAGAGTAGGTAAGGTTCTTCGCGTTGCATCGAATTAAACCACATGCTCCACCGCTTGTGCGGGCCCCCGTCAATTCATTTGAGTTTTAATCTTGCGACCGTACTCCCCAGGCGGTCTACTTAACGCGTTAGCTCCGAAAGCCACGGCTCAAGGCCACAACCTCCAAGTAGACATCGTTTACGGCGTGGACTACCAGGGTATCTAATCCTGTTTGCTCCCCACGCTTTCGCATCTGAGTGTCAGTATCTGTCCAGGGGGCCGCCTTCGCCACTGGTATTCCTTCAGATCTCTACGCATTTCACCGCTACACCTGAAATTCTACCCCCCTCTACAGTACTCTAGTTCACCAGTTTCAAATGCAGTTCCGAGGTTGAGCCCCGGGCTTTCACATCTGACTTAATGAACCACCTGCATGCGCTTTACGCCCAGTAATTCCGATTAACGCTCGCACCCTCCGTATTACCGCGGCTGCTGGCACGGAGTTAGCCGGTGCTTCTTCTGTTGCTAACGTCAAGAGAACCCGAAGGCCTTCTTCATACACGCGGCATGGCTGCATCAGGCTTGCGCCCATTGTGCAATATTCCCCACTGCTGCCTCCCGTAGGAGTCTGGACCGTGTCTCAGTTCCAGTGTGGCTGATCATCCTCTCAGACCAGCTAGGGATCGTCGCCTTGGTGAGCCATTACCTCACCAACTAGCTAATCCCACCTAGGCATATCTTGACGCGAGAGGCCCGAAGGTCCCCCTCTTTGACCCGTAGGCATTATGCGGTATTAGCCATCGTTTCCAATGGTTATCCCCCACATCAAGGCAATTTACTTTACAACCCGAAGGCCTTCTTCATACACGCGGCATGGCTGCATCAGGCTTGCGCCCATTGTGCAATATTCCCCACTGCTGCCTCCCGTAGGAGTCTGGACCGTGTCTCAGTTCCAGTGTGGCTGATCATCCTCTCAGACCAGCTAGGGATCGTCGCCTTGGTGAGCCATTACCTCACCAACTAGCTAATCCCACCTAGGCATATCTTGACGCGAGAGGCCCGAAGGTCCCCCTCTTTGGCCCGTAGGCATTATGCGGTATTAGCCATCGTTTCCAATGGTTATCCCCCACATCAAGGCAATTTCCTAGGCATTACTCACCCGTCCGCCGCTCGACGCCGTTATCGTCCCCCRAAGGTTCAGATAACTCGTTTCCGCTCGACTTGCATGTGTTAGGCCTGCCGCCAGCGTTCAATCTGAGCCATGATCAAACTCTTCAATTTAAGATTTTGTGACTCAACGAATACTGACTTCAAAACTAATATTCATTCGAAAATGWACATGTAATTCTAAAGCTATTACCCCTCTCTTCTTAAATAAATAGGAACAGAATGATAATGAATTGACTGTGCCAAATAACCCCTCTCTATTAAGAATAGTAATTATTCGTATTGGTCACTCAGTTCATTGAAATCATTTTGTTACCGAAGTAACTGTCATTACCTAAGTAATAACGTTTTGATATTCATCAACGAGTGCCCACACAGATTGATAGGTTTAAATTGTTAAAGAGCTTTGCTTATCGAAACTTTCTTTTTACAAAATAAGCATTGAAAGCGGACGTGAATTCTAACGATTTAATCTTAAGTGTCAAACACTTTTTAAAACTAATTTCTTTCGAACTTCCCGTCTTACTGATCACCGCTGAAGCCTTGTGGCGTCTGCCTTGTCAGTGAGGCGGCATTATAGAGATCATCGAAAACATGGCAACCCCTTTTTTGATAAAAACTCAAAAAACTTGTTTAAGTGTTTACTTTTACGTCAAAAGACTCTTTTGTCGCTCAAATCTCATACAATAACAGGTATATTCCTCAAAACTTTGTGATTAAATCTCTCGAAAAGGTTTCTATATCTAACTCTATACCCCATTTTTTACTAAACTCTACGATGTTATCCAGAGAATGCTGCACCGTCGTTATCGTCAATGTGTTGTTATCTAGTTCGTATACTTGTTTTTGTGTGGTGTAGTAGAAGTAAAGAATGACCAACGCATCTTGGTCGCCTTGATCAGCTTTCGGTTGAATTCGTTTTAGCTTTCGATAGATTTGATTATGGGTTTGTTTAAGGTTCCACACGTACACTGCTTCCTTGAAGTATTCATGTCCTTTTACACGACTCGTAATAAAAGCGTTTACCGCTACAGACAAGAGCACTCCAAGCACGTTTAAATGGAAATTGCCCGTTGATTCACCAGCAATTGAATTTGTTGTGCCAAATAAGTCAATCAGGATGGTACCGAATGCGATTGCAAACACTGCAAGTGATCCAACTAAAGCAACCAACAATAAGTTCATCTTCTTTCTGTATTCTTCTTTATCTATTTTCTGTAATTTCATCGACTACTTCCTTCTGCAAGTCACCTAATAATTTGCGCATACTATCTATGTAAACAATCGGTCGCTTCAACCTATACCATCTTGTAATGTGGTCATTCTCTATTTAATACGTTGAGTTCCTCAAGTTAGCGCTATAAGCAACTCTATTTGACTTCATTAATAGAAAAGAGTTACATACCGCCACAATTTTGGTTATTCAACAATTCATGTTGCTAAAGCTTGTTTCGCTTTATCACATTCTGACAAGGTACATTCTATGCGTTCATTTGTATTACGCGCTCGCGCAGCCCCTACAGAGAGCAAACTTATCTTAGAAGGCGTTGGGCAAGATGCTCATACTGAGATTCTGGCTCATACTCTGATGAACACGATCTTCGTTGCCCAGTCTCACCGCGAGAATGTCACCGTACACCTTGTATTAGAAAGTACTAAAGACTTTTCACGTACAATTACATTCGATTCAAACGAGATCACCAACATTGGTGGTTTCCATGAGTCTGCACTGTTGTCATCGGTAGTAAGAGCGGTTGACGCTTCTCAAGGTATGACTAAAGAGCAGACATGTCAGGTTGAACCAGGCATCACTGTTCGTACTATGAGTTTTGAGAAGTTGGTTAAAGAGCTAGCAGAAGACCACCAGCTATACATGATGGATAAGAAAGGCGACTTTATCCGTGATACAGAGATTGCTGAAAACCCATGTTTCCTTCTAACTGACCATATCCCTATGCCGAAGAAAAGCTACAACAGCTTAAAGCGCTTAGGGACAGAAAAAATCAGCTTAGGCCCGAATATGCTGTTTGCTTCTCAGTGTGTTGTGTTGATCAATAATGAACTAGACATTCGCGGTTTCTAATCTCCGAACTAATAGTCTCAACGCAAAAAGAGCTCAACTAAGTGAGCTCTTTTAATAGTCTATCTCTTGGTATCTGCGGTCTTATCTCAGAAGCAAGCCTGATTAACCAAAGATAAAGCTGTATAGGAAGCCTGCACCCATCGCCATGCTTAAGATAACGAATAGGAATGCTGCGATCATTTGGTTCTTGAAGATTGACTTAAGTAGGATAACTTCCGTCAAACTTGCGCCCGCACTACCAATGATCAATGCCATTACTGACCCCAAGGCCATACCTTTTTGCACTAAGGCTGCACTCAGTGGAATCACAGCTTCAGCACGTATATACAGTGGAATACCAATTACAGCTGCGATTGGAATTGCGTACCACTTGCCTTCACCTGCATATTCAGCAATCAGGTCAGTTGGAATGTAGCCATAGATCAATGAACCAATTGCGATACCCATCATCAAGTAAGGGAACACTTGTTTGAAGTCTTTCCAAGTTGAGAACCAAATTCTTACCCAGCGACTAGGTTCTTTCTCCTCAACCACTGTTGCTGTCTCTGTACCGTCAGCCGAGCAGCATGATACTTCTATTTTCGGTTCTGCTTTCTTAGGATCAGAATCACCACAACTGGTACCACAGCTTGAAGATGAACCTGTTGATTCATAAGCTTCTGCTTTTACGTAACGCTCAAAGCCTAGTTTCTCCAGTGTGTAACCTGCTACTACTGATACCGTCATTGCGACTAAGAAGTAGAACGCTGCCACTTGCCATCCGAAGGTAATCACGAACAAACCAATGATCACTGGGTTCAATAGTGGACTACCAAATAGGAACACCATCATTGGACCAAAACCCGCTCGTGCACGCAGCAAACCTTTTAGGAAAGGAATCGTCGAACATGAACAGAAAGGTGTAATCGCTCCCAATAGTGCTGCAATCACATAGCCCTTACCGTTACGTGAGCTCAAGATAGATTGAATCTTCTCGGGCGTAAGGAACTCTTGAAGAATCCCAACTATGTAGCTAATTGCCAAGAAAAGGATGATGAGTTCTACTGCTAAGAAAGCGAACATATCCAGCGCGTCTTTTAGCATTGTTAACATTTCATTGCTCATAATTAACTCCAAACAGGATTGAAGGTCGAACTCTATGAGGAAAGTACCCGACCCTTCATTTCGAACATTCTCGAATTATAGAAATAAATGGTTGCAGATCAAGTTTTATTTCGATAAAAATCGAAATGATTTTTAAACCGAAAGACTTTCAATAACTTACGTATTCACTGTTTTTAGATTTGAATTCGACACTCATTTCGACTATTATCGAAATTAAATCTTAAGGAGTTAATATGAACTTAGAAGTCGTAGCAAAAGCACTTAAAGAGTTAGGCCACCCTATTCGCCTAACCATTTATAAGAGTGTCGTTAAAGCTGGCTATCAAGGCATTGCAGTTGGCGGCCTACAAGAAGAGCTAGGCATTCCTGGTTCTACCTTGTCTCACCACATTTCAAGCTTGGCGTCTGCGGGCCTGATCAGCCAAAGACGAGAAGGAAGAACTCTGTTCTGCGTGGCAGAGTATGAGTGCTTGGAAGGCGTGATTGATTTCTTACAAGACGAGTGTTGCGTGAATGAACAGTGCAATTAATGCATCTTTGAACACAATAATGGGCTACACATCAGTAATCCAATATTATTCATTTATATCTCAAGCTAGAAACTACTTGCGTTCGATGCTATCCAGTACATTGAATCTGTGATTTAAATACAACAAAGCCAGCAATTAATGCTGGCTTTGTTGTTCTCATAATCTGTAAATCACTTTGCTTAAGCGAACCTAGTGCTTGCGCGAACTTAGCTACGCTGCTTCCGCTTTTACCACGGGTTGATAGCGCCCTGGCTTATGATTCATTGCTAGAATCAAGTTGGTAACTATCGCACCAAGTACAGACAGAAGAACCAGTGACACATCAACAATGAACAGAGAAAGCACAACAATCGTGCAATCCAGTGCCATCTGAACTTTACCCGCTCGAATACCAAAACGTTCTTGTAAGAACAGCGCCAGAATGTTGAAGCCGCCTAAGCTCATCTTATGACGGAAAATCACTAACATGCCGGTACCAATCAAGCCACTACCAAGCAAAGCTGCATACAATGCATGGATTTCGGCAATTTGAATCACGTGATACAAGTGATCTACGGCAAACGAAACAATCGAAACGGCAATAAAGGTATTGATGGTAAAACGCCAGCCCATACGTGCAACCGACAAAATATAGAAAGGTAAGTTGAGCGCGAAGAACACTTGGCCAAAGCTTAGGTCTGTTACCTTGGTAATGAAGATTGCTAGACCAGCCGTGCCTCCGGTGAGCAAACCGACTTGATTGAAAAAGATAACGCCGAGTGAAACCAGTGCGCTACCTAAGATCAGTGCCAGTAAGTTTTCGCGAAGGTTATGATCTTTATCCATGTGAATGACTCTCCCTGAATCATTTAACATCGTGTTTCAGTCATGTTGAAACGATTTACGCCCAAACTTACGATGTTTAACAGATAAGTCGAGCGAACGCGTAATGTTACTTAGTGATTAGTTTGTACATTAGTTTTTACAGATTTGTGAAAACCCCAATTAAACAGATATTTACAACTATGGATTTGGACATCGATTCTTAAATACATACTTCTATCTAATAACCAACGAGCTTCGAGTTTTGTCATTTATTGAATACATCTTGTCCCGATTCTAACCCAGTAATAATCTATGCATAAAACGCATAGACTACATCACAAACTGTCATTTGATACATAACTTACTCATCACTATGATGCGTGGCTTCTTACAACATTGAGCGCATGTAAACACCGTATGTTTTCACAATCTCTTTTTGCCCAACTTGCCAGAATGACGCTATTTCTCGTCATTAGTTTGGTTATTGTACATCACAGTCAACCATTGATTGATCTCTTTGCTCAGCATGCCGTAAGCAGTGGGTGCCACCAGCAATTAGCCCATGAGCATTCTGGGCACGAACACCACCATGAGATGACTGACCAACATGTGTCATCGCAAGACCATTCACATCACCACCATTAATTTAAGAGTATTAGAATGAGCATTTTCCGTTTTCCTTTACTGGTATGGTTTGGGATAGGCACACTTATTATCAGTCTAGGAATCAGACAATCATTCGGCATTTTCATGATGCCAATTTCAGAGCATTTCGGCACAGGTCGCGAGTTTTTCAGCTTCGCGATTGCGCTGCAAAACCTATTGTTTGGCGTGTTCCAACCTTTTGTTGGTATGGCCGCTGACAAATGGGGAGCAAGGCGCATCATTATCGCTGGTGCGTGTGCTTACGGTTTGGGTTTACTTCTTACCTCAATTTCTACCGAATCGAGTATGCTTTGCGTTTCACTGGGTGCTCTCGTTGGCCTTGGATTAAGTGCGACAAGTTATGTGATCGTACTTGGTGCAGTCGCTAAAGTTGTACCAGCAGAGCACGCGGCTAAAGCGTTTGGCTTAACCACGGCTGCAGGTTCATTTGGTATGTTCGCGGTCATTCCAGGCGCACAATACATGCTGAACGAGTTTGATTGGCAGAGTGCGATGCAAATGTTTGGCCTACTTTGTTGTTTGATGATCTCTTTTGCGCTGTTCATGCGAGCGCCAAAAGCAGCCTCAAACAAACAAGCGCAGGCTGAAAAGAACCAAACACTGAAAGAAGCATTATCTGAAGCGTTTGCTCACAAAGGTTACTGGTTGATTCACGCAGGCTTCTTTGTATGTGGCTTCCACGTAATGTTTATCGCGACACACTTACCAAGCTACTTAGCAGACAAAGACCTACCAGCGAGCAGCGCTGCGATGGCACTGGCTTACGTTGGCATCTTCAACATCTTCGGATCTTACTTCTGGGGTGTGATGGGCGACAAGTTCAGCAAACGCCACGTTATGTCTGCACTGTACTTAGTGCGTACTGTGGTTATCGGTGCGTTTGTCACTCTACCTGTAACTGAGTCAACCGCGGCTATCTTCGGTGCGGCAATTGGCTTCTGTTGGTTGGGTACGGTTCCGCTAACTTCTGGCTTAGTTCATCAGATCTTTGGTGCACGTTATCTATCTACTTTGTACGGTTTGGTGTTCTTTACTCACCAAGTGGGTAGCTTCTTAGGCGCCTGGGTTGGTGGTCGTATTTACGATTATTACGGTTCTTACGAGCCAATCTGGTGGTCAACGGTAGTATTGGCATTTGCCGCAGCGCTTATCCATTTACCCATCAATGACAAACCCATCGAGCAAGTGAAATTGGCAATGGTTTAACGTTTTATGCTGACTCCCCCCACTAGCGTAAACAACAAGTCATTCCAATAAAGCGAGTACGTATTGAAATAAGGCATTCAGATGATATACTCATTCGCTTTTTTGTTAGTTGTTATTTCATCAGTTAAAACGGTCGATACTTGAATAAACCTCACGGAATAATAAGACTATCCTTTTCGTTTTAATTTATAGTTCCCACTCGCTCATTTAAAACTCATCCGCATGCTTATGGAATACATAGATCAGACTGTCCTTATCGCAATGGGACTCATTTTTATCGGCTCGTTTGTGCAAACCGCAATCGGCTTTGGTTTGGCTATTGTTGCTGCCCCATTTCTGTTTTTGGTCTCTCCAGAATATGTACCTGCGCCTATCTGTTTAATTGGCCTATTTATCTCGTTATTCAACGCTTTTAAATATCGAGCAAACATATCTATTGGCGGGTTAAAAATTGCATTGTTAGGACGTATTCCGGGGTCACTGGCAGGCGGTACTCTGTTGGTGATGGTTTCAACGAGCGTATTATCATTATGGTTAGGCTTATTAGTGGTATTTGCCGTGATTGTTAGCCTACTACCATTTAGACTCAAACCAACCCCAATTAAAATGGGTATTGCGGGGTTCTTCTCTGGATTCTTTGGTACCAGTTCTGGTATTGGTGGCCCACCGATGGCGCTACTACTGCAGCATCAAGATGCCAACCAGCTTCGTGGCAACCTGTCTGCCTTTTTCGTGTTTAGCTCGATCATTTCATTGGTTGTGCAGATCCCAATTGGCTTCTTCACGATGCACCATTTGATTATTACCATACCTTTGCTGCCTGCAGCTTGGCTGGGTTATAAAGCGGCCTTGATGACGACACAAAGTCTCCCTAAAGAGAAGATACGCATCGGTTCTTTACTGCTTTGTTCTATCAGTGGATTTACTGCAATTTGGCAGGGCTTAGCCGGCTAGTTATTTGGATAAAGACGGGAAGAAGCACAAGGCTATAAACCAGTTCCTTATTTTGCTTCGCGTGGAATGAAGTGAATTCAGCTGTTCGAGCGCACACCAGAAAGGAATGAGGCATTGAAATACTACCTCACTGAATCTCACTGAATCGTCTTTCTGGGACTAACAAAAAGGAAATAAGCAGAACTCGGACTCAATCAATAGCCAGATCTTCCGCTTATTGAACGAGAATTAATTTATTTTGTGAGCTAAGCTATTCGTAAAAAATTACTCAATTCTCAGAAATCTGGTCAATAAGGGCTCTATTTTTTCCGTTGATAACACTGGCACCAATAGATAAATTAAACTAGCAAAAGCAATAGACGCCGCTATGTCTTCAGGACGGTGCATGCCAAGCCAAACGCGGCTATACGCCACACCACCAGCCCACGCTAACATGCCACCTACAAGGTAAAAACGCTTCGCTTCTAAGAACAACCCGCCAAAGAATGCTAAGCAAACACCAACGAAAATCATGTGTCCTGATGGAAATGAATAGTCAGTTTCGCCAAGCCAATGACGCGTTCGCCATTCGCTGACCTTACCTTCGACTGACTCAATGGCAACGTTCTTTTCTTCTAGTGGCAATTCATAAAACAACTCCGGCATATCAACCACTTCTTGGGTAACCAAGTACTCAGTATATGGGCGTGGACTCTCCGTTGATGATTTAAGAAATGTCTTCGCAGCAAAACTTAACACCAATAAAACACCGATCTGCAAACAAAGACTCACTAACTTTGCTTTTGAGAACTTTAATGTCAGCACCAATAAAGAGAGAACCGCGAGTGTGATTAGGAACCCTTGATTACCCGCTGAATAAGTCACGAATGTCATCACAGCACCATAGAAAGGCAATACGGCACTTCCAAGGTCGAAATGAGATCCAAAGATCAAAAAGGGAACGAGAGAATACAAGCTTAAAACGAGCAGCAGTAAGCCTTTGGATTTGTTAGAGAACAGAGAAGTCATGGCTAAGATCTTTTGGATAAAGTGGTCGGATGCTACCGTAGCTTAACACCGCTAATATCAATTTTATGTAAAAACGGTCAGTAAGACGTCATAGCGCAATAAACTTCACTTATTCGAGTCCCTTTATTATTGGTTAAGTGAAACACCGTACTGCAACCTATCAGCAGCAACACCCTTATTTTACATTCCAACAGCAAATGGCGGGAACCAAGCTAGCCCATAATAAAGCCCTCTGCCTGCGTTCTGCTGACAAAGTGAACACTTACCGGTTTAAAAGCGCTGAATCTAAAAAACTTTGCTGTCAGTCCTTTAAATCCAGTATTGAAAGGATTACCATCTGCCTGCTTTCATAGCAAAACAGATTATTAATTTTTATTCTCAGGGCGGGGCGAAATTCCCCACCGGCGGTATGTCCTTAGTAAAATCTAAAGATAAGCCCGCGAGCGCTCGATTCGTCGAGGTCAGCAGATCTGGTGAGATGCCAGAGCCGACGGTTATAGTCCGGATGAGAGAGAATGGAAACACACTCGTTTAAGTTGGAAAGGCGTACCTGTTTATTGGGTTCATGCCTCCAACTCAGACGTGTGCATTTCGTTTTGGATAAAACCATGATGAACCGACTTGTAATGAGTTGGTTTTGTCGTGCTCGTTGAGATCCCTCATACAGCCCTGATTCTGGTGATATTTTAGGAGTTTAACCATGAATCAGTCTTCACTACTTGCCGAATTTGGCGAACCAATCACTCGTGTTGAAAACGCACTGCAAGCTCTGCGCGAAGGTCGTGGCGTACTTTTACTTGACGATGAAGATCGTGAGAACGAAGGCGACATCATCTACTCAGTAGAACACCTAACTAATGCTCAAATGGCACTTATGATCCGTGAATGCAGTGGTATCGTGTGTCTTTGCCTAACTGATGAGCAAGCTAACCAACTTGACCTTCCACCTATGGTTGTCGATAACAACAGCGCAAACCAAACTGCGTTTACTGTGACTATTGAAGCGAAAGTTGGCGTAACAACAGGCGTTTCTGCCGCTGACCGTGTAACTACGATCAAAGCAGCTGCAAACCCAACAGCTAAACCTACTGACCTTGCTCGCCCTGGTCACGTATTCCCATTACGTGCTCGCAAAGGTGGTGTACTAGCTCGCCGCGGTCACACAGAAGGTACCGTGGACCTAATGCAAATGGCAGGTCTTCAACCAGCTGGTGTATTGTGTGAAGTCACTAACCCAGATGGCACAATGGCAAAAGCGCCAGAGATCGTGGCTTTCGGCAAACTTCACAACATGCCAGTACTGACCATTGAAGACATGGTGATGTACCGCACTGAGTTCGACCTTAAGCTTGCTTAACATGTAGTTTAATCTCTAATGCTAAGCACTTAGCACATAAGATAACGAAACTCAAAAATGAATATTGAAGGCCTTACTCTTACTGCTTTTTATAGTTAAAAGCATATAAGGGTTGAGGCCTTTTTAATTTCCATAGCTTGAAACGAGCCAGAAATGGATCGCCAAAGTGTCTCTATTTACCGAAACCTCCCCAACCTATCTTTAGTAAAGCGTAACCTCTCAAAAAGTCCTGCAAGTTATGAGAAACATTCACTCGAATGGTGAAGTTATGCACCAACTTTGATCATCCAAGAACAGCGCAGCACCATAAGACATTGAAATATATAAATTGTTAATTCTGGCACAGTGTCTGCACTACCACTAAATAGGTATTCAGGTATTGGAGGTTGAATATGTTTGTAGTTATTTCAGTGGGTTTATCTTCGGGATTCTAGATAAGCAAATGTTCAACGAACTGCCACCAAGAGTGGTATACCAAGTCACTCCATTTGGCGAGAGGTTCTTACTGATTCTGGATCAGCTAGAAAGCCTACAAAACGAAATCGACGAAATGTAAGTTCAAGCCAGCCCAACTACTACCAAAAATGGAAGATAGTAAAGACAGCAAACATACTTAGCTCACTGGCATTTGCTCAAAGCGACTTTTCACAAAATCAATAAAGGTTCTAATCCGGCTTGGTTGATAGCGGTCTCGATGGTAGATCGCTGAAAAGTCCACTTTAGGTACCACCCAGTCATCAAACACCTGTACTAATTGCCCATCATTCAGTTCTTGTAAGCAATAGATCGTAGGTACACGAATAATCCCATTACCCGACTTCGCACCTTGCACCAACACTCGGCCATTTTTACATTGCAGCCTACCCGTCACATGCACATCGAGTGTTTTCTTGGTGTCATCAAGCGCTTGAAAACTCCATTTACGCACCGAGCCGGTTAAGCAGTCGTGATGGATCAACTCTTTTGGGTGGTTAGGCTTTCCTTTGCGAGCAAAATACTCAGGGCTCGCGAGTGTTCCCATCTCTATGTCCAATAGCTTCCTCGCAACAAAGCCCGCATCTTCAAGGCTCCCCATACGAAAAGCGATATCGAAAGCGTCTTCAATCAAGTCGACTCGGTTACTACTGAAATCAAGGCTTATGCTGATATCGGGATAGAGCTGCATAAACTCATTGACCAGATCAGCAATGATCACTTCACCTAAATAACCGCCAACACAGTTGACTTTGATGTCACCGCGTACCTCTTCGACATCATCAACCGCAGCAATCAAGGCTTGGTCTATATTATCTAAGGCTTGTTCACATCTCGTGTACAGATCTTGCCCTGCGTGAGTCAGCCTCAAGGTTCGAGTAGTGCGGATAAACAGCGTTACACCCATCTGCTTTTCTAGGCTACTCACCTGGCGTGATACATGGGAGCGTGACACATCGAGCTCTTCAGCGGCTTTAGTAAAGTTGCCCAATCGAGCAATAAGCACGAAGGAACGAATATCAGACAGGTTAATTTGATTGAGCATAGCCGCCAACTTACTTGTGAAATTAAAAGAGATGAAGCAATAAGGTGAACATCTTTATTGTTGCACCACAGCAACAGTGTTTCAAGTAAAGCTCTATATATCAACAATTCTATTTTCCTTAATATACCTCCATCGCAACGAAGCAAGGCAACAAGCACTTGATTCGAATGCACTTAAACAGTACGTCGTAGCCAACCGACGCAATAAAAGTACAGAGGAAATAAAATGAAAAAACTAATCGTAATTACAGGTGCAAGCTCTGGTATTGGTGAAGCAATCGCTCGTCGTCTTAGCGATGAAGGTCACCCTCTGCTACTTCTAGCTCGTCGTATTGATCGCCTTGAAGCTCTTAACCTACCAAACTCACTATCTGTGAAAGTAGATGTAACAGACAAAGCATCTTTTGATGCAGCTATCGCACAAGGTGAAGAGAAATTCGGCCCTGTAGATGCGCTTATCAATAACGCTGGTGCAATGCTTCTTGGTCAAATCGATACTCAAGACGCTCAAGAATGGAAGACAATGTTCGATGTAAACGTAATCGGCCTTCTAAACGGCATGCAGTCTGTACTTGCTCCAATGATGGAACGCAACACAGGTACTATCATCAACATCAGCTCAATCGCGGGTAAGAAAACATTCCCGAACCACGCAGCTTACTGTGGTACTAAGTTCGCTGTACACGCTATTTCTGAAAACGTTCGTGAAGAAGTTGCCGCTTCAAATGTTCGTGTTACTACTATCGCACCGGGTGCTGTTGAGACTGAACTACTGTCTCACACAACATCTCAAGAGATCAAAGACGGTTACGATTCTTGGAAAGAAGACATGGGCGGTGTGTTGTCAGCTGACGACATTGCTCGCGCAGTATCGTTCGCTTACCAACAGCCACAAAACGTATGTATCCGTGAAATCGCTCTAGCACCAACTAAGCAACAGCCATAGGTCTTTGCTGTCGCTACTAAACAAGCGATGAAACAAGATATGAACTAAAAAAGCGCCCCGACTTAACAAGTCATGGCGCTTTTGTTTTGATTGAGTCTAGTTACAAGCAGTAAATGTGATTAAAACTCAACGCGGTAAACTGATGTGCTACCACTCACTTCGTTGCCAACCGCAATAAAGTGGTTACCGGAGCGAGTGAAATGCTTGATTGACTCTGGGCCTAGGTCACCCGATTTCGAGTTGTAAGTATCGTTTTCACAATCGCCGTCTTCATCAACCTTAGTGCACACTGGCTGAGTAAAGTCACGATTATTGAGATAACTGATGAAGCTTGCACTCTTAGGCTGCGTTACGTCGTAAACCATGATGCCACCTTGGCGTTCAAGGCCGATAAAGGCATAGTGCTTACCGTTAATCTCAGCCACTTCTATAGCCTCAGGTTCTTCCCCTTTATCATCGCTGCGATCGTCACCACTTTGATTGTTATCATTGGTGCTGTTGAAGTTTGCAGGATCTTGATCAAGAACGATTCGAGCGAAATCATCTCCGCTATCAAACACTAATTCACCTGACTCATTCCAGATAGAGAAAGAGCGGCTACCGAATGCTTGAACCTTTTGGTCAGCAGCAAGCGTGCCTTGTGGCTTAATCACTTTAAGACGTGCAAGTTGCTTATTGTTCTTCAATGCACCAGCCAATGGGTGGCTAGCATCAACATCTAACTTTTTGCCACGCACTTCATCAACATAAGCGATACAAAAGTCTTTCTCTGTGGTGTAGCTTTCGGTGCCTTGATAGTCATCGCCATCCCACTCGAAACCCTTATCATCACATACTTTTTGCGTCGTCTTGATGCCATACTCGCGGCCGTCACCTTCGTTCGCCGTTACGATGTAGGTATTGCCATCGACACTGTAGCTAGTAATGCTGTCTGGCATGTAAAGCCCTTCTAACATCGCATAGCTTTGTAGATTGCCGATATTTTTGTCTTTATTCGACGCATCCAATTGCTCGCTATCCCAAGGTTTACCGCCTAAACCAAGAACCGCATCCACCTCTGCAGTTGCGACATCAATCGCTGCTAGTGCGTTGTTCTCTTGCAAGGCAACGTAGAGTTTGCCGTTTTCAGCAAACGTTAGGTATTCAGGCTCTAGGTCTTGAGCAACGGTCGCATTCGGATCTGAGATTCGAACCTTGTCGGTCAACTCTGCATGGCGAGGCTGACCTTGATTAAATGCCTTAAAATCAATCTGATTTACTTTAGCTCGTAAAGGACCATTGGCTAAATCAACTAGCGTCACTGAACCTTCAGGGTCAATGGTATAGTCCGAATTCGGTTCACCTTCATTTGCTGAAGCAATATAACGACCGTCTTTAGAAAAGCTCACCATGTCTGGTAGTGCGCCCGTCGTGTACGTGGTGATTAGCTCTAAAGTATCTGAGCGATACAGAGCAATAATGCCATTTTGTTGTTTGTTGGCGTTTTCAATCGCGACAGCAACTAATCCTTGATGTGTCGAGATGCTATTTGCCGCTCCGATATTGATACCAGAAGCTAAAGCGGCAGATTGAAGATCAATAGAGCCTTCCGAGTTTGGCGAGCTATCGGCATTCATCGATAGCACGTCAACTTTCTTTGCTTGAGCATTTACGACATACAATTTATCGGTACATGAATCGTAGCTGACAATTTCTGCTGCGGAAGTTGCGAAGGGAGCGTCGGCAATGGAACGGCCAACCAGAGTTAGCCCGGTAACCTCAGCATCACTTGCGATTGGCTGTTGGCTGGATTGGCATTGATGGCTCAAAGCATCAAGTGAGGTTTGAGATAATGTATTAGCCGTAGATGATGTTGACTGAGAACACCCAGCCAGAGCAGAACTCACTGCGATAGGTAGTAATAAAGTCAGCTTATTGATTTTGCGATTCATATATCCTCCATAATTTGAATCGCGATTTTATGAGGCGGTCATGACAGCTATCTTTCTGTTTTATTAATAATAGATGATGACAATAGGTCTACTTCACCCATAACAACAAAGCGTTATGGTGGCGAATTCATTAACAATAAAAAAGCACCCAAGCTGACTGGTGCTTGAGCGCCTTTAGTAAACTGAATGGATGGATTAGAAGTTGTAACCGCCACCGATCATGAATACCCATGGGTCGATATCAACGTCTGTTGAGTATTGGTTACCTGCCGTATCTTTATACTTTGCTGTTGTATCTATATCCGCATACCAAACAGATGCATTTAGGAACCAATCTCCATTGATCATGTAATCCACGCCAATATTTGCTGCAAGTCCCCAAGAGTCATCAAGAGACAAATCACGTAGTTGAGCGTCTTTACCAGTTCCGTTAAATTTTTCATCAAAGAAGAACGTGTAGTTAATACCTGCACCTACATAAGGGCGAATGTCACTGTTTGCTTTACCAAAGTAGTACTGAACCATCAACGTTGGTGGCAGGTGTTTAACATCAGCAATATCACCTAATCCAGATAAGTCAGTAGATACAGTATGTGAAAATGGTGTTGCTGCAAGAATTTCTAAACTAATGTTATCGGAAAACATGTAGCCAAATGTTAGTCCAAGTTGAGTATTTGAATCTACAGATAGCTCGGAACCTGGTGAGTTTAGTACGTCACCACTGCTGTCGTTTGGAGATACCATTGCTGCACCTGCACGGATGATGAAATCACCTTCTTTATGAGCAAGAACATTCGTTGACATAAGAGCCGCAATAACCGCGATACCACATACTGTTTTTTTCATTATTATTTCCTTGAGGGCTTCATTTTATTGGTGAATGAGTAATCATTTCTTATTTTGCGTGCAAGTTATCACAGAATAACCCTACTTTATTGATGGAAATCAATTTGTGAAAGGTTGTGACAATTTATGTAAATTTATATCGACCCGATCACTTTATTCCTTCATTTTATTGACAGCTTTGTAATGCAACTTTCCCGTGCGTCATTTTGTTTAATCCAACCTCATAGACTTGTCCTAACCAGTCTGAATCAAAATAGAGCAAGTCAAGATTCTAAATGCATCAATATGGTGCAATCTCACAGGACTCATCGTCACCTCTCTTAATATTCAATGGGTTACATTTGGCTTAGTGCTTGCAGGACCATTAACATAATCATAAATACATTGAGGTTCTGACTATGCAAGACACTCTAACAATCGTTCTGGCCGGCGGTGTTGGCTCTCGGCTTTCACCCCTCACTGATAACCGCGCAAAACCTGCGGTTCCTTTTGGTGGCAAATATCGAATCATCGATTTCACGCTAGCAAACTGCCTGCACTCTGGGCTTCGCCAAATTCTAGTGCTAACTCAGTACAAGTCTCACTCTTTGCAAAAACACTTACGTGATGGTTGGTCGGTGCTTAACCCCGAGCTAGGCGAATACATCACCAATGTTCCCCCACAGATGCGCACGGGTGACAGTTGGTATAGCGGCACTGCTGACGCGATTTATCAAAATTTATATTTATTGTCGCGCAGTGAAGCCAAGCATGTGGTGGTGTTATCGGGCGACCACATCTATCGCATGGATTACGCACCAATCCTCAAGCAACATAAGCAGAATAAAGCCGACTTAACGGTAGCCTGTATGGAGGTTTCGATTGATGAGGCCAAAGAGTTTGGTGTGATGGAGATAGACGAGTCTCACCAGATTAATAACTTTACCGAAAAACCGCGTTACCCCACGAGCGTACCCGGTAGGCCAACACGAAGTATGGCTTCTATGGGGATTTACATCTTTGATAAAGACCTACTGACACAGGCATTATTGGCAGACGCAGAAGACCTAGATTCGAGCCATGATTTTGGTAAAGACATCATTCCTAAGTTAGTGGAGAACAACAGTGTTTACGCGTACAAGTTTGGTGATGAAGAGGGGCGTGTAACTCAAGATGCCTATTGGAGAGACGTGGGTACCATCGACTCTTATTACCAATCGAACATGGATTTGTTAAAGCCAACTTCGCCAATCGATTTGTATCAACCAGATTGGGCAATTCGCACCTACGAACCCCAACTACCACCAGCACGCACTATTGCTTCGGTAGAGGGAAATCAAGGGATATTCATTAACTCGATGATTGCTAATGGTGTAGTGATAGAGGGAGGCTCTGCGCAAAACTCTATCTTCTTCCCGAAAGTGAAAGTCAGCAATGCCGCGATTGTGATTGATAGTATTCTATTTGAAGATGTTGAGATTGGAAAAAATTGCCGCATACAAAACTGTATCATCGATAAGCACGTTAAAGTGCCAGATGGAACCCAAATCGGCATTGATAGCCTTGCGGATGCGAAACGCTTCCACGTATCAAAACAAGGCGTAATTGTGGTGCCCTCTTCTTACCAATTTGAAGGTTAATCTTTGACATGAGTATAGCTTTTCTTTAAACGAAAAAAGGCAGCGAATTCGCTGTCTTATTATCATTGGAAATAACCTTGACCAAAACCTCAATTTATCCCGTTTTGAAAGGGATTTATAAAAGCAGACTAGAATAAGAATTCGTAAGAATGTTTGGTTGAGGCGATAAAGTCTAAGTCCCATAGGAGGCTTAGAGTAATACTTCAAAGATGAGGGGGTAAACACGTTTGAAATTCACGAAACATAATATGCGTTCAGTGAATCGGACTTTCAAGGGAGTAACGGGAGATTATTTGATAACACTGAAGTTAATCACACATGTGTACTTTCTCTGTTGGTGAATCTATCCGATGTTTGCTACGTTTAAATGACACAGTCATTGGAAAGGTATGATTTATGAAAATAAACGTTCAAACACATCATGTATCAATTAACGACGACTCACGTAAAGACATCGAAGGTAAATTCGAGAAGATATCAAATCATTTTCCATCACTGATTAGCTGCGACATCATCATTACAAAAGAGCACAGCCAACATCAGGTTGAAGTGTTCACCAACTACGAAGGTGTACGTGTAAACGCAAAAGCTACAGATGACGTTATGTATCCAGCCATCGCTTCAGCACTCAAGAAACTTGAAGCAGGCCTAAGTAACCGTAAGGGGCAATTGAAAGCCGACCTACACGAGAAGCCAACAAGTACGAAGCCAGAAATCGCTTCGGACATCATCCAAGAGATGAAATTGGTATAACTCGATAAGTAGTTGAAGCAAAATAACTAATACAAGCTTATTAAGAGTTCCAAAGCCAGCACTCGTTGCTGGCTTTTTCGATCTAAAAGCAAAGCACTTCTAACAAGTGACCTTTGACAGTACTTTGGTTCTAGATAAATTCAAGGACTACATGTCGGCAATTATTCTTTTTTAACATCCGTATAACCAACTGCAAACTTAGGTTCTAGGTTGAACTTTAAGAAGCGCTACATCAGAAACCACCGAGTTCAAAGGTAGCCCCTGTATTGCTCTTAACGCATTCTTAGCAGCATTTTTTCGCTGCTCGAGTTGAGATTCAATAGAATTGTAAGCTGCATGGGGGTTGATTAGTAACCTACCTGCTAACCACGTTTCATTACTTTTCCATGCATCTATCAACTTACCGTTTTGGGGTGGCTCTTGTGGCAATACATCTAGAGCGACAGAACTCAGGCTTTTAGATTCTAAAGCGGAGTAAAAGATATCAATATCTGATACTAACCCTCCTCGTGCAGTGTTAACCAGCGAAGCACCAGTTTTCATCTTACTAATAAAGTTCGAATCTACTATTCCTTGGGTGGATTCATCCAAAGGACAATGAAGGCTTACAATATCACTAGTTTCCAATAGTTCTTCAAGAGATGAACATTTAGAGGTACCAAAAACTTTTTCTGTGCCTTCAGTGATATATGGGTCATAAAACTGGGTTTGATAACCTAGAGCTTTGCATTTGCTTAATGTAAGGTTACCGATTCGCCCCATCCCGATAATACCAACAGTTTGTGACGATGTGCGCTTTATTTCCGGGATAACATTTTCTTGCCACCCTGATGAATAAAATGGAGCAACTGCATTATATCTAGTTACCATACGAGTAGAGTTGACGATCATTGCTATGGCTGTATCTGCCACCTCTTCAGTACAATAGTCCGGGTTGTTACATACCGTGATGCCTCTGGAATTACATGCATTTAAGTCGATTTTGTCGAAACCTACACCGTAACGAATAATAACTTTAAGGTTTGGAAAATCATTTAGGAAACTTTCATCAACTACCTGGTGCCATACCAACAATACTTCCACATTTCTTTCGATAGACGATGTAAGGTGGTCACCTAAAATCTCTCTCTCAATCGTCGGATCCGTGATCCTGTCTGTAATGAATACCTTAGTCATTTATCATTCCCTCTGTTTGCTTATTATTGTATTTCCAAGTTTTGAATAACCATACGCTTAATACCGCTGTTAAGGCTATAAACATTCGAATTGCGAATATCACCATTACATCTGAACCAAACATTAAAAATATTAATGTTTCCTCGATCAGACCGTGAGCAAGCATCAAGAATGTTAGTAAGTATACTTTGTGCTCATTCTTCACAGTGTTCATGTCTTTCAATAAAATGCCCGCTCCGTAGGTCACTCCAAGTAAACCGCCCACGAGGAGACTTGACATGTAGGTGTGTTTTTTAAGGTATGCATTGTAGGTTTTAGACCTTTTGATTAATTCGAACATGCATATTAGAGCTGAAACAAGCACACAAATCTTTACACATAGAATCGCTGCGTTAATAACTGCGTTTTTAAATAAATCAATAAAGCCGTTATATTGAGCTGACATTAGTTCTTGAGTAAACACACCACCAGTAAGCGTCTCTGGTGTGATTAATGAAGCAAACCAAGCTCCTACTATCCCTAGTACTAAGCGTGATAGCCAATGTACATTAACTGGAAAACCTACCTTTTTTAACACTGCAGATTCCATTGGTATGGAATGGCATATTGCTATAAATGTCCCTACGATAGTCCATTCGTAAGGAGTGAGTGAAAGTCCGGCTGCAACAGCAATACCAGCATAAATATTCAAGAAGAAGCTGGCGGCAAAGGCGATAGCGACTTCATGCCTAAGATTAAGTAACTGCGCTATGGGTTCAAATATGAAGCTCGTATATTCGATGACTCCATAGAACTGTAATATCTCACTCAATATAGAAAATGGAATGACAAGCTTTGCGATCACGAAAGATACTTGAAGCGATTGTTTAAAAATCTCATTCATAACCAGCCTCTTATATAAATTTGTAATCAATTATCAACATATCTCTGACGCCGCGCTCGTGTGGCGAATTGCAGAAGATAGGAGAGACATCGTGTTTTACTCGGTTATCATCTACAATGATGGTATCGAACGAATTATTAAGTAGTTTATGTATCAGAGGACTTTTTTCCTCAGGGGTATAAATCCCTGAAATACCACCATTAATGTTCTTTCGCTGTATCAGGTGTTGAGATACGAAATGATGACCATCTCTATGAATGCCTTCTGGGGTAGGTAAACCTAGTTGATTTCCATCAGTAATAACTCTAAAGAGATGTGTGTTGATAACTAACTTTTTACCTTCATATTGGTTTAAAGGGATAAAATCCAAACAATAGTCAACAAGTCCTTTCAAGAACCCACTACACGAGAATTCGTCACAAACATCCTCAAATTGTCTATTCCCCCCCCCATTTAACGGGTTTATGTCTTTTGACTGATAGAAATAGTTTCGCGTGATTTTTTTGAGGTTTTTGGAGTTAAAGCAATACTCAAAGCAGCCAAATCTCCTTTCTCTGTATGTGCCACCATCGCCCATGTACGTATCTAATGGGAGATCATCCCAATATTTTGCTACCTGAGTATCTTTTACTTCATTTGGCACGTGATTGCCTTCAATGATCATGTACCCATTTGATACTAAATCGTTTGTTTTAATTTCCTGATGCATGGATCTAAACCTAGCCTTGGGTTGTCTTCTAAATTGTGAGTTCTTTTTTAATTATTATGTTTTGGTCTTTGAGTAGCGTAGCAATAACGTGATCCCCTTTGCGTAGCAGACCAACACCTGATGGTGTTCCTGTCATAAGGATGTCACCAGAATCAATACCAAATTCTCGGTGCGAGTCTTCAACGATTTGTGCAACAGGGAATATCATTTGATTGATATGTCCTACCTGTTTGATCTCATCATTAATAGCTAACGTAAACTCAATGTCGAGTTGATCAAAAGAACTAACAGGACACTTGTAGTCGATAAAGTTTGTAATTGGGCAGGAACCTCGAAATGATTTTGAGCGTTCCCAGGGATGTCCCTTTGATTTAAGGAGGCTTTGCAGCGATCTTCTTGTTAAGTCTAGACCTAGCCCTAAACCAGATATCGATAGGCTGCTTTCACTTTCTATTTGATCAATTTGGATTGCTAGTTCAAGCTCATAGCTGATTTCTTCATAGCGACAAAGAGTTGCTCCAATCTCTTCAAAACTGGATATGCATGAAGTGGGTTTGATGAACAATATGGGGGTTTCAGGTATGGGGTTATTAAGCTCTTTAGCATGTTCTCTATAGTTCCTTCCTACACAAATTATTTTGTTCATTATTCCCTCTGACTCATAAATCTAGGCAATAATAAGTTATGCCTAGCAAGATACTTTTTGACTAGAATACGTCTAACCCTTTGACTTAGTAAGTATCTATGAGTAATTTAGCGAGGACAAGATGAGTAATCGCAAAGGACTTTTGCACTATGGACACAAATCGACTTTTGCCCCTACTCTCAGAAATGGGAATATTCGTGAACGTTGTTGAGTTAGGTAGTTTTTCTAAGACCGCCGTGAAGCTTGGAGTTTCTCCCTCATCAATCAGCAGATCTGTCACACGGTTAGAAAACGCTCTAGAAATCAAATTATTGAATCGTTCGACCCGGCAAGTGAAATTAAGTACGGATGGAGAAGAGGTGTTTCGCATGTGCTGCGAAATGCTAAACAATGCTAAAGAGGCTGTGTCAGCTGCTAAAGCACGATCTTCCGAGTATACTGGTAGATTAAAGGTGGCGGCGCCTAAAGCGTTATCAAAGCAAGTTTTGACACCAATCATTCTTGCTTTTATGAAAAAATACCCAAATATACAATTGCAACTTACCATTGCTGAAGAATACATCGACCCTATAAATGAAGAAATTGATCTTGTAATTCATATCACTAGCTTACCGGTTGAAGGTTTGGTAGCAACGACGCTTGGCAGTCGAAATAATGTTCTATGTGCTAGCCCTGACTATATAGAAAGGCATGGCACACCGAAGTCACCGACAGATATACATAATCATAACTGTATATGTTTAACGGAAAAACTTTCCGATAGAGTATGGCATTTCTCTAATGGGGTTTGTTCAGAGTCTATTCAGGTCGATGGTAACTTTTCAGTAAATCACAGTGAAATTAGGCGTGAGGCGGTGTTAGAAGGTATGGGAATCTCCATGTTTCCTGATTTTTCGGTGCAAGAGTACATTAAATCCGGTGCAATTGTTCCAATCTTAGGTGAATGGCGAGTTGGGGCCAGCAAGCAACAATTTGTGGTAGCTCAATATATCCAATCAAAGTTTGTCCCCAAACAACTAAAAGTGTTTGTAAACTTCCTAAAAGAAAGAATGATATCGTGTAGTGATTTCTGACTTGGGTCTATTATTGATAAACAATAAGGGCGGAGATGGAAACTTTTACTTTTTATCAGTATTAAAGGCAAAAAACAAGACTGTAACATATGCTGTGTAACTGCCATTTAGTTAACGTGCTTTTCTCACGTTCATCAAAACTCGATAATAAACGAACTCAAAACTGGTGTCTGTTAAGGTCTGTTGATACAAACAAAAAATTGCACAAGCTTTGACTTATGCAATTTCATTTGCGGCATGTCCATCTACTAACCGAGACTCAACGAATTTAAATAATAATCATGCCATCTCGATAAATTAGTGCTGGCGATACGTCTTGACCAAGTAATGCAGGTCCATCGAGATCGACAATTTCTGATTGCACAGCGATTGGCAGCGCTGCACGCACTGCCAATGAAGTGCCAAGCATACAGCCCGACATAAGAGTAAAGCCAAGCCTTTGCGCTTCTTCGGCAAGTGCTAACGCCTCTGTCAGACCACCGGTTTTATCAAGCTTGATGTTAACCATTTCATACTTGCCCAATAGCGATGAAAGCTGCGACGTGGTGTGGCAACTTTCATCAGCACACAATGGGATTGGATGCTTGATGTGTGCCAACGAGGCATCATGCTGTTGCGGCAGAGGCTGTTCTATCATCGCGATATCAAACTCAGCCAATTGATTGAACAGCTCCTCGAGATTCAGCCCTGTCCAAGCTTCATTGGCATCAAGTACAATTTTGACTCCAGGCGCGGCGCCTCGGACTGCACTCACTCGCTCTACCACTTGCTCGCCATCTAGCTTCACTTTTAAGAGTTTTGCACCATTCGCCACATAATCACGAGCTTGTGTTGCCATCGCTTCTGGTGTGCCAATCGAGACCGTCATTGCCGTAACTATTTGAGTAGGTAACTCAAACATACTATTTGGGAACATCTGCGCGTTTTGCTGCGCTTCAAAATCCCAAAGCGCACAATCGACAGCATTACGAGCAGCCCCTCCAGTCAATAAAGACTGAAGATAATCTCTTAATTCAGCTGGCTCAGTCATACCACGTTCAAAGGCCGTTTCAAGACAGCTCGAGGCTTGTTGAATTTGCGCCAATACAGATTCGGATGACTCACCATAACGTGGGTAAGGAGTACACTCACCTTTCGCTTGTTTACCATTGTGCTCAATGTAAACGCGAACAACATGACACTCTGTTCGGCTGCCTCGAGAGATGCGAAAAGGCGTTTGCATCGCGATAGTAATTGGTTCTGCTGTAATCTTCATATATTCACTCGGTTGATGTTCGCTTTAACAAATGGAAACGTAGAAATGATGAAATCGTTAAAGTGAATGTCGAAAATGATCAGTAATAGGTTGTACACCAAATCGCACTGGATCCGTCACTGGCACTTGATAGGCCTCGTTCCATTCTTGGCACAATGTTTCAGCCTCTTCAATGCTAATCGCAGATGTGTTCAGGCAGATACCCACTAGCTTCACATCTGAATTTGTTAATCGTGCGGCTTGTAAATTTGCATCAATAGTTTGCTCTATTGTTGGCAATTTGACGTGCGGTAGGTTACGAATATGTGGTCGCCCTACTTCATGACATAACACTAAAGCATCAGCTTGCGCACCATGCAATAGCCCAAAACTCACGCCTGCAAAAGAAGGATTGAACAAAGAACCCTGCCCTTCAATTATGTCCCATTCGTGGTCAGTAAAATCAGGGCTAATCGCTTCAACTGCGCCAGAGATGAAATCTGCCACCACTGCATCAATCGAAATACCGCTGCCTTCGATCAAGATGCCAGTCTGCCCAGTCGCTTTGAACTGAGCCGACGTTCCCGCCTCTTTTAGCGATTTGTCTATCGCCAGTGCAGAAAACATCTTGCCTACCGAGCAATCAGTTCCGACAGTGAGCAGGCGCTTACCTTTGCGAGGCTTGCCATTACCCACGTTTAGAACACCATCAAAATGGCGTACATCATGAAGCTTAGTCAATCCTCGCTGCTGCATGTCAGCAAGCGGTGAAAATTCACTCAAGCGCTGGTGCATACCCGATGCAATCTCAAATCCCATTTCTGCAGCTGCCAGTATGATTGGTTGCCATGACTCAGGGATCACGCCGCCCGGATTGGCAGTACCAATAACTAACGTTTTCGCTCCCTGCGCTTGTGCCTCTTGCAAGGTCATATCCGTCAAACCAAGAGAAACTGTCTCTTCTGTTAAGCGTAATTGGCCGAGGCAGATTTCAGGGCGCCACTGATGAATACCACGAGCGGTTTTTGCAGCCAATAGGTCAGTAACATCCCCAAGAAAAAGAAGGTAAGGTTGAGCGATAGACATGAGCATTCCTAATTAATAAGTCCTTGTATGGATTTACTCTAATTAAGAAGCTGAGTCTTGCCGAATACCAATTCATGGCGCGCCTATAACATGATGTTATAGGTTGTAAATTGGGCGAGAAATATTAGGTGATAGATAAAGTTAGTCGTTCATTAACAAGAACCTTTCAGTGCTGTAATGAACTGCTTGGCAACAATCGACTGCGGCGTGTGCTCGGCATACAAAGTTGATACTGAGAACGGAATCTCAGGCTGTAGTGACAACACACAAACGGCATCATCATTTTTATACTGTTCTGCCGTCCACGGATCGACAATCGCAAAACCCGCTTGGTGCTTAACCAGCTCCGCCGCAGCGCTGTATCCGCGTACCGATATGGGGTGGTGATAATGCTCATCGCGTGCAATCAAGCTTTGATGGAGCAGCAAACCCAGTGGATCACGACTATCAAGCCCGATGATTGGCAATGGATAATTGATTAAGTCATCAAGGGTTAACTCTGTCGGTAGATGCTCTACGGTGTTAGATGGAACCAGAACCTGAAGGGATTTAGTTAATAGCGTTTCTGACAATATCGCTGGCGGTGCTTCATCTCCAAATGCGATAGCAATATCAAGCTCATGCTTCAATAACCCTGAACACAGTTCGTCGCGATTGGCAGTCAGCAATTCCAAAGAAAGCTCTTGCTCGCGAGACATTTGGGCGATCACCGGTGTCAGCAACTTAGTCGCCAGTATCGGTGGCGCACCAATCCGAAAATGCTGATGGCCTTGCTTCACTTTGTTAGTTAAAGAACGGAATTGCCCCAGTTGTTGGTAGACCTTCTCCGCTTCTGGCAACAAAGTTTTCGCTTCAACTGTTGGCACCAGTTTGCCTTTGACACGCTCAAATAAGCCAAACCCAAGCTGTTGTTCGGTGTGAGCCAAAATACGAGTCACGTTTGGCTGAGATACATGTAAACTACGTGCAGCTCCAGATACAGTTCCAGTCTGCATAATGGCGTAAAAGACTTCCAGCTGTCTTAGGTTCAAATCGATGTCCTTATTGCTTATTCGCGGTACTCTAAATACGTTCCATTAGAGAGTTACACTCTTAATAGCGCTTCAATTCTAGGTTGAAGCACCTCAGCCCAAGCCTGATAGGCTTTGGCATTCAAATGTAAGTCATCACACGAGTATTCATTTGACAGTAGCTTGCTTGGTGACAACACGCCATTCACATCCAAAAACGCGATACCTTGTTGAGCACAGTACTCGCTGATTTTGCTATTGAGCAACTCTACAGAAAGATTCAAGCCTTGCAATTTTGCGCCAACATAAAGCGTCGATTGCACCAAGATTTGAATATCATTCTCTTGCCACACCTTAAGCATATTGATGTAGTTCTGATAGATATGGTCAACATCGTAGCCTTGAGAAAGGTCGTTTATCCCGGCCATAAAGCACACGAGCTTTGGCTTTACGTTCAGCGTGGTATCAATACGGCGCAACATACCCGTCGTCGTATCTCCGGCTAGGCCACGGTTGACCATAGATACATCACGGAAAATATCAGCCCATGGCGCCCACTCAGTAATCGAATCGCCAAACATCACAAGATCGGCTTGAGGTGAAAAATGGCGATGATTGTCAGAAGTCATGATGTAACGACTCATACTATGACCACGCTGTTGGATCTCAGATTGGATGGCGACAGCGTTTAGAATCTCGCTATCTGGCGTTGTGTCATCAAATTGAGCTAGCATCCCTTGGATATGTGGCTTTAAAGGGCTAAGACGAGTGCTCAACTGATGGTGTTCTTTAAGGGAAGATAACCTCTCTAGTAATGTGTACAAAGAGTGGTTTTTACCAACGTCTTGAAATAGCTGATAGAGATCGAGGACAGGGTGTTGCTGTAACGCGGCAAGTAATTGCTTGTCTTCCATGGTGTTATCTAACCCTTCAATTATCTGATGATGATTCAAGATAATATCCGATAAAAGGCAGGATAGATAACACTAGAAGAAGAGATTTATTTTTCTTTGATTACGAGATGGTTACGGTTATCGCGACTTTTCTTAATCAGCTCGTTGCTCTCGTCCATTTCATCTGACTTAGCTAGGCGATCATAAAGCAGCACATTCACGGTTGCAGCTAGATTCATGCAACCAACTGTCGGCACGTACACCACGTGATCTGCTCTATCGGCAACGTCTTGAGTAATAGAGCCATCTTCTGGGCCGAAAATATAAATCGCATTTTCTGGGTGTTTAAAACGTGGCAGTGGCGTAGCACCTTCTGCAAGTTCCACACAAACAATCTTGGTTTCAGGATCAAGGTTATCTAAAAACGACTCGACACCAGTCAGTGGAATTGTGCGCGTTGCACTCTTGGTATCGGTGTGAAACTTAGCGGCTTTTTCGTAGCGTTGCCCTGTATATTTAACTTCGTCGACCTGATAACAACCAGCCGCTCGCATAACAGCACCTACGTTTGTCGGGCTCTTCGGGTTAGTTAAACCAATAGTCACATGGCTTTTGTTCATGAATCTTTCTCACTTAACGAATAGACATAGCTGGGTGCTACAAAGCGCCGCATTCTAACAAAGCAACGTCGAATTCAAAAGCATCGGAACAAACGGCTCTTTTAACCATTAAGTCCCTAGTTACAAGGCTTATCACTTCAAAAACCTAACTGTCATCATATTAATTAAATAAAAAGGTTTTAGGGTAACAATTCAACAACAAGTCCGTTTACATTTCGAAATCACATTAATAAAGTGTTGAAATTGAACAAGATAATCAATCACATAGGAAGTGCCAATGACCCTCACCATCAAAAACCGCCTTTATATTCTCTCTTTTATTCCTTTGCTACTAATGGCAATTAGCATGATGAGTGTGACTTATATGAAGAGCACTGAGCTAACCGCAGAACAAGTAGAATCGACGCGAAGCAATATGATGGCGATGAAAGAAAAGGAACTCAAAGCGTACCTACAAATGGCTAAGTCTTCGATAACCCCTTTCTTAGAAAATGGGTCCACGCTAAAAGAAGCATTACCGACATTAAAAACGCTAGAATATGGAGAGTCTGGTTATATTTTTGGTTACGACTCTAAAGGTGTTCGAGTCGTATTTGGGCAAAACAACGATGGTATTGGTAAAAACTATTACGACCTGCAAGACAAAAAAGGTAACTACCTAATTCGTGACTTGATCAAGAACTCAAAGCTTGGTGAATTCACCACCTACTACTTTCCAAAACTTGGCCAATCCGAAGCCCTACCGAAACTGAGCTACTCGATATTCGTTCCCCAGTGGGACTTGATGCTTGGCACTGGTTTCTATACTGACGACATCGATGCAATAATCGCAGAGATGAAAGAGAGCTCAAATGCTGCACTACAAAGCTCATTGAAGGCCATCGCTATTTTCTGTGGTTTGATAGCCCTGGTGGTCGCTGTGTTTGCAGTTGCAGTCAACCGCACCATCATGCAACCGCTCGAGCAGTTTGATCGTTCAATCAACGCATTCGCGAGTGGCAAAGCCGATTTGACCGCCCGAATGGAAACATTCAAAGCGCCAGAGTTCACTAAACTCAGCGAGAACTTCAATGCCTTTGTGGCAAGCCTTCAAACCATCATTCGCAGTGTCAGCGAGGTAGGTCAGCAAGTTGTGTCTGAAACATCTAGCATGTCTTCTCGCGCAGCTCAAGTTGATGAACTCGCTACAGGGCAACGGGAAGAAACTGAACAAGTCGCTACCGCTATGACAGAGATGACAACAACGGCTCAGGAGATATCAAGCAACGCTAGCCAAGCCGCGGATTCAGCCAAACTCGCAGAAGGTAAGGCCAAAGAAGCTCAGCAAATTGTAAACGCTGCTGCTGATTCAGTAGCTGGTTTAGCTAGTGAGGTATCAGAAGCTAACGCTGTCGTATCTCGTTTAGAAGACGATGTACAGAACATATCCTCTTCACTCGCGGTCATTCAAGACATTGCCGAACAAACCAATCTACTTGCACTGAATGCTGCCATTGAAGCCGCTCGCGCAGGTGAGCAGGGCCGAGGCTTCGCTGTCGTTGCGGATGAAGTTCGCAAGCTTGCAAGCCGAACTCAAGAAAGCACCGGCGACATTCATAAGATGATTGAGCAGCTAAAAGCCGCTTCGGATGCCGCTGTGAAAGCGATGGATTCAAGTCAAAATAGAAGTGCTCAAACTGTCGAAGAAGCGAACGCTGCCGCGGCTGCACTGGCAAAGATCCAAGAGTCAATCGATACCATCATGGATATGAACTCGCTGATTGCGACAGCAACCGAACAACAAAACATTGTCGGCCAAGAAATATCTCAACGTATTGTCGTGATATCAGATCAAAGCTCTCAATCGGCATCGCTAGCCAATCAAAACCGCGATGGTAGCCAAAACCTCAACAACCGCGCCAATGAGCTTTACCACTTGGTGGGTCGCTTCACAGTCTAATGTCGAACAGGTGAACACTACTCAACGTTCAAAACTATCCTCTCTAAAAGTAATCGAGCTTCAGAATCTCTATTCTGAAGCCCGTATTTTTATCGGTGATGCCTTTAGGTCATAAACTAATCTAATTGCTCAGAAAGGAAGTCCACCAGCAGGCGTACCTTAGAAGATAAGTTACGGTTCTGTGGATAAAGTGCCCAGATACCCTCTTTGTCATCACGGTAATCAGATAACACTTCAACCAACTCTCCAGAGTCTAGATCTTCACTCACATAATATTCTGGTAATTGCACTAAACCGATACTTTGCTTGGCCGCATCTAGCAAAGCCAAACCACTATTACACTTGATACGTCCATTGACGCGAACCGAGCGAGGACGACCATTTTCCTTAAAACGCCAGTGCTCAAAGCCACCAACTAAACACTGATGGTTACTCAGCTCAGAGAGTGTGTGTGGTTCGCCGTAACGTTCAATGTATTCCGGGCTTGCACATACGTAGAGCTGTCGTTGAGAAAGCTTCTTTGCCACCAGGCTAGAATCTTCCAATCGACCAAGACGGATCGCGACATCGACACCAGAGTCGATCAAATCGAGCTTTTGGTTGGTCAGCATTAACTCTAGTTCTACTTGGGGGTGGAGCTTTAAAAATTGGTGGAGTATTGGTGCTAGTTGGCGCTCCCCATAGGTGACAGGAGCCGTTACTTTTAGCAATCCTTTCGGTGTCGATTGCATTTGTGTTACCGCCAATTCCGCAATTTCTAAACCCTCAACCAACAGCTTACACTGCTGATAATAGAGCTGTCCTGCTTCTGTTAGCGAAACCTTTCGAGTCGTTCGATTGAGCAGTTTTACCGCGAGACGTTCCTCGAGGTTTGCTACTCTGCGACTGATTTGAGCAACCGATGTAGCAAGCTTCTGCGCAGCACCAGTGAAACTCTCACGCTCTGAGACTGCAACAAACTCACTTACCCCTTCCCAATTGGCCATGCCTTTACCTTGTACTGAACTGTGGATACCCATGCAGTGTATTGAAGTTACCGATTTCTGTCACCTTGCTTGATATGCTTTGTGCATAACTCTCGGTTCACGATGCCTATTGGACTAACTTCTTACATAAGTTCGTTTTGGTCCTAACATTAATCCTATCAACTGTTGTTAAGTTGAAAACTCGAATCACTGGCAGCACACGGTCAGCAACAGATCATGTATCTAAAAAGAAAGCCCGTACTCATTGAATACGGGCTTTTCAGTTTCTAATGAAAAGACCATAGCAAACGATATCGCTCATCTGTATCTTGATGAATTAGTCAAAGGGTAACTTTTCGCCGCTAAGATATTCTCTAATTCAGACTTATTTACGACGGATACACGCAAAGACTGGAGAAGTATCAGAAATAACACCATAATATAGGGCTCTAAAATAAGTAGGTAAGAACATGAAAATTTGTGGTGTTGAAATCAAAGGTAACGATGCAGTCATCTGTCTTCTTTCTCTGTCAGATGGTGTATTTAACATCCCTGATTGCCGAGTTTCTAAGGTTTCTATCAGCGACGCTAACGACACACAGAATATGAAAGACTTTCAATTCTCTTTTGCAAAGTTAATGGAAGATTACCAAGTAGAAAAAGTAGTGATTCGCCAACGCCAAACTAAAGGAAAATTTGCTGGCGGTGGCTTCGGTTTCAAACTAGAAGCAGCGATCCAACTGATCGACGGTCTAAACGTTGAAGTTGTTTCTCCGGCTGACATCAAAGAGAGCCTAAAGCGCAACCCTCTAATGATGAAGTTCAAAGAGACAGGCCTTAAGCAATACCAAGAAGCACCGTTTACAACGGCTTACGCTTGCCTGATGAAGCGCTAATCCAAAGCCGCTAGAAAGTTATTGATAGAGAAAGAGCCTGAATATTAGGCTCTTTTTTGTTTTTAACGGTTTAAAGCCGCTTGTCTTCGGAACCTAACCAATTCAGGCTTCTTCACTACCAGATAAACCGCAGTGGATGACAACGCAAAGCCCATTGCACCATAGACATCGAATGACTCACCAAAAATCAACCAAGCTTGAATTGCAGTAGTCGGCGGAACGAGATAGAACACAGATGCCACACTTGAAGACGCACCGTGCTCCACCATGTACAACAATAATAGGATGGCAACACAAGACAGAACGACCACCAGCCAGATTAGAGTCAACGTGAATTCTACAGTCCAGTTCACTTGCATCGTTTCGTAGCGCATTGCGAACGGTAGAAACAGAGCAGCAGAAGCCAAATATTGGACCATCGCACCGCCGACCATATCGGCCCCCTGACAGAAGCGCTTCTGATACAGAGTGCCACAGGTAATACCCACTAAAGAAACCAAACACAATAATGTTGCCAATCCTTTTTGATCGTCTGACTGCCATTCAATATTGCCCATCAACACCAAACTAATACCCGCAAAACCAAGCGCTAAGCCCAGCCATTGTGCGAAATTAAAACGCTGCGAAGTACAGCTGATCATAATTAATGCGGTGATAATCGGTTGTAAGCCAACAAGTAAAGAACTTAACCCGGCAGGCATACCCATATCAATTGCTAGATAAGTGCCACCAAGGTAGAAACCATGAATAAAGATGCCAACCACACAAGCGTGGAAGAATGCTCGACCACGAGGGATACGACGCTTAAGGATTGCAATCAAAACCAAGAACAGCGCCACGTTGGCTACCATCCTCAGTGAAAGTAATGTTGCGGGTTCGGCGTATTCCACACCAAGACGTGCGCCAACAAAGCCTGACGACCACAATATTACAAACACAAACGGAATCATTTTAATCAGCATTACAAACCTCTGGTCACTCTTCATCAATGCTGTTACCTTAGTTGGGTACAGATAACTAATAAAGATACAGATGCAACAGTTTAAATGGTTACAGATTAGCAATCATGAAATGTGAGAATAGCGTGGAAGCAGAAGTCAGCGGCAACAAATACCTTGCGACCGAACAACATATTAAGGCTCAGATCGATAAAGGACTCTTTCATCCAGACGATCGCCTTCCCTCAATTCGTCAATTAAGCGAACAGCTTGGCGTGAGTAAAAATACCGTGATTCGAGCTTACCAAGAACTGGAAGCGACAGGCTGGGTTTACTCAGTACCTAAATCTGGCTATCGCGTGAAAGCACCCAACACCACCAACTGGGATTCGCCAAACCAACCTCAAAAAGTTGACCTGTTGTCGGTCACCAAGTCTGTACTCTCTCGTCCAAAAGGTCGTCTGAAGTTATTGGCAGGCTCAGCACACCCGAACATCAACAACCCTGCGATTCGTAGCTTGTACGCCGAAATCGGTCGGCATAGCCGTTTGCAAACTCAGCTTCCCGGTTATTACCAACTGCCTCCTGGAGACGAGCAGTTAGTAAAGCAATTGTTAAAGATCACCCATGATCTTGGTGTGCCTGCGGGATCGAAAGAGATTGCGATTACTCATGGAGCTCAACAGGCGATCAGTTTAGCTTTACGTGCACTCACCAAACCGGGTGACATCGTGGCCGTAGAGTCACCGTGTTACTTCGGCAATTTACTTTTACTCGAATCACTTGGTTTGCAAGCCCTAGAAATACCAAGCAGTGTGAGCCACGGAATCGATATTCCATCACTACAGAGTACGTTAGACAAATGGGAAGTGAAGACTCTACTTCTGACGCCAAACTTTACCAATCCAACCGGCTCACGGATGCCATTGGCTAATCGAAAGGCGTTACTGGAGATCACCGGATCTTTACCAATTATCGAAGACGATGTGTTCGGTAGCTTGGCATTCGATACACCAATCGCGAGTCTCAAAGAGCTTGATGATCAAGATAGAGTCATCTACGTCAACTCACTGTCTAAAACCTTAGACTCACGCTTGCGAATCGGTTGGTTGCTGTCCGGGCGCTACCAATCTTTGGTCGAAAAGTACCTTTTATGTGACAACATGGGCAGCTCAAACCTAATGCAATCCGCGGTGGGGCAGTTCCTCACCACAGGTAAATACCGCAGTCACCTTTCCAAAATGAAACGGCTTTACCAAACCAATCAAAAGCAATTCCAAAGCCTTTTAATTCAAGCATTAGATAGCCACCCTCACATTGTCGGACGCTACCACCTCTCAAAACCTAAAGGCTCTTTTTTAAACTGGATAACATTGCCTGAGTCGGTCGACAGCTACGCGGTCTATCAAGACTGTTTAAAGTATAAGTTGGGGATTTTACCCGGTACAGTGTTTGGGACAAATGACCAATATAAACACTGCTTGCGCTTCACTGTCGCTAATATTGAAGAGAGCAAAGAGTGGAAAGAAGGGGTTGTGACATTAGCGAAGATAATCGCTAAATACGCCAATTAGATTACCTTTCTGATTTCTATTCAAGCCAATACAACAAGGCCCCCACTCAACAGAGTGGGGCTTTCATCATTCTCATATATTGGATTACTTAAATGCGATTAATTTCACCAAGCAAATTGTTCGAACACTCGTTCAATTGTCATTCAAGCAACTACCAATATTTAGCATGAGCCAAGCCTTTAACGCAGTTTGATTTTTCACTTGTTACTTTAACTTCACCGCCAGTTAGCGGCCAATGTTATTGGTTGAAGGTAGTGATTTCACCCTGCTCTCAGCACTGGCATTGGTGACCTCTTTCCTTAGCGTATCTATGGCGCTTTACAACCAAAACAAAGATGCGGTGACCAATAACAAAGCGTTGGCTTATGAGTTAACCTTCATCTGACCTTTGGTATTGGCAGAGCTGTTCGCTAGCCAGTTTGTGAGCATGTTAGATAATGCGGGAATGGTATTAGTGTTCTTAGCTATCTGGGGGCCACTCGCGATGGTGGTTAAGGTGCGCCGCTTATCAGGCAGCTATGTCGCAGCCGGTAGCGACACAGCACTGATGGAAACATTTGGTTTTGGCGCTTTAACTTTCGAGTCTTGGTTTATGGGGAAAATTTCGATAGACCAAACTATCTGTTGGTATTTAAACGACAGCAGATACAAAAAGCCCGCTATTCTTAGTTGAATTAGCAATCGCAACTAATTAAAAGTAAAGGCTAACGGGCTTTTTCAATGTCTAATTGTCATTGCCGAGATCTAAAAAGTACTTACTTGGCTAAGTTACCAAGCAACTGCTCACACTGTACTTTCAGTGATTTAAGCTCACCTTCACTCATCTTAGAAATGCAAAGCATTTTTACTGGCACGGTTTGCGCTTGTTCTTTGAGTTCGACCCCTGCAGGTGTCAGTGTGATCACTCGAACTCGTTCATCTTCAGTACTTCGGCTTCTAAGCACGTAACCTTTCATTTCCAAACGCTTGAGCAATGGCGTCAATGTACCAGAATCTAAATGCGTTTTTGCGCCTAGGGCTTTGACATTTATCTCTTTTTCTTCCCACAGCACCATCATCACAATGTACTGCAAGTAAGTAAGATCAAGCGCTTTTAGTAAAGGTTGATACGCTCTACTCATTGCATTCGACGCACTATACAGCGCGAAACACACCTGATTATCTAGCTTTAGATAGTCATCTTGGTCGCTCATGATCACTTCACCAATAAATTAAATTGTGCACAATATACTTGCGCGCTCAAATTTTATCAATTAAGCTAGCTTTAAAATTAAGTTGCGTACAATTTAATTTTACACAACCAAAAAAAGGACTAGATCAATGACAACGCTCTACACAACTTCTGCAACTGCAACGGCAGGTCGTAACGGCCAAGTATCAACAGATGACAACCTGCTTTCAGTAGCGTTGAGCTACCCTAAAGAAATGGGCGGAACAGGTGAAGCGACCAACCCTGAGCAACTGTTTGCTGCGGGCTACTCTGCGTGTTTCTCAAATGCTCTACTTCACGTAGCAAAAGAGATGAAAATTAAGATTGTATCGGCGCCAACGACCGCGACAGTTGGCATTGGCCCAAATGAAAATGGCGGCTTTGCTTTAACTGTTGCTCTATCGATTGAACTGGATCTAGAGCAAGAACAAGCTGTGACGCTTGTGAAAACCGCGCACCAAGTCTGCCCTTACTCAAATGCTGTTCGTGGCAACATTGATGTGAAATTGTCGGTTAACGGACAAGCGCTTTAAGCGAAAAGTTTTACCTTTCCCTATAAAAAATGTCCCGCACTGGGTGGGACATTTGTTTGCATAACTCTCAATTTCAAGTCAAGCACTTAGCTCTTAAACGTGTTGGCAATCTCTTTCAATGAAGCTGCCAGTTCAGCTTGCTCTTTGGCAGTTGCTGCAATTTGGGTTGCGCCAGTGGTCGACTCTGTCGACTTCTGTTCTACCGCCATGACGTTTTGTGCAATATCTTGAGCCACACCGCTTGCTCTTCTGTTGCGGTAGCGATCTGTTCCGTCATGCTCAAGATCTCACTTATCGAAGCTAAGATGCTTTGTAAGGTTTGCTCGACCTCTTTTGAATCCTGTACTGCGTTTGATGACATCTTCTTACTGTTATCAATCACGTTGAAGACGGTCTGCACATCTGATTGTAGAGAACTGATGAAGCCTTCAATCTCCAATGTCGATTCTTGCGTACGCTGAGCCAGTGTACGAACTGCATCAGCAACGACCGCAAAGCCACGGCCTTGCTCACCAGCTCGCGCTGCTTCAATCGCTGCATTCAATGCCAATAGGTTGGTTTGTTCTGCTACCGACTTAATCACATCAATCACACTGTTAATATTATTGCTACTCTCGTGCAGATGAGTAATTTTTTCGGCTAGGTCATTAATTTCAGATGCTAGCTTTTCGATAGAGTGGTAAGACTCTTGAACCGCACTCAAACCTTCTTGCGACTGCTCATCAACCATCTTTGCAGAGCTTGCTGTCTGCTGAGTTTTCGCAGCTACTTCATTTACTGTGGCCGACAACTCTTCCGTTGCCGTCGCAACCAAACCAATTTGGATGGAAGGTGAGTTCGCTAAGCTGATTACCGAAGCACAAGAGCTTGGTGAAATAAGCAAAGAGCGTGAACCTGTTCAACTTGCTCGACATGTTCAAGTTCAAATAGCAGGCCTGCGTACCTACGCAAAAACATGCGATGACATCGATTTGCTTAACTCAATGGTTGAAGACGTATTTAAGTATCATCCTTTTTAAGTACTGAACTCAGGCATAACAACAAAAAGACTCCACTGTTAGCCAAGGGCTAGAGCGGAGTCTTTTTAGTTTTGATCTCGTTAACTTTGTAGACGATTAACTCTATAGCTTAAGGGTTATACCTTTCTCATGATCAGCGCCTGCGCATTGAGCATCGCCTCTTTGGTGCTGACATCTAAGATCTTCACATTCGCAAAACGCTCAACTTCTTTAATCGCCACATCATGAGCGAAGATCACCAACCTCGCCCTTTCAATATCTTTCTGTGTAATGCGATTACCTATTCCGTTGGCACCTTGGGTCTCAACCTTTATCCGAACTCCAAGGTGATGGGCCGCTTTTTCTAAAGACTTAGCCGCCAAGAAAGTATGTGCGACACCTGAC
The DNA here is from genome assembly GCF_022397955.1 of Vibrio sp. Isolate32. Classification (GTDB taxonomy): domain Bacteria; phylum Pseudomonadota; class Gammaproteobacteria; order Enterobacterales; family Vibrionaceae; genus Vibrio. Next base: position 54,942 of record NZ_JAKEUQ010000020.1, on the reverse strand, counting down.
GGACAAGAAGTAATCGCGAGTACATCCGCTTGCCCTTCTTCCGTCACCGAACAACCTGCAGACTGATAAGAAAGCTCGTCGCCTTCTACCACATTCTTTTTAAGCAGTATCACTATGAATGCCGTGGTTAGCGCCCCTGCAAGAGTACCAATGATGTAGCCAATTTTGCCATCGACTACAGGCAGAACAATCCATCCGCCCCATGGTGCATGGTTTACCACATGGAACATAAAGCCAACCACGTTACCGACAATACCGCCAGCAACCACAGCAGGTAGCACTCGCGCAGGGTCAGCGGCGGCAAAAGGAATTGCCCCTTCACTAATACCAATCATCCCAATGATGCCTGCGGCTTTGCCCGCTTCGCGTTCGTCTCGCTTAAACTTCTTCGGTGACAGAAAAGTCGCCAAAGCCATACATAGAGGTTGATTATAATCGGACAAGAAGGCACAGTGCTCTTGGGTATCTAAGCCCAGTTAACTTTGAAAATCAAAATGTCGCTTAATGAAGTGTCCAGTCTGGCTGGAGCAGATCAAAACGGGGCGTACCATACACTTTGGACATTAAATACCTGAACAATATCGTTGAGCAAAGCCACCGTTGGGTGAAGCAGAAAACACGTCAAGCTCTAGGTTGGAAGTCAAAGGAAGGAGCCTTGGCCAGTTTGCATGGGCGTGAAGTGTGGACGATGTTGAAACAAGACCAGATAGATGTTGAAGGCCAAACGGCCTTTGAGCGATTCTACGCACTAGCAGTATAATTGTAACTGTTGGATAGGTCTGTCACGCCTCTAACTAGATTTGCGACAGAACCTGATAGTACCCACTCGCACATATCACAACTAAAGTAAAAAAGTGCGCTTGAAGCAGACGAAATTAATTTGGTGTTAATGCTCATTTTTGCTGCTCCACGATGAGATCAGCGCATGGTCGGGCGGTTTCAACGCAGCGTTCAAGGGTAACGGGCACATGCCAGCTTTGCTTGGGATCAAATAATTCCCCCTGACGTGCTCAGGGACTTACCATGGCAACACTAATCGGCGATGAACATTTTTTAGTCTTTAACACAAATCGTAATGAGAATCGATTGTATTAACTGACACAATTACTTATCCTGTACGCTTCCTAGGTAGCACAGATAAGCACTATCCAATGAGTGATCATTCGTTCTTTGAACATCTGTTTGAATATTCCAAACAGGTCACCCCATATCTAGATGGACAGTTAGCCCCTTTGGCAACTAGTGATCCGTCGCTAATTCATCTTGGCCATCCTAGCTCGCAGTCTATTCGCGAGCTCTATGTAAGCCTGGAGAAAGAACACCCAGAAGCTGGCGCCCCTTACTGGTTGACCCGAAGCTGGACTCTACTCTGCTGGCAACCGATTTATGTCGCATTTATCTCCATTTACGCCTGTCGCGGCTTACCTGACCTAACTAAAATGGCGCAAAAGGTTCAGCCAAGGTTTATTAGCGGCTTTCAATTTGAATCATCCGACTTTTCTCAAGGCACAGAGTCAGAGCTGATTGAGCAGGCAGGTAAGCAACTCGTTGAACTATTTGAGTACTTCCGAAATGAGATGAGCCAGTGGACGCGCATCCGGCCCGGATTTACGCGTCATCTGTTCGCCGACAGTATACTTGGCTGCATAGTCAAACTTCATCAGTTGGCCCCTGCTTTGGATGAAGAGTACCTAATGCAACAGGCTCGACTGTGGTTACATGCCTGCCGGCTACCAGAGAAACTACTTAGCTCTCTTAGCTATGACCCTCACTCCAACAGTCTGAAACTCTTTCGAACCAGTTGCTGCCTAGTTTATAAATGCCATGGGCGTCAGTTATGCAGTGACTGCCCAAGGCATCCGGCTAATAAACGCTAAGCGGTTTTTATCTCCTTCTCCTGTTGTCGGTTCACCGCGAGATAAGCAATCAACACGATTATCGCGGAAAAGGTAATACACAGATATATTGGATAGTTGGCGGAGATGGTGGCAGTCACCGCCATTAATGACGCCACACCGTAACCTATGGTGTGGAACATCGAGATGTAACCTGCCACGGCGCCCGGATAGTCGCGTTGCTGCTCGGTCGCCGAGCTGGTATATGCTGGTACAAGTAATGCTGCGCCACTGGCAGCCAGCGTCATCGCTACGCCAAATACCCATATGTTAACGGTAAGAAACAGGGCGAATCCGACCAATAACAGGACAGAACCAATTCGATACATAGATAGTGGCGTGAGCTTTTTCTTTTTGATCACAATAACTTGCGTAACAAACGTGCAGGCAGCACTGATAGTCAAAAGCACTCCAATCGCATCACTAATTTGCCCGGTATTCCACTGTGTCACGCTGCCAATCAATGGAGAGAAGCTGTATTGCAGCAACGCAATCGCCGCGCACAATAGCAGTCCACTGAACAGATATGGCAGTAGTTTTCTTTGCGGTAACCAAGGCAAGGACTCCTTCTTAGCTTGAGTTTTCTCTTCTACCGATGGCGAAGGAAGCATCATTGCAGCGACCAGCGCCACGCAGGGCAACGCCACCATCACCATTAACGGCGCATAGGGAGACAGCTTTAACACCAGAATTGAGATCAGTGGACCAATCAACCTACCCGCACTCAAACCAATGCTGACAGAAGTGATGGCTTGTAGCCGGTTCTCTTCACCGCACAGCAGAATAGTCCAGTGCTGACTGGCTGGGACCATGCCTGAAACCGTACACCCATAAATCATTCGCGCCAGCAGTAGCCCTACCAGACAGAGACTGACCAGTGCTTCATTAGTGTGACTGACAAAAGCAAACACGCTGAGTAACGAAAAGCTAAGCGCCATACCTGCCAGGGCTCTCACCACGACGATCTTTGGTCCATGGAGATCGCTGTAACGCCCCCAATAAGGAGCCGAAGGAAGAAACAGTAAACTACCGACTGCAATAAGAATTGACCAGGTCGACAAACTAAAAGCGGACTTCTCGACCAGAAAAGGCAAAGAGACCAGCAGGCCATTTTGCCCAATCCCCATTAAGGCGGCCGCAAGGCCAACGACACCCAATTGGGCGGTTTTATTTTGTGTAACTGACATCATATTGAAAACACTATAAGCGCAAGAGAAAGTGCAGTGTAGCTAGAGAAACTCACACCACAAAGTGATTATGAAAGTAATTATCATTTCTATTTCGATATGTTAACATTACCGACTCGTAATCAATAACACAACTTGATATTTCGTCATGTACCAACTTGTCGACGCGTCGTATGAAATCGACGACAAGACCATACTTTCCCCTACTAACCTGACTTTCGCCCAAGGAGAGATCACCACTCTGCTAGGTCATAACGGTTGTGGTAAGTCGACCCTGATTAAACTCTTAAGCAGGCAAAACGCGCCAAGTCATGGCACGGTATTGTTCCAAAATGAGCAAGTCTCTTCCTACAGTCATCTGGAATTTGCCCATCAAGTTGCTTACCTGCCACAGCATCCACCAGTCACCGATGGCGTAACAGTGCGCGAACTTGTCTGTTTCGGTCGTTATCCATGGAAAGGGGCTTTTGGACGCTATAGTCAACAAGATTACGCCATCGTCGAGTCAGCAATTGAAAAAGTAGGTCTGAGTAATCTGGCCGAACGATATGTGGCGACCTTGTCCGGTGGTGAAAGACAGCGCGCATGGGTAGCAATGCTGCTTGCACAGCAAAGCCAGTGCATCTTACTCGATGAGCCTACTTCTGCGCTCGATGTCGCCCACCAGCATGAATTACTCGCTTTAATCCGCGAACTTAATCAATCATTGGGTCTGACCGTGATTATGGTTTTGCATGACGTCAATATGGCCGCCAAATTCAGTGACCGCTTAATCGCCCTTCACTCAGGCAAAGTGATTGCTTCGGGCATTCCAGAAGAGCTGATGACACCAGATACGCTGAGGAAGATTTACGGTATGGAACTGGCACTGTTCCCTCACCCGACGACTGGTCAGCCAATAAGTTATATCCCTTAACCCAAAAAAGGAATTCATTGTGAAAAAGTTCATCGTGATGTTGTGTGCAGCTTTAGTCTCTACCCACAGTTACGCTCTTGAGATTACTCATGAAATGGGGGTGAGCACTTTTGAACAGCCACCCAAAAAAGTGGTTGCGTTAGACTGGGCACTTACTGAAACCGTACTTAGCTTAGGTATTGAGCTAGAAGGTGTCGCCAACCCTCAGGGCTACCAGCAGTGGGTAGCAGAACCAGAGCTAAGCCCAGAGGTCACTAATGTAGGCTCGCGCAGAGAACCTAACCTTGAACTGCTGAGTGAACTTAAGCCTGACGTAATACTGGTCAGTAAACATATGGCCGCAGCTTACCAGCCGCTTAGCCAGATCGCTCCTGTCCTTGTATTCACTATCTACAGTGAAGAAAAACAACCGCTAAAATCAGCAGAGTCCATTACTCGCTCTTTAGGTCAGCTATTCGACAAGCAACAGCAAGCAGAGATGGTGATCAGTCAGACACACCAGCGTCTGGCTGAAAACGGTCGTAAAATCCAGGCCGCTGGTTCTGCACAAAAACCGGTTATTTTTGCTCGTTTCATCAACGACAAGACACTCCGTGTCCATAGCAAAGGCTCTTTAGCTCAAGACACGATTGACGCAATGGGCATGCGCAATGACTGGAACGAAACCACAAACATGTGGGGATTCACCACTACCGGAACTGAAAAGCTTGCCGAACACCAAGGTGCCAGCGTGATACTTTTTGGCCCTCTTAAGGAGAAAGAGCGTAAACAGCTTAACCAGTCGCCACTTTGGCAGGCAATGGAATTTACCCGCACTGATTCAGTCTATGAACTTCCTGCAATCTGGACGTTTGGCGGCCTTATCGCTACACAACGTTTCAGTGACCATATCACTCAACAGTTAGTTAGACCTTAATGGACGCAGGCAATATCGCGCAGCGCAGTAGCCAAAACTTCAATATCAAATCGATTCTACTAACCATCGCTGTCATGGCGCTGGTTAGTGGGTTACTGCAAGTGACCGCTCCCTATTCACAGGGAATCGGTTTAATTTGGCAATCGCTGTTTCACTTCGATTCGGCCAACTACCAACATATCATTACCCATTACACTTACCTGCCAAGGCTCGCTGTGGCGCTGATTTGCGGCTTCGCACTCGCGGTTTCTGGCTGCGTGATGCAGTTTGTATTGCGCAATCCAATCGCCTCTCCGACGACGCTTGGGGTCGCAGCAGGAGCTGAGTTCGGCATGGTGCTCGGTCTGTTACTGCTCCCAGCCACCAGTTTAATTCCTAATTTTGTTCCGGCCTTTATCGGTGGCTGCCTCGCTACAGGACTGGTTTTTCTCCTTAGCTCTAGCAGAGGGTTTTCACCATTGCATATGGTTTTGGCCGGTCTGGTGGTCAGCCTTTTCCTTGGTTCGGTTAACACCATGCTGTTGCTATTGCATGAGCAACGTTTAACGACTGTTTTTGTCTGGGGTGCCGGAGTACTCAACCAGAATGACTGGTCGAGCACTCAGGTACTTTTGCCGCTTGTTACCCTACCCACTATCCTACTGTTGATACTGCAGAGACCTCTGTCTGTACTTCAGTTCGGTGACAATGTTGCCACTTCCTTAGGGGTCAACATCAAGCAGATTAAATTGCTTTGCCTGTCACTGGCTATTTTTATTACTGCAGCCGTGGTCAGTGAAGTTGGTCTGATCGGCTTTGTCGGTATTGTTGCACCGGCAATAGCGAGAATGTTGGGCGCGCGAGCACTGGCAAAACAGATTATTGTCAGTGGCTTAGTCGGCAGTCTACTGCTATTGATTGTCGATCTTGTGATTCAGCCTTTCTCAGGTGTCGGAGGAGAGTTGCTACCCACAGGAGCAATGACCGCCCTCATTGGCGCACCATTTTTACTCTGGTTATTGCAACGAACCAAACTACAATCTGACCTCAAAGCCCGCACCGATTCGGTTGGCCAGTATAGAACCATTGGCGCGACCAGAATTACCGTCATGCTTATTTGTGTTCTGTTAGCTGCTGTCATCATTGCTTTAATGGTCGGCAAAACTCCGTCATGCTGGAGCACAACACTCACTCAGTCTCTGTTTGATCTGAGAGCGCCACGAATCATGGTTGCGCTATTGGCAGGGATCGGGCTGGCCTTTGCTGGCACAGTGATTCAGCGTATTTCCAACAACCCAATGGCTAGCCCTGAAGTACTGGGGATCAGCTCTGGCGCAGCATTGGCTCTGGTTCTCGGTACTCTGACTGGCGTAGCGATTGAGCGGGAACAGCAAATGCTACTCGGTACCCTTGGAGCGGCTTCAGTAACAGGCTTAGTCTGGTTAATGGGCAGACGACACAATTTCGCCCCAACGCAAACTTTATTGACGGGTATCGCACTTAGCGCAGGACTGGACGCCCTGCTAAGAATTGCCATGAGCTCAGGCCACGACAACGCCGCCGCCCTGCTTACCTGGCTGTCAGGCTCAACCTATTTAGTCAGCCTTGGTGACATGTGGCTATTAGCTGGCGGTGTCTGCCTTGTTGGAATTTTGGCTCTCTCGCTTCATCGCTGGGTTACTCTGGTCAATCTCGGTGAAGTGACTGCCACTAGCCTCGGCCTCAACGCGACTATGGTCAGATTGGTGCTGCTTATCGTTGCGGCGTTAACAACCCTCTGCACTATAGTTATTGGCCCATTAAGCTTTATTGGCTTGCTAGCGCCACATATGGCGCGTTCACTCCATCAATATCGCGCGATACCGCAAATGATCACAGCAGCACTTCTAGGTGCAATTATTATGGTCACGGCGGACTGGATAGGCAGAACGCTATGGTTCCCTTGGCAATTCCCTGCTGGACTATTAGCCTCGCTGATCGGCGGTGGTTACTTCCTCTATTTAATGAGGAAATAGCAGCGAATGGTCGCGAAACAGCGATTAAGTTGCGCATATGCGGAGGTCTCGATATGGACCTCCACTATGCAACCATACCATAAAGCTTATTGATAAATTAAACACTTAGACCTCTCGTTACCATTTTCGACAAATTATTAAAAAGCAGTTGATTATACGAATGATAATAATTAGCATTCATACTGTCAGTTTAATTAATAATAATTTGAGAAAGAAAAATGAATCGTAAAAACGATCGGCTCAACCCAGAGAACTCAAACCAGCAGGTCAGCAATAATGACCCCGCCTTAGCTTGTTTTCTCAACTCTCTCGCCCGAGAAAGTCATACCGTACAAATCGAATCACGTCCGCAAGGTTACACTTATCAGTTGCCACTATCAGGTGGACGAACCATTCACATACCGCTTAGCTACTTTTCGCAATTGGGTAGTCACGAGTACCAACTGCCTGCCCTGCTACTTAGTGGTGATTCGGTAACGACATTATCCGACAATCAGCTTATCGAATTGATGGTGTCCGAACCTGCGATTGTCGGATTCATCAGTGAAGAACAGAAACAGATCTTCGTGACTCGCGTGCTGGAAAGTCAGCGCAACACCAGTCAAGGTATCCAACATTCTCCTTATCAAACCCGACTCTTTACCGACAAACTGGACTTCAAAACCGCAGAACAAGGTTTATTAATAGGTCATTCATTCCACCCAGCACCGAAAAGTCGTGAACAGTTTAGTCTTGAGGATGCCAAAGTTTACTCACCAGAACTTGGTGGTCAGTTCCAGCTCTACTGGCTAAGCGTTGATAACCAGCTTATTGCCCAGGGAAGTTCTGCAGGTATCCAATGCCAACAACGTATGTCAGAGCTGGTCGCTCATGAACCAAAACTACAACAAGCGTTAACCGAAGCTATCGCACAAGACAAAAGCCTGCTGCCTGTCCACCCTTGGCAATGGAGCGTAATGGCAAGTAACCCTTCGATAGAGGAATACCTTAAGAACGGTCAACTGAATAACCTTGGCCAAATCGGTGTCAACTGGTATCCAACCTCTTCAACCCGTTCGCTCTACGCGCCTTCACTGCCTTATATGCTTAAGTTCTCTCTAAGCGTAAAGCTGACCAACTCAATTCGTAACCTGTCGCTTAAAGAAGTGGTTCGCGGCACACGTCTCAATGACTTGTTCCAGCAAGAAATTCTTGATCAGCAGCTTGGTAAAGGCTTTGGTTTCCAACTGATGCAAGAGCCAGCTTATATCGGCCTTAAAGATAGTCAGGGAAATATCATTGACGAGAGCCTTGTGGCATTCAGAGACAACCCTCTCGAAGATAGACCCGAGCAGGAAGCGGTAGTTCTCGCGACATTAACCCAGCAAAACCCTTATGGTGGTTCCAGCTTGGTAGCCGAGCGAATTCGCCATTACGCGCAACAGGACAATCTGTCTCATCAGCAAGCTGCGAAGCAGTGGTTTGATGCTTACTGTACCCACAGTGTCGTTTCTCTTTTCCACTTACAGGCTAACTTCGGCATTGTTTTCCTCGCCCACCAGCAAAACATTGTGATGCAACTTGAGCAAGGTTTCCCTGTCGGTATGTACTACCGAGATTGTCAGGGAACTGGATATACAGACCTTGCACTGCAGCGCTTCGGCAGCCTGCTCGGCGATGAGAAAGAGACGCTAGAAAACTACTGGAACCAAGAGAAGGTCGAGCGCTATTTCGCTTACTACCTAATCATCAACTCTACCTTTAACGTTATCTCAGCAATCTGTGCCAACCTCGATGTGCAAGAGTCACAACTGATCGAAATTCTTCACGATAAGCTCGCTGCTCTGCTGCAAAGCGGTGTTAATGATGATCGCTGTCTGAACTATGTACTGAACAGTGAGTCATTGTGTTGCAAGGGCAACTTCTTCTGCTACCTGCAGAACTTTAACGAGAACTCTATTCCCGATCCGGCAGTCATTTACTTTGATCTGCCTAACCCTCTCGCTCGCGTCAAGGAAGCCGCAGATGTCTGATTTCACCACTTTTATCTATCAGGATAACCCCACTCCCAATGTACGCGTTACCGTTCAGGCCAGTGACCTTGATCACTCGGCCTTATTCGAGACATTGGTTAATGAACTTGACCAACTGTTTAGCCTGCACAAGCAGTTAGAGTCCATCGCCCTCGCCAGCGACGATCAACAGGTAGAGCAGCGACTCACTCAAGAGTTTCCTGTCATCAACGGTGAGCTTCATCGCAGCGGTTTTTATCAATTACCGCTGTTTTGGCATCGCCACAAAACTTCAACCCATTTCCCAAAGCGTTTAGTTCAGTCGAACGACCAATACCGACATCACCCTTTAAGGCCGTCAAAGCCCGAAGGATGCGTTTATCAGAGATATGACGTTGATGCTGAGTTGGAAGTAAGCTTCCGTACCGTTGATATCGACAAGGATCTGGCTCAGTTTACTCGCTGGATGAACGACCCGCGCGTGGCCCATTTCTGGGAGCAGGCATGGAGTGAGGAAAAGCTGGCAGAGTTCCTACAGCAACGCATGGCAGACCCCCACATTATTCCACTGATTGGTGAGTTTAACGGTCAACCTTTTGGCTATGTGGAAGCTTACTGGGTAGCAGAAGACAGACTCAGCCCTTACTTCGACGTACAGGACTTTGATCGAGGTATTCACCTGCTTGTCGGTGAACAACAGTTCCGTGGTCCTAAGTTCTTTAATGCCTGGATGAAAGGGATCAGCCATTACTTGTTTATCGATGACACGCGGACTCAGCGTATCGTTCTCGAACCGAGATCGGACAATCAACGCCTGTTTAATCGCATCCTGCCTTTCGGTTACGAGAAGTGTTTCGAGTTTAACTTCCCACACAAACGTTCAGCTTTGCTGATGATGACACGTGACCGTTTCTTCTCGGAGCAGTGGTAATGGAACAGATAGCGCTACATAAATACTGGCCGCTGGCTAACCAGAAAATGGTCGCCAAGATCATCAGCGAATTCGCCTATGAGCAGGCGTTTCGTTTCGAGCAGGATGCTCAGGGTTATACGCTAAAGCTAGCCAATCAAGTCAGCTACCAATTCCAAGGTAGTGAAAACATTTGGGGTCAGGTTCTGATTGAACCTGGCTCAATTGTCCGCCAGCCACAACAGAGCATTTCCGCAGCCCTTTTAATGCGTGACTTACAGTCTCTGCTCAACATGACTGATGACGCATTCGCCGAGCACTTAGAGGATCTTAATGCGACTCTACTCGGCGACTGTAAGTTGATGCAGCGAAAAGAGGCGCTGACCGCTCGAGATTTAGCCCTGCTCCCTTGCGAGCAGCAGCAGACCTACTTCGACGGTCACCCTAAATTTGCCTTTAACAAAGGTCGACGCGGCTGGGGTAGTGATGATTTAAAGCTCTACGCACCGGAATCAGAACGCGCCTTCCAACTTGGCTGGGTGGCAGTGGAACACTCCATTCTGCAACTCGCGACTAACGATAGCGTCAGCTGGCAAGAGCTACTTAACTCGTCAATGAATGAATCAGAGCGTAAAACCTTGGATAGCATTGTCGCTTCCTACGGGGTTGATATTGCAGACTACAGCTATGTTCCAGTTCATCCGTGGCAATGGAGCAACAAGCTATCGCTACTGTTTATCCGTGAAATGGCTGAGAAGAAACTGATCTACCTCGGCGAGTTTGGTGATCAGTTTCTGCCACAACTCTCATTACGAACGTTAAGTAACATCACTCGACCTGACAGCTACGACATTAAGCTACCACTAACAATCATGAATACCTCATGCTACCGAGGCATTCCCGGCCGCTATATTCTTGCAGGTCCTACTGCATCGGACTGGATAGAATCTGTGTTTAGTTCAGATCAACTGCTGGTTGAAAAGCAAGCTGAAGTTCTTCAGGAGCCCGCCGCAGCCTTTGCAGCTCAGGCCGATTACCAGTTACTAGAACAGGCACCTTATCGCTACCACGAACTGCTTGGCGTTATCTGGCGTGAATCTGCTGCATCAAAGCTCAAGCAGGGTGAGCAGGCAATTCTGATGGCGGCTTTAATGGAAAGCGACAATCAGGGCAATCCGCTTATCGCAGAATACATTGAACGTTCAGGCGTCTCTGTTGAAGCGTGGCTGAGTACGATGTTCGATGCGGTCGTTATTCCTTACTACCACCTGTTGTGTAAATACGGTGTCTCTCTGATTGCTCACGGGCAGAACGTCACTCTGGTATTAGAAAACGACCTTCCAAAGCGCATTCTACTTAAAGATTTTCAGGGCGACATGCGTCTGGTTGATAGCGATTACCCAGAGCAGGCTGCGCTTGAGTCGAGCGTAAAAGAGGTAACAGTGCGCCTCGAAGAAGAGTTGATCATCCACGATCTACAAACTGGACACTTCGTTACCACGCTGCGTTTTATTTCGCCTTTGGTCGCTAAGCTCGGCTTCTCAGAGTCGCAGTTTTACGCCCTGTTGGGTCAGCGAATCAAAGCCTACATGGAGCAGCAGCCTGACTATCAACACCGATTTAGTAAATTCGATCTATTCAAACCGCGCATTTTGCGCATAGGCCTTAACTTAGCCAAATTCCGCCACAGTACCGATGCCAGCGCATCGAGAATGTTACCCGATATGGACGACATGCTCGACAACCCGCTAGTGGCCGCACTGCAAGCAGAAAACAAGCTTTAAGCGACAAAACAATAATAATGGCAAGTTAAGCCGCATAAATAACCCAAGAAAAGGATTGTGCTCATGGAACACACTCACAACGTCAAACTCGATCTAGCTGGTATTGGAGCTGGCCCATTTAACCTTAGCGTCGCTGCGCTGTTAAATGAAAAGCCACAAATTAAGTCACGCTTTTTTGAGGGCAGAGAACACTTTGCATGGCATCCAGGCTTACTGTTGGATAACACCAACATGCAGACCATGTTCCTCAAAGACTTGGTCACGGCGATCAGCCCGGAGAGTCGTTATTCGTTCCTCTCGTATCTGGTCAAAACTAAGAAGTTTTATCGCTTCCTGTCGGCAGAACTGCAGTGTATCAGTCGTCATGAATTCTCTGACTATCTAGCGTGGGCTGCGCATCAGATGGACAATGTTCAGTTCTCTACTCGCGTAGAACAGGTCGAATACACAGGTAAAACCTTCAACCTGCATACAAACCAAGGGGTTTATCAGGCTGACAACTTGTGTATCGGTACAGGTAAAGTGCCGTTCATCCCTGAATGTGCTCAATCTCATATCGGTGAACGCGTTTTCCACGCCGCTGAAATCGGTCTGCGTGACAGAGATTTCACGAACAAACGTGTGATGATTATCGGTGGCGGTCAGAGTGGCGCAGATATCTTTATCAATGCACTGCAAAGTAAATGGGGTAAACCGAAATCGCTCGATTGGTTGTCACGTCGTTCTAATTATCAACCGCTTGATGAAGCTTCGTTTACTAACGAGTTCTTCACACCTGATTACGTTGATGCGTTTATTAACCTGTCTCCGACGGTAAAGAACACCGAAATCACCAACCAGAAGCTCACCTCTGACGGTATTACCCAAAAAGCGCTGCTAACGATTTATCAGGAGCTCTACCACCGCTTTGATGTTCTTAAAGAGGATAAGTGGGTCAAATTGTTGCCTCACCGCACCCTGACTCACATGAGCCAGAACTCTGAAGGCTTCAAGCTTACCGCCAACAATGCTCTGGGGCAAAACCTCGAAACTCATCAGGCTGACATCGTTATTCTGGCAACTGGTTTTGAAGCACCTTACCCAGCGTGTCTGCGCGATCTGCTGCCGCTATTAGATATGGATGAGCACAACCGTTATCAGATGAATGCCGACTTCGAACTTAAGTGGGAAGGTCAGCAAACTAACAAAATCTTTGCGGTGAATGCGGGCATGCACAGTCATGGAATCGCGGAGCCACAGTTAAGCCTGATGGCGTGGCGCAGTGCCAAGATCATTAACCGTCTTGCCGGTGAAACCTTATTTGATAACGATGCAGGCCGCGGAATGATCGACTGGCTGAGCCCAACGCCAAGCAGCGAAAAAACCACTATTTAAGCCAATTTTTTCATTACCAGTTTGAGCACTTTGTCTCGGAGAACACCCGGGGCAAAGGCTTAATTACCAAAGCAATAACCAAGGTCATCACACAAGGGAACAACTCTTTTGGAGCCTATAAACAATAAACATAGAGAAGAAAATGAACGTTATAAAAGGAAGTTTTCCACTATCCGCCATCGCATTAGCAGTCGCTGCTACCACTGTATTCCCCACGCACGCAGAACAATACAGCAATCAAGAGAAGATGGTGGTTGTTTCAAGCCACATGCCAAAAGCGATCAGCGATATTCCGGGCACCGTTTGGTACATTGACTCAGAGACTATCGAGCAAGAATACCGTGGTGGTAAAAGCCTTGATGAGATTCTGGCAGCGACTATCCCTTCACTGGATGTAAGCAGTGGTGGCCGTACCCACTCAGGCCAAAACCTACGTGGCCGTAGCCTGATGGTAATGATTGATGGTGTTTCGCTACAATCAGTTCGCTCTTTAAGCCGTCAGTTAGACTCAATTGACCCATTCAACATCGACCGCATCGAAGTACTCTCTGGTGCAACATCGATTTATGGTGCTGGTTCTGCGGGTGGTGTTATCAACATCATCACTAAAAAAGCGTCTGGTGAAGAAGTCGAATTTGAATCATTTGTTGGTGGGACTTCAGGCTTCTCATCAAGCGAAGATTTTGACTACAAACTGGCTCAGTCAATAGCAGGTGGTAACGAGAAAGTTCAGGGACGCGCATCGGTTGCTTACACCAAAACACAAGGCTATTTCGATGCCGATGGTGAGATGGTAACTCCGGATATTACTCAGGGTTCGACTCAGTTTAACGAAACCATTGACCTGCTAGGTAACCTACAGATTAACATTGCTGAAGGCCAGCAGCTAAACTTGTTAGCGCAGTACTACGATAGCCAACAAGACACCCCTTACGGCCTGTACTTTGAAAAAGATGGCAGCGGTAACTTCCAGTTTGTCGATGTCAGAGAAGGCTACTCAGCAGATCGAGAACAAGGCACAGAGCGTGTCATGTTAAGTGCGGCATACAGCAACAACAACTTCTTAAACCACCAGCTCATCTCCGAACTCTCTTACCGTACCGAAGATCACACCTTCATGCCTTACACAGTTGATGGCAAGGCAACTCTGTCGACTAACTCCTCTCGCCAATCTACTGATATTTTGGCAATGAAAGCGGCACTTAATAAATCATTGGGTTCTTGGAACCTGACCTACGGTATCGACGGTTACATCGATAAGTTTGATAGCGACAAAGCGATCTACGATCAAGCTACGACCGAGGCAACGGGCGGTTTAGTACACGTCATCAGCGAAATGCAAGGTCGTTACCCGGGGATCGACACTCAATCCATCGCCAGCTTCATTCAAGCGGAATACCGCATCATGGAAGATTGGTCACTTCAGGCGGGTTATCGCTACCAGAAAATGGACATAGACGTGTCTGACTTCCAAGCGACGTCTAGTTCGGACTTCATTCCTGGTGGCTCGACAGATTACGCTGAAGGCTTGTTTAACCTTGGTACTATCTATCACATAAACCCTACTTCTCAGGTTTGGGCTAACTTCTCACAAGGTTTCGATATCCCTCAGCTATATCGCTACTACGGTAAGAGCGCTACTCAAGATGTCGCAGCCTCTAAGCTAGATGGAATCAAAACCGACAGCTACGAGATCGGTTACCGTAACGATTTAGATAATCTCTCACTGCAATCTGCAATCTACTACTCGCACTCAAGCGCAACCGTTCAGTACGAAGATGACCTATCTATCTCAGGACTTGCAGATCCAAAACGTGTCTACGGCGCGGAAGCTCAAATCAGCTACTGGGCAACAGACATGCTACAGCTTGGTCTATTAGGTCACTATGTTGTGACAGAAACTGAAACAGACACTGGCTGGGAAGATCACAAAGCGATGGAGGCGAGTACTTCTAAAGCCGGCGCTTGGGTTGGTTGGTACGACAACGACTACAGTCTGAAGCTACAAAGCCTGACTATGTTTGACTACGAAGATGCTGATCAACGTGAGCTAGATGGCTTCACAGTCGTTGATTTCACAGGTAACTACCAGCTTCCAGTTGGTAGCTTAGGTTTCGGTATTAAGAACCTGTTCAACGAAGACTACTACACAACCTGGAGTCAACGAGCTCAACACTGGTACACGGGTAGCGATGCGCTCTACCAATACAAAGGTCGCGGCCGTACTTTCACTCTCAACTACAAAGTGAAGTTCTAAACGCTTAAAAACCGAGCTTGTTACAACAATCACGACCCGGCAAAATTTAGCTGTGATTCATCACTAAGTACAGCTTTTTGACCGGGTCCGAATTTAAGTACCTTCAAGCAACAAGTTTTTACTATAGAATGTTGAAAATCGGTGAAAAATAGAAAAAGCGTCTCTTCTAAGCGAGCAAAACCAATATTGAATCTTTTACGCTACACCATAAGTGCTTACTTTGCCTAGCTTCGACTAGGGTGGTTCAAAATATGCAAGAATTAATTTTTGTTTTTATGAATCATGAGATAGACCAGCAATACCAGTGGGTTCATGGCTTTCTCAACAAAAAGGCCTTTCTCTAATCAAAACCTGAGAAGATCATCCCAAAATTCTCAACTTTCCATCAACGCGAACAAAGCAAATCTCGGCATTTGTTGCTAGCCAGCGCTCTGCTATACACAACGCACTCTTCCAAAGAACTATCCATCACATCATACAGTGCAATGGTGAACACATTTGCTAGAGATAGCTGCTAACTCACCTTTGTCCCTAACCGACCTTACCAACATAAAAAATCATTTTTATTGGATGATTCTTGTTGCCGTCACATGAGCAGAATTAGGTTAAATTCCGGTTGTCTTCGAACACGCCTGTTATAGCTGAAAATAATAATGGGGCAAAAGCGAGGTAGAGTTCTTAATGACTCACAGTTCTTAATGACTCACCGACGTCGAAAACAGGTTGATAATCACCATACCTGCCAAAATCAAAGCGATGCCAATGATCGCGAGATATCGAGCTTTTCCCGTAGACCAGCCAAACAACGCAGAGCCAACAACATCATTACGCTATATTCGACGCACAAAAAGCGCGAGAGACGGATGTCATTCTCGCGCTTTTTTAGAACCGTATAACTCGAAGTTTTTGGTTAGATCTTAGCAGTAAACGTACGACTAATTACATCTTGTTGCTGCTCACGTGTTAGCGAGTTGAATCGTACAGCGTAACCCGATACTCGGATGGTTAACTGTGGGTACTTTTCTGGATGCTCAACAGCATCCAACAACATGTCACGATTAAGTACGTTCACGTTAAGATGTTGCCCACCCTCAACGCGAATCGAACCTGCACTTTCCTCGTGGTGGAAGTAACCATCCATTAGTGCTGCCAGGTTCACTTTTTGGCTTAGGTCATCTTTACCTAGTGCATTTGGTACGATTGAGAAGGTGTAAGAAATACCATCTTTAGCGTATTCGAACGGCAGTTTGGCAACTGAAGATAGTGACGCTACCGCACCTTTCTCATCACGGCCATGCATTGGATTTGCGCCTGGGCCAAATGGCATACCAGCACGACGACCATCTGGTGTGTTACCGGTTTTTTTACCATATACAACATTTGAAGTAATCGTAAGAATAGATTGCGTTGGAACCGCTTCACGGTAGGTGTTCATTTTCTGAATTTTCTTCATAAAACGTTCAACCAAATCGCAAGCAATTTCATCGACACGTGAATCGTTGTTGCCGAATTTTGGATATTCCCCTTCAATCTCAAAGTCGACAGCGATGCCATCTTCGTTACGTACTGGTGTTACCTTCGCGTATTTGATAGCCGCTAACGAGTCAGCAACAACCGATAGTCCTGCAATACCACAAGCCATTGTGCGATGAACATCACGATCCATTAATGCCATTAGCGATGCTTCATAGCTGTAACGGTCATGCGAATAATGGATCACGTTCAGCGCAGTGACGTATTGCGTTGCAAGCCAATCCATCATGTCATCAAAGCGTGGCATTAAGCTTTCAAAATCAAGAACTTCATCTTCGATACGAGCAACTTGAGGGCCAACCTGCATGTTAGATTTTTCATCAACACCTCCGTTAATGGTGTAAAGCAACGCTTTAGCAAGGTTTGCGCGTGCACCAAAGAACTGCATATGTTGACCAACCACCTGTGGGCTCACACAACATGCAATTGCATAATCGTCGTTATCAAAATCCGCACGCATTAGATCATCGTTCTCATACTGAAGTGATGAGGTTTCGATAGACACTTTAGCCGCGTATTGTTTAAACGCGATAGGCAGTTGCTCAGACCATAGAACGGTCATATTCGGCTCTGGCGCTGGGCCCATCGTGTGCAATGTGTGCAAGTAGCGGAAAGTCGTTTTGCTAACTAGGGTACGGCCATCAACACCCATACCAGCCATCGCTTCTGTTGCCCAAATTGGGTCGCCAGAGAACAATGAATCGTACTCAGGTGTGCGTAGGAAACGAACCATACGAAGCTTCATGATGAAGTGGTCAATCAATTCTTGCGCTTGTTTTTCATCAATCAGACCAAGTTTAAGGTCACGTTCAATGTAAACATCGAGGAAGGTTGATGTGCGTCCTAACGACATCGCAGCACCATTTTGAGACTTAACCGCAGCTAAATAGCCAAAATAGGTAAATTGGATTGCTTCTTGCGCAGTACGAGCAGGAGAAGACATATCAATGCCGTACTTCAAACCCATTTCTCGCATTTCATCAAGGGCACGAATTTGATCCGTAAGCTCTTCACGTAAACGTAGTGTCTTATCTAAATCACCACCCGTTTCAAGCATCTTCTGAGTCGATTTGAACTGCTCATTTTTGTCTGATTTCAGGAAGTCGATACCGTACAAAGCAAGACGACGGTAGTCGCCAATGATACGTCCACGACCATAAGCATCTGGCAGACCAGTAATAATACCAGAACGACGACATGCTTTAATTTCGTCAGTATAAAGATCGAACGCTACTTGGTTATGCGTTTTACGGTACTCAGTGAAGATCTTTTCTATTTGTGGTTCTAATTCACGACCGTACACCTCGCACGACGTTTTCACCATTCGAATACCACCATTAGCGATAATGCCGCGTTTCAGAGGTTTATCGGTTTGTAGACCCACGATTTTTTCGAGGTTTTTTGCAATGTAACCTGCATCATGTGAGGTGATAGTGGAAACGATATCAGTATCAAAATCGACCGGGGCATGAGTGCGACTTTCTTCTTTAATACCCTCCAGCACAGATTCCCATAGCTGTGTCGTCGAATCCGACACGTCCTCAAGAAAAGATTCATCGCCTTCATAAGGGGTATAGTTTCGCTGAATAAAATCACGTGTATTAACGGATGTTTGCCAGTCGCCGGCTTGAAATCCCGCCCAAGCTTCCATCATATCGGTTGTCGGAATAGTCATAATGACCTCCTAAGTTATTGATAAACAGATAATATTGATGATTATTTATAATCATTGGTTTCTGCTAGCTATACTAAACCGACCAATCTATGAGTAAAGTGAGCTGTTTTCATGGAATACATGCATAAAATGCATCTATTAGAATTACTATATTATATTCAATATCTTATGAAGGTTAACAATCTTTAGTATTCCAATTCGTTTGTTGCTTAAGAAGTAGGGGGTTGTCTCTTAATGACTCACCGAACTCGAAAACAGGTTGATGATCACCACACCAGCCAAGATCAAAGTGATACCAATGACTGCGTAGATATCGAGCTTTTTCCCGTAGACCAACCAAGACAAAGCTGCGACTAGCACTATCCCAGCCCCGCACCAAATCGCATACGCCACGCCTAAAGAAATGGTTTTCACTGTGAGAGACAATAGGTAAAAAGCAAAGCCGTAGCCAGCCAATACTGCAGCAGTCTCGGGCAAAGAAGTAAACTGCTGCGTTTTAGGTAATAGAGAAGTGGCGATCACTTCAAGAACAATGGCAAGTGATAGCAGCACTGGTGGTGGGAGAGATAAAAGCATGTTCAAGCCTACAACTGGAAAATAGGCGGCAAGCTTATGTTCTATTTATTTCCAATAAATGTCCCTTCTACTTAGTTACTGTTTAGAGTCTCGATAGATTCTCTTAGCAACACCTTCCCTTTCACGCCCCCTTCAAATTTCATTAATTATTACACGTGAGTAATAATTATTTTCTATTTAATGGGATTATCAAAACCTGTGACCACACATATACTGGCTCCAACAAAACGAGAGAGCGGGAGCAATTAAGCTCGACTACGCTTAACGGGTTGAACTAAATTGAAAAGTTATCCGCTGTACTGACATATAAAGGAAGCATCCAATGACTATCGAAATCAAACCTGGTCAAACTCATATCCAATCTAAAGCTATGGTTGCTTGGAAAGCTGGTGAGCCACTAAAGCGTGAAACGGTTGACGTTGAACTGCCAAAGGCTGGCGAAGTACTTGTTCGTATCGTTGCTACTGGTGTTTGTCACACTGACGCATTCACTCTTTCAGGTGACGATCCAGAAGGTATCTTCCCTTCTATCCTTGGTCACGAAGGTGGCGGTATCGTTGAAATGGTTGGCNTGACTATCGAAATCAAACCTGGTCAAACTCATATCCAATCTAAAGCTATGGTTGCTTGGAAAGCTGGTGAGCCACTAAAGCGTGAAACGGTTGACGTTGAACTGCCAAAGGCTGGCGAAGTACTTGTTCGTATCGTTGCTACTGGTGTTTGTCACACTGACGCATTCACTCTTTCAGGTGACGATCCAGAAGGTATCTTCCCTTCTATCCTTGGTCACGAAGGTGGCGGTATCGTTGAAATGGTTGGCGAAGGCGTAACAAGCGTTGAAGTTGGCGACCACGTTATCCCACTTTACACAGCTGAGTGTGGCGAATGTAAATTCTGTAAGTCTGGTAAAACTAACCTTTGCCAAGCGGTTCGCGAAACTCAAGGTAAAGGCCTAATGCCAGATGGCACAAGCCGTTTCTCTATCAACGGTGAGCCAATCTTCCACTACATGGGCTGTTCTACTTTCTCTGAGTACACTGTACTTCCAGAAATCTCACTAGCGAAAGTAAACAAAGAAGCACCTCTTGAGGAAGTTTGTCTTCTAGGTTGTGGCGTAACCACTGGTATGGGTGCGGTACTGAACACAGCTAAAGTTGAAAAAGGCGACACTGTTGCTGTATTCGGCCTAGGCGGTATCGGTCTTTCTGCAATCATCGGTGCTCGTATGGCTGGTGCAAGCAAAATCATCGGTGTTGATATCAACGAGAGCAAATTCGAGCTAGCGAAACAACTTGGCGCGACTGACTGCATCAACCCAATGAAATTCGATAAGCCAATCCAAGACGTTATCGTTGAGATGACAGACGGTGGTGTTGATTACTCATTCGAGTGTATCGGTAACGTAAACGTGATGCGTCAAGCTCTTGAGTGTTGTCACAAAGGTTGGGGCGAATCTGTAATCATCGGTGTTGCAGGCGCAGGTCAAGAGATCTCAACTCGTCCATTCCAACTAGTAACAGGTCGTGTATGGCGTGGTTCTGCTTTCGGTGGTGTTAAAGGCCGCTCTGAACTACCAGAAATCGTAAACCGTTACATGGCGGGTGAGTTTGGCCTTCAAGAGTTCATTACTCACACAATGAGCCTTGAAGAAGTAAACGACGCATTCGACCTAATGCACAAAGGTGAATCTATCCGTACTGTTTTACACATGGACAGATAATTCTCCTTGGTCTCGGCACCTAGGTGTCGAGACCACAGTTCTGACGTAAACATCAGAGCGAAACTGTCTTCACCACCTCCTGCCCGGTGGGTGGTGAAACCTCTAGCCTAAGCTAGACAAAATACAATACATTAATTCCGAAACCATCAACCTAACGGAGCACAATCAATGACAATCGAAAACATTAGCCAAGCAAAGGTTGCTGGTGGTTGGCACAAACAATACACCCACTTTTCTGCAACGCTTGACTGCGATATGCGTTTCGCGATTTTCTTGCCACCAAATGCAAGCAAAGAAAACCCAGTTCCTGTTTTGTATTGGTTATCAGGCCTAACCTGTACCGATGAAAACTTCATGCAAAAAGCCGGCGCATTTAAAGCTGCAGCTGAGCAAGGCATCGCTATTGTTGCACCAGATACAAGCCCACGTGGTGAGAACGTTGCTGACAATGAAAGCTACGACTTAGGCCAAGGTGCAGGCTTCTACGTGAATGCCACTCAAGCGCCATGGGATAGCCATTACCACATGTACGATTACGTGGTAACAGAGCTTCCAGCACTGATTGAGTCTTTCTTCCCTGTGACATCTGTGAAATCAATTTCTGGTCACAGCATGGGCGGACACGGTGCCCTAACGATTGGCATCAAGAACGAAGATAGCTACCGTTCTATCTCTGCATTTAGCCCAATCAGTAACCCAATGCAATGCCCTTGGGGCCAAAAAGCATTTAACCAATATCTAGGCTTAGATATTGAAGAGTGGAAACAGTACGACGCCTCTGAGCTTCTAAAAACGAAAGGCACTAAGCTGCCAATGTTGGTTGACCAAGGCGAAGCGGACAACTTCCTAATTGAACAACTGAAACCTGAACAGTTAGTTGAAGCAGCCACAGTAAGCAATGCCGATTTAGAGCTACGTATGCAGCCTGGTTATGACCACAGCTACTACTTCATCTCTAGCTTTATTGACGAGCACATTGAGTTCCACGCTACTTACTTAAACAAGTAGTCACTCCTATTTAGCCCGCACCTTGCAAAAGCGTGAGGTGCGGGCTTTTTTGTGCCTGCAATATGAGCTAATCCGCGATTAGCACCAATTACCACTTTCAAACACTCTTGCTATAACAACACAAACAATACAAAGATAAAGGTACGAATATGAGCTGGTTTTTCTTGATAATGGGCGTAATGGCTGAAGCACTTTCTCACGTTGCACTTAAAGCCACCGACGGATTTAGTTTGTCTAAACCAGTCCCAGCTTTACTGGTTATCTCAGGACACTTGGCCGCCTTTTTATTCTTAAGCCAAGCCATGAAAGAGATGCCGGTTGGTGTGGTGCACTCTTTATGGGCTGGACTAGCGATTTTGACGGTGAGCTTAATCTCGAGCTTTGTTTACAGCCAACATCTGGACACTAAAGTTTGGATTGGCATGGGGCTTGTTGCCGCAGGCGTCATGTTGATCAATCTATCACAAGGGCACGCTCATTAATTGAACAATGAGTTATCATAAGGGGCTTACCCGTTCAGATTTACAAGAAACAAGTTATGAACAGTGAGTCAATTCGTTCAAATTTCCTAACAGAGTGATGCCGCCTTCACTTATTCATACTCTTACAATAGACAAATCAAACCTGTTACCATAGCGCCTTCAACATCACCTATTTTGAAGGTTGTTATGAAAGCAATTAAGACTCTTTTCTTCCTGATGGTTTTATTGAGCGGTCTGTTTACCGCTTGGCTGTTTATCCCGATTCCAGCAACAATGGACAAGCAAACGCTCGACATTCCATTAACGGAACCGTTCAAGCTTGTGGCATACCGCAGCAACCCGAATGATGCGAGCAAGCCGCTAACCTACCACTACTATGTGATTTCAGATGTGGTTGGCGTGGACGACATGGACCCGTTCCTGATTACGACAGACCAGTTTGTGAAGCTTGGCGAATTCGACGAGAACACATTCAACTTAACGGTTAACGGTAAAATTGAGAGCTACACCAACGATTTGTGGATCAAAAAAGCCGACGGCAAACTACAGCACTGGTACGTGAGCATCGATGCGAACTATATTCGCTAAGATCAAACTGCAATAAACCTAATTTTAAAACTGCGCTTTGGCTTCCAAGCGCAGTTTTTGTTTTTAGCCTCCCGCTTCAAACTCTCCCTACCCTCTCTACATTCACTCACGATATTCCTCTCCAAGGTGATACAAACAATCTAAATGTCGCGCTCCGTGTAGGTGTTATAAGCTATTGAGATACGATAAGCTCAACCCATACTCGACTCCCTATAAATCAAAAACAATAAAGGATCACCCGTGGAATTTACGCTCGACAAATTTAACGGCATCATCATCGACCCAGCGACAGCGCCTCAAGACGCTGACTCATTTCATACCGAACTCAGTGAAATCACCGAATTTTCAAAACAAAACAACAAAGGTATTACTTGGATTAGCTTACCTATTTCACTCTCGCACCTTATCCCTGTCGCGACTGAGCTTGGCTTTGTGTTTCACAACTGTCTAGAAGACGAGATAACGCTGATCCACAAATCCGAGATTGTAGAGTTTGTGCCTTTCATTCCGACCCACACTTTAGGTGTTGGCGCGTTAATAACTAACGAACACAACCAAGTACTGATGATTAAAGAACACGGCATGACAGATTATAAATTACCTGGCGGTCATATTGAGCTAGGTGAGGGTATTGAAGAGTCTGTGGTTCGAGAAACCTTTGAAGAGACAGGCATAGAAGCCAAGTTCGTTTCAGTGGTTGGGATGGCAACGCGCCATCGATATCAATTTGGCAAATCGAACCTCTACTTTGTTTGTCACCTTATCGCTCAGACTCAAGAGATTGCGATTCAAGACACGGATGAAATCGCAGAAGCCAAATGGGTAGATGTGGAAGAGTTCATCCACAACACTGAGAACTACCCGTTCAACCGTCAGATGGTCGCGTCGTTGGTTGGCAAACACGGTTTGGAGCTCACTCAGCTAAAAGGTAATTCAGGCCCAACCCACAAGCCAGAGATCTTCTTTTCGAAAAGCTAGAACGCTCATAGTTAGCCCTTCCATTATCAATAAATAAAATTCACTTCCAGTGAGACATTTAGCCCTCTGATTCGTAATGCTTCAAAACGAAAGAGGGCTCAGATGCAAACAATCAACATAGTGTGGCTAAAGCGCGATTTAAGGCTTACCGACCACACACCTTTACAACAAGCATTATCAGGTCAACACCCAACGATATTGCTCTACATTTTCGAACCCATGCTGCTAAACAATACCCACTATTCTGAGCGACATTGGCGGTTTGTTTGGCAATCACTCCAGTGCATGAATCAGTCGTTGAAAGAGTATGGACATCAGGTTTCCATACTTAGTGGCAATGCGATGGACTGCTTCGAAGCGATCCAATCTCGTTACCACATCAAAAACGTCTTCTCTCATCAAGAGATAGGATTAAATTGTACCTTTGAGCGTGACATACAACTCTCTGCTTGGCTTAAAGAGCACAACATCCCATGGCAAGAGTTCGCACAGGGCGCTGTCGTGAGAGGGTCGAAAGACAGAATCGGTTGGGACAAGCATTGGAACAGTGTGATGCGTGCTCCCATAGAAGGAAGTCAGTTAACTACGGAATCACTGCATACCCTAGATGCTGAAGAGCTTGAACTCGCTATCGAGCCTCCACAAGCATGGTTAACCAAAGTTAACGGCATACAAACTGGCGGAAGTGCACTGGCATGGGCAACGTTACACGACTTCTTTGAGCGCCGTGGGCGCGATTATTATCGCAGCATCTCAAGCCCAGAAGCCTCACGCCATGCCTGTACTCGACTATCCCCATATTTGGCTTGGGGCAACATATCGCTGCGTGAAGTTTATCAACACCTATTGGGGCACTGGCAAGTCGCGGGATTTCGTCGCAGCTTGATTGCGCTCTCTTCAAGGCTTCATTGGCACTGTCATTTCATGCAGAAGTTTGAATCGGAATGCGCGATGGAATATCGCTGCATCAATCACGCCTACGAAGCACTCTTACAAAATGAGACGGTAAAAGATCCCTCATATCTACAGGCATGGAAGATGGGGGATGACAGGCGTGCCGTTGGTCGATGCCTGTATGCGCTGCCTGCATCATACGGGATATATTAATTTCCGTATGCGCTCAATGCTGGTGAGCTTTCTCACTCACCATATGAACATGGACTGGCGTGATGGTGTCACTCACTTAGCGCAGCTGTTTCTCGATTTTGAACCCGGCATTCATTACCCACAGTTTCAAATGCAAGCTGGAGTAACGGGCATCAACACCATCCGAATTTACAACCCAACAAAGCAAGCCCAAGAACACGACTCTGATGGAGATTTCATCCGAAAATGGGTACCAGAACTTTCAGACATACCCAATCCACTTCTGTTTGAGCCTTGGAAAATGACGCCTATGGAAGTAATGATGCACGAGCTTGAACCGGATTCTCGTTACCTTAACCCAGTCGTCGATCTCGACACTAGTGCTAAAGAAGCACGAATGCGTTTGTGGTCGTGGCGAAAGCTAACAGAAGTAAAACAAGAGCGAAGTCGTATTTTGACTCGCCATGTCAGGCCATCAAAAAGGCAAAGCAAATCGACACGGGTGAGCTAATACAACGGCGCCCTATCTTTAAATCACTTATAAGAAGAGTGGTAATTCACCGGGCTAAATAAAATTAATAGTGATATGAGTCACATTATGAGTAATCTACATATGGTCACAATATAAAAAAGCAGAAGCGTAATCTTAGCAAGAAACTAGGCTACCCAATCATCATTAAAAATCAATAAATACATATAATTAGCAATATATCAATGATGATTTATGCTTTCATCTAAACCTAGCTCTCAAAACCAAAACTGCACGTCATGCAATCTTATTTATAGCTTTGATCACCCTATTCTTTTTGTGTTCATTATTTTGTATTTTCCGTTCACTTATCTTGTTTAAAATCTCTGCAAAACTACCACTATTTAGATAGAGAGAGCATATGTTTAACAGTATACGAACGCGAATTGCGGTGAGTGCGGGTGGGGCGATGGCTTTCACCCTGCTGATCGCAATGGGCATGACCACTAGCGCTTTTACCGACGTGAATAAACAAGTCACTGAGAAAGTGAAACTGCAGTTAACCGATGCTACGGCAACCGATTTACAACACACGGCACTTCAGCAAGGGTTGAATATTTCCAACCAACTTAACCCAGTATTAGCCAACCTAAAACAAGCGAGTGCAATTATTGAATTGAGTTCAGAAACTGACGCTAGCGCAGACCTTATCGTTAAACAGTTTACCGCCGCTTTAGAAGCACAAAACAAAGCCGTATTTGCTGGCTACATGGTGTGGGAGAACAAGACTTGGCCACAACAAACCGATCTCAATGGCGAGATAAGCTTGGACAGCGAATTAGGTTTTAATAGTGAGGGCTACCTTGCCCCTTTCTTCTCTCCCAATGACCAAAACAGCTTTGATGCGGTCGCAATGGAGAGCTTCAGCAATACCGAGTTAAACAGCAATGGCGAACGCAAAGACGACTGGCACTTAATGCCTTACCAAACAGGTAAAACATTCGTAATGGAACCGTACTTCTATCCGGTTCGTGGTAAGCAAGAGCTTATTACTACCATCAGCCAACCAATCAAACAGAACGGTAAGATCATCGGTTCACTTGGCTTCGATTTGTCACTTCATGAACTGCAAATCCAGAGTGAAGATCTTGCTCGTCACCTGTTCGACGGACAAGGTAGAATCCTCATCACTTCATGGAAAGGCATTACCCTAGCCAACAGCAGTGCCGGAAACATGGTGGGTAAGAAAGTCTCGCCAGAGCTAAAAAAAGAATGGTCGCGAGTTCAGTCTATCGCTAAACAGTCTGGGGCTGGGTTGGTTACATTTGGCGGAGATGAGTACGCCATAACTGCTATCGATACTAGCGACGCACCGTGGGTAGTCATGGTATCGGTTCCCAGTAGTCACCTTGCAAAAAGTGTCGACGAGTACACCCAGTGGAGTGATGAACAGAACTCGAAAGCGCTTGATAAAGGTGTGTGGGCGGGGATCGTCGCCGTTCTTCTAGGCATTATATCTATGGCATTGATCGCCAACTCTCTGGGCAAAGTTCTCAATAACTTGGTCGAGCGATTCAAAGATGCCGCACAAGGCGAAGGCGATTTAACCTATCGCATCGAAGTAAAAGGCAAAGATGAGACCGCGCAATTGGCTCACTGGTTCAATACCTTCCTATCTCGTATACAAGAGATGCTACTTACTGTAATGGCGACAGCAGACCAAGTCGATAAGAACGCAACTGAAGGTCAAGCCCGTGCAGAGGTTTCACGTGACCAGTTGAATGCTCAAGTAAACGAAGTGAACTCACTGGCCACTGCAATCAATGAGATGAGTGCAACTGCGCAAGAAGTAGCGAACTCAGCCGTTCAAGCCGCTGCGGCCGCTAGCCAGGTACAAAGTAATAGCCTTAACGGCATGACACGCATGGACAATGCCGCCAGCGCAGTTGATAGCTTAGCGGTTCAGGTGAATGATGCGCAGCAACAAACGCAAAATTTAGTCGATTCGAGCACCGCTATTCAAGGTATTTTGAGCGAAATTGGGGGTATTGCAGAACAAACGAACCTACTGGCTCTGAACGCTGCCATTGAGGCTGCTCGCGCGGGATCAGCAGGGCGAGGCTTTGCGGTGGTGGCCGATGAAGTGCGTAATCTAGCAAACCGTACTCAAGGTTCGACCGAAGAGATCCGCTCAATGCTGACGCGTCTAGAGCAAGAGACCCAATCTATCGTGGTATTGATGGAGCAAAGCCAAAAGCAAGCGAACGATACCAAAGGCGAAACTCAAGCAGCTCATTTAGCGCTGTCTGAGATTAACCAAGCCATTGAAGTCATCAACGACATGAACAATCAAATCGCTTCTGCAGCTGAAGAGCAAAGTTCAGTATCTGAAGAGATTAACCGTAATGTAGTCATCATTAACGACACCGCCGTGGAAGTGATGGACACCATGACCTCCTCAGTAGAAATCAGTAATGAGCTGACAGTAAAAGCCGGAGATTTACACGGAGAGTTGAGTAAATTTAAGCTCTCTTAATTCGCTCTCTCCTCCATAAAAACAAGGCCGAGAAACGCAATGTTCTCGGCCTTTCTATTTATGGTTCGCTCTCAGCATCAATGCGTCTCACCGAGCAACCAATCTTAATTGGAATCCAACTCAATCAGCTGATTGAGAACCTCTTTGTCCAACACAGGGTGATGCTTACTCGCGAGCAACAGTACGATATCCACCGCAGGTAACGGCGGCATGTCGTCGAGAATCTTCAAATCAGGTGTGACACTGAGCTTACCCATCGCACCAATTGCCAACCCAGCTTTGACGATTGCACGCTGCGCTGAAGCCGTATTACTGCACGCCAAAAGTTGATAAGGCGTGTCTTGTTTGGTTAAACCATTCACCGCCGCAGCATGGTATTTACAATCCGTCTGGAACAGGGCGAGCGGGACAGGTTTAGAATCATCAAACAAAAAATCAGGGCTGCTTATCCAAACGCCCACATCATTGGTTAGCCAATATCCCTCTTCGCTATCGGGAGCACGAGTGACAATCGCAGCATCAAGCCTACCATCATCAAGCCACTCTCTAAGCGTAATGCTTGGCAAGCTAAATACTTGAATGGAACACGTGGGTTCTGCGTTTTGCAACAGCTTAATCACTTTCGGCAAGATGCTGTCGTTATAGTCTTCAGGGCAACCTAATCGCAGAGGCTGTTTGTCTTCATAACGTTTTACTTGTTTCAAAGCCGTATTGTGGAGTGCGACGAGCTGCTCCGCATGAGAACGCAATGCCAAGCCCGCCTCAGTCAAAACTAGGTTACGTCCTTCCTTTTGAAACAGGGTGACGTTCAGTTTTTCCTCTAACTTGCGCATCTGAGCACTAAAGGCCGATTGGGTGCGATTAATCTGCTTCGCAGCACGTGTAAAACTGCTGGTCTCCACAAACGCGAGAAAGCCTCGCAACGCATCAATATCCATATTGAAATCACCATCCATCGTTTTTATTAATGTATTGCATCAAAATTATCCGTTAGTGCGCCGTAATACAATCCCTTAAGCTCAAATGCATACCCACCAAACGCAAGGAAGCATTTATGCAGCTTTATATTGCTAATCAGAACTACTCCACTTGGTCACTGCGCGCATGGCTAATATTCGATCACTACAACCTCAACGCAGACGTCATCAAACTTAAGCTGTTCACACCAGATTTCTACGACACGTTAGCGAAAGTGACACCCACTGCAAAAGTGCCGACTCTGGTTGATGGTGACGTTGCAGTGTGGGATTCACTCGCCATTCTCGAATACGTTAATGATGCCTACCTAAACGGTGCGGCATGGCCAGCTTCAGTTGCAGAGCGCGCCTTGGCCCGAGCTATCTCGGCAGAAATGCACTCTGGTTTTTTCAACATCAGAAATGAGTTACCAATGAATTGCCGAGCTAAAAGAAAGCTGGTTTTGAGTGAGGGCGCCCAGAAAGACATCGCCCGCATCGATGCCATTTGGTATGAGCAAATGGAGCGATACCCAGAGGGCTGGCTATTTGGTGAATGGTCGATTGCTGATGCGATGTTTGCACCAGTAGCACTGCGAGTCGAAACCTACGGCATCAAGCTTTCGGATAAAGCCCAACAGTATCAACAACGTGTGTTGAATAGTCCGTCGATAAAGAAATGGTTGGCAGAGGCGAGTTTAGAAAAAGATATCGTTGAAGAAGACGAGTCAGGAGAGCCGGTTTAATTTGGATCGAATGAGTCTCGAATAAGTTCGAGACTCATTGTTTTCATAAGGGAATACGATCTACTGACTCGCTATTCAGCAGTAGCGCTGTCTTGGTGAACGTTCGCTTCAAATTCCAATATGTCACCCGGTTGGCACTCTAACACTTCACACAACTTGTCTAGTGTAGATAGCCTTACCGCTTTGGCCTTGCCATTCTTTAACACCGACAAGTTGGCTTCAGTAATCCCAACCTCTTGTGCCAATGTCTTTAATCGCATTTTTCGCTTGGCCATCATAATGTCTAAATTAATGCGGATAGTCATGACAAGTCCTTTAAATCGTTTGGCTGTGCTCATCAGCCAGAATATAACCTTCTTTCATCACCCATGAGATGATTAAAATAATTATACCGACTATAAGGGTCAAAAAGTCCATCCCCACAAAACTAACCTCAAATATACGCTCACCTGGTGGGTTATTGAACGACAAAATCACTGACATCAATGAACCATAGATAACGGAGCCGAATACCCAATAGAACAAGCTATATCCGAGCTTCTGGTAAAACATGGCATTTTCTAGTGAGAAGATTTCGCCTCGCTCATAGTTACGGAATAAACGTATCAGAACGACTAGTGCGTATACCAGGATGCTAGACATCGCTAAGCTTGTGAACGCCGCAACCATTCTTGTTGTCATAGTAAGCGGCAACATCGTGTAACTCCCGATATCATAAGTGAGGTAAAAAATACCAGTAGAACTAATAAAGTCATAGGGAGTCTCAACAGTTAACCAGAAGTAGCACACCATGATAGGAGTAAGTACAAGAAAGGACTGCAATAGCATGCGAACACGTCGGCTCTGTTTTTGGATGTTAGACATAGTTAATGTTCCTGTGGAGTTGACAGGAGGATACTAAGATCAAAAAAAACGATGATCAACAATAATTTATCGAAAAACGATAATTTATTGCTTATTTACAACGTTTAATGAGTGAGACCCACATAGTCCTTCATCTACACCACAATAATTTGGTCGATTGTGATCGCCGAATCACAATGTGCAGGTGTGATTGTTTATATTCAAATAAATCCAAATAAATTCAAATAGTTAAGATAAACATCATGCTACGAGCAACGATCGCATGACTAAGTGTTACTAGCTTCGCCGTATCTGCCAACGCACCTCTTCCTTCTGGTGAAGACCGGATCAATCATGCTACTGAAGGGTTAGCACCTTACTGATTGATGCCTAGCGCTCAAGGGGAACTGATAGGCAACATCCCTACTTTCCGCTGTGATGACGGTACCTTGCTCGATGTTTCCGATGTGTGACCTGAACTGAACAAAGGCTGGATCATGCCGCACTTTGGCAAAGAGTTCACTCGGATGAAGTCACGCCAAACCTATGCCTATGGCGTGCTCTACCATCTTACCGGAGACAAGCAGGCTTTAGCGCTTACCAAGCAAGGTACCTACTACATCATTGACCAACTAGAAAATAAGCAAAATGATGGTGTAGGGCTTGAACCTAAGCGTACCAAGGCTTTTTATTGGGGCAATGGCTACCATCAATTTGAGCATACTTTGATTGGTTATTTATACGCTCAGCAAGTTG
Organism: Vibrio sp. Isolate32; assembly: GCF_022397955.1. GTDB lineage: Bacteria > Pseudomonadota > Gammaproteobacteria > Enterobacterales > Vibrionaceae > Vibrio. Next base: position 23,766 of record NZ_JAKEUQ010000020.1, on the reverse strand, counting down.
CCGCTAAACCAGAAACCCTTTACTACGCTAGAACAGTGAAATGCCAATGGAACCGTATTACTACCAAGGGGATGTAGTTAAGTTGGAGAATCTTAGAGATGGAACACAGAAGGTCAGCTTTAATAACATTCGACCTTAGCGTGGGGTTAGCTCTGAATAAATAGACTCACGACAAAGCCTGAAAAACAATTTTCAGGCTTTTTAATGACTACTTTCTTTTACCCTGCTCAACCAGCTTTTCATTCCACGCCGTGTTACCGTCACGCTTGGTCACATCATATTCAGAACAGAACTGAGAGATGGTCATGTTGCTGTCGCCAGTAGCAAGTTTAAGAGCCAACTGAACTTGTTGAAGCTTGCTTTGTAAACGCAAGATTTGGCCAGCATTTGGGCTTTTCTCTTTGGCATATTTTAAAGCCGCATGTTTACGCTCGGCAGCACCCGCTCGGCGATCTGCTTCTGATAACAGATACTTTAATTGAGCAACACTTTTACCTTTCTTGAAGGCAGGATCAAGCAACTCAACGCATTCATCAAACGATGGGTTGATAACGTATGGATCAACTTTATGAGCTTGTTGGCGCATCCACTCTAGAGCGAGTTTTTCATCTGACATAATTAAATCTTTACCAAAGAAATAGCCCTATATGGTATCGCTCAATAGCAAACCGCTGCAATAACAAATTTAATCAGCACGCCTTTTAATGGGCTTAGAACGAAAAAGCACCTAAATGTGACAAAGGCGAACCAATATACCCAGTTAACAACTCGCACAACACAGATTACTGAGCGAATGATTTCTTTGATCGGTAAAAAGCCCATGTTCGTACATATGGGTTCAAAAAAAGTTCGTTGAATCAAATAGGAAGAGAATATGAAAGACATCACCCTGTCAAAGAACGATCTTCAAACAATGGATCAACGCCAGCGCATTCGTTTAGTTAATTCCCTGTCTGGGTTCAAAAGCGCCAACCTCATTGGTACTTGTGATAAACAGGGTGTCGAGAACCTTGCGACAGTGAGCTCGGTTATCCATCTTGGGTCTGATCCTGCTCTGCTTGGCTTTATTGTTCGTCCTGACAAAAGTCGTCGTCATACGCTAGAAAACATTGTAGAAACTCAGCATTTCACCGTTAACAGCATTGGAGCCGATTTTGTGAAAAAGGCCCATCAAACCTCGGCTCGCTACCCCAAGCCAGTCTCTGAATTTAACGCGGTCGGTCTCACACCCTATTATGACGACTTTTTTCCCGCTCCCTTCGTCTTGGAAAGCAATTTAAAAATAGGGTTAGCGTTCAAAGAAAAGATCACAATCGAAAGCAATCAAACTCAAATGCTGATCGGTGAGGTTGTAACGATTCACGCACCCAAGCACGCTCTAATGCCGGATGGCTACCTTGATTTAGAAGCGTTGGATATAGTCACGGTATCAGGACTTGATAGCTACCACGTAACTCAAAGGCTGCACCGATTAAGCTACGCCAAACCCGGTGAGCCATTGTTTCCGCTCACCCGAGAAGGCGATCCCACCTCATGGTAAGTCCTTCAACCTAACTCAAAGTCATTTTGTTCAGCAATTTGCCATCAAAAGTGCTAACTTCCTTTAATTCTAAGAGATGCATCTCCGACAAGTGCGTCTCGCTGAGCATCCCATTCATTCTTCTGTCTGTTTCCAAGGACTCTTTTGAAGTTAACTCGCTTTAAATACAAAACGCGCGAAGGCCCAGACTACCGACATGGCGACCAATTGTCTTTCATGGACATTAAACAGACCTTCGGTATGGGCAGCATTCGTGTGGGCGCTTGGGTAACCAAAGAAGAGAAGGACTTGGCTGCGAACTTGATATTCGATTCGCTAGCAGACTTAGCTTACATCTTGGCTTTGCCACCAGAAGCAATTGGCCTGCGCGGAACCTTAGGTTTAGCGTTCGGCAGTGGCGGCAGAAAAGGCGTGCAAGCACACTACGCGCCTAACCAACGAGAACTAGCCCTCGCTAAGAATGCCGGAGCTGGCGCGCTCGCTCACGAGTTTTGGCATGCATTTGACCACTACATTGCTGAAAAAGCGTTTGAGATTGGTGACACCTCAGGCCCGAGAAAACACATCTTGTTTGCCAGCGATTGTTGGTTACACGATCGAAAAGTAAGACCTCATCCATTAAACGAGAGTCTGATGTCGCTGTTCGACACTACACTACTCAGTGAGAATAACTTGGATAAACACGATTACGTTACCCGAAGTGTCATAGCCGACAAAGCGACATCTGCCCGTTATTTCTCGTTACCAACAGAGATGATGGCACGCGCTTTTGAATCTGCCATTGAATCCTGCTCAGATATCGAAAACTCATATCTAGTCGATGGTACAACAAAGCCGGATATGTTCCCCCTCTATCCAGACCTCACGCATAGAGAAGAAATCTACAATGCGATACAAGGCTATTTTGCACCGCTAGGCCGCTCTTTAAGTAAGTAGCGTTTTGAACAGCTAGAACAATAGATGATCCAAAGTTCAAAACTGTTTATAGTCGATACACTTCAACATATATGATTCAGAGGCTGTAATGATCCGTTGGCCATCTTTAGTAAAACTCGACGGCGATGATGAACTGATTTACGTCGCATCCGAGAGTGACTTTCAGGCAGAATGCTCAGACATGATCTTGGGCGAAGATGATTACCTCATCGATTCTGAAGGTAAAAACTATTCGCTTAGATCCAGCTCACACCAACTATCTCTCACCAAACGACCTGAGCAATATTCGGTTGAAAACGTGACCAAACTGATTCGCAACCATGAGTTCCAGAAAGCCGAAGTGTGCCTAATGAAAATTCACTTCCCAACTATTGAAGAAGCGATTCAGTCTTTGGCTTTTGAAGCTCGTTAATATCGACTCAGAAAGCCAGTGCTTCAAATCTCCCAAACAAAAACAGCGCCAATACAGGCGCTGTTTTTTTGTTTATGAGCTTGATAATACATTAAGCGATAAAAATCTGTGCCAGTGCGTAGCCCAAGCAACATGCGCCTACTACACCGATTAAACCCACCGACATGAATGAGTGGTTAAAGTACCACTTACCAATCTTGGTAGTGCCAGAGACATCGAAGTTCACTGTTGCGATATCTGATGGGTAGTTCGGAATGAAGAAGTAGCCGTAAACCGCTGGCATCAAGCCGATAAGCAGCGCTGGGTCTAACCCTAAACCAAGGCCAACGGGTAGCATCATACGTGCAGTAGCCGCTTGTGAGTTCACCACAACCGATACGATGAATAGCGCTAGCGCGAACGTCCAAGGGTAATTCGTTACCATTTCCACGATGCCAGATTTGAACTGAGGCATTGCGTATTGGAAGTAAGTATCCGACATCCAAGCGATACCGAAGATAGCAATCGCCGCCACCATACCCGATTTAAATACCACGCCATTTGGCACGTCACGCGGGTCAGTTTTGGTCGCCAACAAGATGATACCGCCGAAACAGAGCATCATCATTTGGATGATCACCGACATCTTAATTGGCTTATCGCCGTCTACGATAGTTCTGATCTCAGGCACCATAGCCACGATAACAATCACGACAATCGACAATAGGAAAATCAAAACCGCATTACGAGCCGAACTAGGTAGCACTTCATCTAATGATGTTGCTGTGGTGCTCTCAATACGCTTTTTCCACTCAGGATCTTTCAAACGCTCTTGGTACTCAGGATCGTCATTCAGTTCTTTACCGCGTTTTAGGCTGTACAAAGAAAGTAGAAAGGTACCGAATAGCGTTGCAGGCACCGTCACCAATAGAATTGAAAGCAAAGTGATAGAGTGTTGAATATCCGACAACTGCGCTAAGTAATAAACCACGGCCGCCGAGATTGGTGATGCTGTAATCGCTAGTTGAGATGCAACAGAAGCTGCTGCCATCGGGCGCTCAGGACGAATCCCATTCTTCAATGCCACATCACCGATAATAGGCATGATGGAATACACCGCGTGGCCAGTACCCAATAAGAAAGTCATCGAGTAGGTTACGAAAGGGGCTATCATGGTAACGCGTTTCGGGTTCTTTCTTAGCACCCTTTCCGCCACTTGTAGCATGTATTTCAAGCCACCAGCCGCTTCGAGGATCGAGGCACAAGTAACAACAGCAAGGATGATCAACATTACTGTGACAGGTGGAGATGTTGGTGGCATCTTGAAGACAAACACCTCAATAACCAAACCAATACCAGAAACAACACCTAAGCCAATACCACCATACCGAGAACCGATATAGAGAACGACAAGTAAAAATAGAAACTCAAAATACAACATAAGCAACCCTACTAAAAATCTGGACTAATGATATTTTCTTCCTAAGCTCAGCCATTTACTTATTGCTTGGTCACACTATGATTGCAGGCTCCCACAAATTGTTTTTTCTAAGATTATGGTCACGCTAACCTACCTGTAAGTTTATGAAATGTAATAAGAAACCAGACAAACGAGCTAAATTTGTTATGTGGAATAATCATAATTGTTTCTATTAGAACTGGATAGCCTATAAAATATCAAGCTCATAACTGAACGATATTATCCCAACCACAATCAATCACACTTTAAGTCACTCAGAAACATATTATCAAGCCGATCGGATACATTCTTACTGAACGCTGACTCGCCTATACCTAGTGGCTATGTCAAAATACTCGCCCTCACGACCACAACACATAAAGAACCACGGATATGAAATTCCAAGCAGCTATTTTTGATATGGATGGCCTACTCCTTGATACTGAGCGCCTGTGTATGCAGATTTTTGAAGAAGCATGTCACGCGCAGGGTGTCCCATTTTTAAAGGACGTTTACTTAGGCATCATCGGCTGTAACGCAAAAACTATCGAACAGATTTTTAGAAATGGTTATGGCGAAGATCTTGATTATCCGGCTCTAAATAATGAATGGCGTACTCGCTACAGCGCGATTGTTAAGAACCAAGCGATTCCAGTCAAAGATGGCGTGATTGAGTTGCTTGAATGGCTAAAATCAAACGACATTCCAATTGCGGTGGCAACCTCCACTCAGCTAGATATCGCAAAGAAGAAGCTTGAGTTAGCAGGCCTAGATTCTTACTTCACTTCACTAAGCACAGGCTGCGAAGTGAGTCACGGTAAGCCTCACCCTGAGATTTACTTGCTGGCGGCAGAACGCCTAGGTGTTGCGCCTGAAACCTGCCTAGCGTTTGAAGATTCAAACAACGGCATTCGTGCATCAATGGCGGCGAATATGATTAGCTTCCAAATTCCAGACTTGGTTGAGCCTTGCGAAGAAGTAAAAGCGCTTGGACACACCATCAGCCCTTCTCTGCGTGATGTGCTAGCACAGCTTCAACAAGCTGCAGCTTAAACTCTCACTACTGTTGATAATGTTTTTATCTGTCTCGTCCTAAAATACGTAGACAAGCCTCTCTATCAAGCCGACTCACAGAGTCGGTTTTTTTGTTGATATTCCTTTAATAAAAGATAAAAACTCGCCCTTGAAACTGTTAAGGTCGATGTGAAATATATGCTAAGTAATAAGCAACATTGCTAACGTCTAAATATGGAGAAAGAGACGCGTGAAGGAAAAGTTTGAAGACCAACTGCTTGATTTTGCACAGCGAGAGATGACACAAGATGCCGCGCACGACATCAGCCACATCAAGCGCGTAGTCAAAGCTGCAAAGGCTTTATGTATCAAAGAACAAGCGAAGCTTGAGGTCGTACTGCCTGCTGCTTATCTTCATGATTGTTTCACCTTTCCTAAGAATCATTCAGACAGAGCCCAAAGCTCAATAATGGCAGCAGACAAGGCGATATCTTTCCTTAAATCTATCGACTATCCCGCGTCCTATCTGGATGAGATCCACCATGCGATTGTCACGCACAGCTACAGCGCTAACATCACGCCAGAGACCTTGGAAGCTCAAATCGTCCAAGATGCCGATCGCCTTGACTCTCTCGGTGCAATTGGCATTGCACGCTGTCTCTACGTTGGTCAAAGCTTCAATGCCGAACTCTATAATCATGAAGACCCGTTCGCGAAGCAGCGCGACTTGGATGACAAGAATTACAGCGTCGACCATTTCTACGTGAAGCTGTTTAAGCTCTCTGAAACCATGAATACAGAATCCGCCAAATTAGAAGCCAACAAACGCACTGACTACATGCGTGGCTTTATTGAACAGTTGGGTGCGGAAGTTTAGCGGCTTAGAAAAAGAGACACGCGATAAGGAAGAGACAAAGATATGGAAATAAACCGCTTTAAAGCCTCCAATGCCGACGAAATCGTCACTTGGTTCACATCACTCGAAGACTACGTACTATGGGGCGGACGAACCTTTGGTTGGCCGTTAGAAGCGGCTTCAATCATCGAACGGTCTCAAGAGCCCCATGTCGAGCTTTACACATTCTCCACGCCTAGCACTAATCCAAATACCAATGAATTGCTCGGTTTTATGGAGTTTCAGCGCATGTCAGACAATGAGCTTCGCTTTTGCCGAGTTGCGATTCACCCAGACCAACGAGGCAAAGGACTAGGGCAATCTATGATAGAAAGTGCATTAGAAGCTGCGAAACAAATCCCTGATGTCACCATCATCAGCTTAGCGGTCTTCCAGCAGAATATCGGAGCAAAACGTTGCTACGACAAAGTGGGTTTTCAGGTGGTCGACGAAGAGCCGAGCGTCAAAGAATTCAATGGTAAAACATGGCCCTTGTATCAGATGGAATTAAAGCTCTCTTAATTGGCTTTCATTTGATTTGAAGACAATGGCTTAAGCTCCTTTTCATATAGAAATTAGTCCCCATATCATAAAGAATCGCTTTAGTTTGGAACCTCCAATGACCCAAGAAAAATTCGACACCATTTACCAACGTGCCGCTCACCGTAAAGGTGGCGCAGCCGAGTTAGAAAAGATTGTTCGTGCGCCTCTTTCACAAGCCAAGCTATCGCAAATCACCGACGACCGCTGGCTGGCAGCCTTTACCGAAAAGGTATTCCAGTGCGGTATTTCATGGAATGTAGTGAGAAAGAAATGGCCGCAATTTGAAGAAGTGTTCTTTGAGTTCGACATCGAGAAAATGTTAATGCTGCCAAATGAGATGTGGGAACAGAAAGCACAAGATCCACGCATTATTCGCCACCTCACCAAGGTGATGACCATCCCTGCCAACGCCACCATGATTCACAATGCCAAGCGTGAAGCGGATTCATTCTCTCAAATGGTAGCCGACTGGCCTGCAGAACGGATAACAGAGCTGTGGGATTACCTGAAGAAACACGGCAAGCGATTGGGCGGAAATACAGGCGCCTACACCCTGCGTCAAATGGGCAAAGACACCTTTATCCTTTCTTCTGACGTTGAAGCGCACCTGCGCAGCACCGATGTGGTCGATAGCGGCCGTAACACCAAGCGAGCACAAGTCGCGGCAAGTAAGGCTTTCAACGAATGGCAGCAGCAATCAGGTCGTAGCCTGAGCGAAATCAGCCAGATCGTGGCATACAGCTGTGGCGATAATCGCGTCTAGTTTTAGGGCGAATGACTTAAAGATCTAGATTGCACACAGTTTCCTGCAAATAAATGTTACAAATCATTAACAAATAAGCGTGTGTCGCACTTTCATCCGGTGGCATTGTATAGATAAGTGTATACAATAGAGAGTAATACTCATGAATTATTCTCGACCAACCCAACTCGACTAAACAAGGGTCCTTATCTCTATGACAGTTCTCAAAAACTCTGTCTCCAAAGGTGTAAAAACGAAAGTAACAGGCCAGACTCAAGACGATGTTGTTTACTGCCATATCTTCGACGCGATACTAGAACAAAGGCTGCCACCAGCCACCAAATTAAGCGAAGAAGCCCTAGCAGAAATTTTTAGCGTTAGCCGCACTATCATTCGCCGTGCCTTACTGCGTTTATCGTTAGAACAAGTTGTGGTGATCCGTCCTAACCGAGGTGCTGTGATTGCAGCCCCAACAGTAGACGAAGCCAAGCAGATATTTAAAGCACGTGAAGTGATGGAAATTGCTATCACTGAGCTAGCGGTTAAGAACGCGACCAAAGCTCAAATCAAAGAGTGTAGAAAACTGGTTGCGAAAGAAAACTGCGCCTTCGAGCAAGGTGACTACGGCTCTGGCTTACGTTTGTCTGGTGAGTTCCACATCAAACTGGCTGAAATGGCTGAGAACGCGCCACTGCTGGCATTCCAACGTAGCTTGGTATCGCAAACCTCTCTGCTTATTGCCCAGTACGAAACCGGTAACCATTCAAATTGCTCTCTCGATGAGCATGAAGGTTTACTTGATGCAATAGAGTCTGGCGATGAAGAGCAAGCCGTTGACCTAATGCGAGAGCACCTGAGCCACATTCGCTCCAAGCTAAATCTAGACAGCAACACAGCTTCGAGCGATCTGCATGTTGTGTTCTCTGATTTGCTTAAAAACAAGTCATAACGAGTTGAGTTCCAGCCTAGCTCTAACAGCTTCCTGTTGACAACTTTTTGTTAATAACTTTCTGTTAACAAAAAAAGAGAAGTAAGCCTCAGGGTTTACTTCTTTTTTATGCCTTCCCCATAATGATAGACGCGAAGATTGAATCATTTTCGTCTCAAAATACTCTTGATTTAGACCTAAATAGCGCTCTTAGCTTCTACAACATTTAATCCACCAAAGCCAAGACCGTGCCTTAATTTTGTATACATAGCCATTAATACACTCACACCATAAAACTCAACACTTCTAATTTAAATCCTAATAAAACAGATGATTAAATCCAAAGTAAAATTGTACACAACCCCAAACCAGCCTTGATTGTTGCATTTTTGTAAATGAATAGTTGACCATAGGGTCAGGATGAATAATTATTGACCTAGAAGTCAAAAAGAATACACATTGAAAAATGTCGATTTACAAGGAGGTCTCTTGATTACTTTTTTGCTCAATCAGGAAATAAGACGTGAAGACAATCTGTCGCCGAATATGACAGTGCTCAACTACCTTCGTACCAAGGTTAATAAAACGGGTACCAAAGAAGGTTGTGGGTCAGGCGACTGCGGTGCATGTACGGTGGTTCTGGGTGAAGTGGTTGATGGACAGCTGCAATACCGCTCGGTGAACTCTTGCCTTACGTTCGTTTCAGCGCTGCACGGTAAACAGCTAATCACAGTAGAAGATCTGCAAAACCGAGATAAGTCACTGCACCCAGTGCAAAAAGCGGTGGTTGATTTTCACGGTTCACAATGTGGTTACTGCACGCCAGGCTTCATCATGTCGATGTTTGCGCTAGGCAAAAACAAACCCGATGCGAGCAAAGAAGATGTCATGGAATCACTGGCAGGTAACCTCTGTCGTTGTACCGGTTACCGACCAATTGTTGATGCTGCGATGTCGCTTTCAACAGACCAACCTTTGATCGACCAATTTGCTGAGCTTGAACGCAACACCATCAAGAAGCTAGAAGATATTCAAGACACCGAAGCCAACTTACGCCTTGGTCACCTCACCGCTTTTTCCCCGAAAAGCACTGACGAGCTGGCCAAGCTTTTTCAAGCACACCCGAACGCTAAGCTGGTTGCTGGCGGTACGGACTTAGCGTTGGAAGTGACACAGTTCCATCGTGAAATTGAAACACTGATCAGCGTAAACCTTGTTGAAGACATGAAGGTATGCGAAGAGACAGACACTGACTTAATCATTGGTGCCAACCTGCCTATCAGCAATTCTTACGCACTACTGAAAAAACACTACCCGGATTTTGGTGAGCTGTTACACCGCTTTGCTTCCCTGCAAGTACGTAACCAAGGCACCATTGGCGGTAATATTGCCAATGCTTCACCTATCGGTGACACCCCTCCTCTGTTGATTGCCCTGAACGCAAAGATCAAACTTCGTTGCGGTGATGAGTCACGCACCATGCCGATTGAAGATTACTTCATCAGCTACAAGGTGACGGCTCAAAAAGAGAGTGAATTCATTGAACAAATCATCATCCCTAAACCAGCCAATGACAGTTTCCGAGCTTACAAGCTATCTAAACGTTTAGACGATGACATCTCTGCAGTATGTGGTGCGTTTGATATTCAAATCGAAGAAGGCAAGGTAACACATGCTCGTATCGCCTTTGGTGGTATGGCTGCAACACCTAAGCGCGCAACCCTTTGTGAAAATACGTTATTAGGCAAACCATGGACAGACGCTAATATTAAGTTAGCGATGCGAGAACTGTATAACGACTTTGAACCGCTATCTGATTTCCGTGCAAGCCAAGAATACCGTTCATTGTCGGCAGCAAATATGTTGCGTCGTTACTTCATTGAACAGCAAAACAAAAATAACCAAATCGAAACAAGGGTAACGTCTTATGTCTAAATCAAATTCCTCTGTTCACAAGAGCAATGCGATGACCCACGAAGAGATGGTTACCATTGCAAAACAAGACCTAAAAACTGGCGTAGGTAAAAACGTTAAACACGACAGTGCAGCCAAGCAAGTCACGGGCGAAGCGGTATACATTGATGACCGCCTAGAGTTCCCAAATCAGCTGCACGTATACGCACGCCTGAGCACTCAAGCACACGCCAACATCACCAAGATAGATTTATCACCGTGTTACGAATTTGAAGGCGTGGCTATTGCTATTCAAGCCAAAGACGTACCGGGTGAGCTAGATATCGGCGCAATTCTTCCAGGTGACCCTCTGCTTGCCGATGGCAAAGTAGAATACTACGGCCAACCTGTGATTGCGGTAGCAGCCAACGATTTAGAGACCGCACGCAAAGCCGCACATGCAGCCATTATTGAATACGAAGAGCTACCTGCCATTCTTGATGTCAAAGAAGCACTGGCAAAAGAGCACTTCGTGACAGAGAGCCACACTCAACAGCGTGGTGACTCGAAAGCCGCATTGGCAAAATCGAAACACGTGATCTCTGGTGACCTAGAGATCGGCGGTCAAGAACACTTCTACCTAGAAACCCAAATCAGTAGCGTTATGCCAGCCGAAGATGGCGGTATGATCGTCTACACCTCGACTCAAAACCCGACCGAAGTTCAAAAACTGGTCGCGGAAGTGATTGGCGTACCGATGCATAAAGTCGTGATTGATATGCGTCGCATGGGTGGTGGTTTCGGTGGTAAAGAGACCCAAGCAGCCTCTCCAGCCTGTATGGCTGCGGTGATTGCCCATCTCACAGGCCGACCGACCAAAATGCGTCTACTGCGTAATGAAGACATGCAGCAGACGGGGAAACGCCACCCGTTCTACAACCAATATACCGTCGGTTTTGACGACAACGGTGTGATTCAAGGTACCGACATTACCGTTGCAGGTAACTGTGGCTACTCACCAGACTTATCAAGTTCTATCGTCGACCGCGCGATGTTCCACTCAGACAATGCTTATTACCTTGGCGATGCAACTGTGGTCGGTCACCGATGCAAAACCAACACAGCATCGAACACCGCATACCGTGGCTTTGGTGGTCCGCAAGGCATGATGACCATTGAACACATCATGGACGAGATTGCGCGTTACCTGCAAAAAGATCCTTTGGAAGTACGTAAGGCGAACTATTACGGCGAAGAAGGCCGTAACGTGACCCATTACTACCAAACCGTTGAAGACAACTTTTTACCTGAGATAACCGAACAGCTTGAACGCAGCAGTGACTATCACGCACGTCGTAAAGACATTGCCGAGTTCAACAAGCAAAGCCCTATCTTGAAGAAGGGCCTAGCGATCACACCAGTGAAATTCGGTATCTCATTTACTGCGACTTTCTTGAACCAAGCAGGTGCGCTCATCCATATCTACACCGATGGCAGTATTCATTTGAATCACGGCGGTACGGAAATGGGGCAAGGCTTAAACATCAAAGTGGCACAAATCGTTGCACAGGAGTTCCAAGTCGATGTCGAACGTATCCAGATCACCGCTACAAACACAGACAAAGTTCCGAACACATCACCAACCGCAGCCTCATCGGGCGCCGACCTCAACGGTAAGGCCGCGCAAAACGCAGCAATAACCATTAAGCAGCGCCTGATCGACTTCGCTTCTGCACACTTCAAAGTGTGGCCTGAAGAAGTAGTATTTAAGAACGGTATGGTGCAGATTCGCGATGAGATCATGACCTTCAACTCGTTTGTTGAACTGGCTTGGTTTAACCAAATCTCGCTATCGAGCACTGGCTTCTACCGCACGCCGAAGATCTATTACGATCACGAGAAAGCACGCGGTCGCCCGTTCTACTACTACGCGTATGGCGCCTCTTGTTCAGAGGTTATCATCGATACCCTAACCGGCGAAAACAAGATTCTGCGTGTCGATATTCTGCATGATGTAGGCGCTTCATTGAACCCAGCAATTGATATCGGCCAAGTCGAAGGTGGCTTTGTGCAAGGTGTCGGCTGGTTGACGACAGAAGAGTTGGTTTGGAACCAGCAAGGCCGCTTGATGACCAATGGCCCTGCGAGTTACAAGATCCCAGCGATTGCTGATATGCCAATTGATTTCAGAACGCACCTTTTAGAAAACCGTAACAACCCAGAAGACACCGTCTTCAACTCGAAAGCAGTGGGTGAACCGCCTTTCATGTTGGGTATGTCGGTATGGAGTGCATTGAAAGATGCGATTAGCTACGTGGCCGTTGATGGCGCAATTCCTAAGCTCAACACACCAGCAACGCCAGAGCGTATTTTGATGGCGATTCAGGAAGTCTCTGAAACAGCCCCGACTTCGGTCGATACTCAATCAGAAACGGCTTAAAGCTGATAGATATGGCTAGGGCGTAATAAACAGCTCAGGAAGCATAGAAGGGATTTAGGAGGACATATGTTTAAGGATAATTGGATTCACGAACTGGCAAAACTGGAAGAGAACTACGAACCATGTGTGATGGTGACAGTGCTTGAAGACAGAGGCTCAGTGCCACGTGATGCGGGTACCAAAATGCTTGTCACTCGTGACCGAATCATCGCTACGATTGGTGGTGGTCACCTTGAACATGTGGCCACTAAAATGGCGCGTGAGATGCTGATAGCCAGTGAAAAATCGCTCAAAGTAGAACGCTTTAACCTAGGGGCTCGTTTGGGACAATGTTGTGGCGGAATGGCAACATTAAGCTTTGAGCCGATTGGTACTCAACAGAACCATCTCGTGCTGTTCGGCGCTGGCCATGTTGCCAAGGCGCTGCTGCACATTGTCGCGACCCTACCCTTCCGTGTGACCTGGATTGATGAACGTGAAGAAGTGTTCCCTGACACGCTTCCTCACGGTGTCAAAAAGCTAGTCACAGACGATCCGGTTGGCGAAGTTAAACACATGCCACCGAACAGCTACTACCTAGTAATGACCCACAACCACCAGCTTGATTTCGATTTAACGAAAGCCATTATCGACCGTGAAGACAGCCGTTACTTCGGCATGATCGGCTCGCTGACCAAGCGTAAGAAGTTCGACTTCCGCTTAGAGCAACGTGGTTACAGCCAAGAGCAAATTGAAACTATGGTTTGCCCGATTGGCATTAGCGCCGTGAATGGCAAACATCCTGCTGAAATTGCGGTATCGGTTGCGGGTGAACTGATCGCACACTATCAGGGCCAAGCACTTGAACAAAAGCGCCCAACCAAACAATATCAAAATCAGGATTTGACCGATCAACACAGTCAATCAAGCGATGTAGGCGAACCTCCTTTGGAAGAGAAGATCGCCTAATACAAGTCGCAAAGCTTCGGTAGCCATAACGTTACTGAAGTCATTAAAAGGAAGTAAACATGACAACGCAACGCAAAGCTTATCGCGCCAGTATTTTACACAGCGTAGCCGACCCAAAAGACGTCGGTATCGATGAGTCTTACGACTATTTTGAAGATGGTGTTTTAGTGGTTGAGAATGGCCACATCGTAGACTTAGGCCATGCCGATGACGTATTGGCACGTCAGCCTAAAACACTCGAAGTAAAAGAATACAAAGACAAACTGATCACCTCTGGTTTTATTGATACGCACATCCACTACCCTCAAACGGGGATGATCGCGTCTTACGGTGAGCAGCTTCTTGATTGGTTAGAGAACTACACCTTCCCAGAAGAAAAGCGCTTTAAGAATCCAGTCTACGCACACAAAGTGGCAAAGCTATTCCTAGACGAATTGGCAAGCAACGGCACCACCACAGCACTCGTGTTTGGCACGGTACACAAAGAGTCGGTCAACGTATTCTTCGAAGAAGCTGAGAAGCGCAACCTACGTATGATCGCAGGTAAGGTTTTAATGGATCGCAATGCGCCCGATTACCTTACCGACACACCAGAATCTGGCTATATCGATTCAAAAGAGTTGATCGAAAAGTGGCATAAGCGCGGTCGTTTACACTATGCTGTGACACCTCGCTTCGCGCCAACCAGCACACCAGAGCAACTTGCTACTGTAGGTAAACTGCTAGAAGAATATCCAGACGTTTACATGCACACCCACCTTTCTGAAAATAAGAAAGAGATCGACTGGGTTTTAGAACTCTTCCCGGAACGCGACAGTTATTTAGACGTATACGACCACTATGGCTTACTGCATAAACGCTCTGTATTTGCACACGGTATTCACTTATCAGACTGCGAATGCAAACGCCTAGCGGATACCGAATCAGCCATTGCCTTCTGCCCTACTTCAAACCTGTTTTTAGGCTCTGGCTTATTCAAGTTGCCAAAAATGGAAGAGCACGGTATTCGTGTTGGAATGGGGACAGACGTTGGCGCTGGTACCAGTTTCTCGATTCTTCAAACCATGAGCGAAGCGTACAAAATCATGCAGCTTCAACAAGAGAAACTTCACCCAGCTAAATCGCTATTCTTAGCCACATTAGGTGGTGCACGTTCTCTGCATTTAGAAGATAAAATCGGTAACTTAGAAGTAGGCAAAGAGGCCGACTTCGTGGTACTGGATCTGCACGCGACACAACTGATGCGCTTCAGAATGGAACAAGCGACCAAGCTTGAAGAAAAACTATTTGTACTGATGAGCTTGGGTGACGACAGAACCGTCAGCGAGACTTACATCTACGGTGAGAAAGCCTACGACGTCAATTTCAAAGATTACAAAAAGCTTGTGAGTTAGCGAATAACTCACTGTTGTTAGGTAACCTTTGTTGTTAAAGAACCCGTCCAGATTCGCCTAACCTTAAAAGACCAGTTGCTAATGCCACTGGTCTTTTTTGTGCTTCATTCAAAGAAATACAAATTATTGCCAGTGGTGTGCTCAACACCCATGACGCAGCCAAGTTATGTTGGTACGTTAGACGGTGGTAGACCAAATATTGTCCGTTTAAAACTATTGTCCGCTTAAAACAACACACGCTTAGAAAGGAATTCTATGTTCGAACAGGTCGTTAGCATTCTGTTTCCCGTTTTTGCACTCGCCAGTGCTGGCTTTGCAGTTGGTCGTTGGCTTAAGCCCGATTTCAAGCCAATCAATCGGATCAACATGGATGTTTGTATCCCTGCTTTGGTGTTTGCATCGCTGACCACCATGCCACTCGACACCGAACAACTGCCGCTAATTTCTGCTTCTTTAGTTGCGGTGTTAGTGCCCGCACTGCTGATGATTCCGATCTGCAAAATCTTTAAACTCAACTTCAAAGCTTGGGCTCCGCCACACATGTTTCGTAATAGCGGTAACCTTGCGATCCCCCTATTCACGTATACCTTTGGCGAAAGTGCCTTAGCTCCAGCGGTACTGCTGTTTGTGGTATCGGCATGTGTTCATATCAGTGTAGGCTTAGCGTTATTAAGCGAAGGTAACCCGATCAAGCAGATCTTCAAGATGCCAATATTCTTGGCCGCTTTATTAGCAATGACACTAAATTTGTCCGGTATTGCAGTGTGGAATCCTATCTACGAAGCCACATCGCTGCTTGGGCAAGCTGCTGTTCCTATCATGCTGCTGTCGCTAGGCTCACAAATGGTCAACTTGAGGCTGAGCGGTCTGAAAGTCGGCTTATTATGTACAGCGCAATCTCTGTTCACTGGAGCGATCGCTTTTACGATCATCTACTTCTTCATTCCTCTACCCACTCTACACTTGCAGATGATGGTACTGTTCACCATGCTGCCACCTGCTGTGATGAATTATCTGTTTGCAGAAAGGTTCAACGTAGAGCCGCCTAAGGTCGCCTCAATGGTTTTATTTGGCAACTTCTTAAGCGTGGTAACGCTGCCGATACTGCTGTCTTTTGCCTTGTCGATGTCCTAAAAATTACTGCGAGACCGCTGTACGACAGGCACAAAAAATGGGCAGATAGACTGCCCATTTTTACATTAGGATGGAGGTAATAGGCTTACTTCCAGAACTGAATGCTATTGAAGTTACTGTATTTCTTCACTGCACCATCGTACTTCGCTTTCATTGCAGCGAAGTCGCTATCCGTTAAATCAGATGCTGTTGAAGACTCTAGATCCACAGCTTTAAGCGTCTCAAGTGCACTTGCTTTTAGGCTAGCTGCTGAGATTTTCTTGCTACCATCATTAGTAAGCGTTGCAGACGTCACTTTCTCGCGTCCCGCAAGGTCGGCTGCAGTTGCAGTACAATTCTCGTCTCGGTTGAAACCTTTGTACCAAGTCAGCGTTTTTTCACCATCAGCGATTTGTTTGATCGTACAAGCATCAGGACTCAGGCCAACCAGTTTATTCGCATTATTAAAGTTATAAGCAATTAAGTCTGACGGAGACTGTTTTGAATACTTATCTTTTTGCGTGATCTTGTTGTCTGTTGAGCGAGCCATACGACTAACCGTCGAAGCAAAATAGAAATCAGAGTTACCTTTAGACGGAGATACCGTATCTTTTATCGCCCAGAAGTACGGTGTCTTAGTATTTTCTAAACTAACGTTAGAACCGTATAGGTACGCAAAAGAGTTGACGATAGCATCTTGGCCATCAGCAAAGTTGTCAGCCCACTGGTACGCTCGGTAGCCAATTTTCTGACCATCTTCCGACCCTTAATCCATGTAATGCTCGATGGTGAACTCACCGGAAGGCGCTTTCTTCACTTTCGCAAGATCACCGGCTTTGATGCGTAATTCAATGGAACTAAATCCAGAACCTACGATCTGATCTGCTACGTCCACTATCTCTCGTAGCCCCATGCCTAAACCACGTTACAAAACAACCAACTGGAAGCAATACAACCAATCACTTATTAACCGTGGCTCTTTGATCTTTTGGATTGATGAAGAGGCAATAAGCAGGTGGGCGCAAAGCAAACAGAATAAGCGCGGGAGGCCACGTCGGTTCAGTGATTTAGCCATCACGACAGCACTTATGGTGAAGCGAGTTTTTTATATGCCGCTGAGAGAACGGCAGCCTTTTGGGAACGGGGTCACCCTCGAAATCTCGACGTGGGTTGTCAGAAGTTATGCGGCTCAAATAAGTATTGGAAAGAGCGGTATGGATACCACAAACGTTCACTCTCAGAAACCGCGATGTATCGAGTTAAGCAGCTGCTAGAAGGGCAACTGAACTTAAGAAATTACAATGCCCAAGTGGGTGAAACTTACGCGATGATAAAAGCGTTGAACAAGCTTACTGGGTTAGGTATGCCTGAAACTTATCGTATTGACTAAGAAATACACGAAACGGGCGGCTCTGTCTCTAAACTGAATTACGCATCAAAGCCTCGATATGCGCTTGATTACACTTCCTTACAGTAAAATTATCCTTTAGGTGTTAATTTCTCGATAAGAGTAAGGCTCGAACTTGCTCCAAAACAATAAAAACTTTTGAGTACTTTTGGGAATAAGACATATGAACATAAGAAGGCGAGACTTTCTTAAATCAGGCTTGATTGGTGGTTCAGGTTTACTTGTAAGCACCTCTGTTCCGGCTCTTCCGAGATTCTCATTCGCTGAGAAAACAGGCGTAATGACAGTATCTTTTTCTGGCACAGCTTGCACTCGTGATGAAGGAGAGGCCTCCCGTGAGGAAAGTGATAAAAATATCTACCTTCCTTCAACAGGCTATATTCCCGTTAGAATCATCAAGGAGCTGAAAGGTGTTGGAATGACGGTAAGGGGGGCCGGTGAGAATGACTGGGCTCATACCAGAGATACCAGTGAACCACTGATGGTCAACGGTCCACTTAACGCGCCAGATGAACTGCTGTCTGATATTTCTAGCTATATTAGCGGAAACCAATATACCAAGTATAAGGAGTCCCTTGCAGGTTGGACTATGCCTGCATTAGCACTGCACGGTGCAAACTTGGCTGCGGCAAGTAAAGGGGATGTGTTTAACCTAATCGGTCATAGCCGAGGGGCCTGCGAAGCCATCATGGCTGCTTGGTTCTTATATGCATATGGTGACGAAAAAACACGTAATATGCCTGTTAATATCTTCGCAATAGATCCGGTTCCTGGGCCTGGCACATGGTGGAGTATTCTTACTCAACTGCCTCCAAACGTGGTTAACTACGTAGGCGTTTATTCTTGGGATCAATCATACAACCTAAACGTGCAAGATCATGCCTTCCAAGCCCTAGTTCCTCGGCCAAATGGAAGGATGAGAAACGAAAATAACGATATCACGATCCACAATCAGTCATGGTGGGACTGGATAAAAAGGTATCCAGGCTGGGCAAGCATGGCAAACGATGTACAACAAGCCGATCCTCTTGCTCCAGATAGTAACCGACCTCAACCTATTGGTTATGAGCTCTATGCCTGTCGTGGTAGACACGGCACAGTAGCCGGGAATACTACCAGTGACGGTTATTATTCTGCCGATAAGGTATGCGCAACGGTTGCTCCTGTCCCTGAGCTAATCTACAAAATGGCTAGAGGTTACCTGACCCAATGGGGAACAGATTTTGCTGTTCCTTGCGCTGTTGAAAAAAGTGTTACAGACCTAAGAAAAGAAATTCATACCTTCCATCGTGAGTTCGACATTATGGGAGGAGGAGAAACTCGTAATAGTAACTCCCTTCCCGGAAGGCCGTATGTCCGAAGAATCTCATCAATTTGGGGTCGTAACCCGAACGATACCTATTATATGGACGATGTAGTTGGCGATCCGCCATATAAACTCGCTTATCCAGTAACCAAAGAGCGAAGCAACAAAGGCTGGGTTGATTGGAAGTTTTTATGATCCCCAAATTAATTGGTGGCAGAGTTAAATCGAAATCCGTTTGTAAATTGACAAGCTGTTTATAAACAGCAGGTTAAGGTGAAGATGAGTAAAATAGAGTTAATCAAAGAAGAACTATCAAAAAATGACCTTTTCTACCATGACAGTGACATGAACTATGTCAGGTTACTTGATACTCCCAGCATATGGGGGATGTCGTTTGGTCCAGAGATAATGCCTCGTGCAATTGAACGTCAGGGGGAATTTGAGCGGGCACTTGTTGAGGTTGTACAGAAGACTCGTTATCGGTGTGATATCTCGTCGCTAAACAGTCCAGATCCTGATTGGGCGAGAGCGATTCTGGGAGCAATAGATACCGCACTTACGGAGCCTATGGGCCGAACCGAATCACCACAGTTCCGGTTCATATTTGGTCAGACGCCACTCTACCCTATCAATGAGCCAGATAATCTTATTGACTTCAAAGCCGCTCTGGTTCGCTTAATCAGAGCGCGCTCAGCATATTGGGAGATCATGCCTGAATTCGTTGTGGGTAGGTTCTACCAAAGAGTGACTGGTTCTTGGATGTCTTTACAGAAAAAATTTCTTCCAGCGTCATTAATTTCTGATTCTGATACAAAAATGACTTGGAATCACACCAAAATTATAGCCTGTGATGGTGTTGAGTCTTTGGTTGGTGGCCATAACTTGAATATGGATCTTTTCCGAAGCTATCCTCCCGTACATGATGTTTCTGTTGTTGTCCACGGTGCGGCCAGTTTAGGTTCTCAATTGTTCCTTAACGAACTATGGACGGCGGATACATTTCTGCTTACTAAGGAGTCATTAGATACTGATGACCTCACTTGGTACAACAGGGATAGCGAACCCAACTATCCACATGATCCTCTTATGATTAGTTATGTTCAGGATTACATACAGGAAAAACAGAATAGTATTCTAGAGGTCCATGAAACCGGTATTCAACCTGGAGTCGATCCTCAACCTCCCGTTTTACCTCCTTTACCTTCAGTCAATCAAATCGAAAAGTTTGATTTGCGTTCAGTCTCAGACTTAGATGCTAATGTTTTTGAAGAGCGTCAGGTGTATCACTCATACGATAAGCTAGAGGACTACAAAAAATCTGACCGCATACTCACGGTCGGTAAGTATTGGACAGGGCCTAACCGAGATACCGATTTTAAGATAGGATCGGAAATCATGAAAAAAAGCCTTATTTTAAATGCGAAACATGTTATCCGTATGTCGCAACAGGATGTGATCAGTGCTTGGAAAAAGAACTGGAAAGATCACGTCGTATGTCATTGGATTATCGAAGCATTACTTAAAAATGAAGGATTAACTGTTCAGATCGTTGTATCTCCACTAGACGCAGGTGCGGGAGCAGAAGGCGATCAGTACTCATTTGGATCGGGAGCGGTACGGACATTTGGATTGATGGAGTATTACATGACTCACGATGCAGATACCGATCAACTACTTGATGACGATGATGGTAAGCGCAAGGACGCTTTATCTCGTCTCTTCATCGCTCCATTCTTTTTTACCGATAAAGTACCTGAAGACAAGACAACTGAAGGTGAGACATACAAATGGCCAGACCTTCCAGAGCAAGGAAAAACAGCAACACTTAAATTCCAGCCATTGTCAGAGAGACCACCTAAGCAAGGAATTATTGGGCATCCATTTTGGACGACAGTGAGTGCGAGTGGGTTCTTCTATGGGGCTGTTGATTCAGCTCCCGGTAACCATTCAAAAGTAATGATTGTCGATGATGAGGTTTGTATCGTAGGTTCGGATAATCTTTACCCTGGTAATTTGGCCGAGGTCAATTACCTTATTGAAGGTGAGCATGTTAATGATTTACTTGAGTCTTACTGGGAGCCTTTGTGGAAATATTCAGGCCCGCATGCTTACTCAGGTTAGTCTATTAACGTCAGGGGGCCCATAACGCGCCTCTCTTTACCTGCCTCAGCGTCCACATAGATACGATCGCCTTACGAAAGCTGGTTAATAAACAGACCGTTATGTTCCCGTTTGGCAATTATAATTCCGTGCTGGTTTTGCGAGGGTAACTAGGACACGTTGATCTTTCGTGAGTGTTTTTTGAACAGCATGGTAAAGGTTTATAATTTGCTTCGCCAAAAGTAAAACCATAACCAATACCATGCCAAGACAAGACAAGACAAGACAAGACAAGACAATGCTAACTGTTATTCGATGGGAACTGCTACTCCAAGTTATGAAAAGTAAAGGTGTAGCTACTGATAGCTCAGAGCAAATAGGAAAAAGTCGCGGGGCAACTCAACCAAAATTCACTTAGCCGTGGATAGTGGTGGCCTACCGATTTGCTTTGATTTATCAGAAGGACAACGCCACGACATAGTGCATGCCGAAAGCTTAGTCGAGAAACTCGATGAAGCTAATACCATCGTTTGTGATAAAGGATACGAAAGCGAACCTTTCCGTACTTTTGTTAAGGAACGTGGCGGAGAAACAGTAATTGCTAAACGCAATCACGGACAAGATATCGACAAAGACAGTATGGATTGGTGTCTATACAAGTGTCGTCACTTGGTCGAAAATGCCTTTGGGAGAATTAAGCATTATCGAGTGATTTCAAGTAGATATAAAAAGTTAGAAAGGAATTCTGCCAGCATGTTATTACTGGCATTCATCTTAATGTGGCTACCGATATATTGTTGAACACGAAATGTACAGCAAAGATCAACACGCTCTAGTAATTTGAAATAGACAATAAGTTTTACGATGTCTATACGTAGGCATTTTTATTAAATTTTTAGAGGAAAGCTATAATGAAAATTAAAAAAATCATAAATACGTTTTTAGCTATTAATATTTTAATAGGCTCGGCTCATGCCGGCATTATCAATAATAATGAACCCTGGTTGGACGTTAGCGGTGAAGAAATTACTGCTAACGGCGGAAGTCTCATCAAAGAAAATAATGCTTGGTATTGGGTTGGCCATAAATTAGACCCCACAGATCAGGAGGTTAACTTTGACACTGTCATGTATAAAAATGATGACTTCGGTAGTTCGGGTTGGAAGAAAGTAGGTATAACCATTGACGTAGATGTCAACCCTGATACTGGCAAAGCATATGCGTGGGGGCGCCCATCTATACTGAAAAATCGCAATGGTAAATTTATTATAGCAGTAAAAAAGTCGGGTAATCTTGGCTTTTGGGTTAGTGACGGAAAGAACATAGAAGGGTCATATTCATACTTACAAGAATGGTCTCCGGGTGGAAAGTGGACTGTTCAAGACATGTCATTAACTAAGATAGATGGTAAGGGTTACCTAACCGCTCATTTACGACGTGGCCCAAAAAACAATCGAGAGCATAAGATCTCTCTTTATAAACTGACAGACAATCTTACTAACGTGAGTAATTTGCTCTGGGAAGAAACAAGAGGGGGCGTTGAAGCGCCAAATCTTTGGCGAGCAAATGGTGGTAAATATTACATAACTGTGTCTCAAACTAATGGCTGGGGGCCTTCATCAACAAAGTATTGGCTTGCTGAAAGTTTTGAGCCCACGAAAGCAGAATTTACTTGGTATGGTGCAGTTGATGGAGACAACTGGCATGAATTCCCGTTCATGCATGACGGTAATGAGGCCAGACGCCAAGATGGTGGAACTATTACCACAGGACATCAAGTAAGTTACATGTCTCAACATAACTTTATTCAATATGTAGATGGGCAGTTGATATATAGCGGAGACCGATTCCCAATGTTTTCAAAATATGATGATAATACCGTTTGGGGAGGCGGGAATAATTTGATGCTTCCGGTTACTTTTAAAGAAAATGGCCAACCAAAAATTAAGTGGGCTAAAGTCTGGAGCCTAAATGGAGGAACATACGACATCATGGACGTCTCTTGGTATAGGTAATAATTAAGACTTTGCACATTTATCTAGCTTAAGCTCTGCTGTCACCTTAGTTAGGCGCAGAGCAATCGCGAAACACACTAAGCAAGGACTCACATACCAGAAGAGGCTCTCTAAAGGCTGCTTTACCTGTGCCTCTCTGGTTTTTATGTATTGGTTTTTCTGCTTCTCATACTGACTCAGCATACCATCTACCCACACTGCATCACTTTCTCCTAGTGAAACACTAGGCGCAGGAACCGTAAAATCAGCCGCATTTGGCAACAGAGTGAAATCGACATCTTTAAACGTCATCGCGATGTTCAAATACCACAAACACGCTTCATGGTGCTGAACGTGATTATCTAAAGAAGGCTGACCTGTGCAGGTATCACTTCTCAGCTTATACAAAGAAAACTGCTGTACAGACTCTAAAATCGCCACCGCTCTGGTTTGTTCTGTCTCGACCCAATCACCGTATGCGCCCCATGAACCCACGGGGCGGTGTTGTTAATGTTTGAAGTTCCAAGGTAGGAGCGCATCGATATCAGGTTCAGCTTTCGCGAGCTCTTTCATGCACTTGACTATGTAGTCGTAGAGGATAAGGCCGTTGGCTTTCGCTGTCTCGACGATGCTGTAAAGCATCGCGCTCGCATCAGCACCATTTGGTGTATTTGAGAAGAGCCAATTTTTTCTTCCAATGACCAGCGGTTTAATGGCGCGTT
>NZ_JAKEUQ010000002.1 GCF_022397955.1 Vibrio sp. Isolate32 | reverse complement strand
ATTCCATGCCGAACTCAGAAGTGAAACACAATAGCGCCGATGGTAGTGTGGGGCTTCCCCATGTGAGAGTAGGACATCGCCAGGCTTCAAATTTATTTTCACTTTTCAAAAGTGAAGACAAAAAGTGTAATGAACGACTTGTCAGCGACGACAAGTAGTCCACTGCGGAGTGGTAGTTCAGTTGGTTAGAATACCGGCCTGTCACGCCGGGGGTCGCGGGTTCGAGTCCCGTCCACTCCGCCACTTATTCGAATACCTCGCCTAGTGCGAGGTTTTTTCGAATATGAAGCAATAAAAAGTTTTAGGGGTGTAGCTCCAATTGGCAGAGCAGCGGATTCCAAATCCGCGTGTTGGGAGTTCGAATCTCTCCACCCCTGCCATATATAAGGCTCTAGCAGAAATGCTAGAGCCTTTTTTATTTTTGTCATCTTTAAAAGTAACGCTAGAAGTACCAAGTGTTCCCTTAGCTAGTTCTATCGACTCACCTTTTGACCGCCTGTTTAGTCCAGCCCTGTCGTATTTAAAGACTTAGTTCCAAACTAAAGCTTTCTGTTCAATACTCAGCTAGGTCCGCAGTTTCTGCTAATAACTAAAGAGTGAGCAATTGGGTTGATTAACCAGTGCGTAGAAGAACGAGTTCTTTTCATCGCCTTACTTTATCGCTGTTCATCATGTTGGCTGCAGCATGGTGAAGCATCATTTGCTTTCGCTTTGGTTCAGGCCAAATCTGAATTCCCCATTAAGCTTTGATTACTCTAATTATTGCTTATCAAATGTCGAGATACGATCGATGTGTTACATAGACCTTTCAGCTAGAGCTTCAGTTAGGAAATTGGTGAATCTGACTTTCATCAGGTATAAAAAAGGCTACCTAAATTAGGCAGCCTGGTTTAATTTTTAGAGATGTTAATCGAGCTCTTTCTCAGCTTGCTTGGCTTTTTCTATCATAGGAGTGATTGTTGAGCCTTGAACTAAGATTGAGAACACAACAACCGCGTATGTCATGACAAGGATTATCTCTTTAACATCTATTGCCTTGTCTTCTATTACCCAGATACTTGAAGGGATTGAAAGTGCCATGGCTAGAGCTAAACCTCCACGCAAGCCACCCCAAGTTAAAATCTTAATCGACCACGGGTTGTAAGTTCTAAAGCGCTTAAATCCAATGTACGACAGGAAAACACTTAGGTAGCGTGCACTCAATACGAGAGGAACTGCGAATGCCATTAAGATCCAGTCTTCTTGGTGGAATTTGAATAGCAGCATCGACATACCAATCAATAAGAACAATACGCCATTTAAAAACTCATCTACTAGCTCCCAGAAGTGGTCTAGGTGATCTTCACTCTCTTTTGAGAAGCCGATAAAGCGAGTCCAATTACCAATCATGATACCTGATACCACCATCGCTAATGGTCCTGATACATGAAGGACTTCTGCAAAAGCATAACCTGCAGTTGGCACACCTATTGTTAACAGTAGTTCCATTGAGTGGTCATTAGTGTTGCTGATTAAGTAGTGGAATATAAGCCCCAAAGCAAAGCCATAAACGATGCCGCCAATTGCCTCTTGGACAAATAGTATGGTCACACTGCCCACTGTCGGTGTTTCTGTGCCAAACGCAATGGTAAATAGAGTGACGAAGATTACCAAGCCAAAGCCATCGTTAAAGAGAGACTCGCCTTCAATCTGGGTTGAGATTCGTTTCGGTGCATCGAGTTTCTTCACAATAGCTAAAACGGCGATTGGGTCGGTAGGCGAGATAAGAGAACCGAACAGTAAGCAGTAAATGAGATCGAATTGAATGCCGATGAACTGACAGAAACCATAAAGAACAAAACCAATAAAGAAGGTCGAGAATAGAGTCGCACCGAGTGCAAGGACTGTGATTTCCCACTTTTGGTCTTTTAGGTTTGGTAGTTTTATCCCTAAGCCGCCAGCGAATAGTAAGAAGCCTAATATCCCTTTAAGTAGGAAGTCTTCAAAATTGATACTAGCAACCGTTTCAGACGCAATGTCGGCCAACTGAAACCAGTTGTTTTGGCCTGCAATGATAATTAAAAGAGACAGCATCATTGAGCCTGCTGTGATGGCGATGGTTGTTTGCATTTTACCAATTTTGCTATTAACAAAAGCAATGAGCATGGCTGCAGCAGACAAGAAGCATAAGGTGTAATAGACCGACATTGGGGTACCAACATGTAACAAAGTATGAATGTGAATTTTCGTTGTCTCATGCTCAAATAGCAAACACTTTTTGTCAGGACTCGGTAATCAATTTCCTCTTTTAGACGTCTAGACTCCTTTTTAATGTGTGATAGGATGGAAGCATAATTAAAGGAATGAGGTTGTACCGTGGGAAGTAATGTAAGGCAAAAGATTGACGCTCTGTTAAAGCAACGAATTTTACTGATTGATGGTGGTATGGGTACCATGATTCAGGATTATAAATTGGAAGAGCAAGACTATCGTGGTGAACGCTTTGCGGATTGGCATAGTGACTTAAAGGGTAACAATGACCTTTTGGTGCTTACACAACCTAAGCTTGTCAAAGATATTCATTCGCAATACTTGGAAGCTGGGGCTGACATCCTTGAAACCAATACTTTTAACGCTACAACCATTGCTATGGCCGACTACGATATGGAAAGCCTTAGTGAAGAAATTAACTTTGCCGCAGCCAAGCTAGCACGTGAAGCAGCTGACGAATGGACAGCAAAGACCCCTGACAAACCTCGTTTTGTTGCAGGCGTATTAGGCCCAACAAACCGTACTTGTTCTATCTCTCCAGATGTTAATGATCCGGGTTATCGTAATGTGAGGTTTGATGAATTAGTCGAGGCATACTCTGAATCGACTCGTGCGCTGATAAAAGGTGGCTCAGACCTTATTCTTATCGAAACCATCTTCGATACGTTAAACGCGAAAGCTTGTGCTTTTGCAGTCGAATCTGTTTTCGAAGAAGTGGGTATTACTCTTCCTGTGATGATCTCCGGTACCATCACTGATGCATCAGGTCGTACACTCTCAGGACAGACGACAGAAGCATTCTACAACGCCCTTCGTCATGTAAAACCTATCTCATTTGGATTGAACTGTGCATTAGGCCCTGATGAACTGAGAGAGTACGTCGGTGAGATGTCTCGTATCTCAGAGTGTAATGTTTCTGCTCACCCTAATGCGGGTTTACCTAATGCATTTGGTGAGTATGACCTTTCTCCTGAAGATATGGCTGAACATGTTAAGGAATGGGCTGAAAGTGGCTTCTTGAACTTGATTGGTGGTTGTTGTGGTACTACGCCAGAGCACATTCGCCAAATGGCAGAAGCGGTTGAAGGCGTAACCCCTCGTCAGTTACCTGACCTACCTGTGTCATGTCGTTTATCCGGTTTAGAACCTCTGACCATTGCTAAAGAGTCTTTGTTTGTAAACGTAGGTGAGCGTACTAACGTTACTGGTTCTGCACGCTTCAAACGCTTGATTAAAGAAGAGCTTTACGACGAAGCATTGAGCGTTGCTCGTGAGCAAGTAGAAAACGGTGCACAAATCATTGATATCAACATGGATGAAGGGATGCTAGACGCTGAGGCGTGCATGGTTAAATTCCTTAATCTATGTGCCTCCGAGCCAGAGATCTCGAAAGTGCCAGTCATGGTTGACTCTTCAAAATGGGAAGTTATCGAAGCAGGTCTGAAATGTATTCAAGGCAAAGGTATCGTTAACTCTATCTCATTGAAGGAAGGGAAAGAGAAGTTTGTCGAGCAAGCTAAATTAGTTCGTCGTTATGGTGCAGCTGTGATTGTAATGGCGTTTGATGAAGTCGGCCAAGCCGATACTCGAGAGCGTAAAGTTGAGATCTGTACCAATGCCTACAACATTCTTGTTGATGAAGTCGGTTTCCCACCTGAAGATATTATTTTTGACCCGAACATTTTCGCGGTTGCGACTGGTATTGAAGAGCATAACAACTATGCGGTTGATTTCATCGAAGCGGTAGGAGATATCAAACGCGACCTACCTCACGCGATGATCTCTGGTGGTGTATCGAACGTGTCGTTCTCATTCCGAGGCAATAACTATGTCCGTGAGGCAATCCATGCTGTATTCCTATATCACTGCTTTAAAAATGGTATGGATATGGGCATCGTAAACGCTGGTCAGTTGGAAATTTACGATAACGTACCAGAAGATCTGCGTGATGCAGTTGAAGATGTGGTACTTAACCGTCGTGATGACTCTACGGAACGCTTGCTTGATATGGCAACCGAGTATCTAGAACGAGCTGTTGGTAAAGTTGAAGATAAATCAGCACTCGAGTGGCGTACTTGGCCTGTCGAGAAGCGTTTAGAACACTCTTTAGTGAAAGGAATTACCGACTTTATTATTGAGGATACTGAAGAAGCGCGTGTCAATTCCGCTCGTCCAATTGAGGTGATAGAAGGCCCGTTAATGGACGGCATGAACGTGGTTGGCGATTTGTTTGGTGAAGGTAAGATGTTCCTCCCTCAAGTTGTTAAATCAGCTCGTGTAATGAAGCAAGCTGTAGCCCACTTAGAGCCGTTCATTAATGCATCCAAAGAAGTCGGAGCGAGTAACGGTAAGATTCTTCTCGCGACGGTGAAGGGTGATGTTCACGATATTGGCAAAAACATTGTGGGCGTTGTCTTGCAGTGTAATAACTACGAAATTATCGATTTAGGCGTGATGGTTTCATGTGAAAAAATCCTTAAGGTCGCTAAAGAAGAGAATGTCGACATTATTGGTTTGTCGGGTCTGATTACCCCTTCTCTTGATGAAATGGTACACGTTGCCAAAGAGATGGAGAGACAAGGCTTTAAGCTGCCTCTTCTTATTGGCGGAGCAACGACATCTAAAGCACACACTGCGGTTAAGATTGAGCAGAACTACTCTGAGCCAGTTGTTTATGTCAATAACGCATCTCGCGCTGTAGGCGTTTGTACTTCACTACTCTCTGATGAATTGAAACCTGCTTTCGTTGAGAAGTTGAACATCGATTATGATCGAGTTAGAGACCAACACAATCGTAAAAAACCTCGTACCAAGCCAGTCACACTTGAGAAAGCTCGTGCCAATAAAGTTGCTATCGATTGGGATGCCTACACTCCCCCTGCACCCGCTAAGCCGGGAGTACATATTTTCAGTGATTTTGATGTAGCGACTTTGCGTCAGTACATCGACTGGACTCCGTTCTTTATGACATGGTCATTAGTTGGTAAGTACCCAGCAATCCTTGATCACGAAGAGGTGGGGGATGAAGCTAAACGACTATTCAAAGATGCCAACGATTTGTTGGATCGCGTAGAGAAAGAGAAGTTACTTGAAGCTCGTGGTATGTGTGCCATGTTCCCTGCGAACAGTGTGGGTGATGATATCGAGGTGTATACCGATGAATCCCGTACAGAAGTGCTGAAGGTTCTGCATAATCTTCGCCAGCAAACCGAGAAGCCAAAAGGTTTTAACTACTGCTTGTCAGATTACATTGCTCCAAAAGACAGCGGTAAAGCTGACTGGATTGGTGGCTTTGCGGTTACTGGCGGTATTGGTGAGCGAGAGCTTGCTGATGAATATAAAGCTAATGGTGATGACTACAATGCGATCATGATTCAGGCGGTTGCGGACCGTTTGGCTGAAGCGTTTGCAGAATATTTACACAAAGAAGTGAGAAAGGACATTTGGGGTTACTCGCCTGATGAGGATTTGTCTAACGACGATTTGATTCGAGAGAAGTACCAAGGTATTCGTCCAGCTCCGGGTTACCCTGCTTGCCCAGAACATACAGAGAAAGGCACGTTGTGGGAGTTGATGGACGTTGAAAAAGCCATCGACATGTCACTAACCACGAGTTACGCAATGTGGCCAGGTGCCTCAGTGTCGGGTATGTACTTCTCGCATCCTGATTCGCGATATTTTGCGATTGCACAGATTCAACAGGATCAAGTAGAAAGCTATGCTGATCGTAAGGGCTGGGATATGTTGGAAGCTGAGAAGTGGTTAGGTCCAAACATTAACTAGTTTGAATCTATGACGAGCTTTGGTTCGTAAAATAAAAAAAAAGAAAGGGTTGCTCAAGAGCAACCCTTTTTGTATCTGGGATTTGGTTAATTTAAACCAATTAGCTAACCATCGTCTTATTCAAATAGCTCTTGATGCAGTTTTTGAATAGCTTGTTTAGACACTGATTCATTAAGGAGGAAGCACAGGTTATGAGGGCTTGCTCCGTAACAAATCATACGTAGATTGAAATCTTCCAGAGTGCCAAACACCTGCTTTGCATAGCCTTTATTTTCACTCATGTTGTTGCCAATAAGCGCAACAAGGCATAGGTCGTGTTCAATATCGACAGAACACAACTCTTCAAGCTCCAGTCGAGCAGTTTCTGGTAACTCAGGAGCACCGCCAGAGGTATCGGTTTGATCTAGAGTCAGTGAGACACTGATCTCTGAAGTCGTGATGAGATCGACTGAGATCTTATGTTTAGCAAGGATCTCAAATACCTTCGCCAAAAAGCCGTAAGCATGGAACATGTTTGCACTGCGAAGCGTAACCATCGTTTGGTTGCAACGAAGAGCAAGTGCTCTGAATAATGGTGAGCTTTCAACTTCTTGGCGAATCCAAGTTCCACCTAACTCTGGTGCTTTAGAAGAGCCGACAAATACCGGGATTTGGTGACGCAATGCAGGTACTAGAGTTGAAGGGTGCAGTATCTTCGCACCAAAGTTTGCCATTTCCGATGCTTCGCTAAAACTGATCTCTGGGATTGGAGAAGCTTTAGGTGCGATACGAGGATCTGTGGTGTAGATACCCGGAACATCCGTCCAGATCTCTAAGCCAATCGCTTGTACTGACTCTGCAATAAGCGCTGCTGAGTAATCACTACCACCACGACCTAAGGTTGTTGTATTACCGTCACTATCTGCACCAATAAAGCCTTGTGTGACTACAACTTGTTGTTGGCACAGTGGAATCAGTTTCTCTTTCGCTAATACTGAAATCTCTTCAAGCTGAGGTTCTGCTTTCCCGAAGTCATCATTGGTGCGCATTACTTCTCTGATATCGAAGCGAACCGCCGATGTACCACGTTCACGAAGTATTTGAGCAAGAAGGTGTGTCGACATCAACTCACCGCTCGCGACTAAGTGATCGGTTAACTTAGTGCTTGTTTGAAACGATGCAGCCTCGGCAGCGCTCGCAATGTCGTCAAGAATGGAGTGAACTTCTTTTTCGATGCTGATTGGATCAGCAAGTTGGTCAAGAACTGCATTGTGGATGTCCGTTAATTGGGTCATCACTGCCTGACGGTGAGCTTTGTCTTGAACACCATTTGCCAGTTCAACGAGTAAATTGGTTACACCTGAACACGCAGAACTTACGACTAACTTGGTATTTGAGTTGTTTTCAATAATGGCAGCACAACGGCTCATTGCTTCAAAGTTGGCAACACTTGTACCACCAAACTTAGCGACATTAAAAGAACCAGCTACATTAGATCCACTCACGATATATCTCCCACGACTTCCTAAAATAAAATTACGTTTGGGTAATCCAACGTCCAATGTTTTTCGAAGAGAGTTTTAGAGCAAAAAGAGAGGAATTATATGAATAGTAACCTCAGAAGCTCTTCACCATATAGATATGGTGACAGTTGCCGGGATTCAGCCCGCTCAACCGATAATAAAGGTCCGACATCCTTTTATTATCTCGGCACTGCTCCCCATGAATGTTCTGTATTGGAAATGCGGTTCCACAAAACATCTGCCTGGGCAGTGCTCCTCTTCTGCTAGATAGCCATTTCATTGAACGTTTTTGTGGTAACAATGTCAATCCGTAACTTGAGATAATTGAAAAATAATTTTAACAATTATGTGACAGTGGTTTGACCTCAATACTTATGGCTAATTGCTGAGGTAATCAATTTGCTTTAGGGTGGATTGTTCACAACATTAACGTAAGGGATGTACATGTCTAATTTAACACTCACTACTGCTATCGAGAGCTTTTATCCGCCACACCGAACGTTAATGGGACCTGGTCCTTCTGATATCTCGCCTCAAGTGCTGCAGGCTTTGAGCCGTCCAACCATAGGTCACCTAGATCCGCTGTTTATTGCGATGATGGATGAACTTAAACAGCTTCTTAAATATGCATTTCAGACAGAGAATGAGTTTACGATTGCAGTATCAGCGCCGGGCAGTGCAGGTATGGAAACCTGTTTTGTTAATCTTATTGAGCCCGGTGAAAAGGTCATCGTCTGCCGCAATGGCGTGTTTGGTGAACGTATGCGAGAAAATGTAGTGCGCTGCGGTGGTGAAGCAATTCTTGTTGACGACGAATGGGGTAAGCCTGTTTCAGTTGGAAAGGTACAGCAAGCGCTATCAGAAAACCCAGACGCAGTCGCGATTGCTTTTGTGCATGCTGAGACTTCTACTGGAGCACTATCGGATGCTCAAGCAATCTCTGCGGTTGCTCGCCAGTTCGATGCATTGACGATAGTTGATGCTGTAACCTCATTGGGTGGAGTACCACTGTTAGTGGACGAATGGCAGCTCGATGCGGTTTATTCTGGTAGTCAGAAATGCTTGTCTTGTGTTCCAGGTTTATCACCAGTGACGTTCTCTCAGCGTGCTGTTGATAAAATGAAAGCACGTCAGTCACCGGTACAAAGCTGGTTCTTGGATCAGAGCCTAGTATTAGGTTACTGGAGCGGTGAAGGTAAGCGTAGTTATCACCACACTGCACCAGTCAATAGTCTTTACGCGCTGCATGAGTCTCTCGTGCTATTGAAAAATGAAGGCTTGGATAATGCTTGGTCTCGTCATCATGCCATGCATCAAGAGTTGAAAGCGGGCGTAGAAGCATTAGGGCTGAAGTTTGTTGTTGATGAAGAGAGCCGTTTACCACAGCTTAATGCTCTTTACTTCCCTGAAGGAATTGATGAAGCGAAAGTCAGATCACAGCTTTTAGAAGAGTATAACCTTGAGATTGGTGCAGGTCTTGGCTCTTTGGCTGGTAAGGCATGGCGTATTGGTTTGATGGGCTACGGTGCTCGTAAAGAGAATGTCGCGTTGTGTCTTAAAGCACTGCAAGACGTACTTAAATAATCAAGTTAGACTAGTTCCAAAGAAAAGCGCACGAGGTTCGTGCGCTTTTTTTGTTTTTCTCAAGGTAAGGTGCGAAAGTTATTTCTCGCTAGCCCTTAGCTATTCTGCGGATGAAGCATTGTTTTCTGCTTGAGATATTTTCTTGTATTGAACCTGTGAAAAGTCTCTGTTAGGGAATAAAAATTTCGCTTCGCTGCGGATTTGTTCCGCTTTGCTTTCTTCCCCTAAACCTTGGTAAGCAAGAATCAGATTGCTGTAGAAAGCCGGCCTTGGTTTAGTTTTTATGATCTCCAGTGACCAATCGATATAAGGTTGTATAAGACTCGGATCGGCTTTGTAGAGGCCAATGTTGAGGTAAGTGCTGTAGATGTCCCAATCGTAGCGATCTTTCCACACCACAGGGTTGGTGACTTGTTTGAGAATATCTGGGTTTTTAGGTTTAGAAAGCTCAAACTTAGTCAGTACATAGTTGGTATGCAGGGCGCTCAACATATAGAAACTGACCAAGATAGGGATCACTAAGCTCGACACTCTAAACAGGGTTTTACTGATGATGCTGAACGGTTGTTGATAATGACGTGAAGCGCGTTGATCGACCCAGTAAATCAATATAATGAATGTTATCCAGTGAATCGCCGAGTGGTAAAAAGGATACTCAAGCTGAGAGTGTAAAAGAATTGGTATGAATAACGCGAGCAGAGCTAGACGCGTTCCCTTTGCAGAACTTGCTATGCGTGACATCACCAATATTGCAGCAATCAAGATCCCGATGATTGGTACAATTCCTCCTTCTACTCCCCAAAACAGAAACTCATTGTGCGGGTGATCCATGGAAGGAAGACCTGGGTGATAGTTCGAATTCAGTTGATGCTGACGAGCGGTATACAGGGTGTACTCAGATTCAAACTTCCCGTAACCATAACCAGTAAATGGCTTTTCGATCATCATATCTAGAGCTTGTGGGAAGGTATAAGCTCGCGGGCTTTCTAAGTGAGTCCTTTTACTTGCAAGACTATCTGTCGTGCTGAGGTTGATCACCGTAAACGCCACCACGATACCGACAACTACGGATGCGCACCAGCCGAAAAAGCGTTTCTTAGTCGCGAACTTGTATAGATAGGGCAAAATACAGATAAACCCAACCACAGCGGCCAACCACCCCGTACGTGACGCAATAATAATCAGTAAGGGCACAGTTAAGGTTGGCGTTAAATACAGTAGGAATGATTCGCTGATTTTATGGTTATATTTAGCTGGCTGTCTTGCTAATAAGTAAGCAGAAAGGACAAAACCCGTCGCCAAAAAGCTAGCCATTACATTAGGTTGTTGGAATATCCCATATGGTCGGTTTGCAGCTGTGTTGTAACCAAATAAGTTGCCAGGTTCCAATAAGAAATATTGCACATAGCCAAATAGTGCTTGTATAACAACAGCAAGCACAATGAACCACAACATGCGCTGTTTATGTTTATTACTGAATTTGAATTGTTGAAGAACCACGAATAAGGCAAAGCCAGCCCATAACCCAAGTAATCGACCTGAAGCCCCTTCCGGCGAAGCATTGCGGTATAGAATAGGCAATGTGAGTATCACGCAGCTTATCAGCAAACCTATGGTTAACTTGGAATACTTGAGTACTCGATTGGTCGCTAGTTGGTAAAACCCAATCGCTAGAGTGAAGCTTAGAGCCAGCCAAGTTGTTGGATTAAATGATAACGCAAGGCCTGAGCCACCAGGGTTCGGCATGAAAAAGTGCATGGCCAACAAGAATACGACAGCCAATGAAGCCAGAAATGCTTTGTTGAGTGGTAGTTGAGTGACCTGATTTTCTAGCTGGGTACCGCTAGTGTGTATTGTTGCCATAAATCCCTAACCTTATAAAAACAGAGCTTGTTCCTTCTGAAACAAGCTCTGTTACTTTAACACTTTTCTATCTGCCCACTGGGAGCTATTTTACACCTACTTCAAATTTAACATAGGCTTAAGGAAGTGAGCAGTGTGTGAACCTTCGACCAACGCCACATCTTCAGGTGTGCCTTCTGCAACAATCTCACCACCACCTTGACCACCCTCAGGGCCGAGATCGAGTATCCAGTCTGCCGTTTTAACGACATCCAAGTTATGTTCAATTACTACAACGGTATTACCGTGATCACGTAGGCGATGTAATACGGTCAGTAGCTGTTGGATATCGTGGAAGTGAAGGCCTGTTGTTGGTTCATCCAGAATGTATAAAGTCTTTCCTGTATCTCGCTTCGACAACTCACGCGCCAATTTAACACGTTGAGCCTCACCACCAGATAGGGTAGTTGCGGCTTGCCCCAAACGAATGTAAGAAAGGCCGACATCCATGAGAGTTTGCAGTTTGCGAGCGATCACTGGAACCGGATTAAAGAACTCACGTGCGTCTTCTACGGTCATTTCCAGTACTTCGTCGATGGTTTTACCCTTGTAGCGAACTTCTAGTGTTTCACGGTTGTAGCGCTTGCCCTTACACACATCACATGGCACATAAACGTCTGGCAGGAAGTGCATTTCTACCTTGATAACACCGTCGCCCTGACACGCTTCACAACGTCCGCCACGCACGTTAAAGCTGAAGCGTCCCGGTTTGTAACCGCGTGAGCGTGACTCTTGTGTTCCAGCGAACAACTCACGAATAGGTGTGAAGATTCCTGTGTAGGTTGCAGGGTTTGATCTTGGCGTTCGACCGATAGGGCTTTGGTCAATATCGATTACTTTGTCGAAATGTTCTAAGCCTTTGATCTTTTTATGCTGCGCAGGAACTGCTGTTGTTGCACCATTGAGTTGGGTATGGGCGACTTTAAAGAAGGTGTCATTGATCAGCGTAGATTTCCCCGAACCTGATACGCCCGTAATACAGCTGAACAAGCCCACAGGAATTGTCGCGGTGACATTCTTTAGGTTGTTCCCCGTTGCGCCAACGATCTCTACGACCTTTTTCTTGTCGATCGGCGTTCGTTGTTTTGGTACTTCAATCTCTTTAACGCCACTCAAGTACTGACCTGTCAACGAATTTGGATTGTCGATGATATCTTGCATAGTGCCTTCTGCGACGACGTGACCACCATGAACACCAGCCCCAGGGCCGATATCGATAACATGGTCTGCACAGCGAATGGCATCTT
This sequence comes from Vibrio sp. Isolate32, assembly GCF_022397955.1. Taxonomy (GTDB): domain Bacteria; phylum Pseudomonadota; class Gammaproteobacteria; order Enterobacterales; family Vibrionaceae; genus Vibrio. The sequence continues at coordinate 233,311 of NZ_JAKEUQ010000002.1, read as the reverse complement.
CGTCATGTTCCACAACAAGCACGGTATTGCCTAAGTCTCTGAGGTGAATCAAGGTTTGCAGCAGGCGTTCATTATCACGCTGGTGGAGGCCAATCGATGGCTCATCTAATACGTACATGACACCCACTAAACCTGCACCGATCTGACTCGCTAGACGAATTCGTTGTGCCTCACCACCAGACAGAGTTTCTGCACTGCGTGATAGGTTTAGGTAGTTCAAACCAACGTTAACCAAGAAGTGTAGGCGATCATTGATCTCTTTCATTACTTTATCGGCGATCTGCCCACGTTGACCGTCTAACTTCAACTCTTGGAAAAACTGTAGTGCGTCAGCAATGCTGAGTTCAACGATTTCAGGCAGTGTTGTATCACCGATAAATACATTTCGCGCTTCTAATCTCAGGCGAGTACCACCACAGCTAGAACACGATTTGGTTGAGATGTATTTGGCAAGATCTTCACGTACTGCGCTAGATTCAGTATCGCGGTAACGTCGCTCTAAGGTATTTAAAATCCCTTCGAATGGATGACGCTTAACTCGAATATCACCTCGGTCATTGATGTACTTGAATTCCACTTCAGTACGACCTGATCCCTTGAGAATGATCTCTTGAGTCTTTTTAGGAAGAGAATTAAATGGCGCATACAGATCAAAACCATAATGGTCTGATAACGACGTCAGCATCTGGAAATAGTAGTAGTTCTTTTGATCCCAACCTTTAATCGCACCTTCTGCAATACTTAGGTTTTCATCTAATATCACTCGGCTTGGGTCAAAATATTGTTGAACACCAAGGCCATCACACGTACCACAAGCACCTGCCGGGTTGTTAAATGAGAATAGGCGTGGCTCAAGTTCCTGCATGCTGTAACCACATTTTGGACAAGCGAAATTAGCAGAGAACACGATCTCTTCTTGATCTGTTTCATCCATCCAACCGACAACGGCAATACCACCAGAGAGCTCTAACGTGGTCTCGAATGATTCAGCTAAACGTTGTTGAAGATCTGGACGAACTTTGAATCTGTCTACCACGACCTCAATGGTATGCTTTTTATGAAGTTCTAGTGCTGGTGGATCGGATAGGTCGCATGTCTCACCATCAATACGCGCGCGGATAAAGCCTTGCGCAGCTAAGTTTTCAAGAGTCTTTACGTGCTCACCTTTACGTTCTTTAACGATTGGTGCTAAGAGCATCATCTTTGAACCAACAGGTAACTCAAGTACCTTGTCTACCATTTGGCTGATGGTTTGTGCGGCAAGTGGTGTGTTGTGTTCTGGACAGCGAGGCTCGCCGACTCGTGCGTAAAGAAGTCTAAGATAGTCATAGACTTCTGTAATAGTACCGACCGTTGAACGAGGGTTATGAGACGTCGATTTTTGTTCTATTGAGATAGCCGGAGATAAGCCTTCTATGTGGTCGACATCCGGCTTTTCCATAAGAGATAGAAATTGACGAGCGTAAGCAGACAGGGACTCAACATAACGGCGTTGCCCTTCTGCGTAGAGGGTATCAAACGCAAGTGATGACTTACCTGAACCAGAGAGACCTGTGATAACAATCAGCTTATCACGAGGGATGGTAAGGTTTACGTCTTTGAGGTTATGCGTACGAGCGCCTCTGATTTCTATTTTATCCATCTCAACAGACCATGTAATTTTTAGTGGCTAAAGTATTACATAGAGTGAGATTTGTGCAAAGTTTTACTGGATAAAAAAACAGTAATTAAAAAGGACGACTCAAAGAGCCGTCCTTTACATCGTGTGAAATGTTACTTACCAGTCAGCAGTTATGCTTCTTTCTGTGTTGAATGTTTGCCTAACTCAACTTGCTGCTGATCTTTCTTGTATAGGTTTTCAAAGCAGTAGTTTGTTGCTTCGATATAACCTTCAACACTACCACAGTCAAAACGTTGGCCTTTAAATTTATAAGCCAATACACAGCCCGCTTTTGCTTGTTTTAGCAATGCATCAGTGATCTGGATCTCGCCGCCTTTGCCTGGTTCAGTCTGCTCGATCAGTTCAAAGATATCTGGAGTCAGAATATAACGACCAATGATCGCTAGGTTGCTTGGAGCAGTACCTTGTTCTGGCTTCTCTACCATGTCATCAACACGGAAAAGGTCATCTTTGATCATTTCGCCTGAGATAACACCGTACTTGTGAGTCTCTTCTTCAGGAACTTCTTGAACAGCAACGATAGAACAGCGGAACTGTTTGTATAGGGCAACCATTTGTGCCAACACGCCTTGTTGTTCATTTACACATAGGTCATCGGCAAGTACCACTGCAAATGGCTCGTCGCCCACAAGTTCACGACCTGTCAAGATTGCGTGACCTAGGCCTTTCATTTCGCGTTGACGGATATAAGTAAAGTTTGCAGCTTCAATCGTTTCACGAATATTAACCAGCAGGTCTTCTTTATTTGTGCCACTGATCTGATGTTCAAGCTCGTAGTTCTTATCAAAGTGATCCATCAATGAATGCTTACCACGGCCAGTAACGATGCACATGCCGTCCATACCAGCTTCGATCGCTTCTTCAACACCGTATTCAATCAGAGGCTTGTTTACTACAGGCATCATTTCTTTAGGCATTGACTTAGTTGCAGGTAAAAAACGTGTACCGTAGCCAGCCGCCGGGAAAAGGCACTTTTTGATCATGGTAAAACCCTTTATCTATAATAATTATCAATTCAAATGAGTTGTTGATATTTCTGAGGGCAACTCTAGCATAAGTTATATCGAAAATTCAGCAACAATAGCTATGGCTTTCTAGAGCTTCCCTCAAAATTATCGTCAGACTAAGAGGTAGATTGATTATGCAAGTAGGTTCTGGTTTGCCCAAGCAATGGCTTGAACCCTATTTTTGACCGCCAACTTACGGAATATCTGATAAAGGTGAGACTTCACCGTGAACTCACTAATAAAGAGGTCATCGGCTATTTGTGTGTTTGATGAACCTGATTGGAGACAACGAATGACCTGGATCTCGCGAATAGTGAGATCAACATTGGTAGGCGTTGTGTTGGTATTGACCATATTACGGTAGTAAAACAGCAGTTGGTTGGTGACCTTTCTTGGCAGCCAGTTATCGCCATCGATTACCTCTCGTAAACCATGAGCAATCTTGTCTTTTTTATCGGTGTTATAAAACAGTCCTTTTAATACACCATAAGTCAAAAGCTCTGAGGTCGGCAGTTGCTGTGGGACATTAAACAAAATGATCTCATGGTTTTTCCACATTACGGTCAGATTAGGGCAGATAGCTAATAGCTTTGGCACTTCTTTATAGTCGACAAGAAGAATACGATTACTCTGCTTTCTATCTACCAACATTAAGTCGTCCGTTGTCATCTTATAAAGTATAATAGATAAGTGCTTTTCTATCTCTTTTACATGTAGATAGGTGTCACTCGGATCGATACATAGAAAATGCAAAGTGCGAGCATATCGAGACTTTCTCATTGAAACTCCTTGTTTAAGTTGGATTAGATTTCACGTTGTCATGCACGCTTTAGCTTCTCTAGTGTCTTATTTATTACTTGCGTTGAATATCAATCTGCGAAGTAAATGAGTGGTTTGTAAGTGTATAAAAAAGCAACATCGCTCTGAATATCATGATTTGTTGCGTTTTTATTCTTTGTGGTGGAGTGAGAATAGGAAGCGATTTATCACAGCTGAAAAGCATGCTATTCTTGTTCGCTAAAAATTTTCTGAGACTATGAATTTAGACGGAGCAAATCATGGCTAGCCGTGGAGTTAACAAAGTTATATTAGTGGGTAACCTAGGTAATGACCCTGAAATTCGTTACATGCCAAATGGCGGTGCAGTAGCGAACATTACCATTGCAACGTCAGAGTCATGGCGTGATAAAGCAACTGGCGAACAGCGTGAAAAAACAGAATGGCATCGTGTTGCTTTGTTTGGCAAGCTAGCGGAAGTTGCTGGTGAGTACCTACGTAAAGGTTCTCAAGTTTACATTGAAGGTCAACTTCAAACGCGTAAATGGCAAGATCAAAGCGGTCAAGATCGCTACACAACAGAAGTAGTTGTTCAAGGCTTCAATGGTGTGATGCAAATGCTTGGTGGCCGTGCCCAAGGCGGCACTCCTGCTCAAGGTGGTATGGGTAACAACCAACAGCAAGGTAGCTGGGGTCAACCACAGCAGCCACAACAGCAACAATACAGCGCTCCTGCTCAACCGCAAAAAGCGCCTCAACAACAAGCTCCTCAACAAGCTCAACCTCAATATAATGAGCCACCAATGGATTTTGATGATGACATCCCATTTTAAGGATTGTTTTTAATATATTATAAAGACAGTCTTAAGTCGGAGGAAGCCGCGTCCATCGCGGCTTTTTGCTACCTAGAATTCTTAACGATTTATTTACAACGTCCATTTATTGTATCAGTGGTAATACGACAACTTGTGAGTTGAAAAGGATTTCTTTATTTATGAGATATACCCCAACACTAAAATTGAGCACTCGATTGATCGCATTTGTCACCGTGATAGTTATCAGTGCGATGTTCATTCTTTTTATTGGTGGTACGCTTTCCTTTAAACGTATTGGGCAGGAATATTTGGACCATTATTTGGTTGGTATTGTTGATGTTGTAGATAAGGAAATGGAAGACCCAGATGCCGCGTATTCCATGCAGCGTTGGATGCCTAAGATGTTGCAGGCGAGCAATATTGTTGAGATGAAACTCTCGAACAAGACTGGTATCGTTTATCGTTTCAAAGACACCTCCCCACAAATTGCCCCCAGTCGCCTTTATGAGAAAATCTTCGTTTTAGAGCGCAATGAAGGTTATCGAATCGAGTTTAAAGCGCTTCCCCCCTATATTGGCTTCAGCTATTCAATAGAAGCTATGTTGTCAATTACTTTGGCAGTCGCACTGGTTCTTTTCTGCCTTGCTTGCGGTGTTCGTTGGTTGAAAGAGCAATTAATGGGCTCTGAGATCTTGGAAGAGCGCGGAAGAATGATTTTAGCCGGGCAGGTGGAAGCACATGCAAAAGGGGATGAGCGAGAGTGGCCATATACCGCAAGTGAAGCTTTAGATGTATTGATTGACGAGCTACAAGACGCTCGCCAGGAACGAAGTCGCTTTGATACCTTTATTCGTACCTATACTTTTCTAGATAAACTCACGGGGACGGCAAATCGAGTTCTATTTGATAACAAGCTTGAATCGGCATTGCAAGAAAGCGGAGCTCGAGGTGGTGTGTTACTAGTGCGTATCGACGAGTGGGAACAGGTACGTGATGCCAATGATAAGCAAACCACCGACGGCTTTATTATTGAAGTAGGTAAAGTTTTGTCGAATATTGTTCAGCACTACCCTGATGTTATGTTTTCTCGCTATTATGACGCGGATTTTGCTGTATTTATCCCACATCAAGGTGTCAAAGATATTGCGACGCTGGCTGCCCAGTGTTTAAGACAACTTGATAAGCTAACACCACCAGAGCCTTTAGAGTCGGATAATTGGTGCCATATCGGCGTGACCATGTACACCGAAGGTGAGCGTCATAGTCAAATCATGGATGAAACGGAAACCGCATTAAAGAGTGCCCAGTTAGAGCGTATTAATAACTGGAGCCGTTATCCTAAAGAGAGCAAAAATGAGCTTCATAGGGGCAGTGTGCGTTGGAGAACTCTACTTGATAAAGCTCTGCTTCCTGAGAATTTAGTGATCTTTGCTCAGCGATGTTACCTTTTACGGGAATCTGGTCAAGTTTATGAATTTAATAGAGAAATATTTACTAGAATTCACGATCCAGATAAAGGTTTATTGAAATCGTCTCGATTCATGCCAGCCGTCGAACAGGTGGGGTATCAAGCGCGGATGGATAAATCGGTTTTAAAGATTTTGCTAAAATCGCTGAAAGAGTCTGGTCGGCCGACCCATTATTCGGTGAATCTAAATGTAACCCCATTTGCAAGTAAACATCATTTTAAGTGGTTTAGGAGTGAGTTATTACAGCTCTCTTCTCAGCATCGATCTCAGCTTGCTTTTGAGTTTAAGGAAGGGCACCTGATTGCTCATCTTGATTATATGAGACCTGTGGCAAAAATGTTGCGAGGTTTAGGGTGTAAAGTGGTGGTTTGCCAAGCAGGACGAACGATTGTCAGCACTCACTATATAAAGGATTTGAAGGTTAATTATATTAAACTTCATAGAAGCCTCACAAAGAAAATCGATAAAAGGCATGAGAACCAACTGTTTGTTCGAAGTTTGATCGGTACATGCGGTGATTCCCCAACTCAAGTCATTGCCGTTGGAGTTGAGACAAAACAAGAAAAGAATACCTTGATAGAGTTAGGCATTAACGGTTATCAAGGAAGATATTTCGACGACGAACAACAAATCATCCCTTTGCCTAACCAAAATGAAAAGGCTGTGAGAGCGGAATCTGTTGTAAAAGTTGGTCGAAGAAATCGATGGCGTAAGAGTAGTAGTTAAAAATGAATTTTAAAGCGATTTTAGAAAAAATAAAGCCAACAAATATTAAAGGTAGTTCCCAAGTTGTCCTATTGGGTAATGACGCCGTTTATATTTCATCGGGAGATCTAGAGCCTCAAGTCACGTGTATTCCTGTGATTAATGGGGGCTGGGAAAGTGTACTAAAAAAATCGCTTAGCAGTGAGGCGTTTGCCAGTAATAGCCTTCAGTTGATTATCTGTGCTAATTTCTATCAAACTTATCAAATTGAGAACCCAGGCATTCCAGAGAGTGAATGGTCTGTTGCGCTGCCATTTTTGATTAAGGATCTTGTTTCTGAGAGAGCCACTGAAATTACCGCGAGTGCTGTAGCTTTGCCCATGTCGAATAAGCTACAAGTGTATGTTTTACCAAAAATACTGTTAGATAAGCTGGTGAATATTACTAGCTCGGCGCAAGTTGAGCTGATAGGTGTGGTTCCAGAGGATGAAATCTGGGGGTATAGTACTGGTGAGCTCTCTAACTTTATCCTTTTGCAACGCAGCCCTAACACGCACTTCAAACTTGGTGCGTTTGTTGAAAATACCATTTGTTTTCAAAGAACGATTCGAAGTGTTATTCCACCTTTAACGGGTGCTGCTTCTAGTGGTCTGCAATTAGACGCCCTTGCCTTGGAGCTTCAGCGTTCTATTGATTACCTTTCCTCTCAGTTCAAAGGTACTCAGCTCCATCAGCTAAAAATCTGTTGTGATGAGGAAGATGAGGCTGAACTGCAAAGCGCTTTAAACAACACATTGAGTTCGGCAGTTTCAATATTGGTTGAAGGTGAACGTGATAATTCGGAGAGTTTGTTGGTTAAACTCGCGGCCAAAAAAGATACTTTTAAAGTCAATCTTTACCCTGAACATCTCAAACCTAAAAAAGAATATTTTACTCTGAAAAATGTTGTTGCGAGTTGGGGACTGGTTTGTGTATTGCTACTTGGTGGGTACTTTGTGATGCAGTATCAGTCTTCTAATTTAGATGGTGATATAACGGTTTTGCAACATGAATCAAATCAGCTTAATAATCAAGTTGACCAATTGAACAATAAGTTAACTCAGCATAAACCGTCTCCAGAGAAAGCGGCGGCCGTTAAGCGTCTCAAACGTGAGACTGAGGCTAAAAAAGAGGCGTTGAAGGCGGTCGGACAATACGACGAATCACAACAAGTCGGGTATTCTGGCGTCATGAGTTCCTTAGCTAAATTAGGCCGAAATGACATCTCTCTTTCACACATCTATATGACTCACGATATCTTAGATCTTAGTGGCTTAGCTCGTAACGCAAATGTTATTCCTAACTGGGTTGGTCAGTTTAAAAGTGAGTTGAATTTAGTGGGGCGTGCTTTTGAAAAACTTAAAATTGGTCGTAATGATCAGGATGTGGTGACGTTTGAGTTAAGTACTCGCAGGGAGAGTAAGTAATGCTGAAGTGGAATCAACTTAGCGATAAGTTTCTTGCATTTAGTCATCGAGAAAAATGGCTACTTTTCGTGTGTGGTTTTGTTGGTCTATTTATGTTGTTGTTCACCTTGTTGGTTGAGCCAGCGTACCTCGACCTTCAAGCTAAAAATGCCAAGATGACTAGCCTGAACCAATCAAATCAGAGACAGCAAGGTGAACTGCTTGTTTTGCAAGCCCAATTGAACAAAGACCCTGACAAAGAGGTTAGCCGAGAGTATAAAAAGCTGCTAGTGGAGAACCAAGAGCTTTCACTTCAGCTTTCAAAGATTGTTGAGAGGCTGATCACGCCTTCTCAAATGTCGCAGTTATTGGAGAGCGTTCTTAATGCAGGTAACGGACTGAAGTTAGAGGCGCTAGAGTCACTAAAGCCAGAAGCGATTTCTAACAAACAAGAGACCAGTGAATACTCTGGTTACTTTCTTCACCCTGTTAGAATGGAGTTGACAGGCAGTTACTTTGATATCCTAGCGTACCTTCAAGCGCTTGAGTCTCTTCCTGTGAGCTACTACTGGCGCACATTAGAATACTCAGTAGAAGAATATCCTAAAGCTCGACTAGTGTTCGAGGTTTACACATTAGGCACTAGACAGGAATTTATCGGTGGTTAGAACTCTTTTGTTGTCCTTGCTGTTTAGCAGTTCCGTTGTATGGGCTGAGCAAGATCCAACGGCGCCATTAGATTGGCTTTCACCTCAACAAAAAACAGCGTCAGCTAAAAAGGCGCCAACTCGTTATCGCTTACCTTCTTTAGAAAGTATCGTGTGCAAAGCGGATATGCCATGCTATGCCATTTTAAATGGCAAAATCCTTGGCCAAGGAGAGACGATAAGAGGGTACCGAGTTAAGAATATAGATCCAGAATACGTCACTCTGCAGAGAAGCTCTAAGCAGTGGAAATTAGAGATGTTCTCTTTGGATGTTAAGAATAATTAAGGTTAGAGTGAAGACATGCGTAAACTTGTAGTATCAATCCTAATATCATCTTTAGTAGGCTGTTCGATGGGGCATAGAGATCCTGTTGAGATAAAAGAGTCTTTAAACGAATCAATTAATGAATCCAATAGTAAAGCGCTTCATGATCTACCTTCGTCGGTACAAGATGACCTGATGCCTCGGCTTAATACTGACCCTCTGTCTTCAGGTATGGAAACGGTTAAGCGTTTTCGTATTCAGGCAAAAGGGGTAGAAGCGAGAACCTTTTTTGCTAGCTTAGTGAAAGGTACAGAATACAGCGCGGCGATTCATCCAAGTGTATCTGGAAAGCTTACGCTGAACTTAACGGATGTAACGTTAGATGAAGTGTTGGCTGTGGCTCAGGATATGTATGGCTATGATATTGAAAAGCGTGGCAAAGTGATTCAGGTATACCCTGCAGGTCTTCGTACGGTCACCATCCCTGTCGATTATTTACAAGTGAAGCGCTCAGGTCGCTCATTGACCACGATAACAACGGGTACGATCTCTAATTCAGACAACAGTTCATCGAGCTCCGAATCAAATTCGTCGAATTCATCCAATTCTTCAAATAATTCAAATTCGACCTCGAACGGTGGCACAGAGATTGAAACCACATCTGAAAGTGATTTTTGGCCACAACTTGAAGCGGCGGTTGCGCACCTAATTGGTTCTGGAGATGGTCAAAGTGTTGTGGTTACTCCTCAGGCGAGTGTGATTACAGTGCGCGCTTTCCCTGATGAAATTCGTGAGGTTCGAGAGTTTTTAGGAATATCGCAGAAGCGTTTACAACGCCAAGTTATCTTGGAAGCGAAGATCATGGAAGTGACTTTGAGTGATGGCTATCAGCAGGGTATTAACTGGACCAAGATGTTTTCGTCGAATGGCACTAACTATACAATCGGCATGGGCTCAATTGTTAAAGATGCAGCAGGTGCAATTATTCCTGGAGCCTTACCTGGTGCCGACCCCATCAGTGCTGCGCTCGGTGGACAGTCAAATCTTGTCGTTTCTGGTGGTAGCTTTGAGGCAGTCCTGAGCTTTATGGGTACACAAGGTGACCTTAATGTGCTCTCTAGTCCAAGAGTTACCGCTTCAAACAACCAGAAAGCGGTGATTAAAGTAGGAACGGATGAATACTACGTAACAGATTTATCAAGTGCTGTTGGCAGTGGAGATAACGCGAATGTTGCTCCTGAAGTAGAGTTAACCCCATTTTTCTCTGGTATTTCTTTAGATGTAACGCCCCAGATTGATGACAAAGGCAATGTCTTCTTACATGTTCATCCGGCAGTTATAGAGGTTAATGAAGAAGTTAAAGAGCTGAACTTAGGCTCCACCACCGGCCTAGTGTCACTTCCACTTGCAAGGAGCTCGATTCGTGAATCGGATTCCGTGATTCGTGCGCAAGATGGGGATGTGGTGGTGATTGGTGGACTCATGAAATCACACACTACAGACATGACCTCAAAAGTTCCATTTTTGGGTGATATCCCAGGGTTAGGCTATTTATTCCGCAATACAAGCCAGTTGACGCAAAAAACAGAGCTCGTGATCTTATTAAAACCCACGATAGTAGGGGTTAATACTTGGCAGTCTGAATTAGAACGCTCTCGTGATTTGCTTCAGCAGTGGTTTCCAGATGAAGAATAAATACTTACCTTCTAGATTTGCAGTGTTTCACTAAGCTGGATGAATTAATGTACCAAGCTCATTTTGGTTTTGAACAGCTGCCTTTTACCTTAACACCAAATACCGACTTTTTTTACGGATTAGCCCCGCATTTTGAGGCGATTCAAACGGTTATTTCGGCGTTAGAGATGGGAGAGGGCGTCATCAAGGTGACTGGAGAGGTCGGCACCGGCAAGACTATGGTTTGCCGGATGTTGGTTAATCATCTAAAAGATTGTACCGCTTTAATATATTTGCCAAATCCAGTGCTTTCAGGGGCTGACTTACGTCATGCTGTTGCGAAAGAGCTTGATTTGAATATTGAAAACGAAGTTACGCTAGTGGATAACATTCAACATAAGCTGATTGAGTTACATCGCTCAGGCTTAAGAGTGGTTGCGATTATTGATGAGGCACAAGCTCTCTCCGATGAAGCGTTAGAGACATTGAGGCTGTTCGGTAATCTGGAAACTGAAGACAAGAAGTTACTTCAGATAGTATTATTCGGGCAGCCCGAATTAGACGCTCGATTAGAGGCTTATCACCTAAGACAATTTCGTCAAAGAATCACCTTTAGTTCAACATTGAGAGCACTAACTCTTGATGAGGCTGTGGCTTACATTGATAACCGGATTACGAAGTCTGGCGGTAATACTGAACTGTTTAGTTTGAATCAAAAAAAGGCGATTTGTCGTTCTTCACTCGGTATCCCAAGGTTGATAAATCAGCTATGCCACAAGGCTTTACTGCTTTCGTTTAGTGAAGATAAAAATAATATCGACAACCAGCATCTGTTTTCAGCCATGCATGATACCTACGATGTGTGTAAGCCAAAATTTAAAACGCCAATACTGTGGGGTTGGAATTAATTATGAGCGTTATTAACAATGCCTTGTCTGAATTGGCAAAGAAAAAATCAGCGACTTCTTTTGAAGCGGTAGTCGTACCTAAAGTAAAAACGCGTTCCCCCCTAGTTTGGGTTGTTGCGAGTTTTACTTTGAGTTTAGCGATGGGAGGCTGGGCGATATCGCAAGGTCCAGTGATTGAGCAGTCAATCTCAACACGAGATTTACAGGTTCAAGTTTCTGTCGTTGATGATTCAAATAGCATTCAGGAAGCCGTTCAACCTATCTCATCACCAACTAAGAAATTGGTGACACTAGACTCTTCGACCCTTTCAACAGAAAACACAGTGACGGTAAAAAGCGTTCAAGCTAAGCCAAGTGTTTCCGAATCCGTTGTAATATCTTCCCCAAAAACGACAAAGCAGCAAACACTAGCTAAACCTCTAAGCACGCCTAAAACGGTTAATACTGAAATTACTCAACCGATTTACGTTGCTAGTGTGGCAAAAAAAGATCCCACGCCTATCTCTAATGAGCATGGAGCCTCTGATGTTTCAGAAAATAGCGGCATGCTGATCGAGCAAGTTGAGCTAACACCTGAACAATTATCAACGAATGCACAAGGACGAGCTCAGAAGGCGCTTGATGCAAATGATCTTACTGGTGCTCTGAAAGGCTACACAGAAGCTCTGCGTTATACAGCAAGAGATGAAGATGTCCGTCAAAAGCTCGCGATTCTCTATTTCGGGAAAGGCGACACTCGTAAAGCGTATGAATTGTTTCAGTCGGGTATTAAACTCAACATTAACAGTGAAAAACTACGTTTAGGGCTATCAAAGCTGTTGATTAAAGCGAATCAATCAGAAGCGGCTTTAAGTCCGTTAATATACTTGCCCCCGAACCCTAGCCAAGATTATTTGGCAATGCGTGCCGCGTTGAGTCAAAATTCTCAGCTAGAAGAAGTGGCATTGGAAAGCTACCAAAAGTTAGTAGAGGTCGATTCAGATAACGCTCGTTGGTGGTTAGGCTTAGCTATTCAACAAGAACGCCAGCTCGATTTAACGGCAGCTAAAGCGTCATATCAAGGTGCCTTAACCAGAGTCGGCATATCATCCCAATCACAAAATTTTGTACGTGACCGGTTAAAAATACTCAATGTTTTAGAGGAGAGTGGCGATGCAAATTAGATTAAGAAAAAGGCTTGGTGATTTGCTTGTCGAAGAAGGCATTATCACTGAGGCTGAAGTCGAACAAGCTCTTGTCTCTCAAAAGAGCACTGGGCGTAAGCTTGGTGACGCGCTGATAGAGCTTGGTTTCTTGTCAGAACAGCAAATGCTGAGCTTTTTGTCTCAGCAGCTCGGAATTCCTCTTATTGATCTAAGCCGGGCTAATGTTGATGTAGAATCTGTACAGTTGTTACCTGAGGTACATGCTCGTCGCCTCCGTGCTTTAGTTCTTGGACGTCAAGGTGACATATTGAGAGTTGCGATGAGTGATCCCGCAGATCTGTTCGCACAAGAATCGCTGCTCAGACAATTAGGTCAGTATACTCTGGAGTTCGTTATTGCTCCAGAAAAGCAACTGGTTGATTGTTTTGATCGTTATTATCGAAGAACTCAAGAAATTGCTTCTTTTGCTGAGCAACTGCATGCCGAACACCAAGTCAATGACGCTTTTGATTTTAATATTGCCGATGAGGACAGTCAGGAAGTCACGGTTGTTAAACTCATTAACTCTTTGTTTGAAGATGCGGTTCAAGTCGGGGCCTCCGATATCCATATTGAACCTGATTCAAATGTGTTACGTATTCGCCAGCGTATTGATGGTGTGTTACATGAAACGTTGTTGAATGAAGTTAATATAGCTTCTGCGCTTGTACTTCGCTTGAAATTGATGGCAAGTCTCGACATATCGGAGAAGCGCCTCCCTCAGGATGGCCGCTTTAATATTCGTGTGAAAGAACAATCGGTTGATATTCGTATGTCAACCATGCCAGTACAGCATGGTGAATCTGTGGTGATGCGTCTCCTTAATCAATCGGCAGGTTTACGTGAATTAGAGGCATCAGGTATTCCCATTGACTTGCTTGTTCGTCTTCGTCAGCAATTGCGTCGCCCTCACGGTATGATTTTAGTTACCGGACCGACTGGATCGGGTAAAACGACCACGCTATATGGTGCTTTGAGCGAGTTGAACCAACCAGGAAGAAAGATCATCACAGTAGAAGACCCTGTTGAATATCGCCTGCCACGTATCAACCAAGTTCAAGTTAACCCTAAAATTGATCTCAATTTTTCTACTATTTTGAGAACCTTTTTGCGTCAAGATCCCGATGTTATCCTCATTGGTGAAATGCGCGATCATGAAACCGTTGAAATTGGTCTGAGAGCGGCCTTAACCGGTCACTTAGTGTTGAGTACGCTCCATACAAACGATGCTATAGACAGTGCGCTGCGTATGATGGATATGGGCGCACCAGGTTATTTGGTGGCTAGTGCTGTGAGAGCGGTCGTTGCACAACGACTGGTTCGCAAAGTATGTTCCGATTGTAAAGTTGAGGACGAATTAGACGAAGCGCGTAAACAGTGGCTGAGTGTCCGTTTTCCTTATCAAGTCGACGTACCATTCAGCAAAGGATCGGGTTGCCAGAATTGCAACTTCACGGGATATCATGGACGGATTGGTGTGTTCGAAATGTTAGAGTTAGACCAAGGGATGATGGATGCACTCAGAACCAATAACGCCGTTGGTTTTGCTCAATTGGCCAGACAATCTGAACATTACAAACCGTTACTGGCTTCTGCGATGGAGCTTGCCGTGCAAGGTGTTGTGAGTCTCGATGAGATAATGTACCTCGGCGAAGGCGATGCTTCAGGAACAACGGAACCCATCTATCTTAAGGCATTGGCATCAGATCAGCCTTCTCAGATTCCTAAGGATGGCGCACCATGCCCACATACCGCTACGTAGGCCGCAACGCTGATGGCAGCCAAGTAACGGGCCTATTAAATGCGAATAGTGAAGATCTTGCCGCCGATAGTCTGATGAATAAGGGGATTATTCCTACCTCTATCAAGTTAGGAAAAGGTGGCAGTTCTATAGTCGACGTGGATTTGTCCAGCCTATTTTCTCCGAGTGTCCCTCTTGAGGTGTTAGTGCTGTTTTGCCGACAGTTGTACAGCTTAACTAAAGCGGGAGTGCCTTTATTAAGATCGATGAAAGGCCTAACACAAAACTGTGAAAATAAGCAGTTGAAAGCCGCTTTAGAAGACGTCGTCGCTGAACTAACAAACGGCCGGGGATTATCGGCATCGATGCAAATGCACCCTAACGTGTTCAGCCCTTTGTTTGTGTCGATGATAGGTGTAGGTGAAAATACAGGTCGTTTAGATCAAGCTTTACTGCAGCTAGCGGGTTACTACGAACAAGAAGTCGAGACTCGTAAGAGAATAAAAACGGCGATGCGGTATCCCACTTTCGTGATTACTTTTATTTTGATCGCGATGTTTATTCTCAATGTAAAAGTGATCCCGCAGTTTACCACTATGTTTACTCGCTTTGGTGTTGAGCTCCCTTTACCCACTCGTATATTGATTGGCATGTCCGAGTTCTTCGTCAACTACTGGGGCTTAATGCTTGGGGTGATCTTCGGTTTGATGTTTGGATTTAAAGCCTGGGTCAAAACAGACAAGGGGCTTGAACGTTGGGATCGGATACGTTTAAAAATGCCCATTATAGGTGGTGTGCTTAACCGAGCGCTGTTGTCGCGTTTCTCTCGTACTTTTGCATTGATGTTAAAAGCGGGTGTGCCACTCAACCAGTCATTAGCGTTATCGGCTGAGGCTTTAGACAACCGTTTTTTAGAGCTGCGAGTTCAGGCCATGAAATCAGCCATTGAAGCCGGTAGTACAGTTTCATCAACAGCGGTCAATAGCGAAATTTTCACACCACTGGTGATACAAATGATCTCAGTCGGCGAAGAGACGGGGCGCATTGATGAACTGTTGCTTGAGGTGGCTGATTATTATGATCGAGAAGTCGATTATGATTTGAAAACCTTAACAGCGAGAATCGAACCAATCCTATTGGTTGTTGTTGCTGGCATGGTCTTGATTTTAGCATTAGGTATTTTCTTACCGATGTGGGGAATGTTGGATGCCATCAGAGGCTAGAGGATGCTAAATAACCTACAGCGCTCACGTTTTGTTGTTTGGAGTACGGTTATTCTTGCGCTGGTTGTTGGGTTACTATCGGCATTTAAAACGGTAGAAGAACAAGCGACGAACACAGCATTGATTGTGGCAAGTAAGCGAATCTTAGAGCAAGCCAATCTGTTCAAACAACACTATTTGTTATCGGCCACAGAACCTAGTCACGATTTGGAACCGCTCAAAAGTTATAGCCGAACAGGTTGGATTAGGCCCGTTTATGGCTCGAAGCGGGACTGTCGATATTGGCTAGACCAACTGTACCCTCAAGAGAGTATTTTCGGGTTAAGCTCTCCAACAATAGAAGATAGAAGTGATAATACGCAGTTTCACTGCGTTTATCATTACAGCGATAAATATCAAATAGATGTACTACTTAAACAAGAAAGATTCAGCGTAAAAGCCAATATTTTGGCTTTGTGAAAATATTGACACTATTTTTTTGTGTTATACGTTTGCAAATGTATAATGCGTGATAGTAATTAGACAGTAGGTATAAAATGCTTAAAAATCAAAGGGGTTTCTCCTTAGTTGAGTTGGTTATAGTCATTGTTGTTGTGGGTTTATTAGCGGTTGCTGCCTTGCCTCGCTTCTTAGATGTGACGGACGAAGCCAAAAAAGCAAGCATTGAAGGTGTCGCTGGTGGTTTTGCGACCGCCGTTTTGTCTGCAAGAGCGCAATGGGAAGCAAAAGCACGACCATCAGAGACGATCGGTGGTGAAACATACAATACCATAGACTATGATGGTGTTGACTTTTGGCTAACTCGTTCAAAAAGCAGCAATAATGTGGATACTGGTTTTCGAGATGGTTACCCATGGACCCTGAATGACAATACCGGCAGCGCGCCACAAGATATTTCAGATCAAACCTGTACTGAACTGATGCTGAACTTGCTGCAAAACCCACCGCAAGTGGCGGAGGTTAATGCTATTGATAGCCATTCAAATTTTAAATATTCTGCGCAAGCAAATTCCGGTGATGCCACGTGTACTTACATTCAACTTGAAGGTAATACGGCGCACCAATTTGTTTACGAACTTAAAACGGGTCGTGTGACCGTAACTTTGCAGTAAATCTGCGTAACATTTAATATAAAGAGCTTAATTATGAAAAGACAAGGCGGTTTCACCCTAATTGAACTAGTGGTTGTAATTGTTATTCTGGGTATTCTTGCTGTAACTGCGGCACCCCGTTTCTTAAATCTACAAGATGATGCGCGCAATGCATCATTGCAAGGTTTGAAAGGGGCTATTGATGGTGCGGCTGGTATCGTGTATGGCAAGTCGGCGCTTCTAGGTCAAGAGGCTGTATCACAAGGCAAAAGTGTTGAGGGGATCGCTACGGCGTATGGTTACCCAACAGCAACGTCGGCCGGTATTGGTAAAGCTGTCGTAGGCTTGAACGAAGATTGGAGCTCTGCTATTAACAGCACTGGCGTGATGACACTGACTTTTAAAGGTAAAAGTGCTGCTACCGAAACAACTTGTATTGTTACATATACACAAGCAACAGGAACGACTGCTGCATCTGCAGCCAAAGCAACTGTTGTTACTGGTACTGGTTGTAAAGCAAGCCAGTAATCGTTTGATTGCTAATTCAGGCTAGCGTTTGCTGGCCTTTTTTCTATCTACAATACACCTATTTCAAATTATTCATATACATAACATCATCAGTTTCGTTATCTTGTATTCTTAGTGCTCGATCGTTAGAGGTTCATTATGGATAACCGCCCTATATCCACAGGCTTTACCCTGGTAGAGCTGATCATCGTTATTATTATCGTTGCTATCCTCTCTTCTTATGCGGCAAGCCGCTATATCGGTACGTCGAGCTTTTCTGCAGTGGCTGCTCAGGAGCAGGTGATTTCAATTATTCGTCAGATTCAAGTGAATCGAATGCAATCCAATGTGAGTGGGCATGATGGCCACTTTCGCTTGCAAGTCAGCCCCGATTGCCTTGGTTCTTCTGAGAGTTGTGGGCTGAGCGCTGCCCAGCGTGAACATCGAAGCGATTGGATTGCTGATGCTTCACTGACATTTAGCCAAATAGGATCAACGAGCCTAATTGATTTTGATTTATTGGGGAATCCGCTGAACGTGAGTGGCGCAGATATTACGATTTCCATTCGTGAAAACGCGAATCAAAGTCAATGCCTAGTCAGCATCAACCCCCAAGGCTATGTCTCAAAAGGGAGCTGTTCATGACCTTTCATCGCGGGATGACATTAATCGAAATGATCGTCGCGATCGTGATACTCGGAATTGCAATGCTGTCGTTTTCGTCTTTTTTGGTTCCTCAAATTAGCGATTCTGCATCTGCGCATTATCAAACGCGCGCAGTTGCATTAGGGCAAAGTTTTATGAGCCAAATTCTGGCTCGTGGCTTCGATCAAAACAGTGACCCCAATGGGGGGGAAGTTCGATGTGGAGAAGGCGATGTGGGGAGCCAGCAAGAGCAATGTACATTGCCTTCCCAATTAGGTGCAGATGGAGAAACTCAACTCCGTGATTTTAATGATGTGGATGACTTTATTGGATGCTGGTATACCGAGACGACACAATCTCAGTGCTCAGTAGGCCCGCCGTGGCCTTTACAAAGTGTGCTTGGGGACGACGTTCAAGAGAGCTACCGAAATTTCAGGGTCGAGATTGATGTGGTTTATGATGGCGCCTTGGACAGCGATGGAGTCGGTCATTTAAAACGGATCAACATGACCATTTTTGCAGGACAAAGTGGCCGATTTGTCCTCACTGCTTATAAAGGAAACTTTTGATGAAAGTTCGGGGTTTTACTTTAATAGAGATGGTATTGACGATGGTGGTTGGCGTTATTATGGTGCTCGCTATCGCTGGCTTTGTCGAGTCGGGAACCAAAGGGTATGCCGATTCGATCAATCGACAAAGAGTACAAACTCAAGCGCAGTTTATTTTGGAAAAGTTGTCACGAGAATTTCGTGATGCTGTTCCAAATAGTTTTCAAGCCTCCGGCTCGTGTCTCTCTTTTATCCCTATTCACTTTTCTGGTATTTACTCGGCTATTGGTCAAGATATCGACTTTCTTGTTGGGGATAATAATGACGATGGAAGTGAGATAACAACCATTCCCAATGGATTAAGCATGGTGATTAACCCCACTCGTAGAGAAGACTTACTCCCCATAAATACATTCGATGTCGGAAACCAAAATAAAAACAACGGGCATTTTACGCTTGTAGGTGAAGCCAAAAACTTGGTCAGTCGTTCAATTGCGGATCGCCATTATATTTTTGATCCCAATGACATTGTAGAGTATTGCGTTGTGGGTAATATCATTACTAGGCAGTCGTTACAGGATGCGTCGCCTTTAACGGTCGCAGACAGCATAGTGGGATCAAAGAGCGGCTTTAAATATTTAGATCCGACTCTCCAGCGAGGTGGCCTTGTTCATATTGACTTGGTTGTGGAGCAAAATAGTGAACGCAGCGTTTACCAACAAGATGTCCAGGTGCTCAATGTCCCGTAGTCAACGTTATCAACGTTATCAAAGTGGTAACGTATTAATTGTGGTTGTTTTTGTTATTGTGGTGATGGGTTTTTTAGCGCATTCACTAACGCGAGTCGGGTGGTCAAATAGCGACAGCTTAACGAGAGAGCAACTGGGTACCCAAGCTTGGCTACTATCACACTCCGCTAATGAGTGGGCGCTAACGCAATTATACCCTATTCCTTTACTCTCGACTTCTGCGGCGTTCGATTCGATGTGCACAAATACCATCAGTGGAGCTCGTCCAAACTTAGTGACAGCCGAACCATGCCAAGCGCCTCGTATGAGTTGTACGCGGGTCGGAGACTTGAATAATCAACGCTTTTATAAAGTAGAAGCCAAGGTGATTTGCGGAAGTGGTAGGTTGCAGGTTGAGCGAGTACAAGAAGTATGGGTAAAAGAGTGAATATACAGCCAAATAAAGGGTTCAGACAACGAACCCAATTAAACGTAGAGCAGAGTTGGCTAGAAAGGAGCTTCAAGGCTCTCGCTGGGCTACTTATGGTGTTAGTGTTATTTTCAGCTTCCGCTTCCGCTAAAGTCTATGACTTATATAACCCTAATGTGGGTATCTGTCCTGGTGGGGTGCTGGAATATAAGACTAATTCTTATCAGTATGTTTGCCACACCGATAATCGATGGATTAACTTTAATGTTGGGGATCGCATCGTATGGAGTGGACCGACTGATAAGACCGTGCTTCTAACCGTGAAAAAAGGCATGAACTTTCCCGGCAATAACCAAGTGGGTACGCTGGCTTCTCCTATTTCCCTACATACTGTTCAAGCAACCGTCATGTTTGTCGGTCCAGATATTGTTGTGACAGGAAAAACCTCGGTAGGTCCGGCTGGCTACCATGTTTCTGCAGAAAGTAATGGAGTAAAGTTGCTGGGTGGGGTGTTGAACCAAAGTCCGAATGGCTTTGTCTCTGTGCGTGGCAGTAATAATGAAATCAAAGGGGAGGTTAATGCCGTTGGTCATATATACCTCGAAAATGTACAAGTGACCGGGAATATAGCTAGCAGCACGAATTATGTGTCGGTGCAGGGAACGGGCAATCAAATTGATGGTAATATTTCGGCTTTCGATAAAGTTGAACTTAATGAAACAAAAGTTAACGGTAACATAGAAAGTCAAGGGGCCACCGTTGACATCACGGGTACCGGAAATGAAGTGAATGGTGATATTGTTGCACTGAGTTACGTAAGATTGAATGATACAAAAGTGGTTGGTAATGTGGTCAGTCATGGCACCCAGGTTGAAACGACAGGCTCATCGAACGAGGTTTATGGGGATGTAACCGCATTACAAAAAATTAACTTACACAACACGAAAGTATGCGGAACAGTCACATCTACAGGGCAAGCGGTGAAGATGACTGGCACCAATAATGCCGTTTATGACGAACATAGTGCGATTGACGCGTGGTACGACATTGATCTATCAAATGCACTTATTTGTGGTTCGCTAACATCTCATTTGGCCCCTATATCCACTGTGAATACATCATTACATTGCGGCTTTAATGATCCAAACTGCGGCTACGCACCATCAAACTGCCCCGAAACAAGTGTCAGAGTGTGCAGTGGTGATTCCCCCCCCCCCGCTGAAAAAATTGAAGTTAATCCACGTAATTACCACCTTACGTGTGAAAGCACCCCAGAGAATATGGTTGAAGTGTCTGTGTTAGATGGTGACGGTAACTTACTTGAAGGGTATCGACCGACCCTCAGTCAAGATAGTGGCACAAACTTAGATATTCAGTTTGTGTCCGAAGCCGGGGGGATTTCAAAATTTCGTGTGATAAATAATACTCCTAATACTGTTGGTAACTACTCGCTTTCTGCTTCACTGAAAGTATCAAATACGATTACTTTAAGTGATAGTGATACCATTAAATATGTGCCTTATAAATTTGAAGTAAGCGATCAAAGCGTTATTGCGGGGAAACCCATTGATGTTCCTATTAAAGTCAAAGCGTGCAGCAATAGTGGGCAGTTAATTGATTTGGGGTACGTAGGGTCTCCTTCGGCGTCATATTCTTACCAAAAACCAGTGACAGCCTCCGCGTTTCCTAGCCTTCTGCAATTCAATGCAGATCTGACTGATTCTAATCGCAATGCCAGACTGACCTTCCAAGATGCAGGGCAAATATTGGTGACGATTACCGATAATAATTTTCAATGTGATGAGGCTTATTGTCCCGTTGAAGGGGGGGCGTTGAAAGGTCAATTTATGGTCCAATCGCGCCCATGGAAAATTGCGATTTGTGATGTTGAAAATAGTGACGGGACGATTGAAAATCCGGCTAAAACGGATGAGATAGCCGGCTATTTCATTTCAGCTGGCGAGGAGTTTAGAGCGACCTTTAAGCCGATTGTTCACCCTCAGTTTTATCAGTCACCTCCAAGCGATGAGTGCCAATATCAAACCACGTTTAACTATTATTCAGAGACAGGCCATGCTGCACCGTTAAGTGTGGGGCTTGAGTTAGCATACCCAAATACAGGCGTGCTGGGTAACTTAGCGAATGATCGTTTCCCTGGCGACTACACTTTTATGCCTAACGACAAGGTTGGGTCAACTCGTCAAAAAACTCTGAGATTTTCATGGCAAGAAGTCGGGTCATTAAAAATGAAGACTTCCGCAATGTATTTATCAATGTCACTGAATGTGGATAATCAAACGATAGGCCGTTTCTACCCAGATTATTTTAGGATCACGCAGTCAGATTGGACTGCTCCTGATTCTCAGGGAGGGTCGACTTATATGGGGCAACCTTTCAAACAGGTTGACTTTGCTATCACCGCGTTTAGTGCTGCAGACAAGCCGACCAGCAATTATGGAAATTTTGCCGATTATTTGAAAGGTGCTTTCTTTTTGTGGGGGGCTTACTCTGCTCGGTTAGACATCAGTGATAGTGAGTTAACAGCAAGTAATTGGAGCGGTGCGGTTTGGGCACAATCATGGGATAACAGAGTCGTTTGGAGAAAATTGGAGAGCGCGACCCTCGGCGCGTCGCTACCCGATGGCCCTTATAACTCTGCGCGCACGACAGATAGTAGCGTGACGATAGACAGTCACTTAAGTTTAACGTTAGACAAAAACGATGACAGTGTGAGTGATAGCCTCGATCCTACCCAATTTAAAATAATGAGCGGGAGCCCTTCCACTCTACATCAAGAGTTATTGAACCAGCCGGATGTACGTTATGGGCGTATGATGTTAGATGATGTTGCCGGGAATTCGGGTCAAAGCATTCATGTGCCGTTAAGGGTTGAGTATTGGCAAGGTAAACAGGGTTTCCAGACCAATGTGCAAGATGATAATAGTCAGTTTGATACGAGCTTACAGTGTCGGGATATTGTTTGGACAGAGGCTGATCCGGCAGTCAGTGATTCGTTATTAACCAGTGACCCAGAGATTGGGGTGATATCAGCCGGTCAAGGCGATACTGTATTTGCCAAGCAAACGACAAATCAACGGGAGCAAGTTCGCTTGTTTTTACGCCAAGGCAGTGCTCAACCTAACGGTATTTCTTGTGCTTGGTCACAAGGAAGTCAGCCTTGGTTACAATTTAACTGGCGAGATCAAGGAGATGAAGACCCTTCTTCCATTGTAACCTTCGGCATTCATCGAGGTAATGATCGGGTTATCTATCGTGGAGAGCCTGATCGACTTAATCGCCCATAGCCCTTGGTTTTCTGATTTAAGTTAAGTTACTGTAGTAATACGACGTTTCTAACCACCTTTACACACCAATACCTTGCCGTAATAGCAAGGTATTGGTACATTTAGTGCAATTTTTATCTTCTAATTCTTGCAGGATGAGCGAAGAATATGTTTAAAAAGCTTCGTGGCATGTTTTCAAACGACCTATCGATTGACTTAGGTACTGCCAATACCCTTATTTATGTTAAAGGCCAAGGCATTGTTCTTGATGAGCCTTCTGTTGTTGCGATTCGCCAAGATCGAGTCGGTTCTGGAAAGAGTGTCGCTGCTGTTGGTCATGCTGCTAAGCAAATGCTTGGCCGTACGCCTGGCAACATTTCAGCGATCCGTCCAATGAAAGATGGCGTAATTGCTGATTTTTACGTAACGGAAAAAATGCTTCAGCACTTCATTAAACAAGTGCATGACAACAGTGTCCTTAAACCAAGCCCTCGTGTTTTGGTTTGTGTACCTTGTGGTTCAACGCAAGTAGAGCGTCGTGCTATCCGTGAATCAGCGCTAGGTGCTGGTGCTCGAGAGGTTTATCTAATCGATGAGCCTATGGCTGCTGCGATTGGTGCAGGCTTACGCGTATCCGAGCCAACGGGTTCAATGGTGGTTGATATCGGTGGTGGTACTACTGAAGTTGCGGTTATCTCACTAAACGGTGTGGTTTACTCATCTTCTGTACGTATCGGCGGTGACCGTTTTGATGAGGCGATCATCAACTATGTTCGTCGTAACTACGGCAGCTTGATCGGTGAAGCGACAGCAGAGAAGATCAAACACGAAATCGGTTCAGCTTACCCTGGTGATGAAGTCGAAGAGATCGAAGTTCGTGGTCGTAACCTTGCTGAAGGTGTACCTCGTAGCTTTAGCCTAAACTCAAACGAAATCCTTGAAGCACTTCAAGAACCTCTATCAGGTATTGTATCGGCTGTAATGGTCGCATTAGAGCAGTGCCCACCCGAGTTAGCTTCTGATATTTCAGAAAACGGTATGGTACTCACAGGTGGCGGTGCACTGCTTAAAGATCTTGACCGCCTACTCACAGAAGAAACGGGTATCCCAGTTGTTATTGCAGAAGAGCCACTTACGTGTGTTGCTCTAGGTGGCGGTAAAGCCCTAGAGATGATTGACATGCACGGTGGTGACCTGTTTAGCGAAGAATAATATCTAGTGTTAGGCTCTTTTATATTTCGTTTTATGTAAAGAGCCTAGGACCTTATCTATAGGATAAAATGTAGCCCTAGGATCAAATATAGAATGAAGCCAATTTTTGGTAGAGGCCCCTCTCTACAATTGCGCCTGTTTTTTGCTGTAATTTTATCAGCCAGCCTTATGCTGGCTGATAGTCGTTTAGATGCTTTCTCAAATGTTCGCTATTTATTAAACAGCATGGTTGCACCTATTCAATATGCAGCCAACTTGCCTCGCACTATGTTCGATGGTGTATACGATCGTTTTAGTACCCGACAAGGGCTAATTAAGTCCAACCATAATATTAAAAGAGAAGTCTTGCGCTTGAAGAGCGAGCTGATCCTGCTTGAACAATATCAAGAGGAAAATAAGCGTCTTCGTAAGTTGTTAGGATCTCCGTTTATCCGTGATGAGAAGAAAGTCGTCACAGAGGTTATGGCGGTAGACTCCTCACCATTTCGCCATCAGGTTGTGATTGATAAAGGTCAGATTGATGGGGTGTATGAAGGTCAGCCGGTGATCAATGAAAAAGGCATTGTAGGTCAAGTGACTTTCGTCGCTGCTCATAATAGTCGTGTCTTGCTACTGACTGACGCAAACAATGCGATTCCCGTGCAGGTTATTCGTAATGATATCCGTGTAATTGCTTCTGGCAATGGCATGATTGATGAGCTCCAGCTAGAGCACATTCCAACCAGTACTGATATACAAGAAGAAGATTTGTTGGTGACATCGGGCCTTGGTGGGGTATATCCAGAAGGTTATCCAGTTGCTTATGTTACTGCTGTTGATTACGACCCGAAACGAGAGTTCGCTGTTATTAAAGCAGAGCCTGTGGTTGAGTTCGATAAACTCAGATACTTGCTGCTTGTATGGCCTGATGAAAATAAACAGATGCAAGCGGATCAATCCAGCATAGAACAAGCATTGTTAGAGGGTGAAGATGGCCAATAGCGTTTTAAGAAGCAAGGTCGTAATTGGCTGCTCATTTTTAGTAGCACTGATTCTGCAAACGATCCCTTGGCCTGGTAGTTTAGACCTATTTAGACCATCTTGGTTACTGCTGGTTACGTGTTACTGGGTTTTGGCTCTGCCGCATCGTGTTAACGTAGGTAGTGCTTTGATTCTAGGCTTATTTTGGGACCTTTTGATCGGCTCTACTCTAGGTATTCGAGGTATGATGATGGCGATAGTGATGTACATTATTGCGATGAACTTCCTCGTCATTCGTAACATGGCGTTATGGCAGCAAGCGATGATCATTGCCGCGTTAACGGTGTTGCTTGAACTGTTGGTATTCTTTGGTGAATATTTGATCCAAGATGTTGTTTTTAATCCGTTATCGTTATGGGGTGCATTGATAAACTGTATACTTTGGCCTTGGATGTTTTTATTAATGAGGCGCGTGCGTCGCCATTGGCATGTGAGGTAGCGTGACGATGGAAAAGAAACATTTAGTTTTGGCATCCGGCTCACCACGCCGCAAAGAATTACTATCGCAACTCGGTTATGAGTTCTCTGTCCTCGTAACCGATGTTGAAGAGTATAAACACGCCCAAGAAACCGCCGAAGAGTACGTTAAGCGACTATCTTTAGATAAAGCCTTAGCGGCGTTGTCTTTATTGAAAGATAACCCTTCTGAAAGGCAGCATGTCGTTCCTAGTTCTGATACAGTCGTTCTTGGTTCTGACACAGTGGTCGTTAGCCAAGGGCAAGTGCTTGAGAAGCCGACCGATTTTACTGACTCTAAGCGTATGCTTACTCAGTTAGCGAATGAACGTCACCAAGTGATGACGGCGGTTTCTGTGGTTTCAGAAGAAAAACAAAGAACAGAAATCATTATTACCGACGTATGGTTTAAACCCCTCAGTGAAAAAGAAATAGAACAATACTGGCAAACAGGGGAGCCATGCGATAAAGCCGGTAGCTATGGGATCCAAGGTTTGGGTGGGCGTTTTGTCACCCGAATCGAAGGTAGTTATTACGCCGTTGTCGGCTTACCTTTATTTGAAACGGACCAGCTACTGCAAGAATTCTTATAATTACTAATCTGAGGTGCACCATGAGTGCTGAATTGTTGCTGAACGTGACCCCGAGTGAAACTCGCGTGGCCATGATTGAAGGGGGGGCTCTTCAAGAGATCCACATCGAACGAGACGCTCGACGCGGAATCGTAGGAAATATCTATAAAGGTCGCGTTAGTCGTGTTCTTCCGGGAATGCAGGCTGCGTTTGTGGATATCGGTCTTGAGAAAGCAGCTTTTCTACACGCCTCTGATATTGTTCCACACACTGAATGTGTTGCTGAAAATGAAAAGAAGCAATTTCAAGTTCGCGACATTTCAGAGCTTGTTCGTCAAGGGCAAGACATTGTGGTTCAAGTCGTCAAAGACCCGCTTGGTACCAAGGGTGCCCGCCTAACCACTGATATCACTCTGCCATCTCGTTACCTAGTGTTTATGCCGGGGGCGAGTCACGTTGGTGTTTCTCAACGTATCGATAGCGAATCCGAGCGTAATCGTCTTAAGAAGGTCGTCTCTCATTACTGTGATGAGCATGGTGGCTTTATTATCCGTACTGCTGCAGAAGGCGCTGATTCGAATGAACTCGCACAAGATGCGGCATTCTTGAAGCGTTTATGGCTCAAGGTATTGGAACGCCGTGGCAAGCATAAAGCGCGTACTCGTTTGTACGGCGAATTGTGTTTAAGTCAGCGTATCTTACGTGACTTTGTGGGAACGGAACTGAGCAAGATTCAGGTCGATTCTCGCCTTGAGTATGAAAACCTTAAAGAGTTTACTTCTGAATACGTGCCAGAGCTGACTGATAAGCTTGAGCTGTATGAAGGTGATAAGCCTATCTTTGATATGTACGATACTGAGAATGAAATTCAACGTTCTCTGGATCGTAAAGTTGAGCTCAAGTCTGGTGGCTATTTGATTATTGACCAAACGGAAGCAATGACTACGGTTGATATCAACACCGGTGCGTTTGTTGGTCGTCGTAATCTAGAAGAGACGATTTTCAATACTAATGTAGAGGCGACACAAGCGATTGCTCGTCAACTGCGTTTGCGTAATTTAGGTGGCATCATCATTATCGATTTTATCGATATGCTGTCGGAAGACCATCGTAAGCGAGTACTCACTTCTTTAGAGAGTGCGTTAGACAAAGATCGTGTAAAGACCAACATTAATGGTTTCACACAGCTTGGTTTAGTAGAGATGACGCGTAAGCGCACTCGTGAAAGCATTGAGCATATTCTGTGTTCGAGTTGTCCTGCTTGTGAAGGTCGTGGCAGCGTGAAGACAGTTGAAACCGTTTGTTATGAAATACTTCGAGAGATCACTCGTGTTAACCGTGCCTATGACGCTGACAAGTTTGTGGTTTATGCCGCTGCTGCGGTTGCTGAAGCGTTGGAAGGTGATGAGTCTCATGCGCTTGCGGAACTTGAAGTGTTTATTGGTAAGCAAGTTAAAATTCAGGCTGAGCCTCTGTACATACAAGAGCAGTTTGATGTTGTTATGATGTAATGGAAATTTTGTGAGCTCAAGCGTTACTCTGATTCTACGCGCATGTTTATGGTTAGTGGTTACTCTCTTAGTAACGCTAGCCATTGCCGTAACTACACTGCGTGTAGCCTTACCCAATTTAAATAAGTATCAATCTGAAATTGAGCTTTGGGTAAACCAACATTCCGGTTTTGAGTTTTCTATTCAAGACGTGGGCGGTTTTTGGCGTAACACTCACCCTTCTATTGCTCTGCAAGGCGTTAAAGCTAGCCTCCCCAATGCAGAAGATGTGACCTTCTCTGTTGAGCGTGTTGAAGTCGAGTTTGACTTGATTCAATCGCTCGTGCAGATGCGCCCGGTTGTGGCCGATCTAGTCATGAATCAAATGTATCTTGATATCCGCTCAATTGATCTGTTTGCCGGACAAAATGGCAAAGACGAACCTACAGATCCCGAGTCTTCCAAGCGAGTGATACAAGAGCTCGATAATTTACTGCTAAAAACATTGGTCGATGTCACCGCGAAAGATTCTACCATTTTGTATCGTGCTGTTTCGGGTGAAGAACGTCAGCTCGATATAGAAACCTTAAAATGGCAAAATTCAGACAAACATCACCTTGCTGAAGGTGTGGTGAGTATCAAAGATGCCAATCTAAACTCTCTGTCAGTGAGTGCTAACTTTATTGATGGTGGGTCACTGACTGATGTGACTGGTGAGTTTTATGTCAGTGCCGACAGCATTTCGGTTAAGCCATGGCTTACGCATTATATGCAGGCGGAATCCGGCATTGAAACGGGTACAGTGAGCTTAAATAGCTGGCTTACGCTGCGAAATAGCAAACCAGTGAGCGCTTATGTTGAAGTTCTGCCTTCAGAATTGACGTGGAATGAAGATGGCAAGCATGACCTAATGCTTGAGTCAGGTATCTTTAAGTTATCTCCGATTGATGATGGTTGGCAGGTAAATGGTCACTCACTAAACCTTAGAACGGATGACACACCTTGGCCGGAACTCGACGTAGCGTTCAAGTGGAACCAAGGTCCTTGGGAGCTCAATGTCTCTGAATTAAACATTGAGACAATTACCCCGTTGATTAAGCTGATGCCGGACTCTGAACAATCCACCAAAATGATCAACGTATTATCTCCGGGTGGTTCTGTTTCTGATATTCGTGTATCTATGGGGTCAAACATCGATAGCCTGCGTTACTCTGCTAGCTTTTCTGATCTGGCGATTGAACAGTGGGAGTTAGTGCCCGGTTTTAGCCAAGTGTCAGGTAGTGTGTTTGGTTCGGCATCAGAAGCGAAAGCTAGCCTGCATGTTATTGATGATGTGTTCCCTTATGGTGATGTTTTCCAAGCGCCTTTGAATATCAAACAAGGTCAGGTTGATATTGTTTGGCAACAAGATGAAAACGGCTGGAAACTGTGGTCGGACAAAATCACAGCTGCAACGCCAGATTTACAAGTACTGGGTGCATTTCGCTTAGATTTCCCTAAAGATGCGAGCCCGTTCTTATCTTTCTATGGCGAAGCGGACGCTTACAATGTCGGCGAAACATGGCGCTACTTACCTACACTGGCCCTTGGGCAAGACCTAACAGATTACTTGTCTACTGCAATTCAAGCGGGTAAGGCGGATACTGTAAAACTATTGTGGCATGGTGAGTTGGCTCAATACCCATACGCGAATCACGATGGTATTTTCCAAGTCTGGGTTGGCTTAGAAGACGCGAAATTCAGCTTTGATACGGCGTGGCCATTGATTACTGACCTTCAGCTTGATCTGTTGTTTGAAAATGATGCGATGTATCTCGATTCTCGCTCAGCTCAATTGATGGATGTAACAGCCGGCCGAATCACTGGGCGCATTCCTTACTTAGGGGAAGGCGGTCATATCGAGATTGAAGCGAAGGCTACGGCTTCTGGTAATGCGGTTCGTGATTACATGACGGCCTCGCCATTGGTCGACTCTGTGGGTGCTGCGTTAACGGCGCTGCAAGTGAGTGGTGATGTATCGTCTGAATTCCAGCTCAATATTCCGTTTGATTCCGAGAAGGAGCCAAGAGCTTGGGGTTATGCTGACCTTAGTGGTAACCATGTTGAAATTGAAGCGCCGCCAATGGTGCTTGAGAACACCACGGGACGAATTAAGTTTGATAATGATGCTGTGACGGCAAATGGCCTCGCTGCTGATCTGCTTAAGCAAGGAATATCACTCGATTTTAAAGGTCAGAATGATGGCCCTGGCTATGCTGTTGATATTGATGTGCTGGGTGATTGGGATGTTAAGCCTCTAGAACCTTATATTGGTGAGCAGTGGTTAAGTCGCTTGTCAGGCCATGTGCAATGGCAGAGCCAGATTGATATCCAACTGAATGACATCGGGTTTACCTATCAATTAGATCTGCAGTCAGATCTTAAATATTTGGCGAGCGATTACCCGTATCCACTGGCAAAAAAATCGTTAGAGAGTGGGGCGGCAAGGCTACAAACATCGGGTAATCAAGAAGCGATTACCGCGCGTCTGCAATTGCCGAACACTAAGTACCAAGCTGAGATTGATATTACAGGTGATGTTCCTGAGTTAACGGCGACTAATTTAGTTCTGGGCCGTGGCGGCTATAAAATTAGTCCTGTTGTGGGCCATCATGCGTTGATTCGTACTGATAAGTTTAATGCTGATGATTGGCTTTCGGTGATCATGGAGCCGGTAAAGCCATCAACAGCTGTTCTAAGCCAAATGAACACACCAACTATTCCAGCTCCAAGTCGTGTGACTTTTGAAAGTAAAGAGCTGATTCTTGGTGGTATTGCTTGGAATGATGTTGATTTTAGTGCGCGCAAGAATAAACAAGCTTGGCAAATGGAAGTATCGAGCCAAGAGCTAGAAGGGGATATTAATTATCTGCCTCCTTATGATTTAACCGTGTCGTTGGATCGTTTGCACCTGTTTGTTCCAGAATGGAGCGACAAATCAAAGCAGGAGCCATTGCTGCAACGCAAAGAGCAAGAAGCACCGTTGATCTCTGAGTTGGATAGAAAGATCCATGATGTGATGCCGAATCTCAAGCTAACCCTTAACGACTTCTGGCTGCAAGGCTATAAAGTTGGCAAGGTGGATGTTGAGCTGGCGAGAGAAGAAAACCGCATCGCGTGGAAGAAAATTCAGGTACGCAGCGGCGGCAATAAAGCGGATGTTAGTGGCTGGTGGGAATTGAATGGTAACAAGAGTCATTCATCGCTGAAAGTTGACGTTGAAGGTGAAAACAACAGTGAGCTAATGGAGCGCTTTGGCATCACGTCGGGAATTCAAAAAGCGCCATTTGAGCTGGAGGCTCAACTTGACTGGGATGGTTCACCTTGGGGTATCAAGATGGATACGCTTGATGGTGACGTAAAAACCAAGTTCGGTAAAGGTATTATCTCAGATGTGAGTGGGGCTGCTCGCTTACTTGGTTTGTTTAGCTTAGATTCGATCATCCGTAAGATGCAGCTCGATTTCTCTGATGTGTTTGATAAAGGCATGGCATTTAACAGCATTACAGGTACTGGCAAGATGCAAAATGGTATCTTCCTGACCAATGACCTGAACATGGATGCCGTGGCGGGTGAGATGAAGATCAAAGGCATCGCTAACCTAAATACTCGTCAGGTAGATGCAGAAGTAAACTTTACGCCAGATATCACTTCGGGTATTCCGGTGCTAACAGCGTTTGCGGTAACGCCTCAAACTGCGTTGTATGTGTTGGCGGTAACTACGGTTATTTCACCGGTTGTTGAGGTCTTTACACAGGTTAATTACTCGGTGAAAGGTCCTCTGGATTCACCAACGGTAAGTGAGCTTTCTCGTAGCTCTGGTGAGTTCCAACTTCCAGAAAACTTAAGGAAGTTGGCTGAGTAAAAGTAAGGCCTAATATACAGATAAATAGTGATTTCTGAATCATAATGAATGGAGAAGCAGTGCACATGGATTGTGTTGGTTTGATTCAAATGACTTCGGGCCCAGACCCTGACTGCAACCTTGATTATCTCGCCAAAGAGATAGCCAAGTGTAAGGCGTCAGGAGCAAAATGGGTCGTGTGCCCAGAGAATGCATTGGTATTCGGTAGCAAAGCGGATTATCACAAGTATGCCGAGCCCCTCAATGATGGCCCATTGCAGAAGAAATTGACTGAGTTAGCTAAGCTTCATCGCATTTGGATCATTGTGGGCAGTATGCCGATAACCACCGCGAAAGGTGTCACCACCACGACTTTGGTGATTGATGACTTCGGCAGCTTAGTGACTCACTACGATAAGCTACATATGTTTGATGTGGATGTCGCCGATGCCCATAAGTGCTATCGAGAGTCTGATATTTTCACTCCTGGTGACCGAGTTGTGACAACAGAAACGCCTTTTGGTCACTTAGGTTTAAGTATTTGTTATGATGTGCGCTTTCCTCACTTGTATTCAGAGTTACGCAAGCAAGGCGCGCAGATCATAGTGGTACCAGCTGCGTTTACTGCAGTAACCGGTCAGGCGCACTGGGAAGCACTGTTAAGATGCCGGGCAATCGAAACACAATCGTGGATTGTTGCGGTAGGGCAAGGTGGTAAGCACCCTTGCCAAAGAGAAACATGGGGACACTCTATGGTGGTTGATCCCTGGGGAAGAGTGGTCGCACAGTTAGACCAAGATCCTAAAAGTATGGTGGTCGAGATAGACACGTCCAGTTGTGAATCCATTAGGCAAAATATGCCAGTCACACAACACACTCGATTTACCAATCAATTTTAATTACAAACAAGAGCCATCTATGAGCATTAATCAAATTGAAGAAGCGCTACTGAACCCAACAGGGCTTACGGAGCAAAATATCGCAGATACATTGGCGAGCATTGCTACCCGCCAAATTGATTATGCTGATATCTACTTTCAGTCAAGCTGGCACGAATCTTTGGTGCTAGAAGACAGCATCATCAAAGATGGCTCTTTCAATATCGATTGTGGTGTGGGTGTTCGTGCAGTATCTGGCGAAAAAACCGGCTTTGCTTACTCTGACCAAATCCAACTCGATGGCTTAAAGCAAAGTGCGATTGCAGCCCGTGGTATAGCGAAGCAAGGTCAAAACAGCAAGGTACAAGCCTTCAAGCGCAACGCTAACCAAACTTATTATGATGCGGTAAACCCGTTAGCAAGCTGGGAAAAACAGCAAAAAACAGAACTTCTTAAGTCATTGGACGCTTACATTCGTACTAAAGAACCTATGGTGACGGAAGTATCAGTGAGCCTAAGCGGTGTGCATGAGCAGATGCTGGTTGCTGCGACTGATGGCACCTACGCAGGCGATATTCGCCCGCTGGTCCGTTTATCTATTAGCGTTCTTGCACAGAAAGGCGATCGCCGTGAGCGTGGTAGTGCTGGTGGGGGCGGTCGTTTCGGTTACGACTTCTTCTTAAGCGATGACAAAGGCACTCAAGTTGCTTACCAATTTGCGGATGAAGCGATTCGTCAAGCGCTTGTTAACCTTGAAGCAGTGGCGGCGCCTGCTGGGGCAATGCCTGTGGTTCTCGGTTCTGGCTGGCCGGGTGTTCTATTGCATGAAGCGGTAGGTCATGGTTTAGAAGGTGACTTCAACCGTAAAGAGTCATCAGTATTCTCAGGCAAAGTTGGCGAACAAGTTACTTCAAGCCTGTGTACGATTGTTGATGACGGCACATTGACTGATCTTCGTGGTTCATTGAACGTGGATGATGAAGGTGTTAACGGTCAGTACAATACGCTAATCGAGAACGGCATCCTAAAAGGTTACATGCAAGACAAGCTGAATGCTCGTCTAATGGGTGTTGCCCCAACAGGTAACGGTCGTCGTGAGTCTTATGCGCACCTTCCAATGCCACGTATGACCAACACTTACATGCTACCGGGTGAGCACACGCCAGAAGAGATCATCGCG
This sequence comes from Vibrio sp. Isolate32, assembly GCF_022397955.1. Classification (GTDB taxonomy): domain Bacteria; phylum Pseudomonadota; class Gammaproteobacteria; order Enterobacterales; family Vibrionaceae; genus Vibrio. The sequence continues at coordinate 199,786 of NZ_JAKEUQ010000002.1, read as the reverse complement.
ACGGTTGATAAAGGTATCTACGCACCGAACTTTGGAGGCGGCCAAGTTGATATTACTTCTGGTAAGTTTGTGTTCTCAGCGTCTGAAGCGTACATGATTGAAAATGGTAAGATCACCCACCCAGTGAAAGGTGCAACGCTAATCGGTTCTGGTATTGAAGCGATGCAGCAGGTGTCAATGGTCGGTAATGACCTAAGCATTGACCGTGGTGTGGGTGTCTGTGGTAAGGCTGGTCAGAGCGTGCCAGTAGGTGTTGGTCAGCCAACATTGAAACTAGACTCGCTAACCGTTGGTGGTACTGAGTAAATCAGTCTAGTCTCAGCAAAATGACTGCAAAGTTAAAGTTAAAAGCGCCTCCATTGTGAGGCGCTTTTTGCTTATAGGTTACTGGTTCTGTGAGCGCACAGAGTCTACATGTTCTCTTCCGCGAACTCAGCCAGTCGGCTACGCACCACACCATTGAGATGTATGTTGGCACTGCCTTCGAAGTTTTTGAAACGCTCAACCATATAGGTTAGCCCCGAGGTCACAGGAGTTAAGTAGGAAGAATCTATCTGCGCTAGGTTTCCTGAGCAGACGATCTTAGTACCTTCACCACAACGGGTGATGATGGTTTTGATTTGCGAAGCGGTAAGGTTTTGACACTCATCGAGAAGCACAAACGCATTTTGGATGGAACGGCCACGCATGAAGTTGATCGATTTGAACTGGATATTCGCTTTATCACAGATGTACTTCATTGACCCTTCGGTACAATGGTCGTTTTTGTGCAGCGCTTCCAGTGTATCGGTCACGGCAGCCAACCAAGGCAGCATCTTCTCTTCTTCAGTACCTGGGAGGAAACCAATCGACTCACCAATGTCGGGCGTGTTTCGGGTGACGATGATCTTATCGAACTGTTTACGCTCAATGGTTTGCTCAAGTGCTGCGGCCATCGCGAGCAGTGTTTTACCACTACCTGCCGCGCCAGTTAGGATCACCAAGTCAATATCCGGGTCGAGTAGCGCATCAATCGCCATTCCCTGATAAATATTCTTTGGTGTGATGTCCCAGACTCTGCGATTCATTAAACGTTCACGGCTTAAGTCTCTGAGTGTGACAGTTTCGGTATCAATCTCTTCAACTCTTGCTGCAAAGTCGCTCTCTTCATCAATCACATATTGGTTGAGGAAGGTAGGCTCGAAAGGCGCTCTTGCTAGCGTATGGAAGGTTTTGCCAGCTAAGGTTTTACTTTCCACATTGTCGATACCATCCCAAAATGCCCCCTCAAGTTGTTGGAAGCCTTTGGTGAGGTATTGGATATCATCGATGAGTTGGTCGGTTTGATAATCTTCAACGAAGCGCACGCCCGCGCCTTTTGCACGTAAACGCATATTGATATCTTTGGTGATGAGAACCACTTCACGCGGCGCGCGTTTGTTTTGAAGGTAGAGTACAGCGTTTAGGATTCGGTTATCGCCAGCCTTGTCATCGGCAAAGGCTTTAATGCTTTCTTGAAGTTCGTAATCAGCGAGTATTGAGATACTGCCTGAGGCCTTGATGTCTTTAGTGAAAGGGATGCCTTCTGATATTTGGTCTGGTGTGGCTTCCCTGAATAAATCTTCGAGAGTTCGAATCGCAATTCTCGCATCTCGTGCAACATCCCTCTTACTGTCTTTGATTCTGTCTAGTTCTTCTAGCACTGTCATGGGGATAACGACATCGTGCTCTTGGAAAGAAAATATAGCGAAGGGTTCGTGAAGTAGGATATTAGTGTCTAAAACAAATAGCTTCCGGTTGGTCTCGCCCATAGCATCTCCTTGCCGCGTGCGGCTTGCTTTGCATCGATTGAACGTAGATTAATCTCACTTAAAGGTTAGTATCTCATTCTGGTGATAGTCAACTGCTCACCTAAAGTTCAACGAGAGAAATATTGCCATATTGTGATCGATGAATATGACGTATTCACTAACGGCAGTAATCTACTACCAATAGGTTAACCATGTTTTTTTTACAGTTTGATTGCATTGGCGAAAACAGAAAAAAAGCAGGAAATCATCGCCTTTAGACGTGACCTAAATCACAGCATCGAGTAAGATTAGCGACCTTTTTCTGCACCATTTTCTCGAGATATTTATTATTTAGAGCGCACTTAAAAAGTGGCTGCAAACTAGGCATTTTTGGCTATATTTTGAGTTCAAGAGCGGTAAGGTTCTTGTTTCAAATATCAGTTAAAAAGACTAAATTCCAACTATAAGATTGAGGTAGTCGATTCATGACATTTGCTTTGGGGCAACGCTGGATAAGCGATACGGAGAGCGATTTAGGTTTAGGTACCGTTGTAGCAATGGATGCTCGCACAGTGACACTAATGTTTGCAGCATCAGAAGAAAACCGTGTGTATGCACGTACGGATGCTCCCGTAACCCGAGTAACGTTTAATGTAGGTGATGTCATCGAATGCCAAGAAGGTTGGTCTCTGTCTGTCGAAGAAGTTATCGAAGATAAAGGGCTACTGACTTACCTAGGCACACGCGAAGATACTCAAGAATCAGAAGTGGCTCTACGTGAAATCTTCTTAAGCAATCAGATTCGTTTTAACAAGCCACAAGACAAACTGTATGCGGGTCAAATCGACCGTATGGATAACTTCGTGTTGCGTTACCGCGCGCTAAGCAATCAATATCAACAGCACAAGAGCCCAATGCGTGGCTTGTGTGGTATGCGTGCTGGCCTAATTCCTCACCAGTTGTACATCGCTCATGAAGTGGGTCGTCGTCATGCACCACGTGTTTTATTAGCCGATGAAGTGGGTCTAGGTAAAACCATCGAAGCGGGTATGATCATCCACCAACAAGTGTTGTCTGGCCGCGCTGAACGTATCCTTATCGTGGTACCTGAAACATTACAACACCAATGGTTAGTTGAGATGATGCGCCGTTTCAATCTGCACTTTTCTATCTTTGATGAAGAGCGTTGTATTGAAGCCTTTGCAGAGTCAGACAACCCATTTGATACCCAACAATACGTTCTGTGTTCTTTGGATTTCTTACGTAAGAGCCGCAAACGCTACGAGCAAGCGCTTGAAGGTGAGTGGGATCTATTGGTTGTCGATGAAGCGCATCACCTTGAGTGGAGCCAAGACAAGCCAAGCCGTGAATACCAAGTAGTAGAAGGCTTAGCAGAAAATACTCCTGGTGTACTTTTGCTGACTGCGACTCCGGAGCAACTGGGCCGTGAGAGTCACTTTGCACGTCTGCGCCTATTGGATCCTGACCGCTTCTACGATTACGAAGCGTTCGTTGAAGAAGAAGATCAATACGCACCGGTTGCTGATGCTGTTACCGCACTATTCTCAGGCGTGAAACTTGAAGACAGCGCGAAGAATCAAATTACAGAACTGCTTTCTGAGCAAGATGTTGAGCCTCTATTCCGTGTTATCGAAGGCGATAGCAGCGAAGAAGAGCAAGCATTAGCTCGCCAAGAACTGATTGATAACCTTATGGATCGCCATGGTACTGGTCGTGTTCTATTCAGAAACACACGTGCTGCTATCAAAGGCTTCCCTAAGCGTAACGTGAACTTACTGCCGATGGATATTCCAACGCAGTACACCACGTCGATGCGTGTATCAGGTATGATCGGTGGCAAGATTGCACCAGAAGCTCGTGCGATGAAGATGCTTTATCCAGAAGAGATCTTCCAAGAGTTTGAAGGTGAAGACTCAAGCTGGTGGCAGTTCGATTCACGTGTTAACTGGCTGATTAAAAAGATCCAAGACAAGCGCAGCGAAAAGATCCTAGTGATCGCATCGCGTGCAAGTACAGCCCTGCAATTAGAGCAGGCACTGCGCGAGCGTGAGGGTGTGCGTGCAACCGTATTCCACGAAGGCATGTCGATTCTAGAGCGTGACAAAGCGGCGGCTTACTTTGCTCAAGAAGAGGGCGGCGCTCAGGTTCTTATCTGTAGCGAAATCGGTTCTGAGGGTCGTAACTTCCAGTTCGCTAACCAATTAGTGATGTTTGATCTACCGTTCAACCCAGACTTGCTTGAGCAACGTATTGGTCGTTTGGATCGTATCGGTCAACAGCGTGATATTGATATTCATGTTCCTTATCTGAAAGGCACATCACAGGCGATCCTAGCGCGTTGGTTTGATGAAGGCCTGAATGCATTTGCGGAAACTTGTCCAACTGGTCGTACGGTTTACGATAAGTACTCAGACGTGCTTATCGAAATGCTGGCTTCTGGTAACACAGAACAGCTTGATGAAGTTATCGAAGAGTCAGCTAAGCTAAATCAAAGCCTAAAAGCGGATCTAGAAAAAGGCCGAGATCGCCTACTAGAGATGCACTCAAACGGCGGTGACAAAGCGCACGAGATTGCAGAGAAGATCGCATCAACCGATGGCGACACTAACCTAGTCACTTTTGCGTTGAGCTTGTTCGACACCATTGGTTTGAACCAAGACGACAAAGGTGAAAATGCGCTAGTAGTAACACCATCTGAGCACATGATGGTACCAAGCTACCCAGGCTTACCTTATGAAGGTGCAACGATTACGTTTGACCGTGAAACCGCGCTTTCTCGTGAAGACATGAACTTCATTAGCTGGGAACACCCAATGATTCAGGGTGGTATTGATTTACTACTTAGCGAAGGTGTGGGTACTTCTGCGGTATCGCTACTTAAGAACAAAGCGCTACCCGTTGGCACTATCCTGCTTGAATTGGTTTACCTGGTGGATGCACAAGCACCAAAGCGTAGTGGTATCAGCCAGTTCCTACCTAAGACTCCGATTCGTTTGATGATGGATGGCCGTGGTAACGATCTATCTGCTCAGGTTGAATTTGATAGCTTTAACCGCCAGTTAAGCCCAGTGAACCGTCACCTAGCAAGTAAGTTAGTTAACTCGGTACAAGGCGAAATTCACAAGCTAATCGAAGCGGGTGAGGCACAAGTTCTTCCTAAAGTTGAAGAAGTGCGTCAGCAAGCGCAAAGAGATATGCAGACAAACCTTAACGGTGAACTAGAGCGTCTACAAGCACTGAAAGCGGTGAACCCAAATATCCGTGATGAAGAGTTAGAAGTTATCGAAGCTCAGATTAACGAACTGACAGGCTACATCAGCAAAGCTCAGGTTCAATTAGACTCGCTACGTCTGATTGTGGTTTCTCATAACTAATATCAGCTAGTCAGTGAACAACAAATAAGGCCTTCATCATGAAGGCCTTATTTTTATCGAGTTTGTAAGCGTTGGTGATTGGAGGGTTACATTAACCATTTCCACCAGACAAATACTGCTAAGAAACCGAATAAGTAAACTAGGCCTGCGACAGACAGCCATTTTAGTTTGCTGCTAATGGCTAGCGCTTCTGGAAGCTTAGTTTTGTTCACCAAGATGAAGTTAAGCAGAGCGAAGAATGGCGTCGTAGTGAAAGCAAGCACCATGGCGAAATCGAGCATTGGCATCAATGCTGCGCTAAAGAACATCACAATCGCGAGTGCTGCGATAGAGATAATGATGATCCAACCTTGCAGCATGCGCGGGCTCGATTCCTTGTTGAGTAAAAGACGTTGTGATTCCGCGAGTACACGAGAGTAGCCGTCGATAACGGTAATCGTACTACCAAAGATACAGAAGAAAGCGATAATGGCGATGAGTGGGCGTGACCATTCGCCAATCGTCGACGCGTAAATACCAACTAACTGGTGAGTAAAGCCCACACCAGAGCGAGAGAGCTCCACACCTGAACCGTGAAGTACGAGAGCACCCAAAGCGACAAACACCAAAGCAAGCAGTGCAGTACCAATGTAGCCGACGTTGAAATCGAATAAGGCAGATTGGGCAGTGACTTCTTGTTCCTCTTTTTGGCTTTTTAGCCACATAGAGGTGATGCTTGAAATCTCGATAGGGGCAGGCATCCACCCCATGGTCACCACGATAAAGCCAATAGCTGCCAATGACCAAGGTGATGGTGGAACAAAAGCAGCATCCGGTTCGACAGGTGAGCCGATTGCAATGGCGACAGCGGCTAGAGTGGTGATCGTAAGGATTGCCATGATCGCTTTTGAAAGGGTGTCCAGAGCACGATAGTGTCCTGCAAATAAGATGATCAAGCAGGTCGCGAGTACGATCATACAAAGCGTGCTGGTTGCTAGCTCAAAAGGAATGAAGTAGCTAAGCAAACTCGCACTAAACAGCAGCAGTGCGGCTGTGTTTACGACGGCTGAAATAGCACTTAGTATAGAAAAAATCACTAGGTAAGGGCGACCCAGGTTTGAGTAACCCTCAACTAAGCTTTGTCCTGTACCAAGCGTATATTGGATGCCGGCACGAAAGAATGGGTATTTGAATAGGTTTACTAAGATGATCAATGCAGCGAGCTGCCAACCATAGATGGCTCCGGCTTTGGTTGAGGCAATTAAGTGTGAACCGCCGACTGCAGCAGCGGCCATCATAATACCCGGACCAAGAGATTTAATTAAACTGGATAGGGGAGCTGAGGTTTTTGTTGTGGTTGTTTTAACCGTACTGTCCATCATTGTTCCTTTGATGTTGGCTTGTTGTTTTCCGTTACCCTATCAATACCATGTTTCGTAAGTGCGTCAACTTTTATGTACAAAATATCAAAAATTGTATTTATTAATAAACGAATTAACTGTGAACTATTTGTTCACTAGTAAATAAGAGGCTTCAATGGCGTTAGAGCAGTACACACCACCAAGCGAACCTTGGATTGATATTGTTTATCAAGATGACGACATTCTGGTGGTGAATAAGCCTGCGGGGTTACTTTCAGTACCGGGCAGGTTGCCAGAGCATTACGACAGCATTTGGAGTCGTTTGGTGGAGGAGTTCGCTGATATTCAAGTGGTTCACCGTTTGGATATGTCGACTTCAGGCTTGATGTTGGTGGCTAAGCATAAGCAGGCAGAACGTCACTTGAAGAAGCAGTTCCAATATCGCCTGACGCACAAACTGTATTACGTACGCGTATGGGGATCGGTTGAACAAAAAGCAGGGTTGATCGATCTACCACTCATCTGTGATTGGCTAAATCGCCCCAAGCAGAAAGTCTGTTGTGAAGACGGCAAACCATCACAGACTCGTTATGCGGTAGAACAGCAAGAACCCCAAACGACTTTATTGAAGTTACTGCCAATTACCGGACGTTCTCACCAATTAAGAGTGCACTGCATGGAAATAGGCGCACCTATTGTGGGCGATGAGTTTTACGCAACACCCGAAGCGTTTGAATACAGTGATAGGCTGGCTTTGCATGCGTGTGAGTTGAGTTTTTATCACCCAGCGAATGATCAGCTGTTCAAAGCCTTTGCTCCCTGTGACTTTTATCCTCAAGCGTCTCCGCAAATCGAACAGCACTTTGAAATTGCGCCTGAGCTTCCAGACTACAGTAAGCTAAAAGCTTAAAATGGACTGATTCATAGATTTAACCAAGGAAGAAGAATGCCAACGTTGAAAGTCGTGTTTCTTGATAGAGCGACCATCCCGTCTCAAATTCATTTAAAACCTCTGAGCTTTGAGCATGATTGGGTGGAGTACGATTTCACGGCTCCTGAGCAAGTGTCGGAGCGAGTTGAAGAAGCTGATGTGGTGATCACTAACAAGGTGGTGCTCAATAAGTCGAACCTAGCTGGTACTAAAAAACTCAAGTTGATCGCGGTTTCGGCGACCGGAGTCAACAATGTCGATGTGGAATACTGCAAATCTAAAAACATTGCAGTGACAAACGTACAAGGATACGCGACTCAATCGGTTCCTGAACATGTCATCGCAATGCTATTCACTCTTAAACGAAACCTTATTGGTTATCATAAAGACATTGAGGCGGGTGAGTGGCAAAAGGACAAGCAGTTCTGCTTCTTTACTCATCCTATTCAAGATGTGGCTGGCAGTACATTGGGTTTAATGGGCAGTGGCAGTTTAGGCCAAGCAACCGCAATATTAGCCAAAGCAATTGGTATGAAAGTTATTTTTGCTGAGCGAAAAGGGGCGGGTTCTTGTCGAGAAGGTTATCTGCCTTTTGATACGGTATTACAGCAAGCGGATGCGATCAGCCTACATTGTCCTTTGACTGATGCGACCCAAAATCTGATTTCAGAGCGAGAGCTCGCAATGATGAAATCGAGCGCGGTATTAATTAATGCTGGGCGTGGAGGTCTAGTAGATGAACAGGCCTTGGTAGGAGCTTTGAAGAACAATCAAATCGCTGGAGCGGGTATGGATGTGTTTACTCAAGAGCCTGCTGACAACTCAAATCCACTGTTGACTAACAGTCATTTGCCAAACTTACTACTCACACCTCATGTGGCGTGGGGCAGTGACAGCTCTATTCAAAAACTGTCTGATATCTTAATGGATAATATTGATGGCTTTATCGCTGGTCGTCCGCAAAACATAGTGAGTTGATTCTAAAGCTATGTAGCATGAGTTAAAAACAAAAAAGGTTGGCTTGTAGGTCAACCTTTTTAGATTGTGTGTTGATTAAATGACTTAACCTTGCGGCTTAACCACCAATACATTGATTGGTGAGTTCTGTACTACTTTGCTTGCAACCGAGCCAAGTACCACTTTGTCGATTTTCGAACGCTTATGGCTAGGCATCACGATAAGGTCAGCGCCAAGCTTTTCTGCGTAATCAAGAATCGTCGCGTAGGTTTTACCCTCAGCAACATGAACTTTGTAAACTACTTCATCGTCGATGTGATTGTCGGCGAACTCTTTCAGCTGATTTTTAACATCTAGCTTCATTTGGTTCGCTGCATCTTTCGGGAAGTAAGACGCCACCATCGACATGTGAATGCCAGGTAGTACGTTCAGAATATGGATTTCAGCATTGCTGTGTTTTGCGTGCCATACCGCCAGTTCGACTGCCTTATCAGAAAAGCCTTTGTCATTAAGATCAACAGGAACAAGGATTTGTTTATACATGTATTCGTCTCTTTTTAATCAGTGCTAAGTTCTCACTTAGCACTGCAGTTATCCTTTCCATGTAATAAAGCCAAATAGCGTTAAGCACTACTTAGCTTTATCCATTACGCGCTAATCTCATCCTTACGAGCACGTCTTCTTTGATTCATCGCTAAACCAATCAAAATGATCAGAGCTGGTAAGAATACCCACTCTTTCATTGGTCTATCTGCATCTTGGATAACGGATTTGATTTCCCAATCGAAATCAATACCAGCTGCTTCTGCAGGGCTACCAAACTCAACCATATCAACAATCATCTTGCCTTCAGATTCAGTCAGCATTAGACCCATAGAGGCAATACGATCTTCACTTGAGGTCGCAGAATCTTCAAACGGCAGGCGAACAGTCTTTTCAGAATAGTCACCTTCTAAGTTTTCGCCACCCACTCTTAGTTCAAGTGATTGTCCCACATCCAGCTTTTCTGTGATTTGAGCAATCTCAACTCCAGGTGAAAGAACTTTCTCTGGGTAAATCATGTCCCACCAGAAGCCAGGGCGGAAGAAAGTGAAGGTCAATGCAATCAACAGAACCGTTTCCCACCATTTGTTCTTAGTGAACCACCAACCTTGGGTTGCAGCTGCGAAGATAAGTACCGCTATTACAGATGAGAAGATAGTCAGTGCTAAGTGCCACCAAGAATCAATACCCATCAGCAGTAGCTGAGTATTGAAGATGAACATGAACGGCAAGATTGCGGTACGGATATCGTAGGTGAAACCTTGGATACCAGTGCGAATCGGGTCTGATTTCGCAATTGCCGCTGCAGCAAAGGCCGCAAGACCTACCGGAGGGGTATCATCCGCAAGAATACCGAAGTAGAACACGAATAAGTGCACCGCAATCAATGGGATGATAAGACCGTGTGCTGCACCTAGGGTCACAATTACTGGTGCCATCAATGTCGATACAACGATGTAGTTTGCTGTGGTCGGCAAGCCCATACCTAGGATCAAGCTGATTACCGCAGTGAAGAGCAGCATAAGGATGATGCTACCGCCTGAGATAAACTCAACGAAGTCAGTCATTACAAGACCGATACCCGTCAGCGTCACCACACCGACAACCGTACCTGCAGCTGCTGTCGCGACACCGATACCGATCATGTTACGCGCGCCTGAAACTAAGCTCTCTGCTAGGTCAACGAAACCAGCTTTGGTTTGTTCTGCAAGATCGTCTGATTTGTTCATTAGAGTCATCAGAGGACGCTGGGTGATCAAGATGAAGATCATGAACACTGTTGCCCAGAAGGCAGATAAACCAGGTGAGAAACGTTCAACCGTCAAACACCAAACTAGCACTACGATAGGCAGTAGGAAGTGTAAACCTGATTTAATAGTTGGACCAGGATCTGGAACTTCCTTTAGATCCGCATCGATCTCCAAACCGCCTTCAGCTGCGTATTTTGCTGATACGCGAACCAGAGCAACATAAGCGATTAATAGCGCCACAGTAACGATTGGTGTTGCTGCTTCGCCAAATACATCTTTGGTCCAACCCACACCGTAGTATACCGCGGCACTGATAACACATAGACCCAAAATGGTCGCAGTGAAAGACAGTAGGCTTTGTACAATAGTTGGTGTGTGACGACGAGGTAGGCCAGTCATACCTGCTTTACATGCTTCTAGGTGAACAATGTAAATCAGAGCAATGTAAGATATCAGAGCTGGCAATAGGGCTGCTTTGATTACTTCTACATACGAGATACCCACATATTCCACCATTAGGAATGCGGCAGCACCCATGATAGGTGGCGTAAGCTGACCGTTGGTTGAAGCCGCAACTTCTACCGCACCGGCTTTTGTGCCAGGGAAGCCAACACGCTTCATCAGTGGAATGGTGAAGGTACCAGTGGTTACTACGTTAGCGATTGATGAGCCTGATACCAGGCCAGATAAGCCAGAAGCCACAACGGCAGCTTTTGCAGGGCCGCCTTTCATGTGGCCAAGCAGAGAGAATGCGACCTTGATGAAGTAAGCACCTGCACCCGCGCGCTCAAGCATTGCACCAAACAGTACAAACAAGAATACGAATGACGTTGATACGCCAAGAGCTACACCGAATACACCCTCAGTTGTTAGCCACAGGTGCGACATCGCCTTGTTCAGGCTCGCACCTTTGTGGGCGATAACGTCTGGCATGTGTGGGCCACCAAAGGTGTAAAGTAGGAATACTGCTGCCACAACCATAAGAGGTGGACCTAAAGCGCGTCGTGTTGCCTCAAGCAGTAGAATCATACCGAATACGGCAGCAACAATATCGAATGTTGTTGGAGCACCAGAACGGCCAGCAAGTTCGGTGTAGAAAATGTAGATATAAGAAGCTGAAAAACTACCAACAAGCGCTAATACCCAGTCGACTGCCGGGATATAGTTCCGCGGCGAGTTCTTCATAGCTGGATAAGCGGTAAATGCTAGGAAAATAGCAAAGGTAAGGTGAATTGCTCGAGCTTCGGTATCGTTTAAAATTGCGAAGTTAAAAATGAACGGCAGCGGAGATGCATACCAAAGTTGGAACAGTGACCAACATAGAGGCACAAACCATAAAATACGGCCTTGGATACCGCGAGGGCTACGCGCACCAGTGTCTGATTGTGCCACCATTTCTTGCACATCTGGAGACGGTGATGTTGTCTGCGTCATGTACTTTATCCTTATTATTGATGGTCTGCCTTTCTTACGAACAACGAGACGTTATTTCTTGCCTATCTAGTGTAGTTAATGGATAGAGAAATGCGTTTTTTGTTCGTCTTTGTCTTAGGCTTGATACGAAGGTAAGTTCGCCAAATTGGAGAAACTTAAAGGTTTGCTCTTTTCACTTAAGTTATTTTTATAAAACGTGAAAAGCCAATAAGGAGGACCAGCCTCCTTATTGGTGTAGTAGGCTTAAACTAGAACTACTTTAGAAGGCCCACTTCTTTGTAGTATTTTTCTGCACCTGGGTGAAGAGGGATAGAGATACCCGCTTTAACCATGTCTTCTTTTTTCAGGTTAGCAAATGCTGGGTGTAGGCGTTTGAAAGTGTCAAAGTTTTCAAATACTGCCTTAGCAACGTTGTATGCTACTTCATCAGAAACGTCTGAAGTAGTTACCATAGTTGCAGCAACACCGAAACTGTTTACGTCAGCGTCTGTACCACGGTACATTCCAGCAGGAACTGTGCTGTATGCGTAGTATGGGTTTTCAGCTACGATCTTGTCGATCTGTGGACCTGTTGCTGAAACCAGTTTTGCGTCACAAGACGTTGTTGCTTCTTTGATTGATCCGTTCGGGTGACCAACCATGTAGATGAATGCGTCAATCTTGTTATCACAAAGTGCTTGTGAACGCTCAGAACCTTTAAGTTCAGAAGCAAGCTTGAAGCTGTCGTTAGTCCAACCCATCGCGTCCATTACAACACCCATAGTTGCACGGTCACCTGAGCCTGGGTTACCAATGTTTACACGCTTACCAGCTAGGTCTGCAACATTGTTAATACCAGCATCGGTACGAGCGATGATGTTGAACGGTTCTGTGTGTAGAGAGAACATAGCGCGTAGTTTTTTGTACTCGCCCTGATCTTTGAACTTACTTGTACCGTTGTAGCCATGGTACTGCCAGTCAGACTGAACAACACCGAAATCTAGTTCACCAGCACGGATGGTGTTAACGTTGTAGATTGAACCACCAGTAGACTCTACAGAACAACGAATGTTGTGGTCTTTGCGGCCCTTGTTCACTAGCTTACAAATCGCACCACCAGTTGGGTAGTAAACCCCCGTTACTGAACCAGTACCAATCGTGATGAACTCTTGAGCGTTAACAGCGCCAGCGCCCATTACAGCAGCTGCAATAGCACCAACTTTGATAAGTTTGGTAAATGCCATGAATTTTCCTTCCTTTATTCATTATTAACCCAGAAACAAGTGTAGCTGTTTCTGGAGTTTCCTATTTGGAAACGGCACCTTTTTCAATCCATGTGATGAAAAAGTGTCTGAATAATATCAAAAATTGGCAGAAAATTACTCGAATGTTAAAAGATATAGCTAAAAAATCTAACAAATGATGCCTAGATCTTGTGCTTGGTTTGCTACTGACTTTTTTAAAATCAACGGTTTAGTGTTGTTGGGTAGAGAGAGGGGGAGATATTCTAGGATGTGATTTGGATCACGAAGTCAATAGGTGTTCGCGATCCATTTACATGGCTGATAATTATGAAACTATGAGCAATTATCCAGCGTATTCAAACAGTTCACAGACTGAATCAAATAGCTGTTTAGTCGTAACTGAAAGGGTTGGAGTGATAAAGATAGTGTCGTCACCTGCGACTACGCCCAGTATGCCTTCTGACTTACCTAGTGAGTCTAGCAAGCGAGCGATCAGTTGAGCAGCGCCAGGGCCTGTGTGTATCACAACTAATGCATTGTTGTGGTCAATATCTAAAACAAGTTCTCTCAAAGAGCTTGAAACCGTTGGAACACCCAGTTCAGCAGGAAGGCAGTAAACCATCTCCATTTTAGCGTTACGAGTTCGAACCGCGCCAAACTTGGTTAACATACGCGAGACTTTAGACTGGTTGATGCTTTCAAAGCCTTCATGCTTAAGGGCATCAACAATTTCGCCTTGTGAACCAAAACGTTCTTCTTTTAACAGCGCTTTAAAAGCACGAACCAAGTTGTCTTGTTTTTCTGTATTGCGCATATGTCATTCTTATTCATTAACAAAGATGTTTGCATATTCTCGCATACATATTCAATTTTAGCCAAAACAACCCGGTAATTTGTTAGTCATATCACTGTAAATATTTAATGGAATAATGTGTTATTTGCGACGACTTATTTTGTTATTTCAGTCGATTATCGCCATAATGCGAACTTGCTGTGTAGCACGGTTTTACTGACTTGCGCGAAGTCGCAAAGCTGGCGTTAATTGATTGTAATCACTTTGTGATTAATATAGTTTTTTAACTTTAATTTAGCTCAAGAATTACCCTACCAAGAATTTATAAGAGAAAGCTCTCAAGGAGAATAACAATGAAAGTAGCTGTTATTGGTGCCGCTGGTGGCATCGGTCAAGCCCTAGCCCTACTACTTAAGAATCGCCTACCTGCTGGTTCAGATCTTGCACTTTACGATATCGCACCGGTAACTCCGGGTGTTGCTGCCGATCTTAGCCACATCCCAACACCTGTTTCGATCAAAGGTTACGCGGGTGAAGATCCAACACCTGCACTAGAAGGTGCGGATGTTGTACTTATCTCTGCGGGCGTTGCTCGTAAGCCTGGTATGGATCGTGCGGATCTTTTCAATGTGAACGCTGGCATTGTTAAGTCTCTTGCAGAGAAGATTGCAGTTGTATGTCCAAAAGCTTGTGTTGGTATCATTACTAACCCTGTAAACACGACTGTGCCAATCGCTGCTGAAGTTCTTAAGAAAGCGGGCGTATACGACAAGCGTCGTCTATTTGGTGTGACGACTCTAGATGTGATTCGTTCTGAAACTTTTGTTGCTGAGCTGAAAGAAAAAGATCCAGGCGATATTCGCGTTCCTGTTATCGGTGGTCACTCTGGTGTGACTATTCTTCCTCTTCTTTCTCAAGTTGAGGGCGTAGAGTTCACTGATGAAGAAATCGCTGCACTAACGACTCGTATCCAAAATGCAGGTACTGAAGTTGTAGAAGCTAAAGCGGGCGGCGGTAGTGCAACGCTATCTATGGGTCAAGCAGCTTGTCGTTTCGGTCTTGCTCTAGTGAAAGCACTACAAGGTGAAGAGAACGTAATCGAGTGTGCATACGTTGAAGGTGAAGGCGAGCACGCTCCATTCTTCGCTCAACCAGTTAAACTGGGTAAAGAGGGTGCAGAAGCTATCCTAAGCTACGGTGAATTGAGCGATTTCGAACGTAATGCTCTAGACAGCATGCTTGAAACGCTAAATGGCGATATCGAGATTGGTGTTGAATTCGCTAAGTAAGCGAGACACGACTCATTTAGCCAAATAGATATAATAAAAGCCGACCTTATAGGTCGGCTTTTTTGATCTTTTCATCTCAATGTGCGTATTAGAGTCAGTGTAAATTCACTTTGTGAAGGAAAAGATGATGGAAGCAAATCGAATCCGTAAAGGTCTAGTAGTAGAGTGTCAGCAAGGGGTGGGAACGATCTTGGTAGTTGACCAAGAAGCCGAAACGGTGTTGTTGGCTAAGCAGGGCTCGGAAGAGCAATTGGCGGTAAGCTTTGATGAGATCGAAGATAACCCTCAACTTCACGGAAGTTGTGATCAGTATTATTAGGTTGAACATGCATCCACTCAGCTATCGACCAATAACAGATAACAAAAAGGAAGAGCCCAGCTCTTCCTTTTTACTCTAGGGTCTTTGTATTCAGCCTTAGCTAGTTCGCTTCACGGCAAGATGCGCAAGAGTCGTCAGAGCTTGCTTATATTCCGAGTCTGGCAGTACTGAAAGCTCAGCAATCGCTTTGTCAGCTTCTTCGTATGCTTTTTTGGTGGTGTAATCTAACGAGCCTGTCTCTTCCATAGCGGCTAGAATCTCGTTGAGCTTATCCATACCGTTGGCTTTTTCAATTGCCTCACGAATCATGCTTGCTTGCTCAGGAGAGCCATTGTGCATTGCATATAGAAGCGGCAAGGTCGGTTTGCCTTCTGCTAGGTCGTCACCAACGTTCTTACCCATCTCTTTGCCATCTGCGGTGTAATCCATCACATCATCAATCAGCTGGAATGCAGTACCTAGGTATTTACCGTAGTTTTGCATTGCCGTTTCGATCTCTGGTGACGACTCAGTCAGAATTGCGCCAATTTGAGTTGCGGCTTCAAACAAGCGAGCTGTCTTGGAGTAGATAACCTGCATGTAGCTTTCTTCAGTGGTGTCTGGGTTGTTGCAGTTCATTAATTGTTGAACTTCACCCTCAGCAATCACGTTTACCGCTTCACTCATTAACTCGAGGATCTTTAAAGATCCTAGCGTAGTCATCATTTGGAATGAGCGTGTGTAAATAAAGTCACCAACCAAAACACTGGCAGCATTACCAAAGGCTGCATTGGCGGTTGCTTTACCACGTCTCATGTCTGATTCGTCGACAACATCGTCATGAAGCAGAGTCGCAGTATGAATAAACTCAATAAAGGCTGCAGAGGTAATATGTGCTTCGCCTTGGTAGCCAAGAGCGCGAGCAGATAAAAGAGCAAGCAAAGGGCGCAGGCGTTTACCACCGCCGCTAACGATATAAAAACCAAGCTGGTTGATTAAACTTACGTCAGAATTAAGTTGGGCTTGAATTGTTTCATTCACTTTTGCCATATCATTGGCAGTAAGCGTTTGGATAGCTTTAAAATCCATTGTTCATCCGGCTGAAGTTAGACCCTGTAAGGTTTATACGTTGTATTAATTGTTGAATAATACACTAAAAAACGTTGATTAATACATCGCTTAAGGGCATGATTGCCGCACTTTTCTTTGGCGAACAGGTTTTCGCCAATTTTTTAAAAATATGGCTTGTCATAGCGCCATGATTCCCGTAGAATCTGCGCCCTATTGATTAGTTTAGCGCACACCCGAGTTGTACAAATAACAACCATAGGCTGTGCGGAAAAAGCGGAGTAAAATATGTACGCTGTTTTCCAATCTGGTGGCAAACAACACCGAGTAAGCGAAGGTCAAACTCTTCGTTTAGAGAAATTAGACGTTGAAACTGGTGCAACTGTAGAATTTGATAAAGTTCTTCTTGTTGCTAACGGCGAAGAAATCGCTGTTGGTGCACCTCTTGTTGAAGGTGGTAAGGTTACTGCGGAAGTAGTACAACACGGTCGTGGCGATAAAGTAAAAATCGTTAAGTTCCGTCGTCGTAAGCACTCTCGTAAGCAAGCTGGTCACCGTCAGTGGTTCACAGAAGTGAAAATCACTGGCATTAACGCTTAAGTATTAGGAGAGTTTAACAATGGCACATAAAAAAGCTGGCGGTTCTACTAATAACGGCCGCGATTCAGAAAGCAAACGTCTTGGTGTTAAGCGTTTCGGTGGCGAATCTGTTCTTGCAGGTAACATCATCGTACGTCAACGTGGTACTAAGTTCCACGCTGGCACAAACGTTGGCATCGGTAAAGACCACACTCTTTTCGCTCTTACTGAAGGTAAAGTGAAATTTGCTGTTAAAGGTCCTAAAAACCGTAAATTCGTAAGCATCGAAGCTGAGTAATTTAATCTTTAATTAGATTATATTTATAGCTTTAAAGCTGAATTCAAAAGCCCTGCCGATTCGGCAGGGTTTTTTATTTATAACGAGAATAAAAAAGTAGACGCTCTTGTTTAAGCTTTAACAAGTTCCAAGCAAAGAACCTCTCCTTATTTGTTCCTTGGTTGCAGGTCGGCCTAGATCTTAGGTGATCGATCTAAACTCGGATCTGCTAGAATTTATATCACTCCTTGATGAGTGGTAACGCAACGTAAGTGCGGAGTTAGAAAATGAAATTCGTTGATGAAGCGGTAGTAAAAATAGAAGCCGGTGATGGCGGTAATGGTACAGTGAGCTTTTGGCGCGAAAAATTCGTCGCTAAAGGTGGCCCTGACGGCGGTGACGGCGGTGACGGTGGTGATGTTTACATCCAAGCGGATGAGAACTTGAATACACTGATCGATTATCGTTTCCAACGCTTTTACAACGCAGAGCGTGGTGAGAACGGTCGCGGTGGTAACTGTACGGGTAAACGTGGTAAAGACATTACACTGAAAGTACCTGTAGGTACTCGCGCTGTTGATATCCATACAAATGAAATCGTTGCCGAAGTTGCTGAGCACGGCAAGAAGGTAATGGTTGGTAAAGGCGGCTGGCACGGTCTTGGTAACACGCGTTTTAAATCGTCTGTTAACCGTGCTCCTCGTCAAAAGACAATGGGTACTAAAGGTGAAGTTCGTGAACTGCGTTTAGAGCTTCTTCTACTCGCTGACGTTGGTATGCTTGGCTTACCAAATGCTGGTAAATCTACCTTTATCCGCTCTGTTTCTGCAGCTAAACCAAAAGTAGCTGATTACCCGTTCACAACCTTGATTCCAAGTTTGGGTGTGGTGAGCGTGGTTCCTGAGAAGAGCTTTGTTGTTGCTGATATCCCGGGTCTGATCGAAGGTGCCGCTGACGGTGCTGGCCTTGGCATCCGCTTCTTGAAACACCTTGAGCGTTGTCGTGTGCTTCTGCACATGATCGATATCATGCCGATCGATGGTTCTGATCCTATTCAGAATGCACTAACGATCATTGATGAGCTTGAGCAGTACAGTGAAAAAGTGGCACAAAAACCTCGCTGGTTAGTGTTCAATAAAGTTGACCTAATGCCGGAAGAAGAAGCTGACGAAAAGATTCAAGACATCATCGATGCTTTAGGCTGGGAAGATGAGTACTTCAAGATCTCTGCAGTGAACAAGATGGGCACTAAAGATCTTTGCTTCAAGCTTGGTGAGTTCATGGAGAACCTACCACGTGAAGTAGAAGAAGTTGCAGAAGAAGAAAAAGTCGACTTTATGTGGGATGACTACCATAAAGATGCGATGAGCGGCAAAAATGTCGTTACTGAAGATGATGACGACTGGGATGATTGGGATGACGAAGAAGATGACGGTCATGTTATCTATGTTCGTGACTAATTGAGCCCATTAGATAAAAACCGCAATTAATATTGCGGTTTTTTTGTATCTAAATCATGAACAGAGTTTTATTGTTAAGGCAAAATTCACCTCTTAAGTATTAACGCTAATGGGAAGGAAATCATGGCATCAAAACAAAGAGCGATCTCAAGACTTGTCGCTCAGTCAGGGCAAATGTTATTAGCGCACGGCGCGGAAAGCACACTGGTTGGGGACATTATGCGCCGTATTGGTATTGCTTGTGGAGTTGATGAGGTTGAGGTTGCGTTGTCTGCCAATGCGCTTGTTGTGACAACAGTAATGAATGATCATTGTATTACTACCACTCGAAGCTGCGCTGACCGTGGTATCAACATGCAAGTGATCACCGATATTCAGCGTGTCTGTATCATGATGGAGAAAGGGATCCTTGATTATGGATTAGCGTATAAAAAGATCCAAAATATCAGTCCTGAGCGTTATAACCGCTGGTTAGTGGTTGTGATGATAGGGTTGTCGTGCGCCTCTTTTAGCCGTCTTGCGGGCGGAGATTGGCAGGTATTCATGATGACTTTTATTGCTTCAGCCTGCGGCATGATCGTTAGACAAGAGATTGGCTATCGTCATTTCAATCCTTTATTAAACTTTGCAATCACCGCATTCGTTACCACTACCATCTCTGCTCAAGCTGTTCTCTATAATATTGGTGGTCAGCCAACCATCGTAATGGCTTCATCAGTATTGATGCTCGTACCTGGTTTTCCACTGATTAATTCTGTTGCAGATATGCTCAAAGGGCACATCAATATGGGGTTGGCTCGCTTTACCATGGCAAGCTTACTTACTTTGGCGACTAGCTTAGGCATTGTTGCTGCGATGAGTCTATGTGGTGTTTGGGGGTGGGCGAGCTAATGAGTACCTTCGAACTTTTTTTAGGCTTACTCAACGATATGTTTTTCGCAGCGATTCCGGCTGTCGGATTCGCATTGGTGTTTAACGTTCCGCAACGCGCTTTAATTTATTGTGCACTCGGCGGATCTATCGGTCACGGTAGCCGTTATTTGATGATGCACTTTGGGATTCCAATTGAATGGGCAACCTTCTTCGCCGCAACTGTGGTTGGCATGATTGGTGTGCATTGGTCGCATAAACTGTTGGCGCACCCTAAGGTATTTACTGTGGCGTCTTTGATTCCTATGGTTCCGGGTGTCTTTGCCTTTAAAGCAATGATTGCCATGGTTGAGATTAATGGGGCAGGGTATAGCCCCGAACTGCTAGAGATGTTGATGGAGAACTTTTTGAAATCGATGTTCATTATTGCAGGGCTAGCGGTTGGCTTAGCTGTACCAGGGCTGTTATTCTACCGGCGCAGACCCATCGTCTAGTATCAACTTTCTCTCAGTTAAGAACAGGACTTTCGATTTATGATCATCAGTATGATTGCAGCAATGGCCAATAACCGTGTAATAGGTAAAGATAATCAGATGCCTTGGCACTTGCCTGCGGACTTCGCATGGTTCAAACGCTCAACGATGGGGAAGCCTGTAGTCATGGGGCGTAAAACCTATGATTCGATCGGGCGCCCTTTACCTGGTCGATTAAACATTGTGATCAGCCGAGATGCGAACTTGGAAATTGAAGGTGTGACAACGGTTACCTCAATTGAAAAAGCTCTGGAGTTAGTCAGCGATGTTGAAGAGGTGATGATCATCGGTGGTGGTTCAATCTATGAAAGCTGCCTACCTAAAGCTGACAAGCTATACCTGACTTATATCGATTTTGACGTTGATGGTGATACTCAATTCCCAGATTGGGGAGAAGGTTGGAAGCAGAGCTTTAGCGATACGTATCAAGCGGATGAGAAAAACAAACACAATATGGAGTTTGTGATTCTCGAGCGCTAACTATGCTGAAAATAGTTCGGCTCTGAAGAATGCTTGCGTTACCGTCCCAGCTAGCGCAAGCTTCTCGTATCTCGTATCTCGTATCTCGTATCTCGTATCTCGTATCTCGTATCTCGTATCTCGTATCTCGTATCTCGTATCTCGTTCTTATAGCGCTTTTTGAGTAAAAAACTGTTTGTCTTCCCAGCGAAGTGCTGTCAGCTCTCCTCCCCAAACACATCCAGTATCTAGTCCTATTACATCTTTACCTTGATAGCCTTCAAGTGCAGCCCAGTGGCCAAAAACAACCGTTTTATCGAGCTTAATACGCTGTGGAAGGTCAAACCATGGCACTAATGGTTCATTAGTAATTTCGCTCGGTGGTAGCTTACATGCCATATCAAGCCGAGCATCGGTAAAGCAGAAACGCATTCGGGTAAAGCTGTTGATCGCATAGCGATACCGTTCAATATCGTGTAAATTAACGTCCCATACATCCGGTGTATTGCTATACATATTCTCGATGAGCCACTGCCACTTGTCCGATTGTAATAGGGCGACGACTTCTTGATTCTCTATGCGAGCTCGTTCAAGGTTCCACTGTGGTGAAATTCCAGCATGAGATATCACGAACTCAGGGTGTTCTTGAATTAACGGCTGCTTCCTCAACCATTCGAGTAGCGACTCACGGTCCTCTGCGTCTAGGATAGCTTGCGTCTTATCTTTCGGTTTTGCTGGAAACAACCCTAGAGAGACCGCGAGCAGGTGTAGGTCATGGTTGCCCAATACCACCTTTGCCGAATCGCCTAAACCACGAATAAAGCGCAGTGTTTCTAGAGATTTAGGGCCTCGGGCAACTAAGTCACCAGCGACCCATAAGGTATCTTGTTGTGGATTAAAGTTGATGGTCTCGAGTAATAACTGAAGTTCGTCGAAGCATCCTTGGATGTCTCCGACAATATAATTAGACACAGTATTTTCCTATGGCTGCAAAGGTAGTTAGTTAAGGATGTTAGGAATCGCGAGTCTGAATGGGTCGACTTCGGCAATAAAATCGATGCCCTTATGATCGGTCATGACATAGTGACCCTGCATGACGCCTACGGGCGTTTCGATAACGGTACCACTGGTGTAAGTGTATTCGTCGTTGGACTCGATAATCGGTTGCTGACCAACCACACCGTCGCCTTCAATCGTAAGTTGCTTGCCGTTAGAGTCGGTAATTAACCAGCGACGTGACATGAGTTGAACCGTACTTTTACTCAGGTTTTTAATAGTAATGATGTAGGCGAAGACGTAACGATTCTTTGTAGGCTCAGACTGCTCCTCTATGTACTTAGAGTGAACCTGGCATTTGATACAAGGCGTAGATATATCCATATTCGCACCTTTTGTTGTTGATATACTTAATGTAATTAAAGTATTACATAAAAAAGGCTCCTAACCGAAGTGTAGGAGCCTTTTTTATTTATTTGTCAGCGTTGTGGCTGTCGTACAACCAGTTTGCCATGTCGACAAACTGCTCGAGCGTTAAGTTCTCAGGACGCATGCTTGGGTTGATGCCAAGCTCTTCTAGTACGTCCTTATCAATCAAACTCTTGTAGCAGTTACGAACTGTCTTACGACGTTGGTTAAAGCCTTCACGACATACGCGATCTAGCCATTTTAGGTCTTTAGCCGGGTAAGGCAGCACTTCATATGGTTGCAGGCGAACGACTGCAGAGTCTACTTTCGGTGGCGGAACGAAGGCCGTTGGTGGCACTTCTAGCACGGGTGTTACTTTACAGTAGTATTGAGCCATTACCGTCAGACGACCATATGCTTTGCTACCAGGACCTGCAGCTAGGCGGTTCACCACTTCTTTTTGCAGCATAAAGTGCATGTCTTGCACGTCTTTATGGAATTCAAAAAGGTGGAACATCAATGGTGTAGAGATGTTGTATGGCAAGTTACCAAAGATACGAAGCTTATTGTTTGGCTTAACAAGTTGCTCGAAGTCGAACTTCATCGCATCACCTTCGTGGATCGTCAGCTTATCAGCGAGATCCGGGTGGTTACGAAGACGTTCTGCAAGGTCTCTATCTAATTCGATAACAGTAAACTTATCGACAAGCTTACCCACTGGCTCAGTAATTGCGCCTAGACCAGGACCGATCTCTACCAAGTTTTGACCTGGTAATGGGTTAATGCTCGATACGATGCCATCAATAATGTATGGATCGTTAAGGAAGTTTTGACCAAAACGTTTACGCGCTTTGTGCCCTAAGTGGACATCATTTCTCATTGCTTTTTCTCTACTAATTCAATGGCGTGCGTGAGCGCTGTTCTAAAGCTCCCTGTATCGGCTTGGCCTTTCCCTGCCAAGTCTAAGGCGGTACCGTGGTCGACTGATGTGCGAATAAACGGTAAGCCAAGCGTGATGTTCACTGAGCGACCAAACCCTTTGTATTTCAATACCGGGAGTACTTGGTCGTGATACATACCTAAAACAGCATCTGCATCTTGCAAATATTTTTCATTAAAGATGGTGTCTGCTGGCAATGGGCCAACTAAATTGATGCCATCTTTTTGGCGAATTTTTTCTAGCGTTGGGGTGATGGTTTCAATTTCTTCACGCCCTAAGCAACCATCTTCACCAGCATGTGGATTCAAGCCACACACGTAGATAGTTGGTTTCTCAATAGCAAATTTTTCAACCAAGTCTTTATTCAGAATAGCAATAATTTGCTCTAATCTGTCTTCGGTCACTGCTTGAGATACATAAGCTAGTGGGATGTGCGTTGTTACTAGCGCAACACGTAGCCCTTCAGTTGCCAACATCATCACTACCAGTGGTGTATTGGACTTCTCTGCAAAGAACTCTGTATGGCCGCTAAAAGCAACGCCAGCTCGGTTAATTACACCCTTATGAACAGGGCCGGTGACAATAGCATCAAATTCATCATTCATACAGCCAATTGCTGCGGTTTCTAAAGTATTTAATACGTAATGACCGTTAGCCTCGTTGAGTTGGCCTGCAACTGCCGTTTCAGCGAGTGGAATGTGTTTTACTATCAGTGTGCCAGCGCGTTGCGGCTGCTTTGGTGCAGCTGCGTCGTAATCTAACAACTCTACTTCAATACCCAGCAGTTCAGCACGCTCTGCAAGTAGGTTCTTATCTGCACAAACAACAAGTTGGTGAGGCCAGCTTTCTTGAGAGAGAGCTAGAGTTAGATCTGGTCCTATCCCGGCGGGTTCACCTGCGGTTATGACAATACGTTTAGTTGTCATCTTGGTCGTCCTCAACCATTTCAACAAAGGCACTTGCTCTTACTTCTTGTAGCCAAGCGCCAGCTTCTTCGTTGAATTTACGGTTAAATAGAATTTGGTAAGCCTTGTTTTTCAAAGCGGAATCAGTACGGTCGACTTCACGGCGGTCTAGTACTTCAACAATGTGCCAACCGTGCACGGTTTTAAATGGCGCACTGATCTTACCTTCAGGTAGTGTTTCTACTTGGTGCTTGAACTCAGGTACATACAAATCTGGCGTTTGGTAACCTAACTCACCGTCTTGTACTGCAGAACCTGGGTCTTGGCTGTATTGTTGAGCAAGGTCACCAAAGCTCGCTTCACCAGCGTTAACACGACGTGTGATCTCTTCAAGTTGCTCCTTGGCGCCATCATCACTCAGGATGACCGTCGGCTTAATTAGGATGTGACGTGCGTTAACTTCTGTAACGGCAACTGTCTCTAAGCCTTTCACATCTTCAATTTTCAGAATATGGAAACCAACGCCGCTTCGGAAAGGGCCGATGATGCTGCCTTTATTTTGCATTTTGATTTGGTCAGCGAAAATGGTTGGCATCTCTTCTTTACGCATCCAACCCCAATCGCCACCTTGTAGTGCTTTAGGACCCTTAGAGTAAGTATATGCCATGGTGCTGAAATCTTTGCCTGAGTTCAGCTCTTCGACAAGTTCTTTAGCTTGGGTTTCTAGTTCTTCTTTAGTTTGGTCATCATTGAAGCGAAGTTGAATGTGTCCAATCTTGTATTGAACGGTTGCGTTAGTCTCTTGCGCTAAGATATCCGTTAGGTTGTCTACTTCTGCAGGAAGAATGTTGATACGACGGCGAACGAGAGCATTACGCGCTTCACTTGCCGCGATCTCTTTTCTTACTTGCTCACGAAATGCGTTGTAGCTAAGACCTTCTTCAGCAACCGATGCCGTAAGTTGATCCACCGTTTGGTTGTTGTCTTTCGCGATACCTTCAATTGCTTGATCAAGTCGAGCATCATCAATACGAACGCCAATACGCTCCGCTTCTTGAGTTTGAATAGTATCGATGATCAGTTTTTCAAGCACTTGCTCATTGAGCACATCTTGCGATGGCAGTGTTTGACCGCTTTTCTTAGCATTTGCGCGCAGCGTCTTCATCGAAGCGTCGATGTCGCTTTGTAAGATAACGCCTTCGTTAACGATAACTTTTACACTGTCTAGCTCGACCGGTGCGGCATAGCTTGTTGATAAAGTACAAGCTGCTGCAATGGCAATTAATGTGCGTTTCCACAATGTCATGTGTAATCCTTTAAATTTACTGATCTCTTATCAGCAAAGAAAATTAGTTGTTTAAGAAGAATGGGCGACCGTAGCTTAGCGAGTTGTCGGAGCTGCTATCCCCAATAGCGCCAGAGTCAGAACCAATGTTGGTACCAAAGCCTACAATACCGAAGTTCACACTGAAGTTATTTTCATATTCAGGCGTAGTATTTGGATTACTAATGTTATTTGTCAAACGGTTACTATAGGTAAAGCCGATGTACCAACAATCCGATCTGTAGTTTAAACGAGTTAACCACTCTAGATCTTCTTGTGTTGTTAAGTCATAGAAATATTGAGCACTGGTGCTCCATTTCGGTGAAATTTGGTAGGCACCTAGTAAACCTGCTTGTGAAATACCATCTCTTGTTATGGATGACACGTCAAAATCTACCGTTTCATTAATGTACTCTTCGGTCACATAACGATAGTTAGTTTGTATATAACCACCAGTGAAACGATACTCTAATGTACTGTTTGCTAATTGCATCGAAGATGAGTCAATATCGTATTGCACGCCACCATGGTAGAACAGGTAGTCATCATAGTTGAAGTCCATTTCAATAGCCCAAGACGAATAATTAGTTTTTTTGTCAGAGTCGTCGTTGCCTAAAGTCTGCTTGGTATCTTTGTCGATATAAAAAATTTGGCCAAATGAAATATTCAAACGTTCTTTATATTCATCATCAAAGAAGCGAGACGAGGCGCCATAGCTGATTTGGTTTGCTGAAGCAATGCGGTCTACGCCACTGTATTTACGACTTCTAAATAAGCCGTAATAATCTGTTTGTAACAGCGTAGTGTCGTACAGGCCAATATCACTTTGATCTTGCTCTGGTACATACAAATACTGAACCTGTGGTTCGAGTGTTTGAGTGTAGTTGCTAACGATAGTGGTATCACGCTCAAGAACGATACCGGCATGACTGCGAAATTCAGGGATAACTCGACTTACCGATTCTTCTAAATCTTTGTATTCGTCACTTGTTGTATCAACGCCATCAAGGTCTTGTTGGTAGTATGTACCAAGTAATCTTGCTTCTGTCGTCCATGTACCCCAAGTGTTTCCTATAGGTATAGTGATACCTGGTTCCACGTGGATACGGTTCGCTGATGGTTTGCCTTTGGCGTCGGTATCAAATATCGAAACATGACTGTTCATGTCGAAATCTAGATATTTCATCACCTCTGGCGCATAGTAGTTGTATTCTAACTGAGGCATTAGGCGATAAGGGAGGTTATTACTCGTTGTTAGGACTTGAAAGTCTCGGACAAGTACAGATGCATCCCAGTTGTGAGAACGGTAAGTCGCTTTGCCTTCCTGCAAAAGTTGGCCATCTTCACGGTTACCAATACTGCTTCCGCTAACGTCTGTGAAGTAATCGATATCACTGACTTTGGAGTAATCAATTTCAAATAACCAAGATTGCTGGAAGATGCCCGAGTGCTCCAATTGAGCGCCCCAGCGGTCACCTTTCTCTTTGAATTTCTTATCATCTGGTAGGTATTCAGACTTAATGCTACCTGAACCGAAATCACTCAAGTAACGGAATTTACTGTTAAGTTGCGTTCCACGTTCTTGCATGTACTTAAAAGTGGTTTCCAAGTCGTAGTTTGGTGCCAAGTTCCAATACACAGGAATTTCAGCTTCAAAGCCATCGCTTGAACCGTATGACACGGTTGGATATAGGAAACCTGTCTTACGAGTGTCACCAACTGGTACAGTTAAGTAAGGCAAGTAGAAGACGGGAACACTTTGAATTTCAAAACGTGGATTATAAAAAGTGGCTTGCTCTTCGTCTTGATCGACACTGATGCTTGATGCTCTTAAACGCCAAGCGTTATCACCAATAGGACAAGAGGTGATTGAGCCATCTTCGATCTCATAAACCGCTTTACCTGTTTTTGCGATATAAACGGCATCGCCACGCCCTGGTTCACATAGAAATTCGTAGTCGGTGTTTTCTAGTGTCATTTCATCAGTAGTCAGATTGTTAGTCGCTCTGTCTGATATTGATTTAATTTGACCGTCACTAAAGTTAACGTTGCCTTCAGCTACAACGATGTTTTCTTGTTGGTGAAGGGTTACATTATCAGCAAGGATGGTCTTGTTTCCTTGCGTAACTCTTACGTCACCTGAATATATTGCCTTGTCACCATTGATAGCCTCTAAGCGATCGGACTCAACATGAGCGGGTAGTTGAGTCTCGTTTTCTGCTGCGGGCTCGATCAAGCATTGATCTATAGAGGGCATTTCCTGCACACTACTATCGGTTATTGTTTCAGCTTGAGTTGTCGACACGTATAACGCCGTACTTATAGACGCGGCTAACAAGGTGCGGGAAAAAGATTGCATGAAGTTGAACTATCCTGTGTCACTAGATGAAGGGTTGATCTAGTATCAATCCAATAAATAAAGCATTTTCCTTATGATAAAGGAAATATTAGCATTCAGCATCATCAGACAGCATTACTCAGATAAAATTCATAGATAGAGAACACATAATGCAAATATTTGGCAAAATTTTGGGCGCTTTCTTTGGCTTTCTATTTGGAGGGCCACTTGGTTTAGTTTTTGGCCTATTTCTAGGGCATCAATTCGATAAAGCTCGCCGATTGAACCAATCTGGCTTTAATACCTCTGGTTTTGGGCGTGGGCCAAACCAAGCTGAAAGACAAAATGAGTTTTTCAAATCTGCATTTGCAGTTATGGGGCATGTTGCTAAAGCGAAAGGACAAGTGACCCGTGAAGAGATTCAGCTTGCTTCTACAATGATGGAGCGTATGAATCTTCATGGCGAGCAACGTAAAGCGGCGCAAGATGCTTTCCGTGACGGTAAAGAGACTGACTTCCCACTGAGTGATGTCCTTGAGCGTGTGAAAATCTCATCGGGTGGTCGTTTTGACCTTCTACAGTTCTTCCTCGAGCTACAAGTCTCTGCCGCATTTGCTGATGGAAGCTTGCATCCAAGTGAGCGTCAGGTCTTACATAAGATAGCGCAAGGTCTTGGGTTTTCTGCAGAACAGCTAGAGCGTCGTTTACAGATGCAAGAGGCGGCATTCCGTTTCCAACAACAGGGCGGAAGCTTCGGTGGTGGTCATCACCAAGGACAATCTTCAGGTTGGCAGCAGGCATCACAACAAAATCAATTAGCCGATGCGTTTAAGGTACTGGGAGTAAGTGAAAGTGCTGACGGTAAAGAGGTGAAGAAAGCTTACCGTAAACTGATGAATGAGCACCACCCAGATAAACTGATGGCGAAAGGTTTACCGCCAGAGATGATGAATGTTGCGAAAGAGAAATCGCAAGAAATTCAAAATGCTTATGACTTGATAAAAAAAGTTAAAGGTTTTAAATAACAGAACATAAGCCGAGTAATAACATCAAATTACTCGGCTTTTTATTAAAGGGAATTATATGGCAATAACTTATCAGGATGTTCTAGAGTTTTGGTTCGATGAATTGACGCCTAAAGATTGGTTTACTGGCGGTGCCGAGATTGACGCTGTGATTGAATCTCGTTTTTCTGAACTACATAAAATAGCCACTCAAGGCGAGTTATTTGAGTGGCGACAAACTGCGCAAGGGCGCTTGGCAGAGATTATCGTGCTTGATCAGTTTTCTCGAAATATTGGTAGAAACAGTCCGATAGCTTTTTCGGCTGATCCGATGGCGTTGGCTCTAGCGCAAGAGGCGGTAGCGGGTGGTTTTGATCACCAACTTAACGAGCAACAAAAAAGCTTCCTGTATATGCCTTATATGCACAGTGAGTCTTTGTTAGTCCATGAACAAGCCGTGGAGCTCTTTTCTCAAACGGGGTTAGAACATAATTTGGATTTTGAGTTTAAACACAAGGTTATCATTGAGCGTTTTGGTCGTTACCCTCATCGCAATGAAGTGCTAGGGCGAACTTCGACTCCCGAAGAAGTTGAGTTCTTGCAGCAACCGGGCTCAAGCTTTTAATTGTAGATATACGGTCAATAAATTGAGAAGAGGCTAGTGGTTGATAAACCCCTAGCCTCTTTTTGTTTTGCTTTAGTTATGAACTTTAGCGTTAGAGCTAGTTTGCTTGGTTGAGCGACCAGTCGTAGTCATAACTGATATTTTGAGTATTGGTTACTGCTTCTGTTCGATATTGGTCTAAGTGTTGAATGAGTTGTTCCTCTGTACCAAAATCCACAGCAAACCACTCGTAAATCGATGATAGCTGGAGTTTATTGCCTTTAACCAACACACCTTTGTCACTGTTAACAAACTCAGAGGCTGCTTGTTCTAGTAGAGTCTCGGTGTTGTTAGCGGTAAAGGCTTGGGGCTGAAGGTTTGGACAGCCGAGGCTCGCACAGTTTACCGCGTAGTGTGTTCGGGGATCTTGCCATATCGGTCTTAAGATACGGTGCTCAATATCGTTGAGTGTCAGTGATTTGCCATTAACTGATACGACATCATCTCCCCATGGCCCAAAGCTAAACAGACCGCCGAGCTTAGTGATCGATTTAACTGGATAGGCATCGAGAATCAAATCAACAGTCACGGCATTGTATAGGTTGACCCAGTAAGCGTATTGCCCTGCTTTTGAGTACTCAAGTGGGTTTATCTGCTCTAACTGCTTGATGTATTGCTTCAGCTTTGATTTATCTGTAGCGGTCACTGCTTGATAACGAACTAACGTATTTTGCCCCTGTTTGACCAAATAGCTATCGAGGAATTGCTGCCAGTTTTGATGAGAAACTTGTTCTGAGTTGACCTCATTACTTTGATTCCAGTACGGCCACAGTTCAGATTTCGGCGCTGACCAAGCTAAAGTTGAAAAAAATAGGCTGATAATAACGAGTAGTTGTTTCATGGCATTCTCCTGATAGCTTATTACTAAGACCCTATGCTTTACGATTTTCTTTCATGGCTCTTTAGTTAAATCACGAGCTTGATCAAATAAAGAAGTTAAGTTTAATAAAGATATTCAGCTAAATAAAAAAAGGTTGGCACTAGGCCAACCTTTAGAGTTATTCAGAAACGTCTCATTATTTTAGGAAGCTAGGAATCTTAGCTTCAAACTCAGAGATCTTATCAGCGTGTTGAAGTGTAAGGCCGATATTATCTAAACCATTCAGTAAGCAGTGACGACGGAATTCATCAATTTCAAACGAGTATTGTTTGCCATTTGCGCTCACTTTCATTGCTTCTAGATCAACTGTGACCTCTGCTCCTTCATTCGCTTCTACGAATTGGAAAATCTCATCCACTTCTTGCTCAGTCAATCGAACAGGAACCATTTGGTTGTTGATAGAGTTACCGTAGAAGATGTCTGCAAAGCTTGGTGCAATCATCACTTGGATGCCGTAATCAGCAAGTGCCCAAGGTGCGTGTTCGCGAGATGAACCACAACCAAAGTTTTCACGAGCAAGCAGGATTGAAGCACCTTGGTAGCGCGGAGCGTTCATCACAAATTCTGGGTTTGGTTGTTCGCCAGCATCGTCTAGGAAGCGCCAATCGTGGAATAAGTGCTTACCAAAACCAATGCGGTTCACTTTCTGTAGGAACTGCTTTGGAATGATCGCATCCGTATCGATGTTGGCCGTATCTAGAGGAACGACTAATCCGGTGTGTTGTTGAAAACCTGACATGTTAAATCCTCTAATTAAAGTTCACGAATATCGACAAAGTGACCAGCGATCGCTGCGGCTGCAGCCATTGCAGGGCTAACTAGGTGCGTACGACCATCACGGCCTTGGCGACCTTCAAAGTTACGGTTTGATGTAGAAGCACAGCGTTCTTGTGGGCCAAGGCGGTCGTTGTTCATTGCAAGGCACATAGAACAACCCGGTAGGCGCCACTCGAAACCAGCTTCTTTGAAGATAACATCTAGACCTTCCGCTTCTGCTTGTGCTTTTACTTGCTCAGAACCCGGAACGATGAGCGCTTGCACATGTTTTGCCACTTGGCGACCTTTCGCTACCGCTGCTGCTGCACGCATGTCTTCGATGCGAGAGTTAGTACAAGAACCCACAAACACTTTATCGACGTTGTATTCAGATAGAGATTTTCCTGCTTCAAGACCCATGTAAGCAAGCGCTTTTTCTGCTGATGCTTTTTCAACAGGGTCTGCGAAACTTTCTGGTGCAGGGATTGGTGTGTCTACCGAGATAACCTGGCCTGGGTTTGTTCCCCAAGTGACTTGTGGTTTGATGTCTGCCGCTTCTAGCGTGACAACTGCATCGAATTCTGCGTCAGCATCGGTTTTCAATGTGTTCCAGTATTCAATCGCTGCGTCTAAATCTTCACCCTCTGGAGAGAACTTACGACCTTTGATGTATTCGTATGTTGTTGCATCTGGGGCGATTAGGCCGGCTTTAGCGCCCAGCTCGATAGCCATGTTACATACCGTCATACGGCCTTCCATTGTAAGGTCAGTAATTGCCTCACCACAGAATTCAACGACGTAGCCAGTACCGCCAGCCGCTGTTGTTTTACCGATGATCGCTAGAACGATATCTTTTGCAGTGATGCCTGGAGCAACCTTGCCTTTTACTTCGATTTTCATGGTTTTAGCGCGAGCTTGTTTTAGCGTTTGAGTTGCTAGAACGTGCTCAACTTCTGAAGTACCGATACCGAATGCAAGAGAACCAAATGCACCGTGTGTTGCAGTGTGCGAGTCACCACAAACGATAGTCATACCTGGTAGGGTAATACCTAGTTCAGGACCCATCACGTGCACAATACCTTGGTATTTGTGGTTTAGGTCGTACAGCGTTACACCAAACTCTTCACAGTTTTTTGATAGCGTTTCCATTTGGATACGTGCCATCTCACCAGAAGCGTTGATGTCTTTAGTTTGTGTCGATACGTTGTGATCCATCGTCGCAAAAGTTTTGCCTACTTGGCGAACTTTACGGCCTTTTTCACGCAAACCATCAAAGGCTTGTGGCGACGTTACTTCGTGGACTAAGTGACGATCGATATAAAGAATTGGCGTTTCGCCCTTCGCTGCAACCGCAACGTGAGCGTCATAAACTTTTTCGTATAAGGTTTTGGCTTGCTGGTTTGTCGACATAGCTTTTCTTCCTTGGGAGCATCAGTCCCAGTGTTTGTTTCTCGCCAGGTCAGGCGCTTTGGATGACTTGGCTTGATATTATTCTTATGTACTTGCTTTAGAGCGCTACGCTTATGAAGCTAAGATGTACTCTGCAATCTTGTCACCCATTTCAGAGGTGGTTAGTGCTTGTTTATCGCCTGCAAGGTCGGCCGTTAGCTCACCTGCTGAAAGCGCTTTAGATACCGCAGTTTCAATATCTTGTGCTGCCGCTTCTTCGCCTAGGCTGTAACGAAGCATGAGCGCTGCAGAAAGAATTTGTGCGACTGGGTTTGCGATGTTCTTGCCTGCGATATCTGGTGCACTGCCGCCCGCTGGTTCGTATAGACCGAAGTTGCTTTCGTTCAAGCTTGCAGAAGGAAGCATACCCATAGAACCAGTGATCATTGCGCACTCATCAGAAATGATGTCGCCGAAGATGTTCGAACATAGCATTACGTCAAACTGAGATGGGTCTTTGATTAGCTGCATGGTCGCGTTGTCGATGTACATGTGGTTTAGCGTAACATCTGGGTAATCTTTAGCGATCTCTTCGACAACTTCGCGCCATAGGATAGAGCTTTGGAGAACGTTCGCTTTATCAATTGAGTAAACGTTTTTGTTACGTAGACGTGCAGATTCAAAAGCAATCTTTGCGATACGTTCGATTTCGTAGCGGTGGTAAACCTCAGTATCAAAAGCCTTTTCAGTTGCGCCTTCGCCCTCACGACCTTTAGGTTGGCCGAAGTAGATTCCGCCTGTTAGTTCACGTACTACTACTATGTCAAAACCGCGCTCAGAGATATCAGCACGAAGTGGAGAGAAAGACTCCAAACCCTTGTAAATTTGTGCAGGGCGCAGGTTACAGAACAGTTGGAAGTGTTTACGTAGAGGAAGTAGGGCACCACGCTCTGGTTGGTCGTTCGGTGGAAGGTGTTCCCATTTAGGACCGCCAACAGAACCAAAAAGTACTGCGTCAGATTCTTCACAGCCAGCAACTGTTGCTTCTGGAAGTGGGCAGCCGTGGTTATCAATTGCAATACCACCAACATCATACTCTTCGCGAGAAAAGCTAATCGCGTGCTTCTTTTCGATCGCGTCTAGCACTTTATGTGCTTGTTGCATTACTTCTGGGCCAATGCCATCACCAGGTAGTACGGCAATTTTGTATGATTTATCAGTCATGTTAATCCTTTAATTTTTTGTTACTGAGCTATTTGGCTCGTTTTAAATTTTGTCCCTAAAGTCAATAACATCAGCTATAGGGCTCTGTTATTGGGTACTTAAACTGTCGCGATTTTTTGCTGTTTCATTTCTGCAATGGTGTCTGCGCGTTGAATGCTATTGATAACGTGCAGTAGCGCTTGACCAGATGCTTCAACGATATCGGTTGAAACGCCCGTGCCGTGATATTTGCGACCTTTGTAGTTGGCAATGATATCCGCTTGGCCTAAGCCATCTTCGCCTTCGCCTTTTGCGGTTAGGTCGAATTTGTCTAGTACGATCTCGTAGCCTGTTAAGCGGTAGATACATTGGTATAGCGCATCAACAGGGCCGTTACCGACAGCCGCTTCGCATTTCTCTTCATCGCCACATTGCAGCTTGATGCTGGTGGTAGACATAACACTACCAGATTGTACGCTTAGGTAGTTAAGTTTATAGAAGTCATCTTCGTCGCGTAGGTTTGCGAAATGCATTAGTGCTTCTAAGTCGTAGTCGAATACCTGACCTTTACGGTCAGCAAGCTTCAAGAAGTCTTCGTACAATGAATCTAGGCTGTACTCGTTGTCTTTGTAGCCCATTGCGTCCATGTGGCTCTTAACGGCTGCACGACCACTGCGGCTTGTTAGGTTTAATGCCTTGTTTTTCAAGCCAATAGACTCAGGGGTCATGATCTCGTAAGTGTTCTTGTTCTTTAGCATGCCATCTTGGTGGATACCTGAAGAGTGGCTGAATGCGTTAGCACCAACGATCGCTTTGTTATCTTGGATAGGCATGTGGCAAAGCTGGCTCACCAATTTACTGGTGCGGTGGATCTCTTGGTGATCTAGACCGGTATGAACACCTAGTAACTCTTGGCGAGTCTTGATGATCATTGCGATCTCTTCTAAAGAACAGTTACCCGCGCGTTCACCAATGCCGTTAATGGTACCTTCAACTTGGCGAGCACCTGCTTGTACCGCTGAGATTGAGTTAGCGACCGACATGCCTAAGTCATCGTGACAGTGAACAGAGATGATCGCTTGGTCGATGTTTGGTACGCGGTCAAATAGCGTTTTGATAATGCCGCCAAACTCGTTAGGTAATGTGTAGCCCACTGTGTCTGGAATGTTGATGGTTTTTGCGCCCGCGTTGATGGCAGCTTCAACCATGCGACAAAGATTATCGATAGGTGTGCGACCTGCATCTTCGCAAGAGAACTCAACATCGTCTGTGTAGTTACGTGCGTGTTTAACGGCTTTTACTGCCATCTCAACCACGTCATCGTAGCTGCGGCGTAATTTGTCTTGTACGTGAACCGTCGAAGTCGAAATAAAGGTATGAATACGGAACTGCTCAGCCACTTTTAACGCTTCAGCAGCTGCGTCGATATCCTTCGCTACTGCACGAGAAAGCGCACAGATACGGCTATCTTTAATGTTCTTTGCGATAGTTTGTACTGACTCAAAGTCACCCGGAGAAGACACTGGGAAGCCAGCTTCGATTACGTCCACACCCAGTCTTTCAAGTGCATAAGCAATTTGTAACTTCTCTTTTACTGTCAGGCTTGCAGCTAGAGCCTGCTCGCCGTCACGTAAAGTCGTATCAAAAATTATCACTTGATCGTTCATGGGTGCTTCCTTATATCGATATTGTATCGATTGCTATCCAAATTATTATTGAGAATGATGTTCTTTTAAAAGTGCCAGTTACAAAAAAACCCGCTCAGCGCGGGTTTTAATATTTGTGTAGTTCTTGACCCACAACTTACCCGCGCGATTGGTTCACGATAAGGAGAAGTTTCAGCAGTCGAGAAGAAGAAAAAATCATTACACAAATATCCGTAAATAAACTGTTAACACCATATTTACCGTAATTTATTCTGAGCGTCAAACAAGAAAATCCAATATCAACATACATTAGCGGCGTTTTGGTTTGGTTTGTGCTAATAAGGATGAATTTATTGGTTATATCATCTGCTTGGGGTTTTGGGGTTGGGTGGTTAGTTTATCGTTTGGCTTATGTGTAGGTTAAAACTTTGTAGTAAATCTTTTTGATGGAACGATTCACCTAAAAAATTACAAGCGTGACCAAATTAATTAATCACTTGATTAAATAGTGACTAATTAATCTTCTACTGTTATGCCTGTTTATCTCTATAATTAATCAGATGATTAATTATAGAGATGGATTTTTGCCATGACGGCACGAAAAGCGGGGCGACCTCAAAAGAACTTAGATGTTCGACAATTATTGATTGAGCATGCTCGTGATCTGTTTGTCGTTCAGCCATACGACAAGGTCTCGACGCGCCTGATTGCTGAGCGTGCGGGTGTGAACATTGCGATGATCCGTTATTACTTTGGCAGTAAAGCAGGGCTGTTTGAAGCGATGCTGCGTGAAACGCTACGACCGATGCAATTGCAAATGCAAAGGTTGGTTGAAGAAAGCAGTCATGAGAACTTTCTTGATTTAATACGGACTTACTACAAAGAGATGGTCAAGGTACCTAAGTTTCCTCGCTTAATTGCCCAAGTGATGAATATGCCGCCTTCAGAGGTACAGAGAGAGCTGCTAGAGAAGGTCTTTCTCGATGTCACTAAACCTGCCCAAGATGTCATTTTTGAAAAGCTGATGGCACAAGGCGTTTTGCGGAAGGATATGGATCCTAAGCTCTGCCGCGTGTCGTATATAAGCTTGATGGTGTTTCCGTTTATAGCCCCACCGCCTTTGCTGGCTATTCATGGTATCGAGCTTAATGAAGCTTTTCTGAACCGACTAATCGAACACAACATTCAACTGATGACGGAAGGCTTTATCAATGCACCAACCCCTTCACCTTTGCAGGAACCCAAATAATGAGAATAAATAAAAAACTCTTCTTCTTCCCAGCCTTAGCCGTTGGTGTAATTGGTCTAGTGGTGGCGATTAACTTGAAACCAGATTTACCAACCAAACCTGCTGGAGACAGGGCGCGCTTGGTTGAAACCGTCAGCTTAGAGAAGCAGATGATCGCGCCGTTGGCGGTTGGTTTTGGCAAAGTGGTACCTAAGGTTGAATGGAAAGCGATTGCCGAGGTTACAGGTCAAATTGTTTATCGACATCCAGATCTTGAGAAAGGGCAGGTGATCCCTGCAGGAATTGAGGTACTTAAGATCGATCCTTTGGATTACGAGTTGAAGTTGATACAAGCCGAAGCGGATCTTAAATCGAGCCAGACCTCACTAGAGAAATTGAACCAAGAAGAAGAGAACCTGAAACAGACATTAAAGATCGAAAAAAATCGTTTAGTGATCAGTAATAAAGAGCTACAGCGTAAACAAGATCTGCGTAAGAAAGGGCTTACCTCTCAGTCCGATGTCGATCTACAACAACAGAGCGCACTCTCCCAGCAGAAGTTGGTGTTAGATATACAGAACCAAATTGCTTTGATGCCAGATGAAAAGCGTGTCGCGCAAGCAGTGATTAAAGTGAATGTTTCTAAGGTAAAAGAAGCGCAACGCTCTTTAGATAAAACCACCGTCACTTTACCTAGACCGATGCGAATCGCTCAGGTCGATATTGAACAGAATCAAGTAGTTAATCTGCAGCAAGAGATGTTCATTGCTCATGGGATTGATGTTATGGAGGTTGAGGCACAACTCTCTATTCACGATATGCAAACTTTAGCCTCAAGCTTTACTCAATTTCCTCGCGATGCAGCAGGCATCCCAAACCCATATCAAACGCGAGCTAAAGCGAGCATTCAGTTGAACAGTGGCAGTTTAAATCTGATTTGGCCAGCCAAGGTCGCAAGAATCAGTGAGACGGTGGATGAAAACCAAGCGACAGCCGGAATTATTCTTGAGATCGCTCAAGACTATTCACAACTGCAGCCAAGCAATGCGACCCCTTTGGTTAACGGCATGTTTGTAAAAGCTGAGATTGAAGGTGTCGCGAATCTAAGTTGGGTGGTTCCAGAGCGAGCATTGCACGGTGATAAGGTTTACCTGATGGATGACAATCAGCGCTTGCAACTAGTGAGTGTTGAAGTGCTTTATCGCAGAGATAACCAAGTGGTTGTGAGTGGCGAGCTACAAACGGGAGATAAATTGGTTCTTAATGACGTCCTGCCAGCTATCGAAGGCATGTTACTGAAAGAGTCGAACTCTGAAGAGGTTAAGCTTGAATCTGATACTCAGGAGAGTGCGTCATGATCAAGTTCTTTTCTAGGCACCCAACAGCGGCAAACTTGTTGATGCTTGGGCTATTGATCATGGGTATCAGCTCATTATCAACCATCAAGCGTGAAACCTTCCCCGCTTATGATCCGCCTTACATCATGGCTGCCATCGTTTATCCCGGTGCTTCTCCACAAGAAGTGGAGGAGAGCTTATGTGTGCGAATGGAAGACGCGGTAGACGGCTTAGCGAACATTGAAGAAACTCAGTGTGAGGCCATCGAAGGTAGCGCACGTCTCATCCTGAAGTTGAATGAGAAAGCAGATATCGGGCGAATGCTGGTCGATGTGCAAACTCAGATCAACTCGATCAATGATTTCCCAACCGAGATTGAATCTCCGGTTGTTCAAGAACTGGATTGGAATGAACCCGTCGTTGATATCGCCATTACAGCAGAAACGTCGTGGCCTGAACTCAAGGCTTACGCTGAGGACCTCAAACGTATCATGAAGCTTGATTATGATGTTTCATTGGTCGATGTCAGCGGCTTCTCGGATCATCAATATCGTGTTGAACTGGATACCCAAGCGATTCGCCAACTCGGTTTAAGTGTCGGTGATATTGCCGATCAAATTGGCCGCCAGAATGTGAAGCTGCCGAGTGGTAACGTTGAAACGCCAGACAAAAATTTCCTGATTCGCTTCGATGAAAGGCGTATTACACCCGTGGAATTGGAAAGCATTGTGGTGGGTTCGGCGCCAAATGGCTCTGTGATCCGTTTACGAGATATTGCCAGGATCACCGACCGCTTTGAGCTTGATGAACAGAAGGTGCTATTTGATGGTAAACCTTCTGCGCTGCTTAAAATTAGCAAGAACAAAGAAGATGATGCACTGAGAATTAAAGAGCGTGTCACTCAGTTTGTTGAGGACCAGCGTGCAATTGCACCTGATGGCGTGACTCTGCAAATGACCAACGATCTTTCCTCTGTATTGTGGGATCGCCTGACCATGATGGTGCGCAACGGTTGGCAAGGTATTGTGCTGGTGTTTGCTACTATGTGGCTGTTCTTCAGCTTACGCTATTCATTCTGGGTTGCGGCAGGCTTGCCGGTTGCCTTTCTTGGCGGATTGTTCTTGATGGTCAACTTAGGGTTGTCGATCAACATTATGTCTCTAGTCGGTTTGTTGATGGCGATCGGTATTATGATGGATGACGCCATTGTGATCGCCGAATCGATAGCCTCCCACCTCGATCGGGGTCAGAACGTCGATGATGCGGTGTATAACGGTGTTAAGAAAGTGCTTCCCGGCGTGTTGTCTTCCTTCTTAACGACAGTGTGTATATTCGGTAGCTTGCTATTTCTCGATGGGGAAATGGGCGCGGTACTCAAGGCCGTTCCTCAGGTGCTGATTTTGGTTCTGTCGTTGAGCTTAATCGAAGCTTTCTTAATTTTGCCCAATCACCTGTCTCACTCTTTGCACAAAGAGAAGAACGATAAACCAGCGCTGCGCTTCAAAACCGTGCTACTAGAGAAGTTTGAGAATTTCCGTAACACCACCTTGATGGATATGGTCGAGAAAGTGGTGACCTTCCGCTATGCCTTCATGGGCGGAGTGTTGACCTTACTGCTTCTGTCTATCGCTTTGATTGCTGGTGGTGTTGTCAAATTTCAACCATTCCCAGAGCTTGATGGTGATATTGCTGAGGCGCGTATTATCCTTCCTCCGGGGGCATCACTGTCTCAAACCGAGAGAGTGGTCGATAAGATTGTGGCTTCTGCTGAGCGTTTGAACGAGCAGTGGAGTGAAGAAGTTGAAGAGGGCAACACGCTAGTCGAACATATCACCAGCCAGTTTAACGCTAATGCCGATGCCAACGAATCTGGCCCGCACCTGGCTACCGTGCGCTTAGATCTTCGTGGTGCTGAGAGCCGTAATACGGTGATCGATGATTTCATCGATGCATGGCGAGAGGACATCGGTGAACTTGCAGACCCAATCTCACTGGTTTTCAAGCAACCAACCATGGGGCCGGGTGGACGAGCGATTGAGATCCGTGCTAAACATGATGACCTCAATGCACTGAAAGCTGCTTCTCTGGATATTCAGGCTTACCTAAATGAGTTTGATGGTGTTCATGGCGTACTTGATGATATGCGCATGGGTAAAGAAGAGATCTTGGTCAAGCTTCGTCCAGGTGCTGAAACTTACAATGTGAACGGGCAGATGATTGCATCTCAACTGCGTGCCGCCTTCTTTGGCCAGACAGCAGACGAGATTCAAATCGGTGTTGAGAATATCTCGATAGAGGTGCGTCTTGATAAGGAGCAAGCAGGCGACATTCAACAGCTGGCTAACTTCCCGATCATCACTGCGGATGGTAGTCAAATTCCGTTAGCTACGCTGGCGACGCTCGATTTCCAGCGTAATTATGTACGTATCCAACGTATTGATGGTCTGAGAACCATTAGTATCTTTGGTGACATTGATAATAAGAAAGCGAGCTCTTCAGCGATCTTGGCTCATTTCCAAAAAGATGAAGCGCCTAAACTCATTCAGAAATACCCAGGCTTACGTTTTGACTTCGAAGGGGAAGCGAAGGATGCAGCCAAGACGGGTGCCTCGATGGGTAAAGGCTTCTTGCTCGGTCTATTTGGTGTGTTTGCTATCCTGAGTTATCAATTCAGAAGCTATTTAGAGCCTGTGGTTGTGATGCTCGCGATTCCATTAGCTTTTATTGGGGTGGTGGTGGGTCACTGGGTCCTTGGTCACTCGTTAAGTATGCCAAGTATGATGGGCTTTGTGTCGCTCGCCGGGATTGTAGTTAACGACTCTATCTTGCTAGTGCAATACATTCGTCATCACGTTGATGAAGGAGATAGCGTGTATGACTCTGTGGTGAAAGCGAGTCGCGAGCGTTTCCGAGCAGTGTTCTTGACCTCGATGACGACGGCAGCAGGTTTGTTGCCTCTGCTCACTGAAACCAGCTTGCAAGCTCAGGTTATTCAGCCTTTGGTTATCTCGATCGTATTTGGCATCTTTGCCTCAACCTTGCTAGTGCTGTTTATGATCCCTGCAGCTTACGCTATCTTGGCTGATTTTGGTTTAGTGAAAAAGCACGAGCCACTCTCGCTGTAGAGTTTTAAGTCAGAAAATAAGAAATGAATAATAAAGCGGCCTTAGGTCGCTTTATTTATATGGGAGGTGAGTAAGCCATATAACACGACTCAATCAGCGGCTTCTCAAGCATGGAAAATTTCATTTTAGTTCATTCAAAACGTCACTTAACTGTCATTTGTTGGGAATAACTTGAGCCTTAACTGAATAAGGATTGTTAAGGAGATCGTATGCGTACTATCGAACCTATTGTCCGCTGGGATGTGGCATTTTCTGTTTTCTGTTTGAAGAACCGTTTTAGTGGTCAACACGCTACGGTTAGCAAGGCGATCTCTCATACAGGTGATGGTCACCTATATATATTGATTGCTTTGATTGCACTGCTAGCCGATAGCAAAACTGGCAGTGATTTTCTGATAGTGGGCTTAACCGCATTCGCTATTGAATTGCCGATTTACTGGTTTGCGAAAAATACCCTCAAGCGTCGCAGGCCCGCGGAATTCTCTTCTCTACTTCACTCTCATATTGTCCCATCAGATAAGTACAGCCTGCCATCTGGGCATGCCGCTGCTGCTTTTGTTATGGCGACATTAATCGGGCATTTCTATCCGAACTTATATCTGTTTAGTTTGGTTTGGGCCGCAGTGATTGCCGTCTCTCGAATACTACTCGGTGTGCACTTTTTAACGGATGTACTCATTGGTGCAGCTTTGGGGATGGCATGCACCAGTCTCGCTGTTAGCCTCGTCCTTTAATTATTGATCAGTCATCACTACTAAACGCTTAAGTAGCGAATCGAAAGGGAGTCTCATGAAAATATTATACGGCGTACAAGGCACTGGGAATGGTCACATTGCACGTGCAAGGGCGATGGCCGTCGCTTTTCGTCAGCAGAACATCGATGTTGATTTTCTCTTTTCAGGCCGAGAAGCGAGCAAGTACTTCTCGATGGAAGAGTTTGGCAACTACCAAGTTCGTAATGGGTTAACTTTTTATAGTGAGCAGGGGCAGGTCAAATATGGAAAGACATTCATCAAGAATAATATCTGGCGATTTCTTAATGAGGTTAAAAAAATAGATCTTACACCTTATGATTTGGTGCTTAATGACTTTGAACCTGTGACGGCTTGGGCGGCCAAAAAGCAGGGTGTTCCTTGTATCGGTATTAGTCACCAAAATGCCTTTCGCTATGATGTGCCCAAAGAGGGAGGGAACTGGATTGAGCATTCTGTGATTCAACACTTTGCTCCGACAGAGCACTCGATCGGTTTGCATTGGTATCATTTTGAGCAACCAATCTTGCCACCTATCGTTCACACCTTAGCTCACAACGAGCAGACTCAAGCGCGACAGGATTTCACATTGGTCTATTTGCCGTTTGAGGGTCTTGAAGCGATTTCTGAGCTGTTAATGAAGTTTGTTTCGCACAGTTTTGTTTGCTATCACCCGAATGTGATTGAGCATAGCCAAGTTGAAAATATTACCTTCAAACCACTCAGTCACGCGGGTTTCCAATTCGACCTAAACCAGTGCTCTGGTGTGGTGGCTAATGGTGGGTTTGAACTGCCATCGGAAGCTCTTACTCTGGGCAAGAAATTATTGCTTAAACCACTTGATGGACAGTTTGAACAACAGAGCAATGTGGCAACCCTTGAGGCGCTTGGATTAGCTCAAACCATGAGCTTTCTTGATCCGGCGATCTTGCGTAGTTGGCTCAACGAAAAACAAGCTGAAGTTGTCTCTTATCCAGATGTCGCTAGTGCGCTTGTTGAGTGGGTTTTAGCCGGGAATTGGGCCAATCAAGATGACCTAAGAAAACAGCTTTGGGAGAAGGTGGACTTTCCGAGCTACGCATCACTCACCTAATCCATAAGTGGTGTTTTTGGATTGAATGGTTAATTAATTCATCCCTTCAATAAATTGTAACAAATGTAACCAAACGGTAGAACAGCTAAATAAGTCGAAATGAAACTCATAAATGACACATTTTATGTTTTTTTATAACTATATAAGTAATTGATTTTTAGGTTTTATTAAATTGTTGGGGTAAAATAAAATTATTCTTTATCAATCTTGTTGGTAGCTCAAGATGCATTGGTTAATAGTAATGGTAATCCGAAAAACATCGGTCTGATAAATATAAGAATTAGTGGTTATCTATTCTCATACCATTACCAATGTAATACTGTCGAACCGACAAGAGGCAACTTGAATGTTAGATAAAAAAGACGCAATGAGTGCTATTGCAAGCTACAGAATGGAAAGCACACTTCGTGGAGTCGACTTAAATCTTTTGACTGTATTTGATGCAGTTATGCAAGAACAAAACATTACACGTGCAGCTCATAATCTGGGTATGTCTCAGCCTGCTGTAAGTAACGCAGTTGCTCGTCTAAAAGTGATGTTTAACGACGAACTATTCATGCGTCAAGGTCGTGGTATTCAACCGACCCAACGTGCCCGTCAGTTGTTTGGTCCAATCC
This sequence comes from Vibrio sp. Isolate32, assembly GCF_022397955.1. Taxonomy (GTDB): domain Bacteria; phylum Pseudomonadota; class Gammaproteobacteria; order Enterobacterales; family Vibrionaceae; genus Vibrio. Next base: position 156,713 of record NZ_JAKEUQ010000002.1, on the reverse strand, counting down.
GCCAAGCGTTACAATTAGTACGCAACGAACTACCAAGCTCTGTGTTCTCTCCAGAGTCGTCTTCTCGCCTGTTCAAGCTTGCGATTTGCAGCCCTTGTGACATGCGTTTTGCTCCTAAGATTATGTCGACAATCAACGACCAAGCACCTAGCGTTAAACTGCACATGGATGCTGAATTTGATCGTCAACTTTCTGAGCGTATGCGCTACCAAGAAATCGACTTTGTTATTGATTATGCTCGTTTTGATGAGCAAGGTTTCTCAAGCACTGAAATCTTCCAAGACGAATTAGTTGTTGTTGCTTCTGTTTCTCATCCACGTATCAATGGTGAAGTTTCTGCGGCAGAGCTGCTTAACGAAAAGCATGCCAAACTGTCTCGCATCCATGGTCAACGTAGCTTCTCAGAGCAAGCTTACTGTGACTTAGATTGTACGCCTTTCTACGAAGGTACGAGCTTGAGCAACGTTCTTTACGTTGTAGGTCAATCTGAATTAGTAACGATAGCTCCTCGCTGGATGGTAGAACACGCAGCAAACAAAGAGCAGCTTCAGATTCTAGATTTCCCATTCGATAATGCGGCAATCTCTGGCTACCTAAGCTGGCACGAATCAAGTGAAAAAGATAAGGGACACATTTGGTTACGAGATCAACTAATGATGATCTGTGGCGAAGTTGTGGCACTTAACTAAGCACTGAACTCTATGATTTATAAGCCCTAAGCCGGCACTCTGGCTTAGGGCTTTTTTGTGCTTACTATCTTTGTTGGCAGAAAACTTAGCGAGAGACGTACTATTACTGATAACTTTGAGCTCCATCAGTTGCCTTTTCCATTATCAGAGGTACACTTGTGCGCTCAAAAAAGCTTACAGGTGTAAGCCAAAGGTAAAGAGATGGCCAATTTAGATTTTCATATCGTAAAAAGACTTCGTGACCAAATTGCCCAAGGCGGCAACCGTACAGCTTTGAAACACAAAGTAGGTAATGTATGGCAAGGCATTAGCTGGCAGCAGTTTGGAGAACAAATCGATAGGCTTTCATTAGCGCTATTGGCTCAAGGATTGAGAGTTCAAGATAAGATCGGTATCTATTCAAATAATATGCCTCAATGGACTGTGGCAGATTTTGCTGCTCTGCAAGCTCGTCTTGTTACTGTGCCGATTTATCCAACCAACACAGCTGCGCAGTCTTCTTACATCATCCAAAATGCGGATGTGAAGATCCTATTCGTTGGTGAGCAAGCTCAATTCGATGCTGCGGTTAGCTTATTTGAAGAGTGCGAACAGCTAGAAGTGGTTGTCGCGATGTCTGATGACATCGATCTTAAGGGCCACAGCTTTGCGGTATCTTGGAATGATTTCATGGCTCGTGGCGTCGAGTCACAACAGGCTGAATTCGACGCTCGTCTTGCTGATGCAAACATGGATGACTTGCTGACCCTTATCTATACCTCTGGTACTACAGGTCAGCCTAAAGGTGTAATGCTTGATTACACCAATGTTGGCTACCAGCTAGAAGGGCACGATGAGCGCTTGAGCTTAACGAAAGACGATGTCTCGTTGTGTTTCCTACCTTTATCACATGTATTTGAGCGTGCTTGGACTTTCTACGTGCTCTATAAAGGCGCAACTAACTGCTATCTGCAAGACACAATGCAGGTACGTGATGCACTGAGCGACGTGAAGCCTACCGTAATGTGTGCAGTTCCACGCTTCTATGAAAAGATCTTCTCTGCGATTCACGAGAAAGTATCGAAAGCGCCGTTTATTCGTAAAGTGCTATTTACTTGGGCGGTAAATATGGGCGCGAAGCTCTCGGTTTGTCACCAAGAAGGTCGTACACCATCATTGATGCTGAAGAAGAGCCATGCGCTAGCCGATAAGCTTGTGTTATCCAAGCTACGAGCGCTGCTTGGCGGTAACATCAATTTCATGCCATGTGGTGGCGCGAAGCTTGATGAAACCATTGGTCGTTTCTTCCATGCTATCGGCATTAACGTAAAACTTGGCTATGGCATGACAGAAACCACCGCAACGGTTTCGTGCTGGGATGACCGCTGCTTTAACCCAGATTCGATTGGTATGGCTATGCCGGGCGCTGAAGTAAAAATTGGTACTCAGAATGAGATTCTTGTTCGTGGCCCAATGGTGATGCGTGGCTACTACAAAATGCCAGAAGAGACAGCGAAAACATTCGATGAGCACGGCTTCTTGAAGACCGGTGATGCTGGTCATTTTGATGAAAATGGTAACCTGTTTATTACCGACCGCATTAAAGAGCTGATGAAAACTTCAGGCGGCAAATACATTGCACCGCAAGTAGTAGAAGGCGCGATCGGTAAAGACCACTTCATCGAACAGATTGCTGTTATTGCTGATACACGAAAATTCGTTTCTGCATTGATTGTTCCGTGTTACGACTCGTTAGAAGAGTACGCTAAAGAGTTGAATATCAAGTACCACGATCGAGTAGAACTGATTAAGCACCATCAAATCGTCGAGATGCTAGAAAAGCGTGTAAATGACCTACAGCAAGAATTGGCTAAGTTTGAGCAAGTGAAGAAATTCAAACTGCTACCGAAAGCATTTTCTATGAATGATGGTGAACTGACACCAACTCAGAAATTGCGTCGTAAAGTTATCAATGATAAGTATCAAGACGAAATCGAAGAAATGTACAACGAAAAGCCCAAAGATAAGTAGTTTTCTGGTTAGATAAATTTTCAGTTGTTTAAAAATCCCTCTACGAATGTGATTGCATTTTTAGGGGGATTTTTTATGCCTCAAGCTTGGCACAATGTGCGAGGGCGCACACAAAAAAGCGCTTTATTTATCGATAATTAGTCATTTATATAAATATTAAGTGCTTTTTTTGTCTTTATTTATGGTGTTTATAGCTGGTTATTTAACTCTGCTTGGGTTTTATTTAATGCTTTAAGCTGATAGTTGGTTTTTTGGCATAATTGTCGGATATCAGGTGTTAGACCGGATGATAATAAAACGTTAAAGTTGTTTCGTATTACTGTTTGTTGTTATCACGACAGGCAGCCATAGCCGAAAAAGTGGAAGTATTTCGAATTAGGCTACGAATAAGCCCTAGACTATGAAAAACCAGCCCAACATGTTCACCAAATATGCTTGGAAACTGGTGAGGAGAGCAATATGACAACAAAACCTGAAACAGCAATGTTATCCGGCGCTGAGATGGTGGTACAGTCTCTTATTGAAGAGGGAGTAGAACAAATCTTTGGTTACCCAGGTGGTTCTGTACTCGATATCTATGATGCGCTGCACGCGAAAACTGATGAAATTAAACACGTATTAGTACGACATGAACAAGCCGCTACCCATATGGCAGATGGCTACACGCGTTCTACTGGTAAACCGGGTGTAGTACTGGTATGTTCTGGTCCTGGCGCAACCAATACCGTAACGGGTATCGCAACGGCGTACATGGACTCGATCCCAATGATTGTTATCTCTGGTAACGTACCAAACAATCTCATTGGTAATGATGCCTTCCAAGAATGTGACATCGTGGGTGTATCTCGCCCAATCGTTAAACACAGCTTCCTAGTTAAGAAAGCGGAAGATATCCCAGAAGTTCTAAAAAAAGCATTCTATATTTCAACGACAGGACGCCCTGGTCCTGTGGTTATCGATCTGCCAAAAGATGTATTAAATCCGCAAATTAAGCTTCCTTATGAATACCCAGAAACGATCAAAATGCGTTCGTACAACCCAACAGTTACGGGTCATAAAGGTCAGATCAAGAAGGCACTAAAGGCACTGCTTGAAGCGAAAAAGCCAGTACTTTATGTCGGTGGCGGTGCGGTTATCTCTGAGGCAGACCAACCACTTATTAAATTGGCAGAAGCACTGAACTTACCTGTAGTAAGCACGTTAATGGGGCTTGGTGCCTTCCCGGGTATGCACAAGAACTCTTTAGGCATGCTGGGTATGCATGGTTTGTACGAAGCCAATATGGCGATGCACAATGCTGACCTTATTTTTGGTGTCGGTGTACGTTTTGATGATCGTACAACCAACAACCTAGATAAGTACTGCCCGAACGCGAAGATCATGCACATTGATATCGACCCATCGTCGATCTCGAAGAACGTAAAAGTGGATCTACCGATTGTAGGTTCAGCTGAAAAAGTGCTAGAGAGTATGGTTAACTTGTTAGTTGAACAAGGTGGCACTAACGACGCTGAAGCTCTAGGAAGCTGGTGGAGTGAAATCAAGCAGTGGCAAGATCGTAATTGTCTTGCGTATGAAAAGTCTCCTGAGTGCATTAAGCCACAGCAAGTTATTGAAACTCTCCATAAAGTAACCAATGGTGATGCTTACGTCGCGTCTGATGTAGGCCAACACCAAATGTTCGCAGCGTTATACTACCCATTTAATAAACCACGTCGTTGGATTAACTCAGGTGGCCTAGGCACCATGGGCTTTGGCCTACCTGCTGGTATGGGCGTTAAGTTCGCTAAACCGGACGAAGAAGTGGTGATCGTAACGGGTGATGGTAGTATTCAAATGAATATTCAAGAGCTGTCGACGGCACTGCAATACAATATTCCAGTTAAGATAATTAACCTCAACAACCGTTTCTTAGGAATGGTAAAACAGTGGCAAGACATTGTTTATCAAGGCCGTCACTCTAACTCATATATGGACTCTGTTCCTGATTTTGCTGCTATCGCTGAAGCATATGGCCACGTTGGTATGCGTATTTCATCTCCGAATGAACTAGAGTCAGGTTTGAAAAAAGCACTCGCGATGAAAGACCGTTTGGTATTTGTCGATATCAGTGTGGATGACACCGAGCACGTATACCCAATGCAGATCAAAGGCGAGGGTATGGATAACATGTGGCTAAGCAAAACGGAGAGAACATAATATGAGACACATTATTTCACTATTAATGGAAAACCAACCTGGTGCACTTTCTCGTGTGGTTGGCTTGTTTTCTCAACGTGGCTACAACATCGAGTCTTTGAACGTATCTCCAACCGATGATTCGACGCTGTCTCGTCTTAATGTAACCACTAATTCAAGCGAAATGCAGCTTGAGCAAATCCAGAAACAGCTGCATAAGCTAATCGATGTACTTAAGGTACAAGAAGTGTCTGAATTTGAGCATATCGAGCGTGAGCTGTTGATGGTAAAAGTACGCGCGAGCGGTTTTGCTCGTGCAGAAGTGAAGCGTACGGCTGATATCTTCCGTGGCCAAATCGTTGATGTAACGGCTTCTCAATATACAGTTCAAATGGCCGGCACTAGCGAGAAACTGGATGCTTTCATTCAAGCTCTGTCTGAAGTAACGGAAGTACTTGAAGTGGCACGCAGTGGCGTGGTCGGCATCGCTCGAGGTGAGCGAGCGCTGAAAGCTTAAATGTTAAGTGTTTAAAAAATAACTATAAAAGCCGCTTTTTTAGGCGGCTTTTATATTGTTAATTTTCTAGAGTGCTATAATCCTGCGCTGCACTTCCATTCATCTGAGTTAGCAATGCGAAATAAAAAATCAATAGTTACATTGCTGATTATCTCTATCATATTGTCTTCTGCAGTATGCCTGTATTATTTACAACGCTACAAAGAAGTAAAACAGCAGAGCTTTGACTACTCGGCTAAGCAAGCTGTCCATCAGTTAGTGTATGCTAAGCGAGATTATGATCTTCTTAAGACTCAGGTAGTCTCGGTAATGGATCTACTCAGTCATAGCCAGAGTTTGGTTAACTTTGCTTCTTCTCCCTCGGACGAAACCAAAGATCTACTTGAAGAGGTCTGGCAATCTGTTCTTGTGAATCAGAAGTGGTTTACACAAATCCATCTATTAGATATCACTGGTAAAGAACTGGTGCGGGTTAATTATTCCTCTGATACCGGTAGGGTGACGCTACCTCAACTTCTGCAAGATAGGTCGAATTCTAGCTACTTCCAATACGCTCAAAAACTAGAATCCGAACAGATTGGTGGCTGGGGCATTGAGCTTGAAACGGAGCATGGTGAAGTCACCTTTCCTTATACGCCGGTAATCCGTGTCTTTACCCCCGTAGAACCCCCTGACAAAAGAGTGGGCTACCTTGTCATCAATCTCGATGTATGGGGCTTATCGTCGCGTCTGAGCTTTTCACCTGATAACGACCTTCGAGCAGAAGTTCTCAATGACGCGGGTTACTTCATCGCGAGTAACAACAGCGGTAAGTTGTTCGGAGACTCTATTCCTGAAAGAAAAGGCTACAACCTGAAAAATATCGCGCCGAAGACATGGGACGCGATCTCCAATGGTCAGGTAGGGTACGTTTTTGAAGATGGTAATTTGTTTGCCTTTAACACGGTTTTGCTCGCGAATAGTCAAAAGGTTCATTTACTGATTCAACTTAATCACAAGCAATTGATGGCTCGGGCTGAGCGTGCTATAGATGATTTGGCCCATGAAGAGATCATTGTTTTGATTACGGTGCTGATTTTCGCTTTCCCGTTTGCTTACATTGTGACGCACTATCGACGCCGAAGTCTAGAGAGTAAATTGGCACGAGCGGCATTGAATGGCATGTCGGCAGTGATGATCTCTGACAAGCAACACCGCACAATGATGATCAACAACGAATTTGAGAACATAACTGGGTACTGCAAAAAAAACAAGTGACCAGTCAGAATGCATTGCAACTGTTGCTTGAGAATACCGACCAAGTGCTCTCAAGCTCGGCTATTTGGAGTCATTTAGAGCAAGAAGAAGTATGGGAAGGGGAGGTTCAGTGTAAGAACAAGCTGCGTATTCCTTTTACTGCGATCATGCGAGTGCATGCGGTCAAAAACAATTCGGGCAAAGTCAGCTACTACATCACCTCGTTGGTTGATATTTCCGTAAGGAAGGAGCTTGAGGTGCGTTTGAGGATCTTAAGTGAACGTGACGCTTTGAGTAACCTCTGGAACCGACGAAAGTTCGAAGAGCAGTTGGCCTACTATTCTCACTTAGTTGAGCGTTACCCGAACGAAGGGACCACTTGCTTAGCCTTAGTCGACATCGATAACTTCAAACGAATCAATGACGAACTTGGCCACGACGAAGGCGACCGTGTGATTGCTGGTGTTGCTAAACTTCTACAAGAGAGCCTTCGTGGGACTGACTTTGTTGCACGTGTTGGAGGAGAAGAGTTTGCACTCTTGATGCCACATACCTCACTGCCAGAAGCAAAACGCTTATTGGATCGCTTGCGAATCGAGATTGAGTTAGCTGCTGGTACTAAGGTAACGGTGAGTGTAGGCTTTACGGATTTAACAAGTAACAGTACTCGCTCATATAAGTGTGCTGATGTTGCACTTTACGAATCTAAATCGTCTGGCCGTAATACGGTCTCTATGTGTCCTAGCTATGATGATGTCGCTTAGGTTCGCTTCTATTTAGCCCTCTCTTCTATTTCTTCATCTTTTCAAGCTACTCCCCAACTCGTTTTGCCTTTCCCCCTTTTTATGAGAAATCTCACTTTTGAGCGAGCTACATCACAAAATGAATGCAGTTAGACTAAAGTCTAATACTGGTGAAAATTTGAGCTAGAATGAACAGTAAGTAAACACTCTATTTATTACATAGTGTTAAACGATGTAATAAATAGAGTGTTTACCAGATGTAAAAGGATGACACCGTTAACTTAATTCAGCTGGTTAGCTAGCCTTATCAATAACTTGAAATGCAGCAGTAGAATTAGGTTAGCTGGAGCAAGAGTTTGGGGATCATACAGTCTGGTTAAAAGAGGCGTGGTATGTTTGTCGATTTTTTAGTGAGGTTAACCATAGGCACATTAGCCATTCTTGGCTTTCAGCTTAGTGCATTGTATTTTTTACCTATGGTTGTGCTGCTCAATACTCATCACAAAGAGTTTTTTGGGTGGTAGTTCAGTCGTGGTACTGGAAACAAAAAACGGAGCCGTTGGGCTCCGTTTTTATTTGGTGAGAATCTATCTGGCATCATGCCGCTTCGATAACTTCTTCAATTCGTTTCATTGAACCTAGTAAGTGTTGATCAAGCAGTTCTGTCGCTTGTTCTACATTCTTAGAGAGTACTAGTTTCATGATCATCTCGTGCTCATCGACATTGAACAGATCATCAGACGCACTTTCTGCAGACATCGCTAAGAAGCGGTAACGTTTGACTTGATTGATCAGGTCATCAAAGAACTTAAACATGTTCTCTGAATCTGCACCTTCAAGTAACGCGACATGGAACTGCTGGTGGCGCTCTTCCCACTCAACATAATCAAACTCTTCAGATACGTACTGCACTCGCGACAGTTTATGGTAAGACGTTAATACATCTAGTTCCCAGCTCTCATCACCCGCTGAAATCGCTTTTTTAAGCAGAACAGAAGAGATAACACGAAGGCTTTCGTAGAGATCATTCAATTCTTTCTTTGATACAGGAGATACCCAGCAGCCTTTTTGTGGCTCAAGCTTTACGTATTTGCTCCAAGATAATTGTACCAAGGCTTCGCGAATTGGAGATGCACCGACGTTGTATCGTGCTTTTAGATCAGCAACAACGAGCTTTTGGCCAGGGGTTAACTCACCATTAAGAATATCTTGGCGAATCATCTTTGATACTTTGTCAGTGAGCGTAGGACTAGACATTACAAACCTCATGTATATATGATTTCTAGCCTGCTATTCCGTCTCTTAGAAAGAGCCCATTGGAAGTTAACAGTACGTAGTTCTATTGTGGTTGATAATACAGCGTACTGAAAAGTTAGGCAAGATTTTGTTTCATAAAAAAAGAGGGCCGAAGCCCTCTTTTATATTTTATGCGAATCGGTTCATTCTTATAGAACGTGAACAGATGCCGTGTTTGTAGTACCAGAAGCTACTAGAGCACCAGAAACCATAACTACGATGTCGCCTTTGTTACCTAGGCCAGATTGTAGAGCGATTTCTTTACCGTTGATGTAGAAAGCGTCTGTGTTCTCGATAGAGTCAACAAGAACTGGCTTAACACCTTTAGTAAGAACTAGCTGTGCAGCTGTCTTTTCGTTAGTTGTTAGTGCAAGGATGTTAGCCGTTGGGAAGTACTTACGTACTGAACGTGCAGACTTACCGCCTTCAGTTGCAACAACAATTAGAGGAGCAGCTAGCTTTTCTGCAGTATCTACAGCGCCTTTACATACTGCTTCAGTGATGCGTAGACGTGGGCTGTCTAAACGAGAACCTAGCTCAGCTTTAAGAGCTGAATCAGTGCGGTTCGCGATTTGAGCCATGATAGTAACAGCTTCAACTGGGTACTTACCCTTAGCAGTTTCGCCAGAAAGCATTACTGCATCAGTACCATCCATGATTGCGTTCGCAACGTCACCCGCTTCTGCACGAGTTGGGCGTGGGTTGCTGATCATAGAGTCAAGCATTTGAGTTGCAGTGATAACCATCTTACGTGCACGGTTACACTTCTCGATCATCATCTTCTGAGCGAAGATTACTTCTTCAGCTGGGATTTCAACACCTAGGTCACCACGAGCAACCATGATGCCGTCAGAAGCTTCAAGGATTGAATCGAAGTTATCTACACCTTCTTGGTTTTCAATCTTAGAAATGATGTGGATGTTCTCGCCGCCGTTAGCGTTTAGAAGCTCACGGATTTCTTTAACGTCTTCTTCTTTACGGATGAAAGAAGCAGCAACGAAATCTACGCCTTGCTCACAACCAAACTTAAGGTCAGCTTTGTCTTTCTCAGAAAGTGCAGGAAGTTGAACAGAAACGCCAGGAAGGTTAACACCTTTGTTCTCGCCTAGAGCACCGTTGTTAAGAACTTTACACTTAACTTCAGTTTCTGTTGTTGCGATAACTTCCATTTCGATTAGGCCGTCATCAACAAGGATTGTGTTACCTGCAGTTAGGTCTTTAGCGAAACCTAGGTAAGTTACTGCTACTACGTTTTTGTTACCAACAACTGTTGCGTCAGTTGTGAAAGTGAACTCTTGACCAGCTACTAGATCTACGTCGTTACCATCTTCAAGTTTGATAGTACGGATTTCTGGACCTTTAGTATCTAGAAGGATAGCAAGTTGCTCACCTTTGTTTTCCATTACTTTACGGAAGTTCGCGATACGAGTGCCGTGCTCTGCGAAATCACCGTGAGAGAAGTTAAGACGCATAACGTTCATTCCAGCATCTACTAGTTCAGTTAGCTTCTCTACAGATTCAGTTTTAGGGCCAATCGTACATACGATTTTGGTCTTTTTCATGGAAGGTACTCTCCGGTAAGTATTGTTACAATTTGAAATTTATTTAAGTTCTGAAGATTGGTCCGCTACATCAACATTTTGTGCCTGCTGAGTAAAATCGCGGGACTTCCAATATGCCCTTCAGAGTTGTAAGTCTTTCATCAAATTTAGTCATTTTATGACCAAAATATTTTGATTCAACATCGGGTTTCTGTGACTTACACCAATATATCAGGTGAAAGTTGCAAAAAAATAACGGTCAGTTTTGTAATTTTTTTTCTTTTCGGGTGCGGATTCTACCACCTAATCAATTCAATATCACTGCTTAACAATTGTCTTAGGACAAGGTTTTATCGCTATTTATTAATTTTTCGGATCAAAATAAATGGACTAGATAGTTTCGTTGTAACTATAATATATTTCATATCGAAACTTATTGGTCTTTTTTAAATGTCGAAACGAAATACTCAGCTCAGAAGACATGCAATTTCTAACCTAGTGAATGAAAAAGGGGAGGTTAGTGTTGATGAATTATCCGCTAAGTTCGAAACCTCAGAGGTCACTATTAGAAAGGACTTGGCGTCTTTAGAGAAAAACGGTCAGCTTTTACGCCGTTATGGTGGTGCGATTTCGTTACCGAAAGAGGTTGTCAACGAAGAACTGGGTCAACAAGTTTCGACTCGAAAGGTTTCATTGGCAAAAGCCGCTGCAGATTTAATTCGCGACCATAACCGCATCGTGATTGATAGTGGCAGTACTACCGGTGCCCTAATTCAGCAGCTTAATGCTAAGCGTGGCTTGGTTGTGATGACCAACTCATTGCACGTGGCTAACGCCCTTAATGAGCTTGAAAGTGAACCGACGTTACTCATGACCGGCGGCACATGGGATACCCATTCGGATTCTTTCCAAGGCAAAGTCGCAGAGTCAGTATTGCGAGCTTACGATTTTGACCAACTGTTTATCGGGGCTGATGGTATCGACCTCGACAGAGGTACAACCACATTCAATGAGTTGGTTGGCCTGAGTAAAGTTATGGCTGAAGTGTCACGAGAAGTGATCGTGATGGTTGAGTCTGAAAAAGTGGGACGAAAGATCCCCAATTTAGAGCTGGCTTGGAACCACATCGATATTTTGATTACGAATACAGACTTGAGCAAAGAATCTCAAGCAAGTATCGAATCACATGACGTTCGAGTGATCCTGACTGATCCAGAGTAAAAACAAATTTAAATATTATGCATTTATCTTCCTATAATTGATCTTGATAAAGATATGGCCTTTGCTTGCTGCCAATAGGAATAAAACAAAATTGATGGAGTGAAACTATGTGTGGAATTGTTGGTGCAGTAGCACAGCGTGATGTGGCTGAAATTTTAGTAGAAGGCCTTCGCCGCCTAGAATACCGTGGCTATGACTCTGCAGGTGTCGCTGTAGTCGATACTGAATCTAACCTAACTCGTGTGCGCCGCCTAGGTAAAGTGCAAGAGCTGGCTGACGCGGTAGAAGAGCAACAAGTGATTGGCGGTACAGGTATTGCTCACACACGTTGGGCAACACACGGTGAGCCGTCGGAAGCGAACGCACACCCACACATGTCTGGTGATATCGCAGTTGTACACAACGGTATTATCGAAAACCACGAAGCACTGCGCGCTATGCTGCAAGAGCGTGGCTACGTATTTACTTCACAAACGGATACAGAAGTTATCGCTCACCTAGTTGAGTGTGAACTTCGTACTTCAGATTCATTGGTTGAAGCGCTACAGAAAACAGCTAAACAGCTAGACGGTGCGTACGGTACGGTTGTGGTTGATCGCAAAGATCCTAGCCGCATTGTTGTTGCTCGTTCCGGTAGCCCTATCGTTATCGGTTTTGGTGTAGGTGAGAATTTCCTAGCATCAGATCAACTTGCACTGTTAAGCGTAACTCGTCGCTTCATGTACCTAGAAGAAGGTGATGTTGCTGAGGTGACTCGTCGTGAAGTTAACGTATTCGATGAAAACGGTGAGCGTATTGAGCGTGAAATCGTAGAATCAAACGCAGAACACGATGCTGGTGACAAAGGTAAATACCGTCACTTCATGCAGAAAGAGATCTTTGAGCAGCCAACGGCACTTATCAACACAATGGAAGGTCGTATTTCAGATACGTCTGTGATCACCAATGCTATCGGCGTTAAAGCTGAAGAGATCTTAAGCAAGGTTGAACACGTGCAGATCATCGCATGTGGTACGTCTTACAACTCAGGTATGGCTGCTCGTTACTGGTTTGAGTCTCTAGCTGGTGTAAGCTGTGATGTAGAGATCGCTTCTGAATTCCGTTACCGTGATTTCGTAGTTCGTCCGAACAGCCTACTAGTTACTCTGTCTCAGTCTGGTGAAACGGCTGATACGCTTGCTGCACTTCGTCTTGCAAAAGAGAAGGGCTACATGTCAGCAATGACTATCTGTAACGTTGCGGGTTCTTCGCTAGTTCGTGAATCTGACTTTGCTTTCATGACTCGCGCAGGCACAGAGATCGGTGTTGCTTCAACAAAAGCGTTTACAACTCAACTTGCAGCAATGCTGATGATGGTAACGTCGATTGGTCGCCTACAAGGTCGTATCAATGAAGAGAAAGAAGCTGAAATCGTTAAAGCGCTGCATGAGCTACCAACGGCTATCGAGCAAGCTCTAGCATTCGATAAAGAGATCGAAGCGTTAGCGCCTGATTTTGCTGATAAGCATCACACATTATTCTTGGGGCGTGGTGAGTTCTACCCAATCGCGATGGAAGCTTCTCTTAAACTAAAAGAGATCTCTTACATCCACGCAGAAGCATACGCTGCTGGTGAGCTTAAGCATGGTCCTCTAGCACTTATTGATGCCGACATGCCAGTAGTGGTAATTGCACCAAGCAATGACCTACTAGAGAAGCTGAAATCAAACGTTGAAGAAGTACGTGCTCGTGGCGGTCTACTTTACGTATTCGCTGACCAAGACGCTGGTTTTGAAAGCGATGAGAACATGAAGATCATCAAGATGCCTCACGTAAGTGAAGTAACTGCACCTATTTACTACACAGTACCGATGCAGCTGCTGTCTTACCACGTAGCGCTAATCAAAGGTACCGATGTTGACCAACCTCGTAATCTTGCAAAAGCTGTTACTGTTGAGTAATCGTTAGCTTGTTTAGCAGAAACATTGTGAGAGAGTAATAAAGATTCATACTGAGTATTAAAGTATCATACTAAAATGGCAGCGATCACAGTTGATACGCTGCCATTCCTAAATCGAAAATGCCCCATAGCGCGTTAGTGCGATTATTCAGCAATGGTTCACGCTGTTGAGTTTGCAATACTTTTAGTTATAGCTGGGCATAGTACAGTTTAGTGCTGCTCACAACCTCCAAGTTTCTTTCGCTTTTAACAATTTCTTCTGTGATTAGTTTTTGCATATCTATTCCAATACAACTTTATCCACTACACCTTCTTTTTTAAATTAGGTAGTCAAGACTTTATCGGAGTATAAAATCCTATGTTGTCGATTTGTGTGAAACTAATATCCCCGATTGGTATGTCACTTTGCCAGCAGACACTGAGAGCTCCCCAACCAAGACAAATGGTTTTTGTCTTGTAGCTCTTTTCTTGCCAGCGTAGTTTATACGGTTGGTCCTCTAAACTCGCTGCACAGTTTATGGTGTTTAGCCTATCACCTAGCCCACAGCCAACGGCTTTAAGTAGGGACTCTTTAGCTGTCCATATTTTAAGAAAGCCCTGATTTATATTAGGAGTGGTAATTAAGTGACTCCTTTCTTCCGGGTGCAATATGGCCTCTGCGAGCTCCGATATATCCTCCCTATTTTTATAGACCTCAATATCTATGCCTACCTCAAGTTGGCTTTTCCCCTTTAGAACAGCTAAGGCGACTGCTCCCGAACTATGACTTAAGTTAAATGATAATGGTTCTTTTACAAATGGTTTACCGTTCTTATTTGTAAAGAACTGCCAGGCCATTTTTCCGTTCTTTGGGTAATTTTGACTTAGTATGTGGCGTTTCAAGCTATGTGAAAAAGCGTATTCGATCCGTTCTTTTTCAAACTGAAATCGATTGAAGCGCTGGTATTCAGTGGCATCTAAACACTTCTCCAGATCGAAAGGACTTCTGGTGAAAACAATTTGTAGTTGCATTGAGGTTACCCCCTTCTCATGATCAGTTGTTGGTTCGCTTTGGAGTTGACTTCTAACGTAACCAGAGAATCAACTAAGGTTAGTGAGATGCTAGGTGTTGATTATGTCATTGTACCGAGAGCCTCTTTCAGATCGTCGATAACGGTTTTCCAGAAGCGAACCAAGTTTTTGATATTGGAAAAAAAGTTGTTTAATTTCGCGTTAATCTTGGTCAAGAAGAGGCCTTGTCACTAGAGCTAAGTGATATTTTAGATAGAGTACTCTTGAGTTCTGCTTGGCTGAGGGAGCGGAAAGTACGTTTACAAATCTGATTCAAGCCCTCGCGATATTGAAGTGTTCGCTCCTGACCTTTCTCGGTTAACTGAACTCTGATGCTTCGACGGTCAACCGGATCAGAGTAACGTAAAGTGAGTTCTTTGCGCTCTAGCGAGTCCAATCGTCCCGTAATCGTCCCGGTAGTGACTCCTGTGTAGTAAGCAAGCTCAGAGGGTGTGAGATCCCCCTTGGTGCTATGCTGTTGTAAAACGTCAAGAATCGTAAACTCGTTAAGGGAGATTTGATGATGTTTGAGCTCTGTCCGTTGTAGATCGTTGATGTAGTTAGTAAGTTTCCTAAACTGATGATAAAGGCGCACCGCGTAATTGTCTCCAGTACGGGCAGGTTCTTTCGTTATCACAGCACATTTTCCTTGTCGATGTGTTTTGATGTTTCTGTGGCCTGAAGGTCATATAGCAATCTTTCATTGATAAGTGACTTCAGGCCGAATGGCGTCAGAAGGGAATCTGAGCAGGGTTATTTCTGTGAATAATGACGGTGGTGTGCTACTGCGAGTTCTCCTGCTACCCGGGCCGTATTAATCAGCACTGCTTGATTTGCTTCAGCAGAACGCCCCTCAGTGGCTTTTTCGATCGCTTTCATAATGAACTTGGTCACCGAATTTCCTGTTACTCCCTCTCGTTTTGCTCTCGCTACAGCGTCTTGAACCAACAGCTGGATATCCTGACTATCGATAGCATCTTCATCTCGGGTTGGCGTTGTAATCACTAAGCCACCTGATCCAGGTAGAGATCGGTTGATTTCAATGGCTCTGGCTATCTCATCTGCATGATCCATTCTCACTGGGCTTTTGTGTCCACTGCTCTGACAGTAAAACGCTGGAAAATCGTCAGATCGGTATGACACTACTGGTACGCATTGGGTTTCTAAATATTCCAGAGTCAGACCGATATCGAGAATATTTTTTGCCCCGGCACAGACGATAGCCACTTTGGAGCGCGTAAACTGAATCAAATCCGAAGATATATCCATCGAGGTTTCAGCTCCGCGGTGAACACCTCCTATTCCTGCAGAACTGAAAAACAAGATGCCGGCGAGTTCTGCTATAACAAGGGAGGACGCGACGGTTGTTGCCCCCATTTTTCCTGAAGCCAAAATAAAAGGTAGGTCTCTGCTCGAGACTTTCGGAATATTTGGGGTTGATGCAAAGCGCTCGATATGTTCGCGATTCATACCTACTAACACCACGCCATTGTCGATGCCGATTGTTGCGGGTATGGCACCAGATTCACGCACGGCTTCTTCTACTTTGAGGGCCGTGTTAACGTTGTCAGGATAGTCTAACCCATGAGTAATCACATTAGATTCCAGTGCTACGACGGGTTGACCTGTTTTAAGTGCAGCTTTTACTTCTGGGTGAAATTCAAGTGTAATCATTTCCTTCATCCTACTTTTGTTGTTCTTGGTTGTTGGCCCACAGTTTTTGTTTGAGCTCCTGCACTCCGAGGGGTTTTAGGACCTGATAGTGGTCGGCATCTAGCTCAACATAGGTTGGACGTTCTCTGCTAAAGGTTGTTGCTTTTTCAAGGAATGAATAATGATCATCTTGTGCCTTAACAATGGTAACTGGTGCATTTAAGCAGCGATTTTTTAACTCCTCGAACTGATAGCTAAAGCCATACGTCATGGTGACGATACGAATAATGCGTTTGACTAAATCGGGATCCAACATAGGGAATCGTTCACAGATGAATGCGACAAAGTCTTGCTCTGAGTGACACAGTTCCAGACAGCGCTCCATCAGGCGACCGTCCACTTTGTGAGCAAACACAGAGAACAAAATGGCCAGAAATACTGGATTTTTGAAGCTGGCGTTATGCTCAAATTTTTGCTCTCTTTCCATCTGTATGATCGGAG
Organism: Vibrio sp. Isolate32; assembly: GCF_022397955.1. GTDB lineage: Bacteria > Pseudomonadota > Gammaproteobacteria > Enterobacterales > Vibrionaceae > Vibrio. The sequence continues at coordinate 140,139 of NZ_JAKEUQ010000002.1, read as the reverse complement.
CACCGGGGGCTAGCAGGTAGAGTGCTTCAACAGTTTCGCCCATGCTTTCCAATTGTGCAGCGGCTTCGAACGCTACTCGCGCACCAAAGGAGTATCCCCAAAGTGTATAGGGACCTTCAGGTTGGACCTTTTTCATTTGTTGGATGTCTGCTTTAGCCATGTCACTGATCGACGCGAGTGGTGTTTCATCGGCATTAATTCCTTTAGCCTGAACGCCATAGAAGGCTCGCTTGGTGAACAACTCATTGGCAAGGTGCTTAAGATTAAGCGGATAGCCACCAAGACCGGGCCAGCAGAATACTGGACTGTGAAGGCTTTGGTTTAGATGGACTAATCTTGAATATGGGGCTTGTGCTGTTGAGTTATTATCAATCCAATGAGCCAAACCGCTGACGCTTGGTGTATGGAACAAAACCTGCAGCGGCATTTTGATCCCAAAATGACTATTTATACGGTTGACGAGAGCCACTGCTGTTAGAGAGTTTCCGCCAGACTCAAAGAAGTTGTCTGTGGCAGAAACAGACTCCCATTTCATTATACGGCACCAAATCTCACCAATTTTCTGTTCCGTCTCTGTAGTGAGTGGCTCGAGTGGTCGATTAGCATTAATCTGCTTGAGTTCGTCTAACTGGGATAGAGCAATATAGTCGATCTTTCCATTGGCTGTTTGCGGCAATTTATTCAGCAGCAGAACTTTGTTCGGAATCATGTACTGTGGCAATAATAAGGCCAGTTCGTCTTTGAGTATTTCAGTTGGCCCCTGCATATGGACTCGATCTTCATTCATGCCTTCACTCGTATACTGAGCTTCGCTAATCGGTCCGCCGACACCAAAGTAAAGACACTTCATCGGTTGGCCATGCTCGGCTAGGATGGTCCGCATTTTGATAGCGGCTGAAAGATCATTATTGGTTTTAGAGCTGTATCCCGAAGACATGACCCCAATTCGTGATGTGTTGCTTTGCAGGCGGTGAAGTGCACGACCTAGGTTGATATAGTGGTCATCTATGTTTTCGTCATTACACACAAGACCGATACCAAAACTTGAGCGTTCGAAGACTTTCTGGTTGATAGCAATGACATCATTTTTTTGTAACATCTGGTCAGTTAACCAATGTAGGTCACCATCTTGATATTGATAAAGGCCAGGTAGCAGTCCCGCTACTTTATCGTCATGTATTTGTACAAGGCATTGCGGACTGGTTGGTTGATGAGTGACTCGGTAGGGTTCAAATCGGTAGTTACCGAGGTAAACGTCTTCACTTTCCCCATCATACCAAGTCGGTAACTTGTCGCGTTCAATTGAGCGGTCTTGAAGTAGCGAGAGGCCATGTTCGGGCAGTAATTCATCAAATAGACCCAGCATATGACCAGTTTCCATCTCCAGTACTTCTAACAGGTTGTTTTTATATACAGGCTCGATAGCATTCCATTTTCCGATGAAGTGGACATTCAGCGTAGGAACATGTGATGTTGGCAGGGTGTGGATTTTTATCAAGCAGTGTTCTGCAGGATGATAATAGTAAATCCCTGGTGTAATCCCGAGCAGCCCACGGATCTCAAAATACATTTGTGTCGCGTATAAGGCACCTGGCGATGCATAGGCGTATTTTGGAAGCAGACGCTCCTCACTGATGAACTGGCCAAAGTTTCTTATGAGGAGACCAAATGTAGATAAGGAAAGAGTCTCAACATCACGTGAAGGTTGTGCAGACATAGGCTGGCGTTTTAATACACTTAGCAGTATTGCTTTTGACATGGGAGTTTCGCCTTCGAAAAAACGGTACGTTTTTCGGCCAAAGGCGTTCGCTCGTTGAGTGCCTGTTGCGGTTTTTCCCGGTAATGGAAGAACATCAATGGCGTCACAGTGGTTCAGATCGCGGCATCCGGAGTTCGATAGTTGTGCTTTTACCTGAAGCTTATTGGATTTTGATTGATGATGGCTGTCATGAGTGCCTTGATCCATCAGGGCTGCTTGTCTTTCATCGAGCTCTACGCAAGCGATTAAGTTCTGGTGACCAGTACGTGGATCATTGTTCACCACCATAGCGGCCGTTTTAACCCATTGATGATTCTCTATCGCCAAGCGTATTTCATCGAGTTCAACGCGGTAACCACGGAGTTTGATTTGGTTATCGGCTCTGCCGACAAAGTGTGTATAGCCATGAACATCTTGTTTCACAAGATCTCCGGTTTTATACATCACTTCATGACCTGATAAATAGGGCCTTGGATTAGCAATGAACTTTTCATCAGTAATATCAGGGCGTTGATAGTAGCCTTTCGCAACTTGTACGCCGGAAATATGCAATTCACCGATTTCACCGACTCGTGCTGGCTCACCATCTTCTCGCAATACATGGTACAAGGTGTTCGCGACAGGCTTACCAATCGAAATGGCGTCTGGGTAATTGGCCAACGCATCGCGAGATAGAGTAAATGTAGAAGAGTTAATCGTACATTCAGTTGGCCCGTATAAGTTGGTCAATTCAGCATGAGGTAAACATTGCAAGAATTCACTTGCTAGCTTGCGAGTTAATGTTTCACCACCACTAAATACCTTGTTCAAGCGAAGGCAATCAGTAAATAGCGGGTGATCCACCAATGCCTGAAGGAGCGTCGGTACACACTGTAGTATAGAAATATTATGATTTAGCAAAGTCTCAATCATGGCATCCGGATCGCGGTAGCAATCTTTCGGGCCGATCACGACTTGGCTACCAAATGCTGGCGCGAGAATTTCCCACTGAGCGGCATCAAAACTGGCTGGCGTCTTCTGAAGGATCCGATCATGCTGATTGAAATTAAATTGTTCTTTCATAAAGGCGATTTGATGAGAGACATTGGCGTAGGTCACCATCACACCCTTAGGTTTACCTGAACTGCCTGAGGTATAGATTATGTATGCCAGCTGATGGTCATCGGAAACACTGCGCTCAAGCGTGTGTATAGTGTCACTCTTGTCTAAGCCCTGCAGCTCAGCTTGTGTCAAAACAGTGACATTTCTCGGAACAATACACTCTAACTGGGATTTTAGATGTGGTTGAGTGAGGATCACTCGAACACCAGAGTCGACAACCATATACCTTATTCGCTCTTCTGGGTATTCAGGTGCCAGAGGCAGGTACGCGTGCTCGGATGCGAGAATACTCCATGCGCCCGTAATCATATCTAGTGAGGGGTCACAGTAAAGACCAATACATGGCTCATCGGCTTTGATATGTTGACTGATAAGCTGTGCATTGTGTGCCACCAATGCCTTAAATGTCGCGTAATCAATAGATGAATCACCATCTTGAACCGCAATATGCTCAGGATACATCTCTACTTGAACGTCAAGCATAGTGAATAAGCATGGCTGATGGGTGGTGGTGAGGAGCTCTGAATCTAGCGCCGACAGAGTCTCAAGTTGATCTAATGAAGTACTCATAGCAAGTTAATTTCCCTATATGCAATTAGTATGTCGAAAAGTAAGATATCAGCACTTTGCATTCTGTCAAGTATCTTTTTAAAGAGATACTTATTTTCAAGCTATTGAGTAGGAGTAAAAAAAACCTGCAAGATTGCAGGCTTGAGAAATTAAGATTCGTTGGTCAACATCCAGGTTCTAAGTAGGCTGGCCAATTGCTCACGTTGTTCATCAGTAAGTGGGTCAAGGATGGCTTTTTCATTGACAACATGCTCAGAAATAACTTTGTTTATCAATGTATTACCTTCTTTAGTTAGTGCGACACTACAGCTTCTTCTGTCTTCTGGGCTTGCGATGCGTTCAATCAACTCCCGTTTCACTAACTGTTCAATACGCGTACTCATTGCGCCGGAGGACAGCATTAGTGTCTGGTACAGTTCTGTTGGGGTCATCGGTTCGTTAAAGCGTCTCAAAGTGGCTAGTATATCGAACTCCACTGAACTTAAGTTGTTATTTTTAAATGTCTTATTTAGTTTCTTATCAACGATTCTACTCATTCGACTTAAGCGGCCAATGACCCCCATCGGTGAGCAGTCTAGATCTGGTCGTTGATGTTGCCACTGTACCAACAACCGGTCTACATGATCGTAATGCATTTTCACTCCTTAAAATATTTTTTTGAAAAGATACTTGAAAAAAAGATTTTTGGTCGGTATCGTCTGTACATATCTTTTTGCAAAGATACTTACTTAAAAGTTATAGGTATTCTACCACCAATCTTGTCAGTAACAAGCATTAAAAGGAAAAGTATTATGCGTCTTCAAGGAAATGTTCATGTTTTGCCCCACACCTCCTATTTGGCCTATCTTCATACTAAAATCCGCGACAAGCACGCTGACTTAAGTACATTCATGCATTTCAGTGATCAGGTGATTCGTCAGTTGCTGATTAAAGCATCAGAATTGCTGGAATATTCAGAGCAGCATGTCACTACACCGATTGGTGATGTGTATCAGGGAAAAGTGCTATCAAAAGGTCTCTGTGGCGTATCCGTTATTCGTGCTGGCGAAAGTATGGAGCGTGAGTTTAAGCAGATGTTTCCAGAACAACCTATCGGCAAGATCCTGATTCAAAGGGATAAAGTCACCAAACTACCAGAATATTTCTATTCTCACTTTCCTTCAGAGATCGCACAAAAAACCGTGTTCTTGTTTGAACCTATGCTTGCAACGGGGGGATCGTTGCTTAAAGCGATCGATGTACTGCTGGATCAGGGCGTTTCTATCAAAAATATTATTGTGGTGAATTTTCTGGCGTCTCCCGCAGGGCTGGATCGGTTAATGACCACACATCCTTCCGTTCAACTGATCACCGCATCTATCGAAGAGACCATGAATGATGAAGCCTTCATGCGACCTGGCATTGGAGATTTCGGAGACCGCTATTTCGGTACATACCCGGTACAAAGCTATGAATAAATATCAAACCTTGATGAACGTGGCTTTGACAGCACTGGCTCCCATTGTATGGGGCAGTACGTATATCGTCACAACAGAGCTGCTGCCTGCAGACCTGCCTTTATTAGCCTCTGTTATTCGGGCACTTGGTGCGGGATTGGTTCTATTGTTGTTTTGCAAGATCCGGCCAAGTGGCATTTGGTGGGGGAAAATAGCAGTGCTTGGGCTGCTTAATATTGGGTTGTTCTTTTATTGCTTGTTTGCCGCGGCGTACTACTTGCCTGGTGGACTCGCAGCTCTGGTTATGTCGATTCAACCGCTCATTGTTATGGGATTGGGGGCGGTTTTCTTTCAAAACAAACTCAGCGTAACTCATGTCGCCTCTGCCGTGGTGGGTGTCGCTGGTATTAGCCTCTTAGTTCTGAACAGCGCGGTCGAATTGAATTGGTGGGGAGTTTTAATCGGTTTAATCGGTACATGCAGTATGGCGCTGGGCATTTTACTGACTAAACATTGGGGACGCCCAAAAGGCATGTCTTTACTTGGTTTTACTGGCTGGCAATTGACGCTGGGTGGTTTGATGCTGTTGCCGATTGCCCTTTGGTATGAGGATTTCCCTCAAACACTGACGGCTCTAAATATTACTGGTTATGCCTATTTAAGTCTGATCGGTGGGGTCTTTGGTTACTTTGTTTGGTTCCGTGGTATTGAAAAGTTAAATCCGGTCACGACGTCGTTTCTTGGTTTTCTCAGTTCAGTCTCCGCCTGTTTGCTGGGGTATATCTTCCTTGGTCAGTCGTTTACTCAGCTACAAATTGTTGGTTCGGTTGCCATTATTGTCTCTGTCTATATGGCTCGTCCGAAACCAGAAAAACAACCGAGCGCGTTAACTCAAGCGCCAGTGACATCTTTACACCGATAAGAGATTGAACCATGAAACTTAGTATTATTTCAGGAAGCCACCGAAGCAACTCATACAGCTTAAAGGCAGCTACCTATTTACAGCGTCTGGCCCGGTTGGAACAGTTTCAAGAGACACAAATCATGGATTTGAGTGTCCTAGATTTTCCTTTTTGGAATGAAGGCGTTTGGAATGGCAGCGAACAGTGGAACGATTGGAGAGCTATCGCTCAAGAGTTGCAGCAATCAGATGCCATCGTACTGGTTACGCCAGAATGGCATGGCATGGTGACACCGGCTTTGAAGAACTTTCTTCTACTTTGCACTAATCAAGAGTTGGGCCATAAGCCTGTACTACTTGTTAGTGTGTCTGCAAGCGTTAATGGTGTTTATCCAATCAGTGAGTTACGGATGACTGGTAGTAAAAACAATCATGCCTGTTTTATCCCGGATCATTTGATTTTCCGTCATTGCGAGAGCCTTTTTTTATCTGATAACGCTGTCAGTGATGAGCAATTCGATCGCCGAGCCAAATACACCATGAAGTCACTAAAGGCTTACGCGAAAGCAATCGGTACGGTTCGCGCAACACTGCAAGAAGACGTGCAGCAATTCCCATTTGGTATGTAACAAGGAGAGCCCCATGCCACACATATCTATTAAGCATTTTCCTGTCGAATTGACTCTGCAGGAGAGAAAGGACTTATCCGACGTTATCTCTTCTTCTATTCAAAGCGCGCTTCAATGCAGTGAAGACGTGATTTCAGTTTCGATGGAGGAAGTTGCGCCAGAGGACTGGACGGCTGATGTTTATCAACCAGAGATCGCAGCTAAACGCCAGTACTTAATCAAGCAACCGAACTACTAGTCATCTAGAGCCCCGATGGACTCGGGGCTCCTGAGTTAAGGAAGGAATAATAAATGAAACACAGCTCCCCGATCATTATGTTCGATCTAGATGGCACATTGTTCGACACTGCCCAAGCAATTGCTACCGCATTTAACGCTACGTTTGCATCTAAGCAATTGCCAGCAAAGGAGACTAAGGATATCTGCGATACGATAGGGTTACCGCTAGAAAAAGCGTTTTCCCACCTTCTCAATCAACCGGAGCACACTCCGATTGTGGCGGAGTGCGTAACTGAATATCAGCGTCAGTTTCAGGAGTTAATACTTCCTGCCGCAAAACAGCTGTTATTTCCTGGTGTGCTCGATGGGTTAAGTCATTTAAAAAATCATCAGTTTAAGCTTGCTGTTACCACTAATAAGTTTTCACGCAGTGCAAACGCGTTACTTGCAGCAGCGGGGATCGTAGATTTTTTTGATGTCGTTGTTTGCGCGGATGAAGTTAAAGAGAAAAAGCCAGCACCTGAATCTGGTCAGAAGATTCTAGCTCACTTCCAAGCCTCAAAAGAACAAGCGTTGATGGTCGGGGATACCACACATGACATTTTTATGGCGAATAATCTCGGATGCAAAGCCATTGCTGTGAATTATGGTATTCATTCTGAAACGGAACTTAATAAAGCTAGCCCAACTTGGATGGCAGCGAACTTTCGCAGTGTAGTCGATATATGCGAACGATATTTTAGCTGAGTCAACATTTTGTTATCAGCCGGCTAAGCCCAAATAGCCAAGCCTGATAAGAACTACAGTGAATAAGTCATTTTTAAAGGAGATTTAATATGGAACATATCTATACTTTTGTAAAACTAACCTATTTGACTTTAGGTTACCTAGCGACAATCTACACTATCGTATTTTTTGTTTTTACAGGGTCGACGATTTTCGACCAAGGACGTAAGCAGACAATGCCCTTGCGATACAAATTTAGTTTTGTACTTGTATCTGCGGTTCTGATGCCCTACCTATACATTTTGTTTTTCAACGAAATTCTGACTCTTCACCGGAGAAAAAATGCGACTATAGCTGAGTTTTCTAGCGCAAAAAGTAGTTACGAGTCGTAACGGTATTATTCGTGAAGCATCAAGCCGTTTTATATTGCGGCTTGTATTAACGTTAAGCTTCCTAGTATGAATAGGCTTTGATGTGATGGACGCACCTCCCTTCTAGCGTCGTTGTACCAAACTAATAGTACAACCATTAAGAGCAGGAGTAACAAGTATGTCTATTAAAGTTGTCGGTATTGATATAGCGAAAAATCTCTTCCAAGTGTGTGTTCTGGGTACAAATGGACAAATTTTATCAAACAGAAAGGTAAAGCGAGATAAGCTTCTCGATACTGTCCGCCAACTACCAGAGCAAACTGCTCTAGCAATGGAGTCATGTGCAACTTCTCATCATTGGGGCAGAATATTTCAAGAGCCACTGTATCGTTCACTGGTATGGTTATGTGTTTCTTGATGAGTTCACGCAGATTACGCAGGAACAATAATACATTGGGCTTACTCGGTTTTATGAGCAATTTCCCTTTGTACTGTCTGTGGTTGAAACCGAGAAAGTTAAAGCCATGGTCAATGTGTTACCTTTGTTTTGTGATACACGTTTTACCGTTGACAGCTTTGCCGTGTCTATCTTCTCTAACTGCACCTCTCATATTCGTGCCGTGATACTTATCACCCCGCGGATTGAGATTATCTGGTTCTAGGCGCTAGTATATTAGGATGTGTACTGGTCTCTCTTCGATTCTGATGTGTTGGTTGACTCGATATGAATGAGTTGTTTGGTTTCTTGATGGTTAGTTTAAGCTATGTTTTGGTTATTGCGACTCATATGAAATTAGAAGGGTCGTTACTGTTTGCTTGGCAAGAATAGAAAATCCCCTAAGTCATCAGCGGACAATTTTGTGATTATTGTAAGAAATAGATAAAGCCTTAAACCTAATGGGTCGAACTATGAAATTGAGTTTTAACTTTGAAGATGCGAGCCAGATCTTCGTGGGATCTTTTGCTTTGGCTGTGCCGATTTCTTTTTCTGAAGAGGCTTGGAAGTTAGGAGAGACCTTACCTAGCGCTAATATATTGCTGTTATTTTTGCTGTCTGCGGTATTCTTAGGCTTCTATACGTATGAGAGTGTCTTTCAAAAAGATGTTGCTGCTCGGTTGCCGGTGTTTATTTTCAGAATAGTGATTGCTTATGTTATGACGGCATTGGTCGTTGCTTTGGTGCTGACTTGCCTGGATAAATTACCTTTATTGAGTGACCCCGTTGTATCGATCAAAAGGGTGATTGTTATTTCAATGCCAGCCTCTATGGGCGCTATTGTCGTGGATAGTTTCGATAAAGAGTGATTCCTACGTGAATGGGTCATTTGTAGATTTTGAAGGCTATGAAAGCTGTTGGTTTTTTGAATTGAATATAGTAGTAGAAAGGTGAGGGTGCTTGTATTAAGAAGCTAGGATCTTTAGATGCAAAAAAGCCGCATCAATGATGCGGCTTTTTTAATTGGCTCCCCTTGCAAGACTTGAACTTGCGACATACGGATTAACAGTCCGCCGTTCTACCAACTGAACTAAAGGGGAATTGATGGTTTAGTCTCTAATCAAGAGAATGGTGCCGACTACCGGAATCGAACTGGTGACCTACTGATTACAAGTCAGTTGCTCTACCTACTGAGCTAAGTCGGCATCATGAATCAAAAAGCTTATGCTTGATGATTAACTTGGCTCCCCTTGCAAGACTTGAACTTGCGACATACGGATTAACAGTCCGCCGTTCTACCAACTGAACTAAAGGGGAATTATTCTTAAAGCTTTAAAGAAATGGTGCCGACTACCGGAGTCGAACTGGTGACCTACTGATTACAAGTCAGTTGCTCTACCTACTGAGCTAAGTCGGCGCATAATATTTCTTTGTGCTTTACTGTTGTTGTCTTGGACACCAACAAATAAATTGTGGTGCCCGGAGGCGGAATCGAACCACCGACACGAGGATTTTCAATCCTCTGCTCTACCGACTGAGCTATCCGGGCGACGAGGTGTATTAAACGTGTTTTCACGTTCTGGGTCAACATTAAATTGCAAAAAAAGTATCGTTTGATGTTTTTCTATACTTAGTGGGGTGTTTTTGCTCATTTGGGGTGAAAAACCTAGGTTTAGCTTGCCCTAAAAGATAGTAAAACTACGGTTAACTACACTGAATGGGCACCGAAATAAAAAAAGCACGTATGAAAACGTGCTTTTTTATTGAATTATTTTCTAGAGAGTTTAGTGTTTTACTTCAAACCTATTAACCCAAGCTTCTAATTCATTAGAAAGGGAGGTGAGAGTTTGGGTGCTGTTATGACTTTCTGTCACGACATTACTCAGTTGGTTACCGCTCTCTTCGATCATGTTGATACGCTTCGATATATCATCGCTCACCTGAGTCTGCTCAGCGGCCGCTGTTGCGATTTGATGACTCATTGATGAAATAGACTCTAATGCGACAACAATCTGTTGTAGTGCTTCAGAGGCGTTTTGAGACTCTGTTACGGTACTTTCACTGGTGGCGGCACAAACTTCCATAGTTTGAATTGCGTTATGAGACCCTTCTTGAAGGTTATTAATCATTAACTGAATTTCTTTGGTGCTTGATTGTGTTCGGCCTGCAAGGTTACGAACCTCATCTGCTACAACCGCAAATCCACGACCTTGTTCGCCAGCTCGAGCTGCTTCAATGGCTGCGTTAAGTGCTAATAGGTTTGTCTGTTCTGCAATATCACCAATCACATCCAATACTTTCGCAATGTTGTTTACATCGTTATCTAGGTTAGCGACAGCTTCACTTGCTGTGCCTAGTTGGCTTGCAAGGCCTTGAATGTTGTCTACTGTGTTGTGAATGAGTTGTTGGGTATGCTGGCTCTGTTTATCGGCCTCATCGGTGTTGCGCGCGGTATCGCTAGCTGAATCAGCAACGTTATTGGCTGAAGAGGCCATCTCGGTCATTGCTGTCGCGATCATCTCTGTTGATTGTTGTTGGGTCTCTGTCAGTTGAGCAATTGACCCAGCACGATCTTCTACGCGCTGCAGTTCGCCCCTTAATGCCAACATTGAAGCGTCAAGGTTTGAAACCAGTTCAGCCAATGACTTACTCATTTGTTGTACGGCGTGGTAAATACTGCCATCTGTTGCTTGAGTTTCGAAATAGGTTTGAATGCGTCCTTCTGCTACCGCTTTTACGGCTTCTCTAACGTCTTTAGGTTCGCCGCCAAGCAGTGCTAGCATGCGTTTAATAGATACAATTAGGCTCGATAGAATAAGACCAGCAATAACAACACAAAGGAATAGCTGCCATTGAGCGGTAGACCAGAAACGTGCGTTGACTTCATTGAAGCCGATACCAGTACCGACAACCCAACCCCAATGTGGTGTTTTCTCTGCAATAGAAAGTTTTTCTTCAATAGTTCCATCAGGCAGTTTTTGGGTCCAGGTGTATTCAACAATCTGACCTGTTCGGTTGCCAAGTACTCTTTGGATTAACTGACCAACGCTATTACCGTTACCATCTTTAAAGTCATTAAAGCTGGTTCCGTGTAATTGAGGATCTAATGGGGTAGCGACAAACGTCATATTCTCATCGGCTACGTATACATATTCATTGTCTTTATAAATATTGTTACGCAGCAGGCGAGTCGCTAACTGTTTTGCTTGTTGTTCCTCTAACGTACCGTCAATGGCCATCTTTTCAACTTCTGTAAGAATGCTGTATGCACTCTTAAATAGCTCAGTTACGCGAGCTTTGTTGTCCATGTTGCTAGCGACTCTTAAGGTCCATAAGCCTGTAGCGGTCAACGCTAGTAGGGCGATTAAAATGATGCCCGATAGTAAGTAAGCTTGCGTTTTTAGTTTCATATTTCCCCGCGCAGCAATTCAATAATAATTATTAGGTATGTTTCATCGAATCTTAATCTAAGTCGTGTAGGGCGGATATCAGAAAGACATCAAAACATGATAGAGATTAAATTTTCGAAGAAAAAAAAGTACTGTCGGCGGAGTTATCTTTAATCTTGATGTGACGGTTCATGGGGGAAGAGGAATGACTTTTGTGAGGATCTGGTTCTGTTTGAATCGAGATATTTTGTAAAACTTAGAGTTAGTTGCTGTGATTGGAGTATTGGCAAGGTATAACTTAATTGATAAAAACTGATTACGAGTTAGTGTTGAGCTGAAGTGAATATCAAAGAGGGTTTGTTTTTTTTCAAACGAAAAAAAAGCCAAGTCTTTCGACTTGGCTTTCTTGGATGTGGCTCCCCTTGCAAGACTTGAACTTGCGACATACGGATTAACAGTCCGCCGTTCTACCAACTGAACTAAAGGGGAATTACTTGTCTTAACATCAGGTCTATTAAGACCACTATTTGTTAAGTACCAAATAATGGTGCCTCGAGGCGGAATCGAACCACCGACACGCGGATTTTCAATCCGCTGCTCTACCGACTGAGCTATCGAGGCAAAAGAATGGTGCCGACTACCGGAGTCGAACTGGTGACCTACTGATTACAAGTCAGTTGCTCTACCTACTGAGCTAAGTCGGCACACTAAATTCTTTGCTTGAAGAGTAAATTCTTCATTAGAACCTCATTTAAATGAAGCCCTTTAAAATGGCTCCCCCTGCGGGACTCGAACCTGCGACATACGGATTAACAGTCCGCCGTTCTACCAACTGAACTAAGGGGGAATTATTTGTATTAACTTATTCAAGTTAAATACCAAATAATGGTGCCTCGAGGCGGAATCGAACCACCGACACGCGGATTTTCAATCCGCTGCTCTACCGACTGAGCTATCGAGGCAAAAGAATGGTGCCGACTACCGGAGTCGAACTGGTGACCTACTGATTACAAGTCAGTTGCTCTACCTACTGAGCTAAGTCGGCACACTAAATTCTTTTGTGCTTTTGCCTGTGTTACTACTCCCAGTTAAGAAGTAATGACACCAGCAAATCAAATTGTGGTGCCCGGAGGCGGAATCGAACCACCGACACGAGGATTTTCAATCCTCTGCTCTACCGACTGAGCTATCCGGGCAACGGAGCGCTATTAAACGGATTTTCTGCATAACCGTCAACTCCTTTTTTGAAAATAATTAAAAAAAACGTTCGTTAGTTGTTTTTTTATTCAAAAGTGAGGCTTACGTTTTACCTTGGTTAAACTCTTTCTTGAATTTTGTTACTTTTTCTAAGTATCGGCGCGACTCTTTGTTTGGGTGTTTCTTAGTAAGAGCCCAGTACGCTTGGCTAGGTTGCAGCGAGTTTAAATCTCGCACTGCTCGTTTTCTGTCCTTACTGAAGGTATTGAGGACACCACCAGTGCCGCCGTTGTATGCTGAAATCATACTGTACTCGAGCGTTGTCGGGTGTTTTACATCTTTCAAATAACGATTTTTGAGTATGTAAAAGTATGCGGTACCAGCATCAATGTTGTTTTCTGGATTGAATAAATACTCAGGACTGGGCTCTCCAGGCTTGTTCTTTACTAGCTTAAACACATCTCGACCAGCGGTTTTAGGCACCACCTGCATAAGACCGTATGCATTCGCCCAGCTCACCGCGTAGGGGTTGAAACTACTCTCTGTTTTGATAATCGCGTAGATCAAGTCTTCAGGAATGTCGTAACGCTGAGATGCTCGTCGAACGATGTCGGCGTATTGATAACTACGCTGACTGGCGTGATCGGCCACCATTGGGATCTCAACGTAATAGGCTTTTTTAAAGTCGACTTCTTTGGTTTTTAGGTTATTGGCGATCAGGTAATCAGCGAACTGGTTAGCGCGCCAAGTCCATTGAATAGGCTTTTTCTCTTGGTCTACAACTTGATTGTAGAGGAAAGGCTTGCCTTCTAACTTGATGCTTTTGGAGGAGAATAGGTCGACATGCGCTGGATCATCAGGCGTCAAAAGCGTTGTCATGATCGCGTTTTTGAGGTGTTTTTTAGGCTCAGTAGAGGAGACGGTTTCTACCGTTATGAGGCCTTCGCTAAAGTTTACTTCTGAACGGCTTAGGTAATTATCTATGTATTTCACATAGTTACTTTTACCTGCCATTTTTATTTCACTACTGCCCCAGCGTTTTTGGATATTGCCAGAAAAGCTATTAATCAAAGCATCTAGTGCTCCGGTGTCTTTTTCAAACTGACCAGGTAGCTCTGCCAAATTGCTTACAAATCGGTTGGTCGGCTCGTAATTCACATCATAAATGCTTTCGACAAATTCACGGCTGCAGCCCGTTAATAACATGGCTGTTAGGAAGTAACTTAGCTTTTTCATAGTTCCTCATAAAAAAATGACATCACAGCGTTAACCATGATGTCATTAAAAATTGCTTAAATAAATGTCTTATTCGCTTGGTGGAGTATAGCCATCAATTACGACATCTTTACCTTCGAAAAGGAAGTTAACCATCTCAGTTTCAAGAAGTTTACGATGCTCAGGATCCATCATGTTTAGCTTCTTTTCATTGATAAGCATGGTTTGCTTACTTTGCCATTGTCCCCAAGCTTCTTTAGACACGTTGTCAAAGATACGCTTACCTAAGTCACCTGGGTAAAGTTGAAAATCTAGGCCTTCAGCATCTTTTTGAAGGCGAGCACAAAATACAGTGCGGCTCATAGTGGTTCCTCTTATCGCGTTCGTTGATTCAAACGTCGTCGTTCAGTTCAAAGGGTAGGCTCTCAATAAGCAGCTTTACTGGAGCAGCTAGGCCAATTTCTTCTGGTTTTGATAAGTTATACCAGAGACCTTTAGTCCCTTCCATTATCAAATCTGGTTGTTTATCTAATTTCACCAATACTGGCGTGATATCTAAGTGGTAGTGGCTGAAAGTGTGCCTAAACGCAATCATGGTCTTGATTGAATCGGTTTCAGTGTCTTTGACCGAACGAAGATCTAACTGATGTTCGATCTCTGCGTTTTCATTCTGAGGGAAACAAAACAATCCACCCCAGATACCAGACTGAGGGCGCTGTTCGAGCCACACTTGGTTGTCGTGGTACAGAATCACAAACCAGGTCTCTTTTACTGGCTTTTCTTTTTTAGGTTTTTTGCCTGGGAAGTCGAGCTGTCTATCTAGCTTCTTGGCCTCACACATGCTTTCAATCGGGCAAAGGGTACATTTAGGCCTGCTACGAGTACAAACCATCGCACCCATGTCCATCATTGCTTGGTTGTACTTATCGACATCTTTCTTCGGAGTATGTGCTTCGGCATGTTCCCAGAGCTGCTTCTCGACTTTCTTTTGCCCAGGCCAACCTTCAACGGCAAAGCTTCTCGCAAGCGTTCGTTTTACATTGCCATCAAGAATCGCATGAGGAAGCTTATGAACCGAAGACAGCACAGCCGCAGCAGTCGAGCGACCGATGCCCGGTAGCGCGTTCATCTCCTCGATAGAAAGCGGAAATTCACCACCATATTGCTCAGCAACGATCTTGGCTGCTTTATGTAGATTGCGAGCTCTTGCGTAATAACCAAGCCCTGTCCATAAGTGGAGCACCTCATCTTGTTCGGCGTTCGCTAGGTCGATAACCGTAGGAAACCGTTCTAAGAAGCGTTGGTAGTATGGGATCACCGTGGCGACTTGAGTTTGCTGAAGCATAATTTCAGATAGCCAAACGGTATAGGCGGTTTTGTTTTGTTGCCAAGGTAATTCTTTACGCCCGTAGGCGTCATACCACTTTAATATGGCGGTTGCGAAAGGAGTCACGACATGCTCTATGCTTTGCTATTATTAGAAGCGAAATTGCACCACACTTAACGTTGGATGTAAAACAGACAAATTGTGTGGGAATTTATCCACGGAAAGACTTGCACCGAAGGCAATTCTTTGGATAATCCCCGCTTTGATTAATCAATGTGCAGGCAAAAATCAATGAGTGAAGTGACCACTAACGAGTATACTGAAGACGGCAAACTGGTTCGTAAGATCCGTAGTTTTGTTCGCCGCGAAGGCCGCTTAACAAAAGGCCAAGAAAACGCGATGAATGAATGTTGGCCAACAATGGGTATCGACTACAACCCAGAGCTTCTTAACTGGAAAGAAGTATTTGGCAACGATAACCCAGTTGTACTAGAAATTGGCTTCGGTATGGGTGCATCACTGGTTGAAATGGCAAAGAACGCACCTGAGAAAAACTTCTTAGGTATTGAAGTTCACAGCCCAGGTGTTGGTGCTTGTTTAGGTACAGCGCGTGATGCTGGCGTAACTAACCTGCGTGTAATGTGTCACGATGCAGTAGAAGTATTTGAACACATGATTCCAGATAGCAGCCTGCATACACTGCAACTGTTCTTCCCTGACCCATGGCACAAAGCTCGTCACCACAAACGTCGTATCGTTAAGGCTGAGTTTGCAGAAATGGTTCGCGGTAAGCTTCAACTTGATACTGGTATTTTCCACATGGCAACAGACTGGGAAAACTACGCAGAGCACATGATTGAAGTGATGAACGTTGCTCCAGGCTTCGAGAATATCGCTGAAGATGGTGATTACATTCCTCGTCCGGATGAGCGTCCACTGACTAAATTTGAAGCTCGTGGCCACCGTCTTGGTCATGGTGTTTGGGATATTAAGTACAAGCGTACTAAGTAATTCTCGAGCACAACAAGTGAAGGTAAACCTGCTTTAGGTTAAACCTTACACTTTGTGGGATTGATTAAAGCCAACATTATTGTAATGTTGGCTTTTTTGTCCTTAGGCTTTTATTTCAGTAAAGGTTTAACGACAGAAAGTAATACCAATCACAGTAAGTAAGTGATCAGAAATAGCGTAGGAAAAAGGCTTGAGAACAAGGCAGCATTTTTCGATAAGTAGTTACTCTACAATCAAAAATTCTAACGCAGTTATCGAGCATTTTAACAAGCTAGAATGAGCAGTTATTTACTACGATTGGTATATGTTACACCCCTACAAAAATAACAATATAGAAGTAAGTGCACATGAAACCAACTCAAGCTATTTTGGCCGAGATCTTAGACGAAGTTCGTTCTTTAATTGGACAGGGAAAGGTCGCTGATTATATCCCTGCACTGGCTCGCGTATCGAACCAGAAACTGGCGATCGCGGTATACACCAATGAGGGTGAGGTGATTAAAGCAGGCGATGCTGAAGAAGCATTTTCTGTGCAATCTATCTCTAAGGCCTTGAGTCTTACGTTAGCTATGGTGCTATACAAGCCTGAAGAGATTTGGCAACGCGTTGGCAAAGAGCCTTCTGGTCAAGCCTTTAACTCGATGATTCAGCTTGAGATGGAGCAGGGGATCCCCCGTAACCCGTTCATCAATGCGGGTGCTATTGTCGTAGCTGATCTACTACAAAGCCGCCTATCAGCGCCGAGACATCGTTTATTGGAATTTGTGCGCCAGTTGTCGGGCGACACTCATATTGTGTATGACAAGATAGTCGCG
This sequence comes from Vibrio sp. Isolate32, assembly GCF_022397955.1. Lineage (GTDB taxonomy): Bacteria > Pseudomonadota > Gammaproteobacteria > Enterobacterales > Vibrionaceae > Vibrio. The sequence continues at coordinate 123,037 of NZ_JAKEUQ010000002.1, read as the reverse complement.
GCTTCAGAAATGATGCACAGCGATCGTAATGCTGCCATTGCTTATTTGATGCGTTCATTTGGTAACTTTGAGAATGATGTTATTCCAGTACTGAATAACTACTTCCATGCTTGTGCGCTTAAAATGACGTGTGTGGATTTGGCGAAAACCTTTAGCTATTTGGCGAACAAAGGTGTGTCAGTTCAAACCAAGAAAGAGATCATCACGCCAGTTCAAACCAAGCAGTTGAATGCTTTGCTTGCGACATGTGGTTTGTACGATGGGGCTGGCGAGTTTGCCTACCGTGTTGGTATGCCAGGAAAATCGGGCGTCGGCGGCGGTATTATTGCTATCGTTCCGGGTGAGATGACAATCGCTGTGTGGTCCCCAGAGCTTGATCCTTCGGGTAACTCTTTGGCGGGTACTAAGGCTCTGGAACTGCTTTCAGAGCGTATTGGTCGTTCTATTTTCTAAAAGCGGCTTTACGTTGGGGTTCTACTCTTGCAAGAGATCCCCAACTCACTCGTCCCTCATTTTTGAGGATGACGAAGTCAAATTAGAAAGGGTTGACTCTATGGCCAACCCTTTTAATCATTTTCTCGAATCTCGAATCTCGAATCTCGAATCTCGAATCTCGAATCTCGAATCTCGAATCTCGAATCTCGAATCTCGAATCTCGAATCTCGAATCTCGAATCTCGAATCTCGAATCTCGAATCTCGAATCTCGAATCTCGAATCTCGAATCTCGAATCTCGAATCTCGAATCTCGAATCTCGAATCTCGAATCTCGAATCTCGAATCTCGAATCTCGAATCTCGAATCTCGAACTACTCGTCTTCTTCTGCCATAAAGGCTTCAAGCAAATCGTTTAAGAAGAGTTTTCCTTTTTCAGTGATCTGCCAATGGCTGTCGGTTTCATTAAGATAACCGAGTTCTTTGGCCCACTCTATCGTTGGCTGAATCGAATCAAACTCTAACCCAGTCGTATCAATGAAGTCTTGTTTTGGACATGCTTCCATTAACCTAAAGCGGTTCATAAAGAACTCAAAAGGGCGGTCTTCATTTGGCACTTCAAACTCATCAGATAGGTACGGTTTCACCATGTTCTTATACGCTGCTAGGTAGCCTCTAGGGTGTTTAACCTTAGTGGTGCGAACAATACGTCCACCTGCAAAGCTCAGCTTGCCATGAGAGCCACAGCCAATACCTAGGTAGTCGCCAAAACGCCAGTAGTTGAGATTATGCTGACACTGATATCCCGGCTTGCTGTAGCCTGAGATTTCGTACTGTAAATAACCCGCATCTGCAAGCTTCTTATGGCCTAAGTCGAAGATATCCCACAAGTCATCATCATCAGGCAGTTTTGGCGTTTTGTAATAGAACATGGTGTTAGGTTCTATTGTTAGCTGATACCAAGATAAATGTGGAGGATCGAGCTCGATCGCTTTGTCTAAATCAGACAGTGCCTGATCAATACTCTGATCGGGTAAGCCATGCATAAGATCGAGGTTAAAGCTGTTTAGACCGATTTTATGCGCAAGGTGAGCTGCGTTGACCGCTTCATCTTGACCATGGATACGGCCAAGCCTTTCTAGCTTCTCTTGCTCGAAACTTTGTACACCCACCGAGATACGAGTAATCCCCGCTTTTTGGTAACCAGCAAAACGCTCCGCTTCAATGGTGCCTGGGTTGGCTTCCATGGTAATTTCAATTTCAGGTTTGAATGGGATGCGTTGCTCAATGCCTTGAAGCAGTCGACCGATCTCTTCTGGAGAGAACAGGCTTGGAGTGCCACCACCAATAAAGATCGAATGCAGCGGACGAGGTGTACCATTGAGTTGGTACTTTTCGATATCAGTATCGAGATCCTCAAGTAGTGCATCGATGTACTCTTTCTCTGGGATCTCGGCTTTCAGAGCGTGTGAGTTGAAATCACAATACGGGCACTTTTGTACACACCATGGGATGTGTACATAGAGGCTAAGTGCGGGTGGTATTAGCGCTGTATTGTGCATTACAGCGCTCGCTCCTTGAGTGCTTCGAACAATGAGGCAAGGGCTTTACCACGGTGTGATAGTTGCTTTTTGCGTGAAGGGGCAAGTTCAGCCGATGCACAGTTATCTTCTGGAACAAAGAATACAGGGTCGTAGCCAAAGCCGTTCTCACCGTGTTCTTCAGTCAGAATTTGTCCTTCCCATTTACCGTGACATACCAATGGTGTTGGATCATTTTCGTGACGCATTAAGACTAATACACAGTGGAAACGAGCAGTACGTTTCTCTGCCTCAACACCTTGCATAGCATCAAGCAGCTTTTCGATGTTCTCTTTATCGGTAGCGCCTTCTCCTGAGTAACGCGCTGAGTAGATTCCTGGCGCGCCATTTAAGTAATCAACCTCTAAACCAGAGTCATCCGCAATCGTTGGTAGACCGGTTTCTTTCGCTGCATGACGGGCTTTAATGATGGCATTTTCAATGAATGTTGTTCCCGTTTCAGCGACTTCTGAAACGTTAAATTCACTTTGTGCGACAACGTCAAAACCGAACTCAGACAGAATATCTGCCATCTCGCGAACTTTACCTTGGTTGCCTGTGGCTAAAACAATCTTACTCATGGGGGGGGGCTCTAATAAGTTAGTGAACAGAAAAGTGACGGTTGAAGTTACTCTTCTATATAAAATTTTTGTGTGAAGCGCAGTGGACCTGTGCCTTTCAAACCTGCGTTAACATCGATATTAAAAGTGATGTTTTCTTCGTGGGTTACGGGGAACTCAGCAAGGTAATAAATCGCATCGCCTTCTTTGATTTCTCGAAACTTCAAAGTACGGGTGTTCCCAACGAGGTTCTTCGCTGTTCCCGAAATTTTAGCCGTTGTAGCAGGCTTGCCTAGGGAAGCCTTGTCTAACACACTGATGTTGAGGATTGCTGAGTATCCATTTCGCTTAAGTTTGTATTGCTTAGCGACTTGTGCAGTTAAAAACGTCGAGTTAAAAGCCGAGTAGTGAACCTCGACATCCTTAATGTTCTTAAATTGTCCTGCTGAACTCGGTAAGGCAACAAGAGCGGTGAGTAGTGCTGTTATCCATAAACGCATAATGACTCCAATAAATAGCAAAAAGCCATCATAGGATGGCTTTGACTTCAGTTGGGATTTGGCTTGGTGAGCATATGCGAACTTGCTTGTGCCTACCTAGCTCTCCCTTTTCTATCTTAATTTGCCCTTTAGCGACCTTAAACTGTTTTGAAAGGTATTTCGCTAAATGAGCATTGGCTTTACCATCAACCGGTGGGGCGGTAATGGCAATTTTCAGTTCCTCACCGTGCAAGCCGACAATTTTGTCTCGGCTTGCTTTGGGTTGGATATAGAGCCTAAGAAGAATATCGTCCTCCTCGGCCCAAACCGCTTTTGGCATCGTCAAAGTATCTGATGTTCGTACTTGAATTATAGCTGATACCAAATAGGACCAATCATGTCGCCCATTAGGAAGTTCGCAAATTGCAGAACAATGAACAGAACCAGCACGCTTAAGTCGAAGCCACCCATATCCGGTAGGATACGGCGGATAGGCATTAGCATTGGCTCAGTCAGTTGGTGGAACACGTACTCGATTGGGCTACGGCCTTGGCTTACCCAGCTTAGGATTGCACGGATAAGTAGAACCCAGAAAATTAAACCACCAGCCGCTTTGAGCAGAGACAGTGCGCCAAAGATAAGGAAGCTGATGTCGAAAACGGCAGCACCGCCAGAGATAATCAGGTTTAGAGCAACGAACTTAAGTACACAAAGGACATAAGCAAAAACAACCGTCGCCAGATCAAGGCTGCCAATTGATGGAATAACTCGGCGTAGTGGGGCAACAACCGGTTGTGTCGCTTTTACGATGAATTGTGAGAATGGGTTGTAGAAATCTGCACGTGATGCTTGTAGCCAGATACGCAAGATCACAACCATGATGTAAAGATCAAAAACGGTCGAGATCAGAAAGCTCATCGAGTTCATATTGTTTCCTTTTTCGGATTAACTTGCCGCTCAGTTACCACCCGAGCGACACAATGCTTTTGTACCTTGATTGGTACTAAAACAGTTTTTCCATCTCTTCAGCTCGAGCAACTGCCGCTTGCATGGCTTTGGCTACGATGTCTGATAATTGATGTTCGTTAAACGTGCGCAGCGCTTCAGCGGTGGTACCACCTTTTGAAGTCACTTGCTCACGCAGTGTAGATAATTTTGTCGCTGGGTTCGCGACCACCATTTCTGCCGCGCCTAATGCCGATTGCTGCACTAGCTTACGAGCCGTCTCTTGGTCGAAACCTTGGTTGATTGCTTCTGCTTGCATCGCTTCCATAAACAGGAAAAAGTAAGCTGGAGCACTCCCCGCCGCCGCAATGATGTTGTTGATGCCAGACTCTTGTTCAACCCAGCTTACCTCACCTACAGCTTGCATTAGCTGAGAAGCGAAGTCTTTATCATCTTGGCTAACGGTTGAATTAGCATAAAGACCGCTCATCCCCTTACCAAGCAGTGATGGCGTGTTTGGCATCACACGCACTAAGTTCAATTGGCAGTCTAACATCTCATTGAGTCGATTCGCATTAATACCTGCGGCAATTGAGATAACCAGTTTGTTGCTAAAGTCGATGCTTTGTAAGGATTTACATACATCGGCCATCATTTGTGGCTTCACCGATAATACAACAACGTCTGCTTGCTCTGCTGCGACAATATTATCGCTGGTGGTATTGATGCCGTACTCTTGCTCTAACGGTACTCGTCTGGTATCAGAAGGTGCTGTTGCTGTAATCTTTTGCGCTGGGTAACCACTCGCGAATAAGCCCGCTACAATTGAGCGAACCATGTTTCCCGCCCCGATAAAGGCGATGTTCTTATGTTCCATATATCAAATCCTGAGCGTGTCGCTGCGCGGTGAAAGCGGAGCGGTATCAATACTTATATTTTTTGGTTGTTAGGTGTCACTATTTCGCGTAATCACGAGCACCGAAAATCGCGGTTCCAATACGAACCATAGTGCTGCCAGCCTCGACTGCTGCTTCCATATCTCCACTCATGCCCATCGAAAGGGTATCAATACCAGGAAATTTTGCAGCTAGCTTATCTTTAAGCTCTGCCAGTTGAGAGAAAGCGTTAAGCTGTGATTGATAGTCAGAAACGTTTGCAGGAATCGACATCAATCCTCTTAGAGTGAGGTTGGGCAGTGAGGAAATCAACTCCGCTAGTGCAAAAATTGACTCTTCAGATGTGCCAGACTTGGACGCTTCACCACTGGTGTTTACTTGAATTAAAACTTGCAAAGGTGGAAGCTCGCTTGGACGTTGGTCACTCAGTCTTTGTGCGATTTTATCGCGATCGATGGAATGCACCCATTGGAAGCTTTCCGCGATTAGGCGGGTTTTATTGGATTGAATTGGACCAATAAAATGCCACTCTAAATTTAGGTTGGAATGCTGTTCTGAAAAGTGTTTTACTTTATCAACACCTTCTTGAACATAGTTTTCACCAAAGGCAACTTGACCTCCAAGTGCGGCTTCTAGAATTGCATCAATAGGTTTAGTTTTGCTGACGGCTAAAAGTTGCACGGAGTCTGGAACTCGTCCGCACTTTTGCTCAGCACTACGAATCTGTGAGGTGATTTGTTCTATATTTTGTTGAATACTACTCATAGCTGACTTTACTTAAGGGAAAATAAATGGATATCACTGAGTTACTAGATTTTAGTGTAAAGCATAACGCGTCAGATCTACATCTTTCTGCGGGTGTATCTCCAATGGTACGTATAGATGGTGAAGTAAGGAAGCTTGGAATACCAGCTTTGAGTCATGCTGATGTGCACCGTTTGGTATTTGAGATCATGAGCGATTCACAACGCGGTGAGTTTGAAGAAAAACTGGAAGTCGATTTCTCTTTTGAATTACCCAATGTTGGTCGTTTCCGTGTAAACGCATTTAACCAAGCTCGTGGTTGTTCGGCTGTCTTTCGAACTATTCCTGTAGAGATCCCAACTTTAGATCAATTAGGTGCTCCAGAAATCTTTGAAAAGATTGCCAACTACGAGAAAGGTTTAGTGCTCGTCACTGGCCCAACAGGTTCTGGTAAATCGACGACTCTCGCGGCGATGGTTGATTACGTAAACCGCAACTACAATAAGCACATCCTGACGATCGAAGACCCAATTGAATTCGTTCACACCAACAATAAATGCTTAGTGAACCAGCGTGAAGTTCACCGTGATACTCACAGCTTTAAAGCGGCGTTGCGCAGTGCGTTACGTGAAGACCCTGACGTGATTCTTGTTGGTGAGCTTCGTGACCAAGAAACAATTAGTTTAGCGCTTACTGCTGCAGAAACTGGTCACTTGGTTTTTGGTACGTTACATACCAGTTCGGCGGCAAAAACGATCGACCGTATTATTGATGTGTTCCCAGGTAGCGATAAAGATATGGTTCGTTCTATGTTGTCTGAATCACTGCGCTCGGTGATTGCGCAAAAGCTGCTAAAGCGTGTTGGTGGAGGTCGTGTCGCGTGTCATGAAATCATGATGGCGACACCTGCGATTAGAAACTTGATTCGTGAGGATAAGGTCGCCCAGATGTACTCTATCATTCAAACGGGGGCGGCACATGGTATGCAGACTATGGAGCAAAATGCGAAACAGCTGATGGCTCAAGGCTTGGTTGATTCGGAAGAGGTAGAGAGAAAGATCGAAATTGAAACCTCAATGTTTTAATCAAGGTGAATAACATGGAATTGAATCAAACCCTTGAAGGAATGCTGTCTCAAAAAGCATCGGATCTTTATATCACCGTTGATGCGCCTATCTTGTTTCGTGTCGATGGTGAATTGCGACCTCAAGGCGAGAAGTTGAATGCGGCTAAGGTTGCTCAACTACTTGATGCAATGATGGATCAAGACCGACGTGATGAATATCAGCAAACACGTGAGGCAAACTTTGCCATTGTGCGTGAGTTTGGTCGCTTTCGTGTCAGTGCATTCTTTCAACGAGAGCTGCCTGGAGCGGTAATTAGACGTATTGAGACTAACATCCCAACCTTTGAGCAATTAAAGCTTCCTGATGTACTACAAGACCTTTCAATTGCTAAGCGCGGACTTGTGCTAGTGGTTGGTGCGACAGGTTCTGGTAAATCGACCTCAATGGCCGCAATGACAGGCTATCGCAACACCAATCGTTCAGGGCATATCTTAACGGTTGAAGACCCGATTGAATTCGTCCATGAGCATAAAAAATGTATCGTGACGCAACGTGAGGTCGGGCTCGACACCGAGAGCTACGAAGTTGCCCTTAAGAACTCATTACGTCAAGCGCCAGATATGATCTTGATTGGCGAAATCCGTAGCCGTGAAACCATGGAGTATGCGATGACCTTCGCTGAAACGGGTCACTTGTGTATGGCTACCCTGCACGCCAATAATGCCAACCAAGCGCTAGAGCGTATTCTTCACTTGGTGCCTAAAGAGCAGAAAGAACAGTTCTTGTTTGATTTGTCGATGAACTTGCGTGGCGTGGTTGCTCAACAGTTAATCCGAGATAAGAATGGCAGCGGTCGTCATGGTGTGTTTGAAATTCTGCTGAATAGCCCACGAGTATCAGACTTGATTCGTCGTGGTGAGTTACATGAACTGAAAGCGACTATGGCAAAATCAAAAGAAATTGGTATGCAGACCTTTGACCAAGCTTTGTATGATTTAGCTGTAGCAGGCAAGATCAGCGAAGAGGATGCGTTCCACAGTGCCGATTCTGCTAATGACTTACGTTTAATGCTAAAAACAAGACGTGGTGATGACTACGGAACAGGGGCGTTGGCAGGCGTTAAGATTGATATGAACTAGATTAGACTTGGTGCTTAGTATTAGACGCTAATAAAATATCAATTAGCCAGTGTGAAAGCATAAAACAACACCCTTAAACAAAAAATGCTTAAGGGTATTGTTAACTATCTACAGGAGCGATCAACTCATCAGTAAAATGCTTAAATGATCAGTGTTAGCTCATTGAGTGGCATTTTTGTGACGGTAACTGAGTAATTAAGAGTTACTTACTTGCTACTTTTAGACCTGCGTTTACATCAACAATGTCTTGTTCGCTTAGCGTACCAACCGCTTGACGAAGCTGAAGGACACTTAGGATGTAGTTGTAACGAGCGTCTGAAAGGTTTTTGTTTGCATCGTAAAGACGACGAGTTGAATCTAGTACATCAACAATAGTACGAGTACCCACATCAAAACCAGCTTCTGTTGCCTCTAAAGCAGACTGAGCAGAAACAACAGATTGCTCGTAAGCGCGTAGAGCACCAATTGAAGCGCTGATGTTGTTGTTGAATGCACGTACGTCTTTTACAACGCTTCGGTAAGTCGCCTCTAGATCTTCACTTGCTGCAACGTAGTTGTATTCAGCCTGTTTAGTCAAAGAAGTTGTGTTACCACCCGTGTATAGAGGAACAACTAAGTTCAAACCAATGTTTAGGTTGTCTTGGTCATAATCTTGAGAGCTATTTGATTGATCTGCTAGAGCATAGCTACCGTCTAACGTTAGGCTTGGTAGGTGACCAGAACTAGCTAAAGAGATGTTGTCTTTTGCTACGTCTTGAGAGATTCGTGCTGCTAGTAGGCTAAGGTTCTTTTGCTCGGCTTGTTCAACAAGAGCGGTTGCGGACTCAGAAGATTTGCTCGCTGAGAAGCGGTCAGTATCTAGGATGCTTAGGTTAGAGTGTTCTTGACCTGTAATCTCACGTAGACCTTCGTAGCTGTTAGTCAGATCGTTCTCTGCTAATACTTCATCAGCTAAAACGCCATCGTACTGAGCTTGCGCATCATGTACATCGGTAATAGCAGAAAGGCCTACTTCAAAACGTTGCTTAGTTTGCTCAAGCTGACGAGCAACGGCTGCCTTTTCAGCACGAACAAATTCTAGGTTATCTTGAGCACGAAGTACGTCGAAGTAAGCTGTCGCGGTACGTAGAATCAACGCTTGTTGCTCTGCCGCGTATGCTGAATCAGCCTGGCGAGCCGTTTTCTCAGCGGTATCTAGAGTGATCCACGAAGAGCGTTGGTAAAGTTCTTGAGAAAAACCAATCGCAGCTCCCCAAGTATTGTTATCGATACTTGAACTACCAACACCTGACGTGTCTCGATCACCACGATTGATATCGTAGTTTGCTGTTAGGTTTATTTGAGGTAGCAAATCACTCCGGCTTGACGTTACTGCTTCAAAAGCGGCATCGCGCTGCGCTGCTGAACGAAGAAGTTGTGGATCGTTCTGTTTTGCTTGGTCGTAAACGTCAGCTAGCGTATCAGCAAAAGCTGACAAACTTAGGCTGCCAATTGCTGCACTGATAAATAGTGGAAGCAGTTTTTTCATTTTCCTATTCCTGCCTTTTGTGGAATTTTCTTTAAAAGAGTTTAACCCAGTTTGGTGGTAATTTACTCGAAACTTTGCACTTTTTACATTTAACTGTCCACTTGTGCAATATTTATTTTTTAAAACTTAACTTTAATTATAAGTTTTATATAAAAAGTTGAACCTTATCCTTGGTAGTTAACTCGGACAATGAGTAAACTATAAAGATCACTTAGTGAGGTACCAAATGCAACAGTATGACAATCAACGACATGAGTTTACTCCACAAGATGTGGAAATAGTCTCAAAAGAGACGCTGTTTCGTGGTTTTTTTAAAATGGTTAAGTACACATTTAAGCATAAGCTGTTTGAGGGAGGCTGGAGCCAACCAATCGAGCGTGAAATGTTTGAACGTGGTCATGCTGCCGCTTTGTTACCTTATGATCCCGTGCGTGACGAAGTCGTGATCGTCGAACAGATCCGTGTTGGTGCTTTAGAGCATGAGCACCCGTGGCAATACGAAATTGTTGCTGGGATTATCGATACCGATGAGTCACCACAAGATGTGGCTCGTCGTGAAGCGATGGAAGAAGCTGGAGTCGAAGTCGGATCTGTGCTGCCTATCACTTCGTATTACCCTTCATCAGGCGGCTGTTCAGAGCGGCTTGATGTTTTTGTTGGTTGTGTCGATGCCACGACAGCCAAAGGGGTACACGGGCTGGATTACGAAGGTGAAGACATTCGAGTACAGGTGATGAGTCGTGAGGCGGCTTATCAACTGGTTAAAGACGGTGTGTTTGAAAATGGGGCCACGATCATTGCATTGCAGTGGCTACAATTGAACTACCAAGAATTACAGTCAGAGTGGGTAGCTTAACGTTATGCCAAATATAGCGGTCAAGAAACCGTATCATGTTGATCTTGCTGAATTGATGCGAGTCTATGAGACGAATTATGCCAAACTAAACGCTCTGTTACCGGTTGGGCATGAGGTTGGTGATGTCCGCTGTTACCAAGCCGTTAATATGGTATATCAATTGACAGTGAATGAGGTCACAAAATACACCACATTAATAGATATATGTCAGAGTGACGCGATGCCAGTGTTTCCTTTGCCAAAAATGTCTGTCAGGCTATATCACGACGCTCGAGTTGCAGAAGTGTGCGCCAGTGGGGATTTTTCGCGAGTTAAGGCGAAATATGACTATCCCAACACTAAGCTTCTGCAAAAGGATGAGAAATTTCAATTGAATAAATTTCTTGGGGAGTGGTTAACGTTTTGTTTAAAAACTGGTATCAGCCGTAGCCCTATTGCCTTTTAATTGAGCTTATTTAAGAACACTTTTAACGTCTAAACAGTAACGTATCTGGATTTGTTATTTTGGAATTATCACACACTTCAAAATTTGATGAGAGCAGTATTAAGCTTGTGCAGCTGACGGATACGCATTTATTTGCGCCTAGCAATGGCAGCTTACTAAGCATCAACACTCAAGATAGCTTTCGTGCTGTAATCGATGGCATTGTTAGTCAAGGCTTTGACTATCAGGCGATCTTAGCGACTGGTGACATTTCCCAAGATCACAGCGCAGAGTCATACCGGAAGTTTGAGTCAGGGATTCAGCCTTTAGAAAAGCCATGTTACTGGCTACCTGGAAACCATGATTTTAAGCCTAATATGGGCAGTGTTTTACCATCACCACAAATTCAGTGTGTTGAACATGTATTGCTAAGTGAGAGCTGGCAAGTGATCATGTTGGATTCTCAAGTCGTCGGTGTTCCACATGGGCGCCTTAGCGATCAACAACTTGATTTGCTAGAACAAAAACTGGCGGAATTCCCTGAGCGCAATACTTTGGTTTTGTTGCACCACCACCCGTTGCTAGTGGGCAGTGCATGGCTTGATCAACATAATTTGAAAGATGCTGACCAGTTCTGGGATGTGGTTCAACAGCATTCTAATGTGAGAGCGGTATTGTGTGGTCACGTTCACCAAGACATGAACCGAGAGCACCATGGTGTACAAGTTATGGCAACTCCGTCGACTTGTGTTCAGTTCAAACCTAATTCAGATGACTTCGCTGTAGATACCTTATCTCCTGGTTGGAGAGAGATTGAACTGCACCAAGATGGGACGGTGAGTACTCAAGTTCGTCGCTTGCCTAACGGTCAGTTCTTACCTGATTTTGAAGCCGCTGGTTATTAATGAAGGTTGCTAATGATGTCTGAATCTATCGAGCAAACTGCAAAACCATCACTGCTTCTCTATATTCATGGTTTTAACAGCTCATCTCGCTCTTACAAAGCGACGGTGATGACTGAGTATTGCGCGGAGCATCGTGCGGATATTAAGGTGCTAACCCCTCAACTGCCGAGCTTCCCGCAGCAAGCCGCACTTTACCTGCAGCAGCTGGTGGAGCAATACAAAAATCAGTACGAGATCGCACTGGTTGGCAGCTCATTAGGAGGCTACCTTTCAACTTGGCTCAACAGCCATTATGGCTTCAAAGCGGTTGTAGTAAACCCTGCGGTGAAACCATATGAGTTACTTGTCGACTACTTAGGTGAGCAAGTAAACCCATACACAAATGAACGATATGTCTTAGAGACTAAGCATATCGATGAGTTGAAGGCATTAGATGTTCCGGCTATCACAAGGCCAAGTGACTTCTGGTTACTTCAACAAACGGAAGATGAAGTTCTGGATTACCGACAAGCGGTAGAGAAGTATCAAGGTGCAACCCAAACAGTAGAAGAGGGTGGGAATCATAGCTTTGTTGATTTTGAAGGCTACCCACAGCAAATCATCACCTTTCTAAACCTATAACCTGTTTTCTTCACTGAGTCGTTGTCTCTCTTTTTGCCTGTTATTTCATCTATCAATGGTGAAATATCATAGTTTGATGTCTTAGTTTTTGAACTAGCTTGACATCATTAGTCAGCTTCCAGACTATATTCCCCATACTTCGCTCGTTCGCTCTACTATGACGGTTCATAGTAATGATTCTGCTTTAGTGAAACTGGAGCCAGCGAACTGACGCAAACTTTTTGAGTAAACTCCGTATTATGACTGAACAATATAATGCAAAAGACCTCGAGGTACTTGAAGGTCTCGACCCTGTGCGACACCGCCCAGGTATGTATACCGAGACAGAAAGGCCGAACCACCTTGCCCAAGAAGTCATTGATAACTCGGTTGATGAAGCTCTAGCGGGACACGCTAAGAAAATCAAAGTTGTGCTTCATGTTGACCAATCATTAGAAGTTACCGATGATGGCCGTGGTATGCCTGTCGATATCCACCCAGAGAAAGGTATCTCAGGTGTTGAGCTGATCCTAACCAAGCTCCACTCTGGTGGTAAGTTCTCGAACAACAACTACAAGTTTTCTGGTGGTTTGCACGGTGTAGGTATCTCGGTAGTAAACGCCCTGTCTAAGCGTGTTGAGGTTACGGTTCGCCGTGAAGGTCAAGTTCATGAAATCGCTCTAGAGCATGGTAAAGCGGTTACTGAACTGACGGTTACAGGCACTTGTGGTCATCGCAACAGTGGTACATCAGTACACTTCTGGCCTGACCCTAAATACTTCGATAGCTCTAAGTTTTCAACGCTTCGCCTAATCAACAATTTACGTGCGAAAGCGGTACTTTGCCCGGGGTTAGAAATCACCTTTAGCGACAAAGTGAACAATGAAGAACACAAATGGTTCTATGAAGATGGTCTAAAAGACTATCTTGCTGAAGGCGTGAAAGGTTACACCCTGTTGCCTGAAGAGCCTTATGTCGGTGAATTCGTTGCTGAAACGGAAATGGCGAACTGGGCGATCATCTGGCAGCCAGAAGGCGGTGATATGATCACCGAGAGCTACGTGAACTTAGTACCAACTAAGCAAGGTGGTACACACGTAAACGGTCTTCGCCAAGGTCTGCTTGATGCAATGCGTGAGTTCTGTGAGTTCCGTAATCTTCTCCCTCGTGGCGTTAAGTTGACGGGTGATGACATCTTTGACCGTTGTTCTTACGTTCTATCTGTGAAGATGCAAGATCCGCAGTTTGCTGGTCAAACAAAAGAACGCTTGTCTTCGCGTCAGACCGCTGCGTTTGTGTCTGGTGTGGTAAAAGATGCCTTTAGCCTGTGGTTGAACGAAAAACCACAACTGGCAGAACAGTTGGCAGAAGCTTGTATTGCGAATGCTCACCGCCGTATGCGCGCAAGCAAAAAGGTTGTGCGTAAGAAAATCGCCTCAGGCCCAGCATTGCCGGGTAAGCTAACGGACTGTTCGGTTCAAGATTTAAGCCGTACCGAAATCTTCTTCGTGGAAGGGGACTCGGCGGGTGGTTCTGCTAAACAAGCTCGTGATCGTGAGTTCCAAGCAGTTATGCCACTTCGCGGTAAGATCCTAAATACATGGGAAGTGTCAGCAGACCAAGTATTGGCTTCGCAAGAAGTGCATGACATCTCGGTAGCTCTGGGTATCGACCCAGACAACGATGATTTATCAGGCCTGCGTTACGGTAAGATCTGTATCCTTGCCGATGCGGACTCGGATGGTCTTCATATCGCGACACTGTTATGTGCATTGTTTACTCGCCATTTCCATGCATTGGTTGAAGCGGGTCATATCTATGTGGCAATGCCTCCTTTGTATCGTATCGATTGCGGTAAAGAAGTGTTCTACGCACTTGATGACGCAGAGAAAGACGGTGTGCTTGAGCGACTATCGCAGAAGAAAGCCAAAATCAACGTGCAACGATTCAAAGGTCTGGGTGAAATGAACCCACTTCAGTTGCGTGAAACCACCATGGATCCAAACACTCGTCGCCTTGTTCAGTTAACGATTGATGACAGCGAAGCGACCAACGAGATGATGGACATGCTGCTTGGTAAGAAACGTGCAGATGATCGCCGTACATGGCTACAGACTAACGGTGATATGGCCGAGGTATAATGGATGTCTAACGAAATTACATATGATGGCGTTGAACAGTTGCCAATGCGCAAGTTCACCGAAGATGCCTACTTAAATTACTCAATGTACGTGATCATGGATCGTGCATTGCCGTATATCGGTGATGGCTTGAAGCCAGTACAGCGTCGTATTATCTATGCGATGTCTGAGCTGGGCTTATCGGCTGCATCAAAATACAAAAAATCAGCACGTACTGTTGGTGACGTATTAGGTAAGTATCACCCACACGGTGATTCTGCTTGTTACGAAGCGATGGTATTAATGGCGCAGCCTTTCTCTTACCGTTACCCACTGGTAGATGGTCAAGGTAACTGGGGTGCTCCGGATGACCCGAAATCGTTCGCTGCAATGCGTTATACCGAAGCGAAACTGTCTAAATTCGCGGAAGTTCTTCTAGGTGAATTAGGTCAAGGTACAGTTGATTGGCAACCAAACTTTGATGGCACGATGAAAGAGCCACAAATGTTGCCTGCTCGTCTTCCTCATATTTTGTTGAACGGTATTACTGGTATCGCGGTAGGTATGGCGACCGATATTCCGCCACACAATGTGCGTGAAGTAGCGAATGCAGCGATTCATTTGATTGATACGCCAAAAGCTGAACTTCCAGATGTGATGGGTTTCATTCAAGGGCCTGATTACCCGACAGAAGCTGAAATTATTTCGCCGAAGTCGGACATCGAAAAAATCTACCGTACAGGCCGCGGCAGCATCAAGATGCGCGCGGTATGGCATAAGGAAGGCTCTGATATTGTTATCACGGCTTTACCTCATCAAGTGTCAGGTGCGAAGTTACTTGAGCAAATTGCGAACCAGATGCGAGCTAAGAAGCTGCCAATGGTTGACGACTTGCGTGATGAATCAGATCACGAAAATCCAACGCGTATCGTCGTGGTTCCTCGTTCAAACCGTATCGACTGTGACCAACTGATGAGTCATTTATTCGCGTCGACGGATCTTGAGAAAAACTTCCGCGTTAACTTGAACATGATTGGTTTAGATAACCGTCCTCAAGTTAAAGGCTTAGTTCAAACCCTGAAAGAGTGGATTGAGTTCCGCCGCACGACCGTTCGCCGTCGTTTGCAGTACCGTTTAGATAAAGTACTGGCACGTTTGCACATCTTAGAAGGCTTACTTGCCGCTTATCTAAATATTGATGAAGTGATTGAAATCATTAGAACAGAAGACGAACCATGTCCTGTTTTGATGAATCGTTTCAACATTTCTGAAATTCAAGCCAATGCGATTCTCGATATTAAACTTCGTAACTTAGCTAAGTTAGAAGAGTTTAAGATTCGAGCTGAGCAAGAAGAGCTTGAAGCTGAACGTGAGAAGCTTGAAAAGCTACTAGGTTCAGAGCGTCGCTTGAATACGCTGATCAAAAAAGAAATCCAAGCCGATGCAGATAAATACGGCGATGATCGTCGTTCACCGTTGATTGAACGTGCTGAAGCAAAAGCGTTGACTGAGCGTGATTTGGTTCCAAGTGAGCCAATCACTGTCGTGCTTTCTGAGAAAGGTTGGATTCGTCATGCGAAAGGGCATGAGGTTGACGCTGAAGGCTTGAACTACAAATCGGGTGATAAATTCCTAGCGAGTGCTAAAGGTAAGAGTAATCAACAAGCGGTGTTCCTTGGCAGTGATGGCCGAAGCTACTCTCTTGAGTCTCATTCGCTACCATCTGCACGAAGTCAAGGTGAACCAATTACTGGTCGCTTGAACATCAGCGCGGGCACTTCTATTCGCCAAGTGGTGATGGGAGAAGATGAACAGCTATGGCTAGTTGGCTCTGATGCGGGTTACGGCTTTGTTTGTAAGGGTAGCGATCTGCTGTCTAAGAACAAGAGCGGTAAAGCTCTGGTTAACCTACCGCAATCTTCAGAAGTGATGGCGCCTAGTCCGATTGCTGATTTGGAAAGTAACCAGATTCTAGCGATTACCAACCAAGGCCGCATGTTGTTATTCCCAATTAAAGACCTACCTCAATTGAGCAAAGGTAAGGGTAACAAGATCATCAACATCCCTTCTGCTAAAGCCAAAGAGCGTGAAGAGTTTGTATCGCACTTGATGGCTATACCTGAGAATGCAACGCTGACTATCTACGCGGGCAAACGTAAGCTTGGCTTGAAACCGGCTGACCTTGAAAACTTCCGTGGTGAACGTGGTCGTCGTGGTGGCTTACTGCCGAGAGGCCTACAACGTGTGACTCGCATTGATATCGAAGAGCCAAGTGAATCGTAAAGACTCTTGATATCCTCTTCGGATAAAAGAAAACCCAGCCTGATATCTGGGTTTTTTATTTGTTTATTAGTAATTTACATCGAGTAGTTTGAATGTCTTAGTTACGGATTTTGCTCTACAGGCGAGTATCTTCAGCAATCGTCACTTTAAGGGTCTTGTTTTCACCTTGGCGCAAGATGCCGACATCGATCACTGTACCCGGGCGTAGATCGGTAACGATATCCATCACGCTCTGGCGACCATTTACTCGATTATCGTTGATGCTGACAATAATATCTTGAGCTTCAAAACCTGCATCCGCAGCTGGACCATTTGGATCGATACCCAACACAACAATTCCACCGATATTCTTTGTACCCAACATGCGAGAAGTGACAGAGTTAATATCTTGCCCGTCGATACCGATATAACCACGAATTACACGACCATCAGCGATAATCTTTTCCATGATTTTATTGGCAAGTGGGTAGGGGATAGCAAATGAAATACCGTAGGTTTCCATGTCGGTCGCTTGTTGGAAAGAGGCAGTGTTGATCCCGACTAGCTCACCCTGAGAGTTCACCAGAGCACCACCGGAGTTACCTTCATTGATCGCGGCATCGGTTTGGATAAAGGCTTGGTGGCCGTCTAGGCTAATCGAAGAGCGCCCTGTCGCGGAAATGATGCCAAAGGTAGTGGTTTGACCTAGGTTGTATGGGTTACCGATAGCCAGTACCACATCGCCAACATTGGCTTTGTAGTTCGGGTTGAGTGGAATCACCGGTAGGTTATCGCCGCTGACTCTGAGTATCGCGATATCGGTGCGCTTATCTGAGCCCACTAATTGTGCTGCAGCCACTCGGCCGTCTTGAAGTGCTACAACAATTTGGTCTGCCTGAGCTACAACGTGGAAGTTGGTAATAATATAGCCCTTCTCGCTAATAATAACCCCAGAACCTAAGCCTTGAGTCAGTAGCTTGTTACGATCATCTTCTGCGTATTTACGGCTATAAATATTCACCACAGCAGGCGCAGCACGGCGTACCGCTTTATTAAATGAAATCTGAAGAGAGCCAATATTATCGACTTTAGGGCTAGTCACATCTGCAACAATGGCTGGCCTTAAGCTAGGAAAGGCAAGAAGAATCAGCGCCGCTGAAACGAGTCCAAGGGAAATAGAACGAAATAGAAAAGCCAGCATGTTTCCCTCTTCGACAGGTAAGGTATTGAGCCTCCACGCATGGGTGACTAGTTTGAGTTACTTGTGAAGCATAGCATTTTGATTCAGCTAAATAAAAGAGAGACTGAGTAAGTTTAAAGCAAACTTACAAAGTCTCCCTGTGTTTGTATTGACGAACTCGCTATCGAATTACGAGGTAGATGGTTCTATCGCCTCGCTGGATATTGAGCGCTAAGACGCCTGGTTGTTTTTCAACAATCGCTCTGAACTCAGCGAGGTTCTTAACGGGCTGACGGTTCACTTCGATGATAATGTCGTCTTTTAGAAGTTGATAAGCTTCTGCCGGAGAACCTTGAGCAACGCTTGATACTTTCACGCCTGTTGTAGTGTCATTGCTAGTGGTGTTGGTAAGCTCGGCACCAGTTAGCCCTTCATGCAGCTTCTCGGCTTTGGTTTTACTACTGGTTGACTCACCAAGCGTGACATCGAAGGTTTTATTCTTACCATCGCGAACCACACCTAACTCGATCTCTTTACCCGCCCCGAGCGTTGCGACTTTCGCTCTTAATTCGCTGAAGGTATCGATACGCTTACCATTAATAGAGACGATAATGTCACCCGCTTTTAATCCAGCATCATCGGCGGCACTGTCTGGCACGACTTGGCTAACGAAGGCGCCTTTACTGGACTCATAACCTAATGCCTCTGCAAGCTCTGAGGTGATCTCGCCACCTTGAACGCCAAGCATGCCACGTTTTACTTCACCGAAATCGAGAATCTGTTCTGTCAGGTTTTTCATCATGTTGGATGGGATTGCAAAGCCGATACCGACATTACCTCCGTTGGGGCCAAGAATGGCTGTGTTGATACCAATCAGTTCACCGTTTAGGTTCACTAGCGCGCCACCTGAGTTACCGCTGTTGATAGCGGCATCGGTTTGAATGAAGTTCTCAAAGTTCTCGAGGTTGAGGCCGCTTCGGCCAAGTGCAGAAACGATGCCAGATGTTACGGTCTGGCCAAGTCCAAATGGGTTACCAATCGCGACGCTGAAGTCACCAACTCTCAACTTGTCGGAATCTGCGAGTTTTATTTGAGTCAGGTTCTTGGCCTTTTCTAATTTTAATAGGGCAATATCGGACATCTGGTCACCGCCGATAAGCTCAGCATCGTATTCACGACCGTCATGAAGTCTTACTTTGATATCATCGGCACCATCAATTACATGGTAGTTGGTGACGATATGCCCTTTCTTGGCGTCAATGACCACGCCTGAGCCTAAACCGCGAAATGGACGCTCACGTGTTTGCTCTGGGCCAAAAAAGAATTGGAATTGTTCAGGGATTTGCTGACGTTGTACCTGTTTGCCTTCAACGGCGATACTAACCACAGCGGGGGTCACTTGTTCAAGCATAGGCGCAAGGCTTGGTAATTGCTCATTACCCACACTTAATGGCAGCGCGGCGGATGCTTGAATGGGGGTGATGATTGAACTTAAGCTTAAAGTCAGTACAGATAAAGCAAGCAAAGGTTTTTTCATCATAAACTCCTATCTAGTTAAGGTCTTACCCCTCTCATTACGTCTAATACGCATAAGAAGTTTTAAATGACCTAAGTGAAAGTTATGACTCAGGTCATTTGTAAAGTTCACAGAAGTGCTAAATATTTATGATGCTTTTGCAGTGACTACATCAGGAGCATCAATGATTTCTTTCTTCTGCGCGGTAAATAAACCAGTCGCACCATTCGCGTAATCTTTAGGCTGCTCTTCCAGGGCCGTTTCTTTGTTTGCCGACTTTTCTTGTGGCTTCTCTGAATGAGCAGCTGCTGTCTTCACAAACGGATTGTCTTGCTCTGGCAGGTTAGGGATTAGCTCCGAGCTGGTTTTTTCCATGTGTTGGTACAGTTCTGTGTAGTCTTTACCTAAGGTGTCCAACATCTCTGCTGATTTCGCAAAGTGATCAGCCAGCTCTTGTCGCTGCTGTTCAAGGGCAAACTTTGCGCTATCCAATTCTTTCTGTACGTTTTTTTGCTTCTTGTATTCAGGTGTCATGAGACGAGAAATAGCGACCCCTAGAATAACTCCGACTAGTAAACCGGTAATGGCATACATCCAAGGCATAACAGCTCCTTATTATTGTTTTTTAACATGTTTGTTACTGCTTAGTTACACGTGTTACAGCTCCATGGTACTATGAGAAAGCCGCAGTATAAAGAGAAATGCGTGTGCGCTACATAGCAGTTTAATGCTGTATTATTCGCCGTATAATGTCGTGTTTCTTACTGTTTGAGCTTAATTTTATTCGCTGTCTGATATCACTTTCATTGTGGAAATGTCGTCATGAATCCCGTCAAAAAATACGAACAAGATATAAAAGAACAAGGATTTCAAAGAGATCCATCACAAGAGCAAGCCGTAAAATCTTTAGATGAACTTTTTCATCAATTCCAAGATTACGTAAATACTCCCATTCCTCAATTGACTCGATTCCAGAAACTATTGGGCAAAAAGCCAGAACTGCCACAACCACCGAAAGGTCTTTATTTCTGGGGGGGCGTAGGGCGTGGTAAAACATATTTAATGGATACGTTCTACGATGCCTTACCGACCACTAAAAAAATGCGTGTTCACTTTCACCGCTTTATGTATCGAGTTCATGATGAACTAAAAGCGTTAGGTAATGTTAGCGATCCATTGCCTTTAGTGGCAGACAAGTTGAAGGGAGAAGCGGACATTATCTGTTTCGACGAATTCTTTGTTTCAGACATCACCGATGCGATGATCCTAGGAACTTTGTTCCAAGAGTTGTTCGCACGAAACGTTATCTTGGTTGCGACCTCAAATATTCCTCCTGCAGACCTATATCGTAATGGTCTGCAACGTGCGCGTTTTTTACCTGCGATCAAGCTGATTCAATACAACTGCCATATTCTTAATGTGGACAGCGGCATTGATTATCGTCTGCGCACCTTAGAGCAGGCCGAGATATACCACTATCCACTCGATAGCCAAGCGAACATCAATCTTGAAAAGTACTACAACCAACTGGTTGGGGAAGATAAAGAGAGACTTAAGCAGCTTGAGGTTAATCACCGTCAATTAGATGTAGTCGAAGCGAGTGATGGTGTGCTGCATGGTACTTTTTCTCAGCTTTGTCAGTCGGCCCGAAGCCAGAATGATTACATTGAACTGTCTCGCGTTTACCACACGGTTCTCTTGGCTGATGTTCTGCAAATGGGCGCGACTTCTGATGACGCCGCAAGACGTTTTATTGCATTAGTGGACGAGTTCTATGAGCGCAATGTAAAGCTGATTATTTCTGCGGAAGTAGAGCTAGAAAACTTATATACCCACGGCCAGCTAGATTTTGAATTTAAACGTTGTCAGTCGCGTTTAATTGAAATGCAGAGCCATGAATATTTAGCAAAAGAGCACTTGAGTTAGATAGGATTATCTCGATTGAGAAGTAGAAATAAAAAAATCGTGATTTTGTTCAAAAAGAGGTGATTTTTTCTTCGCTCTTCTCTATAATCCTGCGACCTACCGTTACTGCGGGCCTCTAACGATGAGTTAAATCACGTTATGCCAAGAGTTTTCCAACACTCGAAGGGGTGATGAATGGTGACTCTTAGACAGTGGGAATACGCGAGTATTCCTTAAGTGTAAATTTTTTAAATAGGTAATTATTAGCATGAAAACTTTCGTTGCTAAACCAGAAACTGTAAAACGCGACTGGTATGTTGTAGACGCTGAAGGTAAAACTCTTGGTCGTCTAGCAAGTGAAATCGCTTCTCGCCTTCGTGGTAAGCACAAAGCAGAATACACTCCTCACGTAGACACTGGTGATTACATCATCGTTGTTAACGCTGAGAAAGTTGCTGTAACTGGTAACAAAGCTAAGGGTAAGGTTTACTACCGTCACTCTGAGTTCCCAGGTGGTCTTAAGTCTATCACTTTCGAAAAGCTGATCGACAAGAAGCCAGAAATGGTTCTAGAACTAGCTGTTAAAGGTATGCTTCCACGTGGTCCTCTAGGCCGCGCTATGTACCGTAAGCTAAAAGTATACGCTGGTGCTGAGCACAACCATGTTGCTCAACAACCACAAGTACTAGACATCTAATTGGGGATTATGAAAATGGCAGAGAATCAATACTACGGCACTGGTCGTCGCAAAAGCTCAGCAGCTCGTGTTTTCATCAAACCAGGTTCTGGTGAGATCGTAATCAACAAGCGTAGCCTTGATGTTTACTTCGGTCGTCCAACTTCTCGCATGGTTGTTAAGCAACCTCTTGAGCTAGTTGAACTAACTGAGAAACTTGACCTTTACATCACTGTTTCTGGTGGTGGTATTTCTGGTCAAGCTGGCGCAATCCGCCACGGTATCACTCGCGCTCTTATGGAGTACGATGAAACTCTACGTCCTGCTCTACGTGCAGCTGGCTACGTTACTCGTGACGCTCGTTGCGTTGAACGTAAGAAAGTTGGTCTACGTAAAGCACGTCGTAAACCTCAATTCTCTAAGCGTTAATTTTTCTTTACGAAAAAGCACACGCTCCCAGTTTTATTACTGGAATTGTGGTTCAAAGCTCGGCTATATGCCGGGCTTTTTGTTTTTATCCCCTCCGCTAAACGCTTTTCCCCTCTCGTTTTATTTCCAAATTCTTGTATTTTGAAAGCTTTTGTAACTCAATGTGCGCCTTGCCTCATGATTGTTACAAAAAGGTAGCTTTATCTTGTCAAAAAGTAGGGTTTTATTTATCATTTGCCGTCAATAAATAGAACTAAATACATATTTTGTTAGCCATGCTCCTTAATCGGAATAATTTCAATCCACAAGGAGCAAATGGGAGAATGTTTGGATGAGCAACGCGCCTTTAAATAACGGTCGCAGGCGTTTCTTAACCGCAACAACAGCCGTTGTTGGTGGTTTGGGAGCTGCTGCTGTAGCCGTGCCTTTTATTAAATCATGGAATCCGAGTGCCAAGGCGAAAGCTGCGGGTGCACCGGTGGAAGTGGAAGTCAGCAAGTTAGAACCGGGACAAATGGTTCGTGTCGAGTGGCAAGGTAAACCTGTATGGGTTGTACGCCGTGCTGAGTCGGTACTAGAAAACCTAAAATCTATCGGTGGTCAACTTCGTGATCCTCAATCTGAAGCTGAGCAACAACCAGAATACGCACAGAACGAATTCCGTTCAATTAAGCCGGAATTCTTCGTTGCTGTTGGTTTCTGTACGCACTTAGGTTGTTCTCCGACTTACCTACCTGATTCTTTCGCAGAACAAGTACAAGGTGTTAAGTCTGGTTTCTTCTGTCCATGTCATGGTTCGAAATTTGATATGGCTGGTCGAGTATTCCAAGGTGTACCTGCACCATTGAACCTTGTTGTGCCAAAGCATATGTATTTAAGCGACACTAAGATCCTGATCGGTATTGACGAGGGAGATGCATAATGCAAGGACTACTAGACTGGGTAGAAAAACGTATACCCGCGATGAATGCTTATAAAAAGCACTTATCTGAATACCCAATGCCTAAGAACTTTAACTTTTGGTACCTTTTCGGTTCTTTGGCAATGTTGGTATTGGTTAACCAAATCCTTACAGGTATTTGGCTAACAATGAACTATGTGCCGTCTGGTGAGGGTGCGTTTGCTTCTGTTGAATACATCATGCGTGATGTGGAATACGGTTGGTTACTGCGTTACATGCACTCGACAGGTGCTTCGGCATTCTTCGTTGTTATCTACCTGCACATGTTCCGTGGTCTAATCTACGGTTCTTACCAAAAACCTCGAGAGCTACTTTGGATCTTCGGTATGTTGATCTTCTTGGTGCTTATGGCTGAGGCTTTCATGGGTTACCTACTACCATGGGGACAAATGTCTTACTGGGGTGCTCAGGTAATCATTTCTCTGTTTGGTGCGATCCCTGTTATTGGTGATGACCTAACGCTTTGGATCCGTGGTGACTACATTATCTCTGGTGCAACGCTGAACCGTTTCTTCGCACTGCACGTTATCGCTCTACCAATTGTACTTCTACTGCTTATCGTACTTCACGTACTAGCACTGCACGAAGTGGGTTCGAATAACCCTGACGGTATCGAAACTAAGCTTCCTAAAGGCACAATGGGTGACGATTACAAAACTCAGTTCCCATTCCACAAGGATTACACTAAGAAATACGACATTATCGACTCTATTCCTTTCCACCCGTACGGGACTGTGAAAGATATGGTAGGTGTTGCTGGTTTCCTATTCTTGTTTTGTTATGTGCTGTTCTTTAACCCAGAAATGGGTGGATACTTCCTTGAGCCACCTAACTTTGAAGCTGCAAACCCGCTGAAAACACCTGAGCATATCGCTCCAGTTTGGTACTTCACGCCGTTTTACGCAATCCTACGTGCTGTTCCTGATAAGCTGTTAGGTGTAGTCGCAATGGGCGCATCAATTGTTGTGTTATTCCTACTGCCATGGTTTGACCGTTGTAAGGTTCGTTCTTACCGATACCGTAGCAAACTGCATTTGATTAACATCATCCAATTCACAATAAGCTTTATTGCGCTTGGTGTACTTGGTGCGCTCCCTGCGACGCCAACATACACGCTACTAGCTCAAATTTTTAGCTTAGGTTACTTCATGTTCTTCGTTCTACTCTGGTTCTATAGTAAAAATGAAGCGACGAAACCATTACCAGAAAGGGTGACATTCAAATGAAAAAGTGGATTGTAATTTTATTTGCTATGTTGCCAGCATTGGCGATGGCAGCGGGTGCAAACGTACCATTAGATAAAGCGAACAATGATTTAACAGACAAAGCTTCATTGCAAAATGGCGCTAAGATGTTCATGAACTACTGTTTCGCTTGTCACTCAACGCAGTACCAGCGCTATGAACGTGTTGCGAATGATTTAGAGATCCCTGTTGATCTAATGAAGGAAAATCTGATTTTTGACCCAGAGGCGAAAATTGGTAGCTTGATGGTTAACGCTATGCCTTCTGAGCAAGCGGCAAGTTGGTTTGGTGCTCCGCCACCTGACCTAACTTTGGTTGCTCGTGTTCGTGGCGCAGATTGGCTATACACGTACCTTCGTACCTTCTATGAAGATCCATCTCGTCCGTTTGGCGTGAACAACATTGTTTTCCCTAGTGTTGGTATGCCGCACGTTCTTGAAGAGCTGCAAGGTATCCCAACACCAATCTATGATACGCATATGGTAGATGGCGAGGAAGTGACGGTTGTTGTTAGTACTGAAACTGACGGCTCTGGCGAATTAAGTGCTGGTGAATACGACGAAGCGGTTCGTGATCTTGTTAACTTTTTGGTTTACTCGGGCGACCCAGTTCAACTTGAGCGTCATGCTATGGGGTGGTGGGTAATGGCTTTCTTAGTTATCTTCACTATCATCGTGATTTTGCTGAAGAAAGAGTATTGGCGTGATGTGCACTAATTGTGCTATAATACCGTGCTAATTCCCAAATTATGTTAATGTTCAATGGAGGCTTTAGGCCTCCATTGTTTTTATTTAAAGTGTACTGGAGGGCTCCATGGCTGTAGCTGCCAATAAACGTTCTGTAATGACTCTTTTCTCAAGTGCTTCTGATATGTATAGCCAT
The DNA here is from genome assembly GCF_022397955.1 of Vibrio sp. Isolate32. Taxonomy (GTDB): domain Bacteria; phylum Pseudomonadota; class Gammaproteobacteria; order Enterobacterales; family Vibrionaceae; genus Vibrio. The sequence continues at coordinate 97,706 of NZ_JAKEUQ010000002.1, read as the reverse complement.
CAGGTGCGCATCGTTCTTGCTGAAAAAGGCGTAAGTGTTGAAGTTGAGTTGGTTGATGAAAAAAATCTACCAGCAGAGCTTGTTGAACTGAACCCATACAAATCAGTACCAACTCTTGTTGATCGTGAGCTTGCTTTATATGACTCAAAGATCATCATGGAATACCTAGATGAGCGTTTTCCTCACCCACCGTTGATGCCTGTATACCCGGTTGCTCGTGGTAACAGCCGTCTAATGATGTATCGCATTGAGCGGAACTGGTATTCAGTTGCAGAGAAGATCGTTAAAGGCAACGCTGAAGAATCTGAAGCAGCTCGCGTTAAACTGCGCAACGACCTACTAACTCTTGCTCCTATCTTCGCTGAGTATGAATACTTTATGAGCGAAGAGTTTAGCCTAATTGATTGTTACTTAGCCCCGCTACTATGGCGTTTACCTGAGCTTGGTATTGAACTAATTGGTCCTGGTTCTAAAGAGCTTAAGATTTACATGAACCGTGTATTCGAACGTGATTCATTCCTAGCTTCTTTAACTGAAGCTGAGCGTGAGATGCGACTCGTTCGCTAAGCGTTATGGATATTTCAAATATGGCTCCACGCCGACCATACATGCTTCGTGCATTTTATGAATGGCTGGTTGATAACGAACTAACTCCTCACCTTGTTGTTGAAGCAACATTACCGGGAGTGCGAGTTCCAGAAGAGTTTGTTCAAGATGGTCAGATCATTCTGAACATCGCGCCTCGTGCAGTTGGGCAACTTGAACTGGGTAACGAAGCGGTGACGTTTAGTGCTCGCTTTAGTGGTCGTCCACACTCTGTGATCGTTCCACTTTACGCAGTACAAGCGATTTATGCTCGTGAAAATGGTGCTGGTACCATGTTTGAACCTGAAGAGGCTTACATGGAAGCGTTTGAAGAAGGGATTGAAGAAAGTCCTTTTGAAGAACCAGAAAAAGGTCCATCTTTGAGCGTAGCAACAGCTGACCCAGAAGCTGAAGAGCCAGACTTAGATCCGGAGCCTCCTCGCCCCGCTAAAGGTCGCCCAAGCCTTCGTGTTATAAAATAACGACTCAATAAAAAAAGCAGCGACTTATCGCTGCTTTTTTCTTTTATGTAATAAGTTGTCTTTACAGGGCTCAGGTAAACCGCTAGTTAAGCGCCGTATCTTCATCGTCATATTCAAACGCTCGGATTACCTGCTTAACACCTGAAATGTTCCGTGCTACTTCCGTCGCGATATCTGCGTGTTCATGAGACACTAAACCCAGCAAGAATACTTCTGAGTCTTCGGTGATTACTTTCACTTTGATGCCGTTAAGATCTGAGTTAGCCAGTAGAGCCGACTTCACCTTAGTAGTAATCCAGCTGTCTTTACTGATAGCGCTCACAGAGAGTGGCTCTTTCACGCGAATTTGGTTATGGATGCTCTTGACACCAGGAACATCTTTGGCTTGGCTTTCAAAAGCGCGACGTTCTGCATCTGTTGTTGCTTGGCCCATTAACACGACAGTGCCGCGGTAAGAGCTAGCGGTGACACGCACGCTACCACGGTATGGCTGTTTATTGGTGATGGCTGCGACTTCAAATTCGATATTGTTGTCGTTCCAAATTTCTTTGGTGGTACGAGTGTCAGTGACGATGTTTGCCGTGGTTGCTGCACCAGCAATGAAAATGCCAGCACAACCAGATAGGGACAGTGTAAGTAGCGAAACACTAATCAACTTAAACAGCTTCATAGAGGTTAATGATTTCATTGTGATGCTCCGTATATCACTCTTCGTGAGCAGGGAAGAGTACTTGGTCGATTAGGTCACATAGGCAGTGTAGTGTCACCATGTGTACTTCATGAATGCGCGCTGTGCGGTGTGAAGGGATACGAATTTCAACATCGTGCTCTCCAAGTAAGCCTGCCATTTCACCACCATCTTTACCAGTAAAGGCAATGATTGTCATGTCTCGTGTTACCGCAGCTTCCATCGCTTTGATGATGTTCTTGCTGTCACCGCTAGTCGAGATAGCCAGTAAGATATCACCCGTTTGACCAAACGCACGAACCTGCTTAGAGAAGATCTCTTCGTAGTGGTAGTCGTTTGCGACCGCAGTGAGTGTGGTGTTGTCAGCCATAAGAGCCATCGCTGGGAGGCTAGGGCGCTCAGTTTCAAAACGGTTAAGTAGGCATGATACAAATTGCTGAGCGTTTGATGCGGAGCCACCATTACCACAACATAGGATTTTGTTTCCGTTGAGCAAGGTCGCAACCATAGCTTGAGCGGCGTGCGTGATTGCGTCTGGCAGTGCTTCTGCAGCCGCAATTTGGATTTGAATACTTTCTGTAAAACTTTCTTTAATGCTGTCTAGCATGTTTATCCTTGGGTAATCGCGTTTTGAATCCAGTCGATATGATCATCTGGCCCTTCAATGGCAATGATATCAAACCTGAAATCTGTGGAGTGTACCGACAAGCCTTGCTGCATCAGCCACACTTGGGCTGTTTTGAGTAGCCTTTGTGACTTCTTCGCTGTCACCATCTCAGCGGCATGTCCGTAGCGAGTTTGCTTACGGTATTTTACCTCGGCAAACACAATCGTATTGTTATGGCGCATTATAAGATCAATCTCGCCACATTTTGCTATGAAGTTTTGTTGAATTAACGATAAACCGTGGCGGGTCAGATAGGCCTTTGCCACAGCTTCGTATTGATCACCCACTTGTTTATGGGTGATCTTTGCTTTAGATAAGAACGTTCGGCTAAAAAGCCCCATGCTCTGCCCAGCTGATTTCACGTTGTACGACACAGTTGTTGTCGATGGTTAACACGCCCGTTTCACCCGGAATGCTATAACCTTGCACGGCTTTCATTTGTGGTAGCGCGTCCATTAGGTAGTATGCATCCATACCTAACGCTTGCAGACGTTTCTGGCCGTTTGAATGTGCAGGCCATAGTTCGTTAAGCTCTTTGTTCAGCTCACCTTTGTTTTCAACCAGCAGTGGGATATCACTGTAGAATACACCTGTTAGGTCTTCATACTGCTTATCACCACTGTTACTGCGTGAGTTAGAGAAAAGAGCAGGCTGGCTAGCGTCTGGGTTGATCGCAACTTCAATGAAAGGCTTGATTAGCGTTAGTTCTGAGTTCTTCGCCACGATGTAGACAGAATCGATATCACGACGACTGCGTGGTTCGGTTTCTAGGTCTAGATCAAGCAGGTTATCCATTTGCGCGATACGCTGTTGGCTCTCTTGTAGGCCGAATACCTGATTCACGTTGCGTTGAAGTTGGCGTTTGTCAGAGAAGAAGCTGATTGCCACATCGTTGTTGCTGTATTTCTTCCACTCTTCTTTAAACGCTTGCTCAACACGATCACCAAGGCGTCCCTTCGGAGCCAGAATCAGTGGGTATTTGTAGCCTTGAGCAAACAGGTGTTTCGCTGCTTGAGCAACCTCTTGCTCTGGTGATAGAGCGAGGTAACAAATATTGGTGTCAGGTTCTAGCTGAGTTGGAATATTCAGAGCTAAAGCTGGGATTGAATTCTCGTGGTTTTTCTGTGCTTGCTGAAGCTTAGTGATGTTGCTCTTAATCAGTGGACCAACGATGAAGTCAACATTGTTCTCTTCTAGCGTCGCTTTAATCTCAGCGGCACTTTGAACATTGGTATCCATAACCGTCAGCGTTGCATCTTCTTCGCGCTCTTTGTCGTTCATCATCGCAAAGATGAAACCATCACGAACCAGTTGTGCTTGCTTACCATATTTACCCGTTAGCGGTAGCAGTAGTGCAGTACTGGTTGGTTTGCTTATCTCTAACGCCAAAATGTCAGTGATTGCCTGTGGTGTGTAAGTAGCAGCAGGGTGCTGAGGGTTCTCGGCTAACCAATCAGACAAGGTCTCTTGTAGATTTGGAAGGTTCGAGTTAAGGGTCTTCATATAGATAGCGAGCTGTAACCAACCGGCTAAAACGTCTTCCGTCGGCGACGTTTTTAGCTCTAGAATCTCATATTGAGAGTAGCTATTTAGACTTTGCCAAATTCGATCAGCGGTTTGCTGTTGGATCTCGTCGCTATCTTCTGCGTACTCGGAATAAAGAACAAGTTCACGACTCGCTTCGAAATACTCGCTTCGCATTTCTGAAATATTCGCGCGTAGCTCGTGGTAATCTTTCCATTGCTCGTTTGGTAGTTTCCACCAAGGCTGGAAGTTCAGTTGGCTGTACGCTTGATCCGGCTGTGAGTTATTTACCAACAGTTGAGCTCGAGCGAGTTGCCACTCTGCTTGCTGAACTTCAGTGAGTTCTTGTTTTGCTATGCGTTTAATAAGCAGAGTTGCTTGGTCAGTTTTGCCAGCTTGCACAGAAGCTTTAAGCGCCATGATTAACCAGTCGTTTTGTAGGCTTCCTTTGCTACTGTCTGCTTGCATCATGTAGCTTTCAGTGGATTGCACTGGATCTAGTGTAATATCTACGCTTGTTGGTGTTTGCGGACCTGAAGAACAAGCCGCCAATGTAATTGCCAATGCAATTGGAGTGAGTAAGCGTGGTACACTGAGTCTCTTATGGTTCATCGTTGCCATGAGTTCTTTAAATTCCGTATAAATTTGTATCTATATTAATCGTTGAAGTGATGGTAAACAAATGACAGATAACAAAACCTTGCTCACAGAGAGCCCAACTCTCTACATTGTGCCTACCCCAATCGGAAATTTGGGAGATATCACTCAAAGAGCAATTAAAATTTTATCAAGTGTCGATGTTATTGCAGCCGAAGACACACGCCACACGGGTAAGCTGCTTGCTCACTTCAATATATCAACCAGAACGTTCGCTTTACATGATCATAATGAACAAACTAAAGCTCAAGTTCTAGTCGAAAAGTTATTAGAAGGCCAGTCTATCGCATTAGTCTCTGATGCGGGTACACCTTTAATCAGTGATCCAGGTTACCATCTTGTATCACAATGTCGTCAAGCGGGTGTGAGAGTTGTGCCACTTCCTGGTGCTTGTGCGGTGATTACCGCGTTAAGTGCGTCAGGTTTGCCATCAGATCGTTTTAGCTTTGAAGGCTTTTTGCCACCAAAGAGTAAAGGTCGTAAAGATAAGTTTCTTGAGATAGCAAAAGCTGAACGCACGTGCATCTTCTACGAATCACCGCACCGCATTTCTGACTCTCTTCAAGATATGCTTGAGATTTTAGGCCCTGAGCGTGAAGTTGTATTGGCGCGTGAGTTAACGAAGACTTTCGAAACCATTCAAGGCCTGCCTCTTGGTGAGCTGATTGAGTGGATTGAAGAGGACGCGAACCGCAAGCGCGGCGAGATGGTATTACTGATTCATGGCCACCGCGAAGAAGCGAGCACTGAACTACCAGATGAAGTGACTCGCACGTTGGCTATTCTGACCAAAGAACTGCCTCTTAAAAAAGCGGCGGCAATGACAGCAGAAATCTATAACCTGAAAAAGAACGCGCTGTACAAATGGGGCCTAGAGCACCTGGATGGCTAATGCTTCTTTAAGCAGTTAACACAGATACAGGTAAAAGAGCTCGCAATGAGCATCTTTTATCTGTATCTCTTATCACAACGCTCTAATCCGCTCTGAGCTCTTTTCTCACAACGAATATCGCTACCCGCATCTGCTCTTAAGTTGCTCTTTACGGTCAATTCCCCATCAGTTAATCATTGGTTTGCACCATATTTGTGATCTCACTAGACACTGCACACTAATCTCTATACAATCCGCCCTCGGAGTTGAACGGGTAATCGCTGCTTTGCTGATGTCCTTCGGGAGACTGACGTTGAGGTCCTTCGGGAAACTGACGTTGAAGTCCTTCGGGAGACTGGCAGAGGGGAGGAACGTCCGGGCTCCATAGAGCAGGGTGCCAGATAACGTCTGGGGGGCGCGAGCCCACGACAAGTGCAGCAGAGAGAAGACCGCCGATGGCCTCATTTCTTCGGAAGAGGCACAGGTAAGGCTGAAAGGGTGCGGTAAGAGCGCACCGTGCGACTGGTAACAGTTCGTAGCAAGGTAAACTCCACCCGGAGCAAGATCAAATAGGCCCTCACATTGCGTTGCTCGCGTATGGGGGCGGGTAGATTGCTTGAGCCTGTGAGCGATTGCAGGCCTAGACGAATGGTTACCGCCGCGCAAGCGGAACAGAACCCGGCGTATGTGTCAACTCCACCCATTTTAAGAACCCATCATTACTTAACGGTAGTGATGGGTTTTTTGCTTTATATTGACGTAAATTATTTAGATTTCCTTAAAATCCGTCATCTTGGTATGAGCTTGGGTCAAAAATTCCCAAAGCCTGTACACAATATGGTGGAGATACAGCGTGAAATCAGTACACTAAAACGTTAACAGAACAAATTATTGCCGAACTAATGGCTCAATCCACTCACTGAGAAGACTATGACAGAAGCATTCAAACATATTTCAGTATTGCTTAACGAATCTATTGACGGACTTGCGATCAAACCTGACGGTACCTACATCGATGGTACTTTTGGCCGTGGTGGTCACAGCCGTACAATCCTGTCTAAACTGGGCGAGAATGGACGACTATTTAGTATCGACCGCGATCCACAAGCGATTGCAGAAGCACAAAAAATTGATGACCCTCGCTTTATTATCATCCACGGTCCATTCTCAGGTATGGCTGAATACGCAGAGCGCTATGATTTAGTGGGTAAAGTTGACGGTGTTCTGCTGGATTTAGGTGTTTCTTCACCACAACTTGATGACGCTGAACGTGGCTTCAGTTTCATGAAAGATGGCCCACTAGATATGCGTATGGACCCAACTTCGGGCATTCCTGTATCTCAGTGGCTACTAGAAGCGGATCTTGATGACATCACTTGGGTGATTCGCGAGTTTGGTGAAGACAAGCACGCTCGTCGTATCGCGAAAGGCATCATCGCTTATCAAGAAAACGAAGAAAATGAGCCGTTAACTCGCACTGGTCAGTTGGCTAAGCTTATCTCTGATGTAGCACCAAAAAGCTTCAAAGAGAAAAAGCATCCAGCAACACGTGCTTTCCAAGCATTCCGTATCTACATTAACAGTGAACTGGAAGAGATCGATACGGCACTAAAAGGCGCAGCAAGTATTCTTGCCCCAGAAGGCCGCCTGTCTGTTATTAGCTTCCACTCACTTGAAGACCGTATGGTGAAGCGCTTTATTCGTAAAGAGAGTCAAGGCCCACAAGTGCCTCACGGTCTCCCTTTAACGGAAGAGCAGATCAAAGCACTAGGCAGTGCTGTTCTTAAGCCGGTAGGCAAAGCGATAAAACCATCGAAAGGCGAAGTGGATGAGAACACTCGTTCACGTAGCTCAGTATTACGAATCGCAGAAAAGCTATAGTCAATGAAGACCTCCAAGCCGAACTTAGCCAAGATAATATTTTTTGATTTGATCTCCGTAGGTAGAGTCCCATTGGTGTTGCTTATCTGTATCTTCGCGAGCGCGATGGGGGTCGTTCTCACGACACACATGTCACGTCAGGCTATCACGCACAAAGACATGGCGTTGAGTGAGCGTGAACAGCTTGATAATGAATGGCGAAATTTAATGCTTGAAGAGACGTCTCTGGCTGAACACAGTCGCGTTCAAGCATCGGCAAAACGAGAGCTAGACATGAAACGTCCAGACTCCGACAAAGAAGTTGTGATCAAACTGAAATGACCGGAAAAAAGGAAAAAGCACCCGCGAAAGCCGTTAAGAAACCGACGAAAGAGCGAGTGAAGAGCGAAAAGGACTCGGATCCGACTCTGATTAAATGGCGTTTCAACGTCGTGATTGCTTTCCTGTTTCTTGCCTTTGCTGCACTTGTTGCCCGTGTGGCTTACATCCAAGTTATTGAACCAGATAACTTAATTCGTCAGGGCGACCTTCGTTCTGTACGTGTTAAGGCGATTCCTTCTGCCCGCGGGATTATCTCAGACCGCAATGGCGAACCACTTGCTGTCAGTGTGCCTGTTGAAGCGGTATGGGCCGACCCGAAAACCATCTTCGATAAAAATGGCATGGCCCAAATTGATCGTTGGTATGCGCTAGCTGATGTACTCGGCTTAGATCGACAATCAATGATCAACAAGATCTCCAGCGAAAAATCTCGTCGTTTTATCTATCTACAAAGACAAGTTAGCCCCGCGATGGCTAAATACATCCGTGACTTAAAGCTGGTGGGTATTGGTCTTAAAGCAGAATCACGTCGTTATTACCCTGCCGGTGAAGTCAGCGCACATCTTATTGGTGTAACCGGAATTGACGGACACGGTCTAGAAGGCGTTGAGCGCAGCTATGACAAATGGCTCACAGGCGAGGCGGGTAAGCGAACGATTCGTAAAGACCGTTATGGACGTGTTGTTGAAAATATTGCTTTAGAGGAGCGTGAAGAAGGTAAGCCACTCGAGCTCACGATCGATCAACGATTACAAGCGATAGCTTATCGAGCAATCAAGCAAGCAGTGGCCGATCATAAGGCGACTTCTGGATCTGCAGTATTACTCGATGTGAAAACGGGCGCAGTGTTAGCCATGGTCAATGCGCCGTCTTACAATCCTAATAATCGTGCTGACTTACAAAGCTTTAAGATGCGTAACCGCGTAATCACTGATGCTTTTGAACCAGGTTCGACGGTTAAGCCTTTTGTCGTGCTAGCCGCTCTCGAAAATGGTACCGCGGATGCTGATACTGTAATTGATACGGGGAACGGCATCATGCAAATCGGTGGTAGCCGTGTACGTGATACTTCCAAAGTTGGTAAAGCAGACTTAGCGTTAATCCTTAAGAAGTCGAGTAACATCGGTGTGGCGAAATTAGCACTGGATATGCCGCTTGAAGCGCTACTGGGTATGTACAGTTCAGTAGGCCTTGGTGAGATGTCTGGGCTGAACCTAGTTGGTGAAACTGCCGGTATTTTCCCGAATCGTCGACGCTGGTCTAAGTTTGAAATTGCGACCTTATCGTTTGGTTATGGTCTAGCGATTACTCCGCTTCAATTGGCTCATGCCTATGCGACGTTAGCGAATCACGGTGTTTACGAACCTATCCATATTGTTAAAAGTAACGACCAAGATTTCTCAAAACAGATCATCAAGCGCGAAAATGCTGAGTTGGTTTTGAACATGCTAGAAGGCGTAACCCAAAAGGGCGGTACAGCGACAAGAGCTGCCGTGCCGGGTTACCGAGTAGCAGCAAAAACAGGTACATCTAGAAAAGCGATTTCCGGTGGTTATGGAGACGAGTACTTCGCCTATACCGCTGGCGTTGCTCCGGTGAGTGATCCAAGAGTCTCTTTGGTTGTGATGATCAATGAACCTCAAGGTGACCTCTACTATGGTGGCTCGGTAGCCGCCCCTGTTTTTTCTGACATCATGAAGGGGGCACTGCAAATTCTGAATGTCCCTGCTGATGAAAACAAGTTTCAAGAATAGAGCCAATCAGGATTCAATATGAGTAATAGCCTCACGCTGTCATCTTTACTTTCTCCTTGGGGAGATTTTAGTGCTCCCGAGTTAGCGTCGATTGCGGTTGAGCAATTGGATCTCGACAGTCGTGCCATCAAGGACGGTGATATTTTTGTTGCCATTGTAGGGCACGCAGTCGATGGTCGTCGTTTTATCGACAAAGCCGTCGCTCAGGGAGCAAAGGCAGTTATTGCACAAGCAAGCGATGACAAAGCGCACGGTTTGGTTGAATGGTTAAATGAAGCGCCGGTGGTTTATGTATCAGAGCTAAATTCAATTCTCTCTGAACTGGCAGGTCGAGTTTACTCTTCTCAAGCTACCAAGCTTATTGGCGTTACGGGCACCAATGGCAAAACCACCATCACTCAATTGATTGCTCAGTGGCTAGATCTAGTTGGCCAACGTTCTGCGGTAATGGGCACCACGGGTAACGGTTTTCTAAATAACCTTAAAACGGCGGCTAACACGACCGGTAGTGCGATTGAAATACAGCGCACACTGAGTGAGTTGTCTGAAGAAAACGCCGTTTATACCGCGATGGAAATCTCGTCTCATGGTTTGTTTCAAGGCCGAGTCAAAGCGTTGAACTTTGAGGTCGGCGTCTTTACTAATCTGAGCCGTGACCACTTGGATTACCACGGTACGATGGAAGAGTACGCATTAGCTAAGAAGAGCTTGTTTACTCAGCATAAGTGTAAGCACGCTGTGATTAATGTGGACGATGAAGTAGGTAAAGCTTGGATGGCAGATCTGTCCAATGCAGTAGCCGTATCATTGCTTCCGTTATCGGGCTACCAGCAGTCAGTATGGGCATCGGATGTTGCTTATGCAGAGACAGGTATCAAACTCGCTTTTGATGGCAGTTGGGGGCAGGGACAACTGTCTGTTCCTTTAATTGGCCAGTTCAACGCCTCAAATGTATTGGTTGCTTTCGCGACATTACTCTCACTAGGCATCGACAAGCAAACCTTGATCGACACAGCACCTCAACTACAACCTGTTATTGGTCGCATGGAATTGTTCCAAGTACCAAATAAAGCAAAAGTAGTGGTCGATTATGCGCATACACCAGACGCACTAGAGAAAGCACTAGCAGCACTGCGAGTTCACTGCTCTGGAAAACTATGGGCAATCTTTGGCTGCGGTGGTGATCGAGATACTGGCAAGCGTCCAATGATGGCGGTGACCGCAGAGCAGTTCGCCGACAACATTATTATTTCAGATGACAACCCTCGCAGCGAAGATCCTGCATTGATTGTTAAAGACATGCTGGCCGGCTTAAGTGAGCCTGAAGCCGCCTTTGTTGAACACGATCGCTATCAGGCGGTTAAGTTTGCTTTAGAGCAGGCGGGTAACAACGACATTATTCTTCTGGCAGGTAAAGGCCATGAGGATTACCAAGTACTGAAAGACAAAACGATCCACTATTCGGATCGAGAGTCTGCGCTACAACTTTTAGGTATTTCATAATGATTGATGTATCACTCGAGCAGATCTGCTCAGCGGTGAACGGTCAGCTGATAGAGGCTGGCAAATCGAGCAATAGTTTGATCAATGCGGTGTCTACCGACACTCGCACCGTTGAAGAAGGTGCGTTGTTTGTTGCTCTCGTTGGTGAACGTTTTGATGCGCATGATTTTTGCGGCCAGGCTGTTGAGGCCAATGCGAGTGCGTTATTAGTCCAACGAAAACTTGACCTAAATATTACTCAAGTTGTTGTTGAAGACACTAAACTTGCTTTAGGTCAGCTAAGTGCTTGGATTCACGAACAATGTAATGTTCCAACTATGGCGATTACAGGCAGCTGTGGCAAGACAACTGTAAAAGAGATGGTTGCGAGCATTTTGCAGCAACGTGGCAAGGTGCTGTTTACAGCAGGCAACTTCAATAATGATATTGGGGTACCCTTAACTCTACTGCGCAGTGAGCCAAGTGATGATTACGCGGTGATCGAATTAGGCGCCAATCACATCGGTGAAATTGCTTACACCACCCAACTTGTGAAACCACAGGTTGCGTTGGTGAACAATGTCGCGGCGGCGCATCTAGAAGGTTTCGGTTCTATCGATGGCGTGAAGCAAGCGAAAGGCGAAATCTTTCAGGGGCTTGCTGCTGGTGATACTGCTATTGTTAACCTAGAGAGCAATGGTGGTGACTTCTGGAAAGATGTGCTTGCAGATAAAAGTGTACTGACTTTTTCTGAGAGTGATGACACGGCAGATTACTTTGCGACGAATATTCGCATCAATGAGCAGGGTGAAGCTTGCTTTGATATGCAGACTCCGCAAGGTGCCATTGATGTCGAACTTGGCATTATTGGTCAGCACAATGTGGCAAACGCATTAGCCGCAGCTGCACTGAGCATTCAATTCGGTGCCACGCTTGAAGAAATTAAAAGCGGTTTGGCGAATCTTATGTCTGTGAAAGGCCGAGTTGAGGTTCAACAATTAAGTCAGAATATCAAGCTGATAGATGACAGTTACAACGCCAGTGTACCGGCAATGAAGGCTGCAGCTAAATTGCTGTCGAGCTTCAAAGGGCAGCGCTGGTTGATTTTAGGCAATATGGCTGAATTAGGCGATGAAAGCCTTGCACTTCACCGTCAAGTCGGTGAATATGCTGCCCCATTCGCTTTTGAGCATGTACTCACTTACGGTGATGATACCAAGGTGATTAGTGAAGTGTGTAACGGCACTCACTTTGCAACGCATGAAGCGATGATCGCGCACATAGAGCAGCACTTGAGCTTGCCAGAAAACGTGCCACATACCTTGTTGGTAAAAGGCGCGAATAGTGCAGGAATGAGTAAAATAGCCGCTGCTTTAAAGGAGAACTTTTCATGATAATTTGGCTTGCAGAGCTACTACAGCCACACTTTTCTTTTTTCCGTTTGTTCGAATACTTATCGTTTCGTGCAATCGCGAGCATTTTGACGGCTTTATGCCTGTCGCTGTGGATGGGACCTCGTTTAATTGAGCGTCTGCAAATGCTGCAAATTGGCCAAGTTGTTCGTAACGACGGCCCTGAATCTCACTTCAGCAAACGTGGAACACCAACCATGGGTGGTGTGATGATCCTTGCTGCGATCATTATTACAGTATTGCTTTGGGCTGATTTATCAAACCCTTACGTTTGGGCCGTGCTTCTCGTGCTAGGCGGTTACGGTGCAGTTGGTTTTGTTGATGATTATCGTAAAGTTGTTCGTAAGAACACGGATGGTCTGATTGCTCGTTGGAAGTACTTCTGGCAGTCGGCGATTGCTTTAGTAGTGGCGTTTGCTCTGTATGTTCATGGGCAAGACACTGCAGCGACACAATTAGTGGTGCCTTTCTTTAAAGATGTGATGCCACAACTTGGTTTACTGTACATTGTTCTAACTTACTTTGTTATTGTGGGTACCAGTAACGCGGTAAACCTAACCGACGGCCTAGATGGCTTGGCGATTATGCCAACGGTTATGGTTGCAGCGGGTTTTGCTTTTATCGCTTGGGCGACAGGTAACGTTAACTTCGCAGCCTACCTACATATTCCATACATCCCATATACCTCGGAACTGGTTGTGGTATGTACTGCTATCGTTGGTGCTGGTCTTGGCTTCCTATGGTTCAACACTTACCCAGCTCAAGTATTCATGGGCGATGTTGGCTCTCTAGCACTGGGTGGTGCGTTAGGTGTGATTGCGGTACTTGTTCGTCAAGAGTTGGTATTAGTGATCATGGGTGGTGTGTTTGTTATGGAGACCTTGTCAGTAATCCTGCAAGTCGGCTCTTACAAATTACGTGGCCAACGTATTTTCCGTATGGCACCGATTCACCACCACTATGAGCTTAAAGGCTGGCCAGAACCACGAGTTATCGTGCGCTTTTGGATCATCTCAATGGTATTGGTACTGATTGGTTTAGCGACACTGAAAGTTCGTTAATCCTATGCGAGCCTCTGTTATAGAGGCTCTTTAAAACTATTAAGAGCATCTTGTTTAAATGGAACGTTGGCAAAATATTCAAAATGTAGTGGTTGTGGGGCTCGGTATTACCGGGCTCTCTGTCGTTAAACATCTCGTAAAATATCAGCCTCATACGCATGTGAAGGTCATTGATACGCGAGAGCTGCCACCAGGAAAGGAATCTTTGCCTGAATCGGTAGAGCTGCATTCTGGAAGCTGGAATAGCCAATGGCTAGCTGAGGCTGATTTGGTGGTTGCTAACCCAGGCATTGCTTTAGCGACGCCGGAAATTCAAGATGTGCTTCAAGCAGCAACGCCTGTCGTTGGTGACATTGAGCTGTTTGGTTGGGCAGTCGATAAGCCTGTTGTGGCGATCACTGGTTCAAACGGTAAGAGTACCGTGACGGATTTGACTGGTGTGCTTGCTAAAGCTGCTGGGCTTAATGTTGGTATTGGCGGCAATATTGGTATTCCTGCCCTAGACCTTCTAGAACTTGATGCCGATTTATATGTTCTTGAACTTTCAAGTTTTCAGCTAGAAACCACATCGAATTTAAACCTTGCCGCTGCGGCATTTTTAAACCTGTCTGAAGATCATATGGATCGCTATCAGGGCATGGCTGATTACCGTGAGGCCAAGTTAAGAATCTTTAATAACGCGCAGTGTGCGATTGTAAATCGTGAAGACAAAGAGACTTACCCTGACCAAACAATGCCATTGGTCACTTTTGGCCTAGATAACCAAGAGTTTGGTGTATCAACGATTGATGGTTATGAGTGGCTGGTCGATAACGGTAAACCTGTCCTTACTACTCAAGATTTAACATTGGTTGGACGTCACAATGTGGCAAATGCGTTAGTCTCACTTGCACTATTGAAGCAAGTTGGTATCGACTACAACAAAAGTCTTGAGGCTTTGAAAGCCTATAACGGTTTGACGCATCGTTGCCAAGTGGTGGCTGACAAGCGCGAAATCAAATGGGTTAATGACTCCAAAGCAACCAACGTAGCCAGCACATTGGCGGCTCTGTCTGGTTTGGAGTATCAAGGTACGCTATATCTTCTGGTTGGCGGCGTGGGTAAAGGTGCTGATTTTAGCGAGCTGGAACCAGTATTAGCGCAACTTGAACGTGTTCAATTGTGTTGTTTCGGTGAAGATGCAGATCAATTCATGCCACTACACCCATCGGCACAAAAGTTCGATACCATGCAGCAGATAATCGAATCCATCTCACCACAACTGGTGGCTGGAGATATGGTGATGCTGTCTCCGGCGTGCGCAAGCTTCGATCAATTTAATAATTTCATGGCAAGGGGTGACGCGTTCACTGAACTTGCTCATGAGTATGCTTAACGTGTTGAAGGACTAACATTCAGTGCAAAGAGTCAAAGAGATTAATCAATCCATCTGGCAGTGGCTAAACCGTGCTACTCCCGAGGCGCTTTACGATCGTCAATTGGTATGGATTGCTCTTGGGCTAATGCTGACAGGTTTGGTGATGGTAACGTCAGCTTCGTTCCCCATCAGTGCTCGTTTAACCGATCAGCCGTTTCACTTTATGTTCCGCCACGCGATCTTCCTGTTACTCGCATTGGGTGTATCCAGTGTGATATTGCAAATCCCGATGAAGCGCTGGTTTCAATACAGCATGTACCTGTTGGGATTATCCTTCTTCTTGCTTGTTGTGGTACTAGCTGTCGGTAAATCAGTTAACGGTGCGTCACGTTGGATTCCTCTGGGGCTATTTAACTTACAGCCAGCCGAGGTCGCTAAGCTTTCCTTGTTTATCTTCATGGCGGGCTACTTGGTTCGTAAACAAGACGAAGTGAGAAAAACCTTCTTCGGTGGTTTTGCAAAACCCATCATGGTGTTTGGTGCTTTTGCCGTCTTGCTACTTGGTCAACCCGACTTGGGTACCGTAGTTGTAATGTTGGTGACCCTGTTTGGCATGCTGTTCATTGCTGGTGCCAAGCTGTCACAGTTTATTGCCTTGATGGTCGCTGGTATTGCCGCCGTCGTTGGTTTGATTGTTATAGAACCTTACCGTGTTCGACGTGTGACTTCATTCTGGGAACCTTGGAATGACCCATTTGGTAGTGGTTACCAATTAACTCAATCATTGATGGCGTTCGGTCGTGGTGATTGGATGGGGCAAGGTCTTGGTAACTCGATTCAAAAACTCGAATACCTACCAGAAGCGCATACCGACTTTGTATTTGCGGTCTTGGCTGAAGAGCTTGGCTTTGTTGGTGTTACCTTAGTATTAATGTTGATCTTTAGCTTGGTGTTAAAAGCCATTCTGATTGGCAAAAAAGCCTTTGAACATGATCAGGTGTTCAGCGGCTATCTGGCTTTTGGTATTGGTATTTGGTTTGCGTTTCAGACGCTTGTTAACGTAGGTGCTGCATCTGGCATCGTTCCAACTAAAGGTCTAACCCTACCGCTAATCAGTTATGGTGGTTCGAGTTTAATTATTATGTCGGTAGCGGTATCAATGCTGCTCCGCATTGACCATGAATGTCGAATGCAGCAAAAAGAACAAGCTGATAATCAAAACGAATTAGTAGAATAAGAATCTAACGCGATGAAACAAAACAAAAAACTTTTAGTGATGGCTGGTGGTACCGGCGGTCACGTTTTCCCAGGGCTAGCGGTGGCTAAAAAGCTTCAGCAGCAAGGTTGGGAAATTCGCTGGTTAGGCACAGCAGACAGAATGGAAGCGGATTTAGTGCCAAAACATGGCATTGAGATCGACTTCATTAAAGTGAAAGGTCTGCGCGGTCAAGGCATTAGCAAGCTAATTAAAGCCCCATTCCAAATTATTAATGCCATACTTCAAGCAAAGCAGCATATCAAAGCGTGGCAGCCTGACGTGGTACTTGGTATGGGGGGCTATGTGAGTGGCCCGGGTGGTATTGCGGCATGGTTATCAGGCATCCCAGTGGTTTTGCATGAACAAAATGCAGTGGCGGGTCTAACCAACCAGTGGCTATCTAAGATTGCGAAAAAGGTTTTTCAAGCCTTCCCTGGTGCATTTCCTACTGCAGAGGTAGTGGGGAACCCAGTTCGTGAGGATGTGGTTGCTTTACCGGAGCCTGAGCAGCGCATGGCTGAGCGTGATGGCGATATCCGCATTTTAGTGATGGGTGGCAGCCAAGGGGCCAAAATCCTCAACGATACTTTACCTGTTGCGATGGCACAGCTTGGAGAAGGCTTCACTGTGATGCACCAAGCGGGTAAGAACAATCAACAGCAAGTGATTGAACAATACAAATCACATTCTGTAGATAATGTTCAAGTAACTGAATTTATTGATGATGTGGCGCAAGCTTATGAGTGGGCAGATCTACTAGTGTGTCGCTCCGGTGCGTTAACGGTATCAGAAGTGTCTGCAGCCGGTGTCGGTTCTATTTTTGTTCCGTTCATGCATAAAGACAGACAGCAAGCACTGAATGCCGACCATTTAGTTGAATGTGGTGCGGCGTTAATGATTGAACAGCCACAACTGACGGCTGAAAAGTTAGCGAACACCATCGCTGAGCTTGATAGAAATGAATTAAAAATGATGGCAACAAAAGCGCGTCAAGCAGCCAAGCTTGATGCTGACGTTACCGTCGCTGAAGCGATTAAAGCTTTAGCAAAATAATGAGACTGAATTGATGACGATTGAACATACCCAAGACTTAGCGCAAATCCGTGCAATGGTGCCAGAGATGCGCCGTGTTAAATCTATCCACTTCATTGGTATTGGTGGTGCTGGAATGAGCGGGATTGCTGAAGTCTTGCTAAATGAAGGCTACCAGATCACTGGTTCTGATATTGCTCAAAACCCAGTGACAGAGCGTTTAGTTAGCAAGGGTGCGACTGTTTTCATTGGTCACCAAGCAAGTAACGTTGCTGATGCAAGTGTGGTAGTGGTATCAACCGCTATCAACGAAGAGAACCCTGAGATTATTGCCGCTCGTGAAGCGCGCACACCTATCGTTCGTCGTGCAGAAATGCTGGCTGAGCTGATGCGTTTTCGTCACGGTATTGCTGTGGCAGGTACGCACGGTAAGACAACAACGACTGCTTTGGTTACACAGATTTACTCTGAAGCTGGCCTAGATCCAACGTTTGTAAACGGTGGTTTAGTGAAAAGTGCAGGCACCAATGCACGCTTAGGTTCGAGCCGTATCTTGATCGCTGAAGCTGATGAGAGTGATGCATCATTCTTACACCTGCAACCTATGGTGAGTATCGTAACCAATATCGAAGCCGATCACATGGATACCTATGGCGGTGACTTCGAAACACTAAAGCAGACGTTTATCGACTTCTTACACAACCTGCCATTTTACGGTCAGGCTGTGATGTGCGTGGATGATCCTGTTGTTCGTGAGCTAATCCCTCAAGTTAGCCGCCAAGTGATTACTTACGGTTTCTCAGAAGATGCGGATATCCGTATCGAGAACTACGTACAAGAAGGCCAGCAAGGTAAGTTCACGGTAGTTCGTGAAGGTAAAGCGAATCTTGATATCACGTTGAACATTCCAGGTCGTCACAACGCACTGAATGCATCGGCAGCCATTGCAGTGGCGACAGAAGATGACATCAGCGATGAAGCGATCCTAAAAGCGATGGCAGGTACCGAAGGTACTGGGCGTCGTTTTGATCACCTAGGTGAGTACGAGACGGGTAATGGTGTCGCTATGTTGGTGGACGATTATGGTCATCACCCAACGGAAGTTGATGTAACAATTCAGGCTGCTCGCAGCGGCTGGGCTGATAAGCGTCTTGTGATGATTTTCCAACCACACCGTTATAGCCGAACACGTGATTTATATGATGATTTTGCGAACGTTCTTGAGCAGGTTGATGTCTTAATCTTACTGGATGTTTATTCTGCTGGTGAGAAACCTATTGCTGGGGCAGACGGACGCTCATTAAGTCGAACTATTCGTGGGCGTGGTAAGATTGACCCAATCTTTGTCGCTGATATTAATACTCTGCCATCGGTTTTAGCTAACGTAATTCAAGGCGGCGACCTTGTACTGACGCAGGGTGCAGGCGATGTTGGTCGTGTTGCTAAGCAGCTAGAATCATTACAGTTAGACATTAATAAAATGAAGAACGTGTAGCAGAATACTGTCTACATACTGTGGTCAATCGCTCACTTCTTGCGATTGACCTAAAATTGACCAAAAATCTTATTATCAACGTTTGATAGTTTGATTTTGCTCAGTATAATTCATAGGTTAAAGTAAGTGCTTTTACCTCTATTACGAAGATAGGGAATAGAATTGCGAACCAACGACAGGGAAAGCGGGCTTTGGTAGAAAGTACTTTTAGCGAAAACCGCCACCTATTCAGTTTACCATCGCTCAAGAAACACGCCTTAGGCGGGTCATTTTTTGTCATGGTATTGCTATTCATTGGGTTTCTTTTCTATACCACTCTGACTTGGATGTGGGACGATCAGCGATTGCCTCTCTCCAAAATAGTTATTCAAGGTGACTTAACTTATGTAACCGCTGGTGATGTTCAGCATGCTTTTGGCAAACTTGAGCATATTGGTACATTCATGTCGCAAGACATCGGTGTGTTGCAAGACAGTTTAGAAGCGTTGCCTTGGGTGTCAGTCGTATCTATCCGTAAACAGTGGCCAGACACTATAAAAGTATTTTTGACTGAGTACCACGCAGCAGCAATCTGGAATGGCAACATGCTGTTGAATGATGATGGTCAGGTGTTTAATGGCGATATCGGCCTTCTGAAAGGCGATAGAGTTAAGCTTTACGGCCCAGATGGCACCAGCCAAGAAGTGATTGAAAAATGGCGACAGATAACCCCTTTGATTAACAGTCTTGGGTTAACCGTTACCTCGCTTGTTCTCAACGAGCGTCGCGCTTGGCAAATAATCCTAGATAACGGTATCCGTTTAGAACTAGGTAAAGATTCTTTAGATGAGCGTGTTGAACGCTTCATTTCGCTTTACAACGAACTTGGTAGTAAGGCGAATCAAGTGAGCTACATCGACCTCAGGTATGATACGGGAGCCGCTGTAGGCTGGTTTCCAGAGCAAGAGTTAGAAGAGAGCACAGATGACTAAGACCGCAGATGACAACATAATCGTTGGTCTTGATATAGGCACTGCGACCATATCAGCTCTGGTTGGTGAAATACTGCCTGATGGTCAAATCAATATCATTGGTTCAGGGCAAAGCCCATCCAGAGGTATGGATAAAGGTGGTGTGAACGACCTAGAGTCGGTAGTTAAGTCAGTTCAGCGAGCAATTGATCAAGCAGAGTTGATGGCGGAATGCCAAATCAGCAATGTGTTTATCTCGCTATCAGGCAAACATATCGCAAGCCGAATTGAAAAAGGCATGGGCACTATCTCTGATGAAGAGGTGTCTCAAGACGATATGGATCGAGCGATCCATACCGCGAAATCAATTAAAATAGGTGAAGAGCAGAGAATTCTGCACGTGATCCCACAAGAATTTACCATTGATTATCAAGAAGGGATTAAGAACCCACTTGGTCTGTCTGGTGTTCGAATGGAAGTGAGCGTTCATCTCATTTCTTGCCATAGCGACATGGCGAGAAACATTATTAAAGCTGTTGAACGATGTGGTCTCACAGTAGAACAAATCGTGTTTTCAGGACTTGCCTCAAGTAATGCGGTAATTACTGAAGATGAGCGAGAGCTCGGAGTGTGTGTGGTTGATATCGGCGCGGGTACAATGGATATTTCCATTTGGACTGGCGGCGCACTACGACACACAGAAGTCTTTTCCTACGCAGGAAATGCAGTAACCAGTGATATTGCCTTCGCTTTCGGTACGCCAGTGAGTGATGCCGAAGAGATAAAAGTAAACCATGGTTGCGCTCTGAGTGAGCTCGTTAGCAAGGATGACTCTGTTAACGTCCCAAGTGTTGGTGGTCGCCCATCGAGAAGTTTGCAACGACAAACTTTGTCGGAAGTGATTGAACCACGTTACACTGAACTTATGGGCCTCGTTAACCAAACTATCGATACGGTTCAATTACAGCTACGAGACGAAGGTATTAAACACCACCTCGCAGCTGGCGTCGTCCTCACTGGTGGAGCGGCACAAATTGACGGGTTGGTAGAGTGTGCGGAACGTGTTTTCCGCAATCAAGTTCGAGTTGGTAAGCCATTAGAAGTTAGTGGCTTAACTGATTATGTTAAAGAGCCGTATCATTCTACGGCGGTTGGTTTACTTCATTACGCAAGAGATTGTCAGATCAGTGATGAAGGTGATTACAGCGAACCTAAGCGTTCAGCACCTTCGATGTCTGGTTTATTTGGTAAATTGCGTAATTGGATACAAAAAGAGTTTTAACCTGAGTTGCAGGAAAAAACGGAGATAACACATGTTTGAACCGATGATGGAAATGTCTGACGATGCAGTAATTAAAGTCGTTGGAGTTGGTGGCGGTGGCGGTAACGCTGTTGAGCACATGGTACGTGAATCAATCGAAGGCGTAGAATTCATCAGTGTTAATACTGATGCGCAAGCACTTCGTAAAACAAGCGTGAGCAGCGTGATCCAAATTGGTGGTGATATCACTAAAGGTCTTGGCGCTGGTGCAAACCCACAAGTAGGCCGTGATGCAGCTCTCGAAGATCGAGAAAGAATTAAAGAAGTTCTAACTGGCGCCGATATGGTATTTATCGCAGCTGGTATGGGCGGTGGTACTGGTACAGGTGCTGCTCCAGTTATTGCTGAAGTTGCGAAAGAGCTAGGTGTGTTAACCGTTGCTGTTGTAACTAAGCCATTTAGCTTTGAAGGCAAGAAGCGTCTAGCGTTTGCTGAGCAAGGTATCGAAGAGCTTTCTAAACATGTGGATTCATTAATTACGATTCCAAATGAAAAGCTACTTAAAGTACTAGGCCGTGGCGTTACACTGCTAGAAGCTTTCGCAAGTGCAAATGATGTACTTAAAAACGCTGTACAAGGTATCGCTGAGCTAATTACTCGCCCTGGTATGATCAACGTCGACTTCGCGGATGTTCGCACCGTAATGTCGGAAATGGGTCATGCAATGATGGGTAGCGGTATCGCAAAAGGTGAAGACCGTGCTGAAGAAGCTGCTGAAACGGCAATTTCTAGCCCACTACTAGAAGACATCGACCTAGCTGGTGCGCGTGGCGTTCTTGTGAACATCACAGCAGGCCTAGATATGCGTCTAGATGAGTTCGAGACAGTAGGTAACACAGTTAAGGCATTCGCTTCTGATAACGCAACAGTTGTGATTGGTACTTCTCTAGACCCTGATATGACGGACGAAATCCGTGTAACTGTTGTTGCAACAGGTATCGGTACAGAGAGAAAGCCAGACATTACATTAGTTGCTGGTGGTAAAGCTAAGGTTGCACCAACTCCTCAACCACAAGTAGCGGCACAAGCTGCACCAAAAGTGGAAGAGAAAGTGGCACAGCCATTGCAAGAGAAAACTGAGGTAAAACCTCAAGTTAAGCCGCAGCCAACAACGTCGCCTGTTTCATCAGGTACAGGCGCTAGCCAAAGTGCAGCACCTAAAGCTGAGAAAGAGAGCGGATACTTAGATATTCCAGCATTCTTACGACGTCAGGCTGATTAACAATTACCCAAAATTTGACTATCGTCGAATTAATGGTAAAATTCGCGGTCGGTAAATACTGGCCGTGATTTGTAGCACTGATAACGAGGCAAGCAGATGATCAGACAACGTACTCTGAAAGAAATTGTGAAAACAACTGGTGTGGGTCTCCACTCTGGTCGTAAAGTCACACTTACTCTTCGCCCTGCAGCTGCAAATACAGGTATTGTTTACCGTCGTACTGATGTAAATCCACCTGTAGATTTTCCAGCTGATCCAGCATCAGTTCGTGACACTATGTTATGTACTGCTCTTGTGAATGACGAAGGCGTACGTATTTCTACAGTGGAACACCTTAACGCTGCTCTAGCGGGTATGGGTATCGACAACATTATTGTTGAAGTAGATGCACCAGAGATCCCAATTATGGATGGTAGCGCAAGCCCATTCGTATACTTGCTTCAACAAGCGGGTGTTGAAACACTGAATGCACCAAAACGTTTCATTCGCATCAAAAAGCCAGTTCGTTTTGAAGACGGTGATAAGTGGGCAGAGTTTGTTCCATTTAACGGCTTCCGTATGGACTTTGAAATCGAGTTCAACCATCCTGCAATTGAGTCTGACGAACAGCATCTATTGTTTGATTTCTCTTCTCAAGGCTTTGTGAAAGAGATCTCTCGAGCTCGTACTTTCGGCTTCATGCGTGATATCGAATACCTTCAATCACAAAACTTGTGTTTGGGTGGTAGCTTTGATTGTGCAATCGTACTAGACGAATACCGAATTCTTAATGAAGAAGGTTTACGTTTCGACAATGAGTTCGTAACTCATAAAGTGCTAGATGCGATTGGTGACCTATACATGTGTGGACACGCTATTATCGGTGAGTTCCGTGCATACAAATCAGGTCACGGCCTAAACAACCAACTACTACGTGCAGTACTTGCTGACGCAGAAGCTTGGGAATGGGCTACATTTGAAGAAGAAGCTGGCTCGCCAGTGGCTTTTGCTGAACCAGGAATGGTTCTAGCGTAATTGTTGTTTTCAACAATGTAAGATTTCGAAAACCAGGCTATCGGCCTGGTTTTTTTGTATCTATTTTCCAGATACAGTGTCATCAACATCCGAAAGTCATCGACTAATGGGCGCCAGTCTGGCTAATCCATCAGCAATTAGAAAGAAAAGTTCCAAGCACATCAAACAAATGGGGTTATAAATGGTCGTTGGTGTGAAAATTACTTACACTAAGGGGCAATAATTTTAACTCAAGCCTTGAAAACTCTACTCTCAAGTACAATATCAGAAATACTAGATTTATCTCAGTATCCTTGGTTAGTAACTGAAGACTGGTTCATCGCTAGTAGAGACTGACGGCATTTAAAATAGATCGCGGACGATCTGAGAACGAAGAGATTCCAAGCACATGATTACTAAGCTGCTGACAAAGGTAATTGGCAGTCGCAATGACAGAACACTGCGCCGCCTTAGAAAAATTGTAAAAGAAATTAATAACTACGAGCCAACGTTTGAAGCGCTTTCTGACGAAGAGCTAAAAGCCAAAACTGTTGAGTTCCGTGAGCGCTTAGATAAAGGTGAATCACTAGACCAACTTCTACCTGAAGCATTTGCTACTGTACGTGAAGCGTCTAAGCGTGTTTACGGCATGCGTCACTTTGACGTGCAATTGATTGGTGGCATGGTTCTAAATGCTGGCCAAATTGCAGAGATGCGTACTGGTGAGGGTAAGACTCTTACAGCAACTCTACCAGCTTATCTCAACGCTCTACCAAGCAAAGGTGTTCACGTAGTAACGGTGAACGACTACCTAGCTAAGCGTGATGCGGAAACGAACCGCCCATTATTTGAGTTCCTTGGTATGACTGTTGGCGTGAACGTGCCAAACATGGCTCCGCCAGAGAAAAAAGAAGCATACCAAGCGGATATCCTATACGGAACAAACAACGAGTTTGGTTTCGATTACCTACGTGACAACATGGCTTTCCGTGCTGAAGATCGTGTTCAACGTGAACGTTTCTTTGCTGTTGTCGATGAGGTTGACTCAATCTTAATCGATGAAGCGCGAACACCTCTTATTATCTCTGGCCCGGCTGAAGATAGCTCAGAACTTTACACGCGTATTAACACATTGATTCCTCATCTTGAGCGTCAAGATAAAGAAGATTCTGAAGAGTACCGTGGTGAAGGTCACTACACCATGGACGAAAAATCTAAGCAGGTTCACCTGACTGAAAACGGTCAAGAATTTGTTGAAGAGCTAATGGTTAAAAATGGCCTGATGGAAGAGGGCGATACGCTTTACTCCCCAACCAACATCAGCCTACTGCACCACGTTAATGCTGCACTTCGTGCACACGTATTGTTTGAGAAGAACGTAGACTACATCGTGACTGAAGAAGGCGAAGTGGTTATCGTTGACGAACATACTGGCCGTACAATGCCAGGTCGTCGTTGGTCTGAAGGTCTACACCAAGCTGTTGAAGCAAAAGAAGGTGTGAAGATTCAGAATGAAAACCAAACGCTAGCTTCAATTACCTTCCAAAACTTCTTCCGTCTGTACGAGAAACTGTCAGGTATGACAGGTACAGCTGATACTGAAGCTTTTGAATTCCAGTCTATCTATGGCCTAGAAACGGTTGTTATCCCAACTAACAAACCTATGGTTCGTAACGATATGCCAGATGTGGTTTATCGTACAGAACAAGACAAGTTCAATGCGATCATTGAAGACATTAAAGACCGTGTTGCTGCTGGTCAGCCATCATTGGTTGGTACGGTTTCTATCGAGAAATCAGAGCTACTGTCTAACGCACTGAAAAAAGCAAAAATTAAGCACAACGTACTAAACGCGAAGTTCCACGAGAAAGAAGCGGAAATCGTAGCGCAAGCAGGTACACCTGGTGCAGTAACCATCGCAACTAACATGGCCGGTCGTGGTACCGATATCGTGTTAGGTGGTAGCTGGCAGTCTGAAGTTGAGAAACTACAAAATCCAACTCAAGAGCAGATCGACAAGATCAAAGCGGATTGGAAAGTGGTTCACGACAAAGTACTAGAGTCAGGTGGTCTACATATCATTGGTACAGAGCGTCACGAATCTCGTCGTATCGATAACCAGCTACGTGGTCGTTCTGGTCGTCAAGGTGATGCCGGTTCTTCACGTTTCTACCTATCGATGGAAGACTCTCTGCTACGTATCTTCACTTCTGATCGTATGGCTGGTCTTATCCAGAGTGGTATGGATGAAGGTGAAGCGATCGAATCTAAGATGCTATCTCGCTCTATCGAAAAAGCACAACGTAAAGTTGAAGGCCGTAACTTCGATATCCGTAAGCAACTTCTAGAGTACGATGATGTAGCGAATGACCAACGTAAAGTGGTTTACGAGCTGCGTGATGAACTAATGGGCTCTGACGACATCAGCGAAATGATCGAACACAACCGTGAAGACGTGTTTACGTCGGTTATCGATGAGTACATTGCTCCTCAATCGCTTGAAGATATGTGGGACATCGCTGGTCTACAAGATCGCCTGAAGAACGACTTCGACCTAGACTTTGATATCCAAGGTTGGTTGGACGAAGACGACAAGCTTTACGAAGAAGCACTACGTGAACGTATCCTAGGCATGGCTGTTGATGCTTACAAACAGAAAGAAGAAGTGGTTGGCGCGCAAGTGCTACGCAACTTCGAGAAGTCTGTAATGCTGCAAACGCTAGATGGTCTATGGAAAGAGCACTTGGCAGCGATGGATCACCTTCGTCAAGGTATCCACCTACGTGGTTACGCTCAGAAGAACCCGAAACAAGAGTACAAGCGCGAGTCGTTTGAACTGTTTGAAGGTCTACTGGATGTACTGAAGTCAGACGTTATTACTATCCTTTCGAAAGTTCGCGTTCAGCAACAAGAAGAAGTAGAAAAGATGGAAGCGCAGCGTCAGGCTCAAGCTGAAGAAGCAGCGCGTCGTGCACAAGCGCAACACGCAACAGCAGAAAACCAGCTAGGTGATGATGAAGCAGAAGCAGCGTCGCCACAAACTGTAGTACGTGACGAGCGTAAAGTTGGCCGTAACGAGCCTTGCCCATGTGGTAGTGGTAAGAAGTACAAACAGTGCCACGGTAAAATTGCGTAAGTTTAATGAATCGTTGCTGTAGCGCATGATAGCTGCGTTGGTGGTACTCACTTACTATCGTAAGCTCCGTGCCACCGCCTTGCTCTCAAGCACTACAGCTTAGCTTCATAAAACTGACAAATAGAATATAAAGAGTCGCTTAGGCGGCTCTTTTTGTATGTAAATTTCATGGCTTACTTTGTTACTCAAGGAAGTCGTCATCCCCTATAGCGAGGAGCGAGCGTAGTAGGGAATCTTGTTAGTTAGGCTCGCGTAGTTTTAGATCCCCAACTCAGTCGTTCTTCCTGCTTGAGGGTGACGTAATTCATGATTGAGTTGGCTATAGCGGTTACAAAAGGAACACCATCAATGAAAAGAATTCATATCGTAGCGGGTATCATCTTCAATCAAGATAAGTCACAGGTCTTTATTACAAAGCGTCCAGATGACAAGCACAAGGGCGGTTTCTGGGAATTTCCAGGTGGCAAGGTTGAAGAGGGTGAAACTATTGAGCAAGCGATGACTCGCGAGCTTGATGAAGAGATCGGTATCAAGGTGACTGAGCAGTCTCTGTTTGAGCACCTTGAATTTGATTACACGGATAAGTCACTTAAGTTCGATTTCATTCTCGTGACTGACTTTGAAGAGCAGCCTTATGGCAAAGAAGGTCAGCAGGGTGAATGGGTAAGTCTTCAATCATTGAGTCAGTACGCCTTCCCTGAAGCAAATGTGCCAATTTTAGAGCGAGTGGTAAAAGAGTTTTCTTAATTGCTAGCCTGAGTTTGAGATTGTTGTTAGTTTAAAGAGATTAATCGAATGAACGTTGCTGCAAGAGAACTGCGGCAACAGTAACCAAAACAATGGAGATATTCGCAGTGGTAAGAATTGCAATAGCAGGAGCAGCGGGTCGTATGGGCCGCAACTTGGTGAAAGCCGCTCATCATAACTCAGAAGCTAGCGTTGGCGCTGGCTCTGAACGTCCTGAGTCATCATTAGTTGGCGTTGATGTTGGCGAGTTATGTGGGGAAGGTCGTTTTGATGTTGCTCTTGTGGATGATTTGTCTAAAGCCATCGAAGAGTTTGATGTGATCGTCGACTTTACCGCACCTGTTAGCACGTTAGCGAATATTGAGCTTTGTAAACGCCACGGTAAGAAACTTATCATCGGTACGACAGGCTTCTCAGAAGAAGAGAAGCAGGTGATTGATGCTGCCGCAAAAGAGATGCCTATCGTAATGGCACCAAACTACAGCGTAGGCGTTAATCTGGTATTTAAGCTGCTAGAAAAGGCCGCTAAAGTGATGGGAGATTACTGTGATGTTGAAATCGTTGAAGCTCATCACCGTCATAAAGTAGATGCACCGTCAGGTACGGCTATTGGCATGGGCGAAGCGATCGCCGGTGCTATGGGTAATGAGCTGAACGATGTGGCGGTATGGTCACGTGAAGGCATCACGGGTGAACGTACGAAAGATGAGATTGGCTTCGCAACGATTCGTGCTGGTGACATCATCGGAGAGCATACTGCGATGTTTGCAGATATCGGTGAACGAGTAGAGATTACTCATAAAGCGACGGACCGAATGACCTTTGCGAATGGTGCGATCAAAGCAGCAGTTTGGCTCAATGACAAACCAGCGGGCTTTTATACCATGACAGATGTCCTTGGTTTGAATGACCTATAAATAGATAATTATGCGCTGGCAATTGCCGGCGCTTTCTTTATTTACTACCTTTAACGCTGTATTCTTGTTTCTCTTCTCTCTCTTAAATCTCCCTTTTAACATCATTTTTACCTAACTTTTCTTATTGTTTTGTTGTCTTGGTCTTATTTTTGGATTAGATCTTTAAATTTTCATGTTTTCTGTTTGTATTTATCGATTGCTTTTTGTTGGTGATGTTTTTAGTACTTAAAGGCAGACAAAAGTAATGGGATAAAATTGGAAAATCTCAATATCGTTCATAATTGACCATGAAAGTTAAACTTTTGGAGCTTTGGAAGGGTAAATTGAATTAGTTCGTACAAATCTTTAATTTCTTTTGCGTTAAATGTTGACACGTATCACGCACATCACTAAAATACCGCCAATTTGTCTAATTTCCATAAACACTCACTTTTAAGTGTTGCAGGAAGGTAGATTTGCAAATTAAATCAATTTTAATGCATATTTATTTCTGGAGGTTGTCTTGAAAAAGTCAGCACTACTTGTCCTAGAAGATGGGACAGTATTTCACGGTGAAGCCATTGGCGCTGTAGGTTCTGCAGTTGGTGAAGTCGTTTTTAATACCTCGATGACGGGGTACCAAGAAATCCTCACTGATCCTTCCTATTCTCAACAAATCGTTACCCTTACTTACCCTCACATTGGCAATACCGGAACCAATTCCGAAGACGAAGAATCCTCTTCAATCCACGCTCAAGGCCTTGTGATTCGCGATCTCCCTCTTATCGCTTCTAACTTCCGTAATGAACAATCCCTCTCTGATTACCTTAAGTCGCAAAACGTTGTTGGTATCGCTGATATCGATACTCGTAAGCTGACGCGTATTCTTCGTGAAAAAGGCGCTCAGAACGGTTGTATTGTAGCGGGTAACAACTTAGACGAAGCTTTGGCTCTAGCTAAGGCAAAAGAATTCCCTGGCCTGAAAGGTATGGACCTTGCGAAAGAAGTTACAACAAAAGAAGCGTATCAATGGAAACAGGGTTCGTGGACGCTTACGGGTGGACTTCCTGAAGCGAAAGCAGACTCAGAATTGCCATACCACGTTGTTGCTTATGACTTCGGTGCAAAACGAAATATCCTACGAATGCTCGTTGACCGCGGCTGCCGCCTAACGGTTGTTCCTGCTGAAACTTCAGCTGAAGAAGTGCTTGCACTAAACCCAGACGGTGTATTCCTTTCAAATGGCCCTGGTGACCCAGAACCATGTACTTACGCAATTGAAGCGACAAAAGTGTTCCTAGAAAAAGGCTTACCAATCTTCGGTATCTGTCTAGGCCACCAAATTCTTGCTCTTGCGTCAGGCGCTAAGACAGTGAAGATGAAGTTTGGTCACCACGGTGCAAACCACCCAGTTAAAGATTTAGATCGTGATGTTGTGATGATTACTTCGCAAAACCACGGCTTTGCTGCTGACGAAGACACACTTCCTGAAAACCTACGTGCGACGCACAAGTCTCTATTTGATGGTTCTCTACAAGGTATCCACCGTACAGATAAACCAGCATTTAGCTTCCAAGGTCACCCAGAAGCAAGCCCAGGTCCAGAAGACGCAGCGCCGTTATTCGACCACTTCATTGAACTAATTAAAAAGCACACAGCGTAATTCGGAGTAGTAGACAATGCCAAAACGTACTGACATTAAAAGTATTCTAATTCTAGGTGCTGGCCCGATCGTTATCGGCCAAGCATGTGAGTTCGATTACTCTGGTGCTCAAGCTTGTAAAGCGCTTCGCGAAGAAGGTTACCGAGTTATTCTTGTAAACTCGAACCCAGCGACCATCATGACTGACCCTGATATGGCTGATGCAACTTACATCGAGCCAATCCAATGGGAAGTTGTTCGCAACATCATTGCGAAAGAGAAGCCAGACGCAGTTCTACCTACAATGGGTGGTCAAACGGCTCTTAACTGTGCACTAGATCTTGAGAAGCACGGCGTTCTTGAAGAGTTCGGTGTAGAGATGATTGGTGCAACGGCTGACGCTATCGATAAAGCAGAAGACCGTTCTCGTTTCGATAAGGCGATGAAGTCTATCGGCCTTGAGTGTCCACGTGCTGACACTGCGAAAACCATGGAAGAAGCTTACGCTGTTCTAGATATGGTTGGCTTCCCTTGTATCATCCGTCCATCATTCACCATGGGTGGTACTGGTGGTGGTATCGCATACAACAAAGAAGAGTTCGAAGAGATCTGTCGTCGCGGCTTAGACCTTTCTCCAACCAACGAGCTTCTAATCGATGAATCTCTAATCGGTTGGAAAGAGTACGAGATGGAAGTGGTTCGTGACAAAGCGGACAACTGTATCATCGTATGTGCGATTGAAAACTTCGACCCAATGGGTATCCACACGGGTGACTCAATCACAGTTGCACCAGCACAGACTCTAACAGACAAAGAATACCAACTGATGCGTAACGCATCTCTAGCGGTACTACGTGAGATTGGTGTTGAAACAGGTGGTTCAAACGTACAGTTTGGTATCAACCCGAAAGATGGTCGTATGGTTATCATCGAGATGAACCCACGTGTATCTCGCTCTTCTGCTCTAGCTTCGAAAGCAACAGGTTTCCCAATCGCTAAGATTGCAGCGAAACTGGCAGTTGGCTTCACTCTAGATGAGCTAATGAATGACATCACAGGTGGCGCAACACCAGCATCATTCGAACCAACAATCGACTACGTTGTAACTAAGATTCCTCGTTTCAACTTCGAGAAATTTGCAGGTGCAAACGACCGTCTAACGACGCAAATGAAGTCTGTTGGTGAAGTTATGGCTATCGGCCGTAACCAGCAAGAATCTCTACAAAAAGCACTTCGTGGCCTAGAAGTTGGCGCGACTGGCTTTGACGAAATGGTTGACCTAGATGCGCCAGACGCACTAACAACAATTCGCCACGAACTAAAAGAAGCTGGCGCAGAGCGTATTTGGTACATCGCGGATGCATTCCGTGCGGGTATGTCTGTAGATGGTGTATTCAACCTAACGCAAATCGACCGTTGGTTCCTAGTTCAAATCGAAGACATCGTGAAGCTTGAGCAAGAGCTAAAAGCAAAAGGCTTCGCTGGTCTAAACAAAGAAGAACTAAACAAGCTGAAGCGTAAAGGTTTTGCTGATGCGCGCCTATCTAAGATTCTAGGTGTAGCAGAAAGCGAAATCCGTCGTCTACGTGACCAATACGATATCCACCCAGTGTACAAGCGCGTTGATACGTGTGCGGCTGAGTTCTCTTCAGATACGGCTTACATGTACTCATCTTACGATGACGAATGTGAAGCAAACCCAACAGACAAAGACAAGATCATGATTCTTGGTGGCGGTCCAAACCGTATCGGCCAAGGTATTGAATTTGACTACTGTTGTGTACACGCATCACTAGCACTACGTGAAGATGGCTACGAAACTATCATGGTTAACTGTAACCCTGAGACAGTTTCTACAGACTACGATACATCTGACCGTCTGTACTTCGAACCAGTAACTCTGGAAGACGTACTAGCAATCGCACGTGTTGAGAAGCCAAAAGGCGTTATCGTTCAGTATGGTGGTCAAACGCCACTTAAACTGGCTCGTGCTCTTGAAGCTGCTGGCGTACCAATTATCGGTACTAGCCCAGACGCAATCGACCGTGCAGAAGACCGTGAGCGTTTCCAAGTTGCTGTAGACCGCCTAGGCCTACTTCAGCCAGAAAACGCGACAGTAACAACAATGGAGCAAGCGGTTGAGAAATCTCGCGAAATCGGCTTCCCACTTGTTGTACGTCCTTCTTACGTACTTGGTGGTCGTGCGATGGAAATCGTATACGACGAGCAAGATTTACGTCGCTACTTCAATGAAGCAGTAAGCGTATCAAACGAATCTCCAGTACTACTTGATAGCTTCCTAGACGACGCTGTTGAAGTTGACGTAGATGCGATTTGTGACGGTGAACGCGTTGTTATCGGCGGTATCATGGAGCACATTGAGCAAGCGGGTGTTCACTCAGGTGACTCAGCATGTTCTCTTCCTGCATACACGCTAAGCCAAGAAATCCAAGACGTAATGCGCGAGCAAGTTGAAAAGCTAGCGTTCGAGTTGGGTGTTCGTGGTCTGATGAACACGCAGTTTGCTGTTAAGAACAATGAAGTGTACCTAATCGAGGTTAACCCTCGTGCAGCACGTACGGTTCCATTCGTATCTAAAGCAACTGGCGCGCCAATCGCTAAGATTGCCGCTCGTGTAATGGCTGGTCAATCTCTAGAGTCTCAAGGCTTTACCAAAGAAATCATCCCACCTTACTACTCAGTGAAAGAAGTTGTACTTCCATTCAACAAGTTCCCGGGTGTTGACCCATTGTTAGGCCCAGAAATGCGCTCTACTGGTGAAGTCATGGGTGTTGGTGCGACATTCGCAGAAGCATACTCTAAAGCTGAATTGGGTTGTGGCAACATCTACCCTGAAGGCGGTCGTGCATTGCTTTCTGTTCGCGAAGGCGACAAAGAGCGTGTTGTAGACCTAGCATCTAAGCTATCTAAGCTTGGCTACCAGCTAGACGCAACACACGGCACAGCAGTGATTCTTGGCGAAGCGGGCATCAACCCACGCCTAGTAAACAAGGTACACGAAGGCCGTCCTCACATTCTTGACCGTATCAAGAACAACGAGTACACCTACATCGTGAACACTGCAGCTGGCCGTCAAGCGATTGAAGATTCTAAAGTTCTTCGTCGTGGTGCACTTGCTGAGAAGGTGAACTACACGACTACGCTAAACGCAGCATTTGCGACATGTATGGCGCACACTGCAGATGCGAAGACGACAGTAACTTCTGTTCAAGAGCTACACGCGCAGGTGAAAGCTTCTCAAGCTTAATCAGCTAAAGTGTATCGCTGTTAAGCGGATATAAATGCTTAAAGCCCACTCTTCGGAGTGGGCTTTTTTATGTCTGTTAGTTTGTGGCAACTAAATGATGAATATTTGGAATAGGTTAAAATCTTGTGTTTCGTTATTGCTCGCCTGCCGTGAGTGGTAACTTGTCGCTACACTGGACTTTAAGGCGTTGGGTATATGGAAATCACTCTAGAAATATTGGCTATCTTGTTTGTTGTTGCAACGGCAGCAGGCTTTATTGATGCAATGGCTGGCGGCGGTGGATTACTGACTCTACCTGCACTGCTAGCGGCTGGAGTCCCACCAACACAAGCGCTGGCAACGAATAAGCTGCAAAGCTCATTTGGCAGCTTCTCTGCGAGTTGGTACTTCGTGCGTAACGGTATCGTCAGTATCAAGGAGATGCGCCTCGCTATCTTTTGTACCTTTATCGGCTCTGCGATTGGCGCCGAGTTAGTTCAGCACATTGATGCGAGTCTACTGACTAGTGTTATCCCGTTGCTGCTTATCGCTATCTCTCTTTATTTCTTGTTGGCACCCCAAACTAGATCATCTGAAGGAAAACAGAAGATCTCTGAGGCGATGTTTGCTCTGTGTGTGGGTGGCGGCGTGGGTTTCTATGATGGCTTCTTTGGCCCAGGAACAGGTTCTATCTTCACTGTCTGTTTTGTTGCGATGGGTCATTTCTCGCTAGTCGATGCCACGGCGCGCACCAAGGTCTTGAACTTCACCTCGAATATTGCCGCCTTGATCTTCTTTATTTTGGCTGGCTTGCCAATCTGGGAATTGGGGCTAGTGATGGCCGTCGGCGGCTTTATGGGCGCTCAGCTTGGCGCTAAAGTAGTGGTAACAAAAGGGCAGAAATGGATTCGCCCTCTTGTGATCGTTATGTCGATGCTAATGGCGTCTAAACTGCTTTGGGAACAGCATCATCAATGGATTCTATCAGTGTTTTAACTCGTTGAGACTGATAGCTATTCGGTCTCACACAGATATGAATCGGTCGAATTAATCCTGCTATTTCAGGGAAAATATACAAATATTGAGGCTCAATATTGAGTGTCTTTACGATAGATAGTGGGATTAACGCAGGCCCAGTCCCACCCAACGCAAGTTGCGCTGCTGCTGTGTAAGCATCCATCTCCATCAAAGGCTTGATACCAAACTTTTCCAACACAGATAATTGATAAGAGTTAGCAGGGTTAGTCATATCATTGGTAATCACCAATGGAGGTAGCTCCGTTAGTGGTAATTTACTTACAATGTAAAACGGCTCATCAAATAAGTGAAAGGTCATTAACCCATGATGCGGTGGCAACAAGCCTGCGCATAACCCTAGGGTTGCCTTACCGGACTGCACTCGCTCGATGATTCTGGGCGTGTGGTTGGTGGTTATGGTGATGTATTTATCTTGTTGGATAAACTGCCCCATCATGTCACCCAAATAGCCAGCTATCAAAGATTTAGAGCTGTCTAAGGTGATGAGAGTGGTATCTTCCAGTTCTTGCTGTTCATAAATAAGACCACGAAGTTCATTGAACGTAGGACCAATACTCTCGATCAGTGCTATCGCATCTGGCGTGAGTTTTATCTGCCGACCACTTGGCTCGATGAGCTTTTTACCCAACTTCTTTTCTAAGTTAGCAATCCGTTTGCTTACCGCTGATTGGCTGATATACAGCAAACTGCCAGTGCGGCTCATGGTTTTGGCTTTACTCAAAACCAAGAGAGTTTCGATTCCTTCGAGTAGCATTTGATGATATTCATGAAAGTTGGGAATGATACGTCCAACTTATCTCAATCAAGGCCGTTGCTCTAGCTTTTGTTTATGAGTTCTTGAACCAAGGTGGCTATTCTTGAACCGTAGTATTGAGCTGTAAGCAAGTCATTGCGGTTAACGCTATCGTCACCATCATCGATGCTAGACACTAAACCAATGTTTGAACCAGTGCGGTTTAAACCTAAATTATCTGTGTGTCTTGAGGCGTCTAAGCCAACCCAAAGCATGCCGTGCTGACAAGCTAGAGTGAAAAAGCTAAGCAGGGTTTGTTGTTGCTCTCCGTTAAGACTTCCGCCCGTGGTGAAGCCAGCAGCGAGCTTGTTTCGCCATAGTTTCTTGCAGTAGTTATCACTGCTCGCATCCATAAAACTCTTAAACTGAGCGGCAGGTGAACCCATGTAGGTTGGGGCGCCAAAAACGATTGCATCGCAACTGTCTAAGAGTTTGAGCTTTTCGTCATTGTCATATCGGCCTTCAATGATCTCCGAAGGCAGTACTTCGATGAGTAGGGCTGAGTCAGGTAGCTGTGTGTTTACGCCCTCTGCGAGCAGTTCGGCGACCTGCTTAGTTGCGCCGCATTTAGAGAAGAAAACAATTCCAATTTTATTACTGCTCATCCTAGAGCCCTCATCGTTAGTAAATGAATATGTTTATAAAGTCATTCATTCACTAATATAGCTCGTCAATCAATTAAGTAAACAAAAAACATTACTAAGCCGTGCGGAAGTAACTTGAGGCGGATAAGCAGAGCAGGAGTCTGAGGTGGCAAGATTAAAAAAGGCCCCTAAGTGGAGCCCTTTTCTTTTTAGCGATAGCTTATTTAATTGCGAAAGTTGGTAAAGATAAGTGCCAACGAATGGCGCCAAGTCTGATCAACAGTGTAGAGAATACTCCGGCTAGGAATGCGGTCTCTGAATCATGGCCCATCCGAATAGCCATGGTGTGGAATGCACCGCCAATGATGCAAGCGGTCGCGTAGACTTCGCTTCGTAGGATCATCGGCACTTCACGGGCAAGTACGTCACGAATAATACCGCCGCCACAGCCTGTAATTACGCCCATGATGATGGCAACCAATGCTGAGTCTTGATAAGCCAATGCTTTTTCAACACCAATACCAACGAACACAGCTAAACCTATGGCGTCACAGACGGGTAGGATCCACCATGCCAAACGTTTAGGGCGTCTTACGATGATCATAGTTAGTAAACAGGTAACGATAATGACCCAAAGATAGGTGGTATCGGTTATCCAAAAAACAGGAGTAGCACCCAGAGCCATATCTCGAATTGTACCACCGCCAATAGCGGTTACACTGCCGAGAACGGCGACACCAAAAGGGTCCATTTTTAGGCGTCCAGCAACAAATACGCCTGAAATAGCAAAGATGGCAGTGCCAAATAAATCGATAATATAAAGCAGCATGGAGTCCATGATACTGGTGCTCTTATTGTTAAAATTGTAGGGACAGGTCGGTGGTGAATTGTACGAAAAAACAGACTAAAAAGTTAGTGATTTTCTCTGACTCTATCGAAGTAATCGCACACTTGTTGGATAGCTTGCAAAGTTCGGGTTGTTGGGCGATTAATCCAATCGGAGTTGAGTGACCATATCTGATTTTTAGCGACGGCTGGGATCTCTTCTTCCCACGATTGCCACATGGTCCCATTCTCAATAGCGTGCTGAGAAGTGAAAATCACCTGCGGTTTGTTCAGCACGACTTGCTCAATACCGACTTGTGGGTAGGGTGAAGCGCTGTCTTCAAAAATATTTCGGCCGCCACAAAACTCAAACACTTCACTTGGCCAGCGTCCTTGTGCAACGGTAATAATCGGTTTTTCACCCAGCTGGTAGAAGTAGCTGACAGGCTCCGCATCTTTATATTTAAGTCTTAGTGCGTTGAGCTGTTCTTTGTACTGCTTAGCATTATTATCACCGATACTCGGATTGCTGGCGTATTGGCTAAGTTGTTCAATATTGGTCGCTATGCTGTCTAGGCTTTTGGTTTTCGAGTAATAAATGTTAAAACCAAACTGCTCCAGTTTCGCCAGTTCTCTCGGTGGGTTGCCCGCTGGCCAAGCAAGGATAAGATCAGGCTGTAGCGCGATGATTTTCTCAACCTTGATGCCTTGATAGTTTGCTACTTTCTCTAGCTTATCGGCTTGTGGTGGATAATCACTTCGTTCACTTACGGCAACTAAGTTATCGCCTAAACCCGCACTGTATGCGAGTTCTGTGGCGTGAGGGGCAAGGCTGACCACACGTTTTGCTGTGGCGACTTCGGTCGCAAGCGTGCTTGGTATCCATAAGCTAAAGCTGACTGCGAAAGCTGCACATGATGTAACAAGTTGAGAGGGTTTCACTTTAAATCCCTTGGTGAATAATGAGTAGGGATAGGCTTTGTAAGAATATCCAGATAGCGATGCGTCCAAATAGCAGCTTTTGTACCTGCGATAAGTGCAGTGCGGATGGTGCGATTCTGCCGCCTAATTTTGCGCGAATGGCTTTGGTGTCGTTGTAAATAGCCGGGCCACCGAGTGATAGCTCAAGCTTGTTACCCACAGCTGTAATCAACCACGCAGGGCCTGGCAGAGGCCAAGAGCGACTTTGAGCAAGCATCATATTAAATGTGTGAGAGGCTTTATCACCGCATACGATCATTAAGGAAAATAAACGCATGGGTATAAATTCGAGGATAGCGACAATCTTGATTGCTGTTGAACCGAAAGGAGAGAACTGCTTGCGGCTTGGTGACCAAGCTCGAGCTAATTCGACAATCAGGCGATACATCAACGCCGCAATTCCGCCTCCGATGGCATACCAAAACAGG
Source organism: Vibrio sp. Isolate32 (assembly GCF_022397955.1). Lineage (GTDB taxonomy): Bacteria > Pseudomonadota > Gammaproteobacteria > Enterobacterales > Vibrionaceae > Vibrio. The sequence continues at coordinate 60,376 of NZ_JAKEUQ010000002.1, read as the reverse complement.
ACACAAACCACATTGCGACCGTAGCCCATAATGATGGTTTCAGCTCCAGCTTTGCCGAGGCCAAGTGATGAAAGTGATTCAGTCTGACGATTGACAATTGGAGCCAGCAACTGGCGAGCGGTGGCTTTATCTTCTCGGCTAAGTGCTTTGATGAGTTGGTTCGCTAGCTTTTCATTGTTACGCCAATCAATAGCGAGCAGTAACAAAGCCAGTTGGAACAGTTGAGTCTGCCAAACCAGAGGTTGCAGAGCCAAGAGAATAATCAGAGTTGGAAGTACCATTACCCCCAAGGCTAAGGTGCCAGAGATTAGGCTTTGGGAGTCACTTTGATTGTTGTTGACCTTAGTTGCTAATAGTTCAGCAAACTTATGCCATAAGGTCGTGGGGTGCGCGGCATGAGGGATAGGTAGAATCAAATGAAAAAGCAGTGCTCCCCACATTACAAGGAGCACGCCATTTGCAAATACCTGATCAAACAGTGTTTGCATGCTTAGTCGCTTACTTTAGTAGGGCAACCATTTTGATAACCATTTCAGAAGAGCTTTGTGCTGCTAGTGGCAGGAACTCTTCAAAGCTCATTGGTGATTCTTTGTCTGCGACATCAGAGATTGCACGAACAACCACAAATGGTACCTGGAACTGGTGACAAGCTTGAGCAATTGCAGAAGCTTCCATTTCTACAGCTACTACTGATGGGAAGTGCTTACGGATGAACTCTTGGCGTTCTGCAGTGCAAACAAACGCGTCGCCAGTACAGATCAGGCCACGAACCGCGTGCTTGTCTTCCATTTGAGTTAGCGCTTGCTCCGCTACTTTCATTAGGTTCTCGTCTGCTTTGAATGCAGCTGGTTGACCTGCCATTTGACCGATTTCATAACCGAAAGCTGTTACGTCTGCATCGTGGTGACGTACTTCTGTAGAGATAACCACATCGCCTAGGTTCAGTGTTGAATCAAAACCGCCAGCAGAGCCAGTGTTTAGAACGACGTCAGGTTGGTATTCGCTTAATAGGATAGAAGTACCAACAGCTGCTGCTACTTTACCAATGCCTGATTGAAGCAAAACAACGTCCACACCATTTAGCTGACCAGAGAAAAAGGTACAACCGCCTTTATTAACTTCAGTAATGTCTGAAATAGCTGATTTTAGGATCGCAACTTCTTGCTCCATTGCGCCAATGATGCCGATTTTCATGTGTAGTCTCTTAATTAAAAATATTTAAACAGTAGAGCGAAATTGTAGCATGGATAAGAAGCGTCGAGCGACTGCCCAGAAGCACTTCTCATCCGAATAGTGTGGATTTACTCCAGTATTCTTTGTCTATTTGATTAGACCTTCATTTTGCAAGCTAGCACGAAGTTGTTCTGCTCGTTTACGGTTCACACCAAAGTCAGAGTAGCCAGTGCGGGATTCTGAACGAACGATGAGCTTGTTTCCATCGACTTTTAACTCAAGGTCATCGACAAAGCGCATGATGCGTGATGTGCACTCAAGACGTAGGTAATTATCTGTTTTGTTGGCCGTTTTCGCGCCCGGCAAAGTCAGAGCTACTTGCTCAATGGCATCAAGGCTTGCTGTATCGGATAGCTCGTATGCAGCCAAAGCATGTTGTTCACGGTCATCTTGTGTTGATACGCAGTTTGGTTTGTCTCCACAAGGTGATGAAGTTCTGTCTTTCATGTCCGTAATTCCTTGGCTGCAAGCGGTTAATGTTAAAAGTGATAGCGAGAGGAGAGCGGCTTTTTTCATAGTATTTCCTATGGCGTTATTATGGTTCTCGATATTGGTTCTTTTGCGATTGTTCTACGTATTTTTGTTTTGCTTGTGATAAACGTATCTAATTCAAAAAAGGATCCATAATTGGATCCCTTTTTTATGGTAACGAACTGAGTAATAAAGGAAACCTTATACCCATCACACTTCTAGGTAATCTAATATCCCTTCCGCAGCTTTGCGGCCTTCATCGATAGCAGTCACCACCAAGTCAGATCCTCGAACCGCATCGCCACCTGCAAAGATCTTGCTGTTCGTGGTTTGGTATTGAAACTCTTGCTGTCCAGGTGCCTTGATTCGTCCCCATTGATCAAGCTCTACACCGAAAGGTTCTAGCCACTCCATCGCGTGAGGTTGGAAACCAAATGCCATGATCACGGCATCGGCTTCAAGGACATGCTCACTGCCTGCAACGGGTTCTGGACGACGACGGCCTGCTTCATCTGGTTCACCCAAAGCGGTTTTCACGACTTTGACGCCAGCCACATGACCAGCGCTGTTTAGTTCTAAGCCAATAGGTTGTAGGTTGAACTTGAACTTCACACCCTCTTCACGCGCATTTTTCACCTCACGGCGAGAGCCCGGCATGTTGGCTTCATCTCGGCGGTAAGCACACACAACATTAGCTGCATGTTGACGAATCGAGGTTCTCACACAGTCCATTGCGGTATCACCACCACCAAGAACGACCACCTTCTTACCTTGCATGTCGATGAATGGTGTTGGGTTTTCCAGCTCCATGACCTTGTAGGTATTAGAAATCAAGAATGGCAGCGCATCATAAACACCCGGAGCATCTTCATTATCGAGACCAGCACGCATGTTTTTATAAGTGCCTACACCAAGGAAAACAGCGTCGTAATCATCGACCAGCTCTTGAAGTTGAATGTCTTTGCCGACTTCGGTATTCATTCGGAATTCAACGCCCATGTCGCTAAAGATACGGCGACGATTCTCCATGATGCCTTTCTCAAGTTTGAACGACGGAATACCAAAAGTGAGGAGCCCACCTATTTCTGGGTAACGGTCGAACACAACGGCCTTTACGCCATTACGTACTAAGATATCAGCCGCCGCAAGACCAGCTGGGCCCGCACCGATGATTGCGACCTTTTTATCGGTCCATTCAACGTGAGACATGTCAGGCTTCCAACCCATTTCAAAGGCTTTATCGGTAATGTACTTTTCAATGTTACCTATGGTTACCGCGCCGAAATCATCGTTGAGGGTACAAGAGCCCTCACACAGTCTGTCTTGGGGACAAACTCGGCCACATACTTCTGGTAGGCTGTTGGTCTGGTGAGACAGTTCAGCTGCTTCGATAATACGCCCTTCATTGGCAAGCTTAAGCCACTGAGGGATGTAGTTGTGGACTGGGCATTTCCATTCACAATAAGGGTTACCACAATCTAAACAGCGGTCTGCTTGTGCTTTGGCTTGCTGTTTAGTGAAAGGTTCGTAGATCTCTACAAACTCAATCTTACGTATCTTGATTGGTTTCTTCGCTGGATCTACACGATTCACATCAATAAATTGGTATACATTCTGGCTCATTATTGGCTCCTTCCAATTATTGCGCTTGAACACGAAGTTCAGCTGAACTGCGGCTTTGGTGGCCGAGCAAGGTGTTGAGATCCGCCGTCTTTGGTTTCACTAGGTAGAACTTCGGAATCCATTCATCAAAGTTCGCCAGAATAGCTTCAGCGTGGACTGAGCCAGTCTCCTCCAAGTGCTCTGCAATTAAGCCACGCAGATGTTCTTGGTGGATATATAAGTCAGATAGAGAAAGCGCTTCAACCGACTCGTTGTTCACTCGGCCTTGGAAGTCTTCGTTCTTATCCATGACATAAGCGAAGCCGCCGGTCATACCGGCACCGAAGTTGACGCCAGTTGCGCCAAGAATGGCAACAATACCGCCCGTCATGTATTCACAAGCGTTATCCCCCGCACCCTCAATCACGGCAACCGTGCCTGAGTTACGTACGCCAAATCGCTCACCTGCCGTACCTGCAGCAAATAACTTGCCTCCGGTTGCACCATACAGACAGGTGTTGCCTATGATGGTTGCTTCGTTACAAGTAAATGCGGTGCCTTGGTGAGGCTTAATGACTACCTTTCCGCCAGCCATGCCTTTGCCAACATAGTCATTAGCATCGCCTGTAAGGTACAGCTCAACACCGCTGGCATTCCACACTGCGAAAGATTGGCCAGCAGTACCGTCGAGGTACAATTTGATTGGTGAGCTAGCCATGCCTTGGTTGCCGTATCGCTTAGCAATTTCGCCAGAGATACGTGCACCTATCGAGCGGTCTGTATTGATCACGTTGTAGCAGAGGCTGGTGGACTGTCGTTTCTCAATCGCATTGAGTGCATCATCCAGGATCTGCTGGTTGAGCTGAGCCTTATCAAATGGCGCGTTTGGTTCGGTCCAATACAGAGGGTGACCCTCTGGTGATACTGGTGCTTCCAGTATCGATGAAAGATCCAACTTGCTCTGTTTCGCGGTCAGGCCTTCAACTGCCTCCAATAAATCTGTGCGTCCAATTAGATCAGTGAGTTTTTCTACACCAAGGTCAGCAAGGTGTTGGCGAACTTCATCGGCTAAGCCTGTAAAGTAGTTCACCACCATGTCTGGTAGCCCTTTGAAGTATTCGCGGCGTAGTGTTTCATCTTGAGTCGCGACGCCTGTCGCACAGTTATTGAGGTGGCAGATTCGTAAGAATTTACAACCCATTGCAACCATCGGCGCGGTACCAAAACCAAAGCTTTCAGCACCTAAAATCGCGCCTTTAATCACATCGAGACCGGTTTTCAGACCACCGTCGACTTGTAGACGGATCTTATGACGAAGCCCGTTAGCAACCAGTGCTTGTTGGGTTTCTGCTAGTCCAAGCTCCCAAGGACAACCTGCGTATTTTACTGAAGTCAGTGGGCTCGCTGCGGTACCGCCATCGTAGCCAGAGATCGTAATCAAGTCGGCATAAGCTTTCGCCACACCTGTCGCGATAGTGCCGACACCCGGTTCAGACACTAACTTCACTGAAACCAAGGCGTTAGGGTTCACCTGTTTAAGGTCGAAAATCAGCTGAGCCAAATCTTCGATTGAGTAGATATCGTGGTGCGGAGGAGGTGAGATCAGAGTGACACCCTGAACCGAGTATCTCAGTTTAGCGATCTCTGCCGTCACCTTATGACCTGGCAGCTGACCGCCTTCGCCTGGCTTCGCACCTTGCGCTACCTTGATTTGCAGAACATCCGCATTGGTTAGGTAATGTGGTGTTACCCCAAAACGGCCGGACGCAATCTGTTTGATGCGCGAGTTACGATCGGTACCAAAACGTCGTGGGTCTTCACCGCCTTCGCCAGAGTTGGAGTAACCACCCAAGCGGTTCATCGCCATTGCCAGTGCTTCGTGCGCTTCTGGGCTCAGGGCACCAATCGACATAGCTGCCGAGTCAAAGCGCTTAAAGAGGTCACTACTCGGCTCTACTTGCTCAAGTGTTAGTGGTTTATCGGCTTTTTTCAGGCTCATTAAGTCACGTAACATTGCCGCAGGGCGAGCATTTACCTGCTTAGCAAAAGATAGGTAATCCGACGTTTCGCCAGTTTTCACGGCGGTTTGCAGAGTACCGACGACATCTGGGTTATAGGCGTGGTATTCGCCACCATGGACATATTTCAGTAGACCACCGTGCTCGATAGGCTTGCGCTTAGTCCACGCTTTACGAGACAGGTTATAGATATCTTGTTGGAAATCGCTAAAGCTTGCGCCTTGGATTCGTGTCGTAACTCCGCGGAAACAGAGTTCAACAACGTCGGAATGTAGGCCAACGGCTTCGAAAAGCTGCGAACAGCGGTAAGAGGCAATGGTCGAAATGCCCATCTTCGACATGATCTTATACAGGCCTTTGTTGATGCCGTTTTGGTAATTTTGCATTGCTGCGCGATAGTCTTTATCTAAAGATCCATCATCTAGCATTTTACCTAACGCTTCATAAGCAAGGTACGGGTAAACCGCCGTCGCACCGAAGCCAAGCAGCACCGCGAATTGGTGTGGGTCACGAGCAGTTGCGGTCTCAACCACGATATTGGCATCACATCGTAGGTTGTTGTCAGCTAGTCTGGTTTGCACGGCACCGACAGCCATCGCAGCTGGAACAGGCAGTTTGCCTTTCTCTAAGTTTTTGTCTGAAAGTACAACCAAAACCGCACCGTTACGCACTTCTTGCACTGCACGATCACACAAGTCATTGATGGCTTGTTCGAGACCTTTCTCAGCAGGATCATAGTGCATGCTAAGAATCGTGTGGCCATAGTGTTTTTGATTTAACTGCAGTAGTTGCTGCATATCAGAGTAGAGTAGAACAGGCGAATTGAATGTCACACGGTAGGCGTGACCATCTGTCTCGCAGAACACGTTCATCTCTTGGCCGATACTGGTCGCGAGAGACATCACATGCTTTTCACGCAAAGGATCGATCGGTGGGTTGGTAACTTGAGCAAACTTCTGACGGAAGTAATCAGTGACCAAGCGCTCTTTAGAAGAGAGTACAGCCATTGGTGTATCATCGCCCATCGAGCCGACCGCTTCCTGTCCCATATCACCAAGAACACGCAGTACTTGGTCTGACTCTTCGTTACTCATCGCAAATTGTTTTTGATAAGTCTTTAGTGTGTCATCGTCAAAGCTTCGCTTACCGACCTGATCATTGGGCAGTTCGGAAAACGGTGTTAACTTATGAACGTTCTTTTCCATCCACTCTTTATATGGGTGACGCCCTTTTAGATCATTATCGATCTCGTTGGATTGCCATAGCTTGCCGCGGCGCGTATCTATGACGAGCAATTCTCCTGGTCCCACGCGACCTTTTTCTGCGACTTCATCTGGCGCGTAATCCCAAATACCAACTTCTGATGCCAGCGTGATCAAGTTGTCTTTAGTGATCACATAACGCGCTGGGCGTAAGCCGTTTCTATCTAGGTTACATGCAGCGTAACGACCATCAGAAAGGACGATACCTGCAGGGCCATCCCACGGTTCCATGTGCTTGGAGTTAAAGTCGTAGAAAGCACGCAGATCGGGATCCATGTCTGGGTGGTTTTGCCAAGCGGGCGGCACAAGCATACGCATCGCTCGGAACACATCCATACCACCGGCGAGGAACAGGTCAAGCATGTTATCTAGGCTTGAAGAGTCTGAGCCTGTCTCATTCACAAAGGGGGCTGCGGTTTGTAAGTCTGGTAGCAGTGGTGAAGAGAATTTATAGGCACGAGCTTTAGCCCACTGACGGTTACCTTCGATAGTATTGATCTCACCATTATGCGCTAAATAGCGGAATGGTTGAGCTAATGGCCAACGTGGTTGAGTGTTAGTTGAGAAGCGCTGGTGGAACAGACATATCGCCGATTCCATACGTAAGTCAGCAAGATCGAGGTAAAATCGCGGAAGATCGGCCGGCATACACAAGCCTTTGTAAACCATGACTTGTGTTGAAAGGCTACAAATATAGAAATCTTTGTCTTCGGTGATCTGCTTTTCAATTCGACGACGAGCAATATATAGGCGTCGTTCGATGTCGCGTTCACGCCAGCCTGCGGGTGCCGATATAAAGACTTGCTGAATATTGGGAACCGAATCGTTGGCGATTGGGCCTAATACATCGGTGTTGGTTGGCACGACACGCCAACCTGCAACAGTTAAGGTCTCTTGAGCGAGCTCTTTATTGACGATGTCTTGCGCAGATTGCGCTTTGATTGGGTCTTGGCTGAAGAAAATCATGCCGACTGCGTATTGCTTGCCGAGCTTGAAGTTGTTCTCTTCTGCAATAATTCTTAGATAAGAGTCTGGCTTCTGTAGCAATAAGCCACAGCCATCTCCGGTTTTACCATCCGCAGCAATACCGCCACGGTGTGTCATGCGATCGAGGGCTGAAATAGCAGTTCGTACCAACTTATGACTCGGTTGGCCTTCCATTTGCGCTATTAAACCAAATCCACAGTTGTCTTTTTCAAGACTAGGATCATATAGAGCCATTGCAATTCTCCCTTTTGCTTCTCTGTCATCCAGACAGTAAATGACTAACTATTCATGTACTTGTTGTTTTTTTTAAACTGATAGTTTGCTTTAGCCAGTTAAAACGTTATTGGTTGTGTTAACAAAAACGATTGGTTTTATTTTCATCAGCTTTACAACGTATAGCTAATTGTGTTTAAGGTCAAGTTCATGGTTAATTATCATGCACAAACGCGATTAACCACTTAATAATCTAAAATAGTCGATGGATATCAATGAGATATACAAGGTGGATGTTAATGAGATTTAACATATACAACAGGGTGATTTTGGAAGCGCCAGAAAGCATATAGAAAAAAGGCTAGCATCGAGTGCTAGCCAAATATAAAAGTTAGGAAGGGTGTTGCTTTTCCTCTAGGCTAACGTTATTGACGTTAGCCCGAGAAATATTATGCGGAAAGCATGAGTGAATCAGCTTTCGCTTCTAAGTTTGAGTTACCCATTAAGAAGTCATCAATGGCAATTGCACACTCACGACCTTCATTAATACAACGTACCACTAGAGATTGGCCTGTACGCATATCACCAGCAGCGAAAACGCCTTTCTGGTTCGTTGCAAAACCTTCAGAAGCGACGTTACCACGCTCGTCCAGTCTAATGTCTAGTTGAGCAAGCACACCAGTTGGCTCTGGGTGTAAGAAGCCCATTGCTAGGAATGCCATGTCACAAGGGATAACACGTTCTGTGTTCGCCACTTCATCAAAGCTTGGGCGCTCGCCTGGTTTCGCATCTTGCCAAACGATGTCAGCAATACGTAGACCCGTCACTTGACCTTGCTCGTTACCGATGAACTCTTTGGTTAAGATGTTCCAGTGACGTTCACAACCTTCTTCGTGTGAAGTGGTGGTTTTCATTATCATTGGGTATTGAGGCCATGGCATGTTTGCTGGGCGCTTCTCTGGTGGGATCGGCATGATCTCAACCTGAGTAATGCTCGCTGCTTTGTGACGGTTTGATGTACCCACACAGTCAGAGCCAGTATCACCACCACCGATAACCACAACGTGCTTATCTTTAGCGTGAATCTCTTCTGTTTTAAGATCTAGGTGGTTAGCTCGGCGGTTGTTTTGACCAAGGAATTCCATGGCAAAATGAACGCCTTTTAGCTCACGACCTGGAATTGGTAGGTCACGAGGAACCGTAGAACCACCTGTTAGCAGGACTACATCAAACTCTTGACGTAGTTGCTGAGCGTTAACATCAACACCGATGTGTTGGTTCACTTTAAACTCAACGCCCGCTTCAGCCATTAGGTTGATCTTACGATCGATCACGTCCATACCCAGTTTGAAATCTGGGATACCGAAACGCAGTAGGCCGCCAACTTTCTCGTCACGTTCAAATACAGTCACTGAGTGACCTGCACTGTTCAGTTGCTCAGCAGCGGCTAGGCCAGCAGGACCTGAACCGATAACTGCGACTGTTTTGCCTGTGCGAGAACGAGGTGTTTTAGGTTTTGCGTACCCTTCACGGTACGCAGTTTCTACAATCGTTTTCTCGATATTACAGATGGTGATTGGGTCTTGGTTGATACCTAGTACACAAGCACTCTCACAAGGAGAAGGGCACACACGACCTGTAAATTCAGGGAAGTTATTGGTTGAGCTTAGGATGTTCCAAGCCTCTTCCCAGCTGTCACGGTAAACTGCGTCATTGAATTCTGGGATGATGTTACCAATCGGACAACCGCTGTGACAGAAAGGTACGCCACAGTCCATACAACGAGAGGCCTGAGTATTGATCTTGTCACCAAACTCTTCGTTAAGTACAAACTCTTTGTTGTCTTCAATTCGAACTGACGGGTCGAGCTTCTTTGGAAGCTCACGACCGTGTTCTAAAAATCCAGTAGGCTTACCCATTATACTGCCTCCACTTCTTCCGTTTGTGCCTGTTGTGCTTCAGCTTTACGCTTTTCAAGAACTGCTTTGTAGTCGCGTGGCATTACTTTAACTAGCGATGCAACACTTGCTTCAAAGTTGTCTAGGAAAGACTGAGCAACTTCACTTCCTGTGAATTCAACATGCTTCGTTAGCATATCTAGTAGAAGATCTTTATCTTCTTGTTCAATTGGATCTAGGTCTACAAGTTCTGCGTTAAGCTTGGTTTCGAAGTCACCCGCTTTATCCCAAACATAAGCGACACCGCCACTCATACCAGCAGCAAAGTTACGACCCGTTGAGCCAAGGATAATCGCAACACCGCCAGTCATGTATTCACAACCGTGGTCACCAACGCCCTCAACAACAACCTTCGCGCCAGAGTTACGAACACAGAAACGTTCACCAGCCATACCGCGAATGAAAGATTCACCTGAGGTCGCGCCGTAGAAACATACGTTACCAACCACGATGTTGTCTTCAGCAACGATAGAAGATTTCGCATCTGGGTACAGTACCAAAGTACCGCCAGACAGACCTTTACCCCAGTAATCGTTCGCGTCGCCTTCTACTTCGAACTTAACGCCTTTCGCAAGGAACGCACCGAAAGATTGGCCAGCGCTACCGTGGAACTTAACGTTCATTGGCTGCGGTAAACCTTGGTCCTTGTAAACCTTCGAGATTTCGTTCGACAGCATGGTACCCGCAGAGCGGTCCGTGTTGATGATAGGGAAGCTCGCATTCACGGCTTCGCCTTTCTCAAGAGCTGGAATTGCCGCTTGAATCAACTTGCGGTCTAGAACGTCTTCTAGGTTGTGGTTTTGTTGTGTCTGGTTGTAGATACCATCTTCTTCACGCGCCTGCTCAATGTGCAGTACTGGTGTTAGGTCTAGGTTCTTGTACTTCCAGTGACCGATGTCATCACGAACTTTAAGTTTGTGCGATTGACCAACCATCTCATCGATAGAGCGGAAGCCAAGTTCAGCCATTACTTCACGCAGACCTTCAGCCATGTATTGGAAGAAAGTGACTACGTCTTCTACACGGCCGTCGAAACGTTCACGCAGAGTCTTGTTCTGTGTTGCGATACCAACAGGACATGTATTCTTGTGACACTTACGCATCATGATACAGCCTTCAACCACTAGAGCTGCTGTTGCTACGCCCCATTCTTCAGCGCCAAGTAACGTTGCTACTGCAAGGTCACGTGGTGTTTTCATCTGACCATCAGACTGAACAACGATACGGTTACGTAGGCCGTTTTTCAGTAGTGTTTGGTGCGTTTCCGCTAGACCCAGTTCCCAAGGCAGACCTGTGTGACGGATAGAAGACATCGGAGATGCACCCGTACCACCATCAAAACCTGCGATAAGTACCACGTCAGCTTTCGCTTTCGCTACACCAGATGCAATCGTACCTACGCCAGCTTCCGATACCAGCTTCACGTTGACACGGCCGTTACGGTTCGCGTTTTTCAGATCGTAGATCAGCTGAGCCAAATCTTCGATGGAATAGATATCGTGGTGTGGTGGTGGCGAGATAAGACCTACGCCCGGAGTCGAGTGACGCGTTGCGCCGATCCAGTCATCAACCTTATCACCAGGTAGTTGACCACCTTCGCCCGGTTTAGCACCTTGAGCCATCTTAATTTGTAGCTCATCAGCATTAGATAGGTAGTAAGACGTTACACCAAAGCGACCAGAAGCCACCTGTTTGATTGCTGAACGTTCCCAGTCGCCGTTTTCTTTACGTTCGAAACGTACAGGATCTTCACCACCTTCACCTGAGTTTGATTTCGCGCCAATACGGTTCATTGCAACAGCGAGTGTTGAGTGAGCCTCGTGCGAGATTGAACCAAAGCTCATTGCGCCAGTAGCGAAACGCTTAAGGATGTTCTCGATTGGTTCTACTTCTGCTAGAGGAATAGAGCCTGCAGGGTTTTTGATGAAATCCAGCTGGCTGCGCAGCGTTGCTGCGTTGTCGCCTTGGTCATCGACTGCTTTTGCGTACTTCTTGAACTGACCGTAATCTTTGTTACGCGTCGACTCTTGAAGTAGAGAAATCGTTTCAGGGTTGAATAGGTGTTTCTCACCACGTTGTTTCCACTGGTAAACACCGCCAACATCAAGGATCTGAGCTGGGATTTCACGAGCTGGGTAACCAACACGGTGACGAACCAGTACTTCTCGCGCGATATCGTCGATCGTTAGACCTTGGATACGAGAAACCGTACCTGTGAAGTATTTTTCAACCACTGATTTGCTAACACCAAGTGCTTCAAAGATTTGTGCACCGTGGTAAGACTGCAGCGTAGAAATCCCCATCTTAGAGAAGATTTTAAGTAGACCGCCGTTAACACCTTTACGGTAGTTATCGAATAACTCACGTGGATGTACGTTTGGATCTAGTTTCTTCGTACGTTGCAGTTCAACAATTGTTTCAATCACTAGGTATGGGTTAACTGCGTTCGCACCGTAACCGATTAGCGTTGCAAAGTGGTGTGTCTCACGAGCGTCGCCCGTTTCAACAACGATGTCACACTTAGCACGTAGGCCTTTACGGATTAGGTGGTGGTGAACTGCGCCAACAGCCAGCATTGCTGGAATAGCAGCATGGTTAGAGTTAACCGCACGGTCTGTCAGTAGGATGATAGAGTAACCATCAATCACGGCATCTTCTGCGTATTGGCAAATACGTTTTAGTGCACGCTCTAACTTACCTTGGTCTCCATTTGCTTGGAATACGATATCCAGCGTCTTCGCTTGAAGGTGCTCGTTATCGATAGCACGCAGCTTTTCTAACTCAGAGTTAGACAGTACTGGAGACTCAAGCTCTACCTTTTGACAATGTTGAGGTGTTTCTGAAAGTAGGTTCTGATCTTTACCTAGGTAAGTGTTCAGAGACATAACCATACGCTCACGGATCGGGTCGATCGGTGGGTTAGTTACCTGTGCAAACAGCTGCTTGAAGTAGTTTGAAAGGTGCTGCGATTGGTGAGAAAGAATCGCTAGCGGCCAGTCAGCACCCATTGCAGAAAGTGGCTCATAGCCGGTTTTCGCAAGAGGTAGAATGATTTCGTTCACCTCTTCAGAGCTCACACCAAACGATTGTTGTTTGTGGAGAAGTTTCTCTGGAGAAGGTTGGCTAAACTCGTTGCTCGCGTCTGGTAGCTTTTTCAGGCTCAGAAGATTCTCTTCAACCCATTTCTCGTAAGGTTGAGATTTCGCGATGCCATCTTTCACTTCTTCATCAGAAATGATGCGGCCTTGCTCAAGGTCAGCAACGAAGATACGACCTGGTTGCAGACGACCACGGTATTCAACGTTTTCTGGTGCGATTTCAACAACACCTGATTCAGACGCCATCACTAGGAAATCGTCTTTGGTCACTGTGTAGCGAGAAGGGCGCAGACCGTTACGGTCAAGAGTGGCACCTACTTGAACACCGTCAGTGAAACATACCGAAGCTGGGCCATCCCATGGTTCCATTACGTTCGCGTGGTACTGGTAGAACGCGCGACGAGTTGGGTCCATGTTTTTGTTTTCTTGCCATGCTTCTGGGATCATCATCATCAGTGCATGTGGCAGAGTACGACCGGACAGAACTAGAAGCTCCAATGCCATATCGAAGTTGGATGAATCAGAGCTACCTTCCTGACAGATAGGCAGGAGCATGTCGATTTCAGCTTGTGTGAATAGATCCGATTCTAGGATCGCTTCACGCGCTTTCATCCAGTTTAGGTTGCCGCGAACCGTATTGATTTCGCCGTTATGAGCGATGTAACGGAAAGGCTGAGCTAGACGCCAACGTGGGAATGTATTGGTAGAGAAGCGAGAGTGTACTAGTGCTAGAGCCGTCACCATAGTTGGGTTTTGTAGGTCTAGGAAGTACTGAGGAACTTGTTCTGTTGTTAGCTGACCTTTGTACACCAATGTCTTGTAAGACATAGAGTTGATGTAGAAGTCATCACCGATATTTGAAACGCTTTCTAGGCACACGCGAACGGTGTAGTTACGTAGAACGTACAGTTTGCGCTCAAGCTCTTCTGGAGTAATACCTGGGCCGCCAGAGATAAATACGTGTTCAAATTGAGGTTCAGTGCTTAGTGGGTCAGCACCAATCATTGAATTGTCAGTAGGAAGTTCACGGTAGCCGATCACTTCTAACTCCAGGCGTTGTGCATTGCGTTCTAGAATGTCACGACACTGTGCACGTTTGTGTTCATCTTTAGGGAAAAGTACAACACCAACACCATATTTTTCAAAAGATGGCAGTTTAATTCCAAGCTTTACGGCTTCTTCTAGTAAGAATTCGTGGGGTTTCTGTAGCAGGATACCTGCACCATCACCAGAGCACGGATCGCAGCCTTGGCCGCCACGGTGTTCCATACGTGCAAGCATATCGAGTGCTTGAGTTACTACATCATGAGATTTGCGATTCTTTAGATGCGCAACAAAACCGATACCACAAGCGTCATGCTCCAGTTCAGGAGTATACAGACCCTGTGAGTTCTGCTCTTGATCTACCATAGATACATCCTTCCAGTTAAATCTAGGCGCAACTTATTTGTATAAAGTCAGCCTTGTCCTTTTATATTTATGGGTCTAAACCTGCCTATGCTGGCGGTTTGAATCCTTTCCGTATCTCGCAGGAAAAGTATTGCGAGAAAAACAATCCTTAGTGATATCTGTTTATTTTTAACCACAAACTAGTGGTTTATGTAGGTGGGATATGGATATCACCGACTTATTAGCAAGTTTTAGTTGTAAGTAAATACTCAAAAATAGCCAATATGTGTAAGTATCCTACAATTTTGTCTAGGCGAATTGCAATGAAAGTTGAACCATGTAGACCATTTTTTCGTTTTATTTTGAATTTAATGTCTAACAAACGTGCAACATTAGGCAAATAGAGCGACTTTTTTGCATGTTTATTGATATTTGATAGGTTGCTCGCAAAAATCCTTGAGTAAACTAATTGGTCGAATTTTGCAGGGATGTAATTTTTTTTCAAAAAAAGACTGATATTCATTCTTATTTACTTGAGCGCTTTGAAAATATGCAATTACATGAGTTGGTCAATACTATCGGCCAAGATCTTCAACGTCGTTATGGCGAAAAGGTTCACAAGCTAACGCTGCATGGTGGTTTTAGCTGTCCAAATCGAGATGGAACCATTGGTCGCGGAGGCTGCACTTTTTGCAACGTGGCGTCATTTGCCGATGAGCAAACTCAAATCCAAAGTATTGCCGACCAATTAAAAGATCGTGCGGGTGAAATTGCGCGTGCTAAGAAGTATCTGGCTTATTTTCAGGCTTACACCAGCACTTATGCTGAGGTGCAAGTACTCAAGAATATGTATGAAGAAGCGCTAAAAGCACCGGGTGCCGACATCGTTGGGCTGTGTGTTGGTACAAGACCTGACTGTGTACCTGATTCAGTTTTGGAATTATTGGCTGGTTACGTCGAGAAGGGGTACGAGATCTGGCTAGAGCTCGGCTTACAAACTGCTAATAACGATACTCTTGAGCGCATCAATCGCGGCCATGATTTTGCGGTGTATGAAACTATCACCCAGCGTGCACGCGCTCTCGGAATTAAGGTGTGTACTCACCTGATTGTTGGACTACCAAAAGAGACCAAAGCCGATAACCTTGAAACGTTAGAGCAGGTATTAGCAGTCGGTACCGATGGCATCAAGCTTCATGGCCTTCATATAGTAGAGGGAAGTACCATGGCCAAAGCATGGAAAGCCGGCAAGCTAGAAGCTCCAAGCCTTGAAGAGTATGTCGACATTGCTACTGATATCATCCAACGCACCCCTGCGAACGTGGTTTACCATCGCGTCTCATCTGCGACAAGACGTCCTACGTTACTCTCTCCGTTGTGGTGTGAGAACCGTTGGCTGGCGATGACAGAGATAGGTCGATCATTGGATAGAACTGGTGCTCAAGGCATGAAAACAGGCTCTGCATTCGAGTACATATTACCTGTTTTAAACGCAACGAATTGATAAAAATGAGTGAGAGTAGGTAACAGCAGATAAAACCAACAAATAGTGGTAACATTTCCCTCACAGATTTTATGATATAGATTGAGAGTTGATGGAACTGGTAATGACTTGGTTGTGGGATAGAGCGTATGGCTACGGTATTTATATCGTTCTCATACTGCTGTTTGCCCTGATCTGCTGGCATCTTTATGCTCGTTATCAGTCGCACATTGAACAGTTGCTACTTTCTACGCCATCCCCTCTCTTTTTCGTTGATGTACGAACCGGTGAGATCTTGTATGCCAACCGCCAAGCGATGCAGCTGCTTGGTATCCGTCAGATTGGTATTCACTTTCGTTTCCCAACAGTGGAGAGCGAGAACAGCTTTCGCCACTATCTTACCAACCACATCAACTCTCGATCATTTGAGCAGAACTCATTATGGGTGCTGTCTGAGTTTGAATCTTTCAAGATCAATCTTGTGGGGCGTAAGATCCGCTTTAGAAACAAAAATTCGTGGATGATTCACGCATCACCCTATAAGAACACTAATGAAGAATTGTCCCAAGAACTACGTGAACTGAACGTTGCACGAACAGCTTTGGACTCTTTATCTGAGCTAATCTACGTAAAAGATCAAAAGGGTGAATTGCTCGCGAGTAATCGCTCGTTTAAAAAGTTTTGGCATGGCCGTCCGGAAGAGGGCACATTGAGTGTTTCTGGTGGTGCACTGAAAGGGCGCGTTAGTGAGCGTTCATGGACAACTGACCAAGATGGTAAAAGCTGCCTACTCGAAACGTACCAAAGCGTCTTACTTTCTCAAGATGGGGAAAATATTGGGACACTTTCTATTAGTCATGATGTGACCGATTGGCATGACATGCAGCAGCAACTGCGTGGTGAAATGGAAAAACGTAAAGATACTGAAGTAGCCCTCGCTCAGCGTGACACCATCTTACAAAACATCTTAGAAGCCAGCCCAGATTCGATCGGTATCTTTAATGAAAACATGGTTTATCAAGCGTGTAATAAACCTTTTGTTACTGCGCTCGGGATCTCTGAAGTCAGTGATTTGATTGGCAAGCGACTACAAGATGTCGTGCCAAAGAGTATGTATGTGCGGATCTCTGAAACCGACCATCAGGTTCTTCATCAAGGCAAATCACTACGCTATATCGACAAAGTTATGTCTAGTGATGGTGATTACACTTGGTATGACGTGGTGAAGTCGCCATTTAGAGATCCTGCATCTAGTACCAATGGTGTGTTGATCATGGCTCGTGATATCACCGAGCGTTACCTTGCAGAGCAGAAACTCGAAGAGGCGAACTTAGAGCTTGAACGTCTCAGCTTTATGGATAGTTTGACTCAGGTTTCTAACCGACGTCGCTTTGATGAACAGCTGTCGACACTGTGGCATTACCATGTGCGAGAGAAGTTGCCGTTGACTATCATGCTTTGTGACATCGACTTCTTTAAAGGCTACAACGACTTCTATGGTCACCAGCAAGGTGATGATGCTTTGATTCAGGTTTCGCAAGCCTTTAAGCAGGTACTGAATCGTTCGTCTGATTGTGTGGCTCGCTATGGCGGTGAAGAGTTCGGCTTTATTCTGCCAAACACGACTGCCGATGGGGCATTAATGGTTGCACAACGTATTCATGATGAAGTGCTCAAGCTTGGGCTGATTCATGAAAAGTCGACTGTTTCTGAGTTCATTACCGTCAGTATTGGTATTATCTCTTACGTGCCTACCCCTAATGATGAGATGGAGTCTGCGGTAGCGTTAGCTGATAGTGCGCTTTATCAAGCTAAGTCTGATGGCCGAAATCGTTCTAGTGTGCACCCATCGTCGATCCGCTAAGCCAATCTATTACTGATTAAGCCATTATTTACTTGGGTTATCTGTTTCAAACAATATAACCCAGCTCTCTTGCTGCATGTGATGTAGCTAGCTTACCTCCTATCTTCAAACAGGGTAGAATGTTGCTAGTCTTATCGCATGGAGCGCTAAATGAAACCCATGAAAAATCTCGCCCAGTATTACGTGGATCTACTCGTAAAACTGGGGATTGTCCGCTTTTCTATCTTACTCGCCTTAGCGCTTGTTGCCCTCGCCGTTGTTGTACAAGTCGGCATTACGCTCGCACTTAAGGGCAATGTTGATGATATCGATATTGTCCGTTCTGTTTTCTTTGGTTTAGTGATTACACCTTGGGCGGTTTATTTCCTTTCTGTAGTGGTTGATCAGCTTGAAGAGTCTCGTCAGCGTTTAGCTAAGTTAGTCTCTAAGCTTGGTGATATGCGAGAGCGTGACCAAGAGTTGAATAACAAACTGCAGCTCAATATTGAGAAGCTCAATCAAGAAATTGAAGAGCGTGAAAAGGCCGAAGAAGCCCGTGCTGAGGCGATGCATGACCTCGAAAATGAGGTGTTTCAGCGAGAGAGAACTCAGCTTGAACTTGCAGAGCGAACAGCGCTGCTACGCTCGTTTATCGATGCCTCTCCTGACCTTATTTATTACCGTAATGAAGATGGTGTGTTTTCTGGTTGTAACCGAGCGGTGGAAGAGCTTACTGGCAAGACTGAAAAAGACTTGGTGGGTTTGACGCCGTGGGATGTCTACAGTAAAGAAATCGCTCAGCAAGTTGTTGAAACCGATAAGAAAGTCTTTTCGGATAACCAGGCTCTGACCTACGACCAATGGCTCGAATACCCAGATGGACGTAAGAGCTACTTCGAACTACGTAAGGTACCTTTTTACAGCAAAGATGGTCGCCACCTTGGTTTGGTGGGCTTTGGTCGTGATATTACCGAGCGTAAAGAGCACCAAGAGTCTATCGAGAAAGCGAGTCGCGATAAGACTACCTTTATCTCTACTATTAGCCACGAGTTAAGAACGCCGCTTAATGGAATTATTGGTTTAAGCCGTATGTTGCTCGATAGTCAATTGACCTCTGAGCAGCGTAAGCAGATGCAAACCATCAAAGTGAGCGCTGTAACACTGGGTAATATCTTCAACGATATTATCGATATGGATAAGTTTGACCGTCGCAAGCTTGAGCTATTCCCAACCCCAATTAACTTTGAAGACTTTGTTGTGGAGATCGAAAGTATCTCGGCACTGATGGCAGAACAGAAAGGATTGAGATTCGATTTAGAACGATTGTCCGATCTTCCAGTCGCTGTTGAAGTTGATGGCACTCGTCTAAGACAGGTGCTATGGAACTTAGTCAGCAACGCGATGAAGTTCACTAAAGATGGTGGCGTGGTGATGACAGTCAGCGCCGATATTGATGGTGACTTTGCCAACATCACCATGGAAGTCGAAGACACAGGTATTGGTATTCCTGAAAGCGAACTCGAGAAGATTTTCGCGATGTACTATCAGGTGAAATCGGGTTCCGATAACTTGCATGCTGTGGGTACCGGTATCGGCCTTGCTGTTTCTAAACAGTTGATCAACATGATGGATGGCGACATTGAAGTGACCAGTGAAGAGGGCTTTGGTAGTACCTTTACGGTTTCGATTCGTGTGCCGGTTAATCATGATACTCAAGCCTTGATTAAGACACCTCGAAAACAGTCGAATCTTAAGATCTTCATGGTTGAAGATATCGAACTCAATATCACGGTTGCGCGCTCGCTATTGGAAAGCTTAGGTCATGAAGTGACTGTGGTTATGACAGGCAAAGAGGCGCAAATTGCCTTCAACCCAGAAGACTATGACTTGGTATTATTGGATATCCAGTTACCAGATATGACAGGCTTCGACATTGCTCAGTACTACCGTGAGAAATACAGCAAACTACCGCCATTAGTGGCATTGACTGCGAATGTACTTAGCAATAAGCAAGAGTACTTCCAGAAAGGTATGGATGAGGCGATCAGCAAACCGCTATCCATTAAAGCGATTCAAGATGTAATCAGCGAACTTATCGAGGATGCACCAGAGGTTGCCGAAGAAGCCGAAGTAACCGAAAAGATTGACGAGAATAAGCCGACGATTTCTTCTATTGATACCAGTTTGCTTGATATTGATATGCTAGAGTCTTATGTTGACATTGTTGGACCGAAGCCGGTTTTAGATAGCATCGTAATGTTTGAAGATATGATGCCGGAGTATATGGAAATATTGAACTCCAACATGGTAGCGAAAGACCAAGCCAGTATCGTCTCTGAAGCGCACAAGATTAAAGGTGCTGCTGGTTCAATTGGTTTGAAGCGCATCCAACAAGTGGCTCAGAAAGCTCAATCTCCAGACCTACCAGCTTGGTGGGAAAACATTTCAGATTGGGTCGATGAGATTAATAACGAATACCAGAATGACATTGAAGTCTTAAAGAGTTGGTTAAACCAAAGGTAGAAGAATAATGAAAAAATTAGCATGCGCCGTATGCGTAGTGGCATTAGCGGGCTGTGCTGCACCACAAGTTGAGTGGCAGCAGGACAACCAAGTTGAAGTATCTGCAGCGACAGTCACAATGAAAAGCAACCTTTGGCACAACAAGATGCCAACGATCGGAGAGACTCAAGACAAGACTCTGCATGGCGCTATTTACTTAGAGTCAGATTCACAACTGCCTGCAACACTGGCGGTGGAGAGTGTGACCGTTAAGCAAGGTGCAGATGCCTTGTTAGTAACAGCTGACGATCTTGATCTAAGAACGCACAGCGAGACTCAGTGGGAAGTTGCGTTTTTGTGGCAGCTAGAGATCGACAGTGAAAAGCCTGTTGATGTTGCGGTTGAACTGAAAGACGGTGAAACGGTGAAGTGGCTGGTGGAGAAAGACGTTAAGGTCGATACGGTTTACTAAACCTTATTCAATCCAGAACAACAAAAAAGGGAGGATGCGTTGGCATTCTCCCTTTTTAATAACTATCAATTGCGCTTCTACTGTAATAAAACATTCAGTGTTAAACGATTAGAAACGCCAATCTAATTAGTCTTCAAGGTCACCACAGAAGCGGTAGCCCTCACCGTGAATCGTTGCGATGATTTCTGGTGTACCAGAAACAGATTCAAAGTGCTTACGAATACGACGGATTGTTACGTCTACAGTACGATCGTGTGGCTTAAGCTCACGGCCTGTCATCTTCTTAAGAAGGTCTGCACGTGTTTGGATCTTACCTGGGTTCTCACAGAAGTGAAGTAGAGCACGGAACTCTGAACGAGGTAGCTTGTAGCCTTCGCCGTCTGGGCTAACCAGAGAACGACTGTTAATATCTAGTACCCAACCGTTGAACTCGTACTTCTCAACGCTGCGCTTCTCTTCTTGAACAGAGCTTGTGCTCATTGAACGGTTAAGAAGGTTGCGTGCACGGATAGTCAGTTCACGAGGGTTGAAAGGCTTAGTGATGTAATCATCAGCGCCGATCTCTAGGCCTAGGATCTTATCAACTTCATTATCACGACCAGTTAAGAACATAAGCGCTACATTTGCTTGCTCGCGTAGTTCACGCGCAAGTAGTAGGCCATTCTTACCTGGAAGGTTGATGTCCATAATTACAAGGTTAACTTGGTTGTCAGATAGCACTTGGTGCATCTCTTCACCGTCGCTAGCCTCAAAAACAGCATATCCCTCTGCTTCAAAAATACTCTTTAGAGTGTTACGAGTTACTTGCTCATCTTCAACGATAAGAATCTGCGGGGTTTGCATTTGGCGGTACCTAAATTTGTGACGAAACTGTGCTAATAGAATAAATTCTAGGCAAAAACATAACATACAGGTAATGTATTTTTGATGATAACTTAAAGTTTTCAAAAAAACACTTACTTCCAGCTATCTGCCTTCCTTGAAGTATTGCCCAATAACGTAGATCCAGTACGCCTTTCAATCATTCTTTTAGTGATTGCAACGGATTCTATAATGTTAACAGCATGCTAACAACGCGAGAATGTTAATTCCATTCACTTTGTTGATTTACATCAATTGCCGTATTGCAACAAACTTTAATAGTATGGCTACAACTTAACCAGTGTTATGGTGATTATTTCGCATCAAAACCAGAACGGTTATTCGAGATAGTTCTCACATCTCGCATGCTAAAGACCTGATTATGAACCAAGGGAGCGGAACGCTGTCCTTAGAGTCTAGTAGATAAATATGCTCAATCAACTTTAATTAATGGTCAAATTGAGCATAGAACAATGAAAACAAAGGATTAATTTTAATAACATATAAAAGCATAGAGGTAAGCCTGACTTAACAGGTAGCGCCTTACTCACGGAGGATATATGCACGATATAACACCCGACTTGTGTGATGAGTTTGAAAGCAAAGTCACCTTACTTAACCTTCCATTACAGAACTTCGGCCAACGTGGTGCTTTCTGGGGAAAAATTGTAACAGTTCGTTGTTATCACGATAATTCAAAGGTTCGCGAGGTTTTAGAGACCGACGGCAGCGGCAAAGTGCTGGTTGTTGACGGAAATGGCTCGTGCCAGAAAGCACTGCTTGGTGACCAACTTGCTATTCTTGCAATAGAAAATGGTTGGGAGGGCTTGATCGTTAATGGTGCTGTGCGGGATGTTGGCATGATGTCGCAAATGGACTTGGGCGTTCAGGCGCTTGGTGCATCACCATTCAAAACCGAGAAGCGTGGCGTAGGCCAAGTGAATGTGACACTGACAGTGCATAACCAACTGATTCAGCCTGGTGATTACATTTATGCAGATTGGAATGGCGTGTTAATTTCGTCGGTTCTGCTGCTCGAATCATAACGGCGATTTGATTCGCAGTTGTTAATGGGTAATTAGCTTATTGAGTTAGAAGCGAAACCCTAATCGCACTTCAACACCTTGCTGCCACTCTTCATAATTAAGGGTGGCATGCAGATCCAAGTTATCCGTCAGTTGAACTCGGCTTGAAACTTCCATTGCTACCGACTTTTCATTCTCTTCGGTTTCATCTTTATAGGTATGAAGAGAACTGTTGAAAGAGATTCTTTCGGAGAACTGATAGCTGACACCGCTCAAGAATCCACTTTCACTTTTCAAAGACGCACTGTTTATACGTGTACCGACATAAAGGTCAACATCATCGAACAAGCTATAGGCGTAACCACTGTCGACTTTCCAAGTATCGAAACTATCGCTCGACACATTTTGAGTTGAGATAAAGAACTTATGAGAAGAGCGATCGATTTGACCGGGTAATAGAGGTAGGTTGCTTAACAGGGGTAAGCTGTTCGCTGAACACACAACAGGCATAGAAAAGGCTAAAAGAATAAGTAATCTCTTCACTTCCCACTCCTGATGTCATTATTATTGTTCTTTGAACGTTATCATTCAATTAAAGCACAGTTCTTGTATGCTTGCTGAACAATCGATATAGCATTTTGTTATGACGACATATGCAATTAGTCACTCTTGAGTGTTTATAGGATAAATCCACGATCTGAATTACAGGTGCATACAGGGTGTTTTATCCCTTAAATGACGGTTTGCTCTGAAAAACGGTGTGAATGTAAAAAAAACGCAACTTTTCATTGACGTCTAGTAGTAAAAATTGATACACGTAGAGTAAAGCACAAGCAGAGAATTTGATATGCAGCACGCAAGCCACCTAGTAATGACCACAACCATTATTATTACCGACATTAACATTGTTGGGGCAGGCTGCTAAGTAACGGATTTTAAAAAAAAGGCCTGTATCCAACAAGATACAGGCCTTTTTTTGTACCATTTTTATGACTTATGGAGAAAGGGATGCGCGTTTTAAAGTTTGGAGGTTCATCATTAGCTGATGCAGATCGTTTTTTACGAGCGGCTGATATCATCGCTAATAATGCCCAGCAAGAAGAGCTAGCCGTTGTACTATCGGCTCCAGGAAAAACAACCAATAAGTTGGTCGCTGTTATTGAAGCTGCACTGAAAAATGGTGAAGCTGACGCACAAATCACAGAGATCGAATCTTCATTTACTGCGCTGTTTGCAGAGATTAAAGCGGTTGTACCTTCGATTGATGGTACTGCGTTTCAAGAGCAGGTTGATACCTCTCTTGCTCAGCTAAAGCAGTTCGTTAACGGCATCAACCTACTTGGTATGTGCCCGAATCACGTCAATGCTCGCATCATCAGTAAAGGTGAGCGAATCTCTATCCAGTTAATGAAAGCGGTACTTGAAGCAAAAGGCCAACCAGCAAGCCTTATTGACCCAGTTCAATACCTATACGCTAAAGGTGATCACCTTGAAGCTATGGTTGATGTGGATGTGTCGACTCAGAACTTCCGTCAATCTCCACTTCCAATAGGTCACGTTAACATCATGCCGGGCTTCACCGCGGGTAATGATAAAGGTGAATTGGTCACTCTTGGCCGTAATGGCTCTGACTACTCAGCAGCAGTGCTAGCTGCATGTCTACGTGCTGATTGCTGTGAAATCTGGACAGATGTAGACGGCGTTTACAACTGTGACCCACGCTTAGTCGATGATGCACGTCTGCTTAAGTCACTTAGCTACCAAGAAGCAATGGAGCTTTCTTACTTTGGTGCTTCGGTTCTACACCCGAAAACCATCGCTCCTATCGCACAATTCCACATTCCTTGCCTGATCAAAAACAGCTTTAACCCTCAGGGTGCGGGCACACTTATTGGTCAAGACACTGGTGAAGATAACCTAGCGATCAAAGGTATTACGACGCTAAGTGACCTAACTATGGTTAACGTATCTGGCCCAGGCATGAAAGGTATGGTTGGTATGGCGAGCCGTGTATTCGGTGCAATGTCGTCAGCTGGCGTGTCTATTGTTCTTATTACTCAATCGTCTTCTGAATACAGTATCAGCTTCTGTATCGAATCGACTGACAAGTTAAAAGCTAAGCAAGTGCTATCAGAAGCATTTGAACTTGAACTGAAAGATGGCCTATTAGAGCCAGTTGAGTTCATGGACGACGTTGCTATCGTGACGCTGGTGGGCGATGGCATGCGTACTTCACGTGGCGTTGCTTCTCAGTTCTTCTCTTCTTTAGCTGAAGTCAACGTTAACATTGTGGCGATTGCACAAGGCTCATCTGAGCGTGCTATCTCTGCGGTTATCCCTGAAGATAAAATTTCAGAAGCAATCAAAGCGTGCCACGAGAACCTATTTAATTCTAAGCACTTCCTTGATGTATTCGTTGTTGGTGTTGGCGGTGTTGGTGGTGAACTTGTTGACCAGATCCAACGTCAGCAGGGCAAACTGGCTGAAAAAGGCATCGTGATCCGCGTATGTGGTTTAGCAAACAGTAAAGGCTTATTGCTAGACAGTGAAGGCCTACCACTAGAACAGTGGCGTGATCGCATGTCGAGCGCGACTGAAGAGTTCAGCCTAGCTCGCCTAGCGGCTCTTGTGCAACGTAACCACATCATCAACCCAGTATTGGTTGACTGTACGTCTAGCGAAGATATTGCAGCGCAGTATGCTGATTTCCTAGCAGCGGGCTTCCACGTAGTAACACCAAACAAGAAAGCAAACACAGCAAGCATGGCTTACTACCATCAGCTACGTGAAGTCGCACGTAACTCACGTCGCAAGTTGATGTACGAGACAACCGTAGGCGCAGGTCTGCCAGTAATCGAAAACCTACAGAACCTAATCTCTGCAGGTGATGAACTTGAGAAATTCAACGGTATTCTGTCTGGTTCTCTTTCTTACATCTTCGGTAAGCTTGATGAAGGCATGACGCTAAGCCAAGCAACTAACATCGCTAAAGACAACGGCTTCACAGAACCTGACCCACGTGATGACCTATCTGGTATGGATGTGGCGCGTAAGCTACTTATTCTTGCTCGTGAAGCTGGCATGGCGCTTGAGCTTGAAGACGTGGAAGTTGACCAAGCTCTACCACCAGGTTTTGATGACTCAGGTACGGTTGAAGAGTTCATGGCTCGCTTGCCTGAAGCGGATGCTTACTTCCAAGAGCAATCAGCTATCGCAGCAGAAAAAGGCAAAGTACTTCGTTATGTCGGTGAGATCGCGGAAGGTAAGTGTAAGGTTCGTATCGCAGCGGTTGATGGCGACGACCCAATGTTCAAGATTAAAGATGGCGAGAACGCGCTAGCATTCTATAGCCGTTACTACCAGCCAATCCCACTTGTTCTTCGCGGCTACGGTGCCGGTACTGAAGTAACAGCAGCAGGCGTATTCTCTGATGTGATGCGTACTCTTGGTTGGAAATTAGGAGTTTAGGAATGAGTTCAAGTGATATGGATGTTGTCGTTTATGCTCCTGCATCAATCGGTAATGTCAGTGTAGGCTTTGATGTACTGGGGGCCGCTGTGTCTCCAGTGGATGGCACACTGCTGGGTGACCGAGTTATGGTTAAAGCAGGTGGTGAACCATTCTCACTTAAAACAGCAGGCAGCTTTGTTTCTAAGCTGCCAACTGAAGCGAAGGAAAACATCGTCTACGACTGTTGGGTAGTGTTCTCTAGAGAGCTAGATAAAAAAGGCGTTGCGCTTAAGCCACTAGAAATGACGCTAGAAAAGAACATGCCTATCGGTTCCGGTTTAGGTTCAAGTGCATGTTCAATTGTAGCGGCGCTTGATGCGCTAAACCGTTTCCATGGTCAGCCACTGAATGAAACTGAACTGCTTGCCCTAATGGGTGAAATGGAAGGTGAAATTTCAGGCGGTGTGCACTACGATAACGTAGCACCTTGCTACCTAGGCGGTGTGCAATTGATGCTTGAAGAGCTAGGCATCATTAGCCAAGAAGTGCCATGCTTTGATGACTGGTATTGGGTAATGGCGTATCCGGGCATTAAGGTTTCAACTGCAGAAGCGAGAGAAATCTTACCGTCTCAGTACCGTCGCCAAGATATCATTGCGCATGGTCGCCACTTAGCGGGCTTTATCCACGCGTGTCACTCAGGCCAACCTAAACTGGCAGCGAAGATGATCAAAGACGTGATCGCTGAACCATATCGTGAGAAACTGCTTCCAGGGTTTGCTGATGCACGTAAATATGCGTTGTCGGCTGGTGCATTGGCTACTGGTATTTCCGGCAGTGGCCCAACTCTGTTTAGCATTTGCAAAGAACAAGATGTCGCCGAGCGTGTTGCACGCTGGTTAGAACAAAATTACGTACAAAATGAAGAAGGATTCGTTCACGTTTGTCGCCTAGATAAGCAAGGTTCGATCGTTACAGGAAGTGAGTTATGAAACTGTACAATATCAAAGAAAATGATGAACAAGTCTCTTTTGGCCAAGCCGTTCGTCAAGGCTTAGGTCGTAATCAAGGTCTATTTTTCCCATCTGAACTGCCAAAGTTTGATGATATCGATGCGCTGCTAGCAGATGATTTTGTCCCTCGTAGCTCAAAAATTTTGTCGGCACTTATCGGTGATGAACTACCGAAAGAGCAGATCGATCAAATGGTGGATGCAGCGTTCCAATTCCCGGCGCCAATCAACCAAGTAAAAGATGGTGTTTACGCACTTGAGCTTTTCCATGGCCCAACACTGGCGTTTAAAGATTTTGGTGGCCGCTTCATGGCGCAATCTCTAGCGGCAGTTTCAAATGGAGGTCAAATCACTATTTTGACAGCAACATCAGGTGATACTGGTGCAGCAGTTGCGCATGCTTTCTACGGCATGGAAGACATCAATGTTGTGATTCTTTACCCGAAAGGCAAGATCAGCCCGCTACAAGAAAAACTATTCTGTACGCTGGGTAAGAACATCCACACGGTAGCGATTGATGGCGACTTTGACGCGTGTCAGGCGCTAGTAAAAGATGCATTTGATGACGCTGCACTGCGTGAAGAGATTGGTCTTAACTCAGCAAACTCTATCAACATCAGCCGCTTGATGGCTCAGATCTGTTACTACTTTGAAGCGGCTTCTCAGCTAACCAAAGAGCAACGTGAAAACCTAGTTATCTCGGTACCAAGTGGTAACTTCGGCAATTTAACTGCGGGTCTTTTGGCGAAAGCGCTTGGCTTGCCAGTGAAGCGTTTCATTGCCGCTACCAACGAAAATGACACGGTTCCACGCTACCTAGAAACAGGTGAGTGGGATCCAAAGCCAACCGTTGCGACAACATCGAACGCAATGGATGTAAGCCAGCCGAACAACTGGCCTCGTATCGAAGAGCTTTGCCAACTGAAAGGTTGGGGCTTAGATACTCTGGGCAAAGGTAAAGTGTCTGACGAGCAGAGCGCTGAATCAGTGCGTGACCTTAAAGCACAAGGTTACCTTTGTGAACCACATGGTGCTATCGCTTACCGCCTATTGGATGAACAGTTGCAAGAGGGTGATACAGGCTTGTTCCTATGTACAGCTCACCCTGCTAAGTTCAAAGAAGTGGTCGACGATATCCTAGGTTCTGATATCGAACTGCCTGGCCCGCTAGCAAAACACGCGGCGATGGAGTTGTTGTCTGAAGATCTAGATAACGATTTTGAAGCGCTAAAAGCAGTGCTTCGTCGAGTTCAACCGTAACGTACATCCGTATTGTTGAACAAATAAAAACGGCGCTCAATGAGCGCCGTTTTTATATTCTAATTCAAGATCTAAAATTTATAGAGACTCAGTGAACGTACGTGCGATAACGTCACGTTGCTGTTCAGTGGTTAGAGAGTTGAAACGTACAGCGTAGCCCGATACACGGATAGTTAGCTGTGGGTAGTTCTCAGGGTGAGCAACTGCGTCTTCTAGTGTTTCACGCTTAAGAACGTTAACGTTTAGGTGTTGACCACCTTCGATGCGTGGTGCTGCTTCGATAGCAACTTCACGGCTCTCGTATTCACCTAGGTCTGCAGCTGGGATAACTTGGTCAGCTTCGAAACCAGCAGTAGCTGCAACACAACGAGCTTCATTCTTTTCGTTGTCTAGTAGCCAGATTGAGTTTAGTAGGTCGTCGTTTGCTGCTTTAGTAATTTGAATACCTTGGATCATAACTATCTCCTAGTCCACTGAATGTGGTTTGATTATGGTGTTAACTTTCGATTTTTATTGAGCTGGGTAATATATACCTAATATTTGTGAGGCTAACATTGATTTAAGTAAAAAAACAACCAAAAACCATATTTTTACAAAGGTGATTACTTTGAGGTAAATCAATAAAACCTTTGAAAATAAATTAATTACAAAATATTTTAAAGTATAAAAAATATTTAACGGTCATATTTGTTGTAATTTTACTACATTTGTTGCGCTTTTATTGAGCGAAAACCGATACGGCCCTTTATTTATGATGCATTCTGAAAGTGTGAAGTGATTTAATGACAAACAAAATTTCATCGTCAAAACCTGAAACAAATATTAAGTTTATTGGCGCTCATGTGTCGGCAGCTGGTGGTGTTGATCAGGCGCCTATGAGAGCTCGAGAGATAGGTGCTAATGCGTTTGCACTGTTTACTAAAAACCAGAGACAATGGGCTGCAAAGCCGTTAGAGGCGAAAACCATTAGCGCCTTTAAAGCCAACTGCAAGATGTTAGGCTTTTCAACCGAGCACATTCTTCCCCATGACTCCTACTTGATTAACCTCGGCGCACCAGAAGAAGAGAAACTAGAGAAATCACGCGCTGCCTTTATTGATGAGATGGAACGTTGTAACCAGCTTGGTCTAACGCTTTTGAACTTCCATCCAGGCAGTCATCTTAAAAAGATCTCTGAGACTGAGTGTCTAGCTAAAATCGCTGAGTCGATTAATCTCGCACATCAAGTGGTTCCAGATGTGATTGCGGTGATCGAGAATACGTCGGGTCAAGGTACTAACTTGGGTTGGAAGTTTGAACACCTAGCAGAGATTATCGAGCAAGTAGAAGATAAATCGCGCGTTGGCGTGTGTTTAGATACCTGCCATACCTTTACCGCGGGTTATGACCTAAGAACGAAAGAAGCGTGCGAGTACACTTTCGCTGAGTTCGACCGCATTGTAGGTATGCACTATCTAAGAGCAATGCACATCAATGATTCAAAAGCTGAGTTCGCGAGCCGAGTTGATAGACACCATTCTTTAGGAAAAGGTGAAATTGGCTGGGATTGTTTCGAGTATATTGCCTCGGATTCTCGCTTTAATGGTATCCCTCTTATCTTAGAAACGATTGATTCGACGATTTGGAAAGAGGAAATTCAACAGCTTAGAATGTTTCACCGCGCAGCAACGGTTGAGAATAGCGAAGCGTAATAATAGAGGGGAAAATTAATTTCCTCCGATTTATCGAAATTGGCACCTTTCTTTCATAGCTACTAAGTGAATATGTAGTTCACGATGTCTTATAGGAGGTGCCTTTATGTATTCAAAAGCTCAAACTTCAACTGTTTCTGTTGCTCGCCGTTTACCTACCCCAAATCGTCACGTGCATAGCCACGGTCACCATCGCACACAGCAGAAAAGTGGTTAATCGAGTTCAATACAACTTGAACTGATTATTATGATTCATCAACAAATGAACCCTACACATCATGTTTATTGATAGCTGTATGAGGTATAACTAGAGCCTTATTTAGGACGGTTAGCCGATACAGCTATTTTTTGTCTAGAGACCTTGATGATTGGGAATTAAAACGATGAACGCGCCAAAGACTTGGGAATCCATTATTAATGACGAACGTGAAAAAGAGTACTTTCAAAGTGTTCTCGCTTATGTCGAACAGCAACGTAATAGTGGGAAAACCATCTACCCACCTCAGGAGCAGGTATTCAGCGCTTTTGATATGACGCCCTTTGAGTCTGTGCGAGTCGTTATCCTAGGACAAGACCCTTATCATGGTGCTCAGCAGGCACATGGTTTGGCTTTTTCTGTGCTACCTGGCGTTAAGATCCCACCCTCCCTGCGTAATATGTATAAAGAACTTGCTGATGACATCGAAGGCTTTGAAGCGCCTAACCATGGTTACCTTGAAGCTTGGGCATCACAAGGGGTGTTGATGTTGAACACTGTTTTGACAGTAGAAGAGGCACAAGCACACTCACATGCCAAATGTGGCTGGGAAACCTTTACCGATGCGATCATTGCTGAACTAAACCAGCGCTCTGAACCTATCATCTTCTTACTATGGGGTGCACACGCCCAGAAGAAAGGACAAGCAATCGATGTAGATAAGCACCATGTGTTGATTGCGCCTCATCCATCGCCATTATCTGCCCGTCGTGGCTTTTTTGGTTGTCAGCACTTTTCAATGACTAACAAGTTACTTTCTTCGATTGATCAACAACCTATTGACTGGTGTTTACCAACAGAAGTGTAGGTTGGTGTTTTTCTGAGCAGGGTCAAATCATAAATCAGCACATTCGAATACACTTGTAAATAGTAGGTGTAATGGGGTGCAATACTATGATGATAGAAAGGATAAGAAGAGAGCATGGTTACATGGCTCGTTTGCTCACGATCTTGAATACCAAGCTTGAGCTTCTAAAGAAAGAGCGAGCGATAAACTACAGCTTAGTGGCGGAAGTGATGTATTATTTAATGAATCACTCAGATAGTGTTCATCACCCTAAAGAAGACATAATCTACCGTCACTACTTAAAGCATTATGGTAAACAACAGGCTATTGAAGACCTAGAGCTTGAACATCAGATACTCGCTGAAAAGACCGCTGACTTTTTAGATGTCGTTGAGATGATTCTTCAAGATGCGGTTGTTCCGCAGCAGGTGTTTATCGATCAGCTCGCGGTGTTTATAGAAGCGCAGAGAAAACACATGGAGTATGAAGAGAAAGTGATTTTGCCGATTATCGTCGATGCTTTCTCGGTGCAAGATTGGCGCAGTGTTGAAGAGCTTTGGCAACAACCGGAAGATGATCCTGTGTTTGGAGATACAATTGCTGATCAGTATCGTCAACTTGCCGATCGTGTGCGACAAAATGAGCAAGAGTGTGTTTAGCGCCTTGATATCGCTCTCTTTATAGTAGAGAGGACCCTCTTTATTAATGGTATATAAAGCCGTTTGTAAGATGAAACGTTACTTGATGAAATAAAAAAGGCACCGATATAGGTGCCTTTTGCTTTCTGATTTCTTGTCGTGCTAATTAAAGCTTTATATCGTCTAGGCTAAAATCAAGATCTAGATTCATCTCTCTCAGCTCTTTTTCAAGCTGTCTACGATCGTTGATGGCTTCGATTTCACGCCACTTACGCTTGAGTGGTTTTGAGCGTGATTTGTGAGTTACACGAGGCATTTCTAGTTCTGATACTTCATCGAATTGAAAGCTATCCATAAGCCATATCTCCTTCCGTGGGACTAGTTCTTACGAACCTTTAAATATCATATTTAGCTTCACAATAACTTTGATTTGTTTCTCATTTGTTTCAAATTCATGAATCTTTTGTTCTATTTTCTTATGAATGATCACACATTCTGAAGACTTTGTGTACAAAAAATAAGCAAACGAACCTAGGTGAACGATTAAATTGGGGGTTATTGAATGTTAATTCATTGTGCGAATAGAATAGGGTTTTGACCGCGGTACATTGAGGTGCACATGGCGCCATGCGGTATAGGGATCTCATTGGCCTAGAAAAAAACGAAGATCTTCACTATACCTTGTAAAACCTAGGCTGACGTTATTTTTATAGGATGACGCTCTCATTGGGGGAGTGCCGTGGCTGTTGTTGATATTATGTCCCGATAATGTGACTTTTATTGGGCTGAATTGTTGAGGCTTGTGTTAATAAAAGGTGTATTATTAGTGAAACGCCATTTTGGTATGGGTGTGTTTTCATATTGATTTTTAGGCCGTATCGCTGCATTATCCGCCCGTCAAAAATACACTGATACGTAAATGGATGCATTAAGTGACATTTACAGTCTCAATCGCCGCAAGAATATAACAAGAGTGCCGACACAACATTGACAGAGGCATAGGCGATTAAGAGGAAGGCTAGGAAGCATGATCGGTGCTTAAACTCAATTACGAGGTTCACGTGACAGACTTAATCAATTTGATGAACGATCTCCTTTGGGGATCTATCTTAGTTTACTTACTGGTTGGTGTGGGTATCTACTTCACTGTACGACTAGGTTTTATTCAATTCCGCCATTTCGGCCATATGTTTTCTGTTCTTAGAAATAGCCGTAAAGCAGACAGTGCTGGTATCTCTTCTTTCCAAGCTCTTTGTACGAGTCTCGCTGCTCGTGTTGGTACGGGTAACATGGCAGGTGTTGCTGTAGCACTAACCGCTGGTGGCCCTGGTGCTATCTTCTGGATGTGGCTAATCGCAATGCTAGGTATGGCTACATCGTTTGCAGAAAGCACACTTGCACAGCTATACAAAACGCGTGATAACGACGGTAACTACCGCGGCGGTCCTGCATACTACATGGAGAAAGGCCTAGGCATGCGTTGGATGGGGGTTCTGTTCTCTATCTTCCTAATCATTGCATTCGGTCTTGTATTCAACGCGGTTCAAGCAAACGCGATTGCAAGCGCAATGAACACAGCATTCGACCTTGAGCGTAGCTACGTTGGTATTGGTATCGTAATCATCTCTGCATTCGTTATCTTCGGCGGTATCCGTAAGATTGCACGTACAGCAGAAATCATCGTTCCAATCATGGCATTGGCTTATCTAGCGATCGCTATGTACGTGATGTTCGCGAACATCGAGAAAGTGCCTGAAGTACTGGCTCTTATCTTCAAGAGTGCATTCGGTCTGCAAGAAGCGGCTGCGGGTGGTCTAGGTTACGCAATCGCACAAGCGATGATTAACGGTATCAAACGTGGTCTGTTCTCGAACGAAGCGGGTATGGGTTCTGCGCCGAACGCAGCAGCTTCTGCTACGCCTTACCCACCGCACCCAGCATCACAAGGTTATGTACAAATGCTAGGTGTATTTATGGATACGATCGTTATCTGTTCTGCAACAGTAGCAATCATCCTGATGTCTGGTGAGTATGTACCATACGGTGAAGTAACGGGTATCGAATTGACTCAACGTGCACTAACAGCACAAGTGGGCTCATGGGGCGGCATCTTTGTAGCGGTAGCTATTTTCTTCTTCGCTTTCACTTCAATCATTGCAAACTACTCGTACGCTGAAACGAACCTGATTTTCCTAGAGCACAACAATAAGAAAGGCCTAGTGCTATTCCGTATTATTGTACTGTGTATGGTTATGTTTGGTTCTCTAGCAACGCTACCTACGGTATGGGCACTGGCTGACGTATCGATGGGTCTCATGGCGATTGTTAACTTGGTGGCGATTATCCTGCTGTCAGGTATCGTTATTAAGCTAGCGAAGGACTACAACCGCCAACTAGATGCGGGTAAAGTACCAACATTTGATGCAAATGACTTCCCTGAGCTTAAGTCTCAACTGGAAGATGGTATTTGGGACAACAGCAAAAAGTAATCTTGTTGGAGCGCTAAAGCGCTCACCCTAAAACGATTGAAAAGGCTAAGGTTTCGACCTTAGCCTTTTTCTTTGCCTGCGTTTTCGTTCGTAGTGGCTTTTGATGATTGAAAGTGGGTGGTTAGAATCATCTATCAAAGTAATAGGAAGAGTCATAAAGACAAGTTGATGTTTTTTCTATACTCTAGCTGCATCCAGTTAGATAACCGATTAGGGTAAAGTTATGTTAGTTGTCGTGTCTCCAGCCAAAACACTTGATTACGAATCACCATTAGCGACAGAACGCTTTAGTCAGCCTGAGTTTGTTGAACACTCTGCTGAACTGATTGAAGAGTGCCGCAAGCTGACACCAGCAGATGTCTCTGCATTGATGAAAGTGAGCGATAAGATCGCAGGGTTGAACGTAGCGCGCTTTGAGCAGTGGAGTGAGACTTTTACCCAAGAGAATGCACGTCAAGCCATCCTTGCCTTCAAAGGTGATGTATACACAGGCCTAGACGCTGAAACACTGTCGGATGAAGATTTTGACTACGCACAAAATCACCTGCGTATGCTTTCTGGTCTTTACGGCTTACTAAAGCCACTTGATTTGATGCAACCTTACCGTTTAGAAATGGGCACGCGTTTAGCGAATGCTCGTGGTATTAACTTGTACCAGTTCTGGGGCAACATCATCACAGATAAGCTGAATGAAGCGCTGAACGCTCAAGGCGATAATGTGTTGATCAACCTAGCATCTAATGAGTACTTCAAAGCGGTAAAACCAAAAAACTTGGATGGCCAAGTGATTACACCGGTATTCAAAGACTGTAAGAACGGTCAATACAAGGTGATCAGTTTCTACGCGAAAAAGGCGCGTGGCATGATGGCTCGCTACATCATTGAGAACCAAGTGGACTCAATTGAAGCGCTGACTAAGTTTGATACCGCGGGTTACTACTTCGTGGAAGAAGAGTCGAACGCGAAAGAGCTAATCTTCAAGCGTGAAGAGCAAAACTAGACGTTGTTTATTCAAGGTATAAGTTTACGCGAGATACCAACTAGATAAAGAAAAGCCCCATGCAGTTCGCTGCATGGGGCTTTTTGTTGAATCATTCAGAAGTTAGCAAGCTATCAGATTACTTTTTTCTTTGCAGCTTTCTTTTTCTTCGTGATTTTTTTCTTCTTCGCGAGCTTCTGCTTCTCTAATGCTTTCTTATCTTCTTTCTTTGGTTTCTTTTTCTTAGTTACAGCGGCTTTCTTATGTGTTGGACGCATGCCTTCAACGAAGCGCTCTTTGATTGCTTCTTTGGTGTAACGAGCAACGCGTTCAACCATCAATTGATCGTGCGCTTCGATTAGAGAAACCGCATTACCTTTTTTACCTGCACGAGCCGTACGGCCAATTCGATGTAGGTAAACATCAGCCGTGCGTGGCATGTCGTAGTTAATTACGTGGCTTACGTCTGGAAGGTCGATACCACGAGCCGCTACGTCAGTTGCTAGCAGTACGTTTACTGTGCCATCACGGAAACGAGCAATCGCATTGTTACGACGGTCCTGAGGCATTTCGCCTTGAATCCAAGCACATGGAATCTGAGCGCTCTCTAGCAGTGCACGCAGGTCGCCTAAACGCTCACGAGTTTTTAAGAAGACGATACTACGCTCAGCTTCTTTAGTAATGATGTGTTTTAGCAGCTCGAGTTTGTGCTCTGCTGTGTCTGCACGGTGGTACCACTGAGTGATCTTTTTACGTTCACGTAGTGATGATTTTGCATCGATCTCTGCTGGGTTGTTCAGTAGGTCTTCAGTGAAACCTTCAACACCTTTGCCTTCTAGTGTTGCTGAGAAAAGTAAAGTTTGCTTACGCCAGCGACATTCTGCAGAGAGGCGATCAACAACTGGACCAAAGCCCATGTCTAGCATGCGGTCTGCTTCATCTAGGATCAGCCATTCGATTGCACGACAGTCAAAGCGCTCAGCTTCGATGTATTCCATTAGACGACCTGGAGTTGCAACAACGATGTCTTGGGTAGTGCCAAGAATGTCTGCGTGCTCTTGGTACATTACACCACCCGTAATGGTGAAGATGTTCAGTGCAGTGTATTTCGCAAGCTCACGAGCTTGGTCAGTGATCTGCATTGCTAGCTCACGCGTTGGCGTTAGGATAAGCATACGAGCAGGGCCCGCTTTCTTACGAGGGAAATCCTGAAGGTACTGCAGTGCTGGCAGTACGAATGATGCTGTTTTACCTGTACCTGTTGGCGCAGATGCCAAAACGTCTCTTCCATCTAACGCTTGTGGGATTGCTTCAGCTTGTATCTGTGTTGGGCGTTCGTAGCCCATTTCGTCAATTGCTTTAAGCAGCTCTTGGTTTAGATCGAGTTCTGCAAAGGTTCTGATCACTGTTGTTTCTCCACAAGCAATAAATGTTTCTGCCTCAAAAAGCAGACGATAAAAAAGAGTAGTCGGACATTATAGAAGCATTAGTGATTAGGATCACATGGTATTTGCTACATCTTGAGATAAAAATCTTTGGTAAGGGTAATAAATGCCTCGCTATAACCACCTTGATGGTGAATGGTGAGCGATTCACACTGCAAATCTTGCTCGCATGCAGGATCTTTCGATAACTCAAAAAGAATTCGACTTGCGGGCTTCTTGTCTGTGGTTTTGACATCAAGACGTTTGGCTAAGTACCAACCGCATTGTTTGGCAAGCTTGATGAAACCTTCTCCCTCAGGCGTTGGCAGTATAAAACTGGCCGTAGCAGTTTCGGTTGTTATCTCGAAACATCGCTTAGCAAGTTGCAGGTGATCCAAGCTATCGGTATGTCTGGCTGTTGCTCTTTGGCTCTGCAGTGACTGTTCCCCTGAGTTGAAGTAGGGTGGGTTGCAGATTATCGCGTCAAACTTTTTCGGAAAGTCAGCGGTGAGCACGCTGCCATCATGCAGAGTGATGCGATCTTGCCAAGGAGATTGCTCAATATTAATGGTCGCAGCTTCAATCGCGTGTGGATCAATATCGATCGCGGAGATCGAGATGTCTGTAAAACGCTGCGCTGCCATTAACGCCACAAGCCCGGTGCCAGTTCCAATATCGAGTGCCGATGACTTAGATATAATGGTTACCCATGCGCCAAGTAGTACACCATCGGTACTGACTGGCATACCGCTTTGCCCAACGTAAATTGAGAATTGCTTAAAATTGAAGCTTTTAGTCTGCACGATTTTGTCTTTCATGAATGTTCTGAGTATCGAGATATTTTAAGTGATTAGCTCTATTGTTAATCAAATGTGTAAATCAATGTTCTGATCGGTGATTTATTGTTGTTGATTATGGTTAGTTGATAATTATGATTATTTTTCCACATCCAGTGTAATCGACTTCTTTTGGTTGATATTTGCAAATTTATATGGTGTTTTTGTGTGGTGACTTGCAGCTAGCCAAGTGTTTCGTCATTATGCGCGACTATTTTATAGATTGAGTGGCAGCTTTTAGCTGTAACATTCACGTAAGCACAACATAAATTTCATAAATATAATTAAGGATTATCTGTGAAACAGAGTCTAAAACTAACAGATATAATGGCATTGGGCTTTATGCTTTTTGCGTTTTTCTTGGGTGCGGGTAACATCATCTTCCCACCTTTAGCTGGCCAATTGGCTGGTGATCATTTTCTTCCAGCGATGTCTGGTTTCCTGCTGACTGCCGTTGGTCTGCCGTTAATCACTATCGTAGCCGTTGCACTTGCGGGTGGCTCTTGGGATCATCTAACCAAAGATCTTCCTAAGAAAGCTGCGACTATCATGGCTGTGTTGATCTTCATTATCATTGGTCCTGCATTCGCTGCACCACGTACCGGCCTTGTTGCTTATGAGATGGCGGTGAAACCGTTCTTCATCGATGCCTCTCAAGCTCACCTCACATTCTTTTCTATCGCATTTTTTGTGGTAGCGATGTTCTTCTCATGGTCTCAAGGTAAGCTAATTGACGTTATCGGCAAGGTTCTAACACCAGCACTTTTCATCGGCTTAGTTGTACTGGCCGTTGCTGTATTTGTTAACCCTCAGGGCGATATTCTTGGTGCTCACGGTGAATACATCACTCAGCCATTAACTAAAGGTTTCCTTGAAGGTTACAACACCATGGATACTTTTGCTGCACTGATGTTTGGTATGCTGATTGTGGACTCTATCCGCAGCAAAGGCATCACTGACCGTGCGGCAACGACTAAGTACCTAATCAGCGCGGGTTGTATTGCTGCAGCTGGTCTAGCGTTCGTTTACATTTCTCTGTTCTACCTGGGCGCAACAAGTGCAACGGTTGCAGCGGATGCTGACAATGGCGGTGCGATCCTAAGCCTATACGTTCAATCACTGTTTGGTCCTTCAGGTCAGCTAGTGCTTTCTGTTATCGTACTACTAGCGTGTCTAACAACAGCGATTGGCCTTGTGTCTGCGTGTTCGGACTACTTCAG
Organism: Vibrio sp. Isolate32; assembly: GCF_022397955.1. Taxonomy (GTDB): domain Bacteria; phylum Pseudomonadota; class Gammaproteobacteria; order Enterobacterales; family Vibrionaceae; genus Vibrio. The sequence continues at coordinate 21,917 of NZ_JAKEUQ010000002.1, read as the reverse complement.
CTCACTAACGCCGCTGTCATACAAGACTTGGGTAATAATCAACGGTGTTGCTTGTGCAACGGTAGCGAACGTTGGTCTTTCTCAGCTTATTTCTCTGTCTGTTCCTGTATTGTTTGCGCTGTACCCAGTAGCAATTGCATTGGTAGCACTGACGTTCTTGCGTAGCCGTTTCCCTAATCCAAAAGTGGCGTACCGCGTTGTGGTATTAGTGTCATTGATGTTTGCTCTTATCGATGGTGCTAAGGTAGCAGGTGTTGATGTATCTGCACTGAAGATGTTGCCTCTGTTCGAGATCGGCATGGGTTGGTTACTGCCAACTGCTGCAGCAATCATCTGTATGTTCTTTGTTGGTAAGTCAGCAGAGCAAGAGATGGCAGAAGAGACGTTTTAATCTCTGATTGAGATTAGATAGTCATTCTAGATGACATAGAAAAGGCCTCATTAATTCGTAGTAGTGAGGCCTTTTTGTATTCTGTCTGTTTTGAAATGAACAGCTTGTGGAGAGCTTATGTACTTACAGCTTCTCGCTGTACTCAACCAGAACTTGTTCAACCCAGCATGCGATACGCTTGTCGCTCAGTTCATATTGTGAGTCTTCATCAAGCGCCAAACCGACGAACTGTGATTGGTCTTCGGTGAGCGCTTTAGATGCTTTGAATTCGTAGCTGTCGTCGTTTGGCCAGAAGCCAACAAATTGAGCTCCGGCAGTTTTTAGTTCGTCATGCAGTAGACCCATTGCATCCAAGAACCACTCGCCGTAACCCTCTTGGTCACCTAAGCCAAACAGTGCCACAACCTTGCCTTTTACTGGTGTCGTCGCGATATCGTCCCAAAGCTCATTCCAATCTTCTTGGATTTCGCCAAAGTCCCACGTAGAAATACCCAGAAGTAATAGGTCGTAGTCTGCCATCAATGCAAGCGGAGCCTCTTTCACGTTATGGATATCAACTAGGTCTTCACCAATAATGCCGCAAATTTTTTCTGCTGCCATTTCTGTGTAGCAGGTGGTTGAGCCGTAAAATAATCCAATTTTCATAGCAAACGTTCGATTTTAATTTCAGATGGCGAATTCTAACCATAAATCGACTTCGATTGCAGCGATTATCCACTCAAGGTGTATTTTTTATGGCATTCATATTTGCTCTGGCATACTCTCAAAACAGTTTCCAATATTGTGAGTAACACTATGCAGTCGCCTCAAGGGCAGAGCGCAGACCACGGTCTAGTTGAGCAGTTTTTAGATGCTATGTGGATGGAACGAGGGTTATCAGAGAATACTCTTGTCTCGTATCGTACTGATTTATGTAAACTATTAACGTGGATGGAACAGAATAATTATCGCCTCGATTTTATTAGTCTTTCTGGGTTGCAGGATTACCAAAGCTGGTTGGTTGATGCGGATTTTAAGCAGACTTCCCGTGCACGTATGTTGTCGGCTATTCGTCGTTTGTTCCAATACCTACACCGTGAGAAAGTCAGAGCCGATGATCCAAGTGCGTTGTTGGTTAGCCCTAAGCTGCCACAACGTCTGCCAAAAGATTTGAGTGAAGAGCAAGTGGATGCTTTGCTCGATGCACCTGATCCGAATGACCCGATTGAACTTCGTGATAAGGCGATGCTTGAGTTATTATATGCAACCGGTTTGCGCGTGACGGAGCTGGTTAGCCTAACGATGGAGAACATCAGCCTGAGACAGGGCGTGGTACGTGTTATTGGTAAGGGCGGTAAAGAGCGCTTGGTGCCAATGGGCGAAAACGCTGTGGACTGGATTGAGAGTTTTATTGAACAAGGGCGCCCGCAACTGCTTGGTGAAAACAGTTCAGATGTAGTTTTTCCAAGCAAACGTGCTAAACAAATGACCCGTCAGACGTTCTGGTATCGTATTAAGCATTACGCGGTTGTCGCGGGTATTGACACAGAATTGTTGTCCCCGCACGTTTTAAGACACGCTTTTGCTACTCATTTACTGAACTATGGTGCTGATCTTAGGGTCGTACAAATGTTGCTTGGGCATAGTGACTTATCGACAACCCAAATTTATACTCACGTGGCGACCGAAAGGCTGAAGCAAATTCATACTCAGCATCACCCACGTGCTTAAATCCATTTATTTTTAAGGTGAACTTAATGAGCGTATTACGCCGTCTTCCTCTATTAGCGCTACCGCTGATGATCACTGCATGTAATGCATCAGAAGCGAAAGTAGAACAAACCACAACAGCTGCAGAGGTTGCTTCAGCTCAAGATATTGATACCGCAGCGCTAACCAAGCGTTTTGAAAAAATTGGCATCAAGGTTAATAAGATTGTTCCTTCGGATATTGATGGCCTTCTAGAGATTCAAACCAACAGTGGTATTATCTTTTCATCTCCAGCGGGCGATCATTTTCTAGCTGGCACACTTTACTCTCTGGATGAGGACGGTAAATTCAGCGATGTATTGGCAGAGCGTCAAGCGCCTATCAATGCTGAGAAAGTAGCGGCATTGTCTGATACGGTTATCGAATACAAAGCAGACAACGAAAAATATGTTGTGACTGTGTTTACTGACATCACTTGTGGCTACTGTGTTCGTCTACACAGCCAGATGCAGGGCTACAATGACCTAGGTATCACGGTGCGTTACATGGCATACCCACGTCAAGGTGGTACTGGCCAAGTGGCAGACCAAATGGCGGCTATCTGGGCTTCTGACGATCCAAAAGCAGCAATGCACAATGCTAAGGTAGAGCGTAAGATGCCAGCTTCAAGTAAAGACCTTGAAGAGAAGAAACAGATCATCGCTAAGCAGTACCAACTAGGCCGTGAGCTTGGTATTAATGGTACACCTGCTATCGTATTAGCAAGCGGTGAGTTGGTGAGTGGTTACTTACCACCAGCACAGCTGCTTCAGCGTTTAGAGCAGTAGTCTTAGTCTCTAGCAGAGCTGTCACAGTCGTCATCGGTTAATATTGCGACTTTATTACTTATTTATTCCCATGTTTTTGATTTAAGGAGTGGCCTGATTGATATCAGGCCCATTTTTATATGATAGAGATTCAACGCCGTCCTGAGGTCGACATTTCCGTTTTACCCGCTCATTTGCCAGATCTGTTAAAACGCATCTATGTGAGCCGCGGAGTTAACAGTGCAGACCAACTTGAGACTGCAGCGAAAGGCCTACACTCCTATCAAAAGCTAGGGGGCATTGATGCTGCCGTCGAATTGTTGTTTAGGGCGATTCAGCATCAAAAACGCATTATTGTTGTTGGCGACTTTGATGCCGACGGTGCAACCAGCTCTGCGTTGTCGGTACTTGCGCTGCGTATGCTAGGCAGCTCAAATGTTGATTACCTAGTACCAAACCGTTTTGAAGATGGCTACGGCCTCAGCCCTGAAGTAGTGGAACAAGCAATCGAGATCGGTGCAGAAGTGATCATGACGGTTGATAACGGTGTCTCTTCGATTGAAGGGGTGCGTTTTGCCAAAGAGAAAGGACTAGAAGTTCTGGTCACTGACCATCACTTACCGGGTAGCGAATTGCCTATGGTTGATGCGATGGTAAACCCGAATCTAGAGAGCTGTGCATTTCCGTCTAAAGCGCTCGCTGGTGTTGGCGTGGCTTTCTATCTGATGATGGCACTGTGTGTTCACATGCGTAAACTGAATTGGTTTGCTGAACTAGGCATGACGGAGCCTAAGCTGATGGAGTTGATAGACCTTGTCGCTCTAGGTACGGTCGCGGACGTGGTGCCACTTGATGAAAACAACCGAATCTTGGTACACCAAGGCTTGCAACGTATCCGAGCGGGTAAGGCTCGTCCGGGTATTCAAGCCTTGATTGAGATTGCAAAGCGAGATGCGAAACGTCTGGTCGCTTCGGATTTTGGTTTTGCACTGGGTCCTCGTATCAATGCTGCGGGTCGACTTGACGACATGTCGTTTGGTGTTGAGCTACTGATGAGCAACAACATCCACGCTGCACGTCGTATGGCGAGTGAACTTGATGGTTTGAACCAGACTCGCAAAGAGATCGAAGAGGGCATGAAACAAGAAGCGATGGCTTTCTGTGAACGCCTTGAGTTTGGTAAAGACGACCTGCCTTCGGGTTTAGCACTGTTCCAACGTGATTGGCACCAAGGTGTGATTGGTATTTTGGCTTCGCGTATCAAAGACAAATACCATCGCCCTGTGATTGCGTTCGCTGATGGCGGAGAAGGGAGCATTAAGGGCTCTTGTCGCTCGATTCCGGGTTTGCACATGCGTGATGCGCTAGACCGTATCGATACTCAAAACGCTGGTTTGATTCTTAAGTTTGGTGGCCACGCAATGGCGGCAGGCTTAACGATCATGGAAAAGGACTTTGAACGCTTTAGTAAACTGTTCAACGATGTAGTGAAACAAGAACTCGGAGAAACGGCACTTAAGGGCATCATCTTATCTGACGGTGAGTTGTTACCTGAAGAGTTCTCTATGCACACCGCTGAAACTCTGCGCGCAGGTGGTCCTTGGGGGCAAGCATTCCCAGAGCCTATCTTCGATGGTGAGTTTAAAGTGTTGCACCAAAAGTTGGTGGGTGAAAAACACCTTAAGTTGATGTTAGAGCCATTATACAAAGGTCACCCAACCAATGTGATGATCGATGGCATCGCTTTCAATGTTGATTTACGTCGCTGGCCAGATGCTTCAGTGAAAACCGTGCATCTTGCCTATAAGCTGGATATTAACGAGTTTCGTGGTAACCAGTCATTGCAGTTAATGGTTGACCACATCGAAGCAAAATAGCCGCTTTTCATCTAGAGTACGGCTTCCATCGCACTATTCAAATCACAAGCTCGGCGCCGAATCCCGGGCTTGTTTTGTTTCTGCTTTATGCCTAAATCGAGCTAATTTCTGAGCTTAAAACTTTATATTGTTGTAAGTGACTGAATATTGGTTTGCCCTCTAAAAATTTCTGTATCTCCGTCACACTTTTGAGTACAATTCTCCGGTTAAATTCTACTCATAAATGATGAGCTAAAATGTTTGAAATCAATCCTATAAAAAACCGTCTGCAGGATGTGTCTGAGCGCACAAATATCCTGAGGGGGTACCTTTGACTATGACGCTAAGAAAGAGCGTCTAGAAGAAGTAAACGCAGAGTTAGAACAACCGGATGTATGGAACGAACCTGAGCGTGCTCAAGCGCTAGGTAAAGAGCGTTCTGCACTGGAAGCGGTAGTAGAAACGATTGACCAACTTGACCAAGGTGTTGAGGATGTTGATGGCCTACTAGAGCTAGCGGTTGAAGAAGAAGATCAAGAAACGTTCGACGAAATTGAACCAGAACTAGCGGAGCTTGAAGCTAAGTTAGGTAAACTTGAGTTCCGTCGTATGTTCTCTGGTGAGCATGACGCTTCAGATTGTTATATCGATCTACAGTCGGGTTCAGGTGGTACTGAAGCACAAGACTGGACTTCAATGATGCTGCGCATGTACTTGCGTTGGGCTGAAGCGAAGGGCTTCAAAACGGAAGTTATCGAGGTATCTGAAGGTGAAGTTGCTGGTTTGAAAGGTGCAACAGTACGTATCTCGGGTGAGTACGCGTACGGTTGGTTGCGTACAGAGACAGGTGTTCACCGTCTAGTTCGTAAATCACCATTTGATTCAAGTGGCCGTCGTCATACTTCATTTGCATCTGCGTTTATCTACCCAGAGATTGATGACAACATTACGATCGACATTAACCCTTCTGACTTACGTATTGACGTATACCGTGCTTCGGGCGCTGGTGGTCAGCACGTAAACACCACGGAATCGGCGGTACGTATTACTCACGTTCCTACCAACACTGTGGTTCAATGTCAGAATGACCGTTCGCAGCATAAGAACAAAGATCAAGCGATGAAGCAGCTACGTGCTAAGCTTTTTGAACTTGAGATTCAAAAACAAAATGCTGAAAAACAAGCGAATGAAGATACTAAATCAGACATCGGTTGGGGCAGCCAAATCCGCTCTTACGTTCTGGATGATTCACGTATCAAAGATTTACGCACCGGCATTGAAAACCGTAATACTCAAGCGGTTCTTGACGGTGACTTAGACAAATTTATTGAAGCTAGCCTGAAATCAGGTCTTTAAGCTTTTTACCGACTATATTTGCGAAAATATAGCTGTTCAAATTATACAAGCAGGGTACATCTCAATGACTGATGCTGTTCAAAATGAAAACGTACAAGAAGAAAACAAACTAATTGCTGAGCGCCGTAGCAAGCTGGATCACATCCGCCAAAGCTGCAAAGCAAATGGTCACCCAAATGATTTCCGCCGTGAGCACCTAGCTGGCGATCTTCAAGCAGAATTCGGTGAGAAGACTAAGGAAGAGCTAGAAGAGCTTAACCACATCGTTGCGATCGCTGGTCGTGTAATGGCGAAGCGTGGTCCATTCCTTGCGATTCAAGAAACTTCTGGTCGTATCCAAGCATACGCAGCGAAAGACGTACAAAAAGTACTGAAAGAGAAGTACCAAGGTCTAGATATCGGTGACATCATCGGTGTTAAAGGTGCACTTCATAAGTCAGGTAAAGGCGACCTTTACGTGAACATGGAAGAGTTTGAACTGCTGACTAAAGCTCTTCGTCCTCTACCAGAGAAGTTCCACGGTCTAACTGATCAAGAGATGCGTTACCGTCAGCGTTACGTTGACCTAATCGTGAACGAAGATTCTCGCAACGCATTCATCGTGCGTTCTAAGCTTGTTTCTTCAATCCGTAACTTCATGAGCTCAAAAGGCTACCTAGAAGTTGAAACGCCAATGATGCACGTGATCCCTGGTGGTGCGACTGCACGTCCATTTATCACTCACCACAACGCATTAGACATCGACATGTACCTACGTGTTGCACCTGAGCTTTACCTTAAGCGTCTAGTTGTAGGTGGTTTTGATCGTGTATTCGAGATCAACCGTAACTTCCGTAACGAAGGTCTGTCTCCACGTCATAATCCAGAATTCACAATGATGGAATTCTACCAAGCGTACTCTGATTACAAAGACCTTATGGATCTAACTGAAGAGATGCTAAGTACAGCGGCTATGGACGTTCTTGGTTCTACTTCTATGCCTTACGGTGACGAAACAGTTGAGTTCGGTGGTAAGTACGCGCGTATGAGTATGTTCGATGCGATTAAGCACTACAACCCTGAGCATGCTGAGATTCAAGCACTAACAGAAGCAGACATACAAGACCGTGAGAAGATGGTAGCAATCGCGAAATCTGTACACGTTGAAGTGGAAACGTTCTGGACATGTGGTCAGCTTCTTGAAGAGATCTTTGGTGAAACGGCTGAGCCTCAGCTAATTCAACCAACGTTCATCACTGGTTACCCAGCAGACATCTCTCCTCTAGCTCGTCGCAGCGATGACAATCCGTTCTTCACAGACCGTTTTGAGTTTTTCATCGGTGGTCGCGAAGTAGCGAACGGCTTCTCTGAGCTTAACGATGCAGAAGACCAAGACGAGCGTTTCAAAGCACAAGTTAACGCGAAAGACGCGGGTGATGACGAAGCGATGTACTACGATGCAGACTACATTACTGCACTAGAGCACGGCCTGCCGCCAACAGCGGGTCAAGGTATTGGTATCGACCGTCTAGCTATGCTATTTACAAACACGCACACAATCCGTGACGTGATCTTGTTCCCGGCAATGCGTCCACAAGCGTAATTCTCGCTTATAGGGCGTACAGCCGATGTAATTAAAAAGCTACCTTCGGGTGGCTTTTTCTGTTTTTGGGCTTCAAAACCTAGTCTGTACCGCACTCTTGATTCGAAAAATCGTTATTTCTGACATAGTCTTACTATTGAGACATGAAATCTAAGATAGTCTCACTACTACACGTCTCTGCGCTGAACACGATCTCGCGGCATTATGTCGAACGATGAAGCAGTGATTTGTATTAGCCTGATTTTAAATAAAAATAGAATAAGGAAGAAGGATGGGAACTCAATTTAAGATGGATTCCTTACCAGGTTCTCTTATCGTCGTTGGTGGTGCGTACGAACCCTGGTTATCTGTATTAGAACAAGTAGGTTGGCAGTGTACCCAGTGTGCCGACTTGCGAAAAGCGGATGCCTTGATTAGTGAAATTGGTCCATGTATTGGCATTGTGGATCTTAGCCATGATGAATTCAGTCTTAATGGTATTGCTAACCTTGTGAGCAACAATAAGCAGGTGAGATGGCTCGTGTTTATCCGTGAGTCTCAATTAAGCTCAGATACTATCTGCCAGTTTATCGTTAACTTTTGTATCGATTTTTTCACCGCTCCGATCCCAGACGCCCAGCTGTTAAGCACCATTGGTCACCAGTTAGGAATGCTGAAGCTTGAGCAGAAAGTATGGCCAAACTATGGTATTAACAACAATATGGGGTTACTAGGCGACTCTGTGGCTGTAAAACGCCTAAGAGACCAAGTGAAGCGTATTGGCCCAACGGATGTCAGTATTCTGATTTATGGAGAGAGCGGCTCAGGCAAAGAGACGATTGCACGTTCTATTCATCAAAACTCCTCACGATCTCAAAAGCCATTTCTAACGGTGAACTGCCGTGCCTTGTCTGAAATGAGAATAGAAGCTGAGGTATTTGGGATATCAGCACAGCCAACGTCTTCTCCTTGTATGCTGGAAGAGGCCGATGGTGGCACCATCTTACTTAATGATGTTTTAGCGATGCCACGCAATCAGCAGTTGAACCTGCTGCGTTTTTTGCAAGAAGGTAAGGTAGAGAGCGCAGAAGGGCCTAAGTCTGTTGATGTACGAATTCTGGCTGCGAACTCTTCTGATATTGAAAAAGCCTTAACAGAAGGGGATTTCAATGAGGATCTTTATCATTACATTAATGTGCTGCGCATCTATGTGCCGAGCCTGAAAGAGCGCGTGAGTGATATCTCCGTACTCGCCAATCACTTCCTACGAGAGTATTCAAAAGAGTTTAATGCTCAGGCAAAGAGTTTTTCAGACGATGCTATTCGTTCGATGAATCGCTACCATTGGCCTGGAAATGTGCGTGAGCTGATGAATCAGATTAAGCGCGTTGTGTTGATGTCGGATGCAGTGATCATCGAAGAGCATCAATTAGATTTACCAAAACAGAATGATGAACGCCGTAGCTTGAAAAGCATCCGTGAGCGTTCAGAGCGCGATGCATTGTTGATTGTATTGGAATCTTACAGTGGACAGGTTTCGTTGGCAGCTAAGGAGCTCGGTGTATCACGAGCGACTATGTACCGATTACTCAATAAACACAGCCTAATCTCTGAAGGGGTTGTTTAGACTCTTTTATACATGACTTTATTCAGTCAGCGTAAATTAAAGGCCATGTACTACATGGCTTTTTTTTGTTTCTGAAGGATAGTCCATTGTTTTCTAGCTAAGCCCTAAGAGAGATATGCTGTGATTTTATATAATCACAGTGAATATGTTATATGTAAATGAATATGCAACTGATATTTCAGGCGAATGCATTGTTTTAAAAATGTTAACCCATTAGTGGTTGAATAATATACTCACTTGGTTAGACTTTAACCGTGAAAGCAACGATTTAACAAAGACTTGTCTGCTTTTACTTCCTCATTTCTTTTTGGATTTTTTAGTTAGTTTGGAGGCGCAAATGAAACATTTTGATTTTATACAACATATTTGCGCGTCGTTTGATCCGTGTACTGACATGGTGACTGATATGTCACACACATTAGCCATGGCCGATCGAAACACCCAAGATAAACCTAACTAATAGATCCGTACCCTTATTTGGCTGCGGAAAAATAGCAGCTAAGTGAGAAGCCCTCATACTATCTAACACGCTATTTTTCCTCAGTTTATTCAACAACTGGAGAGTTATTATGCGTCACTCAGTATATTTAAAATTAGCAACAGTCCTTATCCGTGCCGATCTTCGTCGTGAAGAGCGTGAATGGCAACGAAAAGTTCGTCGTAGTTCATATGAACTGCCATGGAACAATACTCACTTATTAAGAGATATTGGTCTTGAGGCTGACGGTCGACCTATTGGTTTTTCTGAACCAGAAGTCGTCACTATTGAACGTCGCGTACGTCACCTTCGTCGTGTTTTAAGTGCTCGAATACCGACGTAATATGCGGGGTTGATAGCACCTTTCAACCCCTTAGATAAGTCACAGGGATAGTTATGGCGTCGAAAGTGTAAGCTTTTGAACTAGAACTGGCCAAAAAAGAGAAGCTTTTGCTTCTCTTTTTGGTTTTTTTAATCGAGAAAAATCAACACGCCCTAGTAAAGAAATAGAGTTCTACTAAGCTTTAGAGAGCAAGGGAGACCGGTTATGCAAAAGCATCAGTTAGACATGTGGCTACATGGAGAGCACAAAGACTCGTATCAAATCCCCAAAGTGTACGTTATTGGCTGTTCCGATATCTCGGAATATCTGCTGGCTGTGGAGTACAAACATAAGCTTGAGCCGGTAAAGCAAGATGGTGAGCCACTTCACTTTGGTTCTTTGGATCAAGTGAAAGAAGAGTTACTCCGGCTAGGGTTTGAAAAAGCCTATCTTCGTTTACACAATGCTTACGACGAATTTGGTAACGAGCCAAGTCAGAGCTACTGCGATATTGAATTAGCGTTGAAACCTCACTAGATACAAGCCTATAACGCCTTACTTTTTAGTCATTGCTGCATGACTGTGAAGGTACTATGCGTAGTGTGTCGTCAATAAGTTGTGAGTAAATTGAGTTCGTAAATAAAATCCACGAGGTTTGGTTTTGATTGGCTTGCCACTCGCACCATAGGCTTCGGTTAAAACTCGGCTGTTTGCGGCTTTTGGACGTAGATGTAGGGCTTCTCCATGCCTTGCCGTGATCTGTTCAACGTTCCCTAACACGATCAACTCCATCAACTCTTCCCAGTCGCTTTTCAGTAGTTCGTCTTCAGCCTCGCTTGGCGTCCACAATAGTGGTGATCCAACGTGCCTTTCTGCTAGTGGGATTTCCCTTTCGCCTTCTACTGGTATCCATAACACTTTAGACAGCTTGTTACGAACATGGCTGGTTTCCCATGTCAGCCCTTGCACACCCATTAATGGGGCAACACAAACAAAGGTGGTTTCGAGTGGCTTACCAGAATAGCCAATAGGAATACTTTTAAGTTCAATACCTAGCTTCGCAAAATCTTGTTCTGGCTTACTGCCAGCAGGTGCGCCTAAGTGCCATTCCAATAGCTGCCCAACCCAGCCTTTATCACGCTTAAGGTCGTTTGGCATCACCATCTCGGCTTCATCGGCGAGCTCTTTAAAGGTCATTCCGGCGATAGCATATGCTCGCTCTAACAGCTCTTGTTGTGTTTGTGGTTCAGGTTTCATAATAAAAGGCATGATCAAAAAAAACGATCTTATCAGAAGTTACCACCAAATTACGACTGGTTAAGAAATGATCTTCTTGCAAGAAAAGGGATCAAAGTCAGGGTTATCCACAGGACATAAAGGTAATTAATTGAAATATTAATTTAGTGGATAAATAAACAGGGGTTTATGGTGGATAAACTGCTTGCCAAATGGGGTTCAAAGTGAATCTTTCACTTACTAGTGTGGATAAACATCGGGATGGTTGATCTTTGACCATGTTGGGTTTCTGAAAGATTTTTTACATTTCTAATGTTTTTTAAAACTAAAATAATATTTTAATTTATTGATTTTTAATGGGATAAATTGATTCTGATTGGTTTGTCGTTTTTAGTGTTGATGAATCTATGGATTAAAAAAACGATTGCGGGTAATTCTTCACATAGTTATTCACAGAAAAGGTGAATAAATGTGGTCTAGGTCTCACTATTGTGTGGGTAACTCGGATTCGAGCGAAACTTATCCAGATTTACAGGTAATATTCATAAATATAGCGCTTATCACGTCACTAAGTTTGCTCCAATTGGGGATATGTGGAAAAATCAGAGTAATTAAAAATTTAGATAGAGGTTGGCCAGTGATAGATGGCGATGGTTACCGATTAAATGTTGGTATTGTAATCTGTAACAACCATGGTCAGGTCTTCTGGGCTAAACGATACGGGCAACATTCATGGCAATTCCCTCAAGGGGGAATAGATGAAGGTGAAACTCCGGAACAGGCAATGTACCGTGAGTTGTATGAAGAGGTTGGCCTTACTAAAAAGGATGTAAAGATCGTTGCGACAAGTCGTCATTGGTTACGCTACAAGCTACCCAAACGACTGGTTCGATGGGATTCTAAACCTGTCTGTATTGGACAAAAACAGAAGTGGTTCCTTTTACGCTTAGATTGCGATGAATCGCGTATCAATATGCAGCGTGGGAGTACACCTGAGTTTGATGGTTGGCGTTGGGTAAGTTACTGGTACCCAGTTCGACAAGTTGTTTCTTTTAAGCGAGATGTTTACCGTCGAGCGATGAAAGAGTTCGCATCTTTAGCAATGCCGTTTAAAGAGCGAAAAACAAAAGGAAAACGCAAATTGCGTAGAGGTTAAGCATGCTCAGTCAACTAAGGGAAATAGTTGAACACGTATCAAGAGTTGAAGATGTATCGACGGCACTTGATATTCTAGTTAAAGAGACATGCAGTGCGATGCAGACGGAATGTTGCACCGTGTATTTAGCCAATAATGATATGCAGCGCCTTGAGTTGATGGCAACTCAAGGCCTGATCTTTGAAGGGAATAGTATTCACATTGGTTTCGACGAAGGCTTAGTTGGCCTAGTGAAACGAAGTGCTGAACCTATTAACCTTGCACAAGCGTCTGCTCACCCTGCTTATAAGTTTTTTCCAGAACTTGGAGAAAACATTTACCACTCTTTTCTTGGTACTCCTATTATCCATCGTAAGCAAGTGCTTGGTGTATTGGTTATTCAACAAAAAACACCTCGTTTATTCAGCGAGATGGAAGAGTCTTTCCTTGTTACGCTCTCGGCCCAACTTGCGGTTATTGTGGCGCACGCCCAAACCCAAGGTCATTGGCTGTTGGAGCAACAAAAGCTGCCAGGCATCAAAGGTATTGCTGCCTCATCTGGGGTTGCCATTGGTGATCTGTGGTGGGACAACACTCAACCTGAATTAACGGATGTGTATCCTGCTTCGACGCTCAATATTGAGCGCGAGCAAGAGTTATTGGCAGTGGCAGTTGAAAATGCCCTCAATGACTTCAAGCGCATGCGAAAGCGCTTAGACAGTGAAATTAACAAAGACGCATTGGCGATCTTTGACCTGTTCACTCACTTACTCAACGATCCTATGTTGCGTAAGGATCTAAAGAGCCAAATTCAGAAAGGTGATAAAGCGGACTGGGCACTAAGGCAGGTGGTTGAGAGTTATTCCAATCGCTTTGCTCGTATGTCGGATGTTTATCTGCGTGAAAGGGCGCAGGATATTCGAGAGCTCGGCCAAAGGCTGTTGTACTTCCTCCATAACTCTGAATATGAGCTACGCACCTTAGACAAACCTATTATTCTGGTGGTCCGTGAGTTAACGGCTTCGGTATTAGCATCGATTCCAAAAGAGAAGCTGTTAGCAGTGATCTCACTGGAAGGGGCGGCGAACTCGCACGCTGCGATTTTATCTCGCGCGCTTGGCATTCCTTCGGTGATGGGGGTTAACATTAACCTCGAGCAGGCGAACGGTAAACAAGCCATCGTCGATGGTTATAGTGGCGAGATCTTTATCGAGCCGACCAAGAATCTGCTCAAGGAGTACCGCGGACTGATTCTTGAAGAGAGTGAGCTCTCCTCAATGGTCAATCGCGAGCTGTATCTGTCTGCGAAAACCCAAGATGGTCAACAGGTCGAAATCCTACTTAATGCAGGTTTGAGCGCTGATACCAATATTGCCATCAACCAAGGCGTTGATGGGGTTGGCCTGTATCGAACGGAAATCTCTTTCCTATTGCAACAACGTTTCCCATCAGAGGATGAACAGTTCAAGCAATATCGCTCTGTACTTTCTAGCTACCCAAATAAGCAAGTGGTGATGCGTACGCTCGATATTGGTGGTGATAAGGCATTACCTTACTTCCCAATCGAGGAAGACAACCCATTCCTTGGTTGGCGTGGTATCCGCTTTACGCTGGATCACCCTGATATTTTCATTATCCAACTGCGTGCAATGCTACGTGCGAGTTGTGAAAGCCACAACTTGAGCATTCTGCTGCCGATGATCTCGGGCGCTCAGGAGTTGGATGATGCACTACAGTTGATTGAGCAAGCCTACGAAGAAGTGCATGAACTTGATAATCGAGTGCGAATGCCTCGTATCGGTATCATGATTGAAGTGCCTTCGATGCTTTACCTGCTACCGCTGATCGCCGATAAGGTCGATTTTGTCTCTGTCGGCACCAATGACTTAACCCAATATTTATTGGCCGTTGACCGGAACAATTCTCGAGTCTCTGATGTCTATGAATCTATGCACCCGGCAGTGATCATGGCATTGAAACAGATTCATGATACTTGTAAGCAATATCAATTACCTGTGTGTATTTGTGGAGAGCTAGCCGGTGATCCAATGGGCGCATTGTTACTGCTTGGATTAGGTTATCAGACGTTAAGTATGAACACCTCGAATGTGGCTAGAACCAAGTATTTGATTCGCCAATCTAACTTGAGCGAATTACAGGATTTGGCAAATAAGGCACTTTCAAAGCCGTATGGCAGTGACATCTATAGTATGATGCTGAACTATTTCGAAGAGCGTGAATTTACAGGCTTTATTCGAGCAGGTAAAAAATAGGAATTAACGTGTCATATGAACTGATAGGCTTGCTAGCGGGTCTTGGTGCTGTTGTGGGTGTTTTAGCTGGCTTACTGGGTATTGGCGGTGGGTTACTGGTGGTTCCAGCCTTACTGTTCTTGCTCCCGAAAGCGGGTATTCCTCAAGAGTTTGCAATGCAAATGGCATTAGCAACCTCGCTATCTACCATTATTGTTACGTCAGGATCGTCTGCGATTAACCACTTAAAGTTGGGTAACGTCGAGATGTTTGTCGTTAAGTGGTTAATGCCTGGGGTTGTGGTTGGCGGTTTTCTCGGTTCTTTTGTGGCTGACGTTATTCCTTCTCAATACCTGCCTAAAGTTTTTGGTGTGATTGTTTTGGTGCTGGCACTGCAGATGCTGTTGTCGATTCGCTCTAAGAGTCAAAAGGCGATGCCGGGCTCTGCGACAACCATGTTATGTGGTGGTGGCATTGGTTTGGTTTCAAGCCTAGCGGGTATTGGTGGTGGGTCGTTGTCTGTACCTTTCCTTAACCATCATGGTGTGGAAATGCGCAAGGCGGTGGGCTCGTCTTCAGTGTGTGGTTTCGTTATCGCTATATCTGGAATGTTAGGCTTTATCTGGCATGGCTCGTCTGTCGAGGGGCTGCCTGCGTTTAGCCTTGGTTATGTCTACCTACCTGCCTTGATTGCGATATCGTGTACATCAGCACTGACCACGCGAGTGGGGGCGAAGCTGGCAACGCAATTACCAACACCAGTACTTAAGAAGTTCTTTGCGGTATTTTTAATGTTTATAGCAGCGACTATGCTGCTGTAGTGTCTTTCGTTAGCGATTGAGCTAACCGTTATTCAATTTAGATAGAGTGCCAAGTATGTCTCAGGGTTTTATTGAATTCCCAAATATCGATCCTGTTCTTATTGAACTAGGGCCAATCTCAGTTCGTTGGTACGGCCTAATGTACCTTGTCGGTTTTATGTTTGCTCTTTGGCTAGCAAATCGCCGAGCTGATCAGCCGGGTAGCGGTTGGACTCGAGAGCAAGTATCAGACTTACTGTTTGCTGGCTTTCTAGGTGTGGTACTTGGTGGTCGTATTGGCTACGTACTGTTCTATAACTTTGATCTTTTCCTAGCCGATCCACTTTACCTATTCAAAGTATGGACTGGCGGTATGTCTTTCCACGGTGGTTTGCTTGGTGTTATTACTGCAATGTTCTGGTATGCGAAAAAGAATGGTCGCACCTTCTTTGGCGTCGCAGACATGATTGCACCATTGGTACCCTTTGGTTTGGGTATGGGGCGTCTAGGTAACTTCATGAACAGTGAGCTATGGGGTCGTGTTACAGATGTACCATGGGCAATCGTATTCCCTAATGGAGGACCACTACCTCGTCACCCATCTCAGCTTTATGAGATGGCGCTTGAAGGTATAGTGCTGTTCTTCATCTTGAACTGGTTTATCAAAAAGCCGCGTCCTCTTGGTTCTGTATCAGGGTTATTCCTTGCAGGATATGGTACATTCCGCTTCTTAGTCGAATACGTACGTGAACCAGATGCTCATTTAGGCTTGTTCGGCGGGTTTATCTCTATGGGACAAATCCTATCACTGCCAATGGTTATCATCGGTGTGCTGATGATGGTATGGGCATACAAGCGCGGTCACTACAAAGATGAATTACCACAACAAACGAAGTAAGGAATTGGTGTGAAACAGTATTTAGATCTCTGTCAGCGTATCGTTGATAACGGTACTTGGATTGAAAATGAACGCACGGGCAAGCGCTGTCTAACTGTGATCAATGCTGACCTTGAATATGATGTTGGTAACAACCAGTTCCCACTTGTCACTACGCGTAAGAGCTTTTGGAAAGCGGCAGTTGCTGAACTGCTTGGCTACATTCGTGGCTACGACAACGCTGAAGATTTTCGCAAACTAGGTACGAAAACTTGGGATGCAAACTCTAACTTGAACGAAGCATGGCTGAACAACCCTTACCGTAAGGGTGAAGATGACATGGGGCGTGTTTACGGTGTTCAGGGGCGAGAATGGGCAAAGCCTGATGGTGGTCATATCGACCAGCTGAAGAAGATTGTTGATGACCTGACAAACGGTATCGATGACCGTGGTGAGATCTTAAACTTCTATAACCCAGGTGAGTTCCACATGGGATGCTTGCGTCCGTGTATGTACAGCCACCATTTCTCGCTACTTGGCGACACTCTTTACCTAAACAGTACTCAGCGCTCTTGTGATGTTCCACTAGGCCTCAACTTCAACATGGTTCAAGTGTACGTGTTCCTAGCAATCATGGCGCAAATCACGGGTAAAAAAGCGGGTGTGGCTTACCACAAGCTAGTTAATGCTCATATTTATGAAGACCAACTAGCACCTATGCGTGATATCCAGCTGAAGCGTGAACCTCTAGCTGGCCCAACGTTCCACATCAACCCTGAAATTAAGTCTCTAGAGGATTTAGAAACTTGGGTAACGATGGATGACTTCTGGGTTGAAGGTTACGAGTGCCACGAAGCGATTAAGTACCCATTCTCTGTTTAATCGTATCCGTTTGTTTGATTGAAAGGCTGCCACTGTGCAGCCTTTTTTATTTAAGGGGCAGTGACGAGTAACCGGGTTTCGAGATGCGAAGATCAGGAGTAGACACGAATAAACGAAATTAGGGATACGAAGAGCATGTTTAGTCTGAGAGATGGGTTAGATATTAAATAAGAAAATCAGAGCTCGAGATTTTCGCCATTCGTACCTAGCTTTATCTCTTCGTTACCCGTTTGCTCGAATCCCGTATCTTCTTTTGCTTCCATCATCAGCTCTTAAAAAAGAAAAAGCCCGCAACCTAGGTTGCGGGCTTTGCTATAAGCGATGTGTATTATTTCTATTAAGCAGTCAGAGACAAGATTGTGCCTGGCAGTACAAGGAATACCGCAACAAGGTAACCGGCAACAACAGCTTTGTTCTTCACAGCCATGTCTGAAATCATGTCTGCCGCTTTAACTGGTAGCTCACGTAGGAACGGGATACCGAAGATGAATACCGTTGCCATGATGTTGAACACCAAGTGTACTAGAGCAATCTGTAGTGCGAATACTGCGAACTCACCAGATACTGCTGTCGCTGCAAGCAGAGCGGTAATACATGTACCGATGTTTGCGCCTAGAGTGAATGGGTAAACATCACGTACTTTAAGAACACCTGAGCCTACTAGTGGAACCATCAAGCTTGTAGTCGTTGAAGAAGACTGAACAAGGATAGTAACGATAGAGCCGGAAGCGATACCGTGGATTGGACCACGACCAATTGCGTTCTTAAGAATCTCACGAGCACGACCAACCATTAGGCTCTTCATCAGCTTACCCATAACAGTGATAGCTACGAAGATAGTTGCAATACCAAGAGCGATAAGCATGATGCCGCCAATCGTGTCGCCAAATGTTGATAGAGGCTCTTTAATTGCGCTTACTACAGGTTTAGTGATTGGCTTAATGAAGTTAAGACCCTTCATGCTCATATCACCTGTTGCTAGCATCGGAGATACCAACCAGTGAGAAATCTTCTCTAGAATACCAAACGCCATTTCTAGCGGTAGAAAGATAGCTACAGCCAATAGGTTAAAGAAGTCGTGAATCGTCGCACTTGCGAATGCGCGTTTGAACTCTTCTTTACAACGAACGTGACCAAGGCTAACTAGCGTATTGGTTACCGTAGTACCAATGTTTGCACCCATGATCATTGGGATTGCCAGCTCAACAGGTAAACCACCTGCCACAAGGCCAACGATAATTGAAGTAACTGTACTTGATGATTGAATAAGTGCGGTTGCAACTAAACCAATCATTAAGCCTGCAACTGGGTGTGAAGCAAATTCAAAAAGAACTTTTGCTTGCTCGCCTGTTGCCCATTTGAAGCCTGTACCAACCATTGAAACTGAAAGTAATAGTAGGTAAAGCATGAATGCCAAGTTAGCCCAGCGTAGCCAACGAGTTGTGCTCGAAATAGGCGCTGCTGCAGTAGTAGCTTGGTTCATAATGTTTTCTCCATAGGACCATTTAAGTCTGTGTTTGGTCTGTTTGTTTAATCTGAGCGTGATGTTAGAGGGGGAATATTTCAGTAATATTACATTTTGATTGAGGCGGAACTTTTTTGTGATGGTTTACTGTTTAAATATTCCGTCAGTAAATGTGGTTATTTTAAGTGTTTGTTTATAAATGATTTTATTTCTATTTTTGATGGGTGATATAGATCTTAAAAGTTAGAAAAAATTGAGGAAATTGGCGTTAATATTACATTATGAAATCAAACACTTCGAAAAAAATAGCAGTTAAATGGTTTATGGTTTGGTTTTTTCGAGTTTGTTGAGCGAGGGTGTCATATTTGATATAAACAAGAATCGACTTTCTTATTACGGCACATCTATGTCGCATCTCAACTATAACCATCTTTATTACTTCTGGATGGTCTGCAAGCAAGGCTCTGTCACTAAAGCAGCAGAAGCTCTATTTCTCACACCTCAAACGGTAACTGGTCAGATAAAAGCATTAGAAGAGCGAATGGACGGCAAGCTGACTAAGCGCAATGGCCGCAGTGTTGAACCAACAGAACTTGGGCAGTTGGTTTTCAAATACGCGGATCGTATGTTTGGTCTGAGCTACGAAATGCTCGATATTGTGAACTACAGTCAGCACTCAAATATTCTGTTTGATGTTGGTGTGGCAGACGCTCTTTCGAAACGACTGGTTAGTAAGATCCTGATGTCGACGATTCCAGAAGATAACAGTATCCACCTTCGCTGTTTTGAATCGACTCACGAAATGCTGCTTGAACAGCTCTCTCAACATAAGCTCGATATGATCTTGTCTGACTGCCCAGTAGACTCTAGCCAAAGCCCTGGCTTATTCAGCAAGAAGTTGGGTGAGAGTGGTATGAGCTTTTTCAGCTCTGGCGAAGTGAAAGGGGTTAATTTCCCTGCCGTATTAGAACAAAGAAAGCTGTTGATCCCGGGAAGTAGAACTTCAATGGGGCGTAAGATATTGCAATGGTTTGATAGACAAGGGCTTAAACCGGATATTTTGGGTGAGTTTGATGATGCCGCATTGATGAAGGCTTTTGCTCGTTATCATCATGACGCAATATTCTTAGCACCGACGCTTTATATGTCTGAAGTGGAAGACGACACATCACTGCAACTATTAGGCGGTATTGAAGAGTTAAAAGAGGAGTACTACGTCATATTTGCTGAGAGGATGATCCAACATCCAGCAGTAAAAAACGTATGTGACGCAGATTTTAGCAAATTGTTCGAATGAGTTAGTTTGTTAATGAATTGATATCGATTATCATAGCTCCACCATATGCCGGAAATACTGATAGCCCGTAGTTGGCGTAAAGGTTGTAGGGAGCCAAACTATGAACTTAAAAGAGATGGAGAAGAACTCAGCACAAGCTGTGATTCTACTTAAAGCCATGGCTAACGAGCGTCGCTTACAGATTTTGTGCCTATTACATGGTACTGAACTGTCGGTTGGGGAGCTGTGTGGCAAGTTGGAACTGAGTCAGTCTGCTTTATCTCAACATCTTGCTTGGTTGAGAAGAGATGGTTTGGTCGAAACTCGCAAAGAAGCTCAAACTGTGTATTACACATTGAGTAGTGAAGAAGTAAAAGCGATGATTAACCTACTGCATGGTATTTACTGCAAGTAGCTTATTGCTGGTGGGAGGGGGATTTCTTATCAGCGATAGAATGACACAAGGAAGTGATCCGCACCAGCAGTTTTAGACATCGAGTTAAGTGAGTACAATCACTAACGAGGTGAACCATGACAAGCAAGAAAAAACGTATTATCCATTCCCCTGAATTTAAAGCAGAAGCCCTGAAGCTAGCAGAGAAAGTGGGAGTAGCTGCGGCAGCGAGGCAACTGTCATTACACGAATCCCAGATCTATGGTTGGCGTAAGGCAGTTAAGAGCGACACCAGCACCAGTCAGCGAGAAAAAGATCTAGCCGCCACAAGACCGCCCAGCGCGAGGTAACTCGCCAAGAGTTTGATACAAAGGTCAAAGAAGCTTTTGACAATAGCAAAGGCCGTGATGGCTCAAGGCGCATCCAAAAAGAGCTGGCTGAGAACGGTGATAACCGTAATATTAAAACCATTGCCGCCAGTATGAAGCGACAGGATTTAACACCGAAAGCGGCACGTAAGTTTAAGTGTACGACGGACAGCAAACATAAACTGCCAGTGGCACCGAACCTGCTGGCTCAGGATTTTAACGCTGAGGCTCCGAATCAAAAGTGGGCGGGAGACATCACCTATGTGGCGACAAGTGAAGGCTGGCTGTATTTAGCGGTAATCATTGACCTTTATTCAAGGCAAGTAGTCGGTTGGTCTATGGATACCAGAATGACGGCAACTCTGGTTTGCGATGCGTTATCAATGGCCTTGTTCCGCCGAGGTTTCCCTGAGCAGGTTMTCGTTCATAGTGACCGAGGTAGTCAGTACTGCTCAAAAGATTATCGAGACATCATCACCGCTTATAATCTAAAGCAAAGTATGAGTAGGAAAGGAAACGGCTGGGACAATGCTTGTGTTGAGAGCTTCTTCCATTCAATGAAAGTTGAAGCGATCCAGTATGAGCCGATCATGACGCGAGACGAGATGCGCCAAACAATCTTTGAATACATAGAGGTTGATTATAATCGGACAAGAAGGCACAGTGCTCTTGGGTATCTAAGCCCAGTTAACTTTGAAAATCAAAATGTCGCTTAATGAAGTGTCCAGTCTGGCTGGAGCAGATCACTGCACACCCTAAAGCGATATATAAGCTAACGGCATTCAATACTCCAATACCTTCTATTTTTAGTAGTTTTTTGCAGTCAGGCTGAGACTGTAAAGCTCTTTCCAAGCACGAGTCATAAGTCTCTACAGCATCGACAAGAGATAAGTATTGCTCCCATGTAACAGAAAGAGCCATACGAAACTCGCCTGAAAATCCATTATTTGCATCTTCCAAAGTGGATTTAATACTGCCCCTCAACCCACCATTCTTCTGGGATACTTTAATATTGAACTCAGACAACAGAGCTATTAATTGATTCTTTGCTGCTGTTTTTTGTCTTACGCCTAACTCCCTCAGGCGCATGACCGACTGCAATTGTTGCTGCTCTATTGTTTTCCCTGAAATAAAAGCGATATCTGG
>NZ_JAKEUQ010000019.1 GCF_022397955.1 Vibrio sp. Isolate32 | reverse complement strand
GACAAGGCCTCTTTTTTACTGCTCTTGGATAACTTCGTTCTCGTCTCTCTGGTAAAACAAAGCTTTCCGACATATCCATTATGTAATTTAATACTTCTGGGATTCGTCCCGGTGCAACTGCTGGTAACAATTGAAGCTGTCCAACCAGGAACAATGAAGCTTGTTTAAAGCCGATTTGATAAGGCATCACTGACTTCTGGTGGTAGGCCATTTGACACATCATGAACCGCAATAGATTGTAAGCAACCAGCATTCCCCAAAGCTCTTGACTCACCAACTCTGGCTTTTTGCTTCTTAACGTAAGTTGGTTCTGGAGCATGTACTGCTTCATCTCACGATACCCCAACTCTATCTCCCAACGATGGCTATAAAGTTCGGCGATATCAGCACCTGGATATTTCATCGTGTCTATCATTGACGTTAATAGTCGGACTTCTTTTCCTTTAATCGTCTTTGTGATTAAGCGAGCTTGGAGAGTTTTGGGGGCGTCAACCCACTTCTTTTGAGCTTGAGGGGATAGCTTAAGCTCTACGAGCTCTTGTCCTCGACCTACTTTCGATATCACTGTGTATTGAGCCCCTTTTCTTAATGGGATCAGCCAATGTTTCTCTTCGCCACTGGTTTGCCACTTATGCAGTAAGCCCAAGGCGTAAAATCCGCGGTCAAAGATAGTTAAGCTGTTTGAGGGTGATTGTTCGATAAGGGGGATCGTAAGGTCGACTTCACTTTTAGATACTGAGTCGAATGAAGCGCTGTTGAGTATATGACTGGTCAGCTCCATATGGCAGACCATTCTCACTTGAGGGTAGTCAGATATCGTTGTTTTATTGCCTGTTCTACYAAAAGACTCATCATTACTTTTAGTATCTGGTGTTCTCCACACAACACCATCTACAGCATGAAGTGTTAACCCATGCCAATCTGGATGGGGAGTCTTGTGGTGCCAAAGTCGTTGAGTGTGCTTGAACACGGCTTCCATAACGTCGGACCCAAGTCGCTGGCGAGCCTGAATGACAGCGCTAGGTGCGACAAATGGCTTCTTACCTGGTAGGAGAATATCAAGTTGCGAGACGACTTTATCCATCGATAAATGACGGTAAAGGGACATCCCTAAAACACTCCAAACCATCATTTCCATTGGTAACCTACGCTTTCGAATAGTCGCAACCCCAGATTCTTGGAGGCACTGCTCGATGAGTTCAGGGGACAGCAGATCTGATAACCCTGAGAGCTGTTCTGGAGAGAAGTTATGGACTTGGTTTAGGGCTTGTCTAAGAAACATAAAAAAATCCGAGTGTTAAAGAAACACTCGGATTTTGACATCCTTGGAGGATCGTTCAACCAGTCATTTTTACTTAACTGATCGGCATTANACCATCATTTCCATTGGTAACCTACGCTTTCGAATAGTCGCAACCCCAGATTCTTGGAGGCACTGCTCGATGAGTTCAGGGGACAGCAGATCTGATAACCCTGAGAGCTGTTCTGGAGAGAAGTTATGGACTTGGTTTAGGGCTTGTCTAAGAAACATAAAAAAATCCGAGTGTTAAAGAAACACTCGGATTTTGACATCCTTGGAGGATCGTTCAACCAGTCATTTTTACTTAACTGATCGGCATTAACGCTCTAAGCGTCCATTTTTCTTTCAACATTTGATTTTAGTTAATAGCGTTTTGTTGGTACTTATGAAGTGAAGAAAGAAGACAGCATCCAAACCGCTAACACAACAAATACGCCACCCATCACTTTCTGTTGATAGGTACGAAACTTGGCATTCTCTACCAGTGACTTACCGATAGTGCCTACCAATGCCACAAGCAAGAAATTGAACGTTAAGCCTAATACATTCAGTAATAAGCCTAACACCAACATCTGCTCACCCGATGTCGCCTCAATATTTGTCGACACGAACTGAGGTAAAAACATCACGAAGAATACCAAGGCTTTAGGATTAAGCAGGTTACTGATCAGCGCTCTTTGATAGTAAGCCTTTGCAGCAAAATTATCAGTCACTTCAACAGCATTGCCCTGCTCTGTTCGCAAGCAGTCCCAACCCATTTTAAGCAAGTATGTACCACCTAATAAGTGGAGAGCATTCAAAGCAACAGGGCTCATTGCGATTAATGCAGATACGCCCATCGCCGCCAAAACAGTAAGAATGATCCCTGAAGTCGCGTTACCTAAGCTCGCAAAGACACCAACCTTGCGACCATAACTCATGCTTGAGCTAGCAATCAACAACATATCAGGACCAGGTAAAAGAAGAAGAGCAACGACGGCAGTCAAGTAAACAGGTAGAATGGTTAAATCGATCATAGGGTTTAGCATTGATAAAAATGGAGGCGGATTTTATATCAATTACCAACACCCTTCCAGAGGTAATCAGTTGTATCACAGCTAAAATGTCGAATTAAAAACCAACATCATAAAGTTAAACCAAACTATTAACTAAATCGATAATAATCATTAACTCGCGACCCACTCGATCTCTATCAATGTTGTCTCACCACACTTAAGGCGACCTAGGAAAATATCACCTTGGTGCACTTCTCCGACGCCTTTCGGAGTGCCGGTCATCACTACATCGCCATCTAGCAAAGTCGTGTAAGAAGAGAGCTCTTCGAGGATTGTTTGTGGGGAATATAGCATCTGCTCAACATGTCCTTTCTGAACACGAACACAGTTAATAAACAGCTCTAAATTCAAGTCTTCGAGATCCAAACCTGTTGTAGGTACAAAGCGGCTAAGAACGGCAGAACCGTCAAACGCTTTAGCGCGCTCCCAAGGCAAGCCCTTCGCTTTCAAGCTACTTTGCAGCTCGCGCTTTGTCAGATCTAACCCTAAACCGACCGCTGAGTATTGACCGTTTTCAACGATAAAACAGATTTCTGCTTCATAGTGAAGGGCTTCTTGATGAAAAGAAGAGAGGGAAGAAGTTACGCTAGTACTGGGCTTATTGAACACCACCATAGCGTCTGGGATCGCGTTGTTAAGCTCTTCAATATGATCGACATAGTTACGCCCAACACACAGCACTTTCGTCGGTGTCGCTGTGCGTTTCGAATTCATTAACTGTTCCTGATCTACAACGCTGCTCATAGTTTATCCCTGAACTATTTTTGGAATGCAGAGTTTACCTCATCCCAAAGAGAGAATCTTCCACAAGCTGACTACTGATCTCTAAATTCTGATCTTTAGCTCAATGCGCTCATAGGGAGGTTTTTATAGGGAGTTGGTTGCATTATGGAATAGCAACTCAAAACGAAAAAAGCCTTCGAAGTGATATGTAAAGTTGTAATTTGCCAATTTACAGCCTTGCCATGCAACATCAAGGCTTGGAAAACCTACGTTACCGAAATCTAAAATTCGATGTAAATATATCCCCTTAAATATGAAAGAGTAAATAAGCAAGATAACTACATTGAAAGCCCGGAATCATAATTTGAGGCCGGGCCAACTGTATTACTCAATTAATAATTGATCATTCAGTGATCTCAACACCAAAATGCTCGGTACAAGTCACTTGGCTAGGCTGGCCGCCCGAGTCATAGCCACAAAAGTCTTCCTCAAGAATAGCGTAATCGGCACGCGTATCTGCCAACTGCTGCATAAATTCTTCTTTGGTGACTTTCTTTTCTCGGTAGAAACTTGCATAAGTTGGCTGGTCCATAAAAAAGCCTTGAGCTGTACGCACTCTCGTATCATTTGGTGGGAGGGTCGTTAACTGGTTTTGCATGATATTTCCATCAGGCAAATACACTTGGTACAGAACACTGTTTTCCCCCATCAAAGTGGTTGAGGTGTCCACCATCATTCCATAAGCTTCGTAAGAGCCAGCTAAACCCCCATTACAATCCGATGCACTTTGATCGGCACTAAAGATCTTTTCATTACCATTCGTTCCACAAATTCCCGAACCAACAACATCTGCACCGCTAGTACATTCTGTTAAGTCCTTCGGAGGGTAGAGGAACACATTTCGCTGCTTAATGCTGTTCCCAACAACTTCTAGATGAATGAAGCCTTTGTAGTGATCGTAACGGTAGGGCCAACTGGAGGATACATTAGGGTTACCATCGCTTCCTAAAAAAGTATACTCACCAACCCACCATCCCTCTTCTCTTTGCCAAGCTTCAAAATCAAGCAAGTTTACTGACTCTAAATCACAAGAAGAGTCAGAAATAACAGTCTCGACTTCCTCACTACTCTCGACTTCCGCATTAGTGTCATTATCGTCATTGCAAGCGGCTATTAAAGTACATGTAACAATGATAAATGTTGTACGTAAAAACATAGAACCTCCATATCGGAATAAACTTTGTTCAACAAACAACACATAAGCATATTTTATACCCTTGATTACTTATTTTTCACATCAATCATTGTTGACGTTAACTCATCGCCTCCAACCCTATGCAACCTTAAAGAGTTCATATACTTAAAACTATTTGTAACTCAGAACTCATTACTGGATGCAGCGAGAATCATTTTTACGATGGTACAAAACACTGCAATCATTTTTTAAAATTGATAGCATTGCTAATATTTCCTCCTCTTGTTTTTATTTTGATTCTCTAAAAGCAAAGTGAGTATTGAAATAATACAAATATCCGTAGAATTCTCTAAGATCCATTTTTACTGAAGCATACCTCAGCCCAACGAGCTAAGCCCGCCGTTACTGAACCAAAATAGTTGCCACTCACAATAGGCACATTCGGTACGGCTTGCTGAACCGCTTCTCGAAGGATAGGTGAACGTGCGGAACCACCCGTCATATAGATAACATCTGGTTTCTTTTCGCCTTGTTGAATGGCCTCTTTAACCAACTCAATCATCTTAGATTTTAGTGTATCGATAGCATCGACCATCTGTTCAACTGAGATATCGACTTCGATCAACTCGGAAGCAACATTCATCGCTGCGCGATACTCAGAAGATTCCGCCAACGCGATCTTAGCTTCTTCAGCTCTACGTACGATGCCGTAACCCAAAGTATCGTGATAAACCTTAAGTAAACGGTCTAGCTTCTGTGGTTCAGCAGCTTCTTTACGAAGTAACTTCAGTGCTGCAAGGTTTTCTCGAGAGTAAAAATTCTTTTGAGCTTCTACATTGTTGATGGCTATTGGGTTCCAGAATTGGGTCAATGGCATATCAATACCGGAAATAGCTTTACTGCTCATACCAAAAGGTGACATCAGTTGTTTGAAAGCCAGGTAAATATCTAAGTCATTACCCCCTACCCTTTGACCACTGTGCGCTAATAAGCTCTGGCTACGATCCGCTTTCCCAGACCAACTCGGGCCCATTTCTAATAGAGAACAGTCGGTCGTACCACCACCAATATCAACAACCAATACCGTTTGGTTTTCAGTCAGAGTGCTTTCATAGTCTAGGCCAGCAGCTACGGGTTCAAATTGAAATGCAATATCTAGGAAGCCTGCACGCTTCGCGGCGCGAGACAAGATAGCTTCAGCTTGTCTGTTTGCCTCTTCACCACCGCGACCGTGGAAGTTAATTGGTCGACCAATAACCGCTTGTTTGATTTGTTCTTGAGTAGTGAGCTCAGCTTGCTGCTTGATGTTTGCCATCATGGCACATACTAGATCTTCAAAGAAGCTAACCTGAACGTCATGTAGCCCACTTGCGCCTAGGAAAGACTTAGGAGACTTAACATAATAGACATCACGCGGATCTTCTAAGTAGAGATCTAACGCTGCCTGACCAAATGCCATGTCTTCTGGCACAAGGTCGATACTCTCTTCGCGGTTGTAGGCAATTGCACGTCGTAGCACTTGCTCACCGACAGCATCGCTCGGCTTAATGTTCAGGTGGCGAAATAGATGTTCAGATACACTCTCACGAGTAGGAGCAAATACGGTTGAAGGAATATAGTGGTTGCTACCTTCTAACGGTAACAAGCTTGGTTCTCCATTGACCATAGCAGCCACAGAACAGTTTGCTGTTCCATAATCAAATCCAATAAACATAATATCCCCCACTCAACAAAAGGGGCGAGATGCTACATGAAAAGCCTTTAAATTACGAGGTCATTTACTTCTTTTACTTGGTCATTTTTTGGTTTGCTGACTCTTAATAGGCAAATGAATATGCTACATTTCAGCCCAAATGAATCAAAGGTTAGATAAATGAAAACACCTTGCCGAGCGGCTTGCAAAAATAATGGTGGAATGTGTAGCGGCTGCTTTCGCACAATGGATGAGATTATAGGTTGGAAAGGCTTATCTGAAAACGAACGAACATCCGTCATGGATAACCTTAGTGGCGCGAGTTCGACTCACCAATGTACGCAGTGTAATGAGCCGGCCCAATGCGATATCGGTGCGGGTAAAGAGACATGTTGGTGTTTTGAGCTTGAAAAGCGTGATACTAGCGATATTCCAAAGGCTGATGTTTGTTTGTGCCGTAAGTGCCTGTCTGCTTTACCTATTCAGTAGTTTGAAAGCCTGTTTAACATAGACAAAAAAAGCGAGAGGTTGTTTTCTCGCTTCTAAATACGACATTAAGTTTCGACCTAATCGTTACCTAATTATTAGCTACTTCGTTTTTTCAATCAGCGCAGGCTGAGAAAACTGGATACCGTTCCAGCCATGAACCATGAAGTTACGAATATTTTGATGGTCGGTGTTCTCTGGAAAGCATAACACGTCGTTACGATAAAATTGACCAAAACAAGCAAGTGTTTGCTCTGGTGATAGGCCTTGATCTAAACCAAAAGCAAAAATTTTGTATGAACCGTTGTTCTGCCCAGCCTCATTCACCACATCTCCATTACGAAATTCACACTCAGAAAAATCATAATGAGATTCAATTACCTGCATTGTATCTTCAAATTGAACACTCTCAGGTGATTCAGACAGGGTGTTTAACAAGGTTTCTAGTTCCATTTACTCTTTCTCCTTTAAGTAGATTATGGGTAGCAGTGTAACGCGTTTTTTCTTCAGAGTAAGCCGCTGTTTGAGTTACAAACCATTTCCACGTTTTTCACTCAGATATCTTTATATCCTTAATGAAAGTAATGAAACAGTTCTATTGGGACGTTATATTATTTCAACAAATGGTTAACATTTTCCTTTGAATAACATGCGTAAAAATAAAAACTTAGAACGGTTTAGGGCGTGTTGGAGTTTGGACCCGATGACTCAATTCAGGTTAGTACTCTATATATTTGGCACAAAGAAGAGCAGTACCTTATCTTGGAATTGTCACAAAAAAAGCGACTGAGGCACTGACGTTAAGAAAACTCATCAACGTTGATATTATCGTTCGAGCGATTACAGACACAGAACTTGGGCACATCGTCGCATTCAAAACGAATGTACTGGCTCATATCACCTCCCCTGCGCATCTCTTGTTTCTTCGCCAGCCAACGAGCTTTGCAACAAAACCAATCCGCGAACACGAAAGATACAAAGTGCGTCTCAACTTTGATACCTTGACGCTAGACGCCACAAAGGTTGATTTCTCAGTTTCAGGTTATGGAGTCTAGATCTCGCAGCAATCCGATATTGATGTCGGCTGGAAGATAAAAGTTAACTCAGTCTTAAGTGAACATTTGGATAACGAGTTAATTTAAAAAGTGGTGGGTAAAAAAAGACAAGGGTAAGGCTGGCTGCTAGGTATTCAGTTCCCTAAACACCTGCACATGAGTGACGAGCTTAAAACACTACTATACAAAGCAAGCTTTCGTTGCTTGCTTTGTATAGTTGTTCGCAAATGCTCAGAATGCAGTACTCGACACCATTTGATATCACACTCCCATACGTTCAAAGGGTTAAAGAAAACTAGAATCTGTTTTCCTCCCAATATGAATTCTTGAAATGAACAAAAGCTTGTTGCAATGATTCTTCTTTGATCGGCTTAACAATCACATAGTTTGCACCAGCGGCCATAAAGTTGTCTCTTGTAGACTCCTGAGCATCGGCAGTACACGCATAAATTGGTGCAGATACGCCAATCTCTTCTCGAAGCTGTTGAGTCGTCTCAACACCACCTAGGTTCGGAAGTTGATTATCCATAAGGATGAGGTCATAAGTGGTCGTTTTTGCCATCTCTATCGCCTCTAAACCATCCTTAGCCCACGTGACTACCATGCCATACTTCTTACAAAAAGCCTGCGCGATAAAAGCGTTAGTGTGATTATCTTCCACCAGCAGTACATTCAAAGCACGGTCAAACAAAGCCTTAGGTTCACCTCCTGCCTGCTGTGTAACATCAAGTAACGGCTTAGAATTTAACTCTACTGGGATTTCTATGATGAACTCCGAGCCTTGATCTTTCGCACTGCGAACTTGAATATCTCCTTCGAGCATCTCAACTAAATTTTTGACGATCGTCAAACCTAATCCAGTCCCGCCGTACTCACGAGTTGTCGTCTCTTCGGCTTGGACAAAGGGTTCAAAAACCGCATCAATTTTACTCTCGTCAATACCAATACCGGTATCTTGCACTCGTACGATCAAACTGGCTTTGTTGGTATTGAAAATACTTTCAAGCTCAAAACTAACAGAGATGCCACCTTGGTGAGTAAACTTCAGTGCATTGCTCAACAAATTAAACATAATTTGATTCAAGCGCACTTGGTCAGTATTGATTTCCATGTCCTCAACCAAGTGATTCACGATCGTGAATGTGATCGATTTATCCTCACAAAGAGGACGGTAGATACTGTCTAGAGTGTTAATCAACTCCACCAAGCGGAAGTCTTTCTTTTGAATATTGAATTGCCCTTGCTCGATCTTTGAGAAATCCAAGATATCGTTCAATACCGCTAGCAGATGCTCTGCACTGTTACAAAGTACATCAACCTGCTCTTTGTTATCTTCATTGCGCATAGAGCGTTTGAGGAGTTGAGACACGCCCAAAATGCCGTTGAGTGGTGTTCGGATCTCGTGACTCATCTTCGCCAAGAAATCAGCTCGAACGTTTGCAAGGTGTTCTGCTTCTTCTCTCGCTCTATCAGCTTGCCTTTCAGCTTCCACCAACTTAGTAATGTCTTGTCCTTGTACTACTACGCCTGTGATACCATGTTCAACACAAATAGCCGACATATTCCAACGAAACACCTTCTCTCCAATCGGTACGTTAATACCTGTCAGCTTAGCACCTTGGACCACCATTTGAATGTTTGGCAACATGCGATGCTCGAACTCATGTGCGATGACACCGTAATTATCATCTTCATCAAACAGCGCCATACGTGCAGCTGGGTTCATCTGGATTAAATCGCCTTTTTCAGACCAAACCAAAATAGGAGAATGCGCAAAGTTAAAGAGATCTTGGAATTTTTGATTCTGCTCGGACAGGCGTTCAAAAGTGTCTTCCAGCGTGCAGCCAATATGATGAAATTCGAAAATATTCGACCCATCAAACTTGTTAAACTCTTCGCTATCACTTGCCGAAAGGGTAAAGTGCATCAACTTATCGAGCTCCGCTGCCACTCTTCTTTGAATCCAAGTACGAGCGAAGAAGTACATAAATACAATCACGACAACAACAACGATGATGGCGCGCTCGTAGTTTTCTTCTAACGCGATAACATTGGTGTTCTTTTGCACCGCACGAATAACCAGTGGAGTCTCTACGGCGTTGATCTTGATTGTCGTCACTGTGACGAAATGACGAGGCAGCTGTTCGTAAATTTTGTATTCAAGAATATCCTTTATCGTATACGTCTCATCGCCACTGAACGTCGAGGTTACCGGCGTTCCATGCGCTTCAATTACGATATTCTCACAGTTACTGCCCTGCTGTATGGACTCTGCAAGAGAGAAGTTATTGTCGAGTACAATCGCAATATAAAGCTGGCCGAGAACTTCGCCTGTTTTGTTATCAACAATGGGCGTTCGACGAGCCAACAAGTGACGCTTGCCAATCTCGGTCATTACCTGGATAAAGTGCCAGTTGCTGCTAAAAGAGACCTCATCAGAAATGTGTTCTAGGTTGTTTCCGTCTAACCCATAAAACTGAGCGTTGCCATCTTCCCACACCAACCCATCATGTGTTGAGACAAAACGTAGATCAGGAGCATGATCGGGTTCTCGCTGATCTACGCCAAAGAAGAAGTGATTCAAAACCTCTTCGTCGCCCATAGCAAAGTATTCACGTAGAGTATCACTGTGCGAGCTACTGTCTTGGTGAATTTGTAAGACAGACAAACGATAATCGAACATGTTTTGAATCAGACTCGACGTCTGTTTAACCGTTCGATTAGTCTCTTGCTTTACAATGTTACTGCTGGTTTCATAATTATGAATAAGAACGCCAAGTGCCATCACGCCTATCACTAAGATAATGATACGCGTAATAAGCTTAGCTAATGTGTTCCTAGGTGTACTGGCGTAGCTTTTCTTCATTATTGACCTGAGTATCTAAATGCTCGCTGTTTGAGTTCAGAAATACGTTCTGGGGAATCATCTTTAGTCACGATTTCAAAATCACCAGAGTAAACCGTAGGAACGGCTTCCCCGGCAAGGTCCCACTTAATGGCTTCCGCCATTGCGATACCCGTGTCATCGTTCATACGCATAACAGTGACATCAAGGTCACCTCTTTCAATCGCGTCGAGTTCAGCAGAACCACCGCCCCAACCGTTAACTAAGATATCTCGCCCCGATTCTCGAATCGCATCCGCTGCGCCTAGAGCGACATCTGTTGCACATGCATAAATAAAGTCTAGGTCTTGATCGTTCTCTATGCTGATTTTAGCCGATCGGTAACCGCTCTCTTTGTCCGATCTTGTGTAGAAAGAGGATTTTAAATCAAAGTTCGTATCACTGTTTACATCATGAATGAAAGTATCACCACGGGCATCACTAATATAACCTTCTGAGCGATAAAGTACCGAGTATTTGCTGTTCGGTTTGCTGACTTCTTTGAAGTAATTCGCTAATTTTAAACTGCCCGTTGCATGATCAAAACCAACATACATGAATGGTTGTCTACCAGCCCACGCACGGACTGGCGTAGTGATGTTCTGCAGAATGAGTTTGGTATCTGTAGAGCTCAATACGTGCTCAATAAATTTACGGTGGCGCGTCGTATCCAGCGTAAAGACCAAATAATCGGTTTTATTTTCTATCGCTTCTTGTAACGAGATGCTTTGCTGCGCGAGATCCGCATTCACTCTCGTAAACACTTGGTTAATTTGATAATTAATTCTCAGCTTATCGAGTCGTTTTTCAAACGCTTGGATGTTACGAACCCAATAATCAGAGATTTGTTGCCCCGGATACACGACAGAAATCGTTATCGGTTCATCCTGGATTCGTTTCAGCGGAACGGGGTGATTTTGCACAGCCTGGACCATTTTATCGGTTAAGGCTTTTTGTTCAGGAAAGTTAGAAAGGTAATCTTGGTACTCCCAATACCCGTTAAGGACATGGGTTCCGTGGGAGAGAGCGGACGCAGAAAATACGGCTAGTCCAAACAACATCAATAAACGTTTCATATTTTTCTCGTTTTATATGAGCTACTTTGGCTCATTTTTTAACCTAGCATGACACCATCTCTTTGAATGGCTGAAAGATATTATGTAGGACAACGAGAATAAATGATAGCGGATAGGGCTAGTTAGAACGACATTCTAAATGAGTGATATGTCAAATGAGAGCGGTAATGGAAAAACTTTAGTGTCACGTGACTAAACACGCCTTCCATATTTATATTTTTAATTTTAAATCAATAGCTTAATAAAAATCTCGGGGATTTTATTTCTTACGATTTTATCAGTAATAACCATTTTAGATATGAATTATGAGACTTCGATATATTGAATCTTGTCGTCTTGCCACTCAATGATAAGTTTGAGTGATACTAGCTTTTCTTTACGTAACTTAGGTAAATGTTTAATCGCGTATTCGGTTTTCAGAGCCTCACTTTTCGACTGGGCCTCCATACTCCAAACTAACTTAAGCGGCCCCTTTCCTCTCAGAGCTTTGGCACCTTTGCCGGTTTGG
Source organism: Vibrio sp. Isolate32 (assembly GCF_022397955.1). Lineage (GTDB taxonomy): Bacteria > Pseudomonadota > Gammaproteobacteria > Enterobacterales > Vibrionaceae > Vibrio. The sequence continues at coordinate 84,068 of NZ_JAKEUQ010000019.1, read as the reverse complement.
TGCTGTTCAAAACGACGTTGTAGATTATTGGTGACACCACAATACAAAGCGTTATGACGATTGCGGATCAGGTACACGACCCAATCCGCCTTGTTCTCAGATTCAGACATTTACAGTAGAGATTCAACCAGAGCTTTCAACTCGGCTACTTCAGCTCTTAGACTTGCAACTTCAGACTCTAGCTCTTCCAATTTCTCATTTAATGCTGACGGTGCTGCAGCACCTGCAGATGCCGTCGCAAACGCTTCAACATCGACTTCACCACTGAGTAAATGCTGATAACGTGACTCACGCTTACCAGCCTCACGAGGCAGTTTAACAACCAGGGCGCCAGCTTCACGAGTCGCTAACTTTTCAAGCGTAGCTTCCACCTCTTTAACATCAGTGAAATTCGCTAAACGGCCTGTTCTTGTACGTAATTCGCCCGGTGTTTGTGGGCCACGCAGTAACATGCAACAGATGATCGCGCGCTCTTGTTCTGTAAATTGCAGATCACCAAACTCAGTATTGCAGAAGCGATGCTGGTACTTATTAACACGACTATTAAAACTACTTTCATCACTGACCATGCGGCGAGCAATCAAGCCATCAACGGCATCTAATACTTCTGACTCAGACAGCGAGAGAACAGGCTCACGGTTGCTTTTCTGATTACAGGCTGTAGTCAGACTGTTCAACGTAAGTGGGTAATGATCGGGAGTTGTCACTTCTTTTTCGATCAAGCAACCAATGATTCTCGCTTCAATTGGGGAAAGTACTGTGTTCATAGCTTATTCCTTTTTATTATTTTGGTGACTCCATCTCAGCACCTAACAATGCAGTCACCGAGGACTAGTGCTCAGACAAAATTGGTACTCGTTTCTTTCTACCCTGTTCATCAATCATTATGATCTTAGAACGGTTTAGCTCTATTTCCACGACTTCCAAATAAGTACGCTCTTTTACATACGCATCACGAAGCTTGTTTTGCTCTGCTGAAGGTTCAGTCGCTTTATTACCTGAATCTTCGGTTTCCAATTGTTGTTGATTCATTTCACATTTCGTATCAATGCAGTATCTACATGGGATACTAACTTGAACGGAGAGATAAAAACAATCACACATCGGTGAGAGTGACGAATAATTAAACAACCTTACTTTTGCTTTGATCTAAAGACTGTTACATCATCAATTGATGTGCTTTAATCAGAACCAGATAACGTATTTGACGAATAGGAAAAGGAATCTATGAGCAGCGTATTTGAAATTGTTAACCAAGCACGACGTAAGAACAAACTTAAGCGTGAACTGCTAGACAACGAAAAGAAAGTTCGTGACAACCGTAAGCGTGTCGACCTACTTGATAACCTACTTGATTACATCAAGCCAGAGATGACTCACGATGAAATTCTAGGCATTATCAAAAACATGAAAGCTGACTACGAAGACCGTGTTGATGACCACATCATCAAGAGCGCAGAAATCTCTAAAGCTCGTCGTGACATCAGCCGTCGCATTCGTGAACTAACAGAAGAAGACAAGCAAATCCAAGGTAAGAAATAATCTTGTAAGTTTAAATGACTTATTTATTAACCTATTCATTGTAATTAACACCTATCACTTAAGGTGTACTAATTCAGACCTGAACTGACAGTTACCCACTTTCCGACTCGGTGCCTGTCAGATTATATCTGGGCTAAATTCTTTTCAGCCCAGATTGATTTCCCATCCTCTAATGTTTTTATTGGTGTTCTGCCGCAGCACATTTTTCCTTGATGGGTACGGTGATTGTTGTAGTAGTTCGTCCAGATCTTTCTGCAACTCTTCCATCGAACCATACAGTTTCTTTCTGAATGTTACTTGGTAGAACTCATTCAATATGGTCTTGTGGAAACGTTCGCAGATACCATTTGCCTGCGGTGACATTGCTTTCGTTTTTGTGTGGTCCATATCATTGATGGCCAGATAGAGTTGATAGTCATGTTGCTCAACACGGCCACAGTATTCAGTACCTCGATCTGTCAAGATTCTCAACATTGGTAGCTCATGATTCTCCCGAGCATTTGATGCAGGCAGTCCACCTCATCCTTTAGAAAATTAATGGCGACAGCCACTGTAAAAGAGCGTTATTTAGCGGTTTTAGACGTAAAAAAGGCGACAATTTACATTGTCGCCTTTTGCAAATCAGAGCCTAATTTAGACTATTCCCAATCAAGGATTACCTTGCCTGAAAGCCCGCTACGCATAGCGTCAAAGCCTTTTTGGAAGTCATCAACCTTAAAGTGGTGAGTGATAATTGGTGTTAGATCTAGGCCTGATTGAATCAAAGAAGCCATCTTGTACCAAGTTTCGAACATCTCACGACCGTAGATACCTTTGATAACCAAGCCTTTGAAGATTACTTGGTTCCAATCTACTGCCATGTCTGATGGTGGAATACCTAGTAGAGAGATCTTACCGCCATGGTTCATGTTAGTTAACATGCTGTTGAACGCAGATGGTACGCCAGACATTTCTAGGCCTACATCGAAGCCTTCAGTCATGCCTAGATCAGCCATTACGTCTTCCAGCTTCTCTTCCATCACGTTAACTGCGCGCGTTACACCCATTTTCTTAGCAAGATCTAGGCGGTATTCGTTTACGTCAGTGATTACAACGTGACGAGCACCAACGTGCTTAGCAACTGCAGCAGCCATGATACCGATTGGACCAGCACCAGTAATTAGCACGTCTTCGCCTACTAGGTCGAAAGAAAGTGCAGTGTGTACTGCGTTACCAAACGGGTCAAAGATTGACGCTAGATCGTCAGAGATTTCAGCAGGGATCTTAAATGCGTTGAACGCAGGGATCACAAGGAACTCAGAGAACGCACCAGTGCGGTTAACACCAACACCTGTTGTGTTACGACAAAGGTGAGTACGGCCGCCACGACAGTTACGACAGTGACCACATGTGATGTGACCTTCGCCAGATACACGGTCGCCGATTTCAAAACCACGAACTTCTTGGCCGATGCCAACAACTTCACCCACGTATTCGTGACCTACTACCATCGGTACTGGGATTGTGTTTTGTGACCACTCATCCCAGTTGTAGATATGTACGTCAGTACCACAAATTGCGGTTTTCTTAATACGGATAAGAAGATCATTATGACCCATTTCAGGCTTTTCAACCTCGGTCATCCAAATGCCTTCTTCAGGCTTAAGTTTAGAAAGTGCTTTAATTTTCATAATTTTACCTATTTCATCTCACCTAACTGTAAGGCGAGAATCCAAAATCTCATTGTTCTTATCTAATCATCACAGCATTAGAGTTACGCTAACAACCTGCAATAAAATTAGATGATATCCATGTCTTTACCAACTTGGATGAACGCATCGATTGCGCGGTCTAGTTGCTCACGAGAGTGTGCAGCAGACATTTGCGTACGGATACGAGCTTGACCTTTTGGTACGACAGGGAAAGAGAAACCTACAACGTAGATGCCTTTCTCTAGTGCGCGCTCTGCGAATTCAGCCGCTACTTTTGCATCACCAAGCATGATTGGGATGATTGCGTGGTCAGCACCGCCCATTGTGAAACCAGCTTCTTCCATGCGAGTACGGAAGTGAGCAGAGTTATCCCATAGTTGAGTACGTAGGTCGCCAGATTCTGCTAGAAGATCTAGAACGCGGATAGACGCCGATACGATTGCAGGTGCAACAGAGTTAGAGAAAAGGTATGGACGAGAGCGTTGACGTAGCCAGTCGATCACTTCCTTCTTACCAGACGTGTAACCGCCTGAAGCGCCACCCATTGCTTTACCAAGTGTACCAGTGATGATATCGATACGGTCTACAACGTTGTGGAACTCGTGAGTACCTCCGCCGTTTTCGCCCATGAAGCCCACTGCGTGAGAGTCATCAACCATTACTAGTGCATCGTACTTGTCTGCAAGGTCACAGATAGCAGGAAGGTTAGCCACTACGCCGTCCATAGAGAACACGCCGTCAGTTACGATAAGTGTGTGGCGAGCACCCGCTTCTTTAGCTGCGATAAGTTGCTGCTCTAGCTCTTCCATGTTGTTGTTCGAGTAACGGAAGCGCATTGCTTTACAAAGACGAACACCATCAATGATTGAGGCGTGGTTTAGTGCGTCAGAAATGATTGCGTCTTCTTTACCTAGAATCGTTTCGAATAAACCAGCGTTAGCATCAAAACAAGATGTGTAAAGGATAGTGTCTTCTTTACCTAGGAACGTAGACAGCTTTTGCTCTAGTTCTTTGTGAGAATCTTGAGTACCACAGATGAAACGAACGGAAGCCATACCGAAACCGTGCTGATCCATACCATCTTTAGCCGCTTCGATAAGAGCTGGGTGGTTAGCAAGACCTAAGTAGTTGTTTGCACAGAAGTTTAGTACTTCTTCACCAGTCGAGATAGAAACCGCTGCTTTTTGTGCAGAAGTAATAATGCGCTCAGACTTGTAAAGACCTTCTTCTTTAACTTCTTCGATTTGATTTTGAATCTGTTGGTAAAATGCAGAAGACATTGTCTCATTCCTTCCTAGTTATTATTCAGCAGCATCGCGCGCCGCATTATGTAGGGATATAAACGATCCTAAAACGATCATTTACACTGTAAAACTAATCCCTATATTCTAGTTGAACATCCTTTTTTCGATTATCCCTCCAGTTGGAAAAACATTAATGAACCTGAAGCACGAATAATAGTTCATCCCAGTGACACAGGGCACATTAACGCCCCTCTCTTGTTCTTTTTAACGCCAGATAAGCTTCAAACACATCAATCTATCAGAGCAATCACGCTAAGCAATTAATGAAATTGATTCACAAATTAAGGTAAATCGCTCACAATCACTATTAAGTTCGTCGTTAAAACTAACCTAACTGGATACTTATGATAAACCCAAAACTCATCGCCCTACTTCCCGATCTTGCCTCGTTCATCCTAGTGGTAAACGAAGGCAGTTTTACTGCGGCAGCCAAGCAATTAGGGGTAACGCCTTCTGCACTCAGTAAACTCATTACGCGTTTAGAGAAGGCACTGTCAGTAAAGCTATTTGAGCGAACTACTCGTACGCTTATTATCACTCAGGCAGGTCAACTGGTTTACGACCAGAGCGTTGTCATGATTAACGCAGCACAGCAAGCAGTTGAGTTATCGACGTCGGATCATACCGAGCCTTCTGGCTCACTCACTGTGGCCGCGCCAGAAGCGTTTTTGAACTCTGTACTCCAGCCTTTTGTGGTGCCATTTCTTAATCAGTATCCAGAGATCCAACTTAAGTTACGCGCTGCTGATGGTGATATCGACATACTACGCCAAGGCATCGATATTGCGTTTCGACTCACCGATAAGCCCGATGAGAGCTTAGTACTAAAAGAACTAGGTAAAACCAACTTAGTACTATGCGCGAGCCCTGATTATTTGGGTTACAAAGGGACACCTTCCCACCCAACCGACCTGAGCCAGCACGATTGTCTGTACCTAGCAGAAACAGACAAAGACCACATTTGGGACTTTCTCAAAGATGATGAGTTTCACACCGTCTCCGTCAGTGGTCGATACGCAGTGAACCACTCTCAAATGCGACTTAAAGGCGTGAAAGAAGGTCTGGGGATTGGCATCTTCCATGACTTCGTGATTCAAGATGCGTTAGCAGAAGGCAGTGTTGTTCAAGTATTGAATGACTGGACCATCAAGAGTAACTATCACGGCGCCATCGCGATGCAGTTCGCACAAACCAAATACATGCCCGCCCGCCTTCGCGTGTTCATTGACTACGCGATGGAACACTTGGGTGACAAGTTAGCAGGGGAAATAAACTGATGCTAAAAGGAATCCACCACGCGGCAATCATCTGTTCCAATTACGAACTATCGAAACGCTTTTACACTGAGGTTTTACAGCTGGAAGTAATTGCAGAGAATTATCGAGAAGCGCGCCAGTCTTACAAACTTGATCTGGCATTACCTAATGGTGCTCAAATAGAGTTGTTTAGCTTCCCTGATGCACCTGAAAGGCCGAGCTTTCCTGAAGCTCAAGGATTGAGACATTTAGCCTTTTGTGTTGAGGACGTTCAACAAGTAAAAAGCTATTTAGAAGGACAAGGAATCGACGTCGAACCGATTCGAGTGGATGAGTTTACAGGGAAGTCATTCACGTTTTTCGCAGACCCAGACGGCCTGCCGCTAGAGCTTTATGAAATATAGAGCTTTATCAAATATAGGGTGTATCAAGTCTAAATTTTCCTGTTCAATCAACTTCCCACCAGAATAAAAAACGGACCTTCTCAAGCCAAGAAGGTCCGTTTTTTATTCAATTAGCTCAACGCCGCTTTGAACTTATCAACACGTGAGAACAGCAGCCAATCCAATATCATAGCTGTAACAATCGTTGCTCCCGCGAGAGGAAATAGCACTGAAATAACCACAACACTCACCAAACCAGCCTTCCATAGGCCAGCATCACCAAACTTTGGTGGCGCGCCAAGCTTACGTTGACCTGATGGTCTACGCATCCACCACATCACACCACCAGTTACTGACACTACGATAAACGCCAAGCAGAACAAGGCGTTTAAAAGCTTGTTGATGATACTAATATCACCCTGGTGCAAAGAGATACCGACCGCTAATGTCTTGGCGATGACGTTGTAATCTTGCCAGGTCACTTCACCAAGGATACGACCTGAGTATTGATCTAGGTGCGTGGTACGATCTTGGGTTGGATCGATAATATCACCACCCATGGTATTCGCTGTCACCGTGTAAACACTCGTTTCTGAACGAGGGAAATTCACCTTGTAATGCGTGAAACCAAGAGATCGTGCTTTCTCAATAACATCATCAATTGCGAAACTGCTCGCCGCAATGACATGTTTAGAGTGGTCTTCTCCCATCTTAGAGTGATCATGAGGTTCAGACGCCTCTTCTACATGGTGGACGTGTTCAGCTGGCTTATCTTGAGACAACGGCAGCGGTGTCTGTTCTAGGTTCCATGGAAGCTCTTCTTCTGAGCCATGATTAAGCGATGCGTGCGTCTTATCTGACAATGGAATATCGTCCCACATTTGAGCCGGGAAAGTGCTCCATGCTTGAACAAGCTTCCCCCCCAAAAAACCTGTCCACGCCAGTCCTGAAAGGATAAACAGCAGCAGAATAAGAGATAACGTGCCACCTATGTTCGCATGCAAGTCTCGCATCAGTACGCGTTGGCCAGATGACACTCTCAACTTAAGAAAGCCTGCACGGCTCGCATTGTCTCTTGGCAACCATAGGTAAATGCCACTGATAAGCAACAGAATCGACAAGCTGATCGCGACTTCAATCAGATAATCACCCCAATCGCCAATCAATAACGTGCCGTGGATGTCGTTTACCAACTGGTACAGGCTGTCACTGCGTGGTACTTCACCGACAACTTCACCCGTGTATTGATTCACAGTTGCGAAAACAGATGTGCCATCTTCCAGAGAGACTGAAAATCGGTTTGCCAAATCAGGCGCTTTGCTTGGTACAAACTGTGTCACCGAACCTTGTGGATATTGATTTTGGACTGCAGCTAACTGCTGCGAAACCTTGATCGGCTCACCGGATACTGTAATTTCAATCGCTTCTTGATGAAAAGCCAGTGCGATCTCATCGTCAAACAACATCACTAAACCAGTAATACTTAGCATCAGCATAAATGGGATAACGAACAACCCAGCATAAAAATGCCAGCGCCAGGTGAGAAAGTAGAGGGTTTTATTGCGCTCTTTGCTTTTAATATTGATTTTCGCACTACTTGTAGACTGCGAAGTTGCTTGTACCTTCACAGGAGTTTGAGATTCATTTCTCAACATTATTATTTCCTTTGACATGCGCAAACGAACCTTCTGAAAAATCAGAAAGTCACTAAGGCATGTTTAACTTTACTTAATACTATATTTTTTTAATTATTTTAATGAGTGAGGTTTAAGCAGTAACAAAGGGAGGGCCACGGGGGGCTTGTCTCGAATAGCGTTCGCTTAGAGCCAAAAAAGCGTAGCTGTCTGAGACAATAAAACTCAGTCGAGTTGTGAGTAGTGTAGTGGGAAGTTCATCTTGGTGAAATGTGGAAAAATGGTTAAACGGACACGGCTTTCCTTTATGAGTATTGGGTTCGCCTTCTTCGATTTGAACCAACTCAAAGCCATTGACCGTACATAGCGACGCCCATACTCCCGCACTATTACCATGAGCATTGATAACAGGCATTAATGTCACTAGCGCCCAGCTTAATGCTGTTGCAAGTAACATGGAGAAGTTGAACGAGGTTCGGCGCATTATTCCAAGTCTTTATAGATTTCCCTTATTATGAGGCACTTGTTATATAGGTAAATGTAAAGATTAACATCAGGTTAATAAGTTGAAGCCAACGCACACTCTTTTTAGTTAAAAACTGGTTACGCGAATTGAACATAACCCATATTATTCATGTACGTGCAGCTCCCGGCTAGAAAGCCAACAATAAAAAACGCCGCCTATATTTTCCAATAAAGGTAAATATAGGCGGCGTTTTAGACGTTGAATCCGGAGGTCTGCGCTTTATTAACAGCTAAGCAAGCAAACGCTCTTGATTAACCCATTAACCGAAAATCTTGCTCCAGATACTTGGGTTACGCTTCTCATGGTACTCTTCACGAAGGCCATCAATCGCACGCAGCTCTTGTTTTGCTGCTTCGAAATCGCCTTGGTCTAGCTTATGTTCAATGCTATCGATCGATAGACTGATCTTCTTGAAGCCTTCCATGAAGTTTTCTTCTTTCTCTACTGGGTACACACCCGTTTTTAGTTCTGCCACTAATGTATCTAAACGAACGATAGGTTTTTGCATCTCTTCAATGCTTTGAGCTTCTGCCGCTTGTTTGAATGCAAGCTTCATTTCTTGCATGTTTTTCTTAAGGTCAACGTTAGCAAATGCGTTGCCAGACATTACTGCTGCAGCGATTAGGCCAGATAAAAGGATTGAGCGAGTTTTCATTGTTTCTCCAAGTGAAACTGTGACTTTGAAGATAGCGCCATCATTATTGCAGCGCTTCGACTTTATTATTTTCCGGCTAGTGTATACAAAAATCCGTCAGGCACAAAAATTGATTGTGTCGAAATGCAAACCCGCCGACATTCTCTTAAACAAGCGCTGAGTATTCTGGGATCTCATTGCGACCACGCAACGCCAGAAACGACAAGAATTGCTGCGGTGAATGAGTAATCACCTTATCCGAGTCAATGCCAACTTCATCGAGTAGTGTAGCCACAAGATCCAAACCACCAACATCATTGCAAAAATGCGCATCGCTACCCGATGTGATAAATGCCCCTTTTGCTTTTGCTATTCTCGCGATCTCGTAGCAACGGCCGACACTACCGACGCGGCTATTGCCTTTCAGTGTCGTGTTATTTATCTCGATGGCGACATTGTGTTCTACCGCAAATTGAATGACCGCTTCAAAGTCGAAATCAAAATTAGGATTACCCAAATGGCCAAGTGCATCGACTCGACCACTTTTAATAACATTCAAGAGAGCCTCAGTATGATCTGCAGAGTCTGACGGGCGGAATACAGGTTCATGAAAGCTAGCAATCACCCAATCTAGGTTCTTATCAACACTTGGGTGAATATCGATTTCACCCTGAGTGTTCATAATGTTTGATTCAACGCCGCGAATAATCGCAACGCCTTCGATAAAACGAGGAAGTACACGCTGATTGCTAAAGAACCAGTAGTGTGGCGCGCCCGGCATTGATTCTGAATGGTCAGTGGTACAGAACATAGCAAGGCCGTTTTGTTTTGCCGATTTAGCATTTTCAATCAATGTGCTGTAGGCATGGCCACTGGCGTATGTATGGGTGTGAGTGTCTACCTTTAATTCCATATATCAATGCCCTCTCTTGCTATCTAAACTTTTCAGAAAATAAACCTAAAGCCTCTGCTTGGAATTGAGTGCCTTATGGTATCAATAGAGCCAGTTTATCAGCACAAAGTGACAATTAGCACCTTAACCTAACGCTTTCTTATAACTAATTGCCCGGTTGCTACAGGGCAGGCTGTCACCTCTACCTTCACCCAATCTTCTATCGGTCGGCTTCATTATCATAGCGACAGGCTAGCCTGGTAATTGGGCCAATTTTTTGCAACCTACCCAAGTTCGTCAATACTTAAACCAGTTCACACGCTGGAGTGTTAGATGAGACGAAGACGTTATCCGCTGAGTATCCACATCACTAGCCTTTTCCTGATTTTGACAACGTTTGTCGGTGCAGTTTTGATATCAATAAGCTATCGGCATTCTCAAGAGTTGCTATTAGGAACCGTTCGCGAGGTAAGTAATGAGCACCGTGACAAGCTAGAGTCGGTGTTCAAACAAGCGATAGCCCCGGTTATCACCACATTGAATGTGATGGCGGTGAGCCCTTTTGTTAATCAGCAAAGTGTTTCTATCGAAAAGGAGTCTTGGCTAGCGTCGGTTGATATCATCTTCAAACAGAATACCAATTTGGTCGCGCTCTTCTATGGTTCGGAAGATGGCGACTTCAGAATCTTTCGCCCCTTAAGCACTAATAAACAAAGAGCCGAAAACAATGCCCCTGCCAAAGCGACCATGATGGTCAGCAGCACCAATTTGGATGGCGAGAACTTTATAACTTTCCTCGATGGCGCACATCAGGTAATCAGCACAGTTCAAAGCGAGAGTAAATTCAACCCAACGACTCGTACTTGGTATCGCAATGCAAAGCCCGATGGATCAATACATCTATCCGAGCCCTATCTTTTTTATTTCCTGAAAACCAATGGCATAACGCTTTCTAGACGTTCAGCCGATGGCAAGCATGTGGTGGGTGCTGACTTCACGCTGAGTTCACTCTCTTCTCAGATCAGTGAGCTGGCCTATTCTCCACAAACCAGACTCGCTCTATTCGATCAACACTTTAACCTTCTTGGTCAGCATCAACTTAATTTAACTACTTCGAACCTCACACTCGAGGCTAACAATGCCAACACTGGCAATGGGCAACGCACAGGTAAGCCCTCTGGCAGTGAGCAAGAACAAACCTTCTTCAACATCCCTAAACGAGATCAAATGGAAGCGTTAAAAGCATCTGTTTTGGGCTCACTAATCTCAGATGAACAGAAATTTAATCTCGAGCTAAAAAACGTAGAGTACAACCTGAACACATGGGCACTGACCTTAACTCCGGTTGAGCTCACCCCAAACGTAACCCTCTATTTGGCAGAAGCAACACCACACAATGAGCTACTTTCCGATCTCATTTCGATGCGTGACAAACAGGTCGCCGTCGCGATTGGGATGTTGTTTATCTGCTTTGGTATCGTGTGGCTAGTGGCTAATCGCCTGTCCCAGCCACTCAATGCCTTGATGCAGCTTACCGATAACATCGCACGCTTTGATTTCCGTCGTACCCACTATCCAAAGAGCATGATTAAAGAGGTCGCGAACCTCGCCCACTCCATTGAGTTGATGGAACACACGCTTCATGACCTCATCAACTTACTTAGAGACACGGCAGGAAATCAGGAGTTCTCAATACTTGCCAAGAACATTGCTCATCAAAGCTATCTGATAACCAAGGCCGAAACCATTGTGCTGTTTACACAATCAGAAGAGAAAGACGTGTTTGATACTGCGGCCAACCTAGCGATCATTCCCTTTAAAGCCGACATCAATGACTTCATCAAACACACACCTTGGTTACTGTGCAAACTTAAATCAGGAGAGACCATCCACTTAAATCGAGAAGACAATGTGCTCAACTATTATCAAGACTCAATCTTCAATTCAGACCTGTACCTGTTCCCATTGTTGAACCGTGAAAAGCTGTTGGTTGGTATTGTGGCGATTGGCTATGAAAGACCCATTACCAAAGCTCAGGCCGATAAACATGCCTTTTTACGAGAGTTGTTAAGCTTTGCGGAAATAGCCAAGGACAACATTGACCAAATGCAACAGCAAAAAGACATGCTCAATGCCTTTATCGAGTTAATAGCATCTGCGATTGATACCAAATCCCCATACACTGGCGGTCACTGCCAACGAGTACCCGAACTGACCAAATGGTTAACCCAAGCGACTATCGATGACGACCGTTATTACCCTCAGTTCTCTCTGGACAACAAACAGTGGGAGGAGTTGATGTTAGCCGCGTGGTTACATGACTGCGGAAAAGTCACCACACCAGATTATGTAGTAGACAAAGCAACCAAACTCGAGACCATTTACGACCGAATCCACGAAGTTCGTATGCGATTTGAGTTACTCAAACAACAAGCTGAAACCAACTACTGGAAAGCCATGGCGAATGGTGAACTTCAGGAAGAGCAACTACAGATCCTCGATCAAACCCTATCAACTCTCGATGAAGAGTTTACCTTTGTTGCGCAGTGCAACCTTGGCGGTGAATCAATGACACAAGAACAGCTAGAACGATTAGACCAAATAGCCAAGCGTCAATGGAAACGAACGTTAGACGATCAGCTTGGAATATCTTGGGCTGAAAAAGAGAGGTACAACACGTGGCAAAAATCGACAGAATCTGCCAATGCTAAGTCGAATAACGATGAACAGACATTACCGGTGATGGAGCCACTGCTTGCGGACAAGCCAAAGCACACGATTCCATGGGATAACGGCTTCAACCCATCAGAATTGTGGCAAGAAGAGTTCGTTCTTAAGCCAGGAGAGGTTAAATATAATCAAGGCGAACTGCACAATTTGAAGGTCAATCGTGGCACTCTCAACGAAGAAGAACGCTTCATGAACAGTGACCACATCATTCAGACCTTCACTATGTTAAACAAACTCCCTTACCCACCTTACCTACAAAATATTCCCGAAATTGCCAGTGGGCATCATGAACGTATCGATGGCAAGGGCTACCCACGAGGGTTGAGCGAAGACCAATTACCTCTACCGTCGAGAGCCATGGCAATTGCTGACGTATTTGAAGCGCTGACTTCGAGCGATCGTCCGTATAAAAAAGGAAAGATACTCAGTGAATCGCTCAACATTATGACCGACATGGCCACTAGCGGTCATATCGATCCCAAACTCTATTTACTGTTTCTAGAAAACAAGATCTACGACAAATACGCCGAACAGTTCCTTGAAATAAACCAACGATGCGAGGTTGATGAAACTCAACACATCGACAAAGTAAAAGAGTACATACGCTCACTCTTTTAAACGGTTAGCGCTTAACTATTGGCTGTAAACCCAACATCGAGCTCTCTTTGGAACTGCTCGTCGGCTTGGTTGCTTGCCCAGTTTTACTGTGCTTTTTCGCTAACAAGGTGTTTGTGATGCTCGCAGCGACAATCAGATTAATACCGACCAACTGCTGAGTAGAAAATACATCATCAAAGAACACACCTTGCCACAGTGCACTAAACAACATGTTGGTGAAAATTAACGGAGCCAGTTGAGAGCCGCTTTCTGCAAGCTTGTAAGCCTTTGAACGGAAGATCTGTGTATTAACAGTACATAGCGCCAATCCAAATGCACCTATTCCAATCCAGCCGATTTGGTCAACCGTCTTTAAAGTATTAAGAATACTTGAGTCTGCTTGCACTCCAGAAGCGCCTTGTATTGAGGTGAATACCAACATTGGGATAACGAGTATTGCCGCAACCAAGAATGTCCAAGCGTTGAGCTCTGCAGGTGTGAGACTGGTTTTAGAAGCGCGATACAAACTCACTTGTGACGCTGAGTTGAATACTCCAGCCAATAAACCAAGCAGTAATTCAGGTCTCAAGAACTCAGAGCCAAATTTAAACTGCGACCAATCTCCTGCCATCATCACAACGCCGACAAAGGTTATCGCTAAACAAAATATGGTTGTTGTATGAATCTTGGTCCCAAACATTAATTTTTCTAACAAAGGAATGAATAGCGGCCCAGTACTAAACAGCACCACACCTTCCACCAGCGTTAAAGTTTGTAACGACGTAAGAAAACACCACTGACATGCCACCATGAATATCGCGCGCATGACCAATGGCTTCCACATATTTCCTGTCGGCCTGCTGATTTTAGAAAAGATAAGAAAAAAGAATAAGAGCAAGCTAGGTAAGAAAAAGCGCACGAAGCTTAGTAATGAAATAGGCATCGCTTCCGATAGATACTTCGCCACTAAACCGCTTAAAGACAAACTGAATGTAGACAACAACATGAAAGTCGTCGCCTTGGTAATATCAGACATAATTATCACCTCCTATGCTGTCTATTTTAGAAGCGTGACGTAATTAAAAATAGCGAGTAATATTAACCATAACTGTAAGGAAAACTTACCAATGAAAAAGCTCGTCCCGCTTAAATCCGTTTACGCTTTCATTGCTGTTGCAGAAACTGGCAGCATGACCGATGCCGCTCGTGTGTTGTATGTCAGCCACTCTGCAGTAAGCCAAGCCATTAAGTCTTTAGAACAACAGGTCAATAGGCCTCTGTTTCAGCGAGTAGGTCGTCGCGTTGTCCTTAATGCCGCAGGTAAACGTTATTACCGCAAGGTCGCTCCTGCATTGGAACAGGTGATAGAGGCGACTGAAGAGCTAGCAAGGACGCCCAATGACCATCGCATCACCCTCAATATGGTGAATTCGCTTGCAATGCATTGGTGGATCCCCCGCGTCCCCGACTTTCAAGCTTTCGCTCCGTCACTTGATATTCGTATTTCAACACTCACGGGTCCTTTCGATATTGAACAAGAAGGGGTTGATATTGCTCTTGTGCATGGCAAACCCAATGAGTGGGAACGTTACTACAGCGAAAAACTAGGCGATGATGATCTGGTGCTGGTGTGCAGCCCTACACTACTTGCAAACAATAAAGAGTTAAGCGTCATAGAGCTTGTCGAACAGAACCCTACAATTGGTGTTTTTAACCCTAGGCGCAAACACGACTGGCAAGTATGGTGCGACCATTATCAAGTCCCTATACCCAGTTTCCACAGCAATCTAACGTTTGATGTATCGATTCAAGCAGTACAAGCCGCCATTCGTTCACTTGGCGTATTAGTCACCCATCGCTTGTTTGTAAAAGATGACATCAGCCACGGTATGCTGGTAGAGCTTGGCGAGCCAGTCGCTAACCCACACCAAGATTTCTATTTTGTTTGCCCAAAAAACAAGTTAAAACAAGAAAGTGTGCTACAACTGAGAACATGGTTAAGACATGAATTTGCCAATTCAGACATGACGCTTAACGATAGAGCACAAGAAGAGAATAACGATAACATCCAATAGAACCGTTACTTACAAGAGGCCATTATGATCATTACCACCACACAATCCGTCGAAGGTAAACGCATTGTCGACTACAAAGGGGTTATTGCCGGAGAAGCTATCTTAGGGGTGAACGTATTCAAGGATATGTTTTCTGGTATTCGTGATTTTGTTGGTGGACGTTCTGGCACCTACGAAAAGGAACTCGAGAAAGCACGCAACTATGCATTCAAAGAGTTAGAACAGAAAGCCATTGAAGCCGGAGCAAACGCCGTCGTGGGTGTCGACATCGATTATGAAGTGCTTGGCACAGGTAACGGCATGCTAATGGTGTCTGCCAGTGGCACAGCGGTAGTTGTTGCTTAACTAATTACAGATTGATTCTGAGCCTAGCTAACCACCAAACCTCGCCACCCGGCAAGCAATCATGTGGTTATCAATAAAAACGCCCCTTGGCTAAATCGCTAGCTAAGGGGCGTTTTTGTATGCGTTGCTAAGATTAGGTTTGAATATCTTTAGCTCGCGCGTTCTGCTGGCTTAGAGAGCATGGCATCAAAAGAGGCGATTCGAGCCAAAAACTCTTTTCGATCTTTAGGCATAATCGAGCTTGCCATCGGTAAGTTCGCCTTCATCGCATCGACAGCTCGACCACGAACCAACACCTCAAAATGCAGATGAGGACCCGTGAGACGCCCCGTTGCACCCGATAGCGCAATTTTCTGACCTCGTTTAATTTGCTGCCCTTTCTTGACTAAGAATCGGCTCAAGTGAAGATAACGAGTGGTGTATACGCTGTTGTGTTCAATAACCAAGTATTTCCCGGCATAAGGGTGGTCACGAAGCGCTACAACACGGCCATCACCCGTTGAATATACCGGAGCACCCACTGGCGTTGCAAAGTCAGTACCATTGTGCGGCGAGATTCGGCCTGTCACTGGGTGTCTTCGTTTCGGGTTGAACGATGAGGTAATTCTTCGGAACTTTCTATCGACAGGGTATCTATCAAAGGCTTGCTCTAGACTATTGCCCTCTCTGTCATAGAAAAGGCCATCTGGTGCTAGAAAAGCTGCCACTTCGCGGTTTCGTAATTGAATTGAGATACCTTGAACTTCTGTTTTGCCCGTTAGATGACCATCCGTATATTGCTCTTTGACCAACACATTGAAGCGGTCACCAGCTCTCAGCTCACGAGCGAAGTTAACTTTATCTTTCAACGTGCGCGTAATATTGGCTATCTGAG
The DNA here is from genome assembly GCF_022397955.1 of Vibrio sp. Isolate32. Taxonomy (GTDB): domain Bacteria; phylum Pseudomonadota; class Gammaproteobacteria; order Enterobacterales; family Vibrionaceae; genus Vibrio. The sequence continues at coordinate 67,585 of NZ_JAKEUQ010000019.1, read as the reverse complement.
CTGTCGTCAGCCCTGTTTTGTATGCCGATGTTGAAAAACTCCCTTGGACACTACCCGCATAGAGTTTTTCTTTCCATTCACCTGGGATCTCGTGGAATTCATAGGTGAAGCTATCATCATCGTTTCGAGTAAAGGTAGCTTGCTCAACCAGACTTTCGTGATAAATCAGCTCCACAAGCTGTTTAGAGTCGCCATCCAAGAGTAGTTCTAAGTGATCACCTGGCTTGATTGTATCGAGTTTCAAAGACTCAAGATCCGCTCCCATAATCTTATGAACGGTTTCATAAGGCAGATTCCAAGATGAAAAGATGTTGCTGAGGGTATCCCCTACTTTCACAAAGTAGTGAATTTTAACTACTGAGCTGATCTGGGTTTGTACCTGCGCCTGTTCTTCACCGTCCGTGTGCAATTCTTGATAAGGCGTTATTTTTATTGAAATTTCTTTTTCTGGTTCGGAATAAAAGGAAAGGAAAGCAGCAAGTGAAAATGCACTGATTGCAATAATAATCAGGCTAATACGGAGGTACTTCATAAAATACTTAACGGTTAAAACAAGGAACTTAGAAAGTGTTATAACATAACAATCAAATCAAAAAAACAAACGAAATGTAAGAAACCATTCTTTTGAAAGCATAAAAATATGGTGGGCTTAAGAAACCCACCATAGCATCAAAGCTTTATTCTTCACGAAGCGCCTCAAAACGATCTAAACCTCGAAGCATTTCAAAGTCCGGTTCTTCAGCCAACAACTCTCGCATTGAGCCACTGGCTTCGACAGAACGTTCTAAATCATCAATCGCTTGCCCTTCAGCTCCCAACCTCGCGTAGGCACACGCCCGCTGATATAAAGCATGAGCGTTCTGGTCATCCACCTCTAACACGCGATTACACAAGCTCATCGCCCAATGGTATTCTTGAATCTCCATTGCTGCGTCCGCTTTGTATGTCAAGGCTTCCAAATCCCCGGGACGAACCTTCAAAATTTCATCATAAATTTCAATTTTCTGTTCCGCGGTTTGCGCATTTTGCGCCCTCAACCATAGATTGTGGATCTCATTGATGATTTCGATTTCTCGGTTGTTCTCCGAAATGATTCTGGTTTTACGTTTAAGGTCCCTCTCTAGAACATTAAACTTCTTCTCATAATCTTGGGCAATAGTATTGAGCCGCTGGTCTGCCATCTCTTTGGTGGTGTGTTTTAGCTCTTTGAGCGATTGCCAACCTACCAATGCGATTAAAGAGGCAACACCTGCAATAATGTAGAAGAAATAGGTAACGGTGACATTGGCGTAGTTGAGCGACTTATCTGCCACGGCTAGTTCACGGTCCGTCATCTGAATGGTTAAGCGCCTTTCAAGATCTTGCTGCTCCATTCGTAGCTGCTTCAATTCATCCAAGACATAGCGTTCCATCAGGGGTCTATCCAAATACTCTTTGTCCGAGTACTTAAATTCTTCGCTTGCAAAACTCATTGTGCTGAACACTGAGATAACTGCAACCAATAAGATTCGAAGCATTATATATTCCTTATAGATTTATCTTTAACCTAACTGTATCTCGTAATAGGCATACAATCTAGGAAGTCTGCAAGTTTGTCTATCCATATAACATCAAGAAACTTAATGTTGTTTGCACAAACAAAAAACCATAGCTTGTTTGCTATGGTTTTCTTTTATCCGTTCACTTACTTGGATTGGTTATCCAGCATCACTTTCCAATATTCACATTTAGGTAAAGCTCTGGGTTGGCAAGCTTTCACCACCTTTAAGATCGGCGCCAGTCACTCGCCAAAAGCTGCGAGTCACCCAATTACTATGATAAATGAAATCGTTGAGTAACGTGAGAATCACTTGTTTCTACAATCGATTCCATCAACAACCCAGCATAAACTCCATTATGAGCCACTAATTGTTGATGGTTACCTTGCTCAACAATTTCACCCTTTTCCAACACCAGAATGGTGTCTGAGTGACGAACAGTACTCAAACGGTGTGCAATCGCTATCACGGTTTTATCTTTGAACAGACGCTGCATCGCTTTTTGGATCAGGTCTTCGGTAATGGAATCTACCGAGCTGGTTGCCTCATCCAGCATCATCAATTGACCACCCTGTGCAACCGCGCGAGCGAACGAAATAAGCTGCGTTTGCCCCACAGACAAATTAGAGCCGTTCTTTTCCAAGTGGAAGTCATAACCTTGAGGGAGTTGTTCAATAAACTTATCGGCATAAACATAACGTGCCGCTTGTTCAACTTCGATGCTTGATAGATGCTCTTTCCCAAGCGCAATATTGAACGCAATTGTCTCCTCAAATAAATGCACATCTTGCATCATCATTGAAAACAAATGCGCAGAGTTTTCGCTAGAGATCTGCGACAACTCTATCCCATTCAAAAAAATGCTGCCTTCATAGTCTTGGTAGGTTTTAGAGATCAAACGCAGAATCGTCGACTTACCCGAGCCCGTAGAACCCACAAGTGCGATTTGATGCCCTTTTTCCAATACAAACGAGACACTCTTTAGAACGTATGGAGAATCGTCTTTGTAACGGAAGCTCACGTTCTTAAACTCAAGGCTCACAAACTGTTCGATCTGTTTTTCAACCTTGTCAGATGGTAGCAAATTGCGTCCTTCCTCTTCAGTCGGCTCAACAAACAGTTCTTCAATATGGTCAAACGCTGCAAATGAACTCTGAATCGAAGCGATCTGCGAAGTAAAGTCGCGGATCGGGACAAATACTTTCTCTAATGTGTTGATGAACGCAATCAGCACACCCAAGGTGAGTGCCCCTTCTAACACTTGCTCAGAGCCATACCAGATCATAATTGCGATGGTGATAGAGGTGATGCCAGAGATAAACGAGAACAAAATCGCATCGTATTTATTTATCTTCTTCTGCGCTTTTAAAAACTCATCGGTATAGCCTTGGTAGCGTTGCTCAACTTGCTCTTCCGCTCGGTACATCTGAACAGTTTTCATACCAAATAAGACTTCTTGTAGAAAACCAATACCGCGAGCGAGCGAAGAACGAGTCACCTTATATAGAGCGCGAAGTCGGTTTCTCACATACACCGTCAAGTACATCACTGGCGGCATGATAATCAATACAATCATCGTTAACTGCCAATCAATGAAGAACATCATCACCAACAGAGCAATGGTATTAATGCTGTCTTTAACTAGCCCTACAACCGATTGAACGAACGTCTCGCCGATGGTTTCCAAGTCACTGGTTAATCGTGAAAGCGTTACACCAATCGGTGTGTTATCAAAATAGCTACGCGGCAGTTTAAGCACGCGTGCAAACAACACTGAGCGCATGTCAGTTATCGTGTATTGCCCAGTTTTACGCAGGTTATACGAATAGGTGGTATCTACTACATAACTCGCCACCAGCACGACAATCAAATAGAAGACGTATTCAAGCAGTCCATCCATATCCCCATGGCTCAGGTGAACATCGATCACTTGAATGATAAGCCAAGGGAACAACAAACTCGTGATGACAGAAAGAGGAAGCATAGCGATACCAAGAATCGCAGAGCCTTTGTATTTCTTAGCAAACTTAAAAAAGTGCTTGAGGTACTTGAGGTCAACACCTTTTAACATGCTGCTGCCTCCGTTTCATTCTGCTGTAACTGCCATGTATCGTAATAGTAATCACACTTTTTCAATAACGTCGCGTGGTCACCCTTCGCGATCACTTTCCCTTCATTCAATACGATGACTTCATCCATATATTCAAGGGCATTAACGCGGTGTGAAACCACAAGAACCGATTGATTTTCCAAACGCTTAAACAAACCTTCCAAGATCTTACGTTCTGTTTCATAGTCGACAGCCGATAGAACGTTGTCCATGATGATCAGATCAGTGGGTTGTAATAAAGCACGAGCAATACTCAAACGCTGCTTCTGACCACCCGACAACATGATCCCTTTTTCACCAACCAAGGTTTGATCGCCATGCTCAAAACGCGTCACGTCACTGGCCAACTGGCTGAGCTCAAGCACTTCATCGACCTGACTCTTTGCCAAATAAGTATCTAAGCTACCAAAGCGGATATTGTCTTCGACGGTTGCTGAAAAAAGATAAGGGTCTTGAGTCACGGTTTTCACATAACGACGTAAATCACTGCGCGAGAAACTAGTGACATCTTTTTCGCCAAGAAAAACCGAACCTTCTGGAACGTCTAGATGATGATTCAAACAATTCACTAATGTCGTTTTTCCTGCGCCGATTCCGCCTAGCACACCCACTTTCTTACCCGCTGGAATATCAAAGCTGATGTCATCAAGAATCAAGCGTTCTTCACCAGCGTAACTAAAGCTAAGATTGCGAACGGAAAACGTTTTTCCCTTTAGCGATTCAACATCTAATTCAGAGAGCTGCTCTTCATCTAGCTCTGGGACTTTGGCATTAAGGATGGTTTGTGCACTTTTAATGCCTACCATGCCGCGCTGATAAATCGTCGCGATTCGACCAAGTTGCATCAGCGGCATTGCGAGCAAAACCGAATAAGTTAGGAAAGCGGTTACCTCACCCAGTGTGAGTTCCTGCCTCATCAACATGAAACCACCCAAACCAAGAATGATAATTTTCATTAGGTCATTGGCATAATCGAGCACCGGCATAAAGAAGACTTGAATGCGAGTGATCTTAAGGCGACATTCAAGCAGTAGCTGATTGAGCTTTTCGGTTTCCGCCTTGACCCAAGGTGACATCTGCTGGCTCTTAATCAAATCAATCCCAGATAGGTAACTCATTAGCTGAGCAGACAGGTTTTGCAGTCGCTTCATGTGTTCTAAGTGCAGCGTTTTCATACGCTTGAAGCCCACACGGAAAATCACAAAAGCGATTGAGATAGGAATAGTCGAATAAAGCGTTAATTCTGGTGAAATACGCCACATATAAAGAGGCGTCAGCGACAGAGCTAGCAACACATTGAAGAACTGCAAAAAGCCTACCCCGAACATCAAACGAATCCCGCTAAGGTCATTATTGATGATTGAGATTAAACGACCTGAAGCGAAGCGTTCATGAAAGCTGCTTGGTAAACGATTCAACTTTTGTAAAAGGGTACTTTTGAGCGCTGCCTCTGTGATTCGCCCAGGGTTCAACGCATAAATACGAGATAAAATTCTCACCACAACCATAGCCACCGACATACCGACCACAATCCAAACATAGGTTTGAAGCTGTTGGTGGCCAGTGGAAGAGGCATCATCAATCAAATCTATCGCCAATTGGATATAACGAGGGATCTCTACTTGTAACCAGTTGACGAGAAAAATGAACACAATCGCCAACAAGTACGAGGTGCGATTCATACGCAGATAATGGGCAATAAACTGTCTTTTATTCATAGTATTCTTAGTTTGGGGCAGGCTCACAGCAAGATTTAGCGATATGACCGAGTAGTTAAGCTAGATAAGACCATCGCTGAGGTAAAGATACAGCAAAAACACTTGATTGATAATATCAACCATATTCAGTAATTAGTTACAGTTACTACATTTTAGCATTGCTAGAAACAACTTTGCCGCCAAAAGTGGCGGCAAAGAAAGAGCTTAACAGGCTTGTATTGATAAAAGTTAAAGCATCTCTTTGGCAATCAAATGCAGCAGAAACGTTTCCCGCTCAATGCTCATGCCCTTTTTAGGGCTCTCGGCCATGGTCTTCTCGTTATGAGCAATTGCGTCATGAATGTTAATCCACATAATATTCCCTATCAAATTTAATAAATAAAAATCAATAGCTTACAATAAATCAACAAGCGAGATGGCGACAAAGTGGCGACAAGTTTTGAGCTCTAAGATAAAAACAAGGCAACAATAAACCTATTTCCCGTCTTACTTCCAATCTAGGTTTTTGACCGAGCAAAATTTCAATATGACATGCCGTAGAATTAAATCTTGCACAACTTGGCACTCCGTACTCTATCGTTTATCTAAAGCTTTGTAGTTAGTATAGAATGCGACAATGTACAACTCCTTCCACCCTCATTATGAAAAACTTTATAAGTCTAATGACATTAGTCATTTTCGGAATAACTCTCCTATGTGCCATGCTACTTTCCACTATAGTTTTTGGCCTGGCTATCGATACTGGCAGCACTTCTTTTGGCAATTGGGCCATGTGGGTTGGAGCACTTGGAACAATCAGCACTTTGGTCTTCTTGATTAGGCAAAATCAACTAATTTCCCAACGCCAAGACCGAGTTGAAGCAGAAGAACGAAAATCTAAACAGTTACAGCTTGCAGAGCTACGAAAAAAAAGTTTTTATGACTTACTAGACGAGTTAGAAAACTATTCGAATCCAGCAATTCACTTTGAGAGAAAGTTAAAACTCTATAGTTCTATATATTCAACTCCCAAGCTCTCAGACATCGGAAGCCCAAAATTACCTCTGGTTCTTCGACATAACACAGAATTTTTAGAAGAAATCAAAACTACTTGCTTCTCCATATTGGAACATATGTGTCTGCTTGAAAAGAATACAAGTCGACATCAGCACAGAACCATATTTGAACTTTTGAAATTGCTGAGTTGCTTGCATGCTCAGCTTAATTTAAAGTTAACCGAGCCAGTAAAAGATGGTCATGTGATTGATTTAAAGCTAAAAATTCCGGTTATCAACTTGTTCCACATATCAAGAGACATAGCTTCTCTCTGGGATGCCGTAAATTATATATTTGACTTCGCCGAGTATGACGCCCAACTGCCAGGGCTTAACTTTGGCACCTCTAGTGATGATCAAATAAAAATAGGGTTAATCAAAAGCGCAGGAGTTGGGTCCTATAGATTGCTGCTTCCTCATACGAATAGACAAGTTACTCGAACTTTATGCACTGCTTATGATGTATTGTTTTACCAGCAATATGTTCATCAAAATGATGCCAATGCCTTGAACTTTGAATGTGTAGGTTTCTTAATCGGAGTCTTTTCTTCGGAAGAGCAGTTCTTTTCAATTATTGAGGATACTGAAGCCCAACTTGATTTGTTCACAAGCATTAAGGATGACCTCGATCATTACTTATTCATGGGTGACCTACCACGTGACAAGCCGCATAAATATAGCCAATTGTATAAGCAAGTAATAGCATCGCTTGAAGAGTTAAGTAAATCTTCCTAGTTCGACACATACTAAAATTACGCCCTAGGTCATTCCTATTAACTATGTCTACAAAGCAGTAGTAAATCGACACGCTCGATTGCTCAAACTTTCATAATATTGTCTTCAATAGAGTGAGAGGAAAGAAAAATGAGTGGATTCTACGTAATATTATTCCTAGCAATAACTTATAAAACTAGGATTAACGAGACTGGGAAAAAGGAAATTAACCTAAAAATCATCAACCTGTTACGATCAATTTTATTGCCTTGCATTGTAATTTTTGGTTTAACCGAAGCATTAGCAATGTTTCTTTCAAGTTGATGTAATCAACAAGGGAGGCGAACCATCTTAAACTTTGGTTCGTCAACTAACTTTATACTCCCCTGAAGAGCTTCCTGCAGAAATTGCTACTCGAGCGTTCTGCGTGACCTCATCTACTACAGCATTCGCGATAGCTTCAGCCATCATGCCAGCCATTGCGAATTCGCCATCAAGTACAAAGCCCTGGGCTTTCAGTTCGGTTTCTAGTTTCTGTTTCAATGATGTTTTGCTTAATGCCATTAGTCTTTTCCTGCATAAACGGTGGATGATACATCGACATGCGGTTTACCCATGAAGGGACAAATGCTAGCTCCGGTGCATACGCCTTTTCCGCCATTGAACTTGATGGTGTCAGCGTCTTCGGTGATGTTTTTAGCTTTGATGGTTCTAGAGCCTTTGACTGTTTCGGTGTGGTTACCATCAATTTCAGCGATTCGATTTTCTAGCACTTTGATTTGCTGATTTAGGCATTCAAGCTTATCGGCTTGGTCTGTCTTACGTTCAAAGTTGCCTTTCTGGTCGACTAATTGATAAACGCCTTTGCGCTGTTGGTATCGGCTTTCACCTTCTTTGATGCCTGGTAACTTGAAACCAAGTGGCAGTACGCAACGAATAAAGGGCTTGTCTGGTTGACCGAACATGAAACCGAGTTCAACAATACTGCCGATTGCCGGCGGCTCTAAACGACCAGCATGATCACCCAGACCAGGAACGGGAAGCGGCACCGCCTGCAGTGGTGACTTATCCTCATACTCCATGCCCTTTTCATCAAGTAGCTGGACATCCACCGCGTAGTGGGGATAGAAGCGATCAGATAAATCGCCCTCTTCAGGCAGCTCTGGTAGTGCTACGACCTTTCCCCAACGGGGTAAATGCCATCGCCCTGTGAATTCAGGGAACAACCTAAAGATAATGCGCTTGATGGTATTCACATCCATGTTAGCTTTGCCTCCGTCCCTTCAAACTCGACACCCACTAATCGAAGCCCATTAACCAAAACACCTGGCTTGAGCTTTGGGATAGCCGGTATCTTTACCGATTTGTTGGCGGTGTGGTTAGTCATGAGTGCATTGGGCAAAGTGATCGGCTTATCTGCCCAAAATGAGTCGGCCCAGCTGCCGACATACACTTGGCCATTGCCTTGCTGCTGCCAGAACAAATCATCGATGCTAAATGCCTGGGCTAGCTCATCGATGACTCGATACCCATTACCATCACTGTAGAAACAAGGAATGGCCGTTTTGCTGTAAGCCTTCTCAGGTACCACAAATTGAAGCCCCGTTTTATTGGTGACCTCACTCAGCAACTGCATAAGTGTGGGATGGCGCAATATGATATTGAGCGGTTTATAGAGAATGGCCGCGAGCTCACGACAAAACACTTTTGACCACCCTTTTTCAGAGGGTTGAACGCGTTCGATGTAACCCAAGAAGACACGAGTAATGTCATCACCCCACCCTAAATCAATCGCGATGAGCGTGTTTGGTTCAGGGTTACCTTCAACCGAAAGCTCACAACGACCAGGCGTATTTTCACTGAAGACAATACGATGGCTTTTCACCTTAGTTTTCTCTTTACCCAAGTAAGCGCGGCAAAGAAACTTGTTGTTGGTTGTCATTGGCCACGCCCTCGTCTAAGCCAGCGCATTATCCACACTTTTTAGCACTTTCATGACGCCCGTTAATTCCACTTGCGTGCCTGGCGGTACATCGTCAGTTTGTCCTGTTTCAACCGGTGTATTCACACCCTGCACTTTTTGCTGCGCTGCGGGTTTATCAGGTTGGCGCTGTTCGACTCGCTCTGGCACCGATAAGTGTTCGACCAGCTCAAACGAGACACTCCACTGACGGTGAGACTCTTGCTCATCCGCACGCACTACCCCTTGGAACTTCACCTGGCGAATTTTCAACGCCTCGGCTGTTTTGTTACTGATACGATAGATTTGGCGCGCGTCGCTTTCTTGCGCTTCGGCCATACTGAACAAGTTAGTCAGCAACTGGTTTTTGGTAAAAGGAATCACCCCTTTCACCGTCAGTATTTTACCCTTGCTGCCTGTTTCCGCTTGGTCAGTCGCCGAGGTTTGACCGGACATATCTTGCCCGGCCAATTGCTGGCGAACGCTAATACGTAGGTTCTTTAGTGGGAGCTGAGCGCCGTTAAGAATGAGCACGTCATCGACCTGGCATGGTTGGCCAAATGACCTCTTCCGCCTGACTAAACGCCTGGGGGATGTCTCGCAGTGCTTGTCTGTAAGCAAGATAACTTTCTTTGACTTCATCACTTAGCGGCGCATCAGGCATCATCACCCAATCCGTTTTGGCAATAAGTACATCACGGCGCTCTYGAACCTCTAGCCACTCTTCTTCAACTAAACCGTGTTCAGTCACAATCAATATTGTCATGCTAACCCCTTATTAAGCGTGTTTTTTCGCAATGGTTTTCGTGAAATGGTCTTTAAGGTTATACAACCTGGTGTGTTTACGACCTTCCGGCCAAATTCCTGGAACGACGGTCGGCAGCGCGATCATGACCACATCACCGACTTCGGTCTTATCGCTGAAAACAAGATCAACATGCGTGTACCTTGCGGAACCAGGGGCGCTTTTTACGACAGTTCGTTGCTGAACCCACTCACCATTCGTATCTCCCCCAATCCAACCCACCGAGGTTTTGCCAATCACTTTGGCATAACGGAGAAAGGAAGTTGCGGGGTCACGTCTTAAGTGCTGGTCAGCAATATGAGCGTCATAACCCGTACGCTCGATAAAAGACGTATCAAGTACTCTAATTTTTAATATGTTGAAGGAACCAGACCAATGCTTAGTGTCTGCGCCTATCCCCATAAAATCGAGTAAGGCTCTCACTTCTTCATGTCGGTCCACCGGAACTGAGCCCGAGGTCGCTGGAATCATTTCCAAATGGCAACAGTCTAGAAGGTCCGGCTTCACTCCCCAACCAAGAGGAATTTGGTTGATGACCCCTTGCTTGTTCGGCTGTTCTTGAACAAGGACATCTTTCATATCAGAATTGTAATTCACTGCCATAAAACCCAATTGGTCGGCAGTACTCTCAATAGCACTTTGCGCCTTTGTTTGGGCGTCCGAAACGGATTTATCAATGCCCGCCATTTTTTGATTCACTTCTGAAGCCAAAGTCTGACTGGCTTGCGTTTGTTGCAGTGACGCACTAATGGCCTGTTTTAATAAAGCATCGGTATTGCTCATGTTATTTCTCCATTACTCTGATTTTTTCGTTCAGCTTCATCAGCATTTGCATTTGTTCAACCGTATTCTGTTGCGACTTCAACAACGCCGTGGTCAAAGACACATCCATATCAAACCGCCTGTGCTCTGATAATTTATGACTCCGATTCATTTCAAGTCTCAGCTCGCCATACCGACGCTCACGAATCATCGCTACTGTGTTCATTTCATCTAAGCGCATTCCTAATTCACGGTTGGCTTCTGACAACATCAAGTTTTCATAGCTTTGCTCAACAACATCCTTTTGGGTCTCAATGAGCCCGACAGTCAACTGGGCGAGTAAAGTGTCCATGTCATCGAGTTTGGCTTCGTAGTTAAACTGCCACGTCTCTGGCGTCACTGTAATATTGGTGATGGCCTGAGCGCCGGAGAACTTCAGCAAGAAGTTGCGCGTTAAGTTGTTGCCTTCTTCACTGGTTCGTTCGTTGTTCTTACGCTTCGATTGCACCACCATCTGATTGGCTGATATCAACACCCCTTCTTCGCTGATCAGGCCGAGCCAGTTGAATTGAAAGTTGCCCACCGTGTTATCTAAAATCAGCGAATAGACGACCTCATTGCCATTCACACAAGCGCTACGCGTCGGTGCACTGCGAAACACAATCTGACGACTCGTCGGAAGCGATTGGTCTCTTCGTGGCGGTATCAGTGGATCTAAGTTAGGCACATGCGCCAGCACAAACTCACGGATCACCAATGGTTGTTTTGCTTGTTGTTTTCGAGCAATCAGCTGCTCGCCTGCAATGGTAATGACTGCCATAACCTATCCTATTGATGCGCTGTACGTTTCATGGGTGTGACTGAACTCGGTGACCGAAATATGAGGATACGCCGCCGTTGTCACATCAAAGCTGTATCGACGGCAGGTTCTGCCATATTGGCGAACCAAGGCGTCCATCAAGCCAGGGACTTCATTCAAATCGCTGTCTCGTACTTTCACGCTCACCACGTCCCAAGGGTAATAGTTCAAACGCTCATCGATTTCGATATGGGGATAACCCAGCTGATCGAACATGGTTTCCCAGCCCACCTCTGAGCCGCCACCGGTTGCAAAGGCGTAAGCAAAATTCACTCGAATGCGATAGATGTGCTCAGGCTCTTTAGGCAGACGTTCGATGTCACGTTGCCAAGCCATCAAATCAACAAATTCGATAGGGGCGACCATCGGGTCTAACTGCCTAAGCGGCCACTCCAATACGTCTTGAACTCGCGACCAATACCCAAGCAAAGCCTGTCCTAGTTTGTAGATTTCGCCCTTACCCATCCAATGCTTGAGCGTAAAGTTAGGCCGTTTCAATACTGACCTCCAAATGGCCCATTCTTGGCACTTCCATGCCATTGGTTAGGTCAGCATTATCAAATTCAATCGATTCTAATACGGAGAATTCACCGTGCAGTTCTTGGGCTAATCTCGAAAAACTAAAGCGCGAAGAAGGCTTGGTTTTCGTCACGTTATAATCGGTGTTCTGCCTAAAGGCCGAGCCAATAAAAAGCGCAATATTAGTTTCAAGCTGCGCGCTCTCTTCTACCGACAGTATTCGCCCAATCCACACTCGACACTTCACTGTGATGGTATTGCCTGGCATGGCATACACTCTTAAATCATCACCATGACCATGATTACCTTCGTGATTAATGTGCGTGTTTAAATCCGCCAGCATTTGAGGCGATGGCTCCCCAGAATCCAAGAGAATAAACGCATTAGCCGAACCTGGACCTCGGGGCGCGTTGTGCTTGAAGTAAACATTTTCACTGTTGATACCGGCGCGCAACATCAGTAATGAACGGTAAGCCGCATCAATGTGCCATTTCGCCACCCCACTAAATTGATTGCGAATGCGCACCCTTAATTGATCGTCACTTTCTTCATCGGCGCCCGCTTTGATTAGCCAATCGGCAGTATTCACAGCGCGGCTAATACCTGGAACCGCCGTGGTTAAGACATGAAAATACCCTTCGCCCAGATTAAAGGCCGCGCCTTCATGCTCGGCCTCCACCTTGCCAACCGTTGACGTTTCATGCTCTTGCAGTGTCGTGTCCTGACTTAATATCACTCGGTAAACTTTGCCGTTAATGGGGTCGGTTTGTATCACCGTGCCTTTGGGTACAACAATGGCCGGCCCTAGCTTCGCGGCTCGGTGTATCACCACTTGCCCTGCCGCTTTGGTCGAGGGCTTTCTCTTCACGTTGAATTGCCACGCCCACAAGTCGAGCCATTTGTCTTTTGCCGTCGCCACGAACATATTGGGCAGCACGTACCCAACCAGAAATCGGTTAACCAGCCACACTGTTGGACCAATCACCATGGTTTCAATTAAGCGCCAAAATGGAGAATACTGAGAATCGTTAGCGATGGTACTGCCTTGCTTTCGAGCTTCCTCTTTGAGTGTCGCTTTCCACTCTGACGCTTCGAGCGGTAACCCCGCCTTTTCAGCAAGCTCAGTAAAGTTCGGTTTCGGGATATCAGTCAAAGTTCACCTCTGTGCTTACGCTGCCAAAGCGCACTGTTTCTGCAAAAATATAAATTTGTCCATCGTTCACTTCTTCAATGCGAACCGTACCAGGTACCAGACGAACGTCTTCTTCGACCAACAGTTCGAGTTGCGTGCGCGCGTCCGCTTTTTTCGCGGGGCTACGTTCTGCTATCAAATGGATCGCGACATTACTTTCAATAATCGCGTGTTTAATGTCTTGAGCAATCACCGCACGATCATGAATCAACACTGGGTTACGGCCGGCATCGAGTACCACGTCACCGTTTTCAATGAGAATGTCTTGATAAAAGAACTCCGCCATTAGCCCGCTGCCATTTCTAGTTCGCTCGCCATGTCTTGTGGGCTACTCATGTAAGTGGGATAAATTGCAACACCACCGTAATTGGTTGAACTCGTTTGGTAGCTAGCAATACTCTTGGCCGCGCCACCTGGCTGGACTTGAGCTTGAGGCGCTGCGCTTTGCACTGACTTAGATTTCACTTCTAACTCATCACTTTCATTGCCAAAGCCAGGTAGCCAATCAACAAGCCCTTTTAGGTTTTCCCAAATCCCCGCCAACTTATCCGTAAACCAACTAAAGACACTGCCAAACACATTTCGCATCGAGTCGGCCATTTGTCCAATGAAGACAAAGCCAGTGGTATCAGTAAAACCACTCATCACCCATTGCCAACCTGCAGACAGGAATTGAAACAGCGTTTGAAATGGCAGCGTCAGCAGCTCTAACGCCCCTGAAATCACGGAAAACCACCAAATATCTGCCATTTCTACTTTCAGCATTTGCCAACCAAAGACCAAGCTTTTAAATCCGTTGCTTAACGAATCCACCATCTGACCAATAAACGTAAAACCACTAGTATCGGTAAAGCCGCTCATCACCCATTGCCAACCGGCTTTGATAAACTCAAACAGGGTTCTAAATGGCAGCGTAATTAGCGCGATTGCGCCCTCTAACACTTGAAACCAGGTCGTATCACCAAACGACGCTTTGAGGTCGGCCCAGTAATAAATCAGAGCCCCAACCGCTGCAATGGCGGCCACAACACCGGCAGCAATTAAGAAAATAGGGTTAGCCAGTAACGCCACCGATAGTTTCAAGAATGCCCACGTAGCGCCCATCACCCCTTTTGATAATCCCCACATCGCCACCGTGACGGTTTTGGTCACGCCAACACCTAAAGTCATCGTTGCCCATGCTACTTTCAAAGCGCCAGATATCATGGTCAACAAGCCACCGGCAGCCACCAAACCCAAAAGAGCCACACCTGCAAAGCCAATGTATTTGGTGAGATTTGGGAACATCTGTGTCCATTCGATGATTTCCATCGCGCCATCAGACAAACTTGAAACCACAGGTAAAAGCGCGGGCAACAATGCTGCGCCAAAGGCCGTTCGCACTGCAAACACGCCTTGCTCTAGTCGTTCCCATTGGTCGGTCATGGCACCAGCCATTTGTTCGGCGACATCTAAACCCTGAACTTGACCAAGTTCAGAAATGGAGTTGGCAAGACCATCCGTGTTTTGCATCAGCAGCTGGATCATGGCTGAGGCTTCTTTGGTACCAAACGCTTTACTCAGTTCTGCCGCTTCTGCCACCGAAATCGTTTCGCCGTAACGGCCTTTTATTTGGTTAAGAATATCGACAATCGGCAGCATCTGCCCTTGAGCATTGGTGAACTGCATGTTCAATGCTTCTTGAGCTTTTGCGGTACCCGCCAAGAACGAGCGGTATTTTGTGCCCGCTTCGCTGCCACTCATCGTGGCTTGCAACGTACCGAGAATCGCCATTTGCTCGGTCATGCCGACACCAACAGAGGTCGCCGCGGCTCCAACAGAGGTAAACGCGGAAGACATACCAGCGCCAGTCGTTTTGAACATCTGCACAGCTCTGGCCGTTTGACCACCCAGCATGTTCACCCAATCCGCTTTGCCCATTTCATTGGCCGAGTTTTGAAAAATGCCATACATGGTCCCAACGTAATTGGTGATGGTTCCAGTATCCGCTTTCGTTGCAGCTGCTAGGACACCCGACGCTCTCGTAAACTCAGAAAGCTCATTACCTCCTAATCCAGCAATCGCGGATTGGATGTCATAAGAAGCGGCCACAAACTCCGTCGCTGACTTGCCATAATCCACAGAGAATTTCATTGCCGTTTGAGCAAGGGTTTTGAGTTGGTCATCAGCAACGCCGAGTGACTTGACTTCACCGAGCTTTCTATCCATTTCAATGGCTGGCATTAACGCTTGTTGCAGGGCAAAACCTGCGCCTACCATGCCAGCTGCGCCCGAAACCATCGTTTGAGTACCTTGTTTGTAGGTATTCGTGACATCGGATATTTGGCGCTGAATGTTGCCCAGAGGTTTTGATATCTGGTCAATCAATCCAACTTGAAATCTGAGCGCTTCAGGTAACATCAACCACTCTCTTTATGCTGATTAGAGTTAGGCGCCAAAGGCTTTGGCCACCCCACTTGCAGTAACGGCTTGCATGTTTTCCCAATGGTTCTTCTCTAACCAAATCGCATAGGCAAGATTTTGGTCAGTATCAGGGGCATCGGGTAGCCACTTACGCCGCCACGCATACATCTTTTGCCTGTCACTGCCATCAATGGCCGCGACAAGCGCATCTATTTTTTTACTGAGATAGCAAGCTTCGGTGTGTACTCTTTAAGAACAAAGCCATAAATCTGCGTTGCTGCACCCGCGTTTTCCTTAGTTATTTCACGTAGTGCATCTTTCGATTTATCGCTAACGCAACTCATCAAGAAGTTATGCGCGGCACTACTGATATCACCTTGCATCGTGGTGTTTTGCGCTTCGTCGTATTCCGCCGGTGTTGGGTTGAATTCAAGGTCGGTTGTGCCAACGGTTAAAACAATGGATTTTGTCATGCTACTTCTCGCTTCAATGATTCATAAATTCGGGTGAGCCCGGTTTCAAGTTGACGCTCAAGTCTCTCAAAACCATCCTTCACTTCTTCTTTAGTGGCGTAGCTCTCCGCCACATGGGTTTTATAATCAGCAAGCTCTTTCGAAAGAGAAAACAGTTTGCTAATCAATGCACCTATCAACATCACCAACAAGGTGGCAAGGGCGACCAGCGCAGATAACCAAGTCGGGTCCATCTAGCCCCCTTTTACTGCCTGCTTTAGTCCACCAATTAGGCTAAGCGGCTTTTGCCCCGCAGTGATTTGCTTATCTACGGAACGTTTGTGGATGTTCACACCAAGTACAGCCAGAGCAACAGAAATCAATGGTGTCAGCGCGACAATGGCATTGACGACATTAGCCGCTTCTTTTGGCTCAATAATCATCACAACAAACAGTCCAAAGAACATCAGCGCCCAACTCAAACACAAGGTGTAACCCCAAGTAGGACGCCAACGCCTTACAAATGGATCATGACTCGCCATTTCGACTTTCATTGTTGAGGCTTGTTGGGCTATGGCAAGCTTACGTTCTTCACTTTCCAGTTCTGCATTTTGAAAGGCAAATTCACGAAGCTTTACCCGTTCATCAGACTCAAGCTGTTTAATTTTCAACAACGCTTCTGGGTTATTGATAAGTGCCTGTTCAATGGCTTTGGGGCTGCTGTCCACTCCAAGCGCACTGGCGACCATTCCTGCAACCGCGCCTCCCGCAGGGCCACCGATAACAGTGCCAATAAGTGGCGCTGCGCTACCAAGTAGTGATTTAATTTTGTCCCACATATTTTAATCCTTAACGATGGTAAGTTTGGCTGGTTTGCCGTTCAGCTCTGTCATCAACACTTTGAAAGCATGACCAGAATTGACAACGGCCCATTCATTTCCGACGAAACCAAAATCGACACCGGGTGCTAAACACCCCTGCAGATCACTCGGTTTATTGGCCTTATGAATCAGCACATGAGTTCGAAGGCTTGGCCCGCTGCGAGTGACGCCTAACATTGGCTCTTCTACTGCGTAACAGTGGCCAAAGCGTGGCGATTGATGCGGTAAAAGGTCGTAAGTGCCTTCAACAATGCAAGATTCACTAGGCTTGTTGTTGAGCATTGGTCGTTCAACCACGCAACAGACTTTGGAACCATCAGGGCGATAGAGATACGAATAGGTGCCATGTTCAAAGTAACGGCGTTTCATCAAATAGTGTTTCATCGTTTCATTCGCTCCAATTCGCTTTGGCATTGAGTGCAATATTGGCACCCTGATATGTGTTGGCGGCGAGCTTCTGGAATGGGAACACCGCATTCGCCGCATTCCTGCGCGCTTTCCCGCTGGTTAACTTGCTTAGCCCTTGCCAACTGGTTGGTAAGCGCCACTTCCGTGAATTGGGTTTCAAAGCCACTGGCTTGGTCAATAACATCAGACATTTCAATCCCTACTTACTGAGTAAACGTTACTGAACCAAATCTTCGGTTTCATCTGGGCGCAAATATGGAACGCCATTGATTTTCACAAAGTCTGGGCTGGTCACTTCGAACGGCAACTTATGAACTAATGCACTGCCACCATTGGAATCCGCATCGAGTAAGTCAGAGATTTTCAGACGACAACCAAAGGCTTCAATCTTCAATTCGTCTTTATCAATTTTGCCGTAGAACAAGGCATCAAAGTCCGGCATACCACGCCAAGAGCCGGCGCTTTTGGCGGCTTTGCCTAATCGGTTAAATTGCTGCGTGGTCAGTTCCATTTCACCACTGGCGGCCACATCACCATCGACATAGCCGTCAGGTACACCATTGGTTTTGTTGACGGCAGAATTGTCTTCAATCGACAGCGTGACCTTTTGCGCGGTGAGCTTGTAGTCACCCATTGAAAAGTGCATGTTCTTGCCAGAAATACGCATGCTCATGGTTACGCCTCCGTATCTGCAGGGTTAGAGAGATCAAGCCCAATGTTCACAACAATGTGTTTCGGGCAGTTGTGTGGCGTGACCATCAAACCAATCACGACTTTTGTTTTGCTTTGCCACGTGATGGTGACGTCTTGATCGCTCGGTGGCATGATTTCACCAGGGAACGGAATGCCACCAATCTCCGTGGTCTTCGACATATCGCGCATGTCTTTGCTGAAATAGGTGCGGTTAAGTTCGATACTCGGTGGCGTTGAATTCAGAATGCGGTCAGCAATGCGGCGGATCGCTTTGATGCGAACGCGGCGATTCAGTTTGTGAACCGGACGAACGTATTCTAGATATTGATAGTCCCCGCCCTTCGCTTCCAACGTAGTCGCGTCTGTCCAATACACCCCTTCCATGTCGGCATACCATTGCGGCAATGAATAACGAGCATCAGCTAACACTGCGATGGTGCTCATTTCCAGTGGTTTACCTGCGCTATCAATAGGCATTTCACCAAGCCCCAACACGCTGCCCGTAGCTACTCGCATTGGACTGTCGGCGACGGTCACCGCTCGATCGCACAAGCGCCCACCCAATACACCGATGTTATTGCCATTGAGCATCGGCACAGGCGTCACCATATTGGCCGACACATCTTTCACTAACGCCAATAGACTGGTTTCGTATTTCGCCCAAGTTTGCTTGCTCTTATCGATGCCAGGACACGCCGCTAAGAAAAACACCCAACGGCCAAGCTTGCTGGTGAGCTCAGTCGCTTTACTTTGCATCGCTTGAAAGTCTGCTTTGCTGGTCACGATGTCCACCACACAAACCCCTTCAAACGAGTCCGTGCGATTGGCAATATCAACCGCTTCCTGCCACGTTTTACCTTCAGCGAGACCAAACACGGCGCCCGTCCAGTTCTGTTTCCCATTGAGCTGCGCCGCTTTGAGGTTAGCGCCCAGTACGTCATCGGCTACGACATCATCAAGGTTGGTCATGTTATTCACACGCGTGACTTTGCCTTGCAATTCAGCTTTATCGGTGCGCCCGATATAAAGCAGGTGGCGTTCAATTTCTGGGATCCCGCCTTGCCCTAAATTGAGGTTGTTAACCTCTACCTTTCCGGTTGCCATTGGTTATTTCCTCGCTTATTTTCGCTTTCTGGCCTGCTCAAAAATGGTGATGAGTTGGCGGGTGACTTCGCGTTCTTTACTGCCTAATATCTGGCGCTCTTTTAAAGGGATATCCCAAGCCGACACTCTCGGTTGGTTGCTCAACTCACGAATAATTTGTCCTGCTTGCCCGTGGGTTACGGTGGCCATCAACAACTTGAGTGTGGGTTTCTTCCTTCCCTTACCACTCTTACGCGGGACCGTGTAACCCAGCTCCCTCAGTTTTCTCGCTTGCCCTTTAGAGCAAGGCGCAGAATAGTTTGGTTTTCCCCACCGCTTTTGCATTTGGCGCTTGGTCATTTTTTGCTTTTGACCAAGGTGATGCCTGGCTGCAATTTTTGCGGTGAGCGGATTGCTCCAAGTTAGGTCGAGCGTATTGGCGTTTCTTACATAGGGGGTCAACCCCTTGGCCATACGTCGCATGACTTTTCCGCGCTTATTCCGTTTCTTCGGTGCTAAGGCTTGGCCGTGAATGTCTTTTTGTTGCTGAATGCGCTTTCGAGTCTTGGCTTTTTCCCAGCGCCCTAGGGTTTTCAATATCCAAACACGCTTTTTGGGGGGAAGCGCTAACATGGCAAGCTTTTCTTGCAGGTTGAGCACATCCCTTTGATTCACATTAACTGTCGGCTTCATTCACCAACTCCGCTTCTTCAGCGGTATAAATCTCAACGGCTTGAACTCGGTATCGAGTCCCGCGCCAAGTGATCATTCCTGCTTCATCAGGTACCAGTTCTATCGGCTCCATCAGTTCAAGTTCAATACTCACATCGGCGGCTTCGCTGCTGATCACATCCACTGATAAAGTCGGGTCTTCAAGCTCTTGCTCGTTACGCTCTTCTTCATGGTCACTTAGCCAGCAAGCAATCAGAGCCAGCAAACAGCGTGGGTCTAGTAATTGGTGAGGAAACTCCTCAACCGAGATCACCGCGTTGTATTTCCAGAAACAGGCGATATACCCACCATTCCCACGGTCTTCACCACTAGGCACTATCGAGCCGTTTTCTTGCCACGCATCAATCTTGTTATCGAGCACATTGCTATTGAGGTGACTAACGATGTAACCCGTTAAATGCTCAAGCTTGGTTTTGTTGTAAACCGTGTCGCTCATATCGAATCAATGCCATTGGCACTGCGCCCGAGCAATTGAGAAACATCTTTATTACTTTGAGCTAGGAAACGCGCCGCCTGTTGTGGCTCATCTATCGCCGCGTTGTCCCCTTCTTTACGCCTGTCTTGCGTCGCAAACTCGGGTAACAATTCAGAGTGAGCTCGGCCATACACCGCACGTTTATACAATGCGGTTTTGGCACTGCTCATTGATGGCGGAATACCATCAACCAACAAGCGATCTAACTTTTCTTGAATATTCAGCGCAGCAATCGTGATGGCCGCAGCAATAGAGTCGTTATCAAACGTATGCGGAATACGGCGCAATTGGCGAAACTCATCGGTCGATAAGCTTGGCCAACCTTCACCAGGTATGGCTTGGTCACTCGTTTTATCCACTTTCCCGCCAAAGCTCATGATTCAACCTTTTTGCTACTGCAGTTAATTAGGGCGCCTCTAGCCACTGAGTCGACGGAATAAGCAGGGTGATGAATCACTTGCTCTTCCTCGTCAGTCGAGGCGCGGTGGCATAGGAGCTGTTTTAAGCTAGAGGTTGTCGCCACTCTCTAATGCTCGGATACGTTGGTCGATGTTATCGATCATGGTGCTAACACCAATCGCGCTGTATTGCTCATGCGCGTTTTGAAGATGAGTTCGAGCTTTCTGTAACGTCGGCACATCTCCGACAGAGGCCGCATGAGGCTTACCTTCATCGTTACGCAGTAGGTACAGGCCCGCGAACTTCAACCATTTAGCCGTGGGCTTTTCGTTGATGCTCCAGTCGTCAGTGACCTTCTCAAATACCTGGGAGAAGTAAGGCTCAATCGATTGTCCTTTGTCTGCCATACGCTCTGACCAGGCCAAGACTTCATCCGCACAGAAGGTGGCAAAATCACGCTTGAATCGTTCTGGTGTATCTAACCCGCGCTCGATAGCGATATCACACCACTTGATGGCGGTTTCTAAATCTTCGATATCGAATAGCCAAATCACCATCTGAGTAAATAACGGGTTATCGAACTGCTCGTCACCGGCTAGGTAAGCTTCAATGGCTTCACGATATTTAGGGACCAAAACTTCACGTTTGTGGTTAACCTTTTCATCCTTACGATTGAAGGTTTTTAGCACCTTCAAATCACTTTCGAGTTCAGCTAAAAGCAGGTGAAGGCTGTTAGGATTAGCAACAGACTGTTTCTCAGGTGTCGATTGCTTTTGCTGTTTTGCCAAGGCTTCTTGGCGCAACTTCGCTAATGGACTGGCCATGTCTTCCCCTTAACCTGCGGCTGGCACAACGACAGTGACTTTTTCAATCGCTGCAAACTTGTGGTAATTGCCCACCGCATAACCTTCTTGGCGAAGATATGACGTTTCGAAGCGCTTACGGTCTTCTTCATTACGAGACTTACGCCACTGCGTTCCTTTTTGAGTCAGGATTTGCAGGTTGGTTAAGTTCGTTACCCAAATCATGTCTGGCGGGAAAAATGGCGGTGTATACACCGTTTTACCTGCAACGGTCTTAGCCAAGCTCTGCGCGGCTTTGTGCTCGGTGGGTACTTCAGCCGATTCCAATAAACGATGCTGCTCCGCGGCCACTAAGTTGCGGCCAATCAAAACCACTAAATCAGGGTCGCCTTGATGCACTTCGTGAATAGTAGTGTTAATCAGATCGTTAACCAGTGAATCCAGGTTTCGATATGAACCCTCGGTTGCCCCTGTCGAATCCAATTTCACCGCAGGTAAGACTTGAGCCGGTGCCTTCTCTTTTGCGAGTTGAAGCCAACCTTTATTAACGTCTTCACCCATTGGGTTTGCTTTAGGATCCGTACTCTCACCCGCAATGGAGGTGCCGTGGAAACCAATACGCAGCTTATCTAAAGCAAAATTACGCGTAATGGCGTTGTTCATCAGCTTCATCCACTGACCTTTACCACCCGAGTTCGCCCAGATTGTCATCGTAATCCAGTTGATATGAGCGCCTGAGTCCGTTTCGGTTAGCTCGTAGGTATTGCCGCTTTGGTCAAGAGAGCCCATGAAACGACCGTCTTTAACTCGACCTGTCAGCAAACCACTGTCACCCACATCGATCACTTGACCTTTAATTTGGTCAACCGAGATATTCGAAACACGGTTTAAGAAAGAGTCCGATTCAACAATGGCTTGGCGAAGCTTGGTTTCCATCACAGGCGTGATATTGAATTGCTTAGACGCATCTACAACGCCGCCCGCTTTTGCTACGGCTTGGCAATATTCATCTAAAAATTGAGTCGATACTGCATTGAGCATTTACACGACCTCCACTGTTGATTCGCCGCCGCTGCCTTCTTCACCAGGCTTTTGACCAGGGACTTCTTGCTTAAGCTTTGCGAACTGGGTTTCAAGGTTTTGTACTTGCTCGGCTACAGGAGCAAGCTGCTTCTCTAATTCACTAGAGAACTGCTCCAAAGAGAACGTTTGAACTTCACCTTCGGGTTTGGCTTCGGGTTCGTTAGGTGTTTGCGTTTGCAGGTTAAACTCTTGTTTGAGTTCATCCTTTAGCTCACCTTTCATAATGCCGAACTGCTCTTTCATCGCAGCTTTGAATTGTTCTTCGGTCACTTCTTCTTCCTCTGGTTCAGGATCAGGTTGTGGCTCTGGTTGTTCATCACCAGAATTGAAAAAGGCATTACACAAGGCAAAGAATCGGTCTGTTTTTGAGTAACACTCATCAAGGCTGATTTCTTCCAGTTGGCTGCAACTCAGCTCTGTGGTTTGACCTTCTTGTCGCGAAAACTGAAGTAATGAAACACCAGACGACGCCGGGGAATCGGTCACGGCTAATCCCATCAGGTAGCACTTTCCTTGCCCTTTATAGTCTGGATTGGGTTCTATGGAGGTAAACAGCTTCTGCCCAAGCTTATTGGCTTCAAGTAGATATTGATTAGGTTCAAGCTTGGCAAACAAGCGCATTTTTCCATCCACTTCTTCAGCTTTTACGGCAAGCACTTTGCCCCAGTTACTTCCGTAACCTGCAAAGCGTTTGTGTTCAGGCCAAATCAAAGCGGTGTATTCACTCAAGGCATAATTTTCTGCAATCTGCATGAGCCATTCTCGGGTGATCTTACGACCATCAACCGTCGGCCCTTCTGTTGCTACAATTTTCCAATCACTGGTTTTTGCCATTTGAGTTTTTTACCTAGTATTAATTTGTCAGTTAGGTGTTTCTGGCATTCACAATACGCGTTTGATTTACCCGTTTCAGCCACTTCAATTCCGACCAATTCGGATACAGGGCGTATCCGAAGCCATCCGAATTTTGCTATGCAATTTAGGCTGTTACCTCGGCGTATGATTGGTTCATGGCATATTCTCCTGAAACACGACACGCGGCCCGTTCCCTTTATTTAAAGGCTTGGACGCCCAATGAAATCGCTTCCGAACTAGGTTTGAACAGCACCAGAATCATTTATCACTGGGCTGACAAATTTGGATGGCGTGATATGTTGCGCGAGCAAACGATTGATGAATCGATAGCGCGTAGAATTGAAACCCTGCTTGAGCTGGAAAACCCGACCAAAGGCCAGCTCGATATGCTTGATAGGCTCATCAAGCACCACGTACAACTTAAAAAATCCCATGCTCAAGCTCAGCCAGTTGGAGATAAACACTCATCTAACGCAACTGAACCTGTGGCTAAAACTAACGGTAAGAGCTCGCGTTCAAATAAGTCTGACGACAAGCCGAAAAAGAAAAGTAAAAAGAAGAACAACATTGCTGAGCTGACCAAAGAGAACTTCGCGACCTGGCATGAATCACTCTTTGAATATCAGCACACGATGCGTAACAACCTGCACCAACGTACACGTAATATTCTTAAATCCCGTCAAATTGGCGCCACCTATTACTTCAGTGGCGAAGCGTTAGAAGATGCGATTTTGACTGGCGATAACCAGATATTCTTATCCGCTTCTCGCGCCCAGGCAGAAGTATTCAGAAGCTACATTATTGCGATTGGTGAAGAATTTTTAGGTGTTGAATTGACGGGTAACCCGATCATTCTCTCTAACGGAGCTGAGCTTAGATTCTTATCCACCAACTCAAAAACCGCGCAAAGTTATCATGGCCATGTTTATGTGGATGAGTATTTCTGGATCCCGAAATTCGATGAACTCAACAAGCTCGCTTCCGCTATGGCGACCCATAAGAACTGGCGTAAAACCTACTTCTCTACCCCTTCCGCTAAAACGCACCAGGCTTACACATTTTGGACCGGTGACCAATGGCGCAGAGGACGTGATACTCGCACCAATATTGAGTTCCCTACCTTTGACGAATATCGAGACGGCGGCCGAATTTGCCCAGATAAGCAATGGCGTTACATAGTCACGATTGAAGATGCGGCTGCAGGCGGCTGTGAGCTTTTTGATATTGATGAACTGCGCGACGAATACAGCAAAGACGATTTTGATAACCTGTTTATGTGTATTTTCGTTGATGGCGCCAGCTCCGTCTTCAAGTTCTCAGCCCTTGAAAAAGCCATGGTGGACATTAGCCGGTGGCAAGACTTCAAGCCCAATGACAAAGACCCCTTCGATCGCCGTGAAGTTTGGTTAGGTTACGACCCCAGCCGAACTCGAGACAATGCTTGCTTAGTTGTCGTAGCACCGCCGATTGTTGCCGTTGAAAAATTCAGGGTACTTGAAAAGCACTACTGGCGAGGGTTGAATTTTCAGTACCAGGCGCAGCAAGTATCAAAAGTATTTGAACGTTATAACGTGAGCTATTTGGGTATTGATACAACGGGGATTGGCGCGGGTGTCTATGACTTGATTAACAAGAAACACCCGCGAGAAACCGTGGCCATTCAATACAGTAATGAAAGTAAGAACCGCTTGGTGATGAAGATGATAGATGTGGTCGAAGCCAACCGCATTCAGTTTGATGCAGAACACAAAGACATCGCCATGGCATTCATGGCCATCAAGCGAGCGACCACCAATAGCGGTAACAACATGACCTTCAAAGCAGAACGCAGCGAGCTAACCGGACATGCCGATGCCTTTTGGGCAATTTCCCATGCCTGCATTAATGAGCCGCTCGATCACTCTGAAAAACGTAAATCAACTTGGCAGATGTAAATCAATGACTGAACAGACAACAGAAATAATCACGAAAGAATCCGCTAATGATGAAAGCTTGATGTTTAGCTTTGGTGAGCCAGAAATCATGGACCGTGATTTCACCAACTACGAATACAACGAGCTTTACTACAACGAGGATGGGAACTACTGGGAACCGCCACTCGATAGAGCGGGCTTGAATAAACTGACTCGGGCTAACGCTTATCACGGTTCTATCTTAATGGCTCGCCGTAACATGATTGCGGGCCGTTACACCCAAGGTGGAATGCAGAAGCAACAAATGCAATCAGCCGTACATGACTTCTTAGAATTTGGTGACACTGCCCTGCTTAAGCTTCGTAACTACTTTGGTAAAGTCATAGGGCTATGGCCTATCCCTACGATGTATTTACGTAAACGTAAGAACGGTGACTTCGCATTCTTAGAGCGAGACGACAAACAGAAGAGTTACAAGAAAGAAGACATCATTTTCATCAAACAATATGACCCAGTGCAGCAAGTCTACGGTGGACCGGATTACCTTGGTTGTGTTCAATCTGCTTTGCTTAGCCAGGACTCCACCACGTTCCGTCGCCGTTACTATAAAAACGGTTTGCACATGGGCTTTATCTTCTATGCGACTGACCCGAACTTGAGTAAAGACGATGAGGAAGACCTAAAGCAGAAGATGGCTTCAAGCCGTGGCGTGGGGAACTTCCGCTCGATGTTCATCAACATTCCAAACGGCAACGAGAAAGGGATTCAATTGATACCCGTTGGCGACATTGCGACAAAAGATGAGTACGAGAAAATTAAAAACGTCACCGCGCAAGAGGTGATCACCGGTCACCGCTTCCCTGTTGAACTGGCCGCTATAATTCCCAATGGTGGCACTCGTGGTGACCCGATTAAATTCGATTACGTTTACTGTAAAAATGAAGTGATACCCGCTTGCGAAATGTTCATGGATGCAGTGAACAGCGACCCAGAAGTACCCAAACACCTGCATTTAACCTTCAATTTGGACAATGTGGCGGCCTAAGTGGCGTGATGTTTTTTTGCAATTACGTTTTTATCTTCAATTTGCGCTCAGCCCTTTCCTCATAAGGGCTGAGAAACAACTCAAACGATCGTCGTAAAATACAAACGATCATTAAAAAACTGACCTAAAATACAAAAACCCCATAATTTCAATAGCTTAATAAAACCAACCAGATCATCATTGATCATCAAAATTTCAATTCCTTGCAATTTTTTGCACTCTTCGCAATTTTACTAGGCGCTCTGTAAGCCATTTTGAGCACTGTTAACTTGCGGCAAGCCCCGTTATTCCTAAAGGGCTAGCGGCTTGTTAGCCTTCCATAGCTGCGCAAGAATTTCACTAAAATAGAATTGCGAAAAAATGAGATCGAAAACGCTTCAGGTGGGGAGGAGGAGTGCGTTTTCCGTGGGTTGGTTGTGTTTTAGGTGGGGCTGTGTGACAGGCGTAAAAAAGCCACCATGAGCGGTGGCTAGAAGAAATACTTTACTTAAAGCTTGATACTAAGTTAAAACACTAAATACAGTTAGCTGGTGTATTAATAGACAGTTTAGGCTTAATTGTTCCTTCAGCAGAGGTCTTTGCTATCGTATGAATTACAACGGATAAGGTCAGTCCACACTTGGTACTAATCCCTGAACTTGCAGACTCGCCTTCATCTTGTTTCGTTTTTAGAAATATAGTTTTCTTATTCTTTGATATGGTCTCAAAAATCCCTGCAGGAGCTTGTGCTTCAGAAAACTCATCCCCACCAGTAAGGCCAACAACTCCAATGCTCCCCTGAGGCAAATAGAAATTCACAACAGAGTTTTGAGCCTTTTCAAAAGATACATTGTAAGGGCCAATTAGCTGAACTACGTCATTGGCGTGAGCGGTCCCAACAAGTAGCATTGTTGATAGAAAAAAATTAACAATTTTCATTTTATAAATACTTTTGCATATTAAAGGAAACACTATTATTCAAAAAAAGAGACAGAACACAATAACCATTCACAGAATTAATCATATAAATCATTAATTAACGAGAACATCACTAACAATCTGTTTTCCAGAGCGTTTTCCGGGGGGGGTGGGTGTGATTTGGGTGGATAATATGGCAGATACAAAAAAAGGAGCGAATAAAACGCTCCATATCACTTCAGTCAAGCCTTACTTTCGGCTAATGACGGTTTGCTTCGCTAGCTTAACCTTTATTACCTTCTGGCTTTTATTGCTCTTTGGAGCTGACTTCTGTCTTGGCATCTGCAGCTTCTTTTTTAACTTGAGCCGCTTTCTCTTCAGCCGCTTTCTTAATTTCAGCTGATTTCGTTGCTGTTTTTTCCGCCACTTGAGAAGTATAGTGCTCTAACAAAGTTTCAAGTGCTTCAAATCGTGGATGAAGACGGTATGATTTAAACATAAAAAGGTTCAGTAACACAAAGCCTGCGAGTAAGACAAACGCACCTATGCCGAATACATTTACAACTATTTCGATTAATGAACCGACACCACTAGAACGGCGGCCACCAAACATTGAAGCCATATCAATCAGATCACTGATAGCACCGAATAGATAGTAATAAAGGTAGGCAAGAGAGAAACCGGCAATACCCTTAGCTAAAATTTTGGGTAAACCCATAGCACTACTAGCAGCACCGGTAAACATCAGGAATACGACAAAAAATCCGTAGGCGTCAGCACCTGTA
The DNA here is from genome assembly GCF_022397955.1 of Vibrio sp. Isolate32. Classification (GTDB taxonomy): domain Bacteria; phylum Pseudomonadota; class Gammaproteobacteria; order Enterobacterales; family Vibrionaceae; genus Vibrio. The sequence continues at coordinate 39,467 of NZ_JAKEUQ010000019.1, read as the reverse complement.
ATTGAAGCGGAACTGCCCCAAAAAGATGTGTTTAGTACAGGTAAGAATGAACCAATAACGATAAGACCGAATGCGATAGTACCGAATTTATTTAAAATTTTTGTATTTTTAGTTGCGCTTGGATTAACGTTAGTCGTTTCCACTTGTTAAATTCTCCTGATTGATGCTTTTTTAAGTACTAATTACCTGGGCCAATACCATATTTCATATATAATTAAATTTAAAGCACTTTAGTGCATATAGTCTAAATTATTATGAGTTGGCGCTCTAACAGCCTTACCAGGCATAAAGATTCTGTATATAAATACAGAATCTTTTACATAACCCAACAACTGTGGCTCATCTAGGTAAGCACGCCCCCTAGAAAAAACAAAAAGACATCCTCAAAAACCTGAGGGCTGTATAAATCCTCACCATAATTTAGTACCATGGGCTTATCATTTCGATAGGTTCATGGTGTCATATGAGAGTAATTTGCCAGGAGTGTGGCGAGAAAGCCCGCATACAAAAATCAAACCGTATTTCAGCGGGTTATAGCGACTTATATTGTAGTTGTAGTGACCCCGAATGCGGTCATTCCTTTGTGATGAACCTAACCTTCAGCCATACTCTTAGCCCTTCGGCTAAAACGACTTCTCAGTTAGCTTTTGAAATGGTTAAAGCCCTGGCACCCGATCAGCGCCAAGAACTAAAACAACAGCTATCAATCCTCTAAAGTTTAAATTCCGGGCTATCTCCACCATCAGCCATTTCAATTAGCTGCTTCATTGCGGCTAACTTTTCAGGCTTCAACTCTTCTCTTTGGTCTGCAACCAATAAACCCATCAAATAAATACCTATATCAGCTCTGCTTTCACCTTCAGTGCTGAGTGCTACAGCATCTATAATGAACTCCATCGCTTGTAAAAATATGTCCTGTTGTTTTAATGACATAGCTCTACTCCAAACCAAAATACTGGATAAATATACAGTACTTTTATAAATATTCATACAGTGTTTTTATGAAGCGAGATTCACCCCTCATTCTGATAACTAATCTGAGCTTCATATCAGCGGCCATTCAGCGGTTTCAGGAAAGAACGACAAATTAGGCTGTTCATATTCATAGTCGTCATCTTCTCCAGCTAAAGGTCTAGGCTGTTTTGCCTCAAAATCATCTAACCAGCTTAAATCTGGTTTGGGTTGGTACTCTTCAACCAACTGCGCTGGGCGAACCGTGCCGCATGGTAGATGTTCCGCAGGACGAATTCTTATACTCGTTTCATCATCTATTCGAATTGAACTTCCTTGTTGCAGCGCGAATAGAGCTGAGCCATCAATGTTTGGCGGTAACCCACCACCTACTGAGTAAGGTTCTAATAATCGCTTAAGCTGATCGCTGACCTGTACTTTCTGCGGTAGCGTACAGTTATTGACAGAACTCCGAGAGGAATCGGAGATTCCAGAAAGAGCAAGATCAAAAGCCCCCGCTTCAGCTTCACCGCTCTTTTCTGTTTTTGTTACTATCTGCCAGGTCTTAAGACGTGTCTTAACCAACTCACCTGCAGCAACAAAGCCTTCTATCTTGCGAACGTCTTCGCCATGCGGAGAAGCAAACGGCAGCACTTCATAAGAGTTCGTGATCAACAAATCCTCACGCTTAACGAATGGCCCACCCTGCCCCATGATGTAGCCTTTCCAGTTACCGTGGTCGGCCGCTTTCATTGTTCCTGCGACATTCACTTGGTCAGTATCAGCCCTCGCCTCATAGTTCTCAGCAATCACAGCCACTAATTCAGCATTCGTCATGACATGCGCAGGCTTAAAGGGACCAACCAAACGGTACATCGACATTAGGTAAATAGAAGCTAGCTCTTCACGTTCTTGCTTAAAAACGTATTCCATAAAGGCTTTCTTGTTTTGGCTAGCTAGTCGGCGCAGTTCACGGTAAGTGGTAACCGGCGCCCCACCAAAGAATTGGAATTGACGAATACCCCAACGACTCTTCCAGGCGTTGACGTTTTTGGCCATCGCTTGCACAGATTGCCCGGTCTCTTTCGAAACCTCTTCACCCATGGCATAGCCGTCAATATTTTTAGAAATGTACTTAGCGATGTAACCCGTTGCTGTGCCTTTTTCTGGGTCGATATACCCAAAGTCACAACGAGGCTGATAATTGAATGGACCTTGAATAGACTGCTTTTTGGCTGCACGTTTTTCGTTGCGATCGAAGAACGGGTAAAGTTCTTCTTTGTCTTCATCGACCGCATAGCGAATAAACACGTCACGCACCTTGGCCACATGCTTAGGCTTAACCCAAATCAGCAAATGCCAGTGCGGAGTACCATCATGATGTGGCTCAGCAACTCGAATACCAAACCAACGAATCTCATCACGACCTAACTTAGCACGAATACGCTGCCAAACCTTATTCAAATAGGTTTGTGCTTCACGTGGGCTCGCGCCGTTCCAGTGTGGAATGAAGCCACCTTTCTTATAGCTATTATGATATTTCGATGGTGCTGTCAGTGTTAGGAACAAACCTTGTAGGCCAAGTTCATTGCCGATATCTTCACAACCACGGCAACGAACCATTAACTCATGACGACGAATGGCTGGGTTTGACATGCTTTTCAACACCATTTCTTCCATTTCAACTTCTTCACCAGTGGCCTCTTCTCTAAGTAGCTGGCCTTGAATGAAATCCCAGTTCTTCTTTTGCTGAACTTTATGTTCTTGAATGCAATCCCATGAAGCATAAGGTGACGCCTTCGCCGACACCTGCCCCATAGCAATAGCTAAGTGCTCGCGCATAATTTTACGAATGCGCTTTAAGCGTCTAAACCACCATTTTTCACAACTCAGTTTAGAGATAGACGACATGATATTTTCAGGCGTAATCTTCTTGTCATCGCTTGGTGTTTTTACCCCAAAGCTACGTACCAAAGAAACACACTGTTTGTAGACCATTAATGCCGCGATGTTCTCACCGTTCTCAGTTTCACATTCTATGGCCTGAGTCAGTGCCGTTTGATAGCGAATCAAGATAGACACAATTTTGAATGCCATTTCTCGAAGTTCATCTTCAACTAGCTCGGCAATGATTTTGCTTCTAACAGGTTTACGCTTTTTCTCGGCTTGGTCGAAGTCGAAACAGGCTTGCTGGTTCGCTTGTTCAACGTTGTTTTGCTGAGGCTTGCTATCATCGTCGACAGCACCACTCAGCAAAGCAACCTTAGAAGTAGTAGGAAGTTGTTTGTATTGCTCTAGCACCAACAAAACACGCCTATGCGCGGGCACCATTTTTTCACGAATGAAAGTGTTTGCGGCAAAGCGGCCTTGCTTCTTAAAAATAGAAACATAGCGATTTGCGAAATACTTAGTTAGGTAGTGTGGAAGCCCAGAAAAGTGTCCAGAAAGCCAGTCTTTGTCTGCAGGGTTTACTTCATATAACTTACGCTCAACAACTGAAAGATTTTCAGGTTCTAAATTAGCGGGTTCGTAACCTGCAGGAACACAAATAAGCCCTTCATCTATGGCAGGTAAAGGGCATAACCAAAAGCGATTTAATGGTTTAACTGGTTGATAGTATGTCACTAACACTCATCCAAAAAATCTGTGGGCTTACGAGTGATCTTCAATTGAACCTGGATAGACTCATCACCTGATAGCAAAGTACCCAATAGCACTTCATTATCTAGGTGATCACCTTCCAGCATTACTACTACTAGAGTTTCAACATAATCAGGAGCTTCAGTCGCAACTTTCTGTGCTTCGCTCATAACGCAGCTAGCTCCTGTGTATCCATGATCATGTGGCCACCCGTATGGTTGCCTTTGATAATTACCCCGTTCAAAACGTGCTGGCAGTTGAACAACTCGCAAGCCGTATCAATCGCTGGTTCTGGTGAGTCAAACTCACCCAGCAACACGTTCTTTACTTCATTGGTTTCATCATGGCGCACAACACCGCCACCGTTATTAAGTGCAACTGCTACATAGCTCAGCATCAAATAGCCTCCAAAGTTGGGTGGCCGTGAACAGGCTCACAGTCACGCCACCACATTTGCATAGTTGCGTTTTGGCTAGTGCTTTTGGTGCAGGCAGAAACAAAGAAGAGTGCGCGAATTGCGCCAAGTGCTTGGTTATGAGTGACGGGATCAGTTGATTGGTTGAACACCACAACCCAGAAAACCCACCAAGCAGTGATGAAGTCTTCAAGGCATAGCCCTTGCTCAGTGCCGTTCACGTTCACCAACATGGCACGAGTAGAATCAAGTTGAAGCATTACGCCTTGGCTTGAATCAACGCTATTGAATACACGAACGAACTGCTCAATTTTTCGAGAGGTAAAGCCTTCACCACGAAGGCCGTGCTCTAAATCTTTTCGGAATACGGTAATGATGCTCATGCTTCCACCTCTGCAATAGTGCTTAGGTATTGGTTAGCTATTTCAATGAACACTCGACCATCTTCAACAGTTGCTTGAGAATCATCAATGGTGTGGCCAGAAGAGCGCACAATGTCATAACCCGCTTCAATGCAATCGCATGTTTCTTGTAAACGGTCACGCAGGTACTCAATTAATGTTTGCGCTTTGGTGTGGGTAGCGTTCGTAAGTGAAAGTACACACCACCCCTTTTCTAAACCGAACTGATCACCATGTAGGATGTGACAAATTTGGGCATTCATTTCCTGCCCTGTGTAATCGCCGTTTTCGTCAATTTCGCGCAGGTTTAAACAGTCGTTAACTTGGAAGTCACGATCATTGAATCGAACTTCGTTAGTTTTACGGCCTGCTAACACTTCAGTGAAATGGACAGATTGGGTTTTTAACTCATGAAGTTTGAAAGTACTCATGCTTCCACCTCAACATTTGTTTCAGCTTCTTCACGCGCTTCAATAATTAGCTCAGTCAGCTTGCTTTCAATCGAAAGAAGCTGTTCCAAAGCTTCTTCTTTATCAATATCCACATCAGCCGCGTATATGTATTTTCGCTTGACGCTAGAGTAATCAGAGTCCATTGGTTCCACATTGACAAACAAGCAATTCACATGAGCCGAATAACGAGTAAAAATATGAATCACATCTGCGTTAGCCATAGCCAATACATTAATCGCGTGAACGATATCGAACACTTCACGATCAGCATCTAGGCCATTCATTAACTTTTGCTTTAATGCCAACACTTCGGCAGGTTGTGAAGCAACAAACAGACCCCCGCGAACTTGGCTGAGGCTCTCTTCCAAGTCTTGTTCTTGCGCAGGTGTGAAAGAGTCAGAGTTCATCACCATTACTGACGATGCCAACGCTTTTATCTCTCTTAGCGAGTCTCTGATTTCTACTAAAACTTGTTCACTCATCATCAATTCCTCAGATTTTGGATATAAAAAACCCTCCCTCTTTAAATCAAAGAGGGATAAGGGTTATAGGCAAAATGCCTAGTGGCTAGGTTGGCTTGGGTGTAACTCGGTTATGACCAGCGCGAAAGTACATCCTTCGCGTTGGCATCAATTCGGTTAATCTCACGTGAAAGGCGCTTTCGTTCTGCGTTGCAATCACTCTTGGTGTACTGAGCTTGTAGCTCTGCTCGACGTAAACGAAGTGGCTGCAATTGGCGTTCGCCAAGCTCTTTCCTTGTTCGCTCTAAAAACGTTAGGCCGCGTTCCTTTTGCTCGCGGTTCAAAGACCAACAAGGCAAATCAGGGCATGGGTTTTCTAGTGGTGGTACATCTAGGTGTGAATGTTCGACTGTTGCAACTGACATACTATTTTCCTCTAACTTAAGCCGGGAATAGCCGAACCATTGGCGACCAAATCCACACTCATAGCTAAGAATGGGGAAACGCCTTTTGTCCGGCTTTCTATATCGTTGATAAGGAGCACAAGGTTGCTAATACCCGCTTGTGCCTTTTGGATAATGACGTGTTTGTTAGTGCGACTAAGGCGATCTTGTCCTGCATGTTCTAAAGCCATACGAGACAGGTCACCAGAGTGCATCGCGTTCTCTAATGCGCGCTTAATGAAGGTTTCTTCACTCGCATCATTGGGGATTTGTGCGGTCACCACACCGAGGCCAAGCAAAAGGCTATTAAGAATGGTGAAGTTGCCACTCGCCTTGGTGATCATCACAAGTTCTACACTGGTAAGGATGTGCGGCTGCTCTGGGTTGAGCTTGTTACGCAGCATAGTGGCATTCATATCCACGGCCTTTGCTAACTTGGTCATGTTCTCCGAGTTCGCAAATGCACAACACGCTTCGTTAAATGCCTTTTGTTTAGAGCCACGGAATTCGCACATTGAGTCAATTTCGTTCATAACCAATACTCAATTGAAGACAAACGGGACGAAAACGAAGCCCCAACCAAGAACATTGAGCCATAAGGGGCAATACTCTTTGGTTGGAATTAGGGAAGATAAACGCATGACGGCCTACCCCAACTTTTCCATAGCTTCACGAGTCGCCATTTCTACTAAGGCGATCATATTGATGAGAGGAGTTTCTTTACCTTTCGCTTTAGTTTTAATAGGTAAGCGACCATCGGCTACCCAGTCCATGATGGTACGCTTAGGCATTCCAGAGAACTGAGAGTATTGGTCGTACGTCATGAAAGGCGTATTTAGGACTACTTGATATGAGAGCATAGTGATATCCTGTTATGTTATTGAATGTGTTGTACCGGACTAGCGAGTTGCACCTCGCGGTTAACCGTTGAGTGAAAATTTAGACTTTTTATGAGTGAATATCAAGAAAAAATACCCTCTTTTGAGTACATCGGCGGTAGGGATGTAACAGAAAGGATGAAGCTCGTCACAAAAACAAGTGACTTTAAGTCGCTTGGTGAGTGCTTAGGTGTGTCAAAAGGCACGATATCGACTTGGCACCAGAGAGGGTTAACCCCTTACGAAGTGATTGTGAGACTTCATTTGAGGACTGGAGCTTCTATCAAATATCTAGCCTTGGGAGAAGGTGAACCGTTTGATGAAAAGAAAACCCATACATCTAAGAAAAACGAAGTAAAAAAACTCTTCGATGTTGATCTCTTTTCACTTTCAAACGGCCAACTTGTTGGCAATGAAACGATAGCTTTTGATAAAAGCTACTTAGACAAACTTGGGGTTCTGAATGTAATGGGCATCGAGCACGATGGGACTACATTCATTGTCGATAAAGAAGTTCACCAAGCAGTAAGCGGCACTTACCTAGTGGATATGGACGGCCTACTCTCACTCAATGACATTCAGCGTTTGCCAGGCAAGAAGCTAGCAATCAGCTTTAATGGCTCGACTCTAACAGTCGAAGAAGATGAAGTGAGGGTTGTAGGTAGAGTTGCGTTAGTGATGGAGAAGAAATGATGTCTGAAACATTATCAAGAAAGCTAACGCAAGCAAAAGGCGCAGAATTGGCCTATCTAGTCAGAGTAGCTAAGAAGCCAGCTCATGCATTAAGACAATCTAAAAACGATAGTGAGCTTATTGAACAAATATCTATGCTAGAACGTGATTGTATCGACGTTAATTGGACTCGCTATAACATAACTCTAGTAGACAAGCTCATTGTTTCCATTAATGAAAGACTCCCCCTTATCAATGAGCTATCAAAAGGGCCTGCGATACTCGAACTTTGGAAGTTTATTCAACTTCTAAGAGGTCAGAAATCTGTAGAAAACTTACTGGGTAGAGAGCACGTTGAGTCAGTCTTCTCAGAGTACTCTAAAGAAGAACGCCTCATAAGTAGACTTTTTACTCCTGAGTATCTAGAACTAGAATCACATCGTGTAGCCCCTCAAAATAATACCTTCAACGTCGACCTTCCCTCATATAAGAACGATAGGCTTCAAGGGCAAATTGCTCAATTAGAAAAACGCCAATCGGAAGTAAACAGAGAAGCAAAGAACAAACTATCTCAGATCAGTTCAGACGGGGAAGAGCAACTAAACAAAATCAGACGAGAAACAACTAAAGGGATTAACTCCCTCGTTACACAATTAGATGACCACTTGGCTACATTATCTAGCCACAACGAGACTGAAAAATCTCAGATTTTGAGAGAAATTCGAGAAGAGATCACTTCCTACAGCAAGTCTCTACTTGAAGCGTCTGTTGCGCAGTTCCATGAACAGACTTCCTCACAAGCACAAGACGTAGAAACTCAAGTCAATGAGCTATCCGAAAGAGTTCAAAAAGAAGTAGATGAGTTTGTAGGTCTGAACGCTGAACTCAGAAAATCCCTTGCATATATCGCTAGTGACAAGTTAGCCGACAGTAGTAAGAAGCAGGCTGACCAAGAAAGAAGCACAGCTAACTGGTTGCGAATTTACGGTATAGCTTGGCTACTTGCAACAATTTGGTACTTCATAGGTAAAGGGTTTAATGTCTCAGATTATTTAGACCCGGAAGGTAACCCTATGTACACAATGCTCATAATGCGTGGGTTCTTCGTGGCTTTTTGTTCTGCGCCAGGTTTTTATATGCTTCGAGAGTCAGCTCGCCATCGTACCGACGAGCGGCGCTACAATCAGAAAAGCATTCAGCTTGCGTCCATTGATGGCTATTTCGCAGAACATGCAAAAGACGAAAGAACCAAAGCAAAAAATGACCTCGCAAAACACTACTTCAATGGTGATGATCACTTTGTAGATGCATCATCTGTCGATAAAACTCAATCTAGCTACGATCGTGTATTCGATGCTGTACTAAAAAACAAGAAAGCAAAGTAGATCATGTCATATTACTGGGTAAATCTTGGGGTCTCATACAAAGAAGTTCGAGACTACAAATTCCTTTGGGCTCCATCTCATTCATATACAAAAAGCGGTGAAAAAACTGTTAAAGCAGGATGGGGCCACGTTCCAAACATCAAGAAAGATGACGTTATCATTTGTCACGAGAACAAACGAATTATATACGTAGCTCAAGCTATGGCCGATGCCTACCCTGCACCTAGACCAGAAAGTCGAACCTACGATGAATGGAAGAAAGATGGCAATAAGGTAGACGTAAACCTTATTGTATTAGATCGCCCAGTTCCTACCGATGAATTTAAACATCACATCATTGAACGATTTAATGAGCAATGTGAGCCGAAGCTTTTCAATATTGAAGGCAATGCTACACAGAATTATATGGTAGCGATTCCAGAAGGAGTAGCCAGTATTGTTCTATCTAGCTTAGATAGCGTCAACTTAGATGAGTTAAAACAGCCCTCTAAAGCTAAGAGTGGATCTAAACGTAGAAAAAAACGTAAAGCTACAAAAGGTGGGGTTCGAAAAGCACGATCAAATGCTCGTATTGGTCAGGGAGCATTTCGTGATGAGGTGCTCGATATATGGAACGATACATGCCCGGTTACCAATGTTGCTATCCCTGAACTACTTATTGCCTCGCATATTGTATCTTGGGCTTTAAGTGATGACGAAGAAAAGATAGATGGCTACAACGGTCTGCCATTATCTCCAAATGCTGACAAACTATTCGACAAGGGACTAATTTCGTTCGCTGATGATGGTAAGTTGCTAGTTAGTTCCACTCTACCTATTGATACTCTTAATGCATTTGGTATCAATGAAAATACTGAAATAATAGGGCTCACGAGTGAGCATGCTTTCTATTTAAGTCGGCATAGAAAAATATACGGATTCTAATAAAAAGCTACACAGTACGGGGCGTTTTCAGCCAACTTGTTGTTAGAAAAATAAATGTATAGATTGTTTGCTCGATATGTTCCGACAACTTAATGGACTTTTTGCATTGCATATTTGATAACGTCTACACAGGTACTTAATATCAACAAGTTTGACACACTTCGGGCCAATAACATTTTAGCTTTAACGTCTCGGCTCTAACAGTCGAAGAAGATAAAGTGAGAGTTGTGGGTAGAGTTACTTTGGTTATGGAGAAGAAGTAGATGGATATAATCGATATCCTCCAACTCAGAAAGGAACATGTAGACAGACTTTCAAGCACTAGCGGTTCGCAAGGTGAAAACTTAGCGATTCAAAAAAAACAACAGTGGATTGAGAGGCCAAAAGCAAAAGAGCTTAATAATTTACTCAGTTTGCTCTCTGATTGCGGCATTAATATTAAACGGACCAGTTTTGATGCGATAGAGCTACCTGAAGGCGTTTCCATTAATTTTAATTGTTTAGATTCGATTAAAGCTAACCTGGCTCTGATGAATTTCATTGAGATAAAAACGACAAACAAAGAGTCAGTTAAAGAGGATTTTACAGGCTATTTTTTTGCTTTTACTGAAGGTGAACTTCACGCAGCTGAACAACTAGGAGAGCGCCACAAGGTCGCGCTGGTAAACAAAAGGACAGAGAACATCGTGATGTCATCTATCCCCGAGTTATTAGCAAGAGCTAAGTCAATGAATTGGCAAGTTTCAGTTCAGCTATAACATGTCTTTCCTGTAAGTTCAGGCCACACAAAAGGCGTGGCCCAAAACACTACCATTTCGCTTAGGTACGCCCAAAACTGGCGAAAAGGTTACAGTGGTTTGTTAGTTGTTGCACGAATGCTTCAACACTTGTTGCACCACTCAAATTTCGATAGTTACCAGAACTTGAGTTTTCGCTTGAAGCTGCCATAACCGCCGCCGCATCATAAATGCGTCTAGCCATAAGTTTACGACACAAAATTTCATAACGTTCTAGATAAGAAACACCAGCAGCTTGCGGATATTTGCCATTTACTGGTTGGTAGTGTGTATCCCTACTATTTTCATCAGCTAAGAACCCCGGCATCACAGGGAAATGATCCATACTGATTCGAGCAGAACGCCTCGTAGTTTCTGAATCTTCAACTAAAATAAGATACCCCATAAATGGGCGTACGCCTGGTAAGAATGCGTTTTCTTCGATAGCGGTGCTAAGGTCTAATCCACTCCCCAGAACCTCTTCTGTACGGTTATTAAAGTTATTACCGATTGATCCTACTTGCGATTTCAACTCAACAGCTGCGACTAAATAACCGTTGGAAGTTACAACAATATCCCATGACTTATGAGGCCTGAAGTAGCCAGGCAATTGGGAGGTATTTTTCCCTGTGTGGATTTGAAAATCTTCAAGATTCGAAGACTCAACAACTTGGCTGATTAGAGCAATAAATCCATCTAGCGTTTTTCCACCTAATACTCCAGTGCCACCATTTCTTACTGCCCAAAAGTTTCTAACAGCACTTTTTACTAATTCATTCATTTATTAACCTAGCAACTGTCTTTCTTGTTTATTTAAATTATATAGTTTGGATGTTAAGAGAATCGATTTCTCAATGTCATTATTTATAGCCACCTCTGAAAGAGCTGTAGCCAAATCAGAGTCAACATCTTCCCACCGTGGTAAGCAAATTCGTCTTAAATGTTGAGCTTGAAACCTCAAATTACCCCCGGCGACTTTCGTTGAGTAGTTCTCAACGAAAAGCTGTCCGATCCCCGATATTAGAACACCTTGTAAAGCTCTCAAATTCCAATTAGATGAGCAGATATAATAAATGGAATTATTTGGGTGATACTGACCAGAGTCATATACAGTGGTCAACTTAGACTTGATATCAGGTATCAAAAGCTTCTCTTGGGTCGCACGCTCTGGATAAACCCGGTCAATGGTCTTAAACCAATGGTGTGGTGATTTCTTAGCAACATGTCGTTTTTGTAAAACTTCTTGAAACTGAGTTAAATATTTTTCGAGCATTGGAAAGTGTTTCAGTTCGACTACACCATTATTATCATAAGTGTTCACGATAAACTTCCCTGAGGGAATCAGTGTGCCTGTGCGAATGTCAGTTGCAGTAACCAAAGGTACTTTACGGCTTGGTTCTAGCACCGCATCATCGCCAACTATGTAAACTTTATTATTACCCGTTGCAGCCCCAATGTAGACCTTGCAACCGACATCTTCCATTGTAGGGAAGTCTTTCTCTAATCTTTTAATTAGATTTAGTTCGTCTGCACACCCAAACAACCAAGGCTTCTCATCATCGATAATGTCCTTCCTTTCAGTTAGTTTATTTGAGCACTTTTCTTGACCTGTAAGTATTGAATAAACTGTATCTGAAAGATCCGAATCTATCTCTGGGTTATGCAGTATTTTTGTTGAGTTATGTTTCTGTCTTGAGAACTGAGTAATTGCAGGGTACGTTAAAACATCAGATTGAAATGCTGATTGGCCATAAAGATCTACGTATAGGTCGAGTTGATAGCTAGCTGATATAAAACCGCGTAATGAAGAACCGTAACTATTCTTAGTCCATCTGTCCGTACAAATAAAAGACAACACCCCCTTTGCCTCGAGTAGCTCCAGGCATTTCTGATAAAACGCTATGTATAAATCTGCACGTTCTTTCATTGTGTGGTAGCGAGAGCGATACGCAGAGAGTAAAGGGGATGGGATGTTCTCGATTCGAACGTATGGTGGATTACCAATTGCATGACTGAAGCACGTAGAGAAATCAGTTAATAAGAAATCGCCATGATAAAACCAGCTTTCAACAATTAAGTCAGCCTCATCAGCTGTTAGAGATTGCATTAATACTTCACTGGTTCTCTGCTTAGCAATCAAAATATTTTCAGCGGAAATATCGAAAGCCTGAACAAGACTTTTAATAAAGTCTATAGAATAGCGTTCTTGGTTATCTGCTAAATTTGCAACCAGAAGCTTAGCAATCGCTACAACAAATTCACCCTGCCCGCATGACGGCTCTAGTATACGAGTGTTCTTCGAGTTGAGGGCATCAGCAATACCTGAGGTTTTTAGCATGAAACTAACAATTTGGGGGTTGGTAAAAACCTCGCCTTTTTCTTGATCTGAGGCGCCCCAATTTAAGGAGTCTAAATGATTTTCAATCTCTGGAAAGGCTAATTGCATGTTTTGGTCGGTAATATGAAATTTTAAGTAATGCTACCAGAAATGCGAACAATTTTCTCTCCTTAAATATTCTTAAGAAAAGCAACCGAAAACTATATAACTCATTGTTTAAATTAATAAATTGTTCATATTATCTATCATGGACATTTCTTTGTGTTGTATTTAAAACAATCCGAACACATTGTTTTTCCCATCTTGTTCAAGGCCTTTAATCTGGTGGTGCTTTGGCTCCCCACCAAACAACAAAATGTACAACTTCTGGTCTTGATACGTACCCACTACATAGTGGTCTTTTTGTATCACATATTCGATAGTTTCGGCTTCCTCATCAGTGCACAGATACTTAATATCGACCAGCTTTACCCATTTCAAACCCACTACGTTCTCTGCTTCTATAAACCCACCAAATGGCGCCGTAAAGCGATTGCCTAGCTTCAACAGCGCATCAATCACCCCTTGGTTCTTCTTACTTACCCCAATTGGACCATCACTGTTGATTTTGAAGTGACTGTAACCAGCAGTCACATGAATTGATTGGTACATAGCAAAAACCTATTAGCTTTCTTAGCACTTTGAGAAAGGTATCTAACCTGTGCTTTTTGTCCGATATAAAACATTGTTCTCCGTTTCAGCTCGACTTATACTGTTTTTATATACAGTTATTTTAGGCTTTATTATGTCTATCCGCAATTTAAAAGATGGCTCTACCAAACCTTGGATCTGCGAATGTTACCCAAACGGGCGAGCGGGAAAGCGTGTTCGTAAGAAATTTGCGACTAAAGGCGAAGCCAAGGCTTTTGAGCTTCATACGATGAAGGAAGTTGACGATAAGCCATGGATGGGAGACAAACCAGATCACCGTAGGCTGTCTCAACTTATTGAGCTCTGGTACCAACTACATGGTGTAAACACCAAATCAGGGCTTAGGGCGAAGCGAAGAATGGAAATCGTATGTGAAGCTTTAAATGACCCTATCGCGAATCAGCTCAATGAACGAATGCTTGCTCACTACCGCGCAAAGCGCCTCTATAACGGTCGTAACAAAGAGAAGCGCGCTACAAATCAACCTATCTCTATAGCCACACATAACCATGATCTCATCTGGCTCAAAAGTATGTTTAGCGAACTTATTCGCTTGAAGGAGTGGAAGGGCCTAAACCCAATTGCTGATCTCCGAAAACTTAAAACCTCAGAGCCAGAATTAGCGTTTCTAACCGTCGATGAGATCAATCACCTACTTGATGAAGTAAAAGAGAGTCCGATGAGTGAAGAACTCACAGCCATAATAAAACTGTGCCTAGCAACAGGGGCAAGGATTCGAGAAGCTATCGAGATAAAAGGATCTCAACTCTCTAAATTCAAAGTGACCTTTATCAACACCAAGGGAAAAAGAAATAGGACGGTGCCTATATCAGAAGAGCTTTATCATCTGATTCACAAAGATACATCAGGCCGCCTATTTGGCTGTGCATATAGCACTGTCTACAAATGGCTTACTCGAGCGTTGCCTAATTTACCCAATGGGCAAGGAACTCATGTTTTACGCCATACCTTTGCGAGTCATTTTATGATGAATGGAGGGAACATTTTGGTGTTGCAAAACATTTTAGGTCACACCGATATTTCAATGACGATGCGTTACTCACATTTTGCACCGAGCCACCTGAGCGATGCTATTCACTTTAATCCTCTGAATTCTTTGCCGCCAAAAAGTGGCGACAAAGTGGCGACAGAGAATGTTATTTAGCGTTAAAAAGAGCTTCCAAACGTTTTTAGCCTATAGCATTTCCTTCGCTACTAAATGCAGCAGAAACGTTTCCCGCTCAATGCTCATGCCCTTTTTAGGGCTCTCGGCCATGGTCTTCTCGTTATGAGCGATTGCCTCATGAATGTTAATCCACACCGGTTTCATTCCGTTTTTCACTTCATAGTCTTCGTAAGCCGTTTCACCAAGCTCGCGATCAATTTTGCATGAGTAGCAGTAAGAAATCATGTGCATCATATCCGCATTGTCTTTATACCAAGGGCGAAACTCTTCAAAAATACCGAACTGCTTGATGCTATGGATATTCTTAGCGCCGGTCTCTTCTTCTAGCTCACGAACCATGCCTGCGATCACATCTTCCCCTTCATCCAAACCACCACCGGGAATGGTGTAGTCGTGGTAACGCTCTGTATAAAGCATCAGAATATCTTCCCCATCTAACACAATGGCACGGGCAGCGTTACGCTTATAGACCGTTTTATTGTCTAGATGGTCGATATCAGGGTGGATGGTTGTTTTTAGGTGTCTCATGATTGTGACTGCTCTACTGAATTTGGCGGCATCATATCATAATCATCAATAGATTCGAGGTTCACAATCGTCAACAACAAGAACTTATCGGACGGGGATATTCCAACGGTAACTCGAATCCACTTAGCTTGATCTAACACTCAAAAAGTAGTTAAACATGGAGAAATATCAACCTATTTCAATATCTTGACCAAATTAGGACAACCTTTTCTGAAATCTAAAATATACTCATTTCATAGAGCTTCTCATTTGGTTCTGTAGAACTTAACGCATTCGATTATAGAGTTATCACGTAGGAGATAGACATGAAGAAAATTGGTTTGATGGCTGTATGTGCCGTTGTATTAGGCGGTTGTGCAAACGACTATGCAGAATATAGCGAAGGCCAACGTGTTTCAGTCGCTAACCCAGCAGCGGTTTATTGTGTTCAACAGGACGGTGAATTAGACACGGTTACTGAAAACAATCAACGTACAACTTACTGTGTATTCGATGACGGTGAGCGCGTTGAACAATGGGAATATTACCGCAATAATCATGTTCAAAAAGAAGAAAACTAGCCAATGACATTACGTAAGCTGCCTACTATTAAACGGCATTTTACCGTGTATACACATCAATTTTATACACACAACAACTTTTGGTTATCGACATGTCGCTAATTTTAGCGCTCTTTCACTACCTACCGCCACCAGCGATGCGTGTGATCCGATTCCGGATCTAAACAACGATTCAATAAAGTCAGGTTAGTATCTAGTAGAGCTAGGTATCCCCTGATTTTTTTTATGTCAGTACCCACTGACGTCTTCTGGATACAGCTCTCCAATACTGGGAGTAAACTGTCTACAATTTCAAAGTTTGATGAACGCCCGACGAGTTCCTTTGCCGTTATCAGTGCTTCCAAAGACAGCCTTTCTGGCTCCCGCCTAACCAACTCCAAATCTCGAAATACGCCCGCACAAACACCTTCAAGATAAACTCGGTAGGTCGTCACTACATCCATCAATAAAAACAACCGCCCTTGAGCACTTTGATGAGGGTATGGTGCCGCAACATGATCCTCTAACTGGCACTCTATCTGTAAATCTACTCCAAGTGCTGAACACTTCTCGACGAGAACTTTAAGCAAACCTTGCTCGTCCATGAGCGATTGAATCTCGAATATACGTTGTAAATGGTAGTCATTAGAAACGAATGTCACCTGCACACTCTGTCCACGAGTAAACAGCCCGCTTGCAATCATCTCTGAAGCCAAGTTCTGAATGTTTTCGACAGTGTTAGTCGAATGCTGTTCAAGTAAAATAGCCCCTAAGGAAAACGGATGTTCTCGCTGATTTTCGAGCTTTCTAAAATACTGATGCATTGCGTCCGCTTCAGAGAGAGTTTGGCCTTTTGTTACCCCACCACAAAATGCAACGGCGGTTTGCTGGTTCGACTCTTCGACCAAAGGCTCCGCAAGATACTCAACCAAAGCATCAACTCGACTGATTCCTTCATCAGTCAATTTATTCTCATTAAGTCGCTTACCCAGCACAATAAGGAGGTGATTAATGCTCATTTTATGTTCAAGTCTCGTTTTGGAGGTTAGATGGAGTGAATTATGTATACAATACTTGTCAACAAAAGTAATTTGAAATTCTTATATGTTGCTCGCAATAATGCTCACTATTGATAGCGGCATCTAAGATCATACAAGAATAGACGTGTCGCTTTAAAGCAAACATAGCACGCTCTTGTATTTCATCGCTCTATGCTTGTTAGCACAGGTCGATAAAAGAGCCGTTTCAATCAATGAATAAGCTTAATCTAGAATAGGATCACTCAAAGAGGTGAAACTAACTAAATACAAATTTTACACAGAGTTCGTTCATCGAACCGTCTTCACAGGAAGTTACTATGCTGTCTATTTTTGATATCTACAAAATTGGGGTTGGGCCGTCCAGCTCCCACACAAATGGACCAATGATCGCTGGGTTTAACTTTACCCAAAAAATTGATGCTCAGCTTAAACAAGTAAAGCGCATTCAAATCGACTTATACGGCTCGTTATCATTGACGGGTATTGGCCACCACACAGACAGAGCGACCTTGTTAGGCCTGCTTGGTAACCGCCCCGACACCATTAAAATTACCAGTGCTAACCAAGCAATGCTTAGGGCGATTGAAAACAAGTCTCTATTGGTGAGCGGTAGCCATGAAATTCATTTCGATGTAGAAAGTGATCTGCTCTTCCACAAAACGAACCTTCCACTGCATGAGAATGGCATGACTATCTCAGCCTTTGATATAAGTGGCACTCTTCTGGATATGGAAACCTACTACTCGATTGGTGGTGGCTTTATCGCAACCGCTGATGAACTACAAAATGGGAAGCAGGAAGCAGAAACACAAGTTGAGTTCCCCTTCTCTTCTGCTGACCAGTTACTTGAACTATCAGAGCAACAAGGGCTTAGCCTTGGTGGTTTAATCCTGCGCAACGAAGTTTCATTCCAAGATATGGATGTAATTGACCAGAAAGCCGACCAAATCTGGAAGGTGATGTCTCTGTGTATGCAACGTGGCTTTGACACTGAGGGCATTCTTGATGGCGGCCTAGAAGTAACGCGTCGAGCTCCTGCGCTTTTGAAAAAGCTGGAAGCGAATGCCTCGATTGAAAACGATCCAATGGAGATCATGGATTGGATTAACCTATTTGCCTTTGCAGTAAGTGAAGAGAACGCGGCAGGTGGTCAAGTAGTGACATCACCAACTAACGGTGCTGCTGGCGTTATTCCTGCAGTATTAATGTACTACCATCGTTTCATCAAAGAGCTAGACACTAAGCAGCTTAAAGACTTCTTGGCAGTCTCTGGCGCTATCGGCATCTTATACAAAACCAATGCTTCGATTTCTGGCGCAGAGGTTGGTTGTCAGGGTGAAGTTGGCGTATCTTCTTCAATGGCAGCAGCAGGCCTTACTGCCCTGCGAGGCGGTAGCAACGAGCAAATATGTATTGCCGCTGAGATTGCTATGGAACACTCACTGGGCATGACGTGTGACCCGATCGGTGGCCTTGTACAAGTACCATGTATTGAACGTAATGCTATGGGTGCAATCAAAGCGATCAATGCATCACGCATGGCGTTGAAACGTACCAGCAAGTGCCTTATCTCGTTAGACAAGGTTATCGAGACCATGTATCAAACCGGTAAAGATATGAGCAAGAAGTACCGTGAAACTTCTCTAGGCGGCCTAGCCGTAATCCACATGGCACCACCTTGTGAATAACAGACAGGAACACGAGTGGTGAAAACACCTATTACTTAAGGTGCTTAGAACGTACATTGTAGCGATTTTTACCAATACGAACGGTCCTAGCTTTGGGCCGTTTTTGTTTTTCTGACAAAATATAACGTTTCACATACTCTCTCATGGCTCGCAGTTATTCGGGATTGATCCCGAGGAGGCGATAGCACACCACATTAGTTCATATTGAATGTCACGAAGTGCTATCATAAAATTGATGTTGAGTGGTGACACATTGGCTTCTTTTGCTATCCGACTAATCTCAAGACGTACTAGATTATAGGCAATCAGAATGTCCGATATTTCTTGCTCAACACTCTCCACCGACTGGCTCCTGAGTAGAATCTCATCTTCAAACCCTACCCTGCAGAATTTGAAAGTAGATGCTGCTTAACCACGCAGAAGGTAGAGTTCGAGAAATAGGACAGCAACTCAAAGATGCTGGCATTACCCAAAGCATACCTTTACATCGGGTGAGCATACTCAAATCTATAATCAACAACCCGGCGTGCACTGCGAAGTAAACACTTAGAATTCTGCGCCTTGGACCTAGTTCTAGCCAATGACATTACTTGCGAACAACTACATGTAAAACTCCAAAAGATTGACGCTGAGTTTGGCCAGAAAAACAACGTTGGTCTGGAGTTATATTCTGGTGTTCGATTCATATTAACACGTGTGGCTTTAGGTGGAGCTAAGTGACACTAAAATGTCAAATTGACACGACAAAAATAAAAGTCAATTTGACTGTTTTTATCTATAAATTAATTTAAATAACTGATAAATAAAACTTTAAATATTGAATCGCTAATTGCTATTACTAAATATCAAAAGAAATTAATAGTAACTAGGAATTCAATATGAAGACGATGACTCAACGCTTTCAAACTCTACTTTCTGTATGTAACTTCAGCCTCGGGATTACCACCTTGCTTATGATACTCAGTATTATCATCGCTTACCCTATGGCGAATCACTTCTCATTGCCGATTCAGATTGTGGCACATATTAGCACCATCATCGTGGCAGCCTTCGTTAAAATCAGTTATGTCGGTCGCTGTCTTGCACAATACAACCTTGGAATGGAAGTACGTTAAAGACCGCTAGGCTACCCCTAGAGTTCAACGTACGAAAGCTCAACGCTCTTGTTGAGCTTTTAACTAGATACCCGCTAGACAATATCAAGGCTACTAAACAGATCGTAGAGCTGGTGAGATTTATAAGGCTTTGGTAAATAGGCATTCATGCCCGCATCAAAGCAATCTTTAATGTCTTCTTCTAGCACACTCGCCGTTAAGGCAATAATAGGAAGTGGCGTAGTTTGCTGGTTAAGCTCCCACTCTCGAATGGCTCTGGTGGCGGTAATGCCATCCATTACAGGCATCATGCAATCCATTAGAACGGCATCGAACTGAGCGCCCTGAGTTACCACATCAACGGCTTCTTGCCCGTTACTGGCGATTAAATACTCATAACCGGCTTGTTCGAGGAAGAAGCTCGCTATTTTCTGGTTCATCAGGTTATCTTCAACGATTAAAATACGTCGATTCAAAGAACGAACTTCTTCTTTTTCTGACTCTTCCTCAACTACCGGTTCTTCATTCGTATCCAATGACAATAGACTGTTCAAGAAGCGACGTCCCAAGAAAGGCAGAGTATGAATGGAATGAACAGATTCTGTAATTTGGTTGGTTTTAAACAAGTGGTGCTGACAAACAATCACACGTTCTAAGGGATAGCGGTCTTTCAAAGCCGCTAAATCACTCTGAAGGGAATGATGCAAAGTATGGCAATAAAGAACAAAGTCGCTCCCTTTAAGATCTTCATCTAGTGAGGATAGTGATGACACCACCTTCGGCTGTATATTCAGACGCTCACACTCTTTAACGAGTTGATCTAGGTAATTAAAAGAATTCGATACAATCGTCGCGTTCCCTAAGTTCTCAAAGCTTTGAACCTGTACTTCTACCACATCGACATACAAACAAAACGTAAAGGTCGAGCCCTCTCCTTTAACCGAACGAGCGGTAATGTACCCGTCCATCAAGTCCACAAGCTGTCGACAAATAGCCAACCCAAGCCCTGTACCTCCAAACTGACGCGTAATACTGCCATCTTCTTGCGTAAAAGGCTCAAAGATGGATGCTAGCTTCTCTGGCTCTATACCAATGCCCGTATCAGAGACACTGCATTCAAGTTTTCCCCTGCCCATAGACACTGGCGTATACGCGATATCCGTTGTGATGGTGCCCTTTGAGGTAAACTTAATAGCATTAGATAATAGATTAGTCAGTACCTGCCTCACGCGGTACTCATCGAAAAGCAATTGTCGCGGCGTTTTAGAATCGATATTGATGTCGAGCTCGATATCCTTACTTATCGCTTTAGATAAAATCACACTTACTGAGTCGTATACCGCCTCTCTCAGATCTGCATTATGTAGCGATAGCACTAAGTTGCGAGACTCGATTTTGGACAGGTCAAGAATGTCATTCAGCAGAACCAGCAATGAGTGAGAAGACGATTCGATATCTCCTAACACTTCTTGTTGATTCACGCTCAGTTGGCTTTGAGATAAAATCTCAACCATCCCAATAATCCCGTTGAGTGGCGTTCGTATCTCATGGGACATATTCGCTAAGAATGCGCTCTTGGCCTTGTTAGCCGAAATCGCATCTTCTTTTGCTTCTACTAGCTCTTTGTTATGTTGATAGTTGCGCTCCATCACTCGATTTAGAGTTTCAGTTAACTCGGCAAGCTCATCGTTCCCTTTAATATGAATTGCCTTTGGCTTGCCGTTGCTATGTGCGTATTCAGAGACTCCTTTCAAGATAATCGAAAGGTTTCTATTTAGGTGAAGAAGCGTCGCTACACCTAGCCATAAAAAAACACCAAATACAGTAAGAATCAGAACTGTCATGATCAAGGTTTGTCTTTTTTGCAGCGTAATATTTCTCGTCAGGTTAAACTGTAATTGCTTGGCATAAGCACCAACCGCATTTGAAATCGCCAGTTTCTTTTGTTCTGAGCCTTGCACGTGGTCATATATTTCAGGTGACGAAAAATCTCTTTTAAGGACTTGAGCTGTAAAGCGGTTTTGAAATTCATCTTTTAAAACTGTACTTAATAACTTTCTAATTTCAGGCAAGCGGCTCCCTGACCGGACAAGCCTATCTAATAACTGCTGCTGCCTTTCTAACGTACCAACATAACTCAATGAATATTGCTCTATCAGCTCTGGGGAACGATACAAGAGGTAACTCAACCACGCTTCTCGCTGAGTCCAGAACACATAGTGAGTAAGGTTTATAAACATCACATCAACTTGACCGATATTTTCATCCACTATGTTAGAGCGATATTCAGATAGCTCCATTAACACTTCTTTCAATAAATCAAAGGCCTGCTCTGTTAGCTGTGTGTTGTTGTCAGTAATCAATGTTGCGGTGTTATTAATATTTGAGGTCGCACTAGCTAAGTTAGCTAAAACCTCCTTAAGCTCAACCAATTGTGACTCAGCACTCCAATTGTCTAGCTGTTGCAGTCGTTCCTCGTACTGAGCGAGCCTATCCAATTCCCCATTCAGCTTTAAAAGCAGCTGACCTCTCTCAAGGGAGTCGTTAGACAAGACTAACCATCGATAAGCATCACTTGAAACCGTGTTAAAAGATTGAAGTGCTTCAACCTTAATTCGTGTAGTTTCAAGATTCTTCATCTTCGTATCGTTCTTGTTCACCTGGTTGACTGTAAACCCAAACATGATGATTACAGACACAGTGGTAAGAAGAATTAGACGCCATCTAATTGACATATTTATCATTTTTATAACTACTCCCTTCCCGAAAGTAATTTAACCTAGCCCAAGTAAAGAATAGGACATTAACAGCGGTTATTGATCAAATTGGATATGAACAAATGATACTCTGAGTCCAGAAAGGCAAATAATGTGCAGTGTACAAAGCAAACGCTGATGTCAGAATAGCAAATTAATGAAACGTTTCATTTCGGAGAAAGAGTTATTATCGCTCGCATAACAAGTAAAGAAGTCACGCTGTCAGGTCAGAAAGGAAGCAAGTCACGGTGCTAGGTACGAACAAATTACTAAATTAAGGTTCAATTTGTGAGATCCAATCGTTTGCGCTCTGCGTTTTTTTCACGCAACGATGGCTTATATCAAGGTCAAACAACAAAACAGACTGATTGGCTTGTTTATTGTTTACCATTTGCGTGTAACTTGCATTGATGATCACAGATTTACTGAACACTATAACTTTAATTACATATCATATTTTGATTTAAGTATTTTTTGGCGGAAATTAAGTGCTACAGATTGTTAAAGTCAATAGCCTTTACTTACGCATAAAACTTGATTTATGACTAATATCACACCAAGTTATAGATAATTTGTCTGCATTTATTTTTCCTAGCAGAATAACCAGTCGTACCTTACAATCCTGCCACATCAAAATCACAAGTTACAAGTTACACACAACGCATATCAAGCACATTTAAGTGGCATGAAAGACCACCGCTTGATAGCTCAACCCCCTATGCTGATTGGCTTCCCTACAATCGCCATGACTGCAGAACTTAACGTGAAAGGTCCCGAGTAAAGATGAGTCCCGAAAAGCACCTCCTAGACTGGCAAACTAGTCAAACTATTGCTGAATCCATCGCTCCAACTTTAGGTCAGTTATACCGTCAAAAAGGCATAGAAGTTATCCTCTTTGGTAAGACCTTAGTTAACGCGACAACTATCGACATCATCAAAGCTCACCGCGTCGCAAAACGCTACACAGGCTCACCGCTAACCACAGAACAAACTCAACCAATTATCCAACATCTTCTATCAATGCGCTTGTCACCTTGCCGCGTTGATGTTGGTCGTCTAGCAGCTCAGTACTGGGAAAACCACGAAGATCTCAGCGCGATTGATGATTTCCTTCAAACGGCTCTGATGGGTTCATTAGAAGGCGAAGCGATGACCACACCTCGCGACGTCGTATTATACGGTTTTGGTCGTATCGGTCGTCTGCTAACTCGTATTCTTGTAGAGAAAAGCGGCCCAGGTTACCCACTTCGTTTACGTGCAATCGTGGTTCGTGGTGGTAAAGACGGTGATTTAGAAAAACGTGCTAGCCTACTTCGTCGTGACTCTGTACACGGCCAATTCAATGGCAGCATTGTTGTAGACCAAGAACGCAAAGCAATCATCGTTAACGGTAACTTCATCCAAGTTATCTACGCAAACAAACCAGAAAACGTGGATTACACGGCTTACGGCATCGATAACGCACTGGTTGTTGATAACACAGGTGTGTGGCGCGACGCAGAAGGCCTAAGCCAACACGTAGCGTGTAACGGTGCAAGCAAAGTACTGCTTACTGCACCTGGCAAAGGTGACATCAAAAACGTTGTGTTCGGTGTAAATGAAGATGTGATTCAACCTGAAGACACCATCATCTCTGCGGCAAGCTGTACAACGAACGCGATTACACCAGTGTTGAAAGCAGTTCACGACAAGTTTGGCGTTCTGTCTGGTCATATCGAAACGGTTCACTCATTCACCAATGACCAAAACCTGATTGATAACTTCCACTCAGGTGACCGTCGTGGCCGCGCTGCTTCATTGAACATGGTACTGACATCGACTGGTGCAGCAAAAGCAGTATCAAAAGCGATGCCAGAAATGGAAGGTAAGCTAACAGGTAATGCGATTCGCGTACCTACGCCAAATGTTTCAATGGCAGTAGCAAACCTAAACCTTGAGAAAGGCACTAACAAAGAAGAGCTGAACACGTACCTACGTGAAATGGCACTATCTTCTGCCCTGTCCGCTCAAATTGATTACACAGACTCAACTGAAATTGTTTCTACAGACTTAGTTGGCTCTCGTCACCCTGGCGTTGTTGATGGTGTTGCTACGATCGCACAAGACAACCGCGCTGTTCTATACATTTGGTACGACAACGAGTTTGGCTACAGCTGCCAAGTTGTTCACTGTATGGAACAAATGATGGGCGTACGCTACAAAACTTACCCAGAGGTTTAATATCTCAGAGTAAAACAAGCTCCACAACATAATAACTATATCTGCGAAGCCTGTTTCAGGCTTCGCAACCCCTTTTGCTTTACTCCCCCGTATAAACAGAAGGGTTGCCGCTTAGATCTGCTCTCTCTAACGGATCTGAGTGGCCTTTTTATATCAGAAGTTCTGATACACAATCACTTCTAAAGCTCTACCTCAACATCAGACTGAATCGTGCTTGAACATGCCAGTACATAACCTTGCTCAATCTCTTCTGCTGTCAGAGTTTCTTGGCTGCTAGATTCCACCGAACCTTTGGTCACTTTGCATTTACATGAGCCACAAATACCGCTGCGACACGCGATAATGATCGGCACACCTGCTTGCTCTAGTGAATCAGCGAGCGGCGTACCCGCTTCTGCTTCCACTTCTTTGCCAAACGTTGGAATAAATACTTTGACTGCACTGTTCACATTGTCAGCAACTTCAGTTTCAGGCTCTTCTGAATGAGCGTTCTGAGTAGCCGGTGTAAAGCTTTCCTGATAGAAGTTATCCATGTTGAACTCAAGTTCTTTTAGATAGATTTCTATGTCTTGCATGAAACCAACTGGGCCACACAGATAGACGGTGCGATCTAAAATATCAGGACTTAGACTGACCAGCCAATTCTTATCCAATCGACCTTGAGAGGCCGTGGTGCCTTGATTGTCTTTGAGTAATAGCTTGAGATTAAAATTAGAGTGAGTTTCATCAAGTTGGTGAAGCTCTTCAAAATAAATCGTCTCTCGCTTATTACGCGCCATATGGATGAAGTCAATCTCAACGCCGCTATCTTGACTCAGCCAATACTTCACCATCGCCATAACAGGTGTGATACCGCAACCTGCACTGACTAATGTTACCTTCTTGCTCTCAGTCGGCATACAATCAATACAGTTAAAGCCACCAGCAGGTTTTAAAACAGCAACTTCATCGCCTTCATCAAGCTCATCGACAATAAAGTTAGACACCAAGCCACCTTCAACACGCTTAACCGTAAGCTTTAAGT
The DNA here is from genome assembly GCF_022397955.1 of Vibrio sp. Isolate32. Classification (GTDB taxonomy): domain Bacteria; phylum Pseudomonadota; class Gammaproteobacteria; order Enterobacterales; family Vibrionaceae; genus Vibrio. The sequence goes on along the minus strand of NZ_JAKEUQ010000019.1, from coordinate 13,966 downwards.
GATTGTCCTCTGGACAAGAAGCCACCGAGTAAGCGCGATAATCGGTTTTTGTCGGCATATCCAAGCCCAACGTGATGAACTGGCCTGGCTTAAAATTGAAATGTAGGTCTTGTGGAATACTGCCAAGCTCGAAGCTGACCGTATCTGGCGTCTCGTGCCATTTCTTTAAGCATACTAAATTGATTGAATCGCTATCCGACCATGCATACATAGTTCACACACCTTACTGATACTAAAGAATTAAATCTAAAAAGCCCCGCAGCTGCACGTTCGAAGAGAACAGCAACAACGAGGCTTGGGAGTGGGCTTACATTAAGCCGCTAAGATTGTTTTAAGATCTTGCTCTGGCGTTGAGATAGCACGCATGTCGAACTCATCTTGAATAATCTTAAGCAGGTTTTCCGTTAGGAATGCTGGCGCTGTTGGACCTGTGTAAATGCCTTTCACACCCAGTGCAAACAGGGTAAGCAGGATCACAATCGCTTTTTGCTCGAACCAAGATAGGACGAGTGTTAGCGGTAGCTCGTTGATGCCACAGTCAAACTCTTGAGACAACGCAAGAGCAAGCTGAATCGCTGAGTATGCATCGTTACATTGGCCCACATCTAATAGACGTGGAATGCCATTGATGTCGCCAAATTGGTTTTTATTGAAACGGAATTTACCACACGCCAAAGTTAGGATAACTGAATCTTCTGGTGCTTGAGCGGTAAAGTCTGTGTAGTAACTACGCTCTGATTTATCACCGTCACAACCACCGACCAAGAAGAAGTGTTTAATGTTGCCCTCTTTCACTTGATCAACAACCGCAGGTGCAGCTTCCATGAGCGCATTGCGACCGAAACCAACAGTGATCATCTGCTCGATCTCATCATGCTTGAAGCCTTCTTGCGCTAATGCACAATCGATAACCGCGCTGAAATCTTCCCCCTCAAGGTGAGCAACACCCGGCCAGCCTACAATGCTACGCGTAAACAGACGATCAGCGTAAGCACCAACATCTGGGTTAAGCAAGCAGTTAGACGTCATTACAATTGCGCCAGGGAAGTTCGCGAACTCTTTCTGTTGATTTTGCCAAGCGCTGCCGTAGTTACCCGCAAGGTGTGGGTATTTGTGCAGTTCAGGGTAACCGTGTGCAGGTAGCATCTCGCCGTTGGTGTAAACGTTGATGCCCTTGCCTTCAGTTTGCTGAAGAATCTTTTCTAAGTCATGAAGGTCATGGCCAGAAACAAGAATACAGTGACCTTTCTTAGTCTTAACATTCACCGTTGTAGGCTGCGGGTGACCAAAGATGTCTGTCTCACCCTTGTCTAGCATTTCCATTACTTTGTAGTTCATCAAGCCGATCTGCATTGATGTATCCAATAGCTGTTTTAAGTCGGTTGGATCGGTACCTAGGAAAGCCATGATTTCATGATATTCAGCAAAGATAGCATTGTTTGTTTGACCAAGAACGCGAGCGTGCTCCATGTACGCAGCTGCACCTTTTAAGCCGTATAGACAAAGAAGACGAAGACCAATCACATCTTCATGTTGAGATTCATGACCACGGTTAACCGCAGCTTGTGGTGCAAGCGCCAATAGCTCTGAAGAGTCCGTTGGAAGATCGAATTGCGCGGCAGGAGAAAGCGCTGGAATTTCGAAGCCGATTAAAGTCGCAGCTGCTCGAACTTTCTGTTCTAGACGCTGTTTAAATTCGTGAGATTGCTGAGCAAATTCAATGATACGAGCAGGGTCGAAGTTCACGTTCGTGAGTGTTGCGAAGAACGCTTTTGGCGCCCACTCATCGATTTCAGTATCAATAACATCGCAAGTGCGACCTAAGTTTGCCCAAAAAGAAACACCTTGAAGAGAGTACACCAACACATCTTGAAGGTCGGATACTTCCGATGTTTTTCCACACATACCTTGTGCGAAAGAACAGCCTTTTACAGTGGGTGTTTGAATAGTTTGTTCACATTGAATACAGAACATATAGGGGCTCCAGTAATTTTTATTAGCTGTAAGTACTTCGCTTACAGTGACTTATTCCAAACCCTGTAGAGCATCAAGCGTGCCAACTTTTAATTATTTGATTTTTAAGGGATTAATCATATCCCATGATTTTAGTGCGTGATTATGACTACATTTTACGAGCCAAAGCAAACACACATGTGTCATAGTGACTCTCGGCAATTATTTTACGGCGTTCATGTTTCGTTCAGAAAAGGGCCGATAAAGTAACAACATCGAAAAAGAGGAATGAATATGAAAAATATATTAGTTACGATTGTTGCGCTGTTTACCGGCCTTTTGGCGCTATTTACTAGCTTGATCCTTGCTATTCCTTTGGCTATCGCAGCATTAATCACAGGCAAGCGCATTCAAAATCAAATGAAGAAACAAGGCTTCGCAGCTCATATGAACACTCACCACTCATCAACATCTGATGCTGGTGTTATCGAAGGCGAATACGAAGATCTTTCAAATAGAAAATAATCTAAGCTTTTGCTTCAAGACAACAACGATAGAAACTACACCAAACAATGCACAGAAAGACCGTTCTAACTCTGCTCGCTATTACGACTTTAGGTCTCGTTGGCTGCTCTAACGAGACCATCACTCCAGCTTACGAAGCTTCGCCAAGCCTGCCTGAATATCAACAAGACAGCTTCGATGACTATGTGACCGAAACTCAAGACTGGCTATTAAAAAACCGAGTGTTCATCACCGAAGACAAGCAACTAGAGGTTCAACTTAATTCACCCACTGAGTACAAACCGACCTCACCTAATGGTAAAGCAGTTCTGTTGGTTCATGGATTAGGTGACTCGCCGTATTCGTTTAAAGACATTGCAGAACATCTAGCCGATCAAGGTTACTTGGTGAGAACCGTGCTACTTCCAGGCCATGGCAGTCGTTCAGGTGACTTAATGCAACCGAATCTCGAAGATTGGCAAGGCGTGGTGGCTCACCATACTAAGTTACTTGAGCAAGAGTACGATTCAGTATGGCTAGGTGGTTACTCTACCGGTGCAAACCTTGTGACTTCACAAGCGATGAAGGATCCAAAGATCGCCGGGTTACTGCTGTTTTCTCCGGCATTTCAACCGAATTCATCGGCCGTGCAATACGCTGGGCTAGCGAGCTATTTTGTGACTTGGGCAGACCAAGATCCTGAAGACAACATACTGCGTTATAACTCACTGCCAATGAACGGTGCATCGGTATACTACGAGACCTCAGAAATCGTTCGTGATGACTTAAGAGAGAAACAATTCGATAAGCCAGTGTTCATTATGATGAGTGAAGGCGACAGTGTGATTGACACTAGCTTTGTTCAGCAGGCGTTTACTGAGTATATGCCCAATCCGAATAACGTTTTGGTGTGGCAAGGAGAAACTGCGCTCGATGACCCTCGCGCTGTTCAATACAGTATGAAGATCCCGGAGCAACGTATCTCAAACGGTTCTCACATGGGCTTGTTGTTCTCACCAAATAATCCGTATTACGGTATCAATGGTAGCGAAAAAATCTGCTCGAATGGACAAGAAGAAGGCTTTGAAGATAAGTGTAATGCGAACAGCGAAGTGTGGTATTCAGCATGGGGATACCGTGAAGAAGGAAAAAATCACGCTCGTCTAACGTATAACCCTTACTTTTCCGACTCAATGGCCAAACTAGATTCAGTGCTAAACTCGGCAGGTTAGCCAGACAAACTCATAAAAACGAAAAAAACTCACTAGCGATTCGCTGTGAGCTTTTTTAATACATATCTTTTTCGGGAGTCAGCTGCCTAACGCTATATGGTCCACACCACACGCACAGCAAGCAAGATCAAAACGATACCTGAAAGTCGATCAATCAACTGCGCTTTTGAACGGATTCGTTCAACAATGAGAGGGCTAGATAGCACCAAGGTGATGAAGGTGTACCAAAGGCCATCAACAATCAGCGGAGTCGAGACAATAATCACTTGGTTGGTCAGCTCATTGCCGAGCGCGACAAACTGGCTAAACAGAGCGATAAAGAACAGTGCGATCTTAGGGCTTAAGATAGAGATCAAGAAAGCTTCACGAGCAGACTGCATGTAGCTCATCTGTTCACCTGCTTCTAATTTGGCAGCTACACCACCTTTCGAACGCAGAGCATTGACTCCCAAGTACAACAGATAAGCTGCACCCGCCAAGCTAATACCTTTAAATAACGTTGGAGATTGCTCCAATACCACTGCCAAGCCTACGATGGTTGCAAACGCATAAACACCAATACCCGCAGCATGTGACCAAGCAGCGATAAGACCGTTAATACGACCACCAGCTAAGCTGTGTTTAGCGATCATTGCTAAACTTGGCCCTGGCGACATTGCTCCCAAGAGGCAAATCGCCAATAAAGAAAACCAAATTGTTACCGTCATCATTCCATTCCTAGTCAAACCATGCGTTCTTGTTGAACGCTCTACCATTGATAGTTAGCATAATTACCACTTGATATTATTTGAAATCAAAGATAATCATCATAGCCATGACTTCAAGTCATACTGATATTGTAACTCGACTTTTGCATTGCCTGGAACGCCTTTTCTCGAGCCCATTTATGTGCTGAGTCGTTGTCGTACTTCGGGTGCCACATTAACCAATAGGTGTGCATTTCGGTTTCGAATGGCAATGGAAAATACTTAACCTCAAGATGCCTACCTAGGTTATAGGCAATGTGTTCCGGTACGATCATCAAATAATCGTCTTGCATTAACACGTTGCTTGCCGATGAAAAGAAAGGAACCTTAAATGCCACTCTGCGTTTCAGCCCTTGCTTATTCAATGCAATATCGGCGTAGCTGTCTTTGTCCCCTCCTCCAGTCACCTTGATATGAGAGTACTGGACAATATCTTCGGAACTTAACGCCTCTTTCTGAGCCAATGGGTGTGATTTGCGCATTAAACACACCGATTTGTCCTCTCCAAGCTTGATGCTCGAGACATGCTCCGGCTTTTTAGGAAACATGCTGGAAGCCAAGTGGATTCCCGATTCATTGAGTGATTCAAGGTAGTTAGGCTGCCACAAACGGTAGGCCAAATTGATATTCGGCGCATCTGCTGATACCTCGGCAACAATCACAGGCAAAATATACTGAGCAACATAGTCACTAGAAGACAACACAAACTCTCCCTGCCACTCATGCGGTTCAAATGGTTTGTCATCTAGCAAGTGGTCAAACTCACCGAGTAGGTCATCGAGCTTCTCTTTAAGCAAAATAGCTCGATTGGTTGGCACCAGCTTATTGCCATCACGCACTAACAAAGGGTCACCACATAAATCTCGTAGCTGACTAAGTTGGCGGCTCACCGCTGATTGTGTGATATGCAGGCGTTGCGCGGCTCGACTCACATGACACTCTTCAAGAAGGACATGTAATGAACGAAGTAGGTTTAAGTTGATATTGCCTAACATGAATGTACCGTCGGATTCAGCTTGTTAAAAAACTCGGTCAACACGGTATGAGTCATTAGATGGCGAAGCTCTGGATAGCTTTGCAGCTGGTCGCGAACTTGATTTAGACGTTCCATACTCTCAACCTCAACATACAACATCATGTCTGTTTCCCCACTAATAGAGTGACACCATTGCACACCGTCAATACTATGAATTTGGTTCGCGTAAGACTCACAGCTATGGTCACTGCTCGACAGGTCAAACTTCAACGAGATATAGGCGCATACGTTTTTCGTTTGGTTGGGCTGATCGACAAGAGCGCAGTAACCTTTGATGACTTTGTCGCTTTCTAACTTCTTAATTCGCGCATTCACCGCCGAACGAGAGAGGCTCACTTCTCTTGCAATATCGCTCACTGAGCAACGAGCATTAGTTTTTAGAATATCTAAAATTTGGCGATCAAATTTATCCATGCTTTTGATTCTTCCCATTTATTGTTCTATTTATCACGCCTAATTTGACACAACTCTTGAACTTATAACAGTCGCCGTTTACGTCAGCCGACACTTTGACAGTTAATCCAAGAAATACCGTTAAAATGGCGGCGGCTTACGACGTTTCGCTAGCTGTATTATTGATGACGACAATGTATGCTTTCATTCACACTCTTTTCCATTCCCAGATCAAAATCGTCACAAGCTAGGAGAGCGAATGACCCAGCTAAAACAAGAAATCACGCTAATGTCCGGCATCGGGCAACTTTCAACGACCTTGCTTGGTACTGGGCTATTTATGATTCCCGCTATCGCGGCAGGTATTGCAGGTCAATTATCACTGTTAGCCTGGTTAATCCTGTTTATCGCCATTTGCCCTATTGCTCTCACTTTCGCCGCGCTAGGTAAACGCTATCCGAACGCGGGAGGCACTGCCTATTTTGTTCGCCAAGCGTTTAGTGAAAGGTTGGAAACGAGTGTCGCTTGGTTGTTTGTTAGTGTAGTACCCGTAGGTATTCCAGCAGCTATCGCGTTAGCTGGCGGCTTTGCCCAACAGTTATTACCAGCTCCGCTCGACACACAACTCGGCGCTCAATTTTTTACCGTAGCACTACTGATTGTGGTTAACTTGATGGGCAGTAAGTCTTCAGGCCGCCTGCAAACCGTGATTGCCCTTTCGATCTTTGCCTTAGTCAGCGCTTTCGTTTGGAAGGCAGAGATCACTGTCTCCGATATAGCGATACCGAGCCTATCCTCTGACTCTGTGTGGTCTATCGGCGCCGCACTGGCCGTGATGTTTTGGTGCTTTGTCGGAATCGAAGCTTTTGCTCATATGGGGGAAGAATTCAAGAATCCTCAACGAGATTTTCCCATTGCTATCGTAGTTGGTTGTTTCGTTGCTGGCTTGGTGTATTGGGCTTGTTCGGTAGTGATCCTCAAGCTAGGCGCGTACGGCTCAGCGGAGTTTGATGCCGCATCAATCCCATGGGTAACTGAACAGCTGTTTGGTAATGGATTTAAAGCAGTTATCAGTGTGCTTGGTTTCTTTGCCTGTTTCGCTAGCCTGAATCTATACACCCAAAGCTTGTCACGAATGGTCTGGGCTCAGGCTCGTCAACACCGACCTGATGGCAAAATGGCACAACTCAATAGCCACGGAGTGCCACTCTACCCAACGTTAGCAATCGGCGTTATCGCACTGATTTCATGTGTGATTGGCGAGCTTTCTAATCTAGATCTTGAGTTCTTTCTAAAGCTCGCTAACGGTATTTTTGTTCTGGTTTATCTACTCGCAATGCTAGCCGCTTGCCGACTTCTGAAAGGTACTTCTAAATACACTGCGATGCTTTCGTTAGTTATCTGCACTATCGTGTTTATCTGTCTAAGTTGGTCAATGCTCTATGCTGTGATGATTTTTGTGACATTGTCACTCCCCTGGCGAAAGTGGTTTGGTAAACCCACCCGTTTCTATCGATAAGTTATAAGTTCTATCGATACCTTTATTGATAAAAAAGCCGAGCGATCGCTTTGATCTTCGGCTTTATTTCTGCCAAACGAACATTCCCAAAACCTAATAACGCTCCATTCCAATCACGCTCAACACTCGAGCCATATTCGTAAAAAGAAAATGGGCGAATAATAATATTGTCGAGCTCAGCTCTTCGGCTCCATTCATGTTCAGAAATGCCACCATTCCATTTGACGGTTACATGCAGTCCCGCCGCTTGGCTTATCACCTCAAGGTCGCCATTAAATTCACTTTCAATAGCATCGATCATCGCTTCGTACTTGAGTTTGTACGAACGACGCATCTTCCTAATATGTCGTAATAAATCGCCTTCACGAACAAAATCAGCCAGTGCTTCTTGCGTATGGCTTGCGGTGTCTCCACTGAGCGCATCTTTTATCTCGAGACACTTAGTAACCAAGTGCTCTGGGACCACTAAATACCCCAAACGAAGACCATTGAACATCACCTTGCTTAGTGAGCCGACATAGATGATTCGGTCATCCAAACCAAGCTTGCCTGCCAACCCTTGCATACTAGTATATGGTCGGTGCGCGAACTGAAACTCACTGTCATAGTCATCTTCTATGATCCAAGATTGGTTTTTGTTCGCCCAATCAATCAGTTTTAGGCGCTGCTCGGTATTAAGCGTAGTCCCCATCGGGTATTGATTACTTGGGGTGACATACAAAGCCTTGGCTTTACTGGAGAGAACTTTATCGATATCAAGCCCAACCTTTTCTCGCACCGCCACACCGTCTAATTTGAGCTTTAACAGATCAACAATTTTATGGACTTGTCGATACCCAGGTTCTTCCATCAATAGCTCGTCCCCCGTCATCAGCGTTGCCATCAAACCAATGGAAATCGCTTGTTGCGCCCCCGCCGTGACAATAATTCGATCAGCATGACAACGAACAGATCGGCTACTTGCAAGATACCCAGTGAGCGCATCTCGTAAGGCCACACTTCCTTGGACGTCTTGGTTGCCTGCAATGTTTTGACGCGTTGCATGTCGCTGCAGTAGCCTTTGCCATTTCGCGAAAGGAAAAGCGTTGAGATCAGGCACTCCAGGGGCGAAGCCACTATTGATATCTAGCTTTGTCGCTATGTTCCTACGTGCTACCTCGGCCTGCGCAGTCACCTGACTAGTCTTTTGAACAAGGTTAGGTTGAGAGGAATTCAAGAAATGTTCCGGCTGCTCGACCGACACATAAAAACCGGAACCTTTTCGGCTTTCGATATAGCCTTCCGTGACTAACTGCTCATACGCATAGATCACGGTATTTCGGCTCACCGACAACTCAACAGCCAACTTACGTGTTGAAGGTAACTTGCTGCCTTTGCCCCATAAATCTTGAACGATCTTCTCTCTGATCACATGGAATAAAGCGGTTTGACGCGTGTCATGTTGCTCACTAAGTTGTAGGTCACCGACATCGATAGGCTGCATAACTGGATCCAAATAGTGTTTAAAAGTGGCTCTATTTAATAGACCAGTTAATCGCTACATTAATCAAAAGGCAATGATTAAGGAGCGATTATGTTATCCAACACGAAAAGAACCACGATTAAAAAAGGGGCTCACAAAGCCGTATTTGAACAAGAGAAACTGCATCAGATCATTGATGAAAGCTTAATCGCGCACATTGCACTACAAGGTGAACAAGGCCCGATGGTGATACCGATGCTCGCTTGGCGAGTCGATGACATGGTCTATATCCATGGCGCCAAAAACAGCCGCCTACTAAAAGGGCTTAAGAAGGGAGAGCCAACCTGTTTAACATTCACATTATTTGATGGCTGGGTCCTGGCTCGCTCAGCCTTTCATCATAGCGCCCATTACCGTTCAGCTGTGGTGCTTGGATCATTTTCAGTCATCGACGACAATCAAGAAAAGGATCGCTTGCTGAATATCTTCATTGAGCAGATAGCCCCAGGGAGAACCGACGAGGTTAGACTGAGCAATGAAAAAGAGCTCACTGCGACTGAGTTATTGGCGATACCGCTAACCGAAGCATCAGTAAAAATTGGTAAGCATGGTGTGAATGATGACAAAGCAGATATGGATATCCCGGTTTGGGCGGGTGTACTTCCCTATCGAACCATTGTGGGGCCACTAGAAACTGTACCCGAGCAAGAGGGGCTCATTGAAAAGCCAGATTATCAACAAGCTTATGGTGAACGCTGGTACCAAAATTAACAGACCGAAATGGTCAACACGTTAAAATTGTATACAATCTGGTTATCAAAAAATTAACATCAGTAAATAACGTAGCCGAGCGATGCAGACGAATAAGGACTTTCAACAACATCAAGGCTTGCTCAATGGTATTGGGCAAATCTACTTCACTCCAACAATCATCACGTCTGTTTTATTTCTGATTGCTATCTCAGTCGAATCCTTTTCCCTCTCAGCCCTTACACTATTCGGTGCAGCGAGCAGTTATGTATTTGCTTGCTATACCAGAAAGCCAATCGACAATATCTATAATGGAATGTATGCGTTGAATGGTGCACTCGTCGCACTGTTTATCGGAAATATGCTCGAGATAACACCCGTCTTAGTGATGGTTACTTTCTTAGGTGCATTGTTCACTGTACCCATAGCAACCGTGGTATTTGGCTTTAAAAAGTACCTCGGCTATACCAGCGCTTTCGTCATAACATCTTGGTGGATTTATGTGGCTCAGTGGAGCTTGGATATAACGGTATTTTCTCCTTCTGCCGTTGAGCAAGCTCCACACACCCACATAGCGACAAATTTAGAGGCTCACCTACCCCCTTTTATCGTGACCATGCTAAAAGGAGTCAGCCAAGTCAGCTTTATCAACAATACGTGGACGGGGCTGATTATTTTAGTGGCGATCATGCTTAACAACATCCAACACGCTCTTTGGGTAGTGTTAGCAGTAGCCGTCAGTACTCTGTTTAGCGAGGTAATTGGCGCAGATGACGAACTGATCGCTCAAGGGCTATATGGATACAACGCCGTGCTAGCAACACTCGCACTGGTTCTCTATCCAAGAGTTTCGTGGGTTTGGGTGATATTAGGCGGTGTGTTTAGTTGCCTCTTTACACTCATATTCTACACTCTTAGCTTACTGCCGCTAACCGCACCTTTCATTCTCAGCACTTGGGCCATGGTGTACTTATCGAGCAAACGGCACACCTGATAACGCTCTATAAGTCAGTTCTAAACCTTTCGACATATTGCTTTGGGGTCAAGCCACGGTGCTTTTTGAACATTCGCGTAAAGCTTGCCACGTTGGTATAGCCAAGACGTCTCGCCACTTCTTCAACGGGCAATGAATAACTCAGCAACTCAACAGCAATATTACTCAACGCGTAACCCATAATCGTGGAAAAGTTCACCCCGAGTTTGTGCAGTCGTCGCTGAAACTGTTGCTCAGACAAACCAAGTAAACTCGACACCTTGTTCAACGTCGGCAAGCCAAAGTGGCGACTATAATTGATCATTTCATAGGTCACCTTATGTTCATCACCTGCGTCTGGCATATTGAGATAGTTATCTAAATCATTGAAATTCATAGCTAAACTCATTTTCCCGACTGACGGCGAGTGATTCACAGATAGCCTAGATTTACTCGGTATCCATACCTCAGTTCTTGGTTGTCCCCATTGAATATTGCAACCAAAGTACTCGTGATACAGCTCAGTATTTTCTCGATATCCAGCAATAGAAACCGCAGAAGGCACGAAATCAGGCCCAAGATAACGCCTTAATATCTTCATCATAAAGATCGCGACACGCACTGAATCGTGAACCCTGCCAGTCTCAGAGTATTCAGGGTTGTCATAACACCACTTAATCAGGTTACCCACTTGCGCGCCATATAAGAAAGCGCCGGACTGCAAACAATGCAGCCCGATGTTAACGCGTCGAATGGTCGAAGCTAGGTCATGTCCGGAGAAAAACCAGTTAGCAAGCGGGCCTAACTTCTCTATATCGACTCTAGCAGCAAGCTTTAAGATGATGTCTGGCTCATCCGTTTTCTGCTCAAGTAAGCCATACCACTTATCCACTTCATTGACCGGAATCAGGTTCATAGCGTTAGCAAATACTGATTTGGGAATACCTAAAGAATCCATATCTAGCTCTCGATTCGCCGCTGCGTACTGGTATATACCTAAAATTCCTAATGATCTTAAGAAGTTACAATTATTCATTCGTCGCAAATCCCTGCCAACACAATTACAGATCACATCGTATAGGTGCCATTATTAAAGTAATTAGTAATTTTGCAACCTATAAATCTGATATCAATCACACTCAGCGCTTAATTTAACCTAGGGTATATCAATGAGTTTAGTAAGTGTCCCATTTGTTGGAACTGGCGCTGACACAGCGCTACATGTGGTCGCAGGTGTTGTACTCGTCGCAACGATTGCAGCTGCATGTTACGGGTTCTGGCGTGTCCATGAACTACCAATAAACAAGGCTCACAGTAAAGAGCATCAACAACTCGGTTTGATCACCGCGCTCACTTGGATTGGCTTTTTATGGCACTGGGTGTGGGTACTCGCAGTCATTTTGGCATTCGTTGATATGGAAAAAGCAATCATCAACCTCAGGGACACATGGAAAGCCCCCGCAACACCGAAAGAAACCAGCAACACTGATAACAAAGACGAGGAGAACCAAGCATGTTAGAAGGCTTAGCTATTTGGGCACTGTTCATCTATTTACTGAGGCTGATTGGCATGCCTTGGAATAAAGGAACAAAAGCCTTTGCGTACCTTGGTGGTACTTCTTGGTTGCTGTTTGTGTGGGTAGGACTGATTAACTTCACGCCGATGGATCTCTCTGGGGGCTCTGTGGTTCAATCGCCCCATATTCAATTGCGTCCAGATTCAACCAATGTGACGGGAAAAACCACGAAAGTTCATATTCACCCAAACCAAGACGTAGCTGAAGGTCAGTTGATCTATGAGATTGACGACACCAAATATGTGATCGCTCGAGATAAGGCGAAGGTCCAACTTGAGTCAGCAGAGGTAGCGTTAGACACAGCTCGCCAAGAAGTCAGCATTGCAAAAGTCAGCTACCAATCAGCGCTTGAAGACATCAAAACTTCGATAACACAAATTGAGTCAGCAAAGACCGACTTAGTTTTGCAGTCTAAGACACTGGATCGTTATCAAAAGCAAAACAGTGTGGTTGAACACACCATTACAGAGTCTGATATCGACCAACAAACCGCAAAGGTGGAAATAGCGACTCATAATGTGACTACACTTGAATCTCAGTTGAGTAAGAAAGAGGTGGATGCGGAGAACGCCAAGTTAAACATCCACAAAGCGGAAACCAATGTAAGTAAGAAGCAAACCGAGGTCGACTCTGCAAAAGCCACATTGACACAGGCACAGTGGGACTTGAATAGTACAAAAGTGACGGCGCCATCAGATGGCTTTGTTACCAACTTTATTCTTCGTGAAGGTCAACGTGTTTCAATGATGCCTCGTATACAAATGTATACCCAAGAGAAATACGTGTTAATGCGAGTCAACCACCAAGCTATTCGCAACATCAAAGTAGGTCTGCCTGCGGAGTTTGCAACAGCGGTATACCCAGGGAAAATCTTCTCTGCGACAGTTGAAGGGATTGTGGAAGCAACGGGGGAGGCACAAGCCAGTTTATTAGGTATCGATGAACAGGTTCGAGTAACCACAGGTCGAAACCTTCAGAACAAGCACCACTTTGTTCGTTTGAAGATTGATGAAACAGAAGGTTACGACATCCCTGTCGGGTCAGTAGGGCTTGCTTGGGTTAGTGGTGAGAAGCCGGTTAGCTTTATGGCGTTCCTAGATATCATACGCGGGATCATCATTCGAATGAAGTCTCAACTGTACTTCTTCTACTCCATCTAATACTTCCCATTGGTGAAACAATACTAAGCCCGTGCGCTCTTAGATCACACGGGCTTTTTGTTTATTCCAATTTTACTATTCGTCGCCAGAAAGAACACAAATTCGAAAAACGAATCAGCATGCAGCGTTCAGTGCTATTAACTTTATTCCCGAGCAATACTCTAAAGTTGCAAATCGCAATTGCATTTTGCAATAAAGCATTACGAAAACGCAAATTAAACGTTCAAATACGCACCAGATTGCTATAAAACTGCCGTTTTACGTGGTTTTAAAAGTTGGCACACTAACTGCTCTGTGTATATTGACCCTTCTTAAGCCGAGGGTCACCTAGCCAACTGACGTTGTTAGTGAACCTACTCTTGTTCACAAAATATATAAGCCAATTGCGATTATTGCGATTGGCTATTTTTTTGGTTCATCGCGGCTTTCCGGGGAAAGCCGCTTTTATCTTCAAGAAGAAGTAGTCTGTATCTCGATACCCATATCCCATTCGCTTGATTAGTTTTATCTTGTTGTTTATCCCTTCCAATGTGCAGGTGTTAAGCGGATAACTTGCCGATGCGATAATGCCGTGAAGATAAGGACTCAGTTTTCGTGCGAACTCTTGCAATGGCTTAATTCCACTCTCCTGTACTTGTGCCCACCACACCTCCCAGAGCCC
>NZ_JAKEUQ010000018.1 GCF_022397955.1 Vibrio sp. Isolate32 | reverse complement strand
TCTGGGAGGTGTGGTGGGCACAAGTACAGGAGAGTGGAATTAAGCCATTGCAAGAGTTCGCACGAAAACTGAGTCCTTATCTTCACGGCATTATCGCATCGGCAAGTTATCCGCTTAACACATGCACATTGGAAGGGATAAACAACAAGATAAAACTAATCAAGCGAATGGGATATGGGTATCGAGATACAGACTACTTCTTCTTGAAGATAAAAGCGGCTTTCCCCGGAAAGCCGCGATGAACCTTTTATTGCCGACATACAGCCAGCCGTGACCACCAGTTCGCCTGGTGAAAAATGCACATCAAGCTTTGCAAAGTGAGTGGACAATGCTTGTCGTAATATCGGCTCGCCTTGAGTATCAGGGTAATGGTTGAGCCTGTTACCCATGCGTTTTATCGAGCGACGGAAACTGCGTTCTAGTTCAACGACCGATTGCTCATCATTGGTGGTGCTAGAAACCCCTAAAGGCCCATTGATTGAGTTGTGAGTCGATGAGGTTTGTCTCACTCTGGAAACTTTACTCTCAAACTGTGCCCATTCAGGTGTTGAGTGAGCTGGCTTATGAGGAGAAACAAAATACCCGGCTTGTGGTCGAGAGTGAATCCAGCCCTGTGACTCTAGCTCTTGGTAGCAACTTACTACGGTCGACATGCTAACGGCTTGTTGCTTAGCTAATTGACGAAGCGAAGGCATACGCCCACCTTCGGGTCTTTTTCCACTTTCAATCTCATTAATAAACTGATTCGCAAGTTTTCGGTAAATGCTCATGGTAACGGTTGTGGTTGACTGTACTGGTTTTTGTTTCAAAAATTGTATCTGTACCCGTTTTGTTGTTCAAGGGATACTTTTTTAAAACAAAAGAGGGGGACAGTATGAAAAGAAATGATTTGTTGTTAGCGGTGTTGGTGATGGCAATTTGGGGATTCAATTTCTCGATGATCAAAATGGGCGTAACCAACGTTCATCCTTTGTTGGCAACGGCCGCGCGTTTCTCGCTAGCCGTGATACCAGTGATATTCTTTGTCGCAAGGCCGAATGTCGCGTGGCGTTATCTCGTGAGTTATGGCTTTGTCTTTGGGGTTGGTATTTGGGGTATGGCATCATGGTCAATCACAGCAGGCCTCTCATCTGGGCTTTCCTCAGTATTGCTTTCAAGCAACGTGCTTATTGGAATGGCAGTTGGGGTATGGGTTTTCAAAGAAAATGCGTCGGTTCGTAAGTTAATTGGTGCGATGTTAGCCCTGTGTGCACTTGCAGTTTTAGTCTCAGCGGCGAAAGGGAATGTCACCGTTAACGGCGTTATCTTGATTATGATTGCAGCGTGCAGTTGGACCTTAATGGGCGTCATTGTTAAGGCTTCTAAAACTAAGCAGGCGTTTGCGTTTAATGTGTGGGGAATGTTGTTTGCACCAGCGCCGTTGGTGTTGTTTGCTGTGATGTTACACGGGGATCAAATCATTTGGCAGGGGATTGAACAATGGGATTGGAACACAACGATTGCGGTGCTGTTTCAGGCTTATCCAACCACGCTATTTGGCTATTGGGTGTGGAACAAGTTGTTAATCCAATATCCACTAAGCACAACTGCACCGTTAACCTTGCTGGTGCCAGTCTTCGCGCTGATCAGCGGATACTTTATGTACGACGAAGTGTTGTCACTCGCTCAAGTAGTGGCATCGGTGTTGTTCTTAATCGGGATTGGTTTGATCGTTAAACCTGCAAAAGCGGTGAGTAGCGGCACATCCGGTGACAGAGAAACGATTGGTGTCAGTAAGATAACGTAGTGATGTTTACTTCAACGTCTAAAAAGCCCTATGGATGTCTAGTTCATAGGGCTTTAGTTTTAATTGTCGATAGGGCTAATTTAGTTAACAAGACATTCTAGAAGGTGGCTTTCGAGATCACTCTCTATGCCCTGACCAATTACCTCAATTCTGGTTTCACTACACTCATCGAGTTCTGATTCTGTCAAACCATCCTCCGTTAAGTTGTAGCCAAAAATACCATTTGGAGTAATGAACACAGCCTTCATACGTTCAACTTTCAAGCCGACTAGAAAGTGTCGTAAACGCTGGTGGTCAAACAGTTTATCGGCTGCAAATCGCCAGCCAATACTCTCGAAGCCTTCGCCTTGGTTGGTCGCTTTGAGCATGCCGCTTTCTGGCATCGGGAGTTCAGATGCAAGTGGCTTATCTTGTTTGTGATCATGGTGGTGATGGTGCCCATGAGCTTGGTGTTGATAAAAACTACTGCTTCCATCAAACTCTTCGTATGGGATCTTACCGTGATGAGCAAAGATCAGCTTAGTGTCAGGGTGACAAACCTGAGCAACGTACTCGGCAAGCATTTCTGCATCAACCTTGTTATAAAGGTCTACTTTATTGCCGACGATCGTATCCGCAATGGTAATTTGTTGGTTGAAAGTATCGTGGTCAGAATAACGAGTATCAGACAGCTTGCGAGCATCTACCAAGGTGATGTTCTTTTGCAGTGACAGCACTTTACGATAATGTTCAGAAGATAATACTTCTAACACTTCTTTTGGGTGGCCAAGCCCAGTAGGCTCAATCAGCAAGCGGTCTGGCTTCGCCTCTGAAAGCAATTGATTGAGTGCTATCTGCATGGGTAGCCCAGCTGCACAACACATGCAGCCACCCGGTAGTTCGCGAATAAAAACTTGCTGCTGTTTGGTTTGCTTGCCTTCGAATAAACTTCCATCAACGCCAATTTCACCAAACTCATTCACCAAAATAGCCCAATTCTCATCGGCTGGTTTGTGCTTCATTAAGTTAAGAATCGCGGTGGTTTTTCCTACTCCGAGAAACCCAGTAATAATGTTGGTCGGAATCCCAATCAAGGGGGACTTATTAGAGTTCATTAGCAATCCTTCTATAGCCTTGAACAAGAGTATGGTTGGCAGAGACAACCGATTCTGAAAACGCCGAGTATTCTGGTGGTACTTTTGAAATGCTGTTTAGATCAAAGCTTGAACCTATGTTGGTCATCGGTGGTACATGAAAATTTTCGGGAAGGTCGAGTCCGTCCACCACGCAGTTATGACGAATCACGCAACCTTTACCAATGACGGCATTGAAAACGACAGAGTTGAAGCCGATAAAGACATCGTCACTGACTTCACAAGGCCCATGGATAATGGAACGGTGAGCGACAGAGGAACGTTCTCCTATGGTCACTGCGGCACCAGCTGTTGAATGAATAACCACACCATCTTGAATATTGGTGTCTCGCTTAATCACGATGGCTTCCATATCGCCGTGTTCATTAACCTCATCGGAACGTATCACGGCATAAGGACCAATGAACACGTTATCTTCAATGATCACCTTGCCACAAATAATGGCGGTTGGATCAATGAAGGCGGTTTCCGATACGTTTGGCATATGGCCGTTAGGGTTTCTTCTTAACATATTGATTTCTTTTTATTGATGGTAATAACTGGTGAACTAGCGCTCGAATGACAGCCTCATTGTTGGAGAGTGATTTGTACCTTAGATCAAGCTCGAATCTGCATTGCTATAAACCTTGGTGCCATTTACCCAAGTATGTTTGATTTGGGAAGAGAACTCGTGACCAGTGAATGGAGACCAAGCACATTGATAAAGGTTGTTTTCCTCACCAACTAATGTTGATGCTTGTGGGTCGACGAGCACTAAATCTGCGAAGTAGCCTTCACGAATATAACCGCGGTTTTGTATCGCATAACGAATGGATGGTCTGTGTGCTGTTTTCTCTACGACTTGCTCTACGGTCATGGTTCCGGCATGTACATGGTCAAACAGAGTTAAGAGGGCGTGTTGTACCAGAGGTAAACCTGCAGGTGCAGGCGCTTGCTCATGAGAAACTTGTTTTTCTTCCCATGTGTGAGGAGCATGGTCTGTAGCGATGATGTCTATTTGATTGGTGCTAAAGGCGGCAAGTAGTGCTGCTCTATCGCTTGGAAATTTGATGGCTGGGTTGCATTTGATTTGGTTCCCTAATCTTGGGTACTCTTCATTACTGAACCAAAGGTGATGAACACACGCTTCAGCGGTTATGCGCTTGCCTTCGATTGGCCCTTTATCAAATAGTGCCAACTCTTTCTCTGTAGTGATATGCAATACACGAAGTTGGCTATTGTTCTTTTTAGCGAGCTCAACGGCATAAGAAGAAGAGGCATAGCTGGCTCTGTCATCTCTTAGGATAGGGTGGTCTTCAATTGTGAAATTGGGTGCATCATTCCTGAGTCGTTGCTGATTTTCAGCAATCACTGAGCCGCTTTCACAGTGGGTCACGGTAAGTAACGGAGAATCATGAAAAATCGCATCCAACGCTTGATGATCTTCGACTAATAGGTTCCCGGTTGAAGCGCCCATAAAGACTTTTATGCCGCAGTGCTTGGCCGGGTCGAGCTGCTTTATCTGCTCTAAATTATCCTCGGTCGCACCTAGGTAAAAAGAGTAGTTAGCCAATGAGCTCTGTGCTGCGATATCAAACTTGTGCTCTAAGGCTTCTATGGTTGTTGTAGCGGGGTTTACGTTGGGCATCTCCATATGGCTAGTAATACCACCGGCGACAGCGGCTCGTGATTCTGTCGCGATTGTGCCTTTGTGGGTTAACCCTGGCTCGCGAAAGTGTACTTGGTCGTCAATCATTCCAGGGATGAGGTAGCTATTGTCTTTGCATCCTTGCTTGACGTGATTAATGATCGCTTCAATATCTTTCATTTTATGTACTAAAACCCTTCTATTTTGATATGTTATAACATATCAAAATGGTGCTGTGAAATGTACCTTACTGCACAGCGTCACTAAAGGGGGGAGGTTGATAGGATTGGAATACAGATGAATGACAGTAAAAGTCAGTTCACTATCAGTGTTAGCATTGACCGATTCGAATTAAATTCTGAAATGATACAAATCTCATATTTAATAATGATTATTTCGTAACTTCTGTTGAGATGGATATCAAATCAAGTAGCTGATTTTATTGGGGATAGGAGAAAAGTCTCAAAATTATTTTTTAGACCGGTAAAGTTTTAAATTCCAATTTATCAATATTAATTGGAATATAGTTCTATTTGACAACTGTTAATCAGATGTTTTTTAGCCATATATGTGAAATTAAGAGCGAGTTATCTTTCTGATTTAAAAGAATAATCTGACAGTTGAAATAAAAAAGTTGGCGAAAATCAGAAGCTTGGCATACACTTTCCTTGTAAACGACCTTATCTCATTGATTGAATACGGTAAATGCTTTGGCGCTACTGTCGATAGTAGCAATGATTAACATAGCTTTGAGGAAAGTTTTATGGCACTCACGAAGGCCGATTTGGCTGAGAACCTGTTTGAGACACTCGGATACAGCAAGCGGGATGCCAAGGAAACGGTTGAAGTGTTTTTCGAAGAAGTTCGAAAAGCGCTTGAAAATGGCGAACAGGTAAAACTGTCTGGTTTTGGTAACTTTGATCTTCGCGAGAAGAACGAGCGACCTGGTCGTAACCCGAAAACTGGTGAAGACATTCCAATTTCTGCTCGACGTGTTGTTACTTTTAGACCGGGACAAAAACTAAAGGCCCGAGTTGAAAATATTAAAATCGAGAAGTAGCCAAGCAATAGACCACGCCTAGCGTGGTCTTTTTGTTTGTATAAGCGTATTTATTCTTGTCTCTCGTTTTCATTCTTTTATCCTATCGTAGCTCAGCTGAAGTTTCACTGCATACTCCTACTCAAAGGTGTTAAAAAGCAAAAAAATAGGATTATGTATTGAAGCAATTACCTGGTTTAAAAGCAATGGCCGCCAAGGCTTCTATATGCAACATATTGTTAAATCATTATTGGATAAGTATATCTAGCACGTAAAGTCATTGGGTTTGTATACTCGTTTCAGGTTGTATTAAAAGTAATAAGCTTCAAAGGTACTTTATAAGAGTGTTTCTGAAATGAGTAAGGGCTGCATTCGCAGCCCTTGTTCGTTTTTATTTTGTAGTAACGGTAAGGTTGTTGTTAAGCCGCTTTTATATGAGTCGTAATGTATGGTTGCCATGCTTGTTGGTACAGCTCTAAAGATTGGCGTCTTAGGCTGTTGATTTGCGCAGCTTCGATGTCGTTGATTGGGCGCTTTTCAGCAATGGCATGACGCTCAATACCTTGAATGATCTCATATAGCTCATGTTCAGGGCCACTTTTCACATCCGCTATCGCTTTTAAGTGAAGTTGAACCTCAGCAATCATGTTGGTTTTTGGTAAACGAACCAACAGGTTAAGGTCACGGTAGCCAGAATCAGCTGGTGACTTAAACTTGTTTTTCACTTTTACTACGTCCGCTTCACGGCTCAGTACTTCGTACACTTCAACTAGGCTTTCTACATCATTAGCGATGATTGTTGCGCGTGCTAGATCGGTAATTTTTGTGTTATCCCCATCCAGTTCCAATTCAATTTTCTCTTGAGCGCGAGCTTGAGATTTAACACCAGCAAATAGAGCGTCTGAATTAGTGAGAAGAGCAGTACTTTTACAGATCGTTTCTAGCTCTGCTTGTGCTTGGTGAGCTTTGCTGTAAAGGATGTCGAAGTCGGTATAAGGCTGAGTTGGACGCGAGTCGAATGCCTTTATGCCATATAGGCCGCTTAGGCTGTGGCGGAATACGTTTGATGAAACTTGGTTTTGCGAAGACGCTGTGCGCGATTGATCAGTTGAACTCGTTGAAACAGGTGCTGCTGCGAATGCAGGCGCTCGGCTCAATACTAGAAGCATTAGGGCCGTCGTACGGAGAAATACACTCATTCAAACTCCAAAATACAAGGTTACAAAAACGGGTAGTTAAAAGGGGTAACCAGTAACGCATAAGAGTAAAAAGCTTAACTAAACTCACTACATATTAAATGGGGCTAGCTAAGACAGAAACCAACTCTAACGTTTAATATTGCTTTAAAATGTGAACATATAGACAAATAATCCAAGCGTTTGTTCCGAAATTTTAAGAACTTTGAACCTAGCCAGTTTCTGGTCTTATTCGAAACCATTTTGGCACTTTAAGCCAAGCTAAGGTTGCTCTTACTTGTCTATACTGTACCCTTACATTATGACTGTTTAACATGAACGAAAGATGAATAATCCTGAATTTTGGCACAATAAATGGGCAGCCAACCAAATTGGTTTCCACCTTGAAGATGTAAACCCACTTTTGGTTGAGTTTTGGAAAGCAACGGACCCTAGCTATGAGAAGAGTGTATTTGTTCCTCTATGTGGCAAGAGTGAAGATCTGATTTGGCTTGCGTCTAAACATGAAGACGTTCAAGGTGTTGAATTGAGCCAGATTGCGGTTCGAGCTTTTTTCTCTGAGCATTTCTACACGCCAACCGTAACTCAAATTAACGGTCAACATGAGCTTTATCAGTTTGATGAGTTGAGTGTTTACACTGGGGATTACTTCACTGCGCCAATTCAGCCGGTCGAGATTATTTATGATCGTGCTTCTTTAGTCGCTTTGCCTGCTGAGATGCGAGTGCAATATGTAGAGCGCTTGAAGCAGTTATTGAAGCCTGGCGGTAAGATCCTACTTGTAACGCTAGACTACGATCAAGACGAAATGGCAGGCCCTCCGTTTAGCGTACCTAAACTGGAAATCGATCAGTTGTTTTCGGGTTACAAGATTACGTTATTGAATCAAGATATTGCAGACGATGAGCATCCTAAGATTGCTAAGAAAGGTTTGTCTCGATTCAGTGAAGAAGTGTATTTGATTGAATCGGAAGTCTAGATTCAGTTTACTTTCGAAGAGATAACACTAATGAAAAGACGGGCGCATCGCCCGTCTTTTTGATCGTTAAGATTCAAGAGTTGAGAATCTGATTAGTAAATCACTTTTACCTTAGATGCGCTGTTGATTGCATCTTCAATCGCGGCTTCTGTGCTCTTACGGCGTGTTAGTGCAACACCAAGGCGACGACGACCATCGATGTCTGGTTTACCAAACAGACGAACTTGCGTTTGTGGTGCCTCTAATGCTTCTGCAAGGCCTTCAAAACGAATGTTCGTTGATTTGCCTTGTCCAAGGATTACTGCAGACGCACATGGGCCATATTGAGTAATTGATTTGATAGGCATACCTGTAAATGCTCGTACGTGCAGTGCGAATTCTGACGAGTCTTGAGACATCAATGTCACCAAACCAGTATCGTGTGGGCGAGGGGATACTTCATTAAAGATCACATGGTCACCTTTAACGAACAACTCAACACCAAAGATACCATGACCACCTAGAGCATTAACCACTTGCTCTGCAGTGTACTGTGCCGCTTTTAGAGCGTTGTCTGACATAACCTGTGGCTGCCATGATTCGCGGTAATCACCATCTTCTTGGCGGTGACCGATAGGCGCACAGAAATGGACACCGTCGACTGCACGAACAGTTAGAAGAGTGATCTCGTAATCAAACTCGATGAAACCTTCAACGATTACACGCCCAGCGCCAGTGCGACCACCTTCTTGTGCATAGTCCCACGATTTTTGGATGTCTTCTTCGGTTTTGATAACGCTCTGGCCTTTGCCTGAAGAACTCATTACGGGTTTAACAACGCAAGGCATGCCGACAAATTCAACCGCGGCAGCGAAGTCTTCAAGGGTGTCTGCAAAGCGGTAAGGGGATGTGCTTAGCTTTAGTTCTTCTGCTGCAAGACGACGAATACCTTCACGGTTCATCGTTAGCTTAGTTGCGTTAGCTGTTGGAACGACATTCAAACCTTGTGCTTCAAGCTCGACCAGCTTGCTGGTGGCAATAGCTTCTATTTCAGGTACCACGTAATCTGGCTTTTCTAGTTCAATAATGGCTTGAAGTGCATCGCCATCTAACATGTCTAGTACATGGCTACGATGTGCGACTTGCATAGCCGGCGCATCTGCATAACGGTCACAAGCAATAACTTCCAAACCTAAACGTTGGCACTCGATAGCCACTTCTTTGCCAAGTTCACCTGAACCTAATAGAAGTACACGAGTAGCATTTTCACGAGTAGCAGTACCAAACATAGAAATTCCTTCCGATCTTTTGAACGATTGATTGAAAACGGGATGATCATACTTATTTAAACGACAAAAGCAAACGTTTGCGTGGGTTGTGGTGTTAATTACAAGCATAAAAAAAGCAGCCCTATAAAAATGAGCTGCTTATTTAAAAAGTTGTTAATTAGATGTACTTAGATTGCTAAGTAAGTCACTGGAATGTCGGGATTAATCGCGTCTAATGTAGATTGCGTATCCGCTAGGTGACTGATGCTACCTTCTGCGATTTCAACCAAAGCAGCACTTTCAATTTGTTCAAAATCGAAGCCAGCCAGTTTCAGTTGAATCAACGCCACTTGCAGAGGGGGTAGGCTCGGGTTGAACGCTGCATTTTCTGCGTAAGCTCCCGTAAAAATCTCACCCGATGTCAGTTGTAGTGAAACACCACTTAGGTTTTTGGTGTAAGGAGCATGGCTACGGTTTAGTGCTGCTAGTGCTTCTACAACAATCGGCGTTGTTTCTTCGGTCGAGTACTTATGATCAAGCTTAGTCATTAGGCCGGTTGTCACACCTAAATCAGCAGGGCCGAAAGAGTCTGGTAGGTACTCTTGCAGAGACATTTCATCGCGTTGTGGAAGCTGAACTTTAAGTTCTTGTGCTGTTGTCAGTTCATTCATGAATTGACGGCAGTGACCACAAGGGCTGAAATTGATTGTGATATCAGAGATTCCTAGCTCGCCCTTCATCCAAGCGTGGCTGATTGCAGATTGCTCAGCGTGAACGGTTTGGCCAAGTTGAGCACCAGCGATTTCAAGGTTTGCACCAAAATACAGAGTACCAGACAAACCACGCACGATTGCACCAACATAAAAGTCAGACAACGGAGCGTAAGAATACGCTGCGGCAAAAGGAAGTAGCGCAATACGTAGTTCGTCATCCGCTAGACCACTTGCTTGCAGTAGGCTGGCAAATTGTTCTGGAGACAATGTCGCGTCAAAGTTGTCTGCTAATACGATGTTACTCAAAAGCGCTTTGATTGCTGTTGGAGCACTTTCCAGCGCCAGGGTAATACGACTGTTCATGTTGAATCCTTAATTGACCTTAGGCTTTAATTCTATGCAATGCTCAGGATTTTTCTGTGATAATGATCACTATAGAGTTGTTGTTGTTACATTGGCTTGCATAATTAGAGTGAGGTCACAGATGAAATCGATTGCAATATAAAAAACTGCCATTGATATCGCACTTATTGGCCTAAACAGATTGCGATTTGTCTGCTATTGCTGACTAAATGCGAGAAAAAAGCCCAAGCTAACACTGAAATAATCAGAGTTCTGCTTGGGCCATTTGGATATTTGTCACACTTTAAAACCGCTAGCTATATCTATTAGGTAACCAATGATCAATCAGCGTTTCAACTGAAATCACGGTGGTTAAGAATAGAACCAAACTACAAGCGAAAATATACTCGGTGCGATGATTGAAGTAATGACGCCACAAAGCACAAGAGCCAAAGAACTGAATGCTGCATCTTCCTGATTCTTTTCAGCACATGTTGCCGTGCCTAAAGCGTGAGACACGGTACCCATGGTTAAACCACGGGCGATAGGGCTCTTAATACCGATGAGATTGTAGATTGGATAAGCAAAGATTGCCCCAAACAGACCAACGATCAATACCAGTATTGCCGCAATCGCTGCTTCACCACCTAAATGGCTTGATACTTCCATCGCAATTGGCGTGGTGACTGACTTACCTAATAAACTTGCAATCAAACTTAGGTCGGCTTTGAAAGCGACGGCAATCATTGCCGCTGTGGTCATCGACATCACACTACCCAGCGTGCATGCAAAGGTAATGATTCGCCAGTTAGCTCGAATTTGAGGTAGCTGTTCATATAACGGATAAGCTAGGGCGACAACCGCTGGCTGAAGCATGTACGTAATCCAGGTGTTGTCAGCATAGTAAGTCTCAAACGGTACTCTAAAGAACGTGAGAATCGGAATGATGATACCAATGCTGATAAGCAGAGGGTTACACAGCGGTGAGTTTACTTTTTGACTTACCCTGCGAGCAAACAGGAATACCACGATGGTGAGTAGAATCCACATGATCAGTTACCTCTCGAAAGCAAGCGGTCTAAGAACCATGACAGGGACACCAATACGATGAGCGTTCCACCAACGGCACTTGCCATAATAGGCAATGCATTGGCGATGAGCATATTGAAGTGATCCATCAACCCAACACTGATCGGAACAAAAAGCAAAATCATTAGGCGGATAATCAAGCTTGCACCCGGCTGCACCCAGTGCGAAGGAACAATACCAATCACCATGGCGGCAAATAGAATCAACATACCAAAAATACTGCCTGGGATTGAGGTATCCAAAAAGTGCTGTAACGTGTTACCTGCTGTAAGTGCACCCATGATTAAGGTGAAAGAGATTAAGCAGTAAACCAGTTGGATTAATCTTTCTTTCAAAGTGTTACATCTCTTGATAATGGAATTAGCTAGCTAACTTTTCTACGTACTGATAAACCGCCTT
Organism: Vibrio sp. Isolate32; assembly: GCF_022397955.1. GTDB lineage: Bacteria > Pseudomonadota > Gammaproteobacteria > Enterobacterales > Vibrionaceae > Vibrio. Next base: position 86,667 of record NZ_JAKEUQ010000018.1, on the reverse strand, counting down.
CAAGATAGCCATTTTTTTCTCGTCACTTTCATGTTCGTGCGCGAGGTTTTCAAGGTTCAGCATGTACTCTTCTAAACGGCTTTCATAAAGTTCACGACAATGGTTCGCCCATTTCAATTGTTCAGCTTCGTTGAGCGTCCATGGGAAGTTACGCGCACGGTAACGGAACAGTAACGGTTTAATACGTTCATCACTGAAGGTGATATCCAAAGCTGCCAAGTTGTTAGGATCAGTTTCGCGAATGATGTTCATCGCTGTTTTATCAGCAGGTGAAAAGAAACCGTCGTAAAGCTGTGTATCTACATCGTCGCTCTGTTCGTACTCACGTTCCTGTGAATATAAGCCAATCAATTTGTCACGAATTTCTGGGTGTTCGCGCAGTAGGGCCAAGTTCTTCAAGCATTGTTGGCGATCGATACCGATGGTTTCGGCATTTTCAGCCGTCAGCGTTTTGGCTGGCGCAAGAATAGGGCACTTGTTCAGCTGAACCAATTTGATTGGTACGGGTAGCTCGTCTTCAGCAAGTTCACTGCGTTTGGTGTAGAGCCTTTCTCTAAGTGCATCTGTATCCAGCTCTAATAACGGACTCGGATCCTTGGCCAAATCAACTACGATAACGGCATTCTGATTGGTTGGGTGCCACGCCATAGGAACAATCCAACTGGTGTAATTGCAGTCACGACCAAACATGCCTGAAACGTGCATCAAAGGTGTCATATTGACTATGTCGACCAGCTCATTCAGCTTACGTTTGTGGCGCATGTTGTAGAGATAATCAAACATCTTAGGTTGTGCGGCTTTGAGCCTTTTCGCGAGTTCAATAGTCGCAATAACATCGGCCATCGCATCGTGCGCGTTTTCGTGTTCAATGCCATTTGCCACAGATAGGTGTTCCAGTTTGAAGCTCGGGAAACCTTCTTCATTGTCTGGCCAAACAATGCCGTCTGGGCGCAAGGCGTGTACGGCACGCATCACATCTAACAGATCCCAACGTGAGTTGCCGTTCTGCCAGCTCCATGCATATGGGTCAATGAAGTTGCGGTAACAGGTATAACGCGTGACTTCGTCATCGAATCGAATGCTGTTGTAGCCAAGGCTTGTGGTGTTTGGTTTTGCAAGCTCAGCATGAATCTTAGCGATGAACTCAGGTTCCGGTAGGCCTTGAGACATGGCTTTTTGTGGAGTGATGCGAGTGATCAGTGCAGCTTCAGGTGCAGGAAGGTAATCAGCAGGAGGTTGGCAATAGATAACCAGAGGCTCTCCAATAACATTGAAATCTTGATCGGTACGAACACCCGCAAACTGACTCGGGCGGTCTTTTGCTGGGCTAACGCCCCACGTTTCGTAATCGAAAAAGAAGTAGGTTGGCTGATTATCTGAACTCATTGAATTTCCTGAACAGCAAGCGCGTAACGTTTACTGTGGCTGAAGATTAGTTTTGTTCAGTATCTGATAGTATGCGGTACGCGTGCAAGCCAGATCACAAATAAATTGCCGGAAAACGGTGCTTTACTATCCAATCGAGCCAATGGGTATGCTTTTGAATCTAATCGTGGCTATCTCTTAGTAATCATAATCTCTCACCTAATCAGATGGAGGTGAAAGTATCAGCTGTACTTTTTGTTTTATGGTTAACTCTCGGTTCTTCAAATCTTTGAATATAGCCTTCCATTCTTGAAAGGTGACGATTATAGGGTTAAAATTGTTTACTGGTTTTGTGACGCCGTAACTAACAGTTTCAACTTCAGGTTCGAACGTACCAAACAACTTATCCCAAATGATCAAAACACCGGCGTAGTTCTTATCGATGTATTGAGGATTTTTGCCGTGATGAACACGATGGTGCGAAGGGGTGTTAAAGATGTATTCAAGTGGCCCTAAGCTCCGTATCCATTGTGTGTGGACAAAGAACTGCAAACCTAGATTTAGAAGTACTATAAAGATGACGCATTTAGGGTCAAAACCTATGATGACTAACGGTACCCAAAATAGCCACATGCCTGCGAATGGGTACATCAAGCTCTGACGAAACGCAGTGCTAAAGTTCATTTGTTCTGAACTGTGGTGTGCCACGTGTGCCGCCCACATCCAGCGAATACGATGGCTTGCTCTATGGAACCAATAATAGAAAAAGTCTTGTAACACCATCAATACAGCAAAACTTAGCATGCCCATCTCGATGTCCATTAAGCGCCAACCGAACATCCAAAGATACAGCTGCATGACCAATAACCCGGTGAGTAAATCGGAGAGTTGATGCATTCCTGCAAGTGTAAAGTTACACATCACTTCTGAAAGCTTATAGCTGGAGTTAGCAGGCAACCGGCCTTGCTTCTGACCGATAAAATACTCAGCCAACATGCACACTACGAATAAGGGCGCTAATACCAACAGTAGCCATTTGGGGTGATTGATTAATGCGTCGATATTCATGTTTTACCCTTGTTGAGACACCAGACGTGTTCTTAGTATCAAGTTTACTTAGACTTGGTAGCCTGTGATTCGGTCAGCAGAATTTCGCTACCAGCGAGCAAAGTGATCTTCTGTTATGCCGAAAACACCATCAAGTTGGTGGGCAATGCCATTGTTGTCTTCAATCGAGCCAGAAAAGTGACCAATGAACTGGCGGAAGTTACTCTTGAGAAGCCATAAATTGAGCTTTTCGCTTCGATTATTAAGGGGGGTAAACGTTAGGTTTATACGTTCATCTTGTGATGTTATCTGCCAAGGTAAATTCGTGTCTCGGCGACTGAAGTTAAACTGTACCGGGTTAAGCAAGTGTCTGGTTCCATTGACCCATAACACGTTTTCGCAGCCGCCCGTTTCATTGACGCCCGCCGCGAGGTTGAGGCCAATATCAGTGCTCTTAGACTGTGTATTGATGCTCGCCCAGCGCCAACTGGTTTCACGCCTCATATAGCCTGACGAAAAGTCATACCCAGCACGAGCTTGCGTGAGGTTTAATGATTTTCCCTTAATTTGGATGTCGCCGCTGATTCGCAAAGCATTGTGCTTTTGGGTGTAAGTCCAACCTGAATAACCTGTTGGGCAGCACATAGCCATGGGCAAGCTGCCGGTTTCAGGGTCTAAAGTGATATCAGCTTTGATGTGCTTGGTATTCAAGTCAACTTTCCATTGTCCGCCTTCGATATTGAAAGCAATGCTTTGGCCAGCAATGCAAGTCTTACCTTCAAATGGTGAAGGTGTTACTTGTTTATCAAACCCAAACGGCCTCAACCAAGATGACTCTTCCAGATGGTTGTTTTCGATGTTGTAGACATAACAAAATGCTGAACCTAAGTAGCGAATATCCGCGATAGCGACACCAATAATGTGAGTTTCTGTGACGATGTTGACAAACTGGAATTGCTTGTAGTGGAAGTGCTTCTGCCAAGGGGCTGCTTTTGAATCCATCGAGTTCAGGTAGTGAAAGCTCTCAATGTTCAGATGCTTTGGGATGCCATCGAAATACCCAATGGTCGGCTGACCATTAGAATCAATCAAATTATGTGGGGCAGGGTTGGTTTTTATCATAGCGATGGTTCACATAAATTTAACAACTGAGGCCATTGTGCGATGAGTTAAGCTGGATTGGGAGGTCATATCCGGACAATAGTTAGGCACTAATCACGATTTTTCCACTATGGATGGTTTATGCTACTTGGCGAATGTTGAGCAGTGAGCAACGATCCTTGAGTCGATAATTGAGTGACAACTACGTTCGGAAAAGGAGAGACGGTTGGAGATCATCGCGGAGTATAAGCCAACCGGACATAGGCATCAGTTGGGTACATTAGATATAGCATTGCTGTTGAATACCTTAGATCAACGAAGTATCGATATTGAAAGGTTGCTCAATGATGTAGGGTTGTCCAACATGGATTGGCGAGAACCGAATGGAAAACTGACATATGCTGATAAGCTTGCGTTATTTAGCGCGGCGAATCAGCGCGTTCCTCACGATGGCCTAGGGCTTTGGTTGGGAGAACATGCTAGCTTGAGCCACTTTGGTGTGTTGGGTTATGCGCTATCGACCAGTCAAAATGTCGGAGAGGCCATCAAGTCGGGCTTTAAATATCTGCGCCTGAATGGGCCTATCTTCTCGGTTAAATTGTTTCTAGATTCCGATCAAGCAGTGATTCAGATTGAGAACACCTTGGAAGTGGGCGAGCTGCTCCCTTTCTGCACTGAGTATTTCTTGAGTTCAATTGCCTCTTTGTTCAAAGAACTGACTGGTCATGAGTTGGATATTCACACTTTGGCTTTGCCTTATGCTCGCCCTAATTACGCCCAGTTCTATGACGAGCGTTTCCAGTGTCAGGTGATTTTTGAACAAAACCATTGTGAACTGCGTTTTGGTGCCTCGGTTTTGTCGCAAACCTTATTGACTCATGATGCCGTGACACTGAAGCGCTATCTTGCGTCTTGCCAGTCGATAGTCGAAACGCTGGACTCTGAGTATCTGCTCACTAACCAGATCAAAACGATCTTTTATCAAACCGCAGGCAGCTTCCCGAATATTGAACAACTTGCGGATGAGTTTGGCTGTAGCTCTCGAACCCTCAGGCGAGATCTAGTGACCTATGATTCCAGCTATCAAATATTGCTGATCGAAGTTCGAGTGGAACTGGCCAAAGAACTGCTGCTCGGTACAACCATGAGTATCGAAGACATCGGTGAAAGGCTCGGTTATAGCGACCCTGCAAATTTCAGAAGGGCATTTAAAGGGTGGCTCAATAAAACGCCCGCGCAGTTTCGTGATGGTCTAAGTTAAGGCGTTACTTACTAAAAAATTCCTCTCTGAAACCGGCGACTTCCTGCTGATAGTAACGGTCCCAATTTTGCTGAGACCAAGTGGCATAACTTGAGGCTCGCTGAGAGTCTAAGCTCGCTTTGAGCTGATCCAATCGCTCGTGATAACTCATCACAGTTTGTTGCTGTTGTGCGACTTGTTGTTCTCGTGCGGCAATGTTGCTGGCCTGCGCTTCATTTAAGTAGGTATTTTGAAGGTCGGCTTTGATTGATGCAATTTCAGTAGGGCTATAACTGGTGGCTATCAAAGACATTGCGAGTTCATATTTTTGAAGTTTTGTTTCGGCGTTTAACGTGCCCATATTGTTTTGCCATTCACTAAGCAAATCTTGATACTTGGTCAAAAACTGGCTCGCTTCATTCACTTCAAGGGAGTGTGCGTCAAGCGTAAAGTCTAAGTGAGCAAACTGATCTGCGAATAGTTGGTGGGCCAACTCTCCCCATACTTGCTGTGCAGACTGCTTGAATAGGGCAACACGCTCTTCAAGAATATCTATGGATTCAAGTGGAATAGTACTTTGGGTTGATTGCCAATCGACTGATAGCTGCGGATAATCACTTAGCAAATCAAACCATATACTCGGCAGTTCTGATTTTAACCGTGCTAATTGCTCAGTGCAGTCATCACGTTGTTGACAAAGCTTCCAAAATTCATCGAGTTCATCGAATAAAGCCTTACCTTCAAGTTTGTTTAAGCTTTCTGCATATGTTTTCCGGTTCAGCGATTCGGCTCTGGCTTGTTTGCTCTGCGATACTGAATTTTCCGGCCTAGCACTTGCAGTTGGTGTGTGATTATCGTAATCAGTTGTCTTGGAAACACGGGGCTTAGCTTCTGTGTGTTGAGCAGAAGATATCTGTGTTTCAGTGGAGTTTGATGACCATGAGTAGCCAACAATGCTCGCCGTTAAGACGAGCATTGTGATTAATAAAACTCGATGCATTATTGATTCACCGAGTTACTTGATCATAGCACTAACAGGGAAGTGGTCTGAAAGGTTGTAGTGCTTCCATAACTCACTGTTTGTTGACCTTGGAACATCCACGCGGTTGTCGTTATGAGTTTTGGCTGCATATTCCGAGCTCACTACCACATAATCAAGGTATTCGACATTCTCGCCACCCGACATAGGTTCGCCTGCAAAGTTGTTGATACGTGGGTCAAAAGTAGAAGCGGTGTAACCTGAATATTGTGGCTCTTCGGCCTGCAAGTTAGCGAACATCTGTTGGTAGTCGCCAGGGAACTTCAGCTTGTTCACGTTGAAGTCACCGCTGTAAACCACAGTTTCTGATGCAGGGATATTCAGAGACTGCGCCAGTGCACGCATTTGCTTGAATTGACGTTGTCGGTAGTCACGAGCGGTGTCTGTATCGAACGATGCTGTGTGGGTGCCGAATACATGATAAGCCTGGCCATTTTTGATGACCTCAGCGTAGTTAACGCCTTTGTCTGCGAAGCAATCTGTACCTGTGCAATCAGGAAAAACGTACTGTGTTTCGTTGACGATCGGATAGCGGCTCACAATGATCACGCCGCCGTCATAGATGTTAATCCCATCCTTATCGAGCATTTTAGTTTGGTATGGGTACTCTTTTGCCAGTTCACGCAAGAACTCATCTCGTCCGTTGGCAAACACTTCTTGAAGCGCTAACACGTCGTAGCCCTTAACGTATTGAGGGATGAGATCATAACGATCACCGATATGCGAAGCGATAGCCGGTAGAGCCCAAATATTGTAGGTCATCACTTTCAGTGTGTTGGCATCCTGTTCTGGCTGCTCATCCACTTTGGGCGGGGTGATGGTGTAATAAATATCATCGTAGCGCGCCGTAGAATCGGCTTTAAGTGCTAGCTCTGCATTGATCCCGAACGCATTGGTTGTGCTGCGATGAATTTTGCGATCGTCGTGCAGTGTTAGGTTGACGTCTGCAGCACTCAGACCATGTCGCAGTGTCGAGTTATACCAATGCCCTTTCATGGTTTGGTTGAACGTAACACTCTCGCCCACAGCGTTCGATACCACAGTGTCAAACTCATAGGTCTTCCCAGATTTCACACCAGTCCAGCGATTGAAACTGATCAGCTTCTTCGTTTCCCAAGGGCCAATTTTCTCAACATGTTGCTGCCACTCATCGCCAAGTTGAAGTAGATCGGTGCCGGTATGGTTGGCTTGAATCGTCATCACTTGGTTGGTGTTGTTGGTCAGATACACATCGGTATCTGCAATAGCAGTGGTTGAAATTAATGAAGCTGATGCAAGTAATGCACTAAGGCAAGTCCATTGAGTTTTCATTTTCACGTTATCCTGACTGATTGGTTTAAAGAATAACGTAGTAAAGAGTTATGACATTGGAGTTATAACTCTATCAGAATTATCCAAACATTAGATATATGCCATGGTTTTATAAATTCGATTACTCATTGAAAATTAACATATTGCTTTGTATGAATGATAAGTGATACGCGCGCGAATAATAGAGTTAGAACATGGGTTTTAGGCGATAAACGAACCAGTGTGGTGTGTTTAGGCAAAAGTTGTGTGTTGGGAAAAGTGAAAGGTGTGAACATTAAGAAGGGACTCCAGCGACAGTTGAGTTCTCTCAACATAAATTTTGCGATTGTTCTGTAATTTACCTTTGTTCAGTAAACAGAGACCTTAAAAACAGGTATGATGGTGCCGTTTTTAATCCTGAACTGGGAAAGTCATGGCAAAGTTAACACTCCAAGAGCAGATGCTTAAAGCTGGCTTGGTAAATGAGAAAAAATTAAAGAAGGCGAAGAAAGGCTCTAAAAAGTCTCGCGTTCAGTCTCGTGAAGCAAAAGCGGCAGCAGAAGAAGCTAAGCTGGCGCAGCAAGCGAAAGACAAAGAGCTAAACCAAAAGTTGAAAGAGCAGCAGTTGAGCAAAGAAATTAAAGCTCAAGTGAAGCAACTGATTGAGATGAACAAGCTAGAACAGAAGAACGGTGAGATCAAATACAACTTCACCGACGGTACGCTCGTTAAATACCTTTACGTAGAAGAGCTGACTCAAAAGCAACTAAGTAAAGGCATTCTAAGTATTGCACGTCAAGGCGAAAGCTATGTTGTTATTCCAACAGCAGTAGCGAACAAAATCGCAATGCGTGACGAAGAGTCTATCGTTGATACGCAAGCGGTTAGTACAGACGAAGTCGACGAAGATGACCCTTACAAAGACTTCGTTATCCCAGACGATTTAATGTGGTAATCCGTTTTACCTAGCTTCATTTGAATGGCTAGTTAAGTAAAATCGATATTTACAATAAAAATGCAGCGAGCAATCATTCGATTGTCGCTGCATTTTTTGTTGGAGCAAATGACTTTGATCTGCACGCGTTGCAAGATGAACACTAAGAACTCAATCGTAGATAAGGTGCGCGTTTTTTTGTTTTTTGGAAGTGCTATCTAAATTGCGAAAAGTCACACTGCTTTTTTCGGTGTTGAGGATATCTTTGTAAGGTAGCACGTCTCGATGGAGGTAGCGAGACAGGTCGTTAAAGGTAGGCTCACTCTACTACAGTTGATTTTTCAAGGCTCTTTTTAAGAAGCTGACAAACTGGCTAGTTAAACCGCTTTTGGGCGCATTCGATGGCCATATGGCGTAGACGCCAATATTCTTTATTTTGATCTCTGGCATAACTTGTATGAGAGTGCCGTTTGCGATTCCTTCTTTTACTAAAAACGTCGGTAAAGCACCAATACCGTAGCCACTGCTTATGAGTTGATGTATGGCGTAAGCGCTGTTTACACTTATGTTGGACTTAGGTCTAAAGTTTCTTTTAAGTGCGCTCGTGAATGAATAGATATTATTTAAGCCAACAGGTGTGAGTTCGATCCAGTCCCATGTTTCGATTTCATCAATCGTTATGTTTTCTTTGTCCGTTTTCGATTTTGCGTATTCGGCGGATGTAACAACGCAACGCTCTACTTCACAAAACTTGCGCGCCTTTAAGCTGCGTCTTCCAGCGAACCCATGCGTATGGCGACGTCGATACCATCTTTTACTAAGTCTCGCTGTAAGTCAGAGAAGTCGAGCCGAATATTTACGTTGGGGTGTAGTTGCGCAAAGGCCCCTATGTGATTCACAAAGTCGGTGCGTTGCAGTACAGCAGGCAGTGCGACACTTAACTCCCCCATTAATTGGGCTGATTGCTTTGTCGCTACGTTCAAAAAGTCTTCCGCTGCTTCTATCATCGCATGAGCTGATACTAGTAGGGTTTCACCATCCGATGTTAGGGAGATTTTCCGTGTGGAACGGTAAAGTAAGGCTACACCTAACTGTTCTTCTAGTTTTGCTATGTGATGACTGACAACGGATGGAGACAAGTGCAATGCCTTAGCTGCCTTTCTAAAGGAACCGTGTTCGACGGTTTTTGCAAAGATTACTATTTGACGTAATTGATTTAACATTGTTCCATCTAATCGAATTATGAAGTTAATTAAAGCCATATTATCATCTAACAAAAGTTTCGATAGAGTAGATTGACTAGTCACATCAAGAACGCTTCTCTATTACTAACTTGATTAAAAGGAATATAGTATGAATACGGTTAAAAAAATAATTATAGTATCAATGATTTCGATTGTTCCGCTTGGTGTCAGTCATGCAGATGCTCAATCAGATAGCACTTTAGCTGTGGCGAAGTCATTTCTCGAAGCTGCTGGCAGTGGCAACGGAGCAAAGTTGATCGAACTAATGAGCGACGATTTTGTTTGGTATAATGAAGGTGATAAACGTCTCCCTTGGATCGGCCCTTGGAAAGGCAAAGAGGAAGTTATGGGTAAGTTTATGCCCGCATTTGGTAAAGGTTTGACAGTTACAAGTTGGAGTACTGACTACAGTTTCGCTAAAGCTAATCAAGCGGTATTTATGGGGTCGATGAGCGCTATTCTCAAAAAAACTGGTATGGATACGGGCAAATTCACATGGGCTGTTCGTGTTCATGTAGAAGACGGTAAAGTACAAAGCTGGAATTGGATGGAAGACAGTTATGCGGTATCCAAAGCTTATACTGACAACTCACAAGCTAACAAAGCTACTGTAGAGACGTTTTATACACTTCTTAGTAACCCCGGTTCTGAAGAAGCGGCAAAGGCTTTCAGTGCTAATACGACGGATGACTGGGAAAGTATCGGTAACTATTCTGGCAAAAACAAATCGAAAGGTGCTTTTTTAGGTCAAATGGGATACTTCGCAAAATTAATTCCAGACTTAAATTGGAATATCGAAGAGATGACTCATTCTGGTAATCATGTGACTGTACGAGGCCGAGCAACCGGTACGCCAAAAGGCCCTCTATTCGGCGTTGATGGTGCGGGTAAGAGTTTCGACATTATGACAATTGATATTCATACTATAGAGAACGGCAAAATCGTTAAATCGCATCACGTCGAAGATTGGTCTGGTGCGTTAAATCAGCTAAAAGGCAAGTGAATCTAAAAATAAAAGCGGGGTGGTTAGATTATCGGCCACCTTTATTCACAGTGACCTAAGACATTTATAGTAGCCTGAGGCGTTAGTAAATATCTCTCCTTGTTTAATTGGAATGGATTCATGTACATGAAGTCAAAATTGTGCCGCCACAGTTTATAAAACAACACACTAAAACGAGCAAGAACGATGAATCAGCTTCGAGACTTTCTAGGGGCATTTGGGATTACGATACCTAAAGGTTCAGTGGCACTAACTCCCATATTCCACAACCATTGAAGGTGCAGAAAACAAGCAATAATGAGTGTCCATTATGTTTAAATCAATGGAACGAATTCAGAAGTCGACTAATTTATCCGCTACGTTAATTATATGTTGTAGCCTCATGTCGAAACCGACGTAAAACAACCAACTGGAAGCCGCATAACCACGCGCTAATTGACCGTGATTCTATAACCTTAAACTCTAACGAAGTAGTCGAAAATTTTAGTGATATTTTGCCAATAACTTGAGCATGTCACTCGACGAGTAAATTTCGATATTTTGGAAATTATTTTCGAATAATCGGAACAACATTGTTTTGGCTACGTCTTCCGATTGAATAGGGCGTAGGTTTTTGAACTTACCAAACATAAATGGGGACAGCAGAGGCAAGACACTTTGCAGGAGTTTTTCATCAGCTCTTGGTTTATCACGCTCACCAACTAGCGGGCCTGGACGTGCGATGAAAAGCTGTTTGAAGCCAATACGTTTTAAGTTTTGCTCCATTTGCCCCTTGCAACGTAGGTAGTGCGAATAAGAATCCGGTGATGCGCCATAGCTAGAAACGACCGCGATACGTTGAACCCCAAGAAACTTCATCGACTGCGCCACTTGGCTAACCAATTCTACATCGACTTTGCGAAGTGCTTCTTTTGAGCCTGCCTTTTTCTTAGTCGTACCTAAGCAGATAAGGCCAAGGTTAGGCGTCGCATTCGTGTCATCCCAACTCGTGACTTGCAGGTCATTGTGAATAAGAGTTTGAAGCTTATTGGAGTCAAATTGAGAATTTAACGCTCTGCGAGATAGGGCATAGATATGCTCAACGGCAGGTTCATCGATGAGCAACTTCATCACGTGATTGCCAATTAGCCCTGTTGCACCAGCCACCACAACCGATGTTTTGTCTCCAGAAATGCTCATCCTAATCCCTTGTTCACTCTACAAGTGTTTGTTTAATATAAATAGTGTTTGAATTTTAAGCGAATAAAAGTTTGTTAAACGAGTTCTTAGTAGTGTGTGGGGAGTCACCTGTTTATGGAAAAAGAGATGATTTAGCTTGGTCTGAGATATATGTACGGCCACAAACATAAATGCGGAGTGAAACCTACTTGTGGTGGGGAATATAAATACGGTATGAAACTTAAGTTAGGCGTTAAACATAACAAAGCCCGCTGGGCGACGGGCTTTGATACTTACGTTGCTGCTTCCTAGGTGAAGGAAAGTGGGATTTTCCTTACCTTTTTACTCGTTTTTTTGTTTGATTTATTTGGTTTTCTTTTACTTGAATTGGGAATCATTGTACCTCCTAAATCATTTTTGAGCTTTCTTTCAATCAATCGTGTTTCTTTGTTTTGCATCAGTGTTGTGGGAACACATTGTATGGTTACTTCTTAATGGAGAGATTAACAAGTACTTTAGTTAGCGCTTAAAAAAGATAAAGCATAAAAGATGCCAAAATGTAAGTTATTGGCAAATCTATTATCAGTATTGTATGTGTTTTAGGGTTCGTCAATCTGATTGTCAATTTGAGAAAAAACAACGTGATCTTTCTAAATTAAGAACACTCTTTGCGGTTTCTGGTACTTAGCCATAGATACGACTCTTCTTAACACGTAAACTGAGTCTTAATTCACATAGACCAAGGACGTGCTATGAAATTCAAGCTTGATACTCTTGCTCCCACTCAGATTTATCACCTGATGACACAAACCGTTGTTCCTCGCCCTATTGCGTGGGCATTGACGGAATCTTCTGATCAAGAGTACAACCTAGCGCCTTTCTCTTATTTCACACCCGTTTCCAGCAATCCACCGCTACTGATGTTGTCGGTCGGGAAGAAGCCATCGGGCGAAATCAAAGATACCACTCGTAATGCCCTTGAAACCGGTAAGTTGGTCATTCATATTGCGTCAGCCAGTTCTGCCGAGGTGATGACGGCGACAGCAGCCACGCTCGCTCATGGTGACTCTGAAGTCACCGCGAATAATATTGAGCTGGTTGAGTTTGAAGGTTTTTCTTTACCTAGAGTGAAGGAGTGCGCTGTGGCTTTTGGTTGCACATTGTATGAAGTGAAAGAAGTCGGTGAAGTACCGCAAAGCCTTGTCTTCGCTCAAGTTGAACAGGTGTATATCTCTGAAGGTGTGATCGATAAAGAGAGCGAACGCTTGAAGATTGATGCACTAGCACTTGATCCTTTATCTCGACTAGGTGGAGGCGAATACGCCACGCTATCCAATGTGTTCTCAGTGACTCGTCCTAAGTAAGCGTTATTCAATTGAGCTTCAACCGGATAATAACGCTAAACCCCATTCTGTAATCTAAGTAGCAATAATTTTATGTTAGATACCAAATACTCACAGCAAATCCAACACCGTATTGATCAAAAAACTAAGCCGCTTGGGGCATTGGGTTTACTCGAAAAAGTTGCCTTTCAATTAGCATTAATTCAGAGCCAAGGACAAGAGTCGGCGGTCGAAAATATCGAATTGAACAAGCCGAGCATCATTATATTCGCAGGTGATCATGGCATCGCTGACGAAGGTGTGAGTATTGCGCCAAGTGCTGTCACGCAGCAGATGGTATTGAACTTCTTAAACGGCGGTGCTGCGATTAACTGTTTTTGTGCTGTGAACAATATCGACATTACGGTAGTCGACACGGGCATCCTATTGCCAGTTGAAGCTGATTCTTCAATGCTAGTGTCACAACGTTTGGGCACACGAACCAATAACTTTGCCAACGAAGCAGCAATGAGTTTAGAAACGGTAGAACGTGGTATTGAACTGGGCGCGGAGCTTGTATCTAGAACCATTTCGAATGGCACGAACATTGTCATGTTCGGTGAGATGGGTATCGGCAACACCAGCAGCGCGTCAGCGATTTTAAGCGCACTAGCAAAGCGAACTGCGGCAGAGTGTGTGGGTTTAGGTACAGGCATTAATCACGAACAACTTGCACGTAAATTGGCGCTTGTTGAACAAGGTGTTGCGCGCTGTAAAGGACTCGATCCGAAATCGGTTTTGGCTCAAGTCGGTGGTTACGAGATCGTGCAAATGGTCGGTGGTTTCCTTGGTGCTTACCACAACAGAACACCAGTATTAGTCGATGGTTTTATCGTGTCAGTCGCTGCGTATGTCGCGACCTTAATTGAGCCGAATTGCCGTGACTACATGATCTTCGCACATCGCTCTGAAGAGTCAGGGCATAAAATCCTACTACAACTGCTCGACGCTGAACCGTTACTTGACCTTGGCTTGAGATTAGGCGAGGGCACGGGCGCAGCTTTAGCTATGCCAATCATCCGAGCGGCGGCTGAGTTTTACAACAATATGGCGAGTTTTGAGAGCGCTGGAGTCACGGTTTAATGAGTGATACGCCACAAAGATCGTTAAAAGATCGCGCTACTTATCAATGGGAGCTTTTTTCGTTGGCTATGGGCTTCTTTTCCCGTTTGCCAATGCCAAAGAGTACGCCCTATTCAGAAGAGCGCATGAATCGTTCTGGTCGTTACTTCTCAACGGTCGGTTTGTTGCTTGGCGCCTTGTGCGGCGGTTTGTTCCTGTTGCTTGATACTGTGTTACCAAGCTCGATTGCCATCTTTTTGATGATGAGTTTTAGTTTGATGCTCACCGGTGCTTTCCATGAAGATGGCTTAACTGACATGGCGGATGGTATTGGTGGTGGCATGACATTGGAACGTCGCTTAACCATCATGAAAGACAGCCGAATTGGTACATACGGTGCGTCTGCGCTGATCATGGCGTTGCTTGGTAAGTGGGCTCTGCTCAATGAACTCGTAAGTATGACTGGATTGTTTATGGTCATCGTGACGAGTTACACCTTTAGCCGTGCGATTGCTGCATCCCTTATTTATGACATGCCTTACGTCAGCGATTTAGACACAAGCAAGAGTAAGCCTTTAGCCAACAAACAAACCAAGGGTGAACTTGTCTTCCTTATGTTAGTTGGTCTGTTACCAAGCTTGTGGTTTGGGTTAGCGTTTACGTGTGTTTTAGCTGTGATTGCTTACCTGTTTAGAGTGGGCTTCAAAAAGTGGTTAATCGTAAGAATTGGTGGCTTTACTGGTGACTGTTTGGGCGCGGCTCAACAGTTGATGGAACTGCTGATTTACGTTGTGTTTACCGCTGCGTTTTATAACGGCTTTATGTAACTCATTCAGGATTTTAGAGGCAACACATGACAACGAATAATCAAGCGTATCAGAGTCATCGACATCTTGTTTTAGGTGGCGCGCGCTCAGGTAAGTCGAGTTTTGCAGAACAACAAGCATTATGTGCAATTGAAGCATGTTCAAATGGGCGTTTGCATTACATTGCGACTGCGACCTATTTAGACGATGAAATGCGCGAGCGAATCGCTCATCATCAAGATCGTCGTGGTAAAGAGTGGATTGAGCATGAAGTACCCGTCGAATTAGCCGAAAAATTGCAGTCTTTTGAGAAAGAAGATGTGGTGCTGATTGACTGCCTAACATTGTGGTTGAACAGCATCATCTTTGAACTGGGTGACGACGCAACCAATAAACAGGTTGAAGCCATGGTTGAAGCATTGGTCAAAAGCGTCGAGCAAAGCCAAGCGCAAATTATCATGGTCTCTAACGAAGTGGGTTTAGGTGTTGTTCCTCTGGGTAAAGTGTCGCGCTTATTTGTAGACAATGCTGGGCGAATGAACCAAGCGCTCGCTCAAGTTGTCGAACGAGTTACGTTGATAGCCGCGGGATTACCGTTGAATTTAAAACCCTCAAATCATTCGTTTGATGCTCAAGGCTAGGTCTCATACATGGTCAATGGAACAACCAAAAATATCTATTTGCTAAGGCACGGCAAGGTTGAAGGGAAAGCTGCACTAAACGGTGTATCTGACGTGTTAGTCAATCCAGAACTTCAACAGCAAATATGTGACGCCTTGGCGCAACACGGTGTGGCTTGTGATGGTGTGATTACCTCGCCATTAAGGCGCTGCAGCGACCTAGCAAATTTATATGCAGAGCGCATGTCGGTGCCTTTGTCGATTGCACCAGAATTTCAAGAAATGAACTTTGGTGAGGTGGACGGCATCGCGTTTGATGAGCTTGAAGATAAGTGGGCGATGCTAGACACCTTTTGGCAAGACCCGGCAAATCATCAACTGACTGGAGCCGAAAGTTTACAGAGCTTCCACGACAGAGTAACTCAAGCTTGGTCGCAACTTTTGAATAACTCAAGTGACAATCTATTGATGGTTACTCATGGTGGCGTAATTCGAATGCTATTGGCGCATTGCCTTGATATTGATTGGAAAAATCCGAGCTTGTACTCGAAGCTATCGATCGAGAATGCCTCGATAACCCATATTCAAGTCACTCAGTTTGCGCAGAGCTTTATCAGCGTCAAAGCGATAGGCCTGCCTGTTCTCTGAGTGTCCAAAAACACAGTTTAAGAATTAACAATCTTAGAAGTATTAAAAGTAATTAGAAGTATAAAGCGGCGTTAACAGTCGCTATACCAGATTGGTATTACTACCTACGTGAAAGGAATTTAGTCATGACAACACCGAGTTGGGATCTAAGCATTGCTTATCGTGATCTTGATGATGCAAAAATTGAGCAGGACATTGAACTCATTCAACAGTGTATCGAACTCTTGTACCTGCATGTTGAAAAGCGTCACATCATTCTGGCAATGCAAAACGCAATCCAGACCTCAGAAGCGGCAGGCACGCTACTGAGCACAATTAACACCTTTGCTAACTGTCACGCTTCAGTAGACGCGACCCACACAGAAGCGAAAGCGTTGCTTGGCCGTGTTGCAAAGCTTAACTCTGAAATGTCTCAAGCGTTTAGCCCTTATGAAGATACGCTGATTCATGCTGAACCCGAGTTTATTGATGCGGTTTTAGAACACGAGAGTGCAGATGTTGCAGGCCAACGCTTTGCGATTGAAAGCTCACGTAAGTTATCAAGTAGCCGTCTCAGTGTTGCTGAAGAGCAGCTTTTAGCAGCGATGAAAGTGGATGGCCGTGATGCGTGGGGTCGTTTATACGACAATCTAACTGGCTCTTTGAAACTATCCCTAAAACTGGACGGTGAAGAAGAAGTTCTCGGTTTTTCGCAAGCGGCGAGTTTGTTGTACGGCAGCGAATTCGACAAACAAGAGCCTGCATGGCGCGCGGTTCAAGGCGCAATGAAGACACACCAAGAGTCATTTGCTTCGATTCTAAATGCGCTTGCAGGTTGGCGCCTGACTGAAAACAAAAAGCGCTCGAAAATCAGCGATGTACATTTCTTAGATCCTAGCTTGCATGGCAGCCGCATCGTGCCTGAAACATTAGACACTATGATGTCTGTCGCTAAAGCGAATCGCGAAGTAGGTCAGAAAGCGGGTCTACTAATGGCAAGAGTTCACGGCTTAGATGAAATGAAGCCTTGGAACCACTTAGCTGCAATGCCGCCATTGGGTGACGCTGAATCTAAGGTTTATCCTTTTGATGAAGCGATTGAGGTGATTAAAACTGCTTTTGCTGAAGTGAATCCAGAGATGGCTGATTTTGTTACTTTGATGGTTGAGAATGGTTGGATTGATGCCGCACCAGCAGCCAACAAACGTTTAGGCGCGTACTGTACTAAGTTTGCTGCAACACGTACACCGCTAGTATTTATGACATGGAGTGGCAGCCGCTCTGATTTAATGACACTGGCACACGAGCTTGGTCATGCGTTCCACAACTGGGTAATGAAAGATATGCCGTTGTGTAAAACACGTTATCCAATGACGCTTGCTGAAACCGCCTCAATCTTTGCTGAAAACATCGTGCGAGATTACTTACTTAAACAAGCAAAAACTCGTAATGAGAAACTTGAGATGTTGTGGGAGGAATTATCAACTGCCTTAGTTCTGATGATTAATACTCCAGTGCGTTTTGAGTTCGAAAAAGCGTTCTATGAGCAGCGTGAAAAAGGTGAACTGACGGCTCAACAACTGTGTGACCTGATGGAGAGCACTTGGAAAGAGTGGTACGGCGATGCAATGACTGAGGCCGACCCTTACTTCTGGGCGAGTAAATTACACTTCAGTATTTCTCAGGTGAGTTTCTACAACTACCCATACTTGTTCGGTTATCTGTTCAGCAAAGGTGTTTATGCGCAACGTGATGCGAAGGGCGAACAGTTCTATAGCGACTATGTGTCTTTGTTGCGAGATACGGGCAGCATGATGGCGGAAGAAGTGGTTCAAAAACATCTTGGAATGGACCTGACTAAAGCCGATTTTTGGCAACAAAGCATCGACATGGTCAAAGTTCAGATCGATGAATTTGAAAGATTGCTCGATCAGGAAGATTAATTGATCTCAATCTGTTCATAGCAGGTAAGAGCTGTGTTAGCTTACGTGGCTCTTATCTTGCTGAAAGAACTTGATACAACCAAAAGTTGCTTTAAATAGAGAAAGTTATTTGGCACAGGCCTCGGTTTGTTAATAAGCAGGAAATATAAAATATATGGGTAGTATTTGTGAGTGATAACGGAGTTTCTATTGATAAGTGCGATCCTAGCAACACAATTTCTATGTACAATTTATTAACATACGGCCGTGCAATTAAGGAGTAACGCATGACGAAGACCCTCTTTCGCCAATCATTTCTTTTTGACAGCCTAGATCTTGAGCAAGAAGTGTTTGCAGGACAGACCGTACTGAGTAACGGTGTTCAAATTAAGCTTCATCAACGTGGCGTGTTGGAAGTGATTCCCGCTGATTACAGTTCTGAAACCAAGAACATTATCTTTTCAAGCGGTGTACACGGCGACGAAACCTCACCAATGGAGCTGATTGATAAGCTCGTTGAGGATATTGAAACAGGCTTTCAGGCAGTGAACGCTAGATGCTTGTTTATCATAGCTCACCCAGAAGCAACCAACGCGCATACCCGTTTTCTTGATGTGAATATGAACCGTCTGTTTGATGAAAAGCAGTACGAGAGCAATCGAGAAGTGGATATCGCCCAGAACTTAAAGTATCTGGTGACAGAGTTTTATAAAGAAACCAAGCCAGAAACACGCTGGCACTTAGATTTGCACTGTGCGATCCGTTTATCTAAGCATTATTCATTTGCAGTGAGCCCTAAGGTTCGCCACGAAGTACGTAGCAAAGAGTTATTCGACTTCATCAACAGTGCTCACGTTGAAGCCGTGTTGCTGTCGAATGCACCTACCAGCACGTTCAGCTGGTACAGCGCTGAAAACTTCGGTGCGCAGGCTCTGACAATGGAACTCGGGCAGGTCGCGAGAATTGGTGAAAACCAACTTGATAAGCTAACTGCTTTTGATTTAGCAATGCGTAATTTAATCGCGGAAGTAGAGCCAGAGCATCTACCCAAGCCAACCATTACTTATCGTGTGAGCCGCACCATTGTTCGTTTACATGATGATTTCGATTTCATGTTCTCAGATTCTGTAGAGAACTTTACTGCCTTTAAGCACGGTGAAGTCTTTGGTCATGATGGTGACAAACCATTGATGGCAAAGAACGAAAACGAAGCGGTGGTGTTCCCTAATCGTAATGTTGCTATCGGTCAACGAGCAGCATTAATGGTGTGTGAAGTGGAAACGCGATTCGACCACGGGCAGTTGGTTTACGATTAATCAGTAGAAGCGATGACAGTTCGTTGAATAACCGCTCAACTGGTTGAAATATCAAGGTTCACATTACGGTGTGAACCTTGAGTTTATTTGGGGATACAGGTAAGGTTACGCGAACAATTTCAAAGTAGCTTGATATGGATTTCCAACAACTTCTTCACCAAAAACAGCGTAAATGGACGCGAGCCATTTATCTGATGGCAGCACTGCTAATCGCGCTGAGTGCTATTTACCTAATGGTTGGCGATCTCTTCATTTCCCCTCTGGGCACCTTGTCCACATTAGAACAAAAACTACTGATTGATTTACGCTTACCTCGATTATTGGCGGCTATTGCCATCGGGGCAGGGCTAGCTGTATCTGGCGCAAGCTTACAAGTCTTGTTAGGTAATGTATTAGCAGAGCCGGGTGTGCTCGGCATTTCTGGCGGTGCAAGTCTCGCCATGGTGATTGTGTTGTTCTTTTTGCCGTTTGCTCCTACCCCTGAACTCTTCATGGTTGCAGCGGTGTTAGGGTCACTCTGTTTCACAGTGATTCTTGTGAGCATGGTAAAAGCAATGCGGCTCACCACGACCAAGCTGCTACTGGTGGGTGTCGCACTAGGTATTCTTTCTGGCGCGATGGTGACATGGGCATTCTACTTCAGTGATGACATGAGCCTTCGTCTGTTGATGTACTGGCTAATGGGTAGCTTAGGCGGCGTGACTTGGTATCAACACTCGCTGACATTAGTGATGATTCCCGTGATTATCTGGTTGTGCCTGCAAGGCAGCAAGCTCGACAAACTGATGATTGGTGAGACCCATGCGGCGCAACTTGGCGTGAATGTGTCTAAGTTGCGTTGGCGCTTAATCTTCGCAGTATCCATTTTGGTAGGCTGTGCAGTGGCGTTGGGTGGTGTGATCAGTTTTGTTGGTTTGGTTGTGCCACATTTACTGCGTTTAGCAATTGGCACCGATAATAAATATCTACTGCCTCTGTCTGCTGTTGCAGGGGCTGCGCTGCTGGTGTTTGCTGATATTTGCGCACGAATATTACTTGATTCTGCAGAATTACCTTTGGGTGTGATGACCACAAGTATCGGTGCGCCTATCTTCATTTGGATGTTAATTAAAAATCATGATTCAAATTAAGAGCCTGAGCGTCGGCGCTCGTTTATTACCCTTATCATTTGAGCTCAAGCCGGGCCAAGTGACTCATGTTATTGGGCCTAATGGCAGCGGTAAAAGTACCTTACTTGAGGCCATTTCGGGTATCGGTGATGATTACAAGGGCAATATCAAGCTTGATGAGCAAGACTTATCAGATCTATCGCTGCAAGACTTGTCACTGCATCGTGCTTATTTGTGTCAAAGCGCAAGACCGGCTTTCAATTTAGAAGTGTTCCAATATCTGGCATTATCGCTGCCAAGCTCGTCACAAGGGCTTGATACTGAAATCAATGCAGCTTTGAAAGAGATAACCCAGATGCTCGATATTGCGGATAAGCTTCATCGCTCAATCCAAGCTTTGTCAGGTGGTGAGTGGCAGCGGGTTCGATTGGCGGGCATGTGCCTACAAGTTTGGCCAACACTTAACCCATATGCGAAGTTACTGATCTTAGATGAACCAGCGGCACCGTTAGACATTGCGCAAGAGGCATTACTCTATAAGCTCATTGAAAGAGTGACACAAAAGGGCATCGCCGTAATCATGGCAAACCACGACCTTAACCGCACCCTAAGACACGCTGACCAAGTGCTACTGCTAGACAAAGGTGTTTTACAAGCTTGTGGTACTGCGGGCGAAGTACTAACTTCAGAACAACTTGAGTCTGTATTCAACACTCAAGTGAAAAGTGTCTCTGTAGATGGTCAAACCTACCTAGTCTTCGAATAACGTCGCCTTTCATAACGTAGCTTCTAATAACGTTATTTTTAATAACACAATGGACACTTTAGAAGAGAAGAACAGTTGAATCAGGACTGCTTGTTTGAAGGCTCTTAGTAACCCCTGTTGTATTCGTTCGAATACTCTCCTATCCCAGATTACTAATTTATAAATGATTAGAAGCATTTACGCTGATTTTGATTTGTCATTGCTCTCATTTTATATAGTGATGAGAATGATTTCGATTAGTGATATTACTTTGATCTAGATACATAAATGACATGTTTATCGGTGGTAATCTCCTTAGCATTACCTCGATAGGGCCTAAACTCTGAACCTTTTCTCTCGAACTGCGAAACGCACATTGTTGATTTTGTCGTTATTCATGCTTCCTTTAAGCTTGAACATATCGTCGATCGTGCACCAATTAGAAATGGAAGAAGAGGTACATGCGCAGCATCACTGCGCTGTTTATGACGCTGTACAAAGTGCCATCCACTGTGGTTACTTTCCTATCACCAGTTAACGATTGGACTCGCTTACTTGCTTCAGAAATTAATGGTTGGCATGAAGAGTTCAAAGGCGGTGCGATCTTCATCGGTGACTGGCATGCTAAAATGCAGCACTACATGTACTTCCAAAACGATCCGTCTCGTAATTTCTTTAACTCAAAAGATAGTCGTGCTTCAGGTCAATTAACGCTTATTGAAGGTGGTGACGGCGGTGTTGAGCCGTTGAAAGGCGATATTTACGAACTTGTTAAGAGTGACAATGTCGTTAATGCGGGCGACAAAGTTGTGATTGCAACAAGTGAAGCCGCAAACCTTACGCAAACACAAGGTTCTGCAGTAAGCATTCAAAACAATGGTACGGCTTCAATCGTGGTTGATACTACGGCGATCACAGCGAACGAAACCTTGTCTTTCATTGCTAGCTCTATTGAAAGTGAGAGTGTTGAAACCTTCACATTTGAAGTGATTGCTGAAGATGGTGGTGTAACACCTGCCCCAGATCCGACTCCAGACCCAGACCCTACACCAAACCCGGGCACATGGGATTCATCTAAGGTTTACCTTGGTGGTGAAATTGTGACTTACTCTAACCAGTCCTGGAAAGCGCAGTGGTGGATTCAGGGTGGTGAAAACCCGAAAGCGACTTACGAAAACGACAAGTGGGGCGTTTGGCGTCCAGCTAACTAAGGCCTGTTAACTGTTCCCCTGATGATTCCATTTGGGCTGAGTTTATTATCGTATAAATGGCGCTACAGAGATGTAGCGTCATTTTTTGTTCAAGGTGTTTATCGTCTCGTGGCACGAAATGGTAAAACTCAGTTGGAAGGATTGATTAGAATTATTTCAAACGCGACAAGTGCATAGGAAAAACACGAGTCACTTTATCTTATTTGAATGGATGCTTATTTAACTCGAAAGAGGACTAATAATGTACGAACTAACACTGATTCTTAGCTTAATGATGGGTGGCGCACCAAGTACGGCCGAAATGGAAGTGAACACGCAATTCACGAGCCTTGAAGAATGTAACCAAGAAGGTGCAGCTCTGGCTAAGAAGTTAAACACTACCGATTTAAAAGTCATGCAAGTTCAATGTGAGCGTGACTAACCACAAGATATAATTAAGCACTGGGCACAGAAGTTTGTGCCCATGCTGCCTCATCTGTGTATATACCAGTAGCACAATGTAGCCTTTCTGAGTTCAACTTTTTAGCATCAACCATTAATGTTTCATTCAAAATCATTGGCTCGCCTCGTCGATACTCATAGTCACTAAATTGTTAAATAGAAACAATTTTATCTAACCTATTGTTAAATATTTACTATTTGATAGTGTGTCTAGGTGCACGTAAAAAGTGTACTTCAAATTTAGCAAAAAATAATAACAGTAGGAGTTGCGATGAGTATTGTAGTGAGACGCTCTGAACCGTCAGATGCAAAGGGAATCAAAGAAGTTTACGAATGCACTAATGCTTATACTGGTACGCTGCAACTCCCAAATCCATCTCTGGAAACTTGGCAAAAACGAATCTCAAATGTTCCTGATAATGTGTACTCTTATGTCGCGTTATTGGACGGAGAAATTGTTGGCAACCTAGGTTTAGAAGTGTGTGTAAATCCAAGAAGGCGTCATGTCGCTTCTTTTGGTATGGGTGTTAAAGACGATGTGTTAGGCAGAGGTGTAGGTAGCCAATTACTCGCAACGGCAATCGACTTATGTGACAACTGGATTAACATCAAACGACTGGAACTCACCGTCTATACCGATAATGAACGAGCGATCAGCCTATATAAGAAGTTTGGCTTCGTGATTGAAGGGGAGTCAGCAGGGTTTGCCTTCAGAAATGGCGAATATGTGGCGGCTTACCATATGGCGCGACTGGTATAACGTCTAGGTTCGATTAATAGATAATAAAACGCCACGTTGTTATAACGTGGCGTTTACGATTTCAGTTGGCTGCTTACTTAAAAGCCAATATTTGATGCACTTAAGCCGTTAGTGGCTCAAGGTTGGCTGGGCGGTAATGCACTGATTTCAGAACTTTACCTTGGCGAACTGTTTTACCTTCAGATACGAAATCTTCCGCACATTTAGCGATGATGTATTCMCCTTTTTGAACCGCCATTAGCTTGATGTGCTGTTCAGCATAGAAAGCTTCAGTCTCTGCGTATTCTGTCTCGTTACGACATACTTTACTCATGTTGCTTGAGTGTACTTCATCCCAGCAAGGTAAGAAGTCGATTGAGCGGTTTTTAGCAACGTTCAACAGAAGATCGATCAGGTAGCTGATCGCTAGGTTGTCTTCTACTTTAGATTGACCAAGGTGAACCAAACGTCCCATCAAAACATAAACGCTGTCTACAATAGCGTCCGCTTGTTCGATTTTAGAGTCGGCTTCTGCAAGTTCTGTCAGTTCTTCGATCGCTAGAGAGGTATGTAGCGTATCGCCTTTTTCATCCATTGTTTCAGGTGCAGCAACAGGTAGATCAAAAGTGTTACGGAACTCTTCAATATCGCGGTAAAGGTGATTGTAGATTTCTTGGTTTAGTTGAGAAAGGTTCATATTCCTATCCATTCTGTTTCGTTAATGGGGCATTTTAACAAAGGTGGGGATAGGGTGCTAACGCAAAGTCGAAGAACTCGATTTTTATTCATTGGACCAATGAGACATTTTTCAAACAAATTGCTTACTCGTAAGCTCGGGTGGACCATAAACTGATAGGGCTTAGGCATGGGATTCATAGGTTAAATTAGCGGATGAATGTTTGTATGTCGCTTAAGAAAATGGACGAGATCAGTTTCTATCTCCTTCATATCAGCCGCAGCTAGGTACTTAGTGCCAGTTATTATACTTGCTTGCCGAGCGATGAACTGAACAGGTACGGGAACAGTTTACGACGTTCTTCTGGCGTTAACGACTCAACTCTCGCGATGTTAGTATCTGGAATCGCTTCAGGGTTAGGATAATGCTTTAGCACCTTTTCCATGCTCGCTTCACGAATCAAATGATAAACAGGATATGGTGAGCGGTTAGTGAGGTTTTCATCGTCTTCAGGATCCGCACCACCAAAGCAATAGTCAGGGTGGAAGGTAGCCACTTGGTAAACACCTTCCCAATCTTCTTGCTTGATCAATGCTTCAATCCAATCAATGAACATGTTGTAGTCGAAGAAATCTTGCAGCATGTTAGGCACAACGACCAAAGTCGTCTCTAATTCCACGACTGGCGTGTTATCTAACTCTACGAAATGCGTCATGATGTCTTCCAATAACGCTTCTTCCGTATTCGCTTCACTCACAAAGATCTTAATCTGCTTATTACGTTGAGGCTTTGCTGCAAATGGGCACAGGTTTAGGCCAATAACGACATCGTCTAACCACTGCTTTACTTGGTCGTGGATGGTTTGAAGATCTGTACTTTGAGTGTTCGACATAACAGGTTCCGAAATGAAATTTTGCGTAGGATATCAGAACGGAGGTTAATCAAAAGCAATAATTGAGTTACAACCACAGTCGTACTTATGCTTGTGCGAGTTTGGATGTCGATATTTGAAGCAGTTTCAACTGATAAACCCATGCAAATATAGCAACATAGAAGATAGAACCGCCAGCAATCACGCCATTCCAACCGAATAGTTGCCAACAATATAAGAGTAAGAAGCCACCTAAGCTCCCGCCTATATAATAGTGGACTAAGTAAAGTGCCGTTGCTGTGGCCTTCGCGCTTGGTGCTTTTTCACTTACCCAAGAGTAGGCAAGGGTATGGGCGAAGAACGCTCCCCCGCTAATCAATAATAATCCAGCTAATATGAACAGGACTTTATCGAACGCAGAAACTAGCATTCCGATTAAGCTAATGCACACGCCCATCAATATTCCGTTCAAGGGATCAAAACGAAGTGTCCATTTGTTTGAGAGCTTTGAGCTTATCGTACCTGCCAAGTAACATAGGAATATCAGCGAAGCTAAACCAACAGGCACCGAGTGAGGCGCTGATACTAATCTAAAGCCCATTACCGAATACAGATTCACGAACAGCGCGAAGTTAGCACCACCAATCAACATAGCGAGCCATAAGGTACGGTTTCTTAAATGCATCACTACTGAACGGTTATGGTGAAAAAAGAGGCCTTTTTGTGGTTTGAAGTTTTGTTGGTCTGGTAATCGATAGGCTATATAAAGTGCGCCAAGCAAAGAGCCGACAACGAAAAACAAAACTGTTGTGTGCCAGTCGAAATAATCCGTGATCAAGCCACCCAATACACGTCCAAAAATGCCACCTAACGAGTTAGCCGCAATATAACCACCAATCGCGACTGCGAATGCTTTCGGAGATAACTCTTCGACCATATATGCAACCGCCACACCTGCGAATGCAGCGACCGCAATTCCCATGAATCCCCTTGCAATAACAAGCTGTAGCAGGGTGGTTGTGAACACCATGCTTAGCCCGATTAGCGGGATAGCAAATAAGCTGAACAGAATGATGGGTTTTCGGCCAAAGGTTTCAGAAGCGATTGCCCAAGGCACCAAGCTAATTGATAACCCAAGTGTGGTTGCTGCAAATAGCCAGTTAATTTGGGGTTCAGATACTTGGAAGTGCTCTGCCATGTGCGGCAATATGGGCTGAAAGAGATAAAGGTTACAGAAAATGATAAACGAGCCAATCGCTAATGATTGTGTGATTTGTTTGTATTGAGGAGTGCCTTTATCAAACATTTACGTTGTGCCTGTGCGAGTTAGTAAGCTATTTGTGAACAAGTTATCAGTACCAATGTAATTAAAGAAATATATTAAAAATATCACATCTATATATTTAATATATTCATCTATGCTTGAATCAAAACCACTTCGACATTTTCTTGCTGTTGCTCAGTTTGGTAACTTCACTAAGGCCGCGAAAGCGCTGCATATCGCACAGTCTGCATTAAGTATCTCTATTAAAAAACTAGAACAGAAACTTGAGTTGGTCCTCTTCCGTCGCGGAGATAAATCCGTCACGTTAACGGAAGAGGGGAAGGTGCTGTTTGAACATGCGAAGCGAATAGGCCAGCAGTTCGATGATGCTCAACTCGCGATGGATGAGCTAAAGGGACTAGAAAAAGGAGAGGTTCGATTAGGCGCTCCAAGCATGATGGGCAGTTATTTTTTCCCTCAAGTCGTGATGGCCTTTAAAAGGCAATACCCAAACTTAAAGTTGACTTTGATAGATGCTGGAACCGCATCGATTCGAGAAATGTTGTTAAACGGCGACCTCGATATTGGCGTAATTAACCATGAAAATTTGCCCGATGATCTTGAGACCGACCACCTGCTAAGTTCTGAGATGCTTGCGGTCGTTTGTAAAGACCACCCACTCGCAAGCCAACCATCCATCACCTTTGAAGAGTTTTTCGCACAAGAATTGATCATGTTTAAGTCGGGTTACTTCCATCGTGATTTTATTGATGCGACCTGCAAAAAATATAATCTAGATATGACCATCGCCTTCGAAACCAATTTGCTGCCGATGATTCTTTCTATCGTGAAGAGAGACTTTGCAATCACAGCGCTTCTTAGTTTGGTTACGGAATACGAGTCAGATGTAGTGGGGCTACCATTTAAAGAGCCGGTTAAACTGGATTTGTCTCTAGCTTGGAGAAAAGAAGGTTACCTATCGAAAGCAGATAGAACTTTTATTGACTTCGTTAAGTGGTATGTGTGATTTAGAATCAATTGGATAAAACAAAGCCCGCACATCCTGGGTTGGACATTCGGGCTTTGCTTATAGAATTATAACGTTGTCAGAGAACGTTAGGTGTTCTTTGAGTTATACATCTTATCGAAGTTTTTCTGATTCCAGCCAACCATCACTTGGTCACCGATCTTAAGCACGGGGATAGAACGAGCACCCATCGCTTGCAACTCTTTACGGCCACGCTGCATCTTTGCATTCGTTAGGCGGTAAACAATTTTCTTAGAGTCTAAATACCTTTGGGCATCTTTACAGTGCGGGCATTTGTCTGCGACGTACAATACAACACGTTTCATTTTTTCATTCTCTTGGTGAATCTCGCTAAAGTGTAACGAATCCTAGGTGATTAGAAAAGTGTGATCAGTTACACTATGCGGTTCAATTTTCAAGACCACAACGTATTGTCGTGGTGTAACTTGTACGGTCTTTCAGCATGCATCCTTCTTTACGCTATATTCAAGGCTACCCTAAGCACATTCTTGATCCTGTGACTCAACTTGTAGAGTCGGGTAAATTGGTGCCGTGGTTTGAAGCTCGCTACCCAAAGAATCATGAAATAAAAAGCGAGAAAGCCCTGTTTGACTATGCGATTGAGATAAAAAATCGCTACATGAAAAAAACACCGCCGATCAGCAAAGTGATTTACGACGGCAAGATACACCTAATCAACAATGCATTAGGTCTGCATTCTTACGTTGCCAAGAATCACGGTGGAAAGATCAAATCAAAGAATGAAATTCGTATCGCTAGTGTTTTTAAAAATGCACCAGAACCTTTGCTAAGAATGCTGGTGGTACACGAACTGGCGCATATCAAAGAGAAAGAGCACGACAAAGCCTTTTACCAACTATGCTGTCACATGGAACCGGAATATCATCAACTTGAGTTGGATGCCCGTTTATTCATGATGTATTTAGATTTAAAGAAGTAGCCCAATGAGCCAATCACAAAATAGAACGACGCTAAGCCTGTCAAAAAACAGTACTTCATCAGCAAAAACAAAAGACAACCAAGCTAAAGAAGGCAGCGACAAGCGTATTTCTACAAAGAACACATCGAATAAGAGCCGCAAGAATAGTGCTGCCCCTAAAGGCGCTGGCAATAACAAAGCAAAGCGACCTTTTGCAAAAGATAGCAAAGGTAAGCAGGGTGCGAATAAAGGAACATCGAATAAGGGTTCTTTCAACAAAACGGCTTTTAACAAAAACGCAGCTCAGAAAAGACGTTCGGCTGAAAAACCTCAAGGTGGATTACACCCAAGAAACCAGCACACTGGTCGTTATGACTTCGAGTTGTTGGTTGCCGCGTTGCCTGAGCTAAAAGATCACCTGATCAAGAGCCCGGTAGGCGAAGACACCATTAATTTCTCTGATCCGTTAGCCGTTAAGCTCCTCAACAAAGCTTTACTGGCGCATCACTATGGCGTTAAACATTGGGGTATTCCTGCGGGTTACTTGTGCCCACCAATTCCTGGTCGTGCAGACTACATTCACAGAGTGGCAGACATCTTAAATAGCGATGGCCAAGGCGAACCATATAACCACGCGTCTGTGAAAGCGTTAGATATTGGTGTTGGAGCAAATTGTATTTACCCTATCATTGGTGCTACAGAGTATAAGTGGCGTTGTACAGGGACGGATGTTGATCCAGTATCCATCAAAACAGCGAACTTCATTGCGGAAAGTAACCCTAATCTAAAAGGTAAGATCCGAGCTCGCCTACAAGCTGACTCTGAATCTATCTTTAAGGGCGTGATTAAGGATAATGAACGTTACGATGTCACTATTTGTAATCCTCCATTCCACAGCTCTCTTGAAGAAGCGGAAAAGGGGTCACAACGTAAATTGGATAATCTAGCGGCGAACCGTGCTAAGAAAGCCGGCCAGCCATTCAAGCCAGAAACGAACAAGAAGCCAGCCAAGCAAAATAAATCAAGTAAGCAAGATAAACCAACTTTAAACTTTGGTGGTCAAAAAGCTGAACTTTGGTGCCCGGGTGGCGAAGCCGCTTTCATTATGAAGATGGCGAGAGAGAGTCAACTTTTTGCTACTCAAGTTTTGTGGTTTACGACATTGATTTCTAAGAAAGACAACGTCGATATGGTTCGTTCAGAATTGGGTAAGCTACGAGCTAAACAAGTAAAAGTGGTAGAGATGTCGCAAGGCCAGAAGGTAAGTCGCTTTATCGCATGGACCTTCATGGACGATGAGCAAAGACAAGAGTGGATTGCGCTAAAATAGCGGCTGCGCTTAGTTAAGACATTAAGCTGAAATACGGACGGGCTTGTTGTTAACGCAACAAGCCCGTTTTTTATGTTTTTCATATTCGCTAGGCAGAAAGCAACTCATCTAACTTACTCTGATATTTCTGCTCTAGAGCACTGTTACCTGCTTTTTGTTCAAGCTCGACCAAGATTTTAAGCGATGGAATTTGATATCCATAACGCTGGTGGAATTTGAATAAACGCAGTCTCGCGTCATTATAATCCGCTTCACTTACTTCGATTTTAGAAAGCTGTAATATCGACTTTACTCGATTCGGATCGTGGTCAATCGCCCTGCTGAAGTAGTACTTCGCTTGGTCGGTATTGCCAGCCTTAAATGCGCAAAACGCGGCGTTCTCATAACTGGCAGACACCAAGTAGTAGTAGGGTTGATCAATGGCGCGATTGAAGTACTTATCGGCTTGTTCGTATTCGCCCTGTTTACACAAAAATGTACCGTAGTTATTCAACACATTGCCGTTTCTTGAATCGAGACTGAGAGCTTTGCGATAAGTCGTTCTTGCTTCTTCAATTTCGCCCACTTGTTCGTAGTAATGCGCCATTGAAAGTCGAGCACGGTAGTAGCTAGGTGCGTGTTTAATGGCGAGCTCAAGGTTTTCACGCGCTCTCACCATATTGCCTTGTCCCATATAGCCTAAACCTAATTCGATTCTAGATTCAGACATCGCAATAGGGTCGCTTTCAATTTTTGGCGGACCTTCAGTGACAGAGACGCAACCGACCAACGAAAGCGAGGCGAGTAGTAGCAGACTTGATAACGAAAGAGGGCGGGACAACGAAATCGGATTTGAGAATAACAGCTTGGCAGGCATGTGAAGCTCCTTATGAACACCAACCCATCATATGAAAACAAACCCATTGAAGTGGTAAATCTATTATGGAATGCGACCCACACACCATAAAAAAACCGCGTCCAATTCGTCGTTTTATCAACAATCTACTGAACACGGCTTTATTGGACTTTATCTGATTAACCAAATGCCTTACTAGTTAAATGACTTATCGTTTAATCGTCTTTAGTGAAATTTTCTTCGCTGAAATGATCCAGGTCGTAAGGCGTTTGTTGGTAAACGCAGTAGTTTAGCCAGTTAGAGAACAACAAGTGGCCATGACTACGCCAGCTTGCAACAGGCTTGTTGTCTGGATTGTTGTTCGGGTAGTAATTGATTGGAATAACAGGCTCCATGCCTTCACCTAAATCACGAATGTATTCATTGTGAAGTGTATGGGAGTCGTATTCAGGGTGGCCCGTTACAAACACGTTTCGCTTATCTTTGGTCGCCGCTAGGTATACACCCGCAACATCAGAAGTCGCAAGAACATCAAGGTCGGTATGCTCGGCTAAGTACTCCTGAGAAAAATCTGCATAACGAGAATGCGGAGCTAAGAACGTATCGTCGAAGCCACGTAAAATAGGGTGGTATGGGTTATGTATCTCGTGGTTATAAACACCAGACAGCTTCTCTTTACGAGTTCGTTTAGGCAAATCATACAATAACTTCAAACCAGCCTGAGCCGCCCAACATACATATAGAGTTGAAGTAACGTGTTTGTTTGCCCATTCCATGATGGTTTTCAGATGGTCCCAGTAGATAACATCTTCAAATTGAACCAAGCCAAGCGGCGCACCAGTGATGATCAATCCATCAAAGTTTCTTCCTTTGACCATTTCAAATTGGCGGTAAAAGTTATCTAGGTGTTCAGTCGGTGTGTTTTTACTTGGTCGGTCATCAATGCGCAGCAGCTCTACGTCCACTTGCAATGGGCTGTTTGATAGTAGGCGTAAGAATTGAGTTTCGGTTTCAATCTTCTTCGGCATTAGGTTGAGGATCAAGACTCGAAGTGGACGAATTTCCTGTGTCGATGCTCTTGATAACGGCATAACGAAGATGTTTTCTTCACGAAGAACATCGGATGCTGGCAATTGGTCTGGAATGCGAATAGGCACAGCTTTCTCCCTAAGCTAGATATGTAGACGTCTATACATCTAAATCTATAGTAGTTTGATACGCTTGTCGATATGCAAAATGGATAGATGTAAATTATTTGTGTTTTCTATCAGAAGCAATCCACAGGCATCTAAGGGAGTCTCATAGTATTCAGTGATTGTCTGAGTCGAGTGTAAGTACTTGGTTTTCGGTTGTTGTGCAAAGGCAGTTATCACAGAAACTCTTTACTATTTACGATAAACTCATGTTTTCGAATTAGCTAATAAAGTGACAGATGAAGTTAATACTCATTCGAGGGTTGCCCGGTTCTGGTAAATCAACAAAAGCAAAAACCTACGATGCATTGCATGTTGAAGCCGATATGTATTATGTGAATGAGCAAGGTGAGTACCATTTTGACCCTAGGCAGCTGCAACAAGCACATGAGTGGTGTCAAAACTCGGCTGAAAACGGCTTAAAGCAAGGGCTTGACGTTGTTGTCTCGAATACCTTTATTAAACAATGGGAAATGAAGGCTTACCGTCACCTTGCACGTAAATATAAAGCAGATTTGATTATCGAAGTCTGCCGAGAGCAATATGGCACTATTCACGACATTGAACCTTCGGTGATTAAACGAATGGCGAAAGATTGGCAAGAATAGCCTCGTTCTTCCTCTGCTTGCGTGGCTGAATGGTAAATAGAATTAAATTAATAGAACAACTCCAAGGTAACGATTGAAATGGCAAAGCGTTCTGTTGTGGTCGACATGACTTCTTATGGGATCTACACAACGTGGGATTCCAAATCTAAAGACCTTCCAAAAATCCAAGAGTTCACCACCACGGTTGATGCTGAAATCGACGTGGAATTTGGCTATATCCTGAATATCAAAAAAGCCAAAGGTGAGAAGATCCGTTACTGCATTTATCACCCGAACATCACTACGGACGAAGGTGAAGTGCTCGAACCGTTCGATGGCGAAGAGTATGTCGGTAACAACGACTGGGATTTCTACTTAGG
Organism: Vibrio sp. Isolate32; assembly: GCF_022397955.1. Lineage (GTDB taxonomy): Bacteria > Pseudomonadota > Gammaproteobacteria > Enterobacterales > Vibrionaceae > Vibrio. The sequence continues at coordinate 54,163 of NZ_JAKEUQ010000018.1, read as the reverse complement.
TGACACCATCTGGGCGCCAGTATCAAACAAGATTGGTAAATGGCGTATGACGGTCGAGCTCAAAGGCAACATCATTGCAGATAAGACATTCGACCTGGTAGCAAAAGACGAAGGCCAATTCTGGAAGCGTAGAGGGTTTTAGGTTCGACCTTCTATGTTCACCTAAATAGCAAAAAGCCGAGCATCGTGTTGATGTCTCGGCTTTTTTCATTGTGCTAGATAGAAGTGACGACCCAACTAATGGATTCGATTATTGCGTTACGTAAGCCACAACAAACTCAGTGATTGCGACCATGTCTTTCACTGCAATGTACTCTTCAGTGGTGTGAACTTTCGCCATACCAGTAGAAAGGTTAACTGTTGTCAGGCCTTTTGCGTTGAAGTTGTTTGCATCGCTACCGCCGCCAGTGCGTTTAGTGTTCGCTGTTACGCCAAGCTTCTCAAACGCCGATTTGATAGAAAGAATGTGCGGATGATCGTCTGCAATAACGAATGCATCGTAAGCACGAGTTGATTCGATTTCTACTTCAGCGCCGAATTGCTTAGCACTTTCTTGGAATGTAGAGATCATGTGTTCAACTTGAGCCGTTAGCTTTTCGCCGTTTAGAGAGCGTGCTTCAGCCACGACTTTAAGCTCTGGCATTACGATGTTAGTTGCTTGACCGCCTTCAACAATACCAACGTTTGCTGTCGTTTCTTCATCGATACGAAGTAGGTTCATCTTGGTGATTGCGTCTGCAGCAACTTGAATTGCGCTGATGCCTTCTTCTGGCGCTAAACCAGCGTGAGCAGGGCGACCTTTGATTTTAGCAACAATCTTCTGCTGGCCAGGCGCCGCGTTTACGATAGTGCCAATTGGACCGCCTGTATCAAGTACGATTGCGTGCTCAGATTGAATGTAAGACATATCGAAGTTCAAAGAGCCGAACAGACCGCCTTCTTCGAATACAGTGAACGCAATCTCGATAGTTTTGTGCTCTTGGCCTTCAGCTTTGATGTAACGAACCGCTTCCATGATAGCTGCGATACCAGACTTGTCGTCACCACCTAGAATTGTGTTGCCTTTTGAACGGATGATACCGTCTTCGATGATTGGCTCAATGCCGATACCTGGCGTTACTGTGTCCATGTGGCAGCTGAACACAGTGCTACCTGGAAGAGTGCCATCTAGACGAGCGTAGATGTTGAAACCGTTAGACACTTCTTCAGGAACCGCCAGTTTGTGAACTTCAAAACCTAGTTCACCGAGTTGCTCAGCCAAAGCTTCAGCAATCGCTTTTTCGTTACGAGATTCACTATCAATTTTCACTAGATCGCAGAAATGTTCTACAAGACGTTGTTCATTAATTTGGGTCATTGTTAATTCTCATTATGCTTCCGCTTGTTCAAAAAGGCGCCGCGGAGGTAGGAACAGGAAAATCACTATAACGCCAATGAGCTAGATGATTGTCTGAGTTAAATCAAGAAAGTTGCCTGATTATTCTAATTAATGAGAAATAATCAACTCTGATCCACCAGTGAGCAGGATTTTAATCTGTATATCTGTCGGGTTTAATTTTTAATCGCTTTGAAAAACATCGATGATATTGGTGATGCGGTTTACTTAGCAATATATCGAGTTTATCTATATGGGTTATTTAGCGACGCCTTGCAGCATTTCAACCAGTTCGTCCTCTGTATAGAAGGTTCTCTTGCTAGTTCAATAACAGCGTAAGCCCCACCTTTTAACATGTAAGCTCGAGTTCCGCAGTGTTCATAGTGGAACCACTTACCGTCTACACATACATCGGTATAACATCTTGGAGTCTTGTTTAAGTTCCATATCAATTTCCTTATTAATATTTTCCTAACGTTTTTTAGACTAGTTGATCATAAATCTAGGTAAATGAATCTAGAGTGTAATTGATGATTTGCTTCTCAAAATAGGAGAGGTGTGTCTAGCGAAGGAACGACATCTCGCTGAGCGATGCGCTCAAAGGTCGTGATTCTGGTTGGCAACTCTTGCTCTTTTGCTTGCCAGGTCATGCTTTTCTACATACGCTAGCCACTCTCTTAATCCCTATACAGACTTGATTGTGTTGGAAAATGACTAATATCTTTATCGTTGTAATTGTTCTGGTTGTGTTCTTTTACTTTATTCAAAAGTATGTGGTGAAACACGATGACACCAAAGACTATGCTTATCAGAAGAAAGGGGCGTTGATGTCGGCGCAACAGGCGACATTCTATAATGCGCTAAAATCCGCTGTGGGTAACCATGGGGAAGTGTTTGCGAAAGTCAGCATGTCGAGCGTGCTTGTTCCTGCTAAGACGAACAACAAGAAGAATTGGTTTATCGCCAATAACAAGATCTCACGTAGCTATTTCGACTTTGTTGTTTGCGACCCGCGAACGTTAGAGCCCCGAGTGATCATCGAACTTGATAACGGTAAAGAGCTCAATAAAGGAAAAGTCGAGCGCGAGAAACTGTTGATTCACGTTTGCAAATCAGCAGGCCTACCATTGATTGGTGCTTCAATTAAACACAGCTATCAAGTGAGTCGTTTGAAGAGGCTGTTGGCAGCGCACATTGATTTGATCGAGCCATCGAAAGAAGTTCGATTCTGTAAAAAGTGTGGCAGCCCGATGATCATTAAACTGGCAAGCCAAGGTGATTACAAAGGCCGACGATTCTTCACTTGTAGCCGTCAGTCCAATTGTACTTATACCGAAAATTACAACGTTGTATTCGATGTAGATGAGGAATAACGTCAAGTAATACTTATTACTTAGTGTGATGTAACTCAACTTTATTTGCGTTTCACGTATAAAAATTCAACGCATTGGTGCGAATAAGAGCAAACGGTTGATTCAAGTGTAATTTCTACTTGCGCCACAATAAATCAGTCGTTAATATCTTCCTCGTTCTAAAGGAATGCGTCCGTAGCTCAGTTGGTTAGAGTACCGCCTTGACATGGCGGGGGTCGGTGATTCGAGTTCACTCGGACGCACCATTCCTTCTTTAGTTTTTATTGCATAACTATTGAGTTTGTCACAATGGTAGTAATAAAAAATTAGAACATCGCCCGCTTAGCTCAGTTGGTTAGAGTACTTGCATGACATGCAAGGTGTCACTGGTTCGAGTCCAGTAGCGGGCACCAAATTCGTTCTTTCTGAACAAGCAAAAAGCCCACCTAGCGTGGGCTTTTTTGTGTCTGAGTTTCTGGAAAGTACCTTAAATAGCATCATTCTTGTCTGCCTCCCCGTTGAATAATTATTGGATGAGCTAAGTGACTCATATCTCTCAAACTCGATTTGTGACCGCGTGGTGACCATGCTGTGACAACCTTCTAAGCATCTACAATTGGGAGTAACAGAACATTTAAGAAATAGTCATCAGCACATTTTTAAAAAGAGTGCTCTCGTTAATCTGAGTCTGGTGCGGTTTGAAGGGTCCAGCACTACGGTTAATGCAAAACTACTATAGAACTTAGGCTCAAGTTATCAACGTTAACTTTGTGCGGCCAGTGAAGTGGGTGTGCAATAAATTATAGTGTTCTTGTTAACGGGTGATGGCTGATGAGTTATTTCAAGGTGAACTAGGCGCCAGTTGTAGGTGAGGGTAGATTCAAGAAGAGTATGGAAATGTTCAAAAATGGGAAATAGAAAAGAGCCAAATAAACATGGGTTCATTTGGCTCCTTTTTTAGTAGCTCTCATTAATGCAATTGCTTCAAAGAAAAACTGATCCGTGATTGCATTGCAATCAACAGCCAACTGGCATCTCGATTATTTGGTTTGTCTTTACATAGATGTAGTGCTTTTAGTACACCGCGCGTGACTGAATCAATAAAGACATGTTCATGATGGAATTTATCTGGCCACAGTTCAGTACGTTGCTTGATAAGTTCGTAAATTTCATCGTATAGCTAATCAATATCTTGATGAGAGATTTTCTGAAAACGCTGAGCCTGAAGAATGTCACAGCACAAACTGGTGCAGTGAATAGCTAGAGGTGAATAAGCCATTTACTTCCCTCCATTTAAATTAGCATCTAATAACTTTTCAAAAGCACTGCCGTCTTGCCTGGTTAGGTTTGGTATATATCGGCTGTAAACTGTGAATAGCATCTTTGTAGTGGTATGGCCCATTTGGCGAGCTATCCACTCAGGTGCTTCTCCGGCTGCTAACCATAATGTTGCAGCCGTATGTCGAGTCTCATAAGGGCGGCGATATTCCATTCCCAAGTTTTTAAGTGTCGGCTTCCAGATTCGGTCTCTGACGTTACCTTTATCTAAAGGGTTTCCAGCTGCATTGCAGAACACATACTCCTTAGTACCAGTCACTTTGTATTGGGATTTTATAGCTTTAAGTACAACAGATGACATTTGAATGTCTCTTGTTGAACCCACCGTTTTCGTTGTGTCTGAACGGCCGTGTACAAACGTTTCTCGAACTGAAATTAAACCACGCTCAAAATCTACGTACTTCCATTTCAGACCATCGATCTCTGAGGTGCGCATTCCGGTGAAGAAACGAACGGTGAAGTAATCTTTAAAATCGGAACGTACCGATGATAAAAACAAGTTCACTTCGTTAAAATCAAACGGGTTTACATTAGTGCGTTCAACACGTAGTGGTTTGATGTTTTCAAACGTCGAACGAAAATCGTAGCGATCTGCGGCTTCGCTCAAAATCATGCGCAGTGGTGTCATGACATGATTAATGAACTCGGCAGATAATTTTTTGCCGTTGTTACGCGGTTTCACTAAAGAAGCACGGTACTTTAAGATGTCAGGTCGAGAGATCTTCGCGACGTCTAAATGCCCGAAGTGGGGTACAAGGTACGACCATAAGTAGATCTTCACACTGTCCTTATAGCTCTCTTTCCAACGCACTTCGTTTTCGTCATACCACTCCTGTGCGAAGCTTTCGAACAAGACAGTTTCAATTCCTTGTAGCTCTTGTACTGCCGTTTTGTAATTACCAAGTACTTCCTGTTTGCGTTTTTGAGCTTGGATGTCTTGTTTCAAAAATGTTTGAGCTTTCTTAGACTCAGGGAAGTACTCACTATATACAAAACAACTCAGGCGAATGTCCGCTTCAATTTGATTTAGCAGTTTCTGTAGCTTGCGTTGGTTTACTTGAGTTGCAGGCAGTGCAGTTTGCTCACGGCAACGCATACCTTCATATCGGAAGTCGAGATAGAGCTTACCGCTACGTGAATTGATACTACCCATGACACACCCTCCCGCCAGCCATTGGAATATACTGAAGGTTACGTGATGCAGATTGGTATAATTCTGCCTCTACCTCTTCCCAAATGTAGAGAATTTTTCTACCATTGAATGGTCGAATGTAGTGCTTACCTTCGATGAAAATTGAATCTCGCAGAGTCGAATTGATATAGTTGGCGCTAAATTTGATACGACCTGCAAGCTCTTTTGCTGTAAGTAATAATTGGTCCATTTGACCTCCATTGTTTGTGTTTTAACAAGACACAAAATCAGCTTAACCATACTTTTGTGTTTTATCAAGACACATTATTATATCTTTTAGGAATTGATGTGTGATTAGATATAACTTAAAGGAACTTATAGATAAAAAATCAGCGGAAGAGGGACGGAAGATCTCTGGAGCTCAAATTGCTGCCGAAATAGGTATTCAGCGTTCGGCCATGGCGAAAATGATCCGAGATGAAGGGTACACTACAACCACAAAAACTCTTGATGCCTTGTGTCAGTACTTTGATTGTGATGTGTCAGAGGTTATTTGGTATCAGAAAAGGAATATTAGCTAAAAACTTATCGAGTGAAATGTAGGGTGTTTTTAGTCGTCACTTTACAATAGATGTAGGCTGCTGTTTTAAAGCATTCAGCAAAGAGCGTTTATCCATGGATCTTTACACCATAAATACAGTCAGCCCTAGTTTCGAGTAGACAGGTAATATTCCATCTAGAACATCACCAATCTTATCGGGCTGTCTCGAACGAACCTTGATTTATCTAGGTAGACTTTCGTCAAAGTGAGCAGTCAATTGATAGGCTTCTGGTTGTTCTTTTAGCAGCTTTTGGTCTTGTATGACGCCCATACGTCGCAAGTAATAATTGACTAAAGCTCCACGAGTTACTATTTCCATCTTCTTGCTTTTCATAGCGTAGTCGTCTGCAACAACAACTTGCTGTTGTTCAGACAAGTAAGGATTAGGTGTAATCGTTAACTTAACTTGATGGTTCCAGTTATGATCATGTTCTCGCATTTTTGGTGACTTATCCATTAAGTCAGGTTCGTTCCTAAAGCGACTTAACACGAAATCTCGAAATTCATTTTTCTCTTCACAATATGCTCTTACATGCCACCTGATCCCATCATAGACTAAGCTGTGAGGCGCAATAATTCGACCTCGAACCTCAGGTGTAGAGAGCGATACATAGTCAATATCGACGCGAAGGTTAGCCCTTGCTGCCGCGATTAATCCTCGAACAATGCTTGGTGATATAGCCCTTTCAGGGACGTTCAATACGGTCGATTGAGCTTCCCCCCAATTAAAGAACTCAAAGGTCTCTTCTTGGTTATATTGCTGATGAAGCATGATTAGATACTCATGAGCAGTACCTTGAGTAAACAAAGGCTTAAAGTTGTCTGCTGGTCTATAGCCTTTAATTGTCCTATCCAGTATCAATTGACCTTGGTCAGTTAAGCTAATGTACTTGTTGATATCCCTTGAAGCTTGTTGTCTCCCTATGTGAAAAGCATCACATAGGTGATTTGTCGTCAGTCGACCCTCCCAAAGAGCAATTATCTCAATTAGTCGAAATCGTACTTGTTGGTCCCATTTGATATCTGCTTGACTCATGTTCGTGCTCATAAATGTTACATGTTGATGTATACAGTATATACATGTAGTAACAAAGTACATATATTTATTATGGATATTGAGAAGGGCAGGAAAAGTCAGGAATCTTTACTGTGAGAGAGTCGATGGTATTGAAAGCTGTAACCTGATTTAGTGGCCACAAATTCAAACTGGTTGATTTTCAGTCAAGAAAAACAACATAACTAGAGATAGATACGATGATGTATGCCGGATTGACCAAAGTTATCGCAATAAATTCTTATCAGAAAAACAAGATGTTTTCTGAGTATTCTTTTGACGCTCCCACTCAGATCACTGGCGGTAACGGAGAAGGCAAAACATCACTTTTAAGGCTCATTCCGTTCTTTTATGGAGCGACTGGCACGCAGATCGTCAGGAAATCGAATGTCAATAAGCCCTTTGCAGAATGGTATTTACCACACAACAACAGTTATATTGTTTTCGAGTACATTACTGCTCGTGGTCAAGTTGCTCATGTCATTTGTTATCGAAACCTTAGTACTAAAGGTGGCATTGTGTACCTTTTCGTTAAAGGTCAGTTTGAGCAGTCAGTGATCATTAAACAAGATAGCGAAGAAAAGCCTTATGCAATCGGCTGTGCAAAGCTGGCTGGGGAGCTGAACGCCAACGGTTTGGATTACGAGTCGCGTATTACTAGCGTCAAAGAGTACCGCGAAATTATCCAAAACATTAATGCAGGGAATTTGAGCAACCAGTTCCTGAGCTACTCTTTGTGCTCTGGTCGTCATGATGTCCGTCACATTGAAAAAATCACAGCGGCGTTGATTCAAGGTGAATTCAATATGGCCGACACAAAGGCGCTTTTCCTGGATATCCTCGAGCAAGGAAATAGCACATTAGAGTTTGGTGTGGATGCAAACAGAATTGAACAATGGTGTGATGACTACAACGGCCTAACAGCGTTCCTAGCCAAAAAAGAAGCGTTCATTGAAGCTATTGCGAACAATAAGCAGATTGCCTATCTAACCACTCAGCTCGCAAGTGCCTTAATAACCATTCGTGATGCGTCTGAAAGCCTTGATGAATCTCTTAAGAAAACCGAACTCGAGCGCTCAGATTTTCTTGAAAACAGCGACAAGCAGATTGGCGAAATTAATCAAGATAAGCTTGATAAAGAGGTTCAAAAGAGCGCTCTTCAACGCTCTATCACAAGTATTAACTCTGAGATCGAAGTACATCACAGCAAGCTTCTAACATACGAAAATAGTGGTTATCCAGAGCTGTCCGTTAAGCTTAAGCAATTGCCAGAAATGGAAGACAGGGTGGCACAACAAAGACAAAGTTACGCCGATCTTGAAACTAAGATAAATGATGCCAAAGCAAAGTATGAGAAAGACAAACAAAGCCTTGTTAGTAAGTTCAACAAAGAAAAGTCTGACCTAACAGAGCAAAAACTTGATGCCGAAAAAGAGTGCAAGGTTAAAAAAGACAAGATAGACGATGTATATCAGCCACAGTTAAAGGAACTGACCCAAACCCATACGAGTTTTACAGCGGATAAATCCCAGGCTCTCATGGAACATAAAGCTGAACTTGCCACTCAAAAACAGCGACTAAAGAACCCAGATATTGATGAGCTTCTCATTGAACAGAGAGAGCTGTTGGAGTCTGAGAAAGACAGATTGCAAGAACAAGTAGACACGCTAAAACACACGACAACTGTGAGCGAGAAGGCAGGAGCCAACTTACAAACTAAACGTGAGAAGCTACTCGAAAGGTTAGAGGCCACTCGTCGAAATATGCGCGATGCCGAAGCCAGATTCAAAGTGGTCAGTAACCGATTAGACCCAGACTCAGGAACCTTGTACTCGTTCTTGGAAGCTAATCGACAGGGATGGCAAAGCTCTCCACTTGGTCGTGTTCTTACCGATGAGCTTTTGATGGACACGACACTCACACCATCGATGACTGAAGATTCGGGTTCTATGTACGATTTATACATCGATACGAGCAACCTAGCTGATTGTAGTGTCACCAACAAAGCTGATGTGGAAGAGCAGGCTCAATTGATGGACCTTATCGGTGAGCTTGAAGACGCAGAGGCCGATTTCAATAAGCACATTTTGAAAAATGACTCTGATGTTAAGCAGTCAGCGCTTGAGTTGTCACGACAACGCAATGAGCTGCGAAACACTGAGGGTGACCTAACACAAACGAAGGTTAACCTTTATAACAAGAAAATAGAGATTGCCCGTGCAAAAGAGGGCTTAATCGAAAAAATTAATATAAGCATCAAATCGATTGAGAAAGCTATAGCCCTGATTGAGCAGGAAATCTCAGTGACGCTTGAACGTTTTGAAGAGGCAAAATTAGAGCTAAACAACGACAGGCTTACTCAAATTAGCAATGTTGAATCATCACTTGATCTCACGATCGGAGCTATAAATGAATTACTGGAAAAAAGTACTCTGACGTTAGGCGAGGACAAACAGCGCATCAAAACGGAATATGAACAGCGGTTGAGTGATCAAGGTATTAGCGGTGAAATCTATCAACGCTACAAAGAAGAAATTGAATTGCTTGATAATGAGATCAAAAACTTAAAAGTGAAGTCTCATAAAATCAAAGAATACGAGATATGGCTTGCTGTTTATGAAGTGGATGATCCTAAGAGACGTGACGATCGCAATACTAAGGTTAAAGAACTTGAAACGGAGCATCAAGAGATTGAATCTTTTGAAATTAAACTGAAAGAGTTGAGAGCCAAAGCACATCGAACCAAAAAAGAGTTTGATGAGAAGCTTTCTATCTTGAGAAACCACAAACAGCGAGCTGACAGTGCAATCTCTCGCCTAACTAACTATGTGATGTTTGAGGGCGAAGAAGGCAGCCAAGAAGCGCTCGATTATAACAGCGATTTAAATTCACTATTGAGTGATGTGGAGAGCAAACTCCCGGAGTTAGAGAGGCTTACTAAGCTACGTAAAAAAGATATACAACAGATGGAAACTATCACTCTCAACCTTGGTGACGGGGAGCTGTATCGTTTCTGGAATGAAAGCAGCCGAAACACCATTACAGAGGATATTGTTGCTAGTGACTCTAAGCGAATAGATGTTCTAGAAATCATCATGAATGACATTATTCCTCAGGTGACCAGCATAACAATTGAAAGCGCGGTCAACATGGGCCGTATGCTCGTTGACTTCAAGCATCGGTTACTTGGCTTCGATCGTGATATTAAAAAACTTGGTCGTAATATCTCTGAACAAGTAAAACTCAATAACACGTTCTCGGTGGTTGGTTCTATTGACATTAACGTTGAGAGTTCACTTTCCAAACTGCAAGGTTGGCAAGATATTATCAACTTCTCTGAGATTTACGAAGAGTGGGACAAAACGGGATCTGCTGAGCTACCAACCAAAGAGTTTTTCAACGCTTTAAATACACTGACGTACCATATTAGTGCCGAGAAAGTTAAGAAGCCTACTGAGCTGTTTGATATCAAATTTGAAGTCATCGAGAACAACCAGCGTAAAACGGCCAAAACAGATAAAGATATGCGTGATTTGGCCAGTAATGGTACGAACTTGCTCATTCAATCCATGTTGTATTTAGCACTACTGACACAACAACGTGGAGCAAGTCGACTATCAATAACTTACCCAACCGACGAGATTGGTAAGCTGACGGCAGAAAACCAAGCCAAACTGCTCAAAATGATGGGGGCACATAACTTCAATGTTATTGCGGCTCAACCCGATGGCAATAATCGTACGGCCAACCTATTTAAGTATCTGTATCACTTAACGCCTTACAAGAACATTTTCAACAAACCTAAAGTAAGCAAACTTGCGTTAGCTAAAGCCGCTGAAACTAGCACAGGAGTAGAAGCATGAAGCCAGTATCACAAGTCCTAGAATCTCTACTTAGTGGTTGCTTTATCTGCCCAGCAACGGATCGTGAAGCTTACAAGACGCTTAAAGAGGATCGTACACGCCGAGAAATCAATCAAGCGTTGACTTTTATGGGCCGCGAGCTCCAATGTACGAGCAGAACCAGCGCTTATTATGTGACTTATAAAAATATCGACGACCACAATCGTCGTCAGGTCACCGCGTTGATGAGTAATGTACACGGTATCATTCGACCTGTGGTTAAGTTCGTGGCGACAGTCAGTGAGGCTGCTCAAGTTGAAGCAGTGATGGTTGGTGGTGATGAGTTAAATGTGCCTGTGCTGAGTGCGCAAATCCAATCGTCTCCTAGCTTGATGGAGAAACTCGATAGTATTTATCGACTTCCAAAAGTGAGTCGAAAAAAAGTGCGTGACAGTGCAGCTGATAAACTAAATGTGGTTGTTGAATTTCTGGTTAAAGAAGGGGTGGCTCATTTAGTAAACAAAGAGCGCCAACTCTATGTGATGACGGGAAAATTAGACTTTGTTTACGAGGTGCTCGATTTCATCGATACGCATGAAAAGATCGTTGAGACAGTTAACAAAGCAAACGAGAACCAAGGGGAGTTCAACTTTTGATGAGTCCTCAAAACAATGGGAAACATGGTGGCATTAACCACATGCTTCGCTTAATCAGCCAAGCAAAGGACACATTAACGCATGTTTTTGAAAATGGCACGATACGTGAAACTCATGAAAACGCCAATGACCTACGTAAATTAAAAGAAGCCCGTGTTGTTATCGTGACAAGCCGCGGCTACCGCGTGCACCCTAAGATGGAAGCATTGATGAACTACTTCCTTGAAACGGAAGCAAGTTCATTTCTCGGGACTCAACATGCTGAGCGCATTCCAGAAATTCAGGGCTTAGCGCAAGAATACCTGGAAGCTAAATTAAATGGCAAAAGAGAACAAGAGGCGGATAGGTTTAATAGCCTTGAAGGTGTGGTTTATGAAATCACAATGGACTTGCAAGAGTCTTGTCGCCGCTTAAGAAACCGTATCAGTTATGATTTTGGCTATGGCCATACGCTCGCTCAAAAACAAAAAGAGAACCAAGTTGCTATAGAGCAAGCTGAAAAGCTTGTTACTGGCATGAAAGCTTTCTCTTTTAAGTTGTTGAGTGAAATGGCTAGAGATAACTCAGAGCTCAACACCTTGTTTTGTGCTGAAATGCACAGTGCGATTCGTAGTTGCCAACAAGAGCTCGGATCTATCCTAATTCAACTCCGAGCTTTGATGCTGAAGTATCGTAACCGCGAGCGTGATAAGGACCTGATCAATGCCTTTGATCGGTTTATTGATCAAGAACCACACTGGACACCAAGTGACGATTTGATCTTGCCTGATGAGGTAGCAAAGCATGATGGTATACCGATGTTTTGGCTTTCTGAGCCTATACAATTTGCGCATCACCCAAATCCTGATGATATGGACCAAGAGCCGGAATTGGCCGATATTGTTGAAAAAATTACGGCACAGCCCGCCGAACAAGAAGAGCTTCCGGTTGTTGAAGAAGCTGAGCGCCGAGAATTAACTCTTGATGTTGAAATACAAGAGCTGATTGAAGCGGACATTGATTCACATTGCGATACCTTTTTTGCTGAAGCCTTTATTGGTAAGGGAAAAACCAGCATTTCCGCTTTGGAGTATTACGAGCAAATCAATAGTGACTTACCGGAAGATCTTGACCAGCTCACTTGCGCTAAAGACGTGTGGTTATTTAGCGTGCTTAATTTCCATAGTTCAATGCTTCCCGAAGATAGCAAAGGCTTTACCGTTGAGCCTATCGGGTCTTATACCTATTTAGCAAAAGGTAGCAATATAGGTTACGGCAACCTTCACTTAGAAGATGTGTCTATAGCGAGGAAAGTGTGAGTAGAATTATTGATGATATAACGGGTAGTGATTTAAATCGGTTAAAGCAACTGTTCTCTCCTGCGAAGGTTAATGAAGGTGCCAGTGTAGCGCTGAGTGGCGTGTTTGATACTTTTCATCGCGACTTTAGTGTTGGGAGCGCCAGAGGAGAACATTTGCAGCTGACGCCTAGAGATATACGTCAAATTAGGAAGGTGATTAAAGAGCAATCTGGTTTTGATCTTTTAACTGATCTCATCCCTAATTCTCGAACGGATATGGCTCAGTTCTTTCCTAACGAGAAGTTAAGCTCAAGTCCTGTCAAAGACAAGGTCATTAAAGTTTATGGGATTTTGTCCACGAACATAAATGGCAAATCGTATGAATTACAAGAGGGTATGAACATTGAGGTAGCTCTAAGCCATTTGACGAGCATTGAGCACAGCCAAATTGTAATTGTTGAAAACTATGAAGCATTCTCTAAGTTTAGATTAGTACAAACCGACATAGAGCCTAATCCTCTTATTGTTTACCGAGGAGACAAGGACACGGGAGTAATATCAAAAGAAATTGCGTTGGCTTTTCCAGGCGTAGAGCTTATAGCTTGGTTTGATACCGATCCTAAAGGTATTTCTTTAGCTTTATCATCGGGAGCGACTTATATGCTGCTACCTAATTTATCAACAGATACTCTCAAAGAACATGGCCGCTCAGAGCTATTTGCGGACCAATACCAAGACTGGAATCGAGTCTCAAAAATTATCCCCCCTAAGTTAGAGTCCATAATGTCTGAACTGGAAAAAGGGATAACCCAAGAGTCAATCATGGCAAATCAAATAGCCGTAAGGTTACATCAAATTTAGTCACCTTTACCCTGGGGTAATCAATCAAATGTTGTGAAGCTCATGCAGAGTGCCTACAAGACTGTTAGGTGCTGCTGATCTAGCCACTGAATTATTTATAAAGATTAAACGAATTTTGTGGCTTTTTTAAAATGCTCGATCATTTGGATATTTCCTTATCTTAAGGCACGTAAAAAGCGCCTAAAATTGGAGCTTTATCAATTCAACTCATTCAATTTCATATATAATCGCCCTCAATAGTCTGCGCTTGAAAGCAGAGTCCTACATTATTCGAGTAATTAACAACATGGCAAAAGCACCCGCTAACAAGAAAGCTGCTTCAACAGCTAAAAAAGCAACCAAAGGCTTTGAAGAGACCCTTTGGGATACCGCTAATCAGCTGCGTGGCAGTGTTGAGTCATCTGAATACAAACACGTGGTATTAAGCCTTGTGTTCTTAAAGTTCATCAGCGATAAGTTTGAAGCACGCCGTCAGAAGATGATAGACGACGGGCAAGAAGCTTTTGTTGAGATGAAAGAGTTCTACCAACAAGACAACATCTTCTTTTTACCAGAAGATGCGCGTTGGTCGTTTGTCAAAGCGCGCGCTAAGCAAGACGATATCGCTATCATCATTGATACCGCTTTATCGACTATCGAAAAAAACAACCCAAGCTTAAAAGACGCTTTGCCAGATAACTACTTCTCGCGCCAAGGTTTGGAAGTGAAAAAGCTGGCGTCACTTATCGACAGCATTGAAAACATCGATACCTTAGTTCGTGAAGGAAAAGCGAACGAATGCGACATGAGCGAAGAAGACTTAGTGGGTCGTGTTTACGAATACTTCCTAGGTAAGTTTGCAGCAACCGAAGGTAAAGGCGGTGGCGAGTTCTACACGCCTAAATCTGTGGTAACACTGTTAGCTGAAATGCTAGAACCCTTCCAAGGTAAGATCTACGACCCGGCTTGTGGCTCCGGCGGTATGTTTGTTCAGTCTTTAAAGTTCATTAAAGAGCACGAAGGGCGCACCAAGGACATCGCTATCTATGGCCAAGAGCTGACCTCGACCACTTATAAACTGGCGAAGATGAACCTAGCCATTCGCGGTTTATCTGGCAACTTAGGTGAGCGTGCAGCCGATACCTTTTTTGCTGACCAGCATAAAGACTTAAAAGCCGATTACATCATGGCTAACCCACCGTTTAACCTTAAAGGTTGGCGTAATGAAGCAGAGCTAACCGATGATGCGCGCTTTGCTGGCTATCGCACACCGCCAACAGGCAACGCCAACTACGGTTGGATTTTGCACATGCTGTCTAAGCTAAGTGAAACAGGCACGGCTGGTTTTGTATTGGCCAATGGTTCTATGAGTTCAAATACGTCTGGTGAAGGCGAGATCCGCCAGCAGCTAATCGAGAACGATCGCGTTGAATGTATGATCGCTTTGCCGGGGCAGTTGTTCTTCACTACGCAAATCCCTGTGTGTATCTGGTTTATCACAAAAGACAAAACCGAGAACACCACCAAAGGTTTCCGTAACCGCCAAAAAGAGACGCTGTTTATTGATGCCCGTGAAATGGGCACCATGATTAGCCGCACCAATAAAGAACTAACTAAAGATGATATCGCGCTGATTGCCGATACATACCATGCTTGGCGCTGTGATAAAGCAGAACTTAAAGCGCGTATTGAACGTGGTGATGGCAAAGTAGAGAAGTATCAAGACCAAGCAGGCTTTAGCAAATCAGCAACCACTGCTGAGATTAAGGCTAACGACTTTGTACTGACTCCGGGGCGCTATGTTGGCGCAGCCGACGTGGAAGATGATGGCATTCCGTTTGAAGCCAAGATGAGTGAGCTTTCACAAACCTTATACAGCCAAATGAATCAATCACATGAGTTGGATAAAGCGATTCGCCGTAATTTGGAGGCGTTGGGTTATGGGGAATGAATGGATAAATACTGAGCTAGGTGATGTCATTGAGCTGAAACGTGGATATGACCTTCCTAAAACAAAGCGGATAAATGGAAGTGTACCTGTTGTTTCATCTTCTGGGCATTCCGGTTTACATAATGAAGTGAAAATAAAATCACCGGGTGTTGTAACTGGTCGATATGGCACGATTGGGCAGGTGTTTTATATAGAAGAAGATTTTTGGCCTCTAAATACAACGCTTTATGTAAAAGATTTTAAGGGGAATGATCCATTATTTATCTATTACTATTTGAAAACCGTATCTTATAAAGACTATACGGACAAAGGTGCTGTGCCCGGGGTAAATAGGAATGACCTTCACAGAGCTAAGGTATCTGTTCCAAAGTGCCCTAAATATCAGAATAAGTTAGCTACTCATTTACGAGATCTAGATAAAAAAATCACCCTCAACAACCAAATCAACCAAACCCTAGAGCAAATGGCGCAAGCCATCTTCAAGTCTTGGTTTGTCGATTTCGACCCTGTAAAAGCCAAAATGAATGGCGAACAGCCAAAAGGGATGGATGCCGCCACTGCCTCGCTTTTCCCAGAAAAGTTCGTTGAGTCTGAGGTGGGTTTGATTCCTGAGGGGTGGAATGTTAGATCTCTGGAAGAAGTAGCTGAATTCCAAAATGGATTTGCCTTCTATACAACTGGTTACTCAGATAAAGGATTCTCGGTCGTTGATTTGGGGAACATCAGTACAGAGGGGAAATTTATTCAAACTTCTCATGATAAATACGTCTCTGAAGAAATTTACAATTTGCCAAAACACCAAAAACATCATTTAAACAAAGATGACTTGGTTATGGCTATGACTGATATGACTCAAGCGATGGGTATATTGGGAAAGACAGGTATAATCACTGAATCTGATAAATATATACTAAATCAGAGGGTTGGTCGCATTAGGTGTAAGTCAAACATTGACGTAAATTTCATGCTTACAAATCTAAACTCCAAACACCAACTTCACTTCTTGAAAGTTCGGGCGTTGGGCACAGTCCAAAAGTATGTCAATACAAACCATATTAAGGAAATGGAGTTTATCATCCCATGCGATGATTTAATGCAGAACTTTGGTGACCTTGTAAGGCCATTATTCGATCGTCTATATGCCAATGACCTTCAAAGTTTGGAGTTAGCTAAGCTTCGTGACACCTTGCTTCCGAAATTGCTTTCCGGCGAAATCGACTTAGAAAGTGTACAAGTAGAACAAGCTAAAGCGCTGGCGGAGTAACCTTTCGTCATTCCAGAAAGTGAGGGACGAACTTATCAGGAATCTCGTTTTTGGTGGTGATGAAAAGCGAGATCTCAGATACCTCGTCCCTCGGTTCTGAGATGACGAAGGTGAAGTTCTAAGGTGGCGAATCAAACACACCTCAGATGACAGAACAAAACCGATTTACACCAAAATAAAACTCAAATAACTCAATCTAGAAAACAACAAACAACGTCAAACAGCAGTAGGAAAAGGCGATGAGCTTAAAATTTACTGAAGCCAAACTCGAACAGGCCATTATTGAGCTATTGGGTGAGCAAGGCTACCCACACGTAGTGGGTGAACAAATAGCGCGTGAAGACAAAGAACAAGTGCTCATTTTAGATGACTTACGACGCTACCTTGCTAAGCAGTATCGAGGCGATGGTATAACCGAGAGCGAAATCGACACCATTGTGCGTATGATCTCAACGTTGCCTGCCAGTGATTTGTACCACAGCAATAAAACCTTCTGCCAATGGCTGACTAATGGCTTCTTGTTTAAGCGTGAAGATCGCTCAAAGAAAGACCTCTATATTGAGTTAATCGATACAAGACATTTGGCACAAGCCTTACGCTTGATGTTTGTGCCGTTGCTAGAGAATAAATCTAAACCAGATAACTCTGAAACAAAAGTTGCTGAAGGTAAGGTTACGTACCTAGAAACAAATCGGTTAGAAGCGACTGACACCAATATCTACAAAATCGTTAACCAGTTAGAGATTGAGGGTGTCGATGAACAGGTAAGAATACCTGATGGCATCCTTTATGTGAACGGCTTACCGCTAGTGGTGTTTGAATTCAAAAGTGCCGTGCGAGAGAAAGACGCGACCATTTTTGATGCGTGGAAGCAAATCTGCGTTCGTTATCGCCGTGATATTCCCAAGCTGTTCGTCTACAACGCGATGTGCATCATCAGTGATGGTGTGAACAACAAAATGGGCAACCTGTTTGCGCCGTATGAGTTCTTCTACGCATGGCGAAAAGTAACGGGCAACGAGTCTACCGAAAAAGAGGGTATTAACTCCCTCTATACCATGATTGCCGGGTTGTTTAACCAAACCAGATTACTTGATGTAGTGAAGAACTTTGTCTTCTTCCCTGATACCTCTAAGAAAGAGATAAAAATCTGTTGCCGTTACCCGCAGTACTACGCGGCGCGTAAGCTTTACTACAACATCGACAAAGAACGTAAGCCATACGGTAGTGGTAAAGGCGGTACTTACTTTGGTGCAACAGGGTGTGGTAAAAGCTTTACCATGCAATTTCTATCGCGCCTACTGATGAAAAGCATCGATTTCGAAAGCCCAACCATTGTACTTATTACCGATCGTAACGATCTCGATGACCAGCTTTCTAAGCAGTTCTGTAACGCCTCTGATTACATTGGTGATGAGATGGTAGTGCCAGTTAAAAGCCGCCAAGACTTAAGAGACAAACTGCAAGGCATCAAAAGCGGTGGTGTGTTCCTGACTACCATTCATAAGTTTACCGAAGACATCGAATTGCTTTCAGAGCGTACTAATATCATCTGTATTTCCGATGAAGCGCACCGTTCACAGGTCAACCTCGATAAGAAAGTGGTGATCAAATATCAAGATGGTGTAGCCGTCGATGTGAAAGAGACATACGGCTTTGCTAAGTATCTGCACGATTCTCTTCCAAGCGCGACTTACGTTGGTTTCACCGGAACACCGATTGATGCCACCCTTGATGTATTCGGTGATCCAGTAGACAGCTACACCATGACAGAATCTGTTAATGATGAAATTACGGTTCGTATTGTTTATGAAGGCCGAGCCGCTAAAGTCATTCTTGATAACAGCAAGCTAGAAGAGGTAGAGAAATACTACCAAGCGTGCGCAGAAGCTGGCACTAATGAACATCAGATAGAAGAGAGCAAGAAAGCTTCTGCCAATATGAACGCGATCCTTGGTGACTCTGACCGTATTGAAGCTTTGGCGAAAGACTTTGTTGAACATTATGAAGGGCGAGTTAAAGAAGGTTCTACGATAAAGGGCAAGGCGATGTTTGTCTGTGCGAGTCGTGAAATCGCGTTTGATTTTTATAAGCAAGTCAAAATCTTAAAGCCAGAATGGTTCGAGGAAAAGCTATCAATTGATGGCGTCGAGCTGACTGATAAAGAGAAAGAAGAGTTAAAGCCACTTGCGATGGTGCAAATGGTGATGACGCGCGGTAAAGACGATGACCCTGATCAGTACAGCCTGCTAGGGACAAAGGAATATCGAAAATCACTCGACCAGCAGTTTAAGAGCTCCAAGTCGAACTTCAAAATAGCCATAGTGGTCGATATGTGGCTAACAGGTTTTGACGTTCCTGAATTGGATACTATCTACATCGATAAGCCGTTGCAGAAACACAACCTGATTCAAACTATCTCACGTGTTAACCGTAAGTTTGAAGGCAAGGCGAAAGGGCTGGTTGTCGATTACATTGGTATCAAGTCGCGTATGAATCAAGCCTTAGCGATGTATTCAAAGGCTGATGAGACTAACTTTGAAGATATTCGTTTTTCCGTTATTGAGGTGAAGAACCACCTCGATTTATTAAGACAGATGTTCCACAAGTTCGATACGTCAGGTTATTACACAGGAAAGCCGTGTAAACAGCTAGAGTGCCTTAATCAGTCGGCAGAATACATTCTTCAAACCAAGAAAGGCGAAACCCGTTTCATGGCTTTAGTCGGCCGTATGAAGGCGGCTTACGATGTTTGCTGTGGTAGTGAATTGTTATCTCAGCAAGAGCGTGATCAAATTCACTTCTATATCGCAGTACGCTCTATCATCTTTAAGCTAACCAAAGGTGATGCACCAGACATGGCACAAATGAATAAGCGTGTTCGTGAGTTAGTAGCAGAAGCACTTCGTGCCGATGGGGTAGAAGAGATCTTTACTATTGGTGATGAGCACGCCGAAGCTATCGATATTTTTGACGAAGATTACCTAGCTCGAATCAACAAGATTAAGTTGCCTAACACCAAGATTCAGTTGCTTCAAAAACTACTAGAGAAGGCGATAAGTGACTTTAAAAAGGTCAACCAGCTACAGGGGATGAACTTCTCTAAGCGCTTCCAATCGCTGGTGGAGCAATACAACGAACGTCGTGAAAATGATGTGTTGAATGGTGAGGAGTTCGATACCTTCTCTCAAGAAATGACGGACATTATCTTTGATATAGTCAAAGAAATGGGCTCGTTTGAAGACCTAGGCATCGATCTAGAAGAGAAAGCGTTCCTCGATATCTTGAACCACATGCGCAAGAAATACGATTTCACTTACGACGATGACAAGATGCTCGAATTGGCGAAGGAGATGAAAACTACGGTAGACAATGTCGCCCAATATCCAGACTGGGCAGGGCGCGATGATATCAAAGCCAAATTGAAAGTGGATTTAATCTTACTGCTACACAAATACGGCTTCCCACCAGTAGCCAACGATGATGTTTACAAAGGCGTGCTAGAGCAGGCTGAGAATTATAAGAAGAATGGGTGATAACTAATCACCCACTAAGAATGGAGCATTTCTAGCTCTAAACGTTAATTTGGCAAGGATGTATTATGTTTACAGAGTTCTTATCGAGCCTCGATCCAAACACCGTATTAAAGGTGTCGTTTTTTATTTTGGGGGGGATATTTTTTCAGGGTCTTGTTCTGATATATAGGGAGAAGGCCTCTATTTTAGTTCGCCAGTTCCCAAGCCACCTGACTACAGGTGGTGTCTTTTTTACCTTTTTAGGAATTGCGATCGGACTACTTTCGTTTGATCCGAATAATCTAAATAATAGTATCTCTTCATTATTAGATGGCCTCAGCCTTGCTTTTTGGTCCAGTATTATTGGTATGCTAGGTTCAATAGTATTGAAGGGGCTCATTCATTTAAAGCTTGATAAAAATCGTAGTGTTGTCACAGCAAAGCAAATGCATCAGGTACTAAAAGAAGGAAACAAAAATAATGACTCTAGCCAAAATGCGATTTTGTCTGAGTTAAAAAAAATGACAAGAGCGACTGAGCAAGGAAATAAAGAGAGTCAACAGAGTTTCGACTTACTCAGCCAAGAATTACGCGACTTTTCCTCCTCTCTTTCACAGCAAACTTCTCAACAAATTGCTGAGTCATTAAATGAAGCGATTAAAGACTTTAACAAAGGGCTTGTAGGACAGTTTGGTTCAAATTTCCAAAGGCTCGATGATTCGGTTGTAAAGCTACTCGAATGGCAAAGTAACTATAAACAACAAGTGGCGCAACTGACGGATGCGTTTGAGAGCGCTGTCGAGAGTGTAAGTGCGACAGAAGTAGCGCTAGAGAATATTGCATCACACACTCAAGTCATACCGAATGCGATGAGCAACCTAGAGAATACGACGGATGTCTGGCAGAACCAATTGAATGAACTAGACGCGCGGATATCCGTATTTGCTGAAATGCGTCAACATGCACTTTCCGCTATACCTGATATTGAGGGGAAGATGGATGAATTGTGCAAAACAGTCAATAGCTCTTTAGACAAGGTGTGTACTAGCATGGAAAGTGGTGCTCGTTCAGCTTCTTCTACTTTGCAAAACAATGCGAAACAGCTTAGTAGTGATTTTTCAAATGTTTCTAATGAGATAAAGGGTGAAATTAACGATGCGCATAGGCAAGTAGCGACGATTAGTCACGAGTTCTCCTCAGCTGCTGAGTCGATTAAGAATACGCTAAAAGATTCGGTTGATGATCTAAATAGCCAGCTTAGCTCATTAGTCAAAGGTACAAAGAGTGATGTTAAGAACATTGGTGACACATTAGTACACGTTGACAAAGAACTTATGGAAAAGCATCGAGAACAGATCTCTAAGAGTGGGCAGTTTGCCTTAGAACAGCATAAAAAATTAGAAGACCAGATAGAACAATCAGTAAGAATCCAGTCTAAAGCTGCAATAAATATTGGAAAGCAAATAGAAAATAGTTTAGTTGCACAGTCAGTAACGTTTGAAGAGGGAATACAGCGTGAGCTTGAACGTGTGCTCACCGATCTGGGTAATGGGTTAGCGCAGATAGTTAGAGTCTTGGATAAAAATAGTGACCGACAAGCTGATGATGAACTGTCATTGGCTAGAACACAGAATGAAGAAGTAGCCTAGTATGTCTCAAGATTTATTTGGTAACGAGACTGAAAGTTCAGAGTCAAATCATTGGTTGTCTGTATCTGACTTGATGGCAGGGCTAATGGTTATATTTTTACTTATTAGCGTTGCGTTGATGAACAGAATTGATGCAGAGAAGCGTGCTATTAAGGAGATGGATATTACTGTCAGTGAAGCTCAAGTCAGAATTCATATAGCTCTGCAGCAAGAGTTTTCACGGGATTTTTCTGATTGGCATGTTGAGCTTGCCAAAGACAAATCGCTTAGTATTGATTTTTACGCAAAACCTTACCACTTTGACTCTGAAAGTAACGATTTACCCCCAGCATTACTTAATACACTCAAGGCATTCTTTCCCCGTTACCTTAACGTGTTAGAGCAACATAAAGAGGATATCCAAGCGATTCAAATTGAAGGGCATACTTCGTCTAATTGGGATGGGCTAGATAAATTAGAAGCATATAAAGAAAATATGGCTTTATCTCAACGCAGAGCAAATGCAGTGTTTAAAAAAGTGGTGAACTTTGATGGGGCATTAGATAAGCATGGGGTGTGGGTTATGAAGAAGCTTGCGGCGATTGGTTATGGCCCCTCTCAGATTAGGATTTATAGTACGGGTAAAGAAGACTCTCGTCGCTCTCGTCGCATCTCATTTAAGGTTGTGACTAAATCGGAAATTAAAGCGAAGGAAATTCTAGAGAAGTTATGAAGTTAAACGTTGATTTGAGTCTATTTAACCTGTTAGTTGATAGTATCGCTTCACCAGATAAAGAAAGTAGCGACTTTTCGATTCGCTTTAAACCGATTGATTTTAAAAGGTTGTATCAATTACATCGAAAGCCAGATGTTATGAATGACTCAAGTGATGATTTAGAGTTATTTGATGACCTCTTCCACTATGATGGATATGCAGTGATTGTATATATCAAGGAGCATAAAAATCTCGTAAAAGTTGAAAGAGATCCTTACAAAAAGGGAAAGAAATACCATTTAACCAATTGTAAAACGGTTAAAGATGAAAAAGAGGCTTCCCGTTTTAATCGATTTGTCGCACTAAAATATTTAAATGGAAAGATGCCTATTTGTAATGAAAAAGGTGAAGAAATTGATGTCACTCTCCATGTGTGTAAATCTTGCTTAAGAGAGTTGGACTACAAGCCGTATTTGGATGCGATTACTGAAAAAGAAAAAGAACAGGTATGCCGGGAGTTTAACCTTTCGGAGTTCCTTCAAGAGCGTGATTGCAGCTTTCCAGAGGAATACTTACCATCACGTCATGCGGAGTATAGTTCTTTTTCATACGCTGAAAATTGGCAGGCAATGAGTTTAGCCTATAGAGAAATTCATCGATATTGTTGTGAACAATGTAGTATTTCGTTGGTTTCGAGAAAGACGTTACTACATACTCATCACATAGATGGCGTCAAATCTAATAGTCACCCTACCAATCTGATGGCACTTTGCAAGGAATGCCATAGTAAACAGCCTAAGCACAGTAACATAAAGCTTTCTGATGAAGAAATGTCTTATCTGAAGGAACTTAGAAAAGTGAAAGTGTAGAGTTTCTGTTTGCTTTTGAAACAAGTATACGTATTTAAGTGAGGGTACATGCTTGTGTATTGACTCAATAAGAGTGATTGATAGTTCAAATGTTATTCCGAGCTCCTGTATGCATAAACACTGATGACAGTGCATTAATGCCTACTACGATTCGCAATGAACATCGAGTGGTAAAAGAGGCTGCGATTAATCACTTTGGTGTCGGCGTTAATAAGGCCGAAGACTGGATTGATCGTATTCGTCAAAAGGGTGTCGAGGTATTTGAAGAGAACCATGATCCGCACCAGCAGTTTTGGACATCGAGTTAAGTGAGTACAATCACTAACGAGGTGAACCATGACAAGCAAGAAAAAACGTATTATCCATTCCCCTGAATTTAAAGCAGAAGCCCTGAAGCTAGCAGAGAAAGTSGGAGTAGCTGCGGCAGCGAGKCAACTGTCATTACACGAATCCCAGATCTATGGTTGGCGTAAGGCAGTTAAGAGCGACACCAGCACCAGTCAGCGAGAAAAAGATCTAGCCGCTGAAGTGGCCAAACTCAAAAGACAATTGGCTGAGCAAGCTGAAGAGCTAGATATCGTAAAAAAGGCCGCCACCTACTTCGCGAAAAACCTAAAGTAGATTGCTACGAATTTATGCTCGAACACCTGCTGTGCTTCAGTGTTATCCGCATGGCTAAGGTGGCAGTTAAGAGCGACACCAGCACCAGTCAGCGAGAAAAAGATCTAGCCGCTGAAGTGGCCAAACTCAAAAGACAATTGGCTGAGCAAGCTGAAGAGCTAGATATCGTAAAAAAGGCCGCCACCTACTTCGCGAAAAACCTAAAGTAGATTGCTACGAATTTATGCTCGAACACCTGCTGTGCTTCAGTGTTATCCGCATGGCTAAGGTGTTCTGCGTTTCACGAAGTGGGTTTTATTACTGGATTAAGSATCGYCACAAGACCGCCCAGCGCGAGGTAACTCGCCAAGAGTTTGATACAAAGGTCAAAGAAGCTTTTGACAATAGCAAAGGCCGTGATGGCTCAAGGCGCATCCAAAAAGAGCTGGCTGAGAACGGTGATAACCGTAATATTAAAACCATTGCCGCCAGTATGAAGCGACAGGATTTAACACCGAAAGCGGCACGTAAGTTTAAGTGTACGACGGACAGCAAACATAAACTGCCAGTGGCACCGAACCTGCTGNAAAGAGCTGGCTGAGAACGGTGATAACCGTAATATTAAAACCATTGCCGCCAGTATGAAGCGACAGGATTTAACACCGAAAGCGGCACGTAAGTTTAAGTGTACGACGGACAGCAAACATAAACTGCCAGTGGCACCGAACCTGCTGGCTCAGGATTTTAACGCTGAGGCTCCGAATCAAAAGTGGGCGGGAGACATCACCTATGTGGCGACAAGTGAAGGCTGGCTGTATTTAGCGGTAATCATTGACCTTTATTCAAGGCAAGTAGTCGGTTGGTCTATGGATACCAGAATGACGGCAACTCTGGTTTGCGATGCGTTATCAATGGCCTTGTTCCGCCGAGGTTTCCCTGAGCAGGTTATCGTTCATAGTGACCGAGGTAGTCAGYACTGCTCAAAAGATTATCGAGACATCATCACCGCTTATAATCTAAAGCAAAGTATGAGTAGGAAAGGAAACTGCTGGGACAATGCTTGTGTTGAGAGCTTCTTCCATTCAATGAAAGTTGAAGCGATCCAGTATGAGCCGATCATGACGCGAGACGAGATGCGCCAAACAATCTTTGAATACATAGAGGTTGATTATAATCGGACAAGAAGGCACAGTGCTCTTGGGTATCTAAGCCCAGTTAACTTTGAAAATCAAAATGTCGCTTAATGAAGTGTCCAGTCTGGCTGGAGCAGATCATAAAATCGAAAAAACCGATGAGTAATTGTGTACTCATCGGTTTTGGTTGGATTTGAATCAACTATTGCCTAGGGGGATCGTCTCAATACTTATGTTTCTCGAAGCTTTTGTTTTTTGATGCTTCTGTTTCCAGATAGTTATAATTATCAATACTAACGCGTTTCGATACTAAAGCTTCTCAAGGCTAACGTGCTCTGAAGATTTGTGAGCTCTAAAGATAAACATATCGTTAGGGTTAACGACCGCGTCCATCAACCATAACAACAATCGTTTTCGTAATAATCCTTAAGTCCGCTGCAATCCAAGATTTTACAGAACATAGACTCAGTGCGTAGCTGTGGTCAAAACCCACTTTACGACGTACATCATCAATACAGGTGTCATAACCTTGGTTCACTTGTGCAAGCCCAGTAATACCAGGCATTACACCATAAGTTCGTTCAGTAAAGTAAGGAATTTCGTTCTCTAGTTGGGTGTAGAAGGTAGGGCGTTCAGGGCGTGGACCAATTAGAGACATRTCACCTTTTAATACATTAAACAGTTGTGGAAGTTCATCGAGGCGTGTCTTTCTCAAGAATCGACCGACAGGTGTGATTCGTGGGTCATTCGCAGTTGCCCAGACTGCCCCTGAGCGAGTTTCTGCATCTTCATACATGCTACGGAACTTCATGATTTCAAAGAGTTCCATTTTCTCTGGTGTTGATTTACCAACACGAAGTTGGCGATAGAAAATAGGACCGCGAGACGTAAGCGCAATCGCCATCGCAATTAGTGGAAATACTGGTCCTAGCAAAATCAAAGCAATCAGTGAGAGTACGAAATCGAAAATGCGTTTAGCACGTGAGATTTTGTATTGGTATTGGTTAAATGGCTTTTCAATGTTCATCCTAATAAGTCCTTAATGATTAGCTCGTCTTGTCCAAGGTGAGTTTTCTAGTCCGATTATGTAACGAATGCCACCAATGAAGTTGGCATAGTGTCCAACTATAAAATAAGAGACTAATGAAATAGGCTTGTTTATTAGACGCTTTGGTAAGATGCAGCCCAGAACACCAATGGTATAAACGGCAACTTGAGCCCATAACAAGACTTCAAATACTAAGTAGTCCCTGAGCAAGATTGAGCACATTAAACACGCAATCATTAAATATGGGGTAAGTAGACGCAGTCCTTTCCCTGAGAAGAAAGTAAATGCTATGCCTTTGAACTTAGGGCTAAATAAGCCAAACAGTAGAATCGCTTGTTGCATATTACCCGCTGAGATACGGAGTCTTCTTTTGAAGTCTGTTTCTAGGTTCGTTTCTTCTAACTCTAATGCCACCATTTGGGTTTCGTATTCAGCGATGTAACCTTGTTTTACAATTTGCATCGGCAATATGAAGTCATCGTTGATAGTGTTCAGGGGAAGCGGTTCAAACAGGTGTGTTCTGAACAAGTAGAATGCGCCATGAGACCCTAAGCTCGAGCCGAATGAAGCCTCTGACTCTTTAACAGTCGTTTGATACTGCCAGTAAGTATTCTCTCCTTCGTTTCCTGTTGGATAGAGTTGATAAGTGGCATTTACTACACCGACCTTATCACTTTTAAAGTGAGCAGCTGCAATAAGTAATGCATCTAGTGAAATAAGTGCTGATACGTCACTTAGTGCTGTAAGATCACTGGCAATTTGTGTCAGTTCATCATTGATAGTCGCGACTTTACCTCGATTTACTTGGTGGTCATGTATCTCAAAATAGGTATCACTGCACATCGCTTCTTGAATAGTCATCTGGGCGATTTCTACCGTGTTATCGGTACATCCGTCGCATGCAATAACTACTTGCAGTTTCTTTTTGGGATAATCTAATGATGCAAGGTTACGAACCTTGTCCGCTATCCATTGTTCTTCATTACATGCCGGCACAAGAATAGTAATGGTTGGTAGTGCGCAATCTTGTTGTTCCTCTTTGTAACAGCGATGACTCTTTTCAACGTGGGGCGATGGGTGGCTTATAGCGTACCAACGCAATAATAGAGGGTAGGCTGCGTGATGATATACAATCAGCGCACAAGAAAATGAGTAAAGTCCCGCTAGTAACCAATCGATCATGCGTAAGCTCCTTCTGAGATGTCATTATAAGAGGTAACCATTTTCACAATATCGAAGTGGTCGAGTATGTAACGGCGAGGTGATAAAAAGCGTTCATTTTGCTTTTCTAATAGCGCACTCGCTAATCCCATGACGCTGCCACTTTTAACGAGTGTGCTACTCAGTGGGCATAAGGTTTCGTCGACAGCGCCGACGTCCATCGCGACGGTCGGAATATTGCAGGCTTGGGCTTCGAGTGTAGAAAGGGGTAACCCTTCATGACGAGAAGGTAGGCAGAAAGTATCTAACGCGCCGTAGAAGGAGGTCATGTCCTCAAGTAGCCCTAAAAAGATTACGCGATCACTAAGATTCAAACGGTGAGCAAGTTGTTCCAGTTGTACGCGTTTTGAACCATCACCAGCCAATGCGACAACGGTGTTGGTCGGAAGCAGGGAAAGCGCCTTAATCAGTTGGTCTTGACCTTTCACATGCTCTAAACGACCTGCACAACCTACGATGTGTTTGTCAGTCGGCAGGTCGAGCTTTGTTCTCGCGTCTTTTTTTAACATCGGTTTGAACTTCTCACAATCCACGCCGTTCTTAATGATGATGATGTTTTTATATGAAAAGGTACAACGCAGTTGATTGTAAACACGTGTTGCATCAGCAACCAACGTTGGTTGGGCAGCCATTAGCGCTAGTGCTTGTAAGCGACGACGTTTGGTATTCTTCAAATGCCAAGCATCATGCTCAGTATGAATTCGAGTTGGAACACCGGTGATGCGAGCTGCATAGCCTGCATAAAGTAGCGGGCCAATGTGGTGGGTATGGACCACATTAGGTCGAATCCCATTAAATATTTTTATCAATTTGATGATGATATTGAATTGTATGCCCGGAGCTTTGTCTAAAAAGACGATTTGATTTTTGTACTGTTCTAACATGGGCCAATTTTTTATCGATTCTTGCTTTGTGCCTTCTAAACTTACAATCAACACTTGGTCTGTTGGTTTAGCATGACGCAACAAATCTAATGTTAGGGTTTCTATGCCACCCGGAGCAAGGTGCTGAACAACGTGTATGATTTTTTTACCATGCTTTGTTAACTGGATATTCATAATTTGGTCCCTGCCTTAGTTATTCTTGCTTTTCTTTTACTGACGTTTTTCTGGAAGTCGATTCTTTAAAACGTTTACTACACAGGATATTTGCAGGAGTTGTGCCAAATAATTACTAACTATTTATCAGTGACTTGCACTGTAATGTTTATCGATGACTTGCATCTCTCAAAATGGGAATCAAAACAAAATACGAATGAATTGTTATTTGATTGATAGGGCTTGGGAAAATCAAAAGTGGTATTAAATTTGGGGCTTTATAAAAGCAAAACGCCAATCAAGAGTTGGCGTTTGGTACTAGGAATCTAAAGTATGGTTTTAAGGCTGACTAGCTCATTTTAGGAATCACCGTTATCACAGGGACACCTAAGATGTCTTCGATTTCGTCTTTGCGCTTGATTGAAGAATCGAACAGCTCAAACACTATGGCTAGACCAACACCTAACCCGATACCTGCAAAGAATCCAGCCAGAATAAAAATAAAAGTCGGCATATTAGATTTCATACTCGGAGTGAAGGGCAAATCGATAATCTTTACTCGCTTGTTTTGTTCGAAAACGCCCAATGAACCCGTTAATTGAGCCATTTCATAACGCTCTGAAAGTTCATCATAAAGCTGGCGCTTGGTTTCAACTTGTCTATTAAGGCGATACATCTCTTTTGCATTTTCACCGAAGTTATTGGCCTTGTATTCTAGATCAAAGATCATAGAACGAAGGCTTTTTGCCTCTTCAGTTAAAGACTCAAAGCGAGCACGAACGAGTTGTAGACTTTGTAGTTGGGTGACTAAAAGTGGTTGAGTATTCGATAGTGTGTTCCGTGGAGTGCTACTCGCGATGTCCCAAAGTTGGTCACTGTTCATGGTCGGCTGAGTCACTTCTAATAAGGTCGTTCTCTCTTTCTCTAGCCTGTCCAATTCGCGGACTTTGGCCTGAACAGCACTATGTTTATTTGTGTATTTTGCTTGCAGTAATGTTAATTCACTACGAATGTCTATGATCTGGTCTTCTATTCGACCTATTACTGGGTTGGTTTTAGAAAGCTGTTGATCGATAGATCCCAAGCTTTTTTCAACACCGGATAATTCTGCCTCTTTTTCAGCCAGGTTTTGTTTGAGTAATGCTAGGCGGTTTAGACTTTGGCTTTGGACTTCTGGTGTCGATTGCATGTTTTCATTCATGTATAGAGCCAATGCTTCTTCTGCTTTTTCAAGCTCGATACGACGCTTATCGATGTGAATTTTCAAAAAGTTACTTGAATCCTCAATCGAAGAACGTTCAGGCGCCAACAATTGTTCAATGAAATGTTCACTAACTGAGCGAAGGGTTTGTTCCATACCAATTGGAGTGTGAGAGGTTAAACTGATCTTGAGAAAGTCTTTTCCAAGCTGAGTAACTGATAAGCGTTGAGACAAGTCGGTGATGATTTCTTCTTTTTCTAAATCTGGCATATCTGGTGTGGTTAGCTGCAATTCGTCAGCGACTGAATAAAGCACATGTCGACTGTGAAGCAGTGTTCTTAATGCGTTGAGTCGGTCTTTAAGCATGGTTGAAACGGCAATGTCTTCTAAAAATGGATTCATCTTGGCCGTTTCTTGAATCAACATACTGGTATGCGCGTCATACTTGGTCGGGGCTAATTTACTGACCCCAAAGCCTACAAAAGGCAAAATTAGAATAGGCAGTACAATTACGTAGCGCTGGCGCCACATTGCATTCAAGATGGACAATAACCGCAATTTCAGATTATTCATAATAGCTCCAGCATCGAATGAACGAATTTACCGCGGTTCTGCCAGCTGTCTTTCGCGACAACAGATACTGGCGATTTTTCAAAATGACGAGCTTGAACGAGAGCCTCGATCATCTGCCTAGCGCTCTCTACTGATGTTACGTAACTTTTATAAGGTGCTATTGCAGGGAAAGGGGTCGTGACAATTGGCGTTCCTGCTGCGAGGTATTCCATCAACTTCAATGGGCTACACGCGCGGATTTGTTCATTATCAACAAAAGGTAACAGGCTAACATCCCAGTGTTGAGAATAACTTGGCAACTTATGGTGTGGACGAGGGCCTAAGTAGTGAACGTTCTGAAGCTTAGGTAGTGATAATGTATCAAGTTCATTGGGGCCTATGAATACAAAGTCCCATTCGGGCATTGCAGTGGCAACATGCTCAATCATGTCGTAATCAAGCCACTTAGATAGGCTTCCATAAAAACCAGCTATGGGACGATGATTGCTTGGTAAATCTTTTGCTCTTAGTACTGGTGTTGAAAATAGGTTGACGTCTACACCATGTGGTAGCAAGTGTGCTTTATGTTTTGGAAATTTATCCATCAATTTTTTGCTAGCCGAGAATATAAGAGACGCTTTATCGATCAACTCAGATTCGTGTTGCGCTACAGTGTCATGGTCGACGCCAGCCAAGGCGCTAAAATCATCACCGCAGTAGTAAACCACAGATGACTCGCCTAAATGCCCGCACAAATCGACAGCGGTCGGAAGCGAAGTCCATAAGATGGGGGCATGAAGGTTTAATTCAGAAATAATTGGCTTCAACTGGTGTAACATCATTTGCTGAGCTAGCTTTCTCGATAACTTAGAAGCAGGCGCAGGTATGGTCTTTAAATTGATGACCGTGATGTTTCCTTGGTTGGAAGTATCAATGGTGTTTTGGGAATCTAACATGTTTTGAGTAACCGCATTACTTCTACCAATCAGTTTGTTAAAGGCGCGAGTGATGTCTTTAAATGATAGTTTTGGCTGTCTTAGGCCGATAGAGTTCACCCATAATACTTTGTGCTGTTTAGCTAGGTGACGCACTAAATGTTGAGTCGATGAAGGTAGGCCACCAAAGTCTTCACCAAATACGATTAAATCACGCATGGTCACCTCCGCGAGTTTCAAATGAATTGAATACATCAGATTCGGTAATTTCTAGGGACTTAATGTGACCGACGACTTGTGCTGGGTTACCTGCAGCGATTGAAAAGGGTGGAATACTTTTGGTAACCACGCTACCGGCTGCAACAACCGTTCCTTCGCCTATGGTCACGCCGCCTTTAACGGTGACATTGGTGCCGAGCCAAACATCGGGTTCAAGAATAATGTCGCCTATTTGCTGAGGGTCATCACCGTCGCCTCGTGCTCTACGTTTTGCATCAAGTGGGTGACCAGAATATCCAAATAGGAAAGCGCCGCCTGCGATGCGTACATTGTCAGAGATAATGACTTTACCTCCGACAGCAATCGTGGATTGCCAGCCAATGTCCACATTATTACCGATAGACAGTAAAGGGTGTTCCAATCCTTCGTGTAGCTGTGTACAGCCCGAAAATGTCGTGTGGCCTGAGATACGGCAGTTGTCGCCAATCGAAATTTGTACGGGGCCGCTAACGAAAGGGAGGCCACCGTACAAATAGAGACGTTTGCCACATTGAGTGACACGACCTTTGAAAGCCGGTGTCCAGTAGAAGAATCGAGTAAAGCCAGACACCATATTCACGACAAGCTTGTGACCTTGGTATAGGCAGCGATTAAACACTATTGGAGTTGGTAGATCTGCGCTTCTTATATTTTTCAAAATGAAAAACACATTTCTAATTCGAGAATTAGGGTGAAACTTAAGCCAATGTTTGAATTGATTTATAGATACTGACGTCATAATGAAACTCCTCAATTTTGTTATATAGAAGTACTTTCATATACTGTGCCATGTAATAAGTTTCGTGTTTTCAAATGGTTATGAATTTTCCTTTAGATTTTCTCTTTTTGACAGGCAGTTTGAGAGATGTTCGCAATAGCAACAACCAGTGCTGAGAGGATATAAATAGGCCAATTGAAGCCTTGTGTCAGGAAAGTACCAGAGACGATGGTCCCGATTAACCCTGCATATACAGCGTAAGCAGCAGCATTAAGATTTGGGTCTACTGTGTTGGTGGTTTCTGAAAGTTGTTTGAGCGTTGAGCGTATTGTTTTGATCAGCGAGGTAATCAGTATCAAAAATATGGTCAGTCCTAGAAATCCAGTTTCAGCGAGTACGCCGAACCAAGTACTGTGAACAGCATGGTTTAACCCATCCCAGTGGGAACTGTAGAAAAAGTAGTTGGAAAAGAAGTTATCCAAACCGACTCCGGTTAAAGGGTTATCTAGCGCCATCTTAAAGGCAGCTTCCCACGCGTAAATCCGCCCCATCGCAGACTCGTCGACCCCTTGCTCAGCCGCGCCGCCTGATGCTCGATCTGAGATCCCGGCGACGAAGTAAAGACCAATCGATCCTATTGCGCCTAAAGTAATCAGCAGTAATTTTGAACGAATCACTTTAAATGCAAATATCCCGATGACAGCAAGCGAGCCAAGTAGACCACCACGGCTTTGTGTGGCAATGACTGCAGCAAGTAAAAGTACAGTTACACCGACACTGATTATACGCTTTGAAAGTGGAATTCCCGTCGTAACCACTTGGCTGATAGCAAAGGCGAGTGGGAACATAAGCACTAGAGATAGGTCATTCGGGTCGCCTAACATTGAGCCAAAATCACGACCTATTGTTACGCGGCTACCTTCAACTAAGCCAATACCATGGATTGAATTGTTAATTGCGATGCCGGCGACTAATGACCCTGCACAGATAATAGCGGTCGAAGTCTTGACCAAATACTCCGCACTGTTTACTAACCAAACGATAGCAAGGGTCATCACAATTATTTTCCAATACACTCCTTTGAATTCTGCTAAAGCAATAGGCCTGTTAGACGCGAAAGTAATACCAATGAAAACCAATACCCAAAATATGGCAAGCCAATTTAAACACGGGTGCCAGAAGATTTTAAGTTCTTTACTGATGAATGCATGCCAGAGTAGGGCAGACAGGGCGCTTATTGAGAGCATCAGCGGTATTTTTAACGAATAGAGTTGAGGTATCGCTTCGTGAATTCGGAAAAATGAAAAGACAACGAACAGTAAAACTAACCAAAATGTCTTGTTTAAAACGAATAACCCGGCTAATGGCACAAAAGCTAGCGCTACAATTACAGCAGGACGAGGCACAAAGTACCATACAACACCAAGGCAAACACACAAGGTACTGATCGTAATGATGACTGGTAATCTATTGGCTTCAGGGTTAATCATTGTTATCTCTATTCGCAAATAAACTCTTCATGACTCGGCTGGCAAATTTTTTAAGGCGTAGCGATGCCTGATGTTAAATATTGCAAAGCGAGTGCCAATTATGCATTTTTTAAGTTGCTGATTTAAAATCATATTACAGAGGGAGGTGTTAGTTTTGAGTTAAGGTTTTTCATTTTGAGAATCACTATAAAACTGACTAGGATGCCAAATCGTTAAGCCAAAATGACCAATTCCTGACTACGACTCGTTTTAGCGGTCGAGTTGATAGATCTCCAACAGCTGCGGGACAACAGCTTGCGGTGAGTATTGGCTTTTGACGGTTTCTATCGCGTTACTCTTGAGGGAGTCACGTTGTTCGCTTGTTAATGATATCCACAAAGACAAAAACTGTTCTAGCTCGGCTTTTGAATTGGCAAGGTAGCCGTTAACTTGATGCTCGATGAGTTGCGGCAAGTTGCCAACTGAGTTGGCGAGAACGGGAATGCCGCGAATCATGGCTTCTAATGCCGCCATGGGCAAACCTTCAAAGCGAGAAGGGATGATTAACAAATCGATTGTACTCCAGACGTCATCCATGTTGGTTTGGTGTCCATGAAAAGTGACATTACTAGGATATGAGTTTACTAACATATCCATTTCAGGTCCTTCACCAAAAAGGTCAAACTGAATATCGGGAAACTTTTTAGCTAATGCGACAAATCTATCCGGCGCTTTTTCATGGCTTAATCGACCCACAAATCCAACATGGAATAGGCTTGATGAAGTGGAGTTTGTTAATCCGTTTGGAACTTTAACAAAGTTATTCAATTGATAGGTCTTACTCGGTACTTTCGCTTTAATCTTCTCACTGACCACGAGCGACTGATCAGAAAGAAAGCTGCTGTTACGGTCGAGCCAGTCATAAAGCCATACTTTGCCTGTTGGGGTTTCACCTGCGTGGTAAGTAGTGATTTGTTTCGTGTTGTTTAAACGAGGTGGGAGCTTTATTATCTTGCTGACTAAACTGGCTTTGTAACCATGAGCATGTATAAGCCTTGGCTGAAAATGCTCAACAGCACATTTGAGCTGTGTCACGCTATTGTGGCTTGAATTTCCAGAGCATGAGGCTAACTCGGAGAGGTAACTAAAAGGGATGTTCAGCACCTTCAACTTTTCAACGATGATCGCTTCAGGGGAAAATCTAGTTAAAAGAACGATTCGAATAACATCTGAATACTGAGTGCTTTCACATATCAGGCCCTGCGCTAGTTCTAAAACATGCGTTTCTATACCTCCATAAGTTTGGCTGTCGATTAACAGCCAAATCTCTTGGAGGTTTACGTTGAATACGTCTTCCTTAGGCTTGATTGCACTCATCTTCTGATTCCCAAGCCTGTTTCTTACGGTATACCGTAGAAGGGCTAAGTTCTAATAACACAGCAGCGTTTAACACATTTCCATCGCAATGATTGATGGCGTGTTGAATGGCTTCGCGCTCTATCTGCCACATTGGGCGAATACTACCGTTGCTGGTAGTGAAGGCTGGTGTCATTAACTTTGGAACATCTAACAAAGCTGATTGATCATTTGACGTAACAGATTGCTCGTTTGGCGCATCAGCTTGTTCAAGCTCTTCCGGGGTTGTTGATGGTAACTTAGCTTTTGGTGTTTCTACAACAGCAGGTTGGGGGGCCGATGCTCGAATTGGCATTAATGATTTTGAAGTTGTTACTGCATCCATCTTATTAATCGGAGGTGGCAACATATCCATTGTTACACTCGTTTCATTATTCAGCACTACGATATTACGGATGATGTTCTGCAACTGACGCACATTTCCTGGCCACACATAGCGTTTAAGTAGGTTTTGCGTTTCTTTGTCTATTGATTTGAACTTCTTTTTGTCTTGTTTTGCGTAGAGCTTTAAGAAATAATTAGACAGAGTGACAATGTCACTTCCTCTTTCGCGAAGCGGTGGCATCTCAATAGGCACGACGTGAACACGATAGTAAAGGTCTTCTCTAAAACGTCCTTCTTCTACTTCAACCAGTGGATCACGGTTGGTTGCGCAGATAATTCTGACATCTACTTTAATCTCGCGATTACCACCGAGTGGGGTAAACGTACCAGTTTGCAAAAATCGTAAGAGCTTCTTCTGCATCTCCAGTTCCATTTCACAAAGCTCATCGAGAAATAGGGTACCGCCATGCGCCTGCATCGCTGCACCTTTACGGTCGGCCGTCGCACCGGTAAAAGCTCCCTTAACATGGCCGAATATTTCACTTTCAATGAGATCTCGAGGGATAGCGCCACAGTTAATGGTAACGAAGGGCTTGCCGTTACGCTGGCTCTCTTGATGTATGGCCTCCGCACATACTTCTTTACCCGTGCCACTTTCGCCGTTAATAAACACGCTAGCAGTGGTTGGTGCTACTGAGTCAATGATTTTGTAAACCGCCTGCATGGGAAGACAAGAGCCGATGAAGCTATGAAAGCGATCACGATCGAACTTGCTTTGCATGTTATCGACAAGATTTTCAAGTTTCGCTCTTTTTAGATGCAAGCGAACAGATGTTTTGAGTCGATCGGCTTGAATGGGCTTTTCTAAGAAATCTTCAGCACCGCGTTGGATTAGGTCCACCGCTATGTTTACCGAGCCATGTGCTGTTGCAATGATAACGGCGGTTGGTATTTCGTTCGCATTAATCCAATCTAAGACTTCTTCGCCTGGCATGTCGGGCAGCTTAAGGTCGAGGATGACAAGCTGCGGAGAGTGCCTTTCAATGAAGGTCTTAGCTTCCGCGCCAGTTTCGACGTGGAAAATATCGTAGTGCTCGTCTTTTACGTACTGCTTGTAGAGTACGGCAAGTGAGCTGGAGTCTTCAACTAACAATACCTTAGGTCGCATTGTATATTCCTTTTGAAACTTTATCCTAACCAATCAATAACATAGTGATATGTAATCATCAATACGAGTCTTGTGTATTTGTTATCTACCGCATGCGATCTTATAAAAATGGGCGGTATATTTTCCCGAATTGTTTGTCATGCCGGAACTCATCTTAATGGTGACTATATTGATAAACGACTATGTTGAGTTTTGAATTTGATACCGATATGAACACCCAAGGTTAACTAAAGCCAGCATCTTTCCTTTCAAGTAAGGCTTTTATTGAGCGTTTTGCGAGTTCTAGTAATTCGTCAACTTGTAGAAATGCCGCATCATGATTCTGGTTTAAACATTGTTTTTCTAGATCGCGAGCTAACTCACCCAAGGGGCGATTACCTAATGAAAGCGCCGTGCTGCCGAGAGTGTGGACCTCAAGTTCAAGTGCTTGCACGTCTTTTTGAGTGGCAGCATCTTTTATAGCGATTAAGCGTGTTTGTGATTCTTCGACGTAGTGGTCGATCAAGATCGGGATGATATCCGCACTTGTATCTCGAATCATTTGCTCCAGAACACTTTCATCGACAAGATTGCTAACTTCTTGTGAGCTGATATCTGCGGGTGTGTCTGAAGCCAAATTAGAGTTCATCAAACTAAGTCCTTTTGTTGAGCCTTTTATCCATGCATACTATTAAGTACTAGTCATTTTCTAAAATAATTTCAACTGGTTGCCGTAAAAATAGAGTAATTAATTGTCATATCATTCATCTTGCTACTGTGTTTGTGATATGGTTAACGTACTGATTTTATTTTATTTTTTATTATGAAATATAAGCTTAGGTGCCTATATGAAGTGAGGTGCTCGAAAATTTCAGGAGAGACTAGGGTGATCCAAATAAAAAAGACCACTGCAGTTAAATAACAACAGCGGTCTTAGAGCGGGTTAAGTGAGTTGGATTAGATAAAAATAACCACTAATCGAACTAGGAAGCCTTATCAATCTTTGGCTTTAGGTCGGCCTCTACCTCTTCCTCGCTACTTTCAGAGAAGATATCAGCAACAGCGCTTCTCTCTAGTTCACCTTTTAGATTACCGTCTTCATCAACAACTGGAAGAGAATAGTCACAAGACATAGTGTCAGGTAACACTTCTTCAATCACAGCATCAGGCAAAATGGCAGGAACTTCTTCGTATATCTCTTCACTGAAGTCATGCACTGATGCATCTTCAACGGCGTCTTGTAAGCTCTCTTGCGTAACTAAGCCTTGGTAGCCATCGTCCGTTACGTGATAAGCGTAATCGTTTTTCAGCATCTTCATTTGCGCGAGAGCACCTTCGATCGTTTCTGAGGTGATTCGGTAAAGAGGCGGCTGCATGACGGTTTCAACGGTCAATGCACGAGCGCGGTTTACGTCTTTAACAAACGCTTCCACGTAATCATCGGCTGGATTCAGCAAAATTTCATGTGGTGTGCCTTGTTGTACTAATTCACCGTCTTTCAAAATCGCAATTCTGTCGCCTAGGCGGAGTGCTTCATCTAAATCGTGAGTGATGAAAACAATCGTCTTATGAAGTTTCTCTTGAAGTTCAATAAGCTGATCTTGCATTTCACTTCGGATCAAAGGGTCGAGTGCCGAGAAGGCTTCGTCCATTAACAAGATTTCAGCGTTGGTACACAAAGCGCGAGAAAGGCCAACACGTTGTTGCTGACCACCAGAAAGTTGGGCAGGGTATTGCTTGCCATAACCTTTCAAGCCTACTGTTTCTAACCATTCATTGGCTTTTGCTAAACGTTCTTCTTTTTTGATGCCTTGTACTTCCAATCCATACGCAACGTTTTCAACCACAGTGCGATGTGGCATTAAGCCAAAGCGTTGGAATACCATCGACATTTTATGGCGACGGAACTCTTCTAACTGTTTGGTGTTCAGGCTCATTACGTCTATGCCTTCAACCATAATCTTACCTTGAGTCGGGTCGATTAGACGGTTGAAGTGACGAATTAGAGTCGATTTACCCGAGCCAGAAAGCCCCATGATAACGAAGATTTCGCCACGGTTTATCTCGAGGTTAATCTCTTTCAAACCAACGGTATGACCCGTATCTGCGAGAATCTGGTCTTTGTGTTCACCGTTCTGAACTCGGTTGATAACAGACATTGGTTTTGGTCCAAACACTTTGTATAGACCACTAATTTCAATCAATGGTTTAGTCATGCTTGAATCCTCCTAAATGCGCATTGGTTCTTTTTGCATACGCTTGTGAAGCGCGATCAAAAAGTATAGCAAGGGCAACAATGGCAAAACCATTCATCAAGCCTAATGTGAAGTATTGGTTTGTAATGGATTTAAGAACCGGTTGGCCTAGGCCTTTCACACCAATCATGGACGCGATAACAACCATAGAAAGTGCCATCATGATCGTTTGGTTTATACCCGCCATGATCGTTGGCATCGCTAGTGGAAGTTGAACGCCCCATAAGCGTTGCTTTTTACTCGCGCCAAATGCGGTAGCGGCTTCAAGCACTTCTTTATCGACTAAGCGTATGCCTAGGTTAGTTAAACGAATTACAGGTGGAATCGCGTAGATAACTACGGCGATCAGCCCTGGAATCTTACCAATGCCGAGTAGCATGACGACTGGAATCAAGTAAACAAATGCAGGCATGGTTTGCATGATATCAAGCATCGGTGTAACGATAGATTGCGCTCGGTTTGAGCGGGCCATCGCAATACCGATCGGAATGCCTAAGAATATCGAAACCAAGGTACACACAGTAATGATACTGAGCGTCCGCATGGTG
The DNA here is from genome assembly GCF_022397955.1 of Vibrio sp. Isolate32. Taxonomy (GTDB): domain Bacteria; phylum Pseudomonadota; class Gammaproteobacteria; order Enterobacterales; family Vibrionaceae; genus Vibrio. The sequence goes on along the minus strand of NZ_JAKEUQ010000018.1, from coordinate 14,890 downwards.
TCTTCCCACATTCCAAAGTAACCAATGAGAAGCAGCGAAACGACACAGCCTAAAGCCAGTTTCCAAGAACGACTTGCTGCGTAGACAAGGCTTGTGCAAGCGGCGAGGACAATAATCCAAGGTGTAGAGATGAGTAGTTTTTCAAACCAAACAAGGAATGAAAGAAGAGGGTCAAAGAGAGATTCAATCATTTCACCGTATTCACGGGAAAATTCACGGTATGCGCCATCTAGCGTCTTTTTAATGGTTCGTAAATCAGCGCGTTCCATCTCTGGAAAGCTTGATAACCAATTGCTGTCGGCCATTTTATATCCTTATAGTTCGGAGCCACTTGTCCATGCGATAAGAAAATCGGCAATGAAAAGGGCTCCGAATCATGAATAACATCAAGTATAGCGACGTTATTTCTGTTCTATTGTTGAAGCGTAATTACTTGTTATTTAGTTAAGTAATTACAGCTCAGCTTCAACTTTCTCAGCCACTTCTTCAGAAACCCATGGGTGCCATACTTCTGGGAATTCACTCAAGAAATGAAGACTCGCTTCCTCACCATCAGCTTGGTTGTCTTCCATCCAAGCAAGTAGCGAGTTCATTTTGTCGTTTGTGAAACCACGTTTAGTAAAGTAGTCGTAAGCTTCAGGTGCACGTGACGCAAAACTTTCAGTGGTAATCGTGTGAACAGGTGAAGGCGGGTACATGGTCGCTTTTGGCGATTCACAACCTTCTTTGGTGGTACAGTTAAGGAACTCTTCCTCATTAATGCCACTGCCAAAGTCGACTTTAACCATGTCGTATTTACCTAGAACAGCGGTTGGTGCCCAGTAGTAACCAAACCAAGCTTCTTCACGTTCATAAGCTTTTGCGATAGAGCCAGATAAACCGGCACTCGAGCCTGGATCAACAATCGTGAAACCACTGTTTTCTAGCTCAAGAGCGTTAAACAGGTTTCCGGCGCTGATCTGACAGTTCCAGCCTGCAGGGCAGCTGTAGAATGCAGATGTATCTGGGTCTTCAGGGTGTTTGAATAAGCTAGCGTTCTTGCGTACGCCTTCGATGGTTGCCATTTCAGGGTATTGTTTAACTAGGTAAGCCGGAACCCAAAAACCTTCTTCGCCGCCGTTCACAAGTGCTTTACCTGCGTAGCGAAGACGTTTTTCTTCAACACCTTTATCTAATGCGTCTTTTAAGCTGTTGCTCCAAAGTTCAGGTGCAACATCAGGCTGGCCTTTTTCGATCATAGACGTGCCTGTTGGCATAGTATCGCCAGGGATAAGTTCAGCATCACACCCATAACCATGTTCAAGGATGAATTGGTCAATATTGGCGATCAGTGTTGCAGAGTTCCAGTTCATATCTGCAATTGTTACGCTGCCACATTCTCCAGCGTTAGCATTACCGCTGGCTGCTGCTACTAACAAAAATACGGAGCTTAACTTGTATTTCATATTGAGTTTCCTTTCTCTTTAATATTACAACCAAGGTAAATTGATTATCTAAATTGATCGATGGTGATCCTTTCCGTGTATTTGAACCATTTGAGCAGAAGGAGGGATGGGGGAAGTTTGAATAGATAAACGTGCAAAGTCAGTGAAGTTTGATTTGCCAATTCATCCACTGTGTTTCAACAGCCATCGGATAACTTTGTCAAACTATTACAAATTCGTCAAAAACCACCTCTATTTATAATCTTAGGGAATAATCGTACGAATTCCATCTTTGATACTGTTTACATGGCACTTTAACTGTCTCTGTCACATTACCGATAAAGTTAGACGTGTGACTGTTGATTTCTTGAGAGATTTGAAGGTGATAAGAACGATATTTTTTATATGAAATTGATTGAGTATTCTTCAAAGTCTTGTGTCTTTCGATAATTAGCCAAAAAACAGCTTTATTAGAGCTATTGAACTAAGTTCAATAACATAGATCGCTGTCAGGGTTTTAATGACAGCCATAAATAAACACAAGAAACTTACATTGGCAGGTTCAAAAATTCGTTTTGATACAGTTTTTTTGCCAAGCTATCGCGCCACTTAGAAGGTATAAATTTCAATCGATTGAGTTGCCTTATGAGCTCTTGCGCAAAGCTAGGTGTTTGTTTCATATTCATCACACAACCCATTAAGTTGATACTTTGCGCATCAAGCAGCTTTTTCGCTTGCTCTAAGTGGTGACTTGATGTTTCACCATAAGCGACAACCAAAAGTGTGCTGTCACACCCACTCGCAACAGACTGCGCAGGGACATTCCGTTTGTTAGTGTGGAGAAGCGGCGAAGTATCGATTATAACTCTATCGTATTTTTCTAACCATTTATGCACTATGTTTTGCAGCGTTGCCGGATCTTTATAAGCGAGCTGTGTTGATGCCACCTGAGGAGCAGGGACACCAATGAACAGACGTTTAGACTCAACATGTTCTATTAACTGCCCCTGTTGATTGTCTTCTAACATATTTAAATCTTTGAAAGCCGGGTTGTATAAATTGAGGTCAACATAAAGCGCAGAGTGCCCGGCAAGAAGAAAACGTTCCGCTAATGCTGTTGCGACAGACGTTACACCGTCACCTGAATGGCAGGCGGTCACGCATATTGACTTTTGGCCGTTAAGTTCAGACGTTAGATACAGTTGTTCCATCTCTGCTTGAATTGCTGAAATAGCCATTACAAAGCTCCTATTAGGACTATGGTTGTCGTTAGGCGAAGTATGTCTTCTAAGCCCACACGAGCTTTTTCCATAAAGCTCTCTCGTCTATCTGGGATGTAAATTGTGTCACCGGCACGTAGAACCGGTAAGTTGTAGATGTTGGCGGTTTTGCTGAACTCAACAAGGTCGAAGGTACGAGCTTGGCCTTGGCAGCAAGACATGTTCACAATGGTAATTTTCTCTACATAAGCATTTTCAGTAGGGCCGGAGGCCTCTGCCAAGATATCCAAAATCGTCATGTTGTCATTGAACACATATCGACCCGGATTATTAATTGCGCCAAGCACACGAACCGTTTTTTCTTTTGGTGTGTCTAACCAATTTTTATCTTTTTCCGGGATATAGATAGTATCGCCGGCAGTTACGTTTGGTAGGATGGATTCATCACCAGTTTCGAAATAGAGAGATAAGTTTAATTTGCTCACTTTAGAGTAGGTCTTATCTCTGTGTGTTACGCGAATATTGTGAATGTCGGCGTCTTTAGTTGGTCCATCTGACGCTGACAATATATCTAGAAAGTGCATGTCTTTTGTAAATCGGTACCGGCCTGGTGAACGAACTTGGCCAAACACGTAAATTGATGCATCTGAGCTTTGACGCACCCATTGAGACTTGTTGTCTGAAGGATCTTGAGGTAAGTCGTGTACGCGCACAATTGAGCCTGCACGGATGAAGGGCAGTTGGTCACGCGGAGCTCCAGTTTTAATAAATTCGTCTAAGTCGAAAACCACTAGCTTTCTTCCTGTAACCACTTCTATTTTTTTGGTATCGGCACGCAGTGTTGGTCCTCCAACATGAGCAAGTAAGCCCATGAAATCCATTTCATCTGACCATTCAATACGTCCCGGTCGAACAACTTCACCAATAACATTTACAGCTCTATCCGGCGAGATCTTTAGCCATGATTTTTCGTTCATGTCTGTTTTCTCTGGAACGAAAATCGCGTCTCCAGCCTTGATGCTAGGAGGGTTAGAGTTAGGTAAACCTTCTGTGTATGCCGCTAAATCAAATTTAACTACTCTGCCGTCGGCTTTGAGTACGCGGATTTGTCGTGACTCAGCGAATCGAGTCGGGCCGCCCGCATTAGCAAGGATATCCATAAAGGTGGCGCCTCTTTTACCTTCAAAAGCACCCGGAGAAGCGACTTCGCCCATTACGTAAACCATATTCGCACCAGACTTAATCTCTTCTTCTTGCTTCGGTACGAAAATAGTCGCCCCGGGACGTAAAGTTGGAAGTAGACTTTCGTCACCAGAATCTAAGTAACGTTTAAGATTGAATAGCGCTGGTGTGTTGTTTGAAATTACACGGATTTGCTCAACACTGGCATAACGAGTCACGCCTCCAGAACGCATTAATACGTCGACGAGGTCGGTGTTTTCTTTATAAGTGAATGAGCCTGGTGCGTTTACTTCACCAAACACTTTGATTGAATTACGAGAGTCAGCACTGTCACCGGAGTTCGCAAGCTTCGCAGCGTCAAACTCTTGCTCGATATTGCCTACTAATGGGGAAGCAGGCACAAACAGTGAATCCAATGATTGCAAAGCGGGGAGTGTTGATTCATCACCTGAATCTAGGAAACGTTTGTAGTTGAATTCTACCTTGTCAGCACCCCGCTTAAGAATAAGCTTGTCGAGTTGTGCCCCTGGACGTAAGCCGCCCGCAGCGTATAGCGCCATTTGGATACTAGAACCCAATGCGAGTGTGTATTCGCCAGGTTGTTGTACATATCCTTGAACATAGATAATGATTTGCTGTTCTTTTACGTATACTGAAGCGTTTGAAAGATCTTTATAAGCGTTAGCCAGTGACTCTAAAACGACTTTGTTAAGCTGCTCACTGTCATAACCTGCCACAAATACAGCGCCAACTTCAGGAAGGGTAATACGGCCACGTTTATCAACTTGGAACCCAGTATTTAAAGTACTTTCTCCGGGAACGTTGACTTGGATAAGATCACCGACTTGAACAGTATCAGAGAATTCTTCGCTAGCATTTACGACATTCGAAAAGCATAGCGATAAGGCGATGAAAAAAGCGAACAATAATTTCATAGCCTACCTCCCATTTTCTCGGCATTTTTAGTCGAGATAACTTCTATGCTGACTCGACGATTAGTTAAACGCGTACCGTCTGATTCGCCTTTAAACAGAGGGACTGTTCCACCAACAGAGACAGCTTTGATTCGTTGAGCACTCAAGCCAAAAATAGTCAGGTAGCGTTCAACTTGCTTGGCACGCCCAAGCGCTAAGTCATCGTTATATTCTTCAGTACCGGTATCATCGGTATGGCCTGTAACAACTAGGTCTAAAGACTTGTGTTCTTTGAGTAGCGCAGTCGCTTCTGCCAATCTTCCCATGTACTTGGGATTGACTTCGATAGAGTCTTCTGCGAATTGATTATCAACATTAAGTAGGTCATACAACTGTTCGATAACTGACAATTGTATTCTAAATTGGTCCTCATTTGTTGGTGGCTCGCAATGGGCTTGTGAGGTCACGTAGTCTAGTTGGGCTTCAAGCTCGTTCAGGCGTTTTCTTTGGATCATTAGGTCGTTGGCTGCATCTAGAAGTAAACCGCCTTGAAGTTCACGTGCAATACGACTTTGCTTTTCAATCGCTTGTACTACGGCAGCCGGGAAACACCATCGAGCACCTTCTTGAATCAATGCATCGAGATGTAATTTAGCTAGTTGCCAATCAAAACGCAATCCATGTTCTGGACCAAGAGGTTCGTCTGGCATGACTGGAGAAATATCTGAGTTTTGATAATTGATAGCATTGTAACTTTTACCTAACCCTCCAGTGCCTTGTTCAGGGTAGCTAGTGCAGCCACCGAGAACCAGAGCAGACAGAGATAAGGCTATGTAGTTTTTTTGTATTTTCATGCCAACGTCCTATGTTTTTACTTTTTATTATTATTTGTTACTTCTAGCTTAGTGGACCTTCATGAATTTGTAGGATTTTTTGAATTTACTGGGATAGCATGGCCAATACGGAGTAAGTTCATTATTTCAAGAGGCTGGCCGGACACATTTTCGAGTCGCATGTTGCGTTCGCGCTCGGTTAAACGCTTGAACATGTAGACAATTGCACCAACACCAGATGAATCTAAAAATTCAACTTGGCTAAAATCAACTTCGATTACAGGGTGGCCATCGTTTGAAATCACATCATCTATATCAGCTTGGGCTTCGCGACTACCTGCTGCGTCTAAATTACCGGAGATAGAAAGTGTTAGCGTCGTTGTATTCAAATCAATCTTACGTAGTTCCATAGCGTTATCTCCTTTGATGTCTGTATGGACAGCTGCACTGAATGTGCCAACTTCCATATTTTTATTTTTCAATAGCTTAACTTTATGTTTTATCTTTATCTCATATTGAGAACGGCCGTTTCTCAATATGAGAACTAAAAATGGATGTACTTTTGAGATGTACAAGTCTTTAATTTCGTGAATGAAAATTGAAAATAAATAAGATTGGCGTGTGGGTCGCATCTTCTGGTATAGATCTTCTATTTGTACGATGGAACGCTTAGGCTTAAGGGAATTATTAATACGGAGTAAATGATGAGATTAACTAAACTGGCTATAGCAACTCTATGGGCGTGTTCGCTTTCTTCTCATTCATTCTATCTACCGTCAGAACACTTGGTATTGGCAAACACATATCAGCAAGGTATTGATGTGACCGAATACTGGAAGAGTGAGAAGTTAGATGGGATTCGGGCTCTATGGGACGGTAAGCACCTCTATACTCGCAATGGAAATCGCATCTACTCACCAAAGTGGTTTACCACAAATTTGCCTAAGGTACACCTCGAAGGGGAATTGTGGGCGGGGAGAGGCAAGTTTCATCTAGTTCAATCTACCGTGCTCGATCATACGCCTAATGATACGGCATGGCGCCAAATAGACTTCATGCTGTTTGATATGCCAGGAGCTGCCGGTGATTATCAAAAACGTTATTACAATATTTTGCATTTGGTAAGTATGATTGACGAAGCTCATATCAGTTACATAGAGCATTTACCAATTCTTAATGAAGATGCATTGTTCCATCAGCTCGACAATGTTGATGAGCGAAACGGTGAAGGTTTGATGCTTAGGAAAATTAGTAGTCGTTATCAAGCAGGGAGAAGTAATGACTTGTTAAAACTAAAAAGGCATCACGATGCAGAAGCAACGGTCATTGGTTACAAAGGCGGAACAGGAAAGTACAAGGGAATGATGGGCTCTATACTGGTTCACACAGAAGAGGGGGGTGAGTTCTATATTGGTAGTGGGTTCAGTGATCAAATGAGGCTCGCACCACCCGAGATCGGCAGTCGTATTACTTTTCGCTACAATGGCTTTACTCAAAACGGGAAACCAAAGTTTGCCCGCTTTGTTCGTGAGAAGAGTGAATATTAAAACAAATAAAATCTATCTGGCCAGTAGTCAGTATGACTAAATAATACGCCTGCTAATAAACGAAAAAGAACCCTGGAAATCAGGGCTCATTTTGTATTCAATATCAGGTATACCTGCTTAGCAAGTGCGAATCTAACGAGAACTATACTCCAACTGAACATCGTCATCTTGTTTATGCATCCAATGAAGGCGCATACCAAGCATAATCGCAGCTGAAGATAGACCAATAATGAAGCCAACCCAGAAACCGTGTGCCCCCAAACGCTCAACAATCCAATCTGTCATCCCTAAGATGTAGCCGATAGGAAGACCAAGCAACCAGTAAGCCACAAAAGTAATGTTGAAGATCGAGCGCATGTCTTTGTAGCCACGTAAAGCACCTGCAGCGATAACTTGAATGGCGTCGGTACATTGATAAACCGCCGCGAACAACAGCAATTGCATTGCGACCGTAATTACCGCGGTATTCTCTGTGTACAGTAATGAAACCTGCTCTCTGAACAATGCTGTTAATGTTGCTGTCATTAATGCGGTGACTAAACCAACGATGACACCCACGCGTGTCGCGATCTTTGCACCTTCAGTGTTATTTTCACCCAGCTTATGGCCGACACGAATACTCACGGCAGCGCCAATACTCATCGGAATCATGAAGACTAGCGAAGAGAAGTTGATCGCGACTTGGTGCGCGGCAACAATCAATGAGCCGAGTGGGGCAACCAACAAGGAAACAACCGCAAACAAGGTTACTTCGAAGAAGATAGCGGCTGCGACTGGGAAACCAAGTTTAAACAGGCGAATTTGAGCTTTAAGTTGAGGCTTATGGAACGTACCGAAGATGTTTATTTTCGCTAAACGTTTTGAAGTTAAAACGTAAGCGAATAGCAGTGTAAACATCACCCAATATACGATAGCCGTTGCAACGCCACAGCCAACACCACCCAATGCAGGAGCACCAAGCTTTCCGTAAACGAACATCCAGTTAAGCGGGATGTTTAATAGTAAGCCGATAAAACCAATCACCATTGCAGGCTTAGTTAAAGACATACCATCGGTAAAGCTTCTCAAGGTTTGGAACAGCAAAAAAGCAGGCACAGCAAACATCACCGCATTCATATAGCCGATGGTCTTTTCTGCCATGAGTTGTTCTATGTCCATCCACTCCAATATCAATTGTGTCTGAAAAAGTACGCTAATGATTGGAAGAGAGATGACGAGCGCTAAAAATGCGCCTTGTTGAATTTCAAATGGAATTTTTACTTGTCGACCAGAACCATTCAGTTGTGCAACGACAGGAACCAACGCCATCAATAGACCGACACCAAATAATATTGATGGTAGCCAGATACTTGCTGCAATCGAAACCGCCGCCATATCGATAGCACTTACGCCACCGGCCATTACGGTATCAACAAAACCCATTCCAGTTTGTGCAACAGATGCGATCAATACTGGGGTCGCAAGTTTGATTAGATTAAAGGATTCTTCTTTGTAACGATGCACAAACAACTCCAAATGAGAGGGAAAATTAGAATAATAGTGTAGTAAAGGACATTCTAAAGAAATCAGAGACAATGATCTTAAGCTTCCACTGGACGAATCATAAATAAATGTCACAATAACTGCTATGAAAAACTGTTACTAAAATGCTAAATAGGAATCTTATGTTTACAGGTATCGTTCAAGGTATGGCAACACTGGTTGCTATAAACAAAAAAGAGTCGTTTCAAAATCATACCATTGAGCTAAGTGACGAAATCGTTGAAGGATTAGCAATTGGTGCTTCATTAGCTCATAACGGTTGTTGCTTAACGGTAACGGAAATTTCAGGTAACCAGATTGCTTTTGATTTAATGCAATCGACATTGCGATTGACGAACTTAGGCCAACTTAATGTTGGTGACAAAGTAAATGTTGAGCGTGCAGCAAAGTTTGGTGACGAAATTGGTGGGCATAGCATGTCTGGCCATATTACTCTGATGGCTAACTTGGTTGAAGTGATTAAGACTGAGAACAACCGTACGCTTTGGTTCGAACTACCGCAAGAATCAATGAAGTATGTGTTGAGCAAGGGTTACATTGGCGTTGACGGTTGTTCATTGACGATTGGTGAAGTAAAAGAGAACCGTTTCTCTGTTCACTTGATTCCAGAAACGTTGAATCGTACTCTTTTTGGCGGCCGTAAAGTGGGCGACCAAGTAAACATTGAGTTTGATCCTCAAACACAGGCTATTGTTGATACCGTTGAACGCGTACTAGCAAATCAAAAATAACCTGAACGAAAAGGCTCATGGGGTGAGCAATGATCCGCTCCAGAAGTTTGGACACTGAGTTAAGTGAGTACAATCACTAACGATGTGAACATGACAACTAATAAAACACGAATCAAACATACTCCTGAATTTAAAACCGAAGCGCTTAAACATAAAAAATCCGTGTGCATGGAATACACTCGGATTTTGACACCTTGGAAGGATCGTTCAACCGAACATTTAAGTCTTAACTAATCGGCATTACACATCAGGTGCTCTTTTTTGATAGTGGCTGAACCGAAAAATGATTGGTCAGAAAACCTGTTCATCGTCTGCATCAATCGAGAGATAAATTTTGTCTCTCACTTCATCCACCTGCATGTCTAGATGGATAGCATTGCAACACGCGGGACAATCTTCGTAGAAGTCTTGATTACCATTGGAAGCGTCGAGCGTTATGCTAATGGCATGCCCACAATGAGGGCAAGAGACATGTTTCTCGGTGTATTTATGCATGGCGAATTCTCCTCAAAGTAGTTGATATCAATCGTAGTAGCTTATATCGAACGTCGTAACTTGTATCATTCTAGTAAACAGCTGTTATTGGTATTAAACGGCCTGTATCTTCTGAATGCACGCCTCAGTTTGTGCTAAATAATCGCCGCCAAATTGATTGCAATGGTTAAGAAGATGGTACAAGTTATAAATGTCTTTCCGATCAGTATAGCCAGAGTCAAGTGGGTGGACGCTTTGATAGCCTTCATAAAATTCTTTGGGGAATCCATCGAACAATTCGGTTAGCGCTAAGTCACATTCATGGTCACCCCAGTAACAAGCAGGGTCGTAACAGATCGGTCCAAAAGCCGAATTTGCTACATTGTCATGCCAGAGATCACCATGAAGTAAAGATGGACGAGGGTTGTGACCTGCAAGACGCATATTAATTACATCAACGATGTCGTCGATGTCACCGAATTCTATACCTTTTTCTTTTAGTAACTGAAGTTGGAAGCCGATACGCTGCTCAGAAAAAAATCGCCCCCATTTCTTATGCCAATGGTTAGGTTGAAGTGTACTTCCGATATAGTTGTCTTGGTCGTAGCCGAACTCCTTTTGCTCACCCCACAGATGAAGGCGAGCAAGCTGAACCCCGAAATCAAAACTATTATTACCCGTTTCAAGTGGCTTAATTGGCAAATAATTGAGAATAATGAAAGAGCAGCCTTTGGTTTTACCAAAGAGTACCAGTTCAGGAACATAAACGGTGGAGGTCTCTCTTAACAAACGCAAGTTTTCAGCTTCAATTTCAAACTTAGGTAAAAATTCTCGCTGGTTAACTTTGACAAAGTAACGTTCATTACCATCGCTGATCATATAGCAATCGTCAATGCCTCCCCCAGAAACCTTAATACGTTCAGTAATCTGAAAGTTAAATAAAAGAGTATCTGAAAGTTGTTGAGAAATGGCCTGCCACATAGGAAATCCTCAAAGGCTGAAAGTTAAAAGATTCAAGTTTAGAAATACTGTTTGTTTATTAGCAATAGTTTAGGATAAATCTGAGTAATTTATAAACGCACTCGTCAATGTTCTTATCTCTGATTCACCTTATGCCGAGTCAATTACTCAATTTGTGAACTTAAACTGATTCAAGATCTTTGAAATACAAACAGAAATTACCAATCAAACGTCATAAATTGTTTGGAACTGGTATCACAGTCGAAACGGTTTTGAGACATTAAAACTGGAAAGTCGAGGGAGCTTGTTATGGCCTGCGCACCAACATAAATGAGCTTTAAAGAAAGTTGAAAGGGCTATTGTTAACTAGAACAGTAAACTAATTAAAAGTTTGTTTTAGCCTTTGCTAGGCTTGGATTTACTAGTCTCTGAAGGCGGGCAGGTGTGAAACATAGCGTTATATGGATTTAAATTTAAGCTGAAATAATAACTAGGATCATTTTAATGCGGTTTTTGGTAATAAACTGATGACAAACCGCTTTATTTACATAGTATTAAGCAAGTACGTATTAATCTGCTCTTGAGCTTAAAACGGAGATTTATTGTGGTTGTAGAAACCGATGGCTATTTGGCTCTCATCGAGCACTTATCATTTAATCTGGATGTCTTTACCAATAATAATGGCGATATAGGTAATGAGTGTGTTGAAGACATTATCACTGACATGATTTCGACAAGCATCATGGCAATGTTTGAGCAAAATCCAGAATTGCATTCGAGTGTTCGTTTTCAACTTTTGAAAGAAGCCGATGCTGTGGTAGCCGATTTAGGTGAAGTGTTAGCGGGTGTTTGGGCTAAGAAAGCGACCAACGAGCAAATTGTATTTCTAGATGAGTATATCGCGCTAGTGAAGAACCTGTTTGACACTGCTGTCGCTAAGTACGACTAACTGTTTGTCCATTTACTCGCGCTAGTCCATTGACCACAATGATCTAGGCGTTTAAGCAGCACCTTAAAAGTGACTTTGTTTAGCGGTTAATCTATTAAGCTGTTATAAACGCCTAAAGTGCCAAAACTTAGACGCCCAATAAGGGTTATCTAACCTCGATATAATGACACCTTTCGATGTCGAAGCATGTAGGAATTGATTATTTCCTAAATACACACCTACGTGTCGTACCGTTATCGAAGTTTTGAAAAACACCAAATCGCCACTTGTTGCCTGTTCATACGCAATTTCTTTTCCCTTTTTAATCTGATCTTTTGTGGTTCTCGGTAGGGCTTGTTGTGTCGCATTTTGCACGGCGATTTGAACAAAAGCGGAACAATCTACGCCTCGAAATGATGTCCCACCAAAATGATATGGCACACCTTTCCACTGTTCATATACATTCATATAAGCATTGGTAGTCAATTGTTCTGACTTTGATAAGGTTTTTTGAGCGGTTTGACTAAGCTGAGAAGGGGGTTGAGTCGAGCTACAAGCAGCCAATGTTGCCAAAGTTATTGGAACTATAGCCATTTTTCTGAATTTCATATGTAACTCTTCTGCCAAAAAAATGAAATATAAACGTCATCAAGGAATTCTAGTATACCGACTAACTTTAGGATATCTCTTTTCGTAGTTAAACTGGATTTAACATGATTGACAAAAATTTAACAACAAAACCCTCAAGCTATACATTCTCGCTCATTCAAACTGTCACCGCTGTATTTATTTCCATTCTTGTACTCGTTAGTTTTTTATCAATGGTTAGTATTCGGGGAGTTGAACGGGTAGGGGGACATTTTGATGTACTTTCAGAACAAGCATTGCCCCTCGCATTACACAATGCTCAATTAACACAAAGCGTGTTAGAGCTGGTGAAACTTCTTACTTACAGCACCCAATCAACCGATCTAAATACGCTTAACGCGACTCGTATTTCAATCGACGAGTTGCTCGCCGACAGTAACAAGACGCTAGAGGAACTCCTTTTTATATCCCAATCTTTTCCTGACGCGATTTCTGTTGAACAAAAGCAAAACTTAGCCGAGAACATGGCGAACTTACAATTGATGGCTAGCCAAGTGTTGTCGTCTCAAATTGAAATTCAGAATAAACAAAACCTTATCGATAGACAAGTCTCCGAGTTCCGCTATGGCGTGAGTTCCATCGGCCCTGAAATGAACCGTATCAGTTCTTTCCTTGTTCAGAACAATCCAGAAGCCTCCGATGCGGCTAACCGATTCACAGCGAGTGCTTCTGCAATGGCGAACACTTTCCTAATGTTGATGATGCAATCGGACTTAGAAAAAGCGCAAGACGAATACAGAGAGCTTCGAAATCGAATTGCAGGCATTAACCTCGCGTATGACGACTTTTCTGAATGGCATCCGGACATCGTTGAGTTCGCAAGCTTAACGGCACCTTATGAGATGGTTCAATCTGGCTTCGCAGACAGCGGTGTATTGAAACAAATCCTGCAAAAGCTAGAACTTGCCGAGCAACAAGAGGCTGACCTAGCTAAAGTCATTAAGCTGGCCAACACCGTAATAGGTATCTTAAATCAACTGTCGAATACCGCTTCCATTTTAATTGATGAAAGCGAGTTTGTGGTTAATCAGACAATAGCGACGATAGACCGAGTACTGTTTATTAGTGGCTTAGTGATCGCAATGATCATTATCACATCATGGTTAGTGCTGCGTAGTTGGATGAATAAAGGCTTGAAAAACATTACACGCCAGTTAACGTCACTCGCAGAGCATGACTTCTCGAAACAGAGCGACTTGTTTGGCCCACTCGAGCTACAAGTCATCAGCTCTAAACTTAATACGGTTGTCGGTTCGACTGCGGATTCTATACGTTTAGTTACTCGAAACTGTGAAACTCTTTATCAGACCGCGGAAGTCAGTCACGACGCTGCAGAGCAAACCAACTTAAGTCTGCATGAACAGAACGAATCTTTACAGAATATGATCACCACGATCACACAACTTGAAGCGTCCATTGGCGAAATCGCTCGTATATCAAACGCATCGAATGATGATGCTCAAGTCGCAGAAGATGAGTCAGTGAGTGGTAGTCAAGTTATTGGTTTAAACCAAGAGCGCTTACAAGCGTTAGAACATTCTTTGAACATGAACGAACAGTCGATGGCTGACCTTGATGGACGAGTGAAGCAAATTCGTGAAATGGTCGACATGATCAGTGGTATTGCAGAAAACACCAATCTGTTGGCATTGAATGCGGCAATAGAAGCAGCGCGAGCGGGAGAACAGGGCCGCGGTTTTGCGGTAGTCGCAGATGAAGTAAGGAAATTAGCGAGTGGCACATCCCAACAAACCACCAATATCCGAAACATGATGAATGAGCTGGTGGCTGCGGCGGATCGTTCTCGTACGTCGGTTACTGAATCACGAGCCGAAATGGCGAACGCACTTCAAGCTAGCGGTGATGTGAAGCAAGCTTTTGAGAAGATTGAAGTTGCAGTTAACCAGATTAAAGGCCGTGTCGAGCAAATTATGGTCGCAACTGAGCAACAGGCTCGTGCAACTGTTGATGTGACACACTCAATCACGCGCGTATCCGAGCAGGGAGAAAACACCAAGCTGCAACTTGAATCTATGATTGAAAGCTCTGAGCAAGTGGGTGAAATCGCAGGTCATCAACAAGCGATGCTTCATAAGTACCAATTCGACACAGAGAAATAGCCTTGCTGTTTAACACACTTAGCGCAGTCACAAGGTGCCTCGCCTAAACGATTAAAGATACGAGAATACAAAAAACAAAAAAAACAAAAAGGCAGAGTTCACGCTCTGCCTTTTTACTTGGTGCGCCGAGCATGGCGTTGATCTAGGAGGTGAAAGTCCTCTACGGGCTCAGTCGAGCGAGAACCGTTAGCCTATGCAAGGGTGTTCACCGTGAGGTGAAATCTGAAGGAAGCAAATGGCAAAACTTGGTTGTGACGAACAGAAATCTGATAGTAGGCCATTACAACTTGGGCAACCTAGCCATAGATAGAATAGTCCAATGCCTCGACGGGAAGTGTGTAGTGGTAAATCAGGCACAGCCAAGGGA
>NZ_JAKEUQ010000017.1 GCF_022397955.1 Vibrio sp. Isolate32 | reverse complement strand
TGGGAGGTGTGGTGGGCACAAGTACAGGAGAGTGGAATTAAGCCATTGCAAGAGTTCGCACGAAAACTGAGTCCTTATCTTCACGGCATTATCGCATCGGCAAGTTATCCGCTTAACACCTGCACATTGGAAGGGATAAACAACAAGATAAAACTAATCAAGCGAATGGGATATGGGTATCGAGATACAGACTACTTCTTCTTGAAGATAAAAGCGGCTTTCCCCGGAAAGCCGCGATGAACCTTTTTTTATTACCTAGAATTCGCCTGTGACTTGTATAAAAGCCAATAGCTAAACCTCGATCAATATTGTTTTAGTGAGAAAAAGGTAGAGTAAAAAGGTCGATGAAAGGAGAGTGGAATGGATATCTGGTTACTGATTGCTTTGCTGCTAATGAGCTTGTTCTTGGTGGTGATCGTGGTTGCATCAAACAGAAATACCAATAATCTCAAAGGTAATCTTGTTATCTCACTTGTCGCAATACTAGCCAGCGTTCTGGTTTGGTCGCAGATGAAGCAAATGACTCCTCAACTTTCTTCCGATGACGACAATAGTTACACGGCAACAGACTTCAAAAATGAACTTCAACAAAGCCTTAAGCAAGATCCTAATCAATCAGATCTGTGGTTTAAATTAGGTGGTATCTATATGCAGAAAGGGGAACTCGACGCAGCCTATACTTGTTACGACTACGCGATTCGTTTAGAACCAGAGGCGCCTTCTGGACTTTATGCGGCTAAAGCGAGCGCCTTGTATTACCTGAGTTCACAGGCGATGAGTGATGATGTGAAAGGGTTACTAAAGCAATCTATGGGGCTTGATCCCAACGATCGTACGGCATTGATGTTGATAGCGACCGATCACTTCATCAGCATGCGCTATCAACAAGCGATCGACGCATGGATTCAAATCCTCGACTCTAACCAGAAAGGTATTGATCGTGTCTCTATCATTCATTCGATCAACCAAGCTAAACAGATGATTCATTAAGCTTGGTATCACCTCAAACCTCTAAGTTATTTACTTTCCTGCATCTCAATTAAACCGCCAGCGTTGTGGATCTGTGTAAACCCTTGAGCTTTTAAATACTGGTAAGCTTGTCCTGAGCGGTTACCACTGCGGCAATATAAAACGATAGGCTGAGCTTTGTCTATGCTAGCAAAGTGGGTAGCGACTTCAGAAAGAGGGTAGTTAATCGCATTATCTAGATGACCTTGCTTGAACTCTTCTGGTGTCCTTACATCAACCACAAGCGCGCCTTCCCCTATCATTTCCCACCCTGTTTCTGCTCGTTCTGAGGCGTGAAGTCCTGAACTTAATAGTGCGATGCATAATGCTGAAAGCGAAAGTAAGTGCTTCATTCTTTGTTCCTTGAATTAGCTAAAAGGTAATGTGAAGTTGGGACGGTTGAGCGTGCCCAAATCTAAAAAAACCAGCCACACTACTATAGTGTGACTGGTTTTCTCTTATTGGTCTATTTGGCGGAACTAGTATTCGTAGCTAGCTTCACGCTTTTCAGCTTGCTCTTCCCACTTAGGTACCACTGTGTCTAAGAAGTGTTGCTTCTCAGCATTCATTTTATCCATATCCATTCCTAGCGCTTTTTGAGCCGCTTCCTTGGTTGAGATATCTGGAATCTCGATTGGATCGGTAATGCCTTTCTTCGCTAATAGACGAACAATCTTAGTACGCGCGTCTGCTGCACGGTCGACAGCTGTACCTAGAACTTCTAGAGCAACTTCTGGTGCATGCATATGAACACCATGAGATGCGATAGCGTAGTCCCAACGCCATTGAGCATGACGGATATCTTGTAAGATAGGTGCCATCTCTTGTTCTGTTGCGCCTGCTTCCCATGCTGCGCCAGCTTCAAAGTGAGCGGCTACGATTTGTTTCTCAGCAGTAAGCTTCATGTTTAGTACTTGCGCTTTACGGCTTGAAACGATGTTACGCATGGTCTCTTTAGATTGAGTATGGCAGTTAGCACAGGTGTCTTCGAAGCGGTCAAACGGGTTACCTACCTTGTGGTCGGTATAAACGGTGCCATCTTCTTTCATCACTTTAGGCATATGACAGTCAACACAAGCAACGTTGTTCTTGCCGTGAATGCCTTCGCGCCAAGTTTCGTAACCTGGGTGCTGAGCTTTTAGCATCGGTGCTTTAGAGACTTTGTGAGTCCAATCTTTAAAACCGATCTCATCGTAGTACTCTTCCATTTGCTCAACACGAGTGCCTTTATCCCAAGGGAACTTAACGCCTTTCGTTGGACCAGTGAAATAGTATTCCACGTGGCACTGTGCACAAACAGAGGTTTGTTGATCAAAGCGCCCCTGTTCCTCAAAGTTCTTGCCGATCGCGTCGAATGCACGCTCAACGTAAGGACGAGTAACTTTTAGTGCTGGTTCGCCATTCTTAAAGCCTTCGCTCTGAGTATCATGACAGTCAGCACAACCAATAGGATTGACAATTTCACTGCCAAGACGAGCCCATTTACCTTCGAAGTAGCTGTCTTCACCACGCTCTTCAATTACACGAGCTACGTCTGGGCTTTTACAGCTCCAACACGCCATTGGCATTGGGCCAGAGTTTTCGTCGGTTGGTCCGCCAGTACGAAGGGTTTGTCTTACATCGTCAACCGCATAAAAGTGGCCGCGGGCTTTGTTGTAGTCTTTCGCGAAACCGTAGCCAGCCCATAGAATAACCATGTTTGGATCTTCTTTTAGTGCGTCTTCAATGGCTTCGCTCTCTGACGTTTGTCTCCATGAATGATATTGATCAGGGTGGTTTTGCTCGAACTGGTCGTTACGAGGATCACCAATTTCTTTTTGTTCAGACGCAGCAAAACTGGTCGCGCTTGCGAGTGACGCGCTAACTATTAATAGTGCTGTGACCGAATTACGTATCCAATGCTTTTTCACAGTGATATCTCCAATATACTGATTTTTATACCAAGCGTTGTGAGTTTGCTATTCAAATTAAGAATTGGAGAATTGCTGTTTATATTAATTCATAAATAAACACATTTTGTTACGAGTCGGGTGTTTGCTTGTTTTAGATCAATTAATGGTAGTGACTTTAATCACGTTGAAGTTTATATAACCCTAAAGGGGTATGTGAGTGGTAGGTAGCAAGAAATTAATTGAGAATTATTATCATATATAACAGTGGATTAGCGAGTATGTCCCTGTAATAAATAGGGTGATTGTGTTCACATATTACCCGTTGCATATTTCGCATTACCCAATTAGGGGTATATCCTAAATATAGAAAGCGTTGTGGCTTATCCAAAATAAGAATTGATATCATTTAAGCGGTAATAATATCGTTTAAGGGTACTTTTGTTTAACCGGAATATTATTTAGTTGAGAGTTAAATAATGCCGGTATAAGGAAAGGATAAAATGGGCAATATTAAATTGGCCATAGTCATAATGCTTAAATCCCTTCTAGCATTCTGCCTCTATGGTTATTCCATTCATGCTGTTGCGGAGCCCGCTGTTACGCCAGTAGGGGAGTCAACAAGGCATGAAGTCGAATTAATACGTGACAAAGATTACAAGTGTGTTCAATGCCATAAAGATTCTAAAGAAACGGTATTTGGTTCACACGGTGAGAGTGCGCACGCTTTACTTGGTCGTGAAGTGAATTGTACCGATTGTCATAGTTCTATTGGCCCCGATCACCGTGATGGCGCACCTGAGGTGGTGAAGTATCGCGCGGCTCAATCACAACCTGGAACTGAAAAGGTTTTCCTCGATCCTAGCTTAATCCTAGATGCCAACAGCCAGTGTATAGATTGTCACAAGCCTGATGATCTGCGCGAAGCAAGTTGGACCCATGACGTACACGCACAAAACTTAACGTGTTCAAACTGTCACGACGTACATGCGAGTGAAGCGAAGGTGCTTGGCTTAGATAAGAAGCAAACCATCAAGCTGTGTGTGGATTGCCATTCAGACTTCAACCAGAAGAAAGAAGGGGAGTAATCTATGAGCTGCTCAAGAAGAAACTTTTTAGCTGGCGCGGGTGCCGTGATCTTCACAACGGGTGTTGCGGGCACTGCAGCAGTCACTAGCCGTAAAACACTGGCTAATGTACAGGAAGATGGTACTAAACGTTACGGAATGGTTCATGACGAAACTGCGTGTATTGGTTGTACTGCCTGTACTGAGGCGTGCCGTGAAGTGAACAAAGTCCCTGAAGGCGTATCGCGATTAGAAATTATTAAGAGCGAGCCTCAAGGCGAGTACCCAAATGTTGATTACCGTTTCACTCGTAACTCTTGCCAACATTGTGATAACGCTCCTTGTGTGATGGTTTGTCCTACAGGGGCGGCCTACAAAGATGAGAAGACAGGCATTGTTGATGTGCATAAAGAGAAGTGTGTGGGCTGTGGCTACTGTCTACTTGCTTGTCCATATCAAGTGCGCTTCTTCCATCCTGAAAATAAGTCGGCCGACAAATGTAACTTCTGTCGTGATACCAATCTAGCACAAGGTAAATTGCCTGCTTGTGTTGAATCTTGCCCTACCAATGCGCTGATATTTGGCGATTTAAATGACCCTAAGAGTGAGATTAATCAGGTGCTTAAATCAGAGGTGGTTTACAGAGATAAAGCTTATCTAGGTACCCAGCCAAAACTCTATAAAGTGCCACACCAAAAAGGGGAGATTTGATTATGAGTGCATGGGCTACAGCTTTCCAATCAGGCACCGTGGTATGGGATTGGATCATTGCTATTTATCTATTTTTAGCAGGTATGTCAGCGGGTGCTGTCATGATCTCGATCTACCTTAAAAGAAAGGTGATTGATGGGGATCCTGCAAATAATGGTGTTTTAAAGGCAACGGCATTTCTAGCGCCATTTGGGATAATTTCAGGCTTATTGATCTTGGTTTTCCACCTGACGAAACCACTATCGTTTTGGAAGATCATGATCTTCTATAATCCAACGTCTGTGATGTCGATGGGTGTGATCTTATTTCAAGTGTATATGGTGATCCTATTTGTTTGGATCGGCATTATATTCCGTAATCAGATTGCCGTATTCTTGAGTGATCAAGCATGGTTAAAAGGTCGACTAGACTTTGTCAGCAACTGGATTGGCAAACTAGAATCTTTCGAGAATGCTTTTGAAATATTCTTGGCAGTACTTGCGCTATTGCTTGCCGCTTACACTGGTTTCTTACTTTCTGCACTAAATACCTTCCCAATGCTGAATAACCCAGTGTTGCCTATTTTGTTCTTATTCTCGAGTTTATCCTCGGGAGCGGCAGCATGTATTCTATTCGGTGTATTGGTATTTAAGGAGTCACCACATAGTGCCAGTATTTCTTGGATCCACGGCTTCGAACGTCCTGTTGTAATGTTTGAACTGTTTGTTCTTGTCACTTTCTTTACTGGGTTAGTATTTGCTGGTGGTCAAAGTGAGCAGGCAGTATGGAACGCCATAGGCAGTGGTTTCTGGGCGAGTTGGTTCTGGTATGGCGTGATAGGTGTGGGCATGGTTCTACCTTTGTTGCTTAATGCTGTAACACCAACATCGGTTCGCCATAGTACTGTGTATATTTTCTCTGTTACTTCACTGAGCCTGATGGGCGTATTAATGCTAAGAACGTTTGTCCTTTATGCAGGGCAATTAACGTTAGCTTAATTTCGCTCAAGTTAATGAATAAGCAGATGTTGGATACTGAGCATCTGCTTACTAATTCTTTGTTTCTTTGAGTAAAGAAGCTAACTACGGTTTTACTTGGTTTTGCTTAGGTAGAACCTGATTGAGGTGATATGGTCGGTTCTTTGGGGCTGTTTAGTTTAATTTTGGTCGCTGTTCTTAGCAGCATTATCGCTGTGCATTCGATGTATCAAATGCTAACTAAACAAGCACAAAATGTGGCTTTAATTCGTAGTTTCTCCCTTTCAAGCGCTTTGTTTTCCATTGGCGCTATCGTTTTACTCGGCTATGCCTTTGTCAGTGACGACTTTTCCATCCTCTATGTTGCAGAGCATTCTAATACCCAATTACCCACCTTCTTCAAAATGGCGGCTGTGTGGGCTGGGCATGAGGGCTCATTATTATTTTGGGTGTTAACCATTAGCTGTTGGTCGGGTGTGATTGCACTACAAAAGCACTATTCTTCGGAGTATCAGAGCCGCGTATTGTGGGTGATGAATGTATTACTCGCGATATTCGCCTGGTTCACCTTGTTTGCTTCGAATCCGTTTGAATTGAACTCCACCTTGCCACTTGAAGGGCGCGATCTTAACCCTATGCTGCAAGACGTTGGTTTGATATTCCACCCGCCTCTGTTGTATTTGGGTTATGTTGGTTTCTCTGTTGTATTGGCATTTGCCGTGGCCGCTTTGCTGGTGGCTCCGATTGAGTTCGATTGGGTTGCTCATTGTCGCAGTTGGTGTTTAGTCGCTTGGATCTTTTTAACCGCAGGGATCATTCTTGGTTCTTGGTGGGCATACTACGAGCTAGGGTGGGGTGGTTGGTGGTTCTGGGACCCGGTAGAAAATGCCAGCCTATTACCTTGGCTAACATCAACCGCTCTACTGCACAGTTTGGGCGTTGCTCAAGGTAAGCAACAGTTGCTGAAGTGGTCACTTAGCCTTGCTTTCATTACGTTTTGTTTAAGTATCCTCGGTACTTTTATAGTTCGATCTGGCGTTCTCACTTCCGTTCATGCTTTTGCTGTTGACCCAACGAAAGGTATCGCGCTGTTGCTGATACTGGTTTTGGTGTTAGTGAGTTCGTTTTCTCTTCTTATTGTTCGTGGTGAATCTTTCGAGTCGAATCCAATCACCAGTTTTGCTAGCAAAAGTTTTTTGAGCTTAGTCGCGGTACTTATATTTGTACTGGCTACGGCGGTAGTGGTGTTTGGTACCTTCTATCCAATGGTCTTTGAATTGCTTGGCCTTGGAAACATCTCTGTGGGCGCACCTTACTTTAATCTTCTTATTGCGCCTTTGGCTCTGCTTGCGATGGGCGTGATAGGGTTAGCGCCATTACTTAGTATTAAACCTCAAGCATCGAAAGGTGTGGTTGGGTGTATTGCTTTGTTGTCCTCCGGTCTTGGCTTGCTAACTTACATTTTGCAAGTAAGCACGGTCCAAGTGATGGTACTGCTGACATGGTCACTCGCCTTTTGGGTAGTCCTTACTCATGTTTACGGATTAGTGGTAACACGCGATTCTAAGTTTCAACGTAAAGTGTGGGTAATGACAGTAGCGCATATTGGCGTCGCTGTCTTAGCAGTAGGGGCTGCAATGAACAGTTACCACTCTTTTGAACGCAGTTATAAATTGAGTCCTGGAGAGCAGGTAGAGTTCATGGATTGGACGCTTTCGCATCAGGACACTGAGCTCTATGTCGCTTCAAACTTTACGGCTGAAAGAGCGATGCTTACGTTGCGCACCGGTGAGCGAGCGTTTTCTATCAATCCAGAGAGAAGACACTATCAAGTCAGAGTGATGAACATGAGTGAGCCTGCTATGAAGTGGTTCTGGCATGGCGACGTCTATATCACTATGGGAGAGAAAGTCGATTCAACAGCGTATGCATTTCGTGTTCAGTACAAGGCGTATGCACGCTGGATTTGGTTCGGTGGACTGATTTCTATCTTAGGCGCATTGCTTTCGCTGACTCATCGTAAAAAGAAAACCGTTAAGGCGTCACAATATGCATACCAACGTTCGTAACAAACTTATCGTGCTCATTACACTGGCACTGATCGTGGTGTTGGCATTTTTGTTTGCATTAGATAACAAACAGCAAACCACCACTGTATGGACATCACAAAGAGTGTTCCCTGAATTTACATCGACGGCTTTAGTAGATAGTCAAATCATTAAAGCGAAACAGCAGCTAACTCGAGCGGACATCACACAGCACGCTTATCAACTGGTCAATGTATGGGCATCATGGTGCGGGATCTGTAAAACGGAGCATGCGTATTTATTGGAGCTTCAAGACCAAGGTATTCCAATTATTGGACTTAACTACAGAGATAACCCGGCCGCTGCTCTTAATGTGCTATCGAGTGATGGAAACCCTTATTCAAAAGTGATTAGCGATTCTCAAGGTAAGCTAGCGCTCGAACTTGGTGTAATAGGGACTCCAGAGACATACTTGGTTGATGCCAAAGGAAATATTGTGAAGAAGTTCATGGGCGTAATTAATGAATCTGTATGGCAAGATGAGCTCGCCTTATATTTTGATGGTGTGGATGGATGATGAGATCTTTAGCCCAAATAATATTATTCGTCTCTATGATTATCGCGATAAGTTTACCGGCATCCGCAGAAGATTTGTTTGTTCCCAGTGATAAGAACACCAGTATTCAAGTTGAACTGTTTGAGTTTGAAAGCCCCGACCAACAGCAGCGCGCCATTGCTTTAGCAAAGACACTGCGCTGTCCTCAATGCCAAAACCAGAACCTGATTGAATCAAACTCTCCGATTGCAAAGGACTTACGCCTTGTTGTATTTAATATGGTGAAAGCAGGGAAGAGTAATCATGAAATTACTCAATATATGACAGAAAGGTTTGGTGAGTTTGTACTTTATAAACCAGCGATGAGCGTTTCAAACTTATTACTTTGGCTGCAACCAAGCCTATTATTTTTGCTATTTATATATTTATCAGTAAAAAGTGTTGGAAAGCGCTCATAAAAGTTGTGTATTACTGTTTACCAATTGAACTGTATTTTGTAACATTAAAGGATTATAAAGGCTAAGCACTGTTATATAAGGATGTATTTGTGGATAACGTAATCTCAAATTTAAAGAAAGAGTTTCATACTCATGTCCGATCTGACAAATGGGCAGAAAAATACAGTGCAAAATCGAGCATTTCTACGCTTACTCAAGAAGAGTTGACTGAATTAGAGAACGCTTGGGTTCAACTTGTCATCTGGAAGCAAACTCAAGTAAGTTGATCATTCTGTAAAAAATCGTAGTTTTAGTCTCAACTGATTAATTTACAACCCATTTTGGTCATTTCAATATGTTTTTTTTTGTGACCTAAAAAAATTGTTATAATATAACAATTAGAGCGTGGTCGACCTTGAAAAAAATTGTTAACAGCCTCATAGTATCTATCATTAGATAGTTAGCTACAAAATATTGCCAAGATATATAATGTAGTGTTGTTAAATACATCGAATTTTCAAGTGAGTATAACTATGGCGGAAGTACGTGCCAGAATAGATTTCAAAGTAGGGGTAACAAGCAGTATTGATGCTGAATTACTCTCTTTTCATGGATTGAAAACAGATAAAGAGCATGTTGCTGTAATATTTAATTCAGCAGATAAAACACAAGATGTTCCTCTTGTTCGTATGCACTCTGAGTGCCTTACTGGTGATGTTTTCCACTCTTCTCGCTGTGATTGCGGTGAGCAGTTAGATGAAACCATTAGAATCATGGGCGAAACTGGCGGTGTAATTCTTTATCTACGCCAAGAAGGTCGTGGTATTGGTTTATACAATAAGATCGATGCATACCGTCTTCAAAGTGAAGGTATGAACACGTACGAAGCGAATAACCACCTAGGTTTCGGTGATGATTTACGTGATTTCACTGAAGCGGCTGAGATGCTGCGTGCTCTAGGTATCGCGAAGATTCGTTTGGTCACGAACAACCCTAAGAAGATTAACGAACTGAAGTCTTATGGCATTGAGATAGAAGAAGTGGTGAATACGTCTGCCCATATCAAATCTGGCAATGAAAATTACCTAAAAGCAAAAGTCTCACACGGTAAACATAACCTGGATATCTAGCCGGTTTACTTGTTGTGCTTAACACAAAAGTGTTTAAAGACCTCACGTATGTGAGGTTTTTTTGTATTTATCTTGCAATAAAATTGTAAGTTTGTATTATTCAAATTCGTAGTGTAAATGATAATAGTTTGCACTATTACTACGAATAATAATTTAAAGCTCAACAAGGATGCTTCATGACTATCAAATCTTTAGTGACAAAAGCCGTAACTTCGTCACTCATTTTTGCCTCTGCTTCTTCTTTCGCTGCAGTAACTCAAGATCAAGTTGTAGAACATTACGCAGATATTGCACACGCGGTATTTGCAGACTCAGTAATCACAGCAAAAGCGTTGAACTCTTCTATCGATACCTTCTTAGCTTCTCCTTCTGCTAGTAACTTCGAAAAAGTAAAACTTGCGTGGCTTGAATCTCGCGTACCATACCAACAGTCAGAAGTATTCCGCTTCGGCAACGTGGTTGTTGATGATTGGGAAGGTCAACTGAATGCATGGCCACTAGATGAAGGTCTGATTGATTACGTTTCTTCTGATTACCAATACGAACTCGGTAACGAAGGCGCAAGCGCTAACATCGTTGCAAACAAAACGTTCCAAATCGGTCAAACGACAGTAGATGCTACGAACATTACGCCTGAACTCATTGCAGAGCTTAACGAGATCGGTGGTTCTGAAGCGAACGTTGCATCTGGTTACCACGCGATTGAATTCCTACTTTGGGGTCAAGACCTAAACGGCACAAACGCAGGAGCAGGTCAGCGTGCTTACACTGACTTTGTTGTTGGTGCTAAATGTACAAACGGCAACTGTGACCGTCGTGGCGCATACCTAAAAGCATCTGCTGAGCTGCTAGTTCAAGATCTAGAGTGGATGGAAAAGCAGTGGGCTAAAGGCGAGAAAGGTAACTACCGTCAAGAGCTTCTTTCTGAGTCAAGCGAAAATGGTCTACGTAAAATGCTATTCGGTATGGGTTCACTTTCTCTAGGTGAACTTGCTGGTGAGCGTATGAAGGTAGCTCTAGAAGCTAACTCTACTGAAGATGAGCACGATTGCTTCTCTGATAACACGCACAATTCTCACTACTACAACGAGCAAGGCATCTACAACGTTTACACGGGTCTATACAAGCGTGAAGACGGTACTCTGCTTTCTGGTCCAAGCCTATTTGACCTAGTTGAGCAAAAAGATGAGCAAGCTGCGAAAGAGATTCAAAATCAGTTTGACCTAGCACGTGCACAAGTAGGCCTGTTAGTAACATCGGCTGAGAAAAACAACCAGCACTTTGATCAGCTAATCGCTGCTGACAACGCAGCAGGTAATGCATTAGTAAACAAAACAATTGTTGCTCTAGTATCTCAAACTGCAGCAATTGAGCGTGCTGCTGGTGTGATTGGCATTGATAGCCTAAACCCAGACACGGCTGACCACGAGTTCTAAGAACCCGAGCCAGAAACCAATGTAAGGGCTCTGATTGAGCCCTTAATTGTTTGCCAAGAAAAAAGCCACTTCCTTATAAAAACTAAAATCAAAAACTCAGCAAGGCAATGTATGAAGTCGTATCTATCAGCCTCACTCTTAACAGCACTGTTTTTCGTATCTCCATTACACGCTCATGAAACCTACTCCGGTGGTAAAACAACCGTAAAGAAAGACGGGGCGAATGCTTTTTCTCTTCCTGCTGCTAACTTGCCAATGAGCAAACGCTTAGATTTCAGCGTTGGTAACAGCTTCTTTCGAAACCCTTGGGTACCCGCTCCATCATCAACTGACGCTCGTGATGGTCTAGGCCCGCTATTTAACACCAACGGCTGTCAAAACTGTCACATCAAAGATGGTCGAGGCCACGCGCCAGAAAAAGGCGATGAAAACGCTGTGTCTATGTTGGTTCGTCTTAGTATCCCAGCAGAAACACCTGAGCAGCGACAAGCCTTTATTCGCGATGGTGGCATTCCAGAGCCAACATACGGCGGTCAGTTGCAAGATTTTGCACTTCAAGGGGTAAAACCAGAGGGCAAGGTGAACATCAGTTACACAGATGCGCCTGTTACTTTTAAAGACGGTACGGTTGTTACTCTGCGTAAACCTTCTTTAAAGATCACTGAACTTGCTTTCGGTGAAATGCATCCTAAAACAGAATTCTCAGCTCGTGTTGCGCCACCGATGATCGGTTTGGGCCTACTCGAGAGTATTCCTCAAGAGACGATTCTTGGTTTCGCGAAGCAACAAGCAGCGGATAACCAAGGCGTATCAGGTAAAGCCAATTACGTTCTTGATGTTCGTACAAACGAAATGGCAATGGGACGTTTCGGTTGGAAAGCTGGTCAGCCAAACCTGATGCAGCAAAATGCGGCAGCATTTAACGGTGATTTGGGCTTAACAAGCAGCTTATTCCCGAACGAAAACTGCACCTCAGCTCAATCAACTTGTGATGACTTCCCAAATGGTGGTGAACCAGAAGTGAGTGACAATATTCTCGACTTCGTAGAGTTTTATTCTCAACATTTGGCGGTTCCAATTCGTCGTAATGTTGATGACCCGGCAGTCATTCAAGGTAAACAATTGTTCCAAGATATTGGTTGCCAAAGCTGCCACCAAGCTGAAATTCGTACAGCCAAACGCGAAGGTTTGCCAGCACTATCCGACCAGTTAATCAGTCCTTATACCGATATGCTGCTGCATGATATGGGCGAAGGCCTAGCGGATAATCGTCCAGAGTATCTAGCGAATGGACGTGAGTGGCGAACCACACCATTATGGGGTTTAGGTTATACAAAAGAAGTGAATGGCCACACCTTCTTGTTGCACGATGGTCGAGCAAGAAACGTGATGGAAGCGGTGCTCTGGCATAGTGGTGAAGCAGAAATGGCAAAACAAAAAGTATTAGATTTGAGTCGCAGTGAACGCGAAGCATTATTGGCGTTTTTGAATTCGCTGTAGTCGGACTGAGATTTAGCGGTTTAACTATTCAGCTAACCTAAAGCATATTACCGCTGAACTTGCAGCAATACGAGGTCAGCGGTCGTTTCATATTTAATGAACTCATATAATTAAAAGAAAAATTAGGAAGTAAGGTAACAGCATGGCTCAAAAATTATTGTTAATGCCTTTGTCGGTTTTAGCCATGGCAGGCTGTCAGTCATCAGGGAACCAAGCTGCTTCGTTTGAGGTTAACGGTGTGTCTTATCAAGCCGACACGACAAGTCATATTAGTCGTAACGTGTATCAACAGGAGTTTGATTCAGCAGTACTATTCGCTAAGCAATCGAGCGAATTAGAAGCCTTGATGCAAGGTTACTGTGAAAAAAATAACGTTGAGTTAGATGCAGTTAAAAATCAGTGGCAGCTCACCATGAACAGTTGGATGGCACTGCAAGGGCAGGAGCGTGGCCCAACAGCGGCATTAGAAGAGAGTTGGAATGTTCAATTTTGGCCAGACAAAAAGAACACCACAGGCCTTAAAATGCGTCAGCTGACGCAAAAGAATAAAGCTTGGACGCAAGACGAAATCGCACAGCAAAGTGTGACTGTTCAAGGCTTGGGTGCTTTGGAGTGGGCGCTATATGACCAGCAATCACCACTGATTAAAGACAAAGCATCGGGCTGTTTGTCTTCACAAGCAATTGCACAAAACTTGGCAATGAAATCAGCTTCAATTGCTGAAGCATGGCAAGTAAACCCATGGCTTGCTTTGGATGAGATGCGCTGGGAGTCAGAATACATCGCTCTTTTGACGAATCAGCTTGATTACAGCATGAAGAAGCTAAGCCGTCCGATGGCAAAAATTGGTCACCCGCGCCCATACTTTTCAGAGTCTTGGCGAGCGCAAACCTCTATGACTCAACTAAAAGCGAACGTTGCAGCTCTAGAGAAATTGTATCTCGCTGACGGTAACGGCCTTGATGGCTTGTTGAGAGAGAAAGGGCTTAATGATTTGGCAGATCGTGTTGCTGATCAGTTCACATTGACATTAGAGACTTGGCCAACGGATTCGAGCTTGTTCAGCTTACTGCAGAGCAAAGAAGGTTACCGAGAGGTTTTGACCCAGTACAATAAGCTAGAACGTTTGAAGTACCTGATTCATGAAGAAATAGCGATAGAGCTGGGCGTGGTAATAGGATTTAATGCTACCGATGGTGACTGATACTACACGAAGAAACTTACTGAAAGCAGCACTAGGGTGTGCTGCTGTCCCTGTGCTGCCGTTCGGGTGTGCAAGTCGTTCAGTTGAAAACGCATCGAACAAACCTCTGTTGATTGGTTGTGCGCTTAATGGTCGAGACCAGTATTCCGCGGTTGTTGCTGATGAATATGGCATGCCACTGACTCAGCTACCGATCCCCGAGCGTGGACATGGTGTCGCCATTTGTCCAACGTCATCTCACGCAGTAGTGTTTGCCCGTCGGCCGGGTGACTACTTTATGGTGTTTGACTACAAAAGTGGTGAGCAGATAAAAATGGTAGTGAAGGGTAAGAATCGTCACTTCTATGGTCACGGTGTTTACTCGTTAGACGGTACTCTACTGTATGCGACTGAAGGGAAAACGGACACGAGCCAAGGCGTGATTGGTGTCTATGATGTCGCAAAAGGGTATCGTAAGGTCGAAGAGTTCACCGGTTTTGGTATTGGACCCCATGAGGTGGTCATCATGCCTGATGGTAATCTCGCGATAGGCGTTGGTGGCGTTCATACTGATGGCAGAACACCGAAAAACTTGGATTCCATGCAGCCTAGTTTGAGCTATGTTTCATCGCAAGGTGAGCTGCTTGATCAGGTTGAATTGTTGGATAAGAAGTTAAGTATTCGACACTTAGCGCATGACGGGGCAGAGACTGTACTTTGTGGTCAGCAATATCGTGGCGAACCCGATGAATATCCTTCACTTTTAGCGATGCATACGAGAGGCGGCGAGTTCGAATCCTTGAACGCAGAGCCTGAGCAATGGGCGCGATTTAATCACTACATTGCAAGTATCGCAGCATCCGATGATTGGATTATCGCTACCTCGCCACGAGGCAATTGCTACGGTATTTGGTCTAAACAAACCAAAGAGTTAGTGGAGCTATCGGCATTGTCTGATGCTTCCGGTGCTGTGCTTCTTGATGGGGAATTTAGATTGAGTTCTGGTGCGGGGAGTGTGGTTAGCCAACGCAAACCTTATGAGAAATCAACACAGCAATCATCTATTCAGTGGGACAACCACTGGAGTTCTATCTGATTTATAACGTCATCTAAAAATAACATGCTGACTCCGATTTCTTTGCCATACTTATGGGGTGGAAAAAGGTGGAGTGATCATGTTAGCCAAATACTTCTGTGGATTATTGCTGCTAGTTTCTATGAACACATGGAGCTACACGAGTTCTGAGGAGCGTCGGTTTATTCCGGCTGATTCAGAACTCTCTTTCATGCTCATTTATCCCGAACTCACCCAGAGTATTTATCAAGACACCTCATTTCCATTCTTGTGGGACTCTCCAGAGCTTGTTAAAGCGTTTGAATTTCAGTTATCGCTGATTGAACAGGCGAAGATAGCACCACTTGTCGAACGACGGCTTAAACAGATTCGCCAGTACCAATCTCGCCAGCAGTGGCAAGAGTTAGACATCCTGCTCACCGACACCTTCATCTATTATCTGAGCTACGTTGAGAATGCGCCGATCATAGGTAAGGACTGGTATTTCTCCGGTCAGCTGCACTTAAAATTGCCCGCGCCTTCACCTCATATCGTTATGAGACTTAAAAGCAGCGTCGCCAATGATTACTTATTAGAGATGGTGTTGTCTTACGCGCCACCGGTTGGCGATTTCGACCAGTTCAAAGCAACCTATTCTGTTTTAAACACGGCATCAGAGCTTAGTATTGAACGCTACCGACAAAAAGGTTTGAAACGCTTGGGAGATAAACTTTCAGACAAAGCAACGCTGGTCGAGCGTATTGCATTGGTTGGCGTAGATACTTCAATGATCGCTGTCGATTCCCCTCAATTTGATCGAGACTTACAAATCGCGACCAAAGCTTTTCAGCGCATGCATGGGATTACCGCGGATGGAATTATCGGGCCAGACACGATCAAGTGGATCAACATGGGCTTCGATGATCGACTCACTTCCCTAGCATTGAACGCCGAGCGTGCTCGCTTATGGCCAAGAAATAGAGACTCACTGATTGTGGTGAATGTACCTAGTTTTGATATGAAGTACTGGGAAGACGGGGAAGAGGTTTTCGAGTCTAAAGTGGTGGTCGGGAGAAAATCGAGAAAAACGCCACTCTTAGAGATAAAACTTGATTCGGTGATCTTAAACCCGACTTGGAACGTGCCATGGAAAATCATGGTTAAAGATATCTTGCCTAAAGTAAAAGCCGACGAGAGCTATCTTGAAACACACAATTTTCAAGTGATCGATAGTTGGCGTTCGATGGAAACCGTCGATACTACCGAGATAGATTGGCAGACGATCAACTTCAACTCTTTCCCTTATCGAATGCGCCAGCAAGCAGGCTCTAGCAACGCATTAGGTTTGTATAAGTTCAATACACCCAACAAACGAGCCATTTATCTCCATGACACGCCAAGCAAAAGCTTGTTTAACGATGACTTCCGCGCCTACAGCTCAGGTTGCATTCGTGTTGAGCATGCTGAGGAACTCGCGGAGTTGTTATTTGCGACTAAGGTAAAGAAAGTGCCGAATCAGGACGATGAACTTGCTCCCAATACTAAGGTCCGACTCAAGAAACGAATTCCCGTACACATTATTTACCAAACCGTGTTGTTTGAAGAAGAGGGTATACAGTACCGTGGCGACATTTATCAATACGATAAACAGGGTAGCTAATGACAGATATGCATAGAATGGTGATCTTGACCCAAAAATGACAACTAGCCTTCTATTGATAAAATTATGATTAGTATCAATAACTAACCTTACAAAGGTTACAAATACTAACATTTTGCCCGTTTTTTGTGCGTTGACGCAGCAGTTCTCATTATGTATCGTACATTTTTTGTTCGATCTGATTGGGTTTTATTGCTGTATGTCTCAAAGTTCATTTTCACGCCGTCAGTTCCTGACTCACGCTGGTGGTACTGCTGTTGCTGCCTCACTTACTCCTTCTATTGCCTTTGCTTCATGCCCTGATCAACCGAGAAGGATTAGCATGAACAACCTCCACACAGGTGAAAGGTTAGAGACCTGCTATTTTGATGGCACCAACTATATTGGTGATGAGATGGCGCGCCTTAGTAAGCTATGTCGCGACTTCCGCCGTAATGAGATCCATACAATGGATAAGAACCTTTTTGACCAGATCACTCAGATTCAAAATATCTTAGGCATTCAAAAAGAAGTTCAGATCATCTCTGGCTACCGGTCTCAAGCAACCAATGAAGCGTTACGCTCTAAGTCGAGTGGTGTTGCTAAAAAGAGCTACCACATGCTTGGTAAAGCGATCGATTTCCGTATCGATGGTGTTGATTTGAAAGAGTTGAGAGACGTAGCAAGAAGCCTACAAGCGGGTGGTGTTGGTTACTATGCTCAAAGTAACTTCATTCACATTGATACTGGCCCTGTACGAACTTGGTAGAGTAAGACTCAGTGGGTGAGCAAAGCGGTAGGTACTTGTCAAAGTAGACATCCAATGTCATAGTTTCCCCAAATTTCAGTTTGCCCTCTAAGGTTTGTATATGTCTCTTAAGTATCAAGTTGTACCTGTTACCTCTTTTGCTCAAAACTGCTCGATTGTGTGGTGTGATGAAACCATGAAAGGCATCGTTGTTGATCCAGGTGGTGACATTCAACAGCTAGCCGCAATCATCGAAGAGCTGGGTGTTAAGGTAGTGGACTTGGTATTGACTCATGGTCACTTAGATCATGTGGGGGGTACGGTACCACTTTCTGAGATGTTGAACGTTGAGATTGTTGGCCCACATAAGGCTGATAATTTTTGGCTACAAGGCCTAGAGAATCAAAGCCAAATGTTCGGTTTCCCACTGTGTAAAGCGTTTGAACCAAATACTTGGTTAGAAGAGGGTGACAAAGTAACGTTCGGTAACCAAGTTATCGATGTCATTCACACTCCGGGTCACACTCCAGGCCACGTGGTACTGTTTAGTGAGCAAGCTCGTTTAGCGTTTGTTGGTGATGTGCTGTTTAACGGTGCAATTGGTCGTACTGACTTCCCACAAGGCGATTTTAACACGCTTATCACATCGATCAAAACTAAGCTTTGGCCACTAGGCAGCGATGTAACTTTCGTTCCTGGTCATGGACCTGAATCAACATTCGGTCGTGAGCGCGCATCAAACCCGTTCGTAGCTGATGAGATGCCTTTGTACTAAGTCTGTCATTGAGTATCAGAATTATTGAAAACGAAGCTTAGCTTTTCTTCTGAAAGCTAAGTTTTTTATGGTTCATCGCGGATTAGCGTGCGGCTTTACTTTCTAAGGCTATTGGATGTTAATCAGAAACACCCTCGGCAGCCGCCATGTAGCGCCGAGTCAAGCCTACAAACTCTTCCCCACTCATATTTAGGTCATTGGTTGATATAAAAATATCGTAGCCGTGAAAACCTCTTTGATATTTCATTCTGTTAGCGAGCATCGCCTGTAGTCCTGAATAATCTTTGATGATGGCTTTCTCGTTACTTGATGTTTTTGCAGATTCAGGTGCAGCTTGTGTTGGGCTGTCACTAAAATGGCTCTCTTTAGTATTTTTTGATTCTTTAAATTTACTCAGCTCTACACAGCCAGCTTCAGTGCAGCTAGCGTGGTAATGCGAAGAGTCGAGAACCATGTCTTCAAAGTTGGACTCCTTACCCGCTTGTTTAGCTCCCAAGTACAAAAGTGCGCGCTGGCTGAGCAGTAATTCGCAGGTGATTTTAGGGCAGATGGAATCCAAGTAGGGTGAGTAATCTTTGACCTTAACTCCGATCCAAGGAAGAGGTTGATGCCAGCCATCTTGTTCATAAGTACACAAGCCGATTTTTTGGATATTACTCCATTTTAAAACCCATCCACCTTTATAAAAGTGCTGCTGAAAATGTGTTGGAGTGAGTGTGAACATCACTTGGCTGCGTAGCATTAAATAATAGCCTATTCCAAGCAGCGTAATAATGCAAAAAGCGCCTAAGATCAGTAACTTTGGATTATCGCTATAGAGTGCAATGATGAAGCAAATAAAGCCCCAAATAACAGCTAGAAAACGGTATGCTCGAGTGAACGAGGGCAAAGAGAAATTAGTGAGATGACGAGTGTCCATAGGCAACACCAAGATTTCATATTTTTGTCTGGATGGATAACCAGTGTATATGACCCTGAATTGATAAGTCGATGTTTAAATAATAGACGCTAGTAGACAATATCGGTATTTTTCGTCGACTTTCGGCGCTTCACTCTACAAATAGCTCCTGTTTTTTGGTATAAATCGCGCTTCAAATTTTCACCACTGCGAAAAGAGCAGTGAACTGGAGAAATATTCAATGAGACTTGCTCATAAGCGTAAGGTGCAGGCTAAACTGCAGAAACGCACTAAAGCGGCTGTAGTTAAAGCAGTAGCAACGCCGAAAAAAGCGAAGCCTGTCGCAGAGAAAGTTGTAGCAGAAAAAACTGTAGCAGCAAAACCAGCGGTAGAGAAAACAGTAGCAGCAACTAAAGAAGTTGCAGTAGCACTGACTCCTAAGCAACAACAAGTTCTAGACATCGTTGTTAGCAATGCTGAAGGCATTAATCCTAAAGGTATCGGCCTAGCAGCTGGTCAAGAAGACGCGAAAGCAGCTTCATGGGCAACAGGCGCATTGAAAAAACTTCTTGAAGAAAACCTAGTAGCGAAAGAGCAGCTAGCAGGTAACAAGGTTATCTACAAAGCTATCTAATCCCACGGGATGATATTCGCTTCGTTTAGTTTTTAAGCCTCGGTTATCGAGGCTTTTTTGTATCTGCAACAAAATACTGAATCCTATATTCCCTCCAAACTTCTTGTTTGCTTATTTAGGTTAACGTCTGGCTTTGCCTCTCATCAGTAAGCACCAAATTAGGGCGAACCCTGAAGAAAAATACTGATGATTTCCCCCAAAACTAAAGCGATGAATAGAGCTTCATCACGAAATAGCAAACAATTGTTAATATGGCTTCATTGTAACTACTTAGGTATTTATCAATACGCATTCTTCGTGTGAATAGTCTTAGTCCTTTAAAACTAGCGCTGGTCATTTATCTCCTACGTAGTTCTACTTAGTTCTTTGGTCTAATACGTATCTCTGTGCGGAGTATTCGTGCGTGCTCTCCCTGATATCTTGTTGCCTCATCGCGGTGCACTCTTATGTTGAATCATAAAAAATGCTCAAAGAAAGAGTGTTAACCCAACAAAGGACGTGAACATGAGTCTCATTTCTAACTCCCTCACACGAGTTTTTAAAAACGTAGCGGTAACCGCTGCGGCTTGTTTAGCTTTGGTCGCTACTGGTGCAACAGCTGCGGATAAGGTTTACCGTTTAAAACTTGCGGAAACTTGGGGACCAAACTTCCCAGTATTCGGTGATGCAACCAAAAACATGGCGGCGATGGCTGAGAAGATGTCGAATGGTCGACTGCAAATCAGAATCGATTCAGCAAACAAACACAAAGCACCTCTTGGCGTTTTTGATATGGTTAAGTCTGGTCAATACGATATGGGTCACTCTGGCTCTTACTACTGGAAAGGCAAGGTTCCAAACACGCTTTACTTCACTTCTATGCCTTTCGGTATGACGCCAGCAGAACAATACGCATGGTTCTACCATGGTGGTGGTATGGAGTTGATGGAGCAGGTTTACTCTCCACATAACTTGATGTCTTTCCCGGGCGGTAACACGGATATTCAGATGGGTGGTTGGTTTCAAAAAGAGATCAACAGTGTTGAAGATCTACAAGGTCTGAAAATGCGAATCCCTGGTTTTGCGGGTGAAATCCTAGCAGAGCTTGGCGCTAAACCGACGAACATTGCCCCTGGCGAGCTTTACACATCTCTAGAGCGTCGCACGATTGATGCGCTAGAGTGGGTAGGTCCTTCACTTGATCTACGAATGGGTTTCCACAAAATTGCGCCGTACTACTACACTGGTTGGCACGAGCCGGGTTCTGAGCTTCAATTCCTAGTGAACAAGCGCACATGGAACAAGCTTCCTGAAGACCTTCAAGAGATCTTACGTGTTGCAATGCGTACAGCAGCTTACGACATGTACACACAAGCAACGCACGAAAGTGGCAAGAACTGGGTTTCAATGAAAACAGAATACCCAGATGTACAAGTGAAAGACTTCCCGCCTGAAGTAATGTCGGCATTGAAAGAAGCGAACGACCGCCTACTTGCTGCACACGCTGAGAAAGATGAGTTGGCAAAAGAGATCCAAGCTTCACAGGCAAGCTACCTAGAGCAAGTGCGTTCATGGACGGATATTTCACACAGAGCTTATCTAAATAGCCAAGCGAAATAATTGACAGTTGTTGAACTGAAACTAAATGAACCCAAAGCTTTTCTTCTTAGGTAATTAAGAGTGACTAAGCGGCGGGTTCATTTTAACCATAATAATTAACTGCCCAAGACCCCTTTCTACGTTGTGCCTATTATTAGCTATAAACTGAATCGTTTTTAGTTGGGCCAGTTGTACTGCCCGATGTCTTTTCAAATTCCATGGAGTAGGGAATGCGAAGTCTAATTTATATTGAACGCCTGTTTAATCGTATCGGTGATGCACTGGGATGGCTTTCCAGTATGTTGTTTATTCTACTTATCGTTAACGTTGTGTATGACGTTGTCATGAGATATGCCTTCAATGATGTCTCAATCGCCTTCCAAGAGATGGAATGGCACCTTTTCTCAGCCGTTTTCCTGTTAGGTGTTCCTTATGCCATCAAGGCTGGTGGCCATGTTCGGGTGGATGTGTTCTACGAGCAACTGAGCTTCAAGGCACAAGCCATAATTGACCTGCTCGGCACATTGATTTTTCTGATGCCTTTCTGTTTGTTAGTCGCTTGGTTTGGTATTGATGTTGCTAAAGAGAGCTATGACCTCGGCGAAACCTCAGGCGATCCCGGTGGCTTGCCATATCGCTGGGTCATCAAAGCTATGATCCCGCTGTCATTTTTCTTAATGGTACTCAGTGGCGTGGGCTTGATCCTGCATTCACTGAACAAGATTTTTAATCCGCACCTTATCCATGCAAACAATCTTCATACAAAGAACAAGTAGAGGCTGAACATGATTGGAATAGTAATGTTTTTCGTAGCCTTGTTTGCACTTTTACTTGGCTTCCCTGTAGCGTTCACCTTTGGTGGTATCGCATTAATCTTTGGTGTTTGGGCTGAGGGCATCGAAATGTTTGCCTTCATGCCATATCGAATTCAATCAATCATGGAAAACACGGTGCTGATGGCCGTTCCATTGTTTGTTTTCATGGGGCTTGTTCTGCAAAAGACTAAGCTTGCTGAGCAGTTGCTTGAGTCTATGGGACGACTGTTTGGTGGCGTACGTGGTGGTATCGCAATTTCAACCGTGTTAGTAGGTTCTCTGCTTGCTGCTTCAACCGGCGTGGTTGGTGCTTCTGTGGTTGCAATGGGGCTTATCTCTTTGCCAGTTATGCTCAAGTACAACTACGATAAGGGCTTAGCGTGCGGCACTATCTGTGCGTCTGGTACGTTAGGGCAAATCATTCCGCCATCCATCGTATTGATTCTGTTGGGTGACGTATTGGGTGTGCCTGTAGGCGACTTGTTCCAAGCGGCGATTTGGCCGGGCGTGATGCTGGTCGGCGCGTACATTGTTTATATCCTGATATACGCAAAACTGCATCCTGAAGCGGCTCAGCCAATTGAGCGCGATGATTCAATTAGCCGCAAACAAGAAGTGTTTAATGCACTAAAAGCGATTCTTCCACCTTTAGCGCTAATCATAGTTGTACTGGGCTCCATCTTTGCGGGTGTTGCTACGCCAACAGAGTCTGCTGCATTAGGTGGTGCAGGTGCGATGGTGCTTGCTTTTCTATACGGTCAGTTTAGTTGGTCGATGGTGTATGACGCGTCTAAAGAGACGGTGAAAGTAACGGCAATGGTGTTTGCTATCTTGCTGGGTGCGACTGCGTTCTCGATGGCGTTCACTTATACCGGAGGTGACTATCTGGTTGAAGAGTGGATGCTACAGCTTCCGGGTGAGAAGTGGGGCTTCTTGATCATTACCATGTTGGTGATTCTGATTCTGGGTTTCTTTATCGACTTCGTTGAAATCTGTTTTATCATCGTGCCGATCATTGCACCAGTAGCCGAGCTTATGGGCATTAACATGACATGGTTCGCTATCCTTATCGCGATGAACCTACAAACCTCATTCCTGACGCCGCCATTTGGTTTTAGCCTGTTCTACCTAAAAGGAGTGGCACCAAAAGGCGTGACGACGAAAGACATCTACCGCGGTGTGATGCCATTCATTCTGATTCAAATCCTAGTACTTGGATCACTTCTCGCTTTCCCTTCCTTCTATGGAATGTGAGTGAAGCCAAGAATGTGAATGATATGTTTCAACGGCTATCTATAACTTGATAAAGTAAAACGGCTTATTGATGTTCAGTAAGCCGTTTTTTGTGAGGGAAAGGAATGCCTCTAAAAGCCAAACTGATTTTGCTGACATTGATCCCGTTGCTGCTCGTAACGGCGAGTATTAGTTGGATCTCGTTACACCAGACTAAAACTCTGGGGGATAAAGAGGTCGAGATCTTCAGAGACAGCCTGATCAAGTCCCGTGAAAATGCCCTCAAGGACACTGTCGATCTCGCTTTCGACGCCATTGAACATATCTACAACGATCCTGATATTCAAGAAGCCCAAGCTAAAACGGAAGTTCGAGCCATATTGTCTAAACTTAGATATGGAGCGGACGGCTATTTCTTCGCTTACGATCGCCACGGAACCAATCTCGTTCATCCGATACAGCCAGAATTGATCGGCCAGAATTTGCTGCTACTTCAAGATGAAGATGGCGACTTTCTGATTGAAGCCTTGTTACGAGAGGCACAAACGGGCGGAGGTTTTCACCAGTATTTGTGGCAAAAGCCTTCGACGGGCGAAGTGGTGTCTAAGCTGAGCTATGCCGCGTGGTTAGAGCGATGGGACTGGATGATTGGCACTGGCTTGTATATTGAAGACGTCCATCAAGAAGTGGCGTTGATGCAGGCTGCGATTAACAAGAATATTCAAACCACGTTCTTTTCGATTGTGGTTATTCTGAGCGTGACGGTCGCGGTCATTATCGTGCTGACCTTGGCCATTAATATGCATGAACACAGGGTTGCGGATAACAACTTGAAGGAACTGGCGCATAAGACGGTGATGTTCCAAGAAGACGAGAAGAAGCACCTCGCACGTGAGTTACATGATGGTATTAACCAATTATTAGTGTCGAGTCGTTGCCACTTAGAACTGCTTGGTAATAAGCTGCAAAATGAAGACCTTAAAGCACATTTGAACAAGTCGCAGCACTCACTGATGCGAGCGATAGAAGAAGTGAGACATATCTCGCATCAACTTCGCCCAAGTTCATTGGATGACATAGGCTTAGAAGCGGCATTGTCTTCTTTGTTGTTAGATTTTCAGGCGCACTCGGGTATTGAGGTGGAAACCTTGTTTAGTACTCAACCGGGTAAGTTAAAATCCGAAGCCGCGACAACCTTGTATCGAGTGGTGCAAGAGTCATTGAATAACATAGAGAAACACGCACAAGCGACCAAAGTAAGGGTTATCGCGCAGCAAATTGGCAATGTGTTGCAACTACTTATCCAGGATAACGGTGTCGGTTTTAATACTTACAAAGCGATGGAAAAACGAGGGATCGGTCTGCGAAATATGCGAGAGCGGGTGGAGTTTATAGGTGGCGATTTTGAAATGATGAGCGAGATTGGCTTCGGAACGGAAATTACAGTGTTACTGACACTAGAGGGATTAATGAATGAGTGAAGTTATTCGAGTTGTGATTGCTGACGATCACCAAGTGGTACTGGATGGCTTTATGGCGAGATTGGAACTCGAGCCTGATATTAGCGTGATAGGTACCGCGAGCAATGGCTTAGAGGCGGTCGAGATTGTCAAAGACCTACGCCCGGATGTGGTGTTGATGGATATCAGTATGCCCATCATGAATGGGATTGATGCCACACACCTGATTAAAGAAGAAGACCCGGAAGCTAAGGTACTGATGCTGACCATGCATAACAACCGTGAATATATTATGAAGGTGATGCAGTCTGGCGCAGTGGGCTATATGTTGAAGGAGATTTCCGCTGAAAAAATGGTTCAGGCAATTAAAACGGTCAATCAAGGTTCTACGTATTTCTGCGAGAAAGTTACCCAAAATTTGTTCACTCAGCCAATTACTCCGACGCCATCGGTGAAGAATCCATTGAGTCGACGTGAAGAAGCGGTGCTGAAATTAGTGGCGAAAGGGGAGAGTAGTAAAGAGGTAGCGAAGGCATTGAATATTAGCTACCGAACGGTAGAAACGCATCGACAAAATATCAAGCATAAGCTCGACATTCACTCTACAGCAGAGCTTGCTAAGTACGCCGTCAATTGTGGGCTTGTGGACTGATTTTACGCTAAATTACACTAAATGTGTAATTTAATTACTAAATGTGTAATTAAGGCCTCCTTTATGGAGGTTTTTTTAGTATTTTTGCGACAGGTTGATATTCTTCCTTTCGAAATTTAAGCGCCGAATGCAATGTTGCAAACCGTGTGCTGCAAATTAGAGAGGATACATGGAGTCTGTAAAGGATAGGTATAGTATTGAGAATACTGATTATACCGTAGGACAAGATAACGTTCAGAAATGGGGCTTTGATGTACATAACCCTGTATTTGGTATCAGTGCAGGTGCGATCATCATCTTCCTGCTTGCACTTTTAGTTGCAGAACCAGAGACCGCTAAATCTGCACTTGATGGTATAAAATGGAAAGTCATCGGTAACTTCGATGGGTTCTTTATGTGGGCAGCCAACATCTTTGTTATTTTCTGTTTTGCCCTCATTGTCTCCCCGTATGGCAAGATACGTATTGGTGGCAATGATGCCAAAGCAGAGCACTCCAACCTTTCTTGGATGTCGATGTTATTCGCCGCAGGAATGGGTATTGGTTTGATGTTCTGGGGTGTTGCTGAGCCTGTGGCTTACTTCACTGGATGGTATGAAACGCCGCTTGGTGTTGAAGCATATTCACCTGAAGCCGCTAAGCTAGCACTAGGTGCAACCATCTATAACTGGGGCTTGCATGGCTGGGCTATCTACGCTGTTGTTGCGCTTGCACTCGCTTTCTTCACCTTCAATAAAGGTTTACCTCTTTCAATCCGCTCGATTTTCTACCCGATTCTAGGGGATAGAACTTGGGGGTGGTTTGGTCACATTGTCGATATCGTGGCGGTACTGGCAACTCTGTTTGGTTTAGCAACGTCATTAGGCTTAGGCGCGCAGCAAGCAACCAGTGGCATCAACCATGTGTTTGGTACTGATGGCGGCATTGGTATGCAGCTTATGGTGATTGCTGTGGTGACTTTTCTGGCAACTATGTCGGTGGTGCGTGGTATTAACGGCGGCGTAAAAGTACTGAGTAACGTGAATATGTTGGTTGCTCTGGGCTTGCTGATCTTCGTGACGATTGCAGGTGGTATGGCGGGTGTAGCAGCCATCCCAACCGCGCTGATGGGTTACGTAGAAAACTTTATTCCTCTAAGTAATCCACACGGTCGTGGTGATGAAGCTTGGATGCAAGGTTGGACGGTATTCTATTGGGCATGGTGGATGTCTTGGTCGCCATTTGTAGGAATGTTCATCGCTCGTATCTCTAAAGGTCGTACGATTCGTGAATTCATCGTCGCAGTGCTGTTCATCCCAACGACAGTCATCATCATTTGGATGGCTATTTTCGGTGGAATCGCGATTGACCAAGTGGCGAACAAGGTGGGTGAGATTGGTGTGAATGGTCTGCAAGATATTACACTTTCTCTTTTCCATACCTACGATGCGTTGCCAATGAGCTCTGTTCTTTCAGTGGTTTCGATTGGTTTGATTATGGTGTTCTTTATCACTTCTTCAGACTCAGGTTCATTGGTTATCGATAGCATTACCTCGGGCGGTAAAGTCGATGCACCTGTTCCACAACGCGTATTTTGGGCGTTGATGGGCGGCGCGATTGCAGCGGTTCTATTGTGGGTTGGTGGTGCGGAATCTATTCAAGCACTGCAAGCTGGAACGGTATCGATGGCGCTACCATTTGCCTTCATATTATTGCTTATGTGCCTAAGCTTAATGCTAGGTTTACGAACAGAAAATCGATTGGTTAAGCATCAAAGTGCTTTGAGTTGAAAGTATTTTTCATAAAAAGGTCGACGGGGTCGGCCTTCTTTTCGTCATAAATTTGATTAATTACGTGAATTTTGTTTGAAATTACATCGAACCGATTCTGCTTTACTGAAAACAACAAGTTAACCTGCTAAACTTCAGACATCCAAGTATTTAAATTATTGTGACAACAGCTTGTGCTACTTGGATCGTATGTTCGAGTTCTTGATCCAGTCACAGGTAAGAAAGGGATATTTGGTCAACAGACCCTATTAATATTCCGTAGAGAGGGATAATGACTAAAGGTATAGATAAATACAGTATCGACAGTACGGATTACACTGTTGGTCAAGATAACGTCCAAAAATGGGGTTTTGATGTTCACAACCCAGTATTTGGTATCAGTGCGGGACTCATCGCTTTGTTCCTGATCGGTGTTCTACTTACAGATACCGTTTCAGCAAAAGCAGCACTAGATGGTGTTAAATGGCAAATTATCAATTCATTTGATTGGCTGTTCATCTGGTCCGGTAACATTTTCGTTATTTTTTGCTTGGGCTTGATTATTTCTCCGTTTGGAAAAATCCGCCTAGGTGGCGTTGATGCAACCGCTGATTACTCATTCATGTCTTGGCTATCGATGCTGTTTGCTGCAGGTATGGGTATCGGCTTGATGTTCTGGAGTGTGGCAGAGCCAGCAGCATATTACACAGGTTGGTATGAAACTCCGTTAGGTGTTGAAGCGAATACACCAGAAGCGGCTAAGCTAGCACTAGGTGCAACCATGTATCACTGGGGACTGCACCCTTGGGCGATTTATGGTGTAGTGGCATTGTCACTTGCTTTCTTCTCTTACAACAAGGGATTACCTCTTTCAATTCGTTCTATCTTTTACCCAATCTTAGGTGATAGAGCTTGGGGCTGGGC
This sequence comes from Vibrio sp. Isolate32, assembly GCF_022397955.1. GTDB lineage: Bacteria > Pseudomonadota > Gammaproteobacteria > Enterobacterales > Vibrionaceae > Vibrio. The sequence goes on along the minus strand of NZ_JAKEUQ010000017.1, from coordinate 76,384 downwards.
TGGTCACATTGTTGATATTTTTGCAGTTCTTGCAACCCTATTCGGTTTGGCGACATCGCTTGGCCTAGGTGCACAACAAGCGGCAAGTGGTATTCAGCATGTATTCGGTATTGAAGCGGGCTTAGGGCTGCAAGTTATTGTTATTACAGTGGTGACTTTATTAGCGGTTGTATCCGTACTTCGTGGTATTGATGGTGGCGTTAAAGTTATCAGTAATATCAACATGCTAGTAGCTTTCTTACTGCTGATCTTAGTTGCGCTAATCGGTTATGCAGTGACGCTGGGTTCAATCCCAACAACATTGATGGCATACATTGAAAACATCATTCCGTTGAGTAACCCTCACGGCCGTGAAGATGAAGCTTGGCTACACGGTTGGACGGTATTCTACTGGGCTTGGTGGATCTCATGGTCACCATTCGTAGGTATGTTTATCGCTCGTGTCTCTAAAGGTCGTACGGTTCGTGAGTTCATCACAGCAGTACTGATTGTACCAACTACCGTGACTATCATTTGGATGTCAGTGTTTGGTGGCATGGCGATTGATCAAATCGTAAATAACATTGGTACTCTTGGTCAAAAAGGCTTAACCGATGTATCACTAGCGATGTTCCAAATGTTTGATGTACTGCCATTTGGTACTCTGCTATCAATCATTGCGGTTGTATTGGTTCTAGTATTCTTTATTACATCGTCTGACTCAGGCTCGCTAGTAATCGACAGCATCACCGCGGGTGGTAAGGTAGATACGCCAGTACCTCAACGTGTTTTCTGGGCGTTCCTTGAAGGTGCGATTGCAGTGGCTCTATTGTGGGTTGGTGGTACTGAAGCAGTACAAGCTCTACAAGCGGGTGCAATCTCAACGGCATTGCCATTCACCATCATTCTATTACTGATGTGTGTGAGCTTGCTAATGGGTATGCGTACAGAAAAACGCTAACCCTGAGTGTGAAATTGTGGCGCGTTTGATAGGTGCTCGACTGAAATTTTAAGTGAAGGCAGGTGAGATAATCGCCTGTTTTTTGTCTCTTTTTACCTTGGTAAAGCCGACAAATATCATAATAACTATATCGTTAATAGCGCCTTGAATTTGGCGTTATGCCAACTAATTGGCACAATCTAAGGCTATGGTTTACATGAAAGATATATTACGACATTAAATTGTGAAATCACTCGTATTTAATAATGATATTAGGTAGTATGCGCGTGATTTCCTATCACTCGTGAAACTTTGACATGAAACTAACACTAAAACAGAAGCTAATAGCTGCGAGCCTATCTGCTGTTGTCGTAATGGCGGCAGCATTGAGTTGGTTGTCAGCACACCAATTATTTGAACAGACTCGTAATGGCGTATATCTGCGGGCTGAAAGCGTATCTAAAGCAGCATCGGAAGGTATTAAAAACTGGATTGATATTCGTGCGGATATCGCTTCAGCATTCAATGATTTTTCACGAGAGGATGATGTTGTTCCTTTCCTTAAGCAAGCTCGTGTAGCGGGTGGCTTTGACGATATCTTTTTAGGTACTCCAGAAGGCGTAGTGTACCGTTCACATCCTGAACGTAACCGTGCAGATTACGATCCACGTCAACGCCCTTGGTACCAAGAAGCAAATGCAGCAGGTAAGCAGATCATTACTACGGCTTACCAAGATGCAATCACTAAAGCACTACTCGTGACCATCGCGGAACCGGTTCGTCACAATGGTCAGCTTGTTGGCGTAGTAGGTGCAGATGTACTTATCGACCAATTGGTTAACGACGTAATCAGCCTAGATGTGGGTGACAATGCGCACGCGATGCTAATTGATGCGTCTGACGGCACTTTCCTAGCGCACCCAGATTCAGCACTAAGCTTGAAACCAGTAAGCCAGCTTTCTAATGACATCTCTATGCCTATCATCGAGAACGCAGTGCGTACTGGTAGCATCGAGATCATTAAAGAACGTGGCGCTGAGAAGCTGCTTTACTTCACGAAAGTACCAAACACTAACTGGATCTTCGCGGTTCAGATGGATCGAGCGACTGAAGAAGCGAACCACTCAACACTACTTACTCAGCTTATTATGACTGCCGTAGTGATTACGCTTATCGTGATCGTACTGGTTTCTTGGTTGGTGAGCTTCCTATTCCGTGACTTAAACCGTGTATCTGCAGCACTAGAAGAGATTGCTTCAGGTGAAGGTGACCTTACTCAACGTCTTGAACCTAAGAGCGACGACGAAATTGGTCAGCTTGCACAAAACTTCAACCGTTTTGTGGGCAACATGCACACAATGGTGATCAAGCTAAGTGAGGTGTCTGCTGCATTGGGTAACCAAGCGCGTCAAACAGCATCACAAGCGGAAGAGCGTAGCGCTCGCATCCAGATGCAACAAGACGAAATCAATATGGTTGCAACGGCTGTTAACGAAATGGCAGCGGCAACACAAGAGATCGCGGGTAACGCAGACCACACGGCACAGAACTCATCTGAAGCGGTTGGTGCATGTGAGCACGGTACTGGTCAAGTAACACAAACTCAAAGCTCTATCCAAAACCTTGCTCAAGAAGTTCAGATTGCAACTAATGTAATCCTAGAGCTTGAAGAGCACGGTAATAGCATCAACGCTATCTTGTCTAACATTCAAGGCATCGCTGAACAGACAAACCTACTGGCACTTAACGCAGCGATTGAAGCGGCACGAGCAGGTGAGCAAGGTCGTGGCTTTGCGGTTGTTGCTGATGAAGTTCGTGTTCTGAGCCAACGTACACACGGTTCAACACAAGAGATTCAACAGACTATCGAATTGCTACAAGGTACAACAGGCAAAGCGGTTAGCATCATGAATGACAGCCGTACTTTGGCTGAAACCAGTGTTGATGACGCAAACTCAGCGGCTGCAAGCCTAACGCAAATTCATGCTGCTGTTGAACGTATCAGCGACATGGCGACACAGATTGCTTCTGCGGCAGAAGAGCAAGCGTCTGTAACGTCTGAGATCACTCGTAACACCGAGGGAATCCGTGACGTGTCTAACGAGTTAGCAGACGAAGCACACCAAGCGGCAGAGCAAGCAGCTCAGCTGTCTGAACTGTCTCACGAGCTAGAGAGCGAAATCAGTCGCTTCAAACTGTAAGTACTAAAGCGTAAATTTAAAGCCGAATGTGATTATCACATTCGGCTTTTTTGTACCTCTTATTCGGAGGCTTAGACACTAAGAACTAGTTGTTCGGGTAACCTGGGAACTTAGCTTTTAGATTGGCGCGAGTAGGGAAGTATTTCTCCATAAACTTCACCATCGCAGGGTCGTTCTTTTGAAGCTCTGTGAATGTCGCGGAACTTAGCTCTTGAGCGCTGTAGCCTTTGTAGTTTACGTCGTAGTAAGCGTACAGAGAGTACGCTAGGTATTCTTGATCGTATGACTCAGCGTCTAGGTCAGCTTCGACAATCGTCGAGTCTTTTCCATTTGGAAAGTAAGAGCCCGCAAGAATCGCTTTTTCATTCAGCTCATCGAGTTCTTTTTGCATCACACCCCACTTTGATGAAGGTGATTGTACCGCCAAATTCATCACACCGTAGTCGTGTACAAAGTGAATAATCTCTTCAAACGCAGCGTCTCTTTGTGCCACTAAGCCCGGCTTGTTTTCGCCTGCTGTAGTATCTGTCGTTTCAGTCGCGAATAGATCTTGGAAGCGGTAATTCTCATCTAAATATTCGCCTGCGTCCCTATTCGGGCCATCAGCCCAGTCTTCATCGTAAAAGAACGCCATCGCAGCTTTGCTGTCGTAGATCGCCTTGGTCACTTCAGCTGGGAAGTTATCAAGGTAGTACTGCATGATCTTCTTAACGTGCGCAACTTTAGCCGTGCCGTCATTCTGTGTTTTGTCTTCGATCAGTAAAGGGATCTTGTAACCATGAGCTTCTACGCAACTGCGTTGCTTGATGCCATTGTTAAGCAAGTCGCCTGTTGTGTCTGAAATAACAGAACAATCACTTGTTGGTACGCGAGCGAACGTCTTTGAAGCACTTTGAGCAAAGCTTGGAACAAATTGGATAGCGTTACTTAGGGTGTTACCCACGCGTACATAAAGGTTCATCGGTCTCATTTGGTCGATATTAAACTTGTCGCCAGTGCTATCGATGATGAATTGCTTGTTGATGGTTACGGTGTCGGCTTTTTTCCATCGAATGACGTTGTTGATGTTGTTTTCAACTTCTGCAATAGCAAGCTTTTCAAGGGTGCTCGTTGCGTTAAAGTTTTCGTAGTAAATATCGAAGTTTTCTACATCGAACGTTTTACCCGCTGAGTCTGTTGCCGTCACAGAGAAGGTAATATCTGCATCGCTTTGAGTCTTGTAATTGCGCTCAGGAATGCCGTGAACTTGTGCGAAGCTGCCACTAGATTTTAGATTATTACCATACTGAGTAATATCAATGTTCACGTTCTTATCTTTACCAGTTGCAATCGATTTAACACTGAATTGCAGTGAGTAATTACTTCCTAAGCTAACAACGGACTTTGCGCTAGATGCATCGATGACATTCTTTGAAGCGCTAGTGTTTTTGCTGTCGCTACTTCCGCCACACGCGGTGAGCATCGTAGTAAGAACAAGAGTTGGAATAGTGAGTTTGTATACCATAGGGAACCAAGTTATCTGCAAGCCATAAAGCCAGCATGCTACAAGAAATGGCATTTGTTATTAGTAAGCTTTTGTAAGCGATGTATTGGTAGGGCTTACAAATGAGTGGCTTGTTATTTGTTGGGGTTATTGGTTGAGGGTTGTTTGGGACTAGAGTTACAGACATAAAAAAGCCCGAGTATGAACTCGGGCTTTGGATGTTTATTTGTCATCAATGAAGCGACTAGATTGCCTGACGAAGTTGGAAATAGCGTCCTTGTTCGTTCAACAGTGTCTCGTGGGAGCCATGTTCTACAATCTCACCTTGTTCAATCAGAACGATAGAATCCATCGCTTCCAGACCAATCAAACGGTGCGTAATGAAGATAACCGTCTTGCCTTCAAAATGCTTCTCAAACAGTGCCATGATGCTCTGCTCAGTTTGCTTATCTAAGCCTTCGGTAGGCTCATCTAGAAGCAGGATAGGGGCATCATGAAGGATGGCACGTGCAATACCAACACGGCGCTTCTCACCACCAGACAGTTGACGACCACCGTCACCTAACCAGCTATCAAGACCATCATTCTCAAGCAGCTTTTCTAGGCCAACGTCTTTAAGAATGTTAGCTAGGTGCTCATCGTTAGCATCTGGTTTCGCAATCAACAGGTTGTCGCGTAGGCTGCCATTCAAGATGTCGACACGCTGACTTACCACACTGATCGACTCACGCAGTTGTGACTCGTTCCATTGTGTCAGTTCAATGCCCGCGATAGAGATATAACCTTTCTTCGGATCCCAGTAGCGAGTTAGAAGCTGAATCAGTGTCGATTTACCAGAACCCGTTTGACCCACAATCGCCACTTTGTTCGTTGCCGGAATCGTTAGGTCGACAGCGTTCAGAACACTGCGCTCAGAGTCAGGGTAGTTGAAGGTCACGTTTGAGAAGGTAATATCAAGCGGCTTGTTGATGTCTAGCTTCTCGTCTGCGAACTGAACTTCAGGCTCGGACAGAATCACTTCATTCAAGCGACGTGCAGAAGACAGAGTCTGACCTAGATGCTGGAACGCGCCTGCGATTGGCATCAAGAGTTCAAAACTTGCCATGGTTGCGAATGCCATTAACGCGATGAACGGGTCTGGAGCATTGCCACCCACGCCATCTGCCGCTAACCAAAGCATAAGAACCAGTGTCAAACCGTTGAACAGCATAAGCGCTGCTGAAGCCATACCGGTAAGATTAGCGTTTACAAACTGGTTCGCCATAAGCTTCTGTTGAGTTTCTAGAATCGCATTGCGGTAACGCTCTTCTGCACTAAACAGAGTCAGTTCGCTGTAGCCTTCAATCCAATCCAGAGTGGTAACACGCAGATCCGCTTTATTTTGTGTTAGCTCACCACCGTTGCGTTTACCCAGCTTGTAGAACAAGACAGGCCAAATCAACAGCATGATAAGCAGGATAGAACCTAAGATAAGGCCTAGCGAGGTATCAAACCACATCAAGAACAGAGTCAGGAAGAATATACCAAACACACCAACCGTCACAGGGCTTACTAAGCGCAAGTAAACGTGGTCCATGGCGTCGACATCAGCAACCAAGCGGTTCAGTAGGTCAGCGTCACGTAGGTTTGAAATACGACCTGGGATCAGCGGAGCCAGCTTCTTGAAGAAGAAGATACGTAGATCAGTCAGTAGTTTGAATGTCGCATTGTGGCTTACAACACGTTCACCCCAACGACCCGCAGTACGGCTCATAGCCAAACCACGTACACCACCACCCGGTAGCATGTAGTTGAAGGTTTCACGCGCAATCGTCAGGCCTGCAACCGCAGAAGCTGAAATGAACCAACCCGATAGCGTTAACAAGCCAATAGAAGCGGACAGAGTAGCAAAAGCCAATAGCATACCTAGCGATAGGCCAAACCAATGCTTTTTATAGAGTTTCAGGTAAGGCAGTAAATCACGCATCTAAATTACCCTTATTGTCTTGTTGAGCTAAGTTCGCGTTTAGCATCTCTTCAAATAAACCACCCGCAGTTGAAAGCTGAGAGTAATGACCTTGTTCCACAAGACCACCATCGCGCATAACCAGAATGTTATCGACCGATTGAAGAGGAGCCAGTTGGTGCGTCACAAGCAGGGCTGTGCGACTTTCAATGTTGCTGTTGATGCCTTTCATCACTAGCTGCTCACTACGAGTATCTAGGCTAGCAGTCGGTTCATCAAGCAACCAGAATTGGCCGTCTTGAATCATTGCACGAGCTAACGCCAAACGTTGAGATTGACCAACAGACAGGCCGCCAGAACGATCAGAAATCATGTAGTCCAAGCCATGCTCATTAACAAACTCGCTAGCGAAAGATTGGTCTAGTGCGTTTTGAACTGTTTGATCGGTAATATCTTGCTTACCTAGAGTGACGTTGTCACGAATGCTACCATGAAGCAACAGTGGGTTTTGGCCAACCCAGCTAATGGTCTTACGCCAAGATGCCAAGTCTAAATCACGCAGTTCAATACCATTGATTTTCAAGCTTCCTTCATAAGGCATGAAACCAAGAATGGCATTAATCAAACTTGTCTTACCCGCGCCACTTGGGCCAACTAATGCCGTCGATTGTCGAGTATTCAGTGCGAACGAAATAGGGCCAACCAGTTGAACACCTTCAGGGCTCAATACTTTCAAATCTTCAGCTTCAATACTGATGCCTTGAGCTGGGTCTAGTTGAGTGTCACCTGATTTAACCTTAGTGATGTCGGTTTCTAGGAACTCAACAATACTTTCGGCTGCACCTACCGCTTGTTGCTTCGCGTGGTAGAAAGTACCCAAGTCACGCAGAGGTTGGTAAAACTCTGGCGCCAAGATAAGGATAAACAGACCTGCGAACAGTGTAATGCCAACACCGTAGTGGCCGAAGTTAAGCTCACCGATGTAAGTGAAACCAAAGTAAACCGCCGTCATCGCAATCGAGATAGACGTGAAGAACTCAAGCACAGCAGACGACAAGAAAGCGATCTTCAATACATCCATGGTGCGCGTTCTGAACACCTCAGATGCGCCTTTCAACACTTCTGTTTCAGAGCTAGTGCGGTCGAAAAGTCGAATGGTTGTCATTGACTGCAAACGATCGTAAAAGTGACCTGAAAGACGCTGAAGTGCTTTGAAGTTTTTGCGGTTTGCGTCTGCCGCTTTCATGCCCACCAATGCCATGAACATCGGTACCAGTGGCGCAGTCAGCAAGAAGATAAGGCCGGCAGCCCAGTTTACTGGGAATACTACAACCAAAATAATGAATGGAATCAGTACCGACAAAGACATCTGTGGCAAGTAACGCGAGAAGAAATCTTGCATGTCTTCAACTTGTTCTAGCAACAGCGTTGCCCACGTGCCGGCTGGCTTACCTTTGATGTAAGCAGGGCCAAGTTCGCGTAGCTTGTCTAGAATGAGCTGCCTAATGTAGACACGGATCTGTTCACCACAGCGATAACCTGCGATTTCACGACCCCATGTACAGCCCGCACGGCCAACGACCGATAGTGCCAAGCCAGCAAAATGACCAACCAGTTCAGATTTATCGACATTTTCGATGATCAGCTGGTGAAGAATAGAGGCGAGAAGCGCTGCTTGAGCAATTAAAAACACACTTGAAAGTACGCCAAGGCTAATCGCAATCATAAGCCAGCGTTTTGCTAACTTACTTTGTTGCTTAAGCCACTTATTCAAGCTGCGTTGTTTTTTCTTATCCATTATGAAGGCTTAATGATAATTATTATTCGTTGAGGGCGGCTAGTATACAAAAGAAAGCCCAGTGGATATACCACTGGGCTTTAGGGATTTACAACAAAATGTGATGACGCCCTGCATCTACTAAGGCGACAGCACCGATAATCAAATCTGCAATCTCAGATTTACTTATCGTTAAGGCCATCTAGGAAGCGTTCAGCATCCAGAGCAGCCATACAACCTGTACCAGCAGAAGTGATCGCTTGGCGGTAGTTGTGGTCCATAACATCACCTGCAGCGAATACGCCTGGGATGCTTGTTTGTGTCGCGTTACCTTCCAGACCAGACTGAACGATGATGTAGTCATCTTTCATATCTACTTGGCCTTTGAAGATTTCAGTGTTCGGCTGGTGACCGATAGCGATGAACGCGCCCATTACGTCGATATCTTCTGTCTTGTCAGACTGAGTATCTTTAATGCGAACGCCCGTTACGCCCATATCGTCGCCAAGAACTTCGTCTAGCGTGCGGTCAGTGTGAAGAACAATGTTGCCGTTCTCTACTTTGTCCATTAAACGCTTAACAAGAATCTTTTCAGCGCGGAACGTGTCACGACGGTGAATCAGGTGAACTTCAGACGCGATGTTAGATAGATAAAGTGCTTCTTCAACTGCAGTGTTACCACCACCAACAACCGCTACTTTCTGGTTGCGGTAGAAGAAACCGTCACACGTTGCACAAGCAGAAACGCCACGGCCTTTGAATGCTTCTTCAGACTCTAAACCTAGGTACTTAGCTGATGCACCTGTTGAGATGATCAACGCATCACAAGTGTACTCGCCAGAATCGCCTTTAAGACGGAAAGGGCGGTTTGATAGGTCTACTTCGTTAATGTGGTCGAACAGGATCTCTGTTTCAAAGCGCTCTGCGTGCTCTTTCATGCGATCCATTAGTGCTGGGCCTGTTAAACCTTCTGCATCGCCCGGCCAGTTTTCCACTTCTGTTGTGGTTGTAAGCTGACCACCTTGCTGCATACCAGTAACCAGAACTGGGTTTAGGTTTGCACGAGCAGCGTAAACTGCAGCTGTATAGCCAGCAGGGCCAGAACCAAGAATCAATAAATTACAGTGCTTTACGTCGCTCATGAGGACTCCGAAATTGAATTTGTTTTAATTTATAATCGCTTAGGATTGTATGGAAAATATGGAGGCAATAAAAGTGTAAACAAGGGCTGAAGTGTAATTAATCGTTATAGTTTAGAACTTAATCGAGACAAACGTTTTCGTGGCTGGAAGAACAGTGAAAGCCATTGCATCAAGTAGGCTTGCATTTGTTTAGCTATGTTTATCGCTGTTAATTGAAATGGAACACAAAGAAGATTGTAGATTTATTTTCGAAATGGTTGGGATGAGGAATCTTGACTACTTTAGAGGGCCAATCTTTTCAGGTTGGAACGATTAAGTTCTTTGTATACATACCAATTTTTTTAGTCGTATTAAGGAGCGAGAAGCCAGGCTCTTTGAGTCTGACTCCTTGTAAAAATTGCTATTGGACCTATTAGAACTTGGGATGTTATTGCTCTAATTCAATAAAGTCTCGAATGCCGTGTGAGTATCCAAGAGCAAACGCTTGATGAACACTCTTATGGCGGCCATCAGACCTCGCTTGGCTCTGTCCTAGTTCGTTTATGTTTAAGTTAATTGAACTTTTTAGTTCACGCCCTTGTTCGTAACCGGAATTATATGCACATTGGCAACATTTATGACGCCCATTATTGTGCATCTGATGATTACTAAGATTCGTAAGTACAGACTCATCTAGTCGAATATTGTGTGTTTTGTTACATGGCATACATCGCTCCTATCCTGATTTTTCCAAATGAACTTATATCTTTTGTTGCATAACTAGTTCAATGCTGTAGATCAAACGATGTGTTATAACTTAGGCAGATGGGTGCTCTGCGTCTAGTTTCTTTAGGTAAATATAAATCTGTCTGATAATATCGAAAGTAATTATTAATTATCAGTGGTTTGTAAGGCAATGTTAGACGTTCATGTTAGGTTTTTTAAGGTAAACAAGTGCGGTTACTATAGTCATGGTAGTCGTTCTCCACAGCTGTCATCGATAGAAGATGCTCTTATTAAACTTGCAGATTGGGCGCGTGATGGACGAGAGTTTGTTAATACAACTACGTATGGTGCCAACCCGAATCGAGATCTGTACAATACATACTTCAACGACTGGGCTAAAAATGAGCTTACTGGTGACCATGTTTTAGTGCTTTGGAATGAAGTTCCAAATGACAATGGAGTGATATATGGTAAGAATCCATTAGAACACCCAGGCTCAACTAACATGCTAACAACTGGCTTTAGTGATGAAAATGTTATTCCTGGGCTACCAAGCTACTTCTGGTTTATTCCTGAACACAATGCTTTTGCAACCCTCAAATTCCAACACTCATATAATGGCAAAGGTAATTTAGATACTTATCTTAATGGGTTCTTGAGAAATAAATCACCTTACAGAGTCTTTAACCCAGAGGGTTCTGACCAAGTGATTGGTTACTCTTTGAATGGCACAGTGACTGATGACAGCGACAAAATTAGACCTTCGTTTCAAGCCGTGGGCATGAAGAATACAACGTTGGAACATGACTTGCTTAGAAATATCAGAAGAATCACAAAGTTGATTAAGAAAGAAGAACTAAGTTATTTGAACCCAGATAATAGACAATTACATGAGCGCGTCTTCGATTATGTATTCTCTGGGTTGACATCCGACACACCAGAGTTTGGTCGTCAAACAAGGCTGATTACTCATGAGTTACAATATCAACCCTCAGAAACTGAGCTAAGACAGATAGTTAGAAACTTTAATGAATCTGATGATAACTCTTTAAAGAATGTCGGGTTCCAGTACAATGATGGAACTCGAGTTATGTTGAGTGGCACGAGTATTACTAACGATACACGACTAAGTGTTCGCCGCTCAGATGATCAGAGTATTTCTGCTGAGCTTTTGCTAGAAACAATTGTTAGGGAAAGAGCGAATTTACTTGTCCCACTTAATGACATTCTGTCTTCTGAAGAATCGCGTAGCAGTGATACTGAAAGTGAACCTACAACAGACGAGTAATCTATCATGCGTATCATATTTTGGATTATCCCTTTGATAATGGGGGTATACTTTTTTAACGATACAGTGACTAGCTTTAAATATGAGCTATTTAAAGGTGTTGCTTCTAACTTACTCAGTTTATCCTCAATTATCTTCGCGATTATTGGAGCTTGGGTTGCTATCATTTACCCGAAGACTATCAGTCGAGTATTTAGTGGTAATGCCGCATCTGAAACTGCAGTGCAAGAAGCTGAAGAAGATGCTCGTTATCTTAGTCAGCTCGTATGGGTGATATTAGTTTCAGCCGGCATATTACTGACTATTTTAATGATTCAGATTTTGGTACCAATTTATATGAGTTTGCCTCAGCTTTACCAGTATGCTGATGTACTTAAAAGTATTGGATTTCCCATTCTTGGTTTTTTGGTTATCTTACAAGTATCCGTGTTCTATCACGTACTGAGTTTGAATTACAAATTATTGAAAGACGTTCGCAGGAATATAAATAGAGGACGAACGGATAGAAACCACCGATAGTTAAAGCCCGCAAATGCGGGCTTTTTTGATTTAGAGACGCATAACTTTTTAGTAATGCCAAAGCTCATGAGCAGGATTTGAATGAGTGTAAGTACTAAGTGGAAATGGGCATAAATGTGTTAGCGAAGAGCACCCAGATATTTTGAACACATGCCACATATCTCGAAACTACATCCATTGCATAGTGAATTTCTAACGCTTCATTCTTTTGCTTCAAATCTCACCCGCAAGATTCCACTTCAAATACCTTCGTGACAGAAAGACTAATCAACTCGCTCCCTTAAAAGAAATGAGCCATTGAGGGCGGCCGAGTTCCCCCCGAACTCGACCTGTTCCAGACGCGCAAGCAAAGGCGTGTGGATTCTGGCTTACTCATAAATTAACCAATTCCAGTTTGTTGTGTAAACAATCAATAGCTTGGCCACTGATAGGTAGGTCGTATTTCGATGTGCAAAAACATACAAATAAAGTATGTCGAAATAGAGGGATGAGCCTTGATGCAGTGGCTGGCGTATTGGTGGGAAATGGCTGGTAAAATAATAAACACAGCGTGCTAGTTAATAATATCGTTTAAATTGATTTTAAAGGTGTTTATAACTGGCTAGTGAAGTGTGCTAGTTTTAAGAGCTGGTCATCTTTTATTCTGGTGTTATGCACTGCTTTTGATTTTAAAGTTGGTTTTACTATCTTAATTTTTATTTCTGACGGGATAAATGATTGTTTATTATTGATTTGGCAAGATCTTCAAGTATCCTTTATGTAAACAAAACGTTAAATATCGAAAGTAAATTAACAATCATTAAGGAGTCGATGATGTTACACGCTCACGAAAACACCCTACATATTACCCATCTCAGTAACCACGCGGTTAAGGAGCTGTCACCTTCTTTCTCTAAGCTACCTAGCACAGAGCACGCAGACGGACAGTACCGATTGAGAAGGTACTCTGTGGTTGAATTCAGTAATGGACAAGTCGTTGAGCTAGACAAACATAACTTCGTTCAGTCTGAAGACATCAATCACTTTCAAGGTGATGTTGTTCGTCAATTCGAGCCAATTGAAGCGCCTATCCTAAGCAGCGAAGGCATGCAAGAAATGTGTGAACTGTTTATTGAAACCAACGGGCTTGAAGACGGACAAGAAATCGAAATCCACCAAATTCGTATCGCTGCCATTTATGAAGAGACACAGGTTGCGCCAGAAGGCGTGCACCAAGATGGCTTCGACCACATCGCGTTAATTGGCGTGAACCGTCATAACATTGTTGGCGGCGAAATCATGCTGTACCAAGATTCTCATGAAGCACCGTTCTTTAGAAAAGTGCTTGAAGATGGCGAAGTCGCAATGCTTGCAGACAGTAAGCTATGGCACAACGCACAACCAATTCGCACCATAGACCACGACGAGATGGGTTACATGGATGTGTTTGTTCTAACGGCTAAGGATGCGCGCAATGTCCTTCACTCTTAATGATGTACGCCAGCAGTTCAGTGCGCTAGGCCAATACCACGACGGTAAGCCAGTTACCTTTTTTGATGGCCCGGGTGGCTCTCAGGTTCCTGAGAATGTTCTTGCGTCGATGACAGAATACCTTGGCCACTTTAATTCCAACTTGGGCGGCCACTACTTTTCGAGCCAGAAGACGACAGGCTTGATGCAGCAAGCGCGAGAGTCAGTGCAAGCGTTACTGAATGCCGAATCTTCTGGCAATGTTGTGTTTGGTGCTAACATGACCTCGCTGACATTTCAGCTTAGCCGAGCGATCAGCCGCGATTGGCAAGCTGGCGATGAGGTGATTGTTACCGCGCTAGACCACTACTCGAATGTATCGAGCTGGCAACAAGCAGCAGACGACAAGGGCGCGATTGTTCGCCAAGTTCGTGTCGACGAGTCAGATTGCAGCCTAGACATGGCACACTTCGAATCGTTACTGAACGAGAAAACCAAACTGGTTGCTGTGACCTTTGCGTCAAACACCACGGGCTCAATTGTTGATGTCGCGAAAGTTATCGAGCTTGCACACCAACACGGCGCTCAGGTGTATGTGGATGCTGTTCATTATGCACCACACCATTTGATTGATGTTCAGCAGTTAAACTGTGACTTCTTAGCGTGTTCGGCTTACAAGTTTTTTGGCCCTCACGTTGGTATTGCTTACGTGGCGCCTCAATGGCTACATACGCTAAAGCCATACAAGGTTGAGCCTGCCACTAACATCGGGCCTGGACGTTTTGAAACAGGAACGCAAAGTTTTGAAGGCCTAGCGGGTGTGATTGCTGCGGTGGATTATTTGGCACAGTTTGGTGAGCCAACCGACTCATTACGTTCTCGCCTAGAGCAAAGCTACGCGCTTTATAACAAGCATGAAAGCCAGCTGAGCGAGTACTTCCTAAAACGCTTGGGCGATCTAGAAGGGGTTAAACTCTACGGTAAGACGGAATTTGATTCGAACCTAAGAACGCCAACATTCGCCATCACCTTTGATAATCACTCACCAGAGTTTATCGCTAAGAAGCTGGGCGAGCATAATATCTGTGTGTGGAACGGACACTTCTACGCATTAGGTTTGGTGAAGCAGTTAGGTATTGAAGAGCAGGGTGTAGTGCGTATTGGCTGTATGCATTACAACTCGATTGAAGAGATTGACCTACTGTTCAACGTGCTCGAGGGCATTGTTAGAAATCACTAAAAGCGGGTTACAGAATTAGAAAAGAGCATACTTCTCTCAAGAATATTGAATCGGGAGTATGCTCTTTTTTTTGACCTTGCTTAGGTGACTCGCGTCAGTGAGTCGGACAAGCTATAGACCTATCAAGCTATTGCTCGATTAAGAAAGGTGTTCAACAATCGCCACACCTACAGCGTGTGCGCTTGTTGGGTTTTGACCGGTGATCACTCGCTCATCAGCAATCACAAGCTCTTGCCAAGGTTGAACCTTGTTGAAACGTGCTGCCCCGCGAGCTAGCGACTCTTCCAGTAGGAATGGAATGTCGTTGATGGTGCCAAAGTCGATCTCTTCTTCACGTGTAAAGCCAGTCACTGATTTAGAGCTCAGAAGTGTTTCGCCATTGCTCAGTACGATAGGTAGTAGGGCTGCTGGGCCGTGACATACTGCCGCGACAACGCCACCGTCTTCATAATGCTTGGCAGCGATGCTAGCAAATTGATCGTTAGACGCTAGGTCTGAAAGCAGGCCAAAACCACCTGGGTAGAAGATCGCATCATAGCTGTCTGCATTGATTTGGCTTACTGGAATCGTGTTGTTTATGCGGTTTTGGAAGTCATCATTCGCCAAGATTTCAGCATTAACCGTATCTCCTTCAATATCAGTTCCGTACAGCGGTGCTTTGCCGCCATTGATAGAAGTAATGTCGTATTCGAACCCAGCAGCTAGGATCTCTTTCAGAGCGTGGGTAAGTTCTGGAGCATAAGTGCCGTTCGCTTCATCTGTCTCGCCAAGTGTCGCGTGGTTAGTTACTGGAATTAGTATTTTTTTCATGATTCGTCCCTTTGAGCTGCTGTTCTTCTCGTTAGATGTTGGCGTTTTTCTCTAAGCACTCGTGCTTGGTGTTAACCTGTGCACTGTGACTTGGCTATCGCCGTCTTGTTACATCTAATACTAGTTCCAAATCATTTAGGTGATAATATGCTTAAAAGGCAAAACATTGTTGCCATATAGCAAAGATAAAACGCGAGTAGGTTAAGTATGGATAGTTTTGAAGGGATTAACGAATTCGTTGCGGTTGCCGAATGCCACGGTTTTTCTGCGGCCGCTAAGCAGTTAGGTTGCAGCACCAGCCATGTGAGTCGACAAGTTTCAAGGTTGGAAGAGCGAGTTGGGGTGGCTTTGCTTGCCCGTTCAACACGCATGGTAAGCCTGACTGAGTCTGGACATACTTACTATCAACAGTGCAAAGATTTAGTTATCGGGCTGCAACAAGCCAATGAGCAAGTTACGTCACAACAAACTCAGCTTAGCGGTACATTGCGTGTTAGTGCTGCGGGCGCATTTGCCGAGAATCATGTCGCGGCAGCGCTGATGGAGTTTGCAAAGTCTCATCCAGATCTAACCATTGAAATGAACTTCAACACCAAGATGGTGAACTTTATTGAAGACGGTATCGACTTCGCGATTCGTTACGGTCGGTTAGATGACTCAGGGCTGGTGGCAAGAAAGTTGGTTGATCGCCCAATGGCAGCGGCGGCGAGTAAAGCGTATATCGATCAATATGGCGCCCCCACTCATCCAGAACAGTTAAAACAACACAGCTGTATTATTGCCAATAGTGATCAATGGTTGTTTGAGCAAAATGGAAAGCCAATGAATGCGGTAAGAGTGCATGGTCGTTGGAGAAGTAACAATTCAAGCGCGGTACTGAAAGCGTGTGAAGAGGGGCTTGGCGTTGTGTACCTTCCTAGAAGCAGTTTTAATGGTGGGCTAACCAATGGCAAGCTGGTTCCTGTGCTAGAAGAGTATTGGGGTTCGGGTACAAGCAGTTGGATTGTTTATCAGAACCGACGCTTTTTGCCTCAGCGAGCGCGGCTAGCTATAGACTTCTTATTAGGTTATTTCTCTGACTGGGATGAGTAAAATGTGCCATTGAAGTGTGTATGCTGCTCGATATTGATGATTCTAAATCGATTAATGATACATACGGTCACATGCTCGGTGACGTCGCGGGTCGCTGGGGTGGTGAAGAGTTTATTGTCTTCATTCCGAATGCAACGGCAGAAATGCCATATAAAATCTCTGAACAAATTCGCCAACAGTTTAATCAAGCTGAGTTCAAAATTGATGAACAGATTCGATTCAATTCGAGTGTCAGTATTGGAGTGAGCGATAGCCGTGCGTGTGAAGAAGGCATGACGATTGATGCTCTGGTTAATCTCACCGATCAATCTTTTTATCGCGCCAAAGCCAATGGTAAAAACTGTGTAGATGGAGATATGGTCGCGCTCTAGCCTTTTCTCGTTATTTTTTTAAAGCGGAGCGTTCTATCTAAAATAAAAATGCCCTGAAGCAGAAGCATCAGGGCATTTTTGTATCTCACTTGTAATGGTGCTCTGCTGTTTAAGCAGAAACCTCAACTTCGTAAGAACCAAATTTACGGATATTAATTACGCCCGTATCTAGGATTAGGTATTGGCCTTTAATGCCTTGCAGCACGCCAGATACTTCAGGATTCTTATCAAAGTTATGCGAAACAATCTTCACTGGGTGCTGTTCAACTGGGTAGCTTAGTGAAGTGATGTCCTCACTCAATACTTCGATAGCGTCATCTCCGAATTTTGCTTTAATCTTTTGGATCTTATCTTCAACCAGTGGAAGCAGCTTTTTTGCTTTCTCTACGAGTTCCATGTCGTCGCCATCGCCTTTCAGCAGTGTGCGCCAGTTGGTCTTATCAGCAATGTGTTTTGCTAATTCAACTTCAATCAGGCCAGAGATTTGGCGAGTCTTAACTTTAAGGATCGGTAGGCCTTGCGTTGCGCCTTGGTCAATCCAACGGGTAGGGATCTGCGTATGGCGAGTAATTCCCACTTTTAGGCTTGATGTGTTCGACAGGTAAACGAAGTGATCAACCATGCAGTTTGCTTCGCCCCATTCAGGCTCACGACAGGTGCCTTCATCGTAGTGGCAAGTCTCTGGCTTCATGATGCACATGTCGCAGCTTGCTAGCTTTTTCATACATACAAAGCAGTGGCCTTGAGAGTAGCTTTTCTTGGTTTTCTTACCACAAGAGCAGCAAAAAATATTACCAGTGTGAGTCAGGTTGATGGTTTTACCAATCAGAGGGTTTAGCTCTACAAACTCTTCGCCTACAGGCAAACGGTAGGTTACCGCGCCATCAAGGGACGCGCTCATCTTCTTGAGTGTTCCTTTCGCTAATAAAGACATGACATTACTCATTGTATTTTGATTATTATTTCGTCGGCTCGCTTACCCTATAATCAGGCAGTACGGCTAACGATGATTATGCGATGAGTATAACAAATGGCGCCTGTTTTTATACGCAATATTACTTGATTCTCGACGTAAATAATCAGCATGAAATACAAGCACAAAAATATAGTGTGACATTTTTTTAGGCGTGATATAACGTTTTTTTAGTGAATTGTTGGAATTAAGATCACTAATTTGTATAACTTATTTTATATCGTGAAACCCTAAAGATAGGGATATAAGCCGGAAGCTTAGACGTGAAGTGGATCCATAAGATTGTTATCTTTCTAGTTATCGCAACACTTGCCATTGTGCAGTATTACCGTGTGAGCGGAAATCGTGTGATAACGGCAATTACACCAGATAAATATGAGTTTATCGCGACCAGCGATCAAGTTGACAGCGGGACGAGTACCTCTCAATTATCCTATGAAAATGGGTTACACGTTCTCGACTGTGAGTTGAAGGCTTCGGAGTATCCTTGGCCTTACTGCGGTTTATCGATTCGTATCGATCCAGATATAACCACTGGCCTTGACCTTTCTCAGTATCACACCTTTAGAGTGAACATTGATTACCATGCGGAAGCGGATTCTAGCGGTCGTTTACGAACCTACCTGAGAAACTATAACCCTGCGTATTCGGTTCCGGATAATGAGTATACGCACAAGTACAATGGTATGGAGTTCTCGCCGGGTGTCGATGGGGGCGTGATTGAAATACCGATTAAAAACCTGCAAGTGATGACATGGTGGCTAGCGGACAATGACGTTGCGCTAGAGCACTCTGCTCCTGAGTACTCCAATGTAAACATGGTAGAGTTCGCGACGGCCTCGGGCGCAAAACTTGGGCATCATCGCATTGTTATTCGTAGTATCGAATTTGAGGGCTCTTACATCACCGGCGAGAGCTTGTTCCTAATCTTGCTGTTTGTTTGGGTTGGCACTGGCACCGTATTCTTAATTTCAGAGTTACACAACTCGCGTAAACGTATGGTGATTGCCGAGAAAAGACATCATCACCTTAAGAACGTCAACCAAGCATTAAGAGAGCAGAATTTTGAGTTCTCCGAAATGGCGTACCGTGATGAGTTGACCGGAATTCTCAACAGGCATGCGATTCGTGACTGGTTGAAGATGCAGTCGCAACATGTCAAACTCAGTATGCTGTATCTCGATATCGACTACTTCAAGAGTGTGAATGACAAGTACGGCCATCAAATGGGAGACCATATCCTACGAGAGTTCAGCATGGTGGTCGGCAGTGCAATCAGCCCTACAGATAAGCTGGTACGTTGGGGCGGTGAGGAATTTATTGTCTTCTGCCCTGAAACTGAGGCGGGTGAGGCCCAGAGTAAGGCGGAACGAATTCGCTTCTTGGTGAGTCAGCATTTATGGGTTCATGGTGACCCGATGACATGCAGTATCGGTATTGCTGAGATGAGGCAGGAGAGGGTGACAGAGACAATCGCTCGCGCTGACGAGGCGCTCTATCAAGCTAAACACTCAGGGCGCAATCAGGTGATCTTGAGCCACTAATCTACAAATTGTTTTGATTACTTTATAAGCCACACGTGCATATATGACGTGTGGCGTTTTTGTGCGCGCTGTATGAGTTTACTCTCTAAAGCTTTTGTAGGTTTGTTTGGATAGCGTATTGAAATGATCTCATTGTTCTTTAAATGTTTGCTTGGTGCCGCAGCGGTTTTGTTGATTGCAGTTGTCAAAAAGTAAGAGTTTTACATATCAGGGCTTGTACCTCTTTTTCCTACCTTTGCCTTGATTGCTCATTACATTGTCGGCACAGAGCAAACCATGGTAGAGCTGCGCACTACCATGGTTTGGCCTGTTTTCTCTGGTGCCATACGCGGCTTATTTAGGGGCGGTATATGTGTTTAGCTATCGCTATAACTTAGTGTCGACTCTGTTGCTGGCAACAGTGGTCTGGGTACTGTGCGCCTCTCTGTTGCTGATCGGTTGGACGCGTGTTGTGCCAAGTGTGGCGTGATAAGTGACTTTTAGAACGGGAATGATTACGTGATAGGGATGTAAATACCCAAACAAAAAAGGTGGCGAGGAGCCACCAAAAAGGGAAATCGTTTTATTATTCTTTTTAAATGCCCGCTTAGTGATAACCTCAAGTAAATGATGGCTTCACATTGAGTGGGCATTTTTATACTGGCTGAGCGGGGCAACTGCAGCCAGTTAAGTCAGAGCTTTTGCTTATGCAGTTCTCTTTATCAGTCTTTACTTCTTACCAGAAGATCCAAGCGAACAGTGTTAGCACTAGGATACAAACTAGGTTTAGAACCATACCAATTCGCATCATCTCTTTCTGCTTGATATGACCAGAACCAAATACAATCGCGTTTGGTGGTGTTGCAACAGGTAACATGAAGGCACAAGATGCAGCGACAGCGATTAATGCAGACAGGATAACTGGCGACATACCTAATGCTTCAGCAATGGTTGCGAATACTGGTACTAACAGTGCTGCACTCGCTGTGTTACTCGCAAATTCCGTTAGGAATACCACGAACGCTACCACGGCTAGAATCGTAAGCAGTACGCCTGCTGTTTCTAAAAATCCGCTTAGTGAGTGTGCTAGGAATACGCTGGTGCCAGTCGCTTTAAGGATGTTACTTAGACAGATACCACCACCGAATAGAATCAATACACCCCAGTCGGTTGTCTTCTCAACATCTTTCCATTCCACCGCTCGAGAAGCGCCAAGCAGGACGATTGCACCAATCGCAACCAAGCTATCGAACTTAGAGAAACCGCCGATCATTGCGTTGATTGGCTTACCGAAAATCCACAGAGTCACGGTAAGTAGGAATATAGACAGTGTGATTTTTTTGCTGTTTGTCCACTCTACTGGCGCTTGGTCTAGCTCGAACTTGTGGTTTAGTTTTGGCTTAGTCATCACGTAAAGAATCAACATTGCGATTGGCAATAGAATCATCGATATTGGTAGGCCAAGTGCCATCCATTCAGTGAAGCTAAGACCAACTTCCGCAGCAGCGATAGCGTTCGGTGGGCTACCTACTAGGGTTGCGATACCACCGATAGACGCACAGTAAGCGATGCCCAGTAGCACGAACACGTAAGTATTGCGGTCTTCACTTTGGTCTACTTTGTTCATGATGCCAAGAACCAGAGGAAGCATCATTGCAGTGGTGGCAGTGTTTGAAATCCACATGGATAGACCTGCACTCACACCGAACAACATGAACACAGCGACCGACATTCTGCCTTTTGCAATCAACAGCACTTTGTCAGCAATCGCTTTATCTAACTCTTGTTTGTTCAGTGCGGCTGCCAAGGCAAAGCCACCCATGAATAGGAAGATGATTGGGTTCGAAAAGTTAGCCAGCGCTGCGGGCGTGTTGAATACACCAAACAAGACAGCCAATAGGGGAACGAGCAAAGCGGTGATGCTGACGTGAATAGCTTCTGTTAACCATAAAATAGCAACGAACACGAGAATACTCAAACCAGTATTGACTTGTGATTCGAAAGGAAGGGTGTTGAGCAAGAGTACGAATAGCGTGAAATTACCGATTAATATCATGCTGTTGCGGGTAAACAACCAGTGTTTCAGTGTAGTAACAAGTGCCGTCATAAGGCGCTCCTTTTGTTTATCCTCGTTTATTAGTGCACTTGCTTCATTGAGCCGTGCTTATTGTTTTTCGAGGAATGTTGACTTCATGTAGGGTTGGGCTTTGTTGAGGGAATGTTACTTAAGTTAATAAAGGGGCGTTGGTGTGTTTTTGTATAACAGTAGGGAAATGTGAGGCAACAAATTCAAAATGTGTAGATTTCTACACATCGGTTTCTGAAGGGGTTGAAATAGGGCTTGGAATTGGTGATGTTTCTTGTTTTGGGCTAGGCTGAATCGGCTCTTTCGGGCCAAGAAATTTCGGTGTTGTACCCATAATATACAAGTCTAGAAAGGCTTTGGTGCGAGCAAACACTTCACGTAAACGTATTGATGTTCCAGAGTGGCGAGTCGGCCCGGAAACCGCTAAACATTGCGCGTGAATGTCATATGAGTTGGCGATGAATAGCGCTCGTTCACAGTGGAATTTTTGAGTGATGATCAGGAAGTTGTCGGTATCGAAGATCTTCTTCGCACGAACAATCGAGTCTAAAGTTCTAAAGCCCGCGTAGTCGAGGTTGATACGCTCATCAGGAACGCCAGCTTTTAACAAGTCGCGTTTCATTGTCCACGGCTCATTGTAAGAGCGGTGAGCGTTGTCGCCACTTAATAAAAATTGGTCTACTTTTTCACGGTCGAACAGCTCAATGGCCGCTTCAATGCGGTGTTTGTAATAGTCGTTGAGCGTTCTACCCAAGTATTTGCTGGTACCCAGTACGACGGCGACCTCAAGCTCAGGCACTTCATCAATATCGTAGATGATGCGATCTTCCGCTTGCCATGAAACCCAATAATCGATCGCAATAACCGCAGCGCTGCCTACTAAGAACACGAGGAAAGCGCCAAACAGAAAACCTTGCAGTTTTTTGTAAGCTGTTTTTAGGTAGCTACGGATAATGTGAGAATCAAATTTCACTCTCGGTATGGTCCTTTGACTGAGCATTAATTTTTGAGTGCTCGATAATACCAAATAAAAATGAGAAAAATCAGTTAAAAAGACAAGTCAGTGTAAAGAAAAAAGCCCCTGCAATGCAGGGGCTCTTGTAAGAGTGGTATTTGAGAACAAGTACGCTCTATTAGAATGCAGTACGCTTGTAGCGACGGTAAACCGGCTGCCAGAAGTGCTGATCAATCGCTTGTTGTAGAGCTTCTTCAGTGATCTCTAGTGCAACACCTTGTTCAATCGCTTTTTTACCCACAGCAAAAGCAATCTTCTTAGATACAGTGTGGATCTCTTCCAGTGGTGGAAGTAGAGCGCCAGAACCATTGATTGCTAGTGGAGAACACGTTGCAAGTGCACGGCTCGATTCCATTAGCATTTCGTCAGTGATGCGTGAAGCGTTCACAGCTAGCACACCAAGGCCAATACCCGGGAAGATGTAGCTGTTGTTACACTGAGCGATTGGGTAAGTTGTGCCGTTGTGAACCACTGGCTCAAATGGGCTACCTGTTGCAACAAGTGCTTGGCCATCAGTCCAACGAATGATGTCGTTTGGTGTTGCTTCAACACGGCTTGTTGGGTTCGATAGCGGGAACACGATAGGGCGTTCGCAGTGAAGGTTCATCTCTTTGATAACTTCTTTGCTGAACAGACCCGGCGCACCAGATACACCAACCAATACTGTTGGTTTAGCGTGACGAACAACATCTAGTAGAGAGAAACCTGTACCATCGCTTTCCCAATCTTTAGTGTTCGCATTGGTTTGAACTAGGCGCTGTTGGAAATCAAGCAGGTTCTGCATGCCTTCCTGCAGTAAGCCCCAACGGTCAACCATGTAAACTTGAGAGCGAGCTTGCTCGTCGCTGATACCTTCAGACACCATTTGAGCAATGATAGCTTCCGCGATACCACAGCCTGCAGAACCCGCACCTAAGAAGGTGATACGTTGATCTGACAGTTTGCTGTTTGCTGCTTTACATGCTGCAAGTAGAGAACCCACGGTTACTGCTGCTGTTCCCTGGATGTCATCGTTGAAACAACAGATGCGATCTTTGTAGCGCTCAAGCAGTGGCATTGCGTTCTTTTGTGCGAAATCTTCGAACTGAACTAGAGCATCAGGCCAACGACGTTGAACCGCTTGAATGAACTCTTCAACGAATGCATCGTAATCAGCACCTGTGATACGAGGATGACGCCAACCCATGTACATTGGGTCAGCAAGACGTTGAGGGTTGTTTGTACCCACATCTAGCACGATTGGTAGCATGTATGCTGGGCTGATGCCGCCACAAGCTGTGTAAAGTGCTAGTTTACCGATTGGAATACCCATGCCACCGATACCTTGGTCTCCCAAACCAAGAATGCGCTCACCGTCCGTAACCACGATAACTTTAACATTGTGGTTTGTCGCATTATTCAGTAGATCATCGATACGATCGCGGTTCGGGTAAGAGATAAACAGACCACGACCACGACGGTAGATATTTGAGAAGTTCTCACATGCTGCGCCAACCGTTGGCGTGTAAATGATAGGCATCATTTCAGAGATGTGGTTTTGAACTAAACGATAAAAAAGCGTTTCATTAGTGTCTTGGATGTTACGAAGGTAGATATGCTTATCCATATCACTTTCGAAGTTACAATATTGTTTATATGCACGTCCAACTTGCTCTTGGATTGTTTCCGTTGTTTCCGGCAACAAACCTTCAAGGTTAAAAGAGCTACGCTCTTCAGCAGTGAATGCGCTGCCTTTGTTTAGAAGGGGTGTACTTAGTAGAGCAGGACCAGCATAAGGGATATATAGAGGGCGTTTATCGTTGTTCATTGGATGCCTAATATGGGAGAAAGGGTAACTGAAAAATGATAACGGTTTAGTTATTCAATTGTAAATACTTTCTCCCCGATCTGGGCAAACAAAATGATATTCTTTCTCCTATCCCACAGTTATCGAATTCTAACGTCATAATTCGTTATACTTTGCTCACATTTTTTCGCGGCTCTCTCTTTTTATGTCTCAACTTCCCATCGATAGCTATCAAAGTACTTTCCATCAACTGATCGCCGATTCTCACCTTGTTGTCGAAGCTGAAACCGGTTCGGGTAAATCAACGCGCTTGCCAATTTGGGCATATCAACATGGGCGTGTGCTGGTGGTGGAACCAAGAAGGATCGCTTGTACATCGTTAGCTAAGTTTCTAGCGAAAGAATCGGGCGAGAAGTTGGGCTGTAAAGTGGGTTACGCCATCAAGCTTGAAGCGCAATACAACGAGCAGACTGATGTAGTGTTTGTTACGCCCGGCATTGCTTTACGTTGGTTAGCAGAAGATGGGCTAGCCGGTTTTGATGTGATTGTGGTGGATGAATTTCACGAAAGGCGTTGGGACATCGACTTGCTGGTGGCGATCCTCAAACAGAAGGCGAGCCATCGTTTGGTCATCACATCGGCAACCATCGAAGGGGAGCGTCTCGCTGATTATCTAAAAGCGAACAGGATCAGTTGTGAGGGGCGAACTTATCAGGTTGATATAGAGTACAGAGCAAATGAATCTAGAGCTTTGCCGGATAGTCGACATTTAGAGCAACGCATCGCTGAAGAAGTGAAGCACCAACTTATTGCATCTCACGGCGATATCTTGGTTTTCCTTCCAGGCAAGAAAGAGATTGTGCAGTGTGAGCAAGCGCTGGCAAAACATCCGGATCTGCAAGTTATTAAATTGCATGCCTCCGTGAGTGACAAGGAGCGAGATCTCGCGCTATCTGGTCGCAATGTGGCTAACGACGATGGCGATGGAAACGATGGCAGAGGCTTACGAAAGGTCATTCTCGCGACTAACGTGGCTGAAACCTCGCTAACCATTCCCGATATTGGTGTGGTAATTGATTCAGGATTAGAGAGAAGAACCGTTCAGCGTAACGGCAGAACCACTTTGATGCTGAAATCCATATCTCGATCGAGTGCCAAGCAGCGAGCAGGCCGTGCGGGCAGGGTAATGGACGGTGTTTGCGTTCGTTTGTATGGCGAACATGCAGCATTAGAGCTAGTCACGCCACCAGAATTGCAGCGTGAAGAGCTGACTGAGCCGATGTTGGCGGCGGCATGCAGTGGTTTCACTTTGGAGAGTTTATCTTTCCTCGACCCGATTCCAGAAAAATCGCTACACAGCGCAACACACACTTTGCTGACGATGAAAGCGATTGACGACGATCATCAAGTTACCGAGCATGGCAAAAAGCTTTACCCGCTGCCGATTGATGCTTTGTATGCCGACATTGTTACCCGCATTAAAACCAAAGCATTGAAAGAGGCGATGGTCGATCTAACGGCTGCATTGTCTGTCCCTGCTCGTTTATATCAGTTACCCAATAATGTTGAACATTTGGAAGCGCTCGCTCAGCAAGAAAAAGAGGGCTGTGATTTAACCTTGTTGATTCAGATTGTGCGTGGTCGCGATTATCCGCACCTTGAAATCGACCAACAAGCTTTGGCGGAAGCACAAGGGCTTGCCGAGCAAATGCGTGAAGTGTTTGAGCTTCCTCAGTTGGAAGTTGCCTCTCGTTATCAACGAACGGCCCTGCTTGAAACCATTATTAAGTTGCATCCTGAGTTGGTGTTTGTGCGCCGTTTAAAAAGAAGAGAGGCATTTGCTAACGGGTCACTAGAGGTGGTGCTTGGTCGACAAAATCGCTTTCCTGATAATGCGCAGGCTATGTTGGTGTTTGATACACACAGCCTTCCCGGGCGAGGAGTTAAGCAGACACTGACTCTCGCAACGACCACTGCACCGATTGCAATTGATCTGATGGTTGACGCGGAACTTGGCGAATGGCAACAGGGCGAAACAGTGGTCAATGATGATGGTGTGTTTACCGAGATGGATTTGGTGTACGCAGGTCGCACAATCACGACAAAACAGGTTGCTGCAGAAGGTCAGTTGTCCTTAAAGCCCATCGTGGATCTGGTGGTAACTGGTACTCAGCTTCCTGGTTTTGCTGAGGCTCGCACTCGAGAGATCAAGCATTGGCAGCTGTACGTCAAACTTGGGCTGGATGAGCAAACCAAGTTTACCTCCGATATCGAGCAACTGAGTTTTGAATCGTGGTTTATTGAGCAGCTTGAAGTGCTAGGAGTTACTGATGTCAGTGAGCTTGAAATGTTTGATGCTTCGGACATTCCTTTTGAAGGTATCCCTAGTTGGCAATACACAGAGTTCGCTGAAAAGTACCCGTTCTCACTTACTCTTGCTGACTTGAACTTGGAGGTTGAGTACCTTGTGGGAAGAAAGCTGATTTACGTTCATTATCAGTCGGGTAGTAGAAAATCACCGCCGAAACGATGGGAGTTACCGACTTGGTCTGGCTGGCGTATTCAGTACAAAAAGGCGAGCCGAATTATTGATATAAAATAGATAGATAAGTTTTATCTTCAAAATATTAATCAAATAGGCGCATATATGATTTTTCAGTGGTGATTATGTTACAAATTTGATTTTTATATGCCATTTTAACCAATCAAAAGGTCATAAAAGACCATTCTTCTATATCCTATTGCTATAAAGAAAGAGTTGATAGATATTGAGTATATTGTGTTGCCAAAGTGTCGGGGGACATCATGGATAATCAGAAAGAGACGCGTGTAGAGTTTGATTACACAACTTTTCTTGGCGCCTCGTGCAGTAAAAAATGGACTTTTCTGGAAGCACTTACCACAATCGCTCCAGTGTTCAGTACCGTTTGGCGAGACAGCATCAAAGAGCTAGCAAGCCCAGAAGATCGCTTATGGCAAATGGCACTAAAATCGATGTCTACACGTAAAAGTGATGAATCGAACATCGTTACTTTGCTTAAGCTTGCCAAATTAGAAGGTATCAATGAGCTCAAAGTAGTGATGCCATATTCTCTTGAAGAAGAGCAGATTGAGTACATCGAATCGCGTAGTCATTTAGTGATTGCAGGTAATACTGGAGAAGAGTTTACTATTCGACTGTAAGCCTTGCACCAGTGAGAGCGATGCTCAAACAAGACTGAAAACTACATGTAAAAAGGGCCTCAATGTTGAGGCCCTTTTTGTATCGTAACGGTGTTTAAATCGACAAGATGATTAATCGATTAGCCCGTAGTCAACACGCAATACGTCGATGATCTCTTGTTTAGGGTTTTCGCTCAGTACAATCTCAGCGCCAGTAATCTTTGCTGCGATATCAAGGTAAGTGCGAGAAAGAGACATCAGTGCATCCAATGGTAATTCATTGTCACGCGCTAGTGCTTCACGCTCTGGCATACGCTCTTTGTTCAGTAGAATATCAGCGTCAGGGAAGTAGTTAAGTAGGAACTGACGGAAGCCTTCTTTTGAGTTTTCAACGATGTTGCCATTGTTGTATTGCTCTGTATCCCAGATACGAGATGAGTCAGGTGTGCCCACTTCGTCCATGTAGATCAGCTTCTCTTTACCTTGTGCATCGTTCACGTAGCCAAACTCAAACTTAGTATCAACGAAGGTTTGATCGACTTTTTCTAGTGCGTCACTGATGACGTTAAAGCCTTCTTTCAATAGCTTCTCGTAGTGCGCGATATCGCTCTCTTGTGAGAAGTTAAATGCTGCAAAGTTATCTTGGATGTTCTGACGCGTGATGTTTACATCGTCCGCTTCTGGTACACCAGGAATGCCTTTCAAAATACCTTTAGTCGAAGGAGTGATAAGTAGCTCCGGTAGTTTCTTATCTTTCTCTAGACCTTCTGGCATTTCGATACCACAGAATTCACGCTCACCATTTGCGTACGCGCGCCACATAGAACCTGTGATGTATTGACGACAAATAGCTTCAATCATTACTGGGCGAGCTTTTTGTACAATCCATACGAATGGGTGAGGGATATCAAGAATGTGGCTGTCAGCAAGACCGTTGTCTTTAAAAAGCTTGAACCAATGGTTAGAAATAGCATTGAGCGCTGCGCCTTTACCTGGAACACCTTTTAGGTTGCCTTCACCACGCCAGATACAGTCAAATGCAGAGATACGGTCACTGATCACCATGATAGCTAAAGGAGCATCAGGTGCTACGTCGTAGCCTTTCTCTTTAATTAGTCGTTGGCTATCTTCTTCAGTTAACCAGTAAACCGAACGAACCTTGCCACTGTGGACAGGTTTATCAGTGCGGATTGGGAGGTCATCATTTACGGCAAGAACTTGATCAGCGAGGCTCATTTAGACATTCCTATCTTTTATCAAACGTCATACAGAGAAGTGCAATGTGCACATGATTAGACGGGCATTATACCCAATCTAACGTTTGCTTCCAGAGAAAAAGCAAACGTTTGCTAAATCTGCTAATCAAATAAAAACCCCTGCCTAACTATCCACCAAATTTAAGGCGAATCGTAGGGCAGGGGAAGGCAGTATATTTGGACTATATTATTGAGCTATCTAGTTGAGCGATGTTGCTTAGTGAATGCGCTCTGAGTTGGCATCCATGAAGAAAACTTCACACTGGAAACGCATACCTAATGTTCTTAAGTATTGTTGGCTAAATTGATCAATTGACGCGCTAGCAACGATCGCACTCGCATTCTTAGAACGGATCGCTTTCTCTACTGTTTCAGCTTCGGTCATTTGGTGAGAAGCTTTCATATGAATAACGCGGTCGCAGCATACGTTATGTTTCTGCAGTTGCTTAGCAGATGGTCGTGGTGTTTGAGCCGTAAATAGTAGCCATTGATGTTGATTGGACAGCAACGCCATTTTTGCAAATAACGCTTCATCAGATGAATGATGAGCTGAGCGAGAAGCTGATGCAAATGCGCCGTGAATTAGCGGGCTAGAGTGTTGTGCTTTAACGTGTGCTTGAATCATTTTGCTGTCCTTATATACATGCTGTATGTGTATACAGTAGTTTTAGTTGCTTATAAGATCAAGCGTTTTTTGCGGGATTATTGGACGATTTCTTATGTTGAAATGAGATTTTGGTAATTAAGATATTGAAATTATTAGATAAATTAAATTTGAATGATTTTGCTATTTTGTCTCAGAAATGGAAAAAAATGTGAGCTTTATACAGATGTATACAGTAGTTTTCTGTAAAAACCACTGTATACACCTGTATAGAAGATAAGAAGATAAGAAGATAAGAAGATAAGAAGATAAGAAGATAAACGCTGGACACAAAAAAAGCGCCTAAGGCGCTTTCTTATATTTCAACGGTGTAGCTTATCTCAGTGTTGCTTGGGAGAGTTTTGCTCTCATTTCCATCTCACCAATATTGAACTGGCGAACATCCATGGTCGCGATATCATTGCAGTCTTTACATGCATGATGGCACTTACCATCTAGGTAGTCGTGCTTTTTTACTAGGCTTGGCTTTTTGCACCAATCACAAACGCCTTCTATTGTGAACATATTCTCTCCTCACCTGTTTAAGTCAGGTGTATTTTCGGCGCAAATTATGACACAACAGAGACCTATTAGTTAATAGTTTGTTACTCGTTTTTGAGAAGGTGATCGATTGCAACACCAATAAAATCGATATCTCTGTGAGATGGAAAGATAAAGGTGTGTAATTGTTTACGATTTCGTAACACTTTGTAAGATGGTTTTTAGCGCGCTGTTCAAACGTTTCATTTCTTCATCACATCCTTGACCATCAGGGTGATAAATTTTTGATAGTTGCTTATATCTAACCTTAATACTTTTCTGATTAGGAATAGAGCTCGGCGTGTAGCCAAATAGCGCACAGGCTAGCTGTAAATTGTTCGAACTTTTTTCGCCTTTTTGTTTCTTCAATTCGTTGAACATGGTCTGCAATTGACGCTTTTGCTGCTTAATGGTGCGGTTCTTTTCGCTCAGTTGCGCTTCGAGTGCCTGCTTCTGTGTTCCCAAGTCACTCGATTTCAGAATCTCTCTTTTTCGCGAGAGCACCAGAGTCGCGCCGATACTCACGATAACAATGAGTAACACCAATGCCGCACCAATCATATAGTCAGAGCCACTTAGGTTAGAGCTGAAGAGGTTAGAACTGGAGAGGTTAGATTGCACTTGGTCAGATTGCATTTGCTGAGGCAACCCCTGACTGTTGTCTATTTCAGAACCGATACCCTCGTTGAGCTGCTCGATTGAAGAGATCTGTTTTGCGCGTTGCTGATTGAACTGTGCTTCAAGAACACGGTTGTAGCCATCTTCTGCGTCTGGGTTGTTTGGTAATGCCGCTTCATACCAAAGTTGTGCCGCGTCTAGCGGGCTGAGTAGCTCACGTTCTGATGAAGATTCGTAGAGCTTGGCGATTTCTACTGTCGCTCGCTTGTTCCCTTGCAATGCGGCTTTGATAAACCATTCCAAGGCCAATTTGTTGTCGGGTTTTCCATCCGTTCCTGCTAAGTAAAGTTCAGCCAATCTAAACTGTGCATTCACATTGCCGTTTTCCGCAGATTGTGAATACCAATAGAATGCATCATCGATGTTCTGAGGGACGCCAATCCCTAATTCATACGCATGTGCTAATTGGTATTGTGATGCTGAATCTTTAGGTGATGAATCTGCTGCGTTACTTTCTTCACTTTTATTTGCCGCGTGGGCGAGGTAGGGAAGCAATAAAACAAGGGCTAGAAGCAGAATTCTCAGGGGCAATGGTGATCGAAAATTGGATAGGATAAGCAAAAGAAAAATCTCGTAAAAAGCCCAGTGCCGATATCAGTATCAAGACGCTATGTAGTGAATAGTAAAGTCGTACAGCGTTGAATCAGCCATACGACAGACAAGCCACTATATAGCGGTTATTTCAATAGATAAAGGAGGCTGGGCTTTAATCGTGCTACTTAAGTGGCACGATTTGAATCTCTACGCGGCGGTTACAAGCACGGCCTTGAGATGTGTTGTTGTCACATAGTGGGTAACGCTCACCGTTACCACGAGCAATGGCACGGCCTGCTGCAACATTAGAGATTAGGAATGCACGAACAGATTCAGCACGGCGCTCAGAAAGGATTTGGTTAGTCGACTCACTGCCTGTGCTGTCAGTGTGACCTTCGATCACTAGGCTAGTGTCTGGGTATTCAACTAGGATACGAGCAACACCACGAAGCGTGTTGTGAATGCTTGATTCAAGCGCGTAAGAACCAGAGTCAAAACCAATGCCGTTTTCTAGACGAAGTAGAAGTTGGTTCTCACCGACACGTTCAACTTGAACGCCTGAATCCATTAGCTCTTCGCGAAGGGCTGCTTCTTGGCGGTCAAAGTAGTAACCAATACCACCACCAACAGCGGCACCACCTGCTGCTCCAATAAGAGCACGTTTACCACGGTCTTTTGAGTTGTCACCAGTTGCAGCACCAGCAACGGCACCAGCGAGAGCACCAATTAGAGCGCCTTGAGTTGCAGAGTTAGTCTCAGATTCGCCAGTTGTCGCGTTTTGGCGTTGAGTTGCCTGACAACCCGTAAGTGCGACAGTAAGCGCTAGGGCTAGTATGATTTTTCAACGTATTTTCTCTATCATGTACTTCTGTTAAACGTATGGATTACGAATGACAAACATATAGTCCTATAGGTCCTATAGGTCCTATTGATGGTTTTTATCAATACGCTGAAGCAATGTAAAGAAGCTCTATGATTTAGATATCTTTTTAGGTGCCTGTGCACCGGCAACTGGTCGATTAACAGACAATTTACGACCTTTCTTCAAACCAACCTCGTAATCAGCAGTGAGGTTTTTCATCGCCTCTTTAAGTTGTTGTTTGAAGGTTTCGCGGTCGATATTTTTGAACTCTTTATCGATGTAGTTATTGATTTTGTTGTTCGATTCGTCGTCTGGTGTGATCGTCGGTAGCTTCTCAAGTGCGCCTTCAACCCAACCTGATACAAATGAATTTACGCGACGGGTTACTTCTAATGTACCCGTACCAGACCCCGCAAAGCTGTTACGGAATTGGCCTGTATGCTCATTGAGTTCACGGTAGATGATATCGAAAGCAAAGGCTGCAAAGATGGCACGATCGGCTTCACCAATGAATTCTACGCGTTTAAGGCCTTTGTGGTTGAGCAGTACAGCTTCTACGCCGAACTTAGTATTAATACCACGAATGACACGAAGCAGTGTTGAGCTGATATTTGCGGGTAACAGGTGCGTGGATTGAGTCTTGCCCATCTTGATAAATTCAATATCGTCTTTCTCCAGACCATATTTCAGCATCAAGTTATGCGCCATTTTGATTGCATTGGCAGCTTCGTTGACGTTAGCAGAATTACCAAGCTCAAGACACTTAGCTATTTTCTTTAGGGCTTTTTTCTTATCCATCGACTACTTAATCATTACCGCAAATTTTTAAAAGTCCGACATTTTACATGTTTTGGCGGGTAACAGAAAGTAAAACTCACTCAGTGGGCGACTTGGGTTCGTAACATTTAATTAAGCAAAACGGACTTTGGAACATAAACAAAAACGCCATCAAGAAGATAGATGGCGTTCGTGACACGATTTTTTAGATTCGCAAACTAGATACCCAGTTCATCAAGCAGATCTGCTGCTGAATCGTTGCCTGAGCTTTGTGCTGGTTTATTGCCTTCCTGCATCTTTTTCTGAGTTGCTTCAAGAATGCTATCCGGGCACTCGTCTTCTGCAATCTCAAACTCTTCTAGTTGGATAAACTCTGTTTTATCCATAGCCAACTCAAGGTAGAAGATATTGTTGTTTTCAGTTGAGAAGGTCACACGACGAGCCTGCGGGCGATCAAGGTTAGTATCAACAGATAGGTTTACTTGCTTGTTCAGTGCCAGCATCTTCGGTTGGTTTTGTGTGATGTTGGTTTGCAGTTCTTTGCGGATCTTATTCGTGAAATCACCAACTAGCTGGTTCATTAGTTCACCTAATACGTCACCCACTTCATCAGATGTATGCAGCACAGCTAATTCATTTTCAGGCATACCCATATTGCGCATGTAATTGGTGTAGATCTCTAATGCGGCTTTCGACGTAAAATTAATGACAACAAGGCCAGAAAAGCCGCCGTCAAAAAGAACAAAACAACCAAAATCTGGCTTTAGGCTTGTCTTGTTGATCTTCTGCACCATAGCTGAATAGGACACCTGAGAAGCCGTCGCTGAAGTAAGTACGCTTGAAACTGATTGGCAAAGCTTAAGAAGAATGTCTTCTGTGGTGACTGTTTTATTTTTTTTCATTGTGATGTGCTCGTGGAGATGTCTTAAACAAAATGTTACTCAATATATTGTTACTGAATTAAGACGAAAGTGACTATTTCTCCATTCTTGCACTGAGATTCTGATTTGATCACCTTTTTATATGATCTTAATAGTAGTAAAGTGACGAAATTCAAAGAAAATTATTAAAAATCTCAGATAACCTAATGCTGATAGGATCAGCGTAGTAGGAGCAGGAAGCAAATGTTACCAAGACTTCAACTCAATGCTGATGTCGATCCAGTTGTTGTACGCTTTTTAGATGAACTAAAAACAGCGGGCTTTACTGGCGACATTGAATCTCAATATTCTAACCGTTTGGCGGTCTCGACTGATAACAGTGTCTATCAGCAACTGCCCCAGGCTGTTATTCTTCCCAAAACAACACACGACGTTGTGCTCATCGGTAAAGTGGGTTCTAAATCTGCTTACGAGCGCGTAACTTTTTCTCCTCGTGGTGGCGGTACCGGAACCAATGGACAATCCTTAACTAAAGGGGTTGTGGTTGATTTATCACGCTACATGAATCAGGTTCTGGAAATTAATGAGAAGGAAGGCTGGGTACGAGTTCAGTCGGGCATCGTTAAAGACCAATTGAACGATGCGGTTCGCCCTTACGGTTACTTTTTCTCTCCAGATCTTTCGACCAGTAACCGAGCAACACTGGGTGGCATGATCAATACTGATGCATCAGGCCAAGGGTCATTGAAGTACGGTAAAACGTCTGATCACGTGTTGTCGCTGCAAGCGGTATTCGCCGATGGTTCGTGCTTAGAGTCTGATTTATCACATGGCTTACCGGAAGAGGGCGAGTTTGCGCATCATGCGCTTGCGGTAACCGAAGCGGTGTGTCGTGAAAAACGTGCTCAAATCCTCAATAAATTCCCACCATTGAACCGCTTTTTGACGGGCTACGATCTCAAGAATGCTATCAATGATGACGATGACAGTTTTGACCTTACTCGCGTGTTATGTGGCGCAGAAGGCTCTTTAGCATTCATTACAGAAGCAAAGCTAAATCTAACCCCAATTCCGAAAGCGCGCACTTTGGTTAACGTGAAATACAACACGTTTGACTCTGCGCTGCGTAACGCACCGTTCATGGTTGAAGCGAAGGCTCTCTCTGTAGAGACGGTCGATTCACGAGTATTGAACTTAGCGAAACAAGATATTGTTTGGCACACCGTGAGTGACCTACTGACAGATGTTCCTAACAAAGAGATGCTTGGCATCAACATGGTTGAGTTTGCGGGCCAAGATGAAGCGGAAGTGGAACAGCAAGTTCAAGCGCTGACCGCAAAACTTGAAACCATGGTTGAAAGCGAAGAAGCGGGTGTGATTGGCTTCCAAGTGTGCAGTGATTTGGCGAGTATTGGTCGAATCTACAACATGCGTAAAAAAGCAGTAGGCTTATTAGGTGCGGCGAAAGGTCGTGCTAAGCCAGTTGCCTTTGCTGAAGATACTTGTGTACCACCTGAAAACCTGGCTGACTTCATCGCTGAATTTCGAGTGCTGCTTGATTCGAAAGAGCTGAATTACGGCATGTTCGGTCACGTTGACGCAGGTGTTCTACACGTTCGTCCAGCACTTGATCTGTGCGACCCAATGCAAGAAGCTTTGATGCACGAAGTCTCTGATGAAGTGGTTAAGCTGGTGGCGAAATACGGCGGCTTAATGTGGGGCGAGCATGGTAAAGGCTTCCGTTCTGAGTACGGTCCTGATTTCTTCGGTGAAGAACTGTTTACCGAATTAAGGCGTGTGAAAGCAGCATTCGACCCGCATAACAAGATGAATCCAGGCAAGATCTGTACGCCTTTAGAAAGTGACGCTGAGTTGGTGAAAGTGACCGACACTAAACGTGGCTTTTATGATCGCCAGATAGATGTTCAAGTGCGCGACAGCTTTAAGCAAGCGATGGAGTGTAACGGTAACGGCTTGTGCTTTAACTACGACACGAGCTCACCAATGTGTCCTTCTATGAAAGTCACTGCTGACCGTCGCCATTCACCAAAAGGTCGTGCTGGTTTAGTCAGAGAGTGGTTGCGTCAGCTAACTGAGCAAGGCGTGGATATTCTCGATTTAGAGCAAGAAGCGCTAAAAGACGATACTCCGGTCAAAACTATGGTTGAGCGCGTTCGTAATACGATGAACAAACGCCACGAGTACGACTTCTCGCACGAAGTACATGAAGCGATGAACGGTTGTCTTGCATGTAAAGCGTGTGCGAGCCAATGTCCTATCAAAGTTGATGTACCAAGTTTCCGCTCACGATTCTTAAACATCTATTACTCACGCTATCAACGCCCTGCCAAAGATTACTTGGTGGCTAACATTGAAACCATGCTGCCACTAATGGCGAAAGTGCCGAAAGTTGTCAACGCTGCATTGGGTCAAAAGTGGGTCCAATCTGCAACCGCGAAAACGGTCGGTTATGTCGATGCGCCACTGATGTCGGTACCTACGCTTAAGAATCGTCTGGCAAGCAAAGAGCTGCAACTTTTCGATATTCAATATCTAGAAGGGCTATCCTCTGAAGAGAAGAAGCAGCATGTTTTGATCGTCCAAGACCCGTTTACCAGCTTCTATGATGCAGAGGTGGTTGAAGATTTCGTCACTCTGGCTCAAAAGCTTGGCAAAACACCTGTGTTACTGCCGTTTAAACCAAATGGTAAAGCTTTGCACATCAAGGGCTTCTTAAGTCGTTTTGCACGCGAGGCGAAATCCACTTCTGATTTCTTGTCGATGGTGGCTGATATTGGTATCCCACTAGTGGGTGTGGATCCGGCTTTGGTGCTTTGCTATCGCGATGAATATGTCGAGATTTTAGAGGATAAGCGTGGTGACTTTGATGTGCTCACTGTTCATGAATGGTTATTACCATCGCTCGGTGACTATGAAGCGCGATCCGTGAGTGAAGAGATGTGGTATTTATTCTCTCACTGTACAGAAAAAACTAAGATGCCAAACGCAGAAAAAGAGTGGGGTGCTATCTTCCAACACTTTGGATCAGCACTTACTAGCGTACCTGTTGGCTGTTGTGGTATGGCGGGGACGTTCGGACATGAAATCGATAAGTTACAAATGTCTAAAGACATCTACGGTTTAAGTTGGAAGCCAAGGATTCAAGACTTACCAAAAGAGCGCTGTTTAGCAACAGGGTATTCTTGCCGTAGCCAAGTGAAGCGTTTTGAAGGTGAGAAGCTCGCCCACCCATTACAGGCACTAGCACAAATTCTTTAAACTATTTAGCCCAGTAATTGCTGGGCTTTTTTCTAAACTAACAATGGAATTGTTAATAAGGAAAGCTATGAGATTTCTTGAATTAAAAGTACCACCCGTTGCACTGTTCATTATTGTATTTATAGCCTCGTACTTCTGCGCGCAGCGGTTGACCCTAGGAGCATTGGCACTGCCTTATGGAATGATTGTACTCGGTATCGGGATTGTATTGAGTGGTGTTATTGGAATATCAGGCATATGGGAATTTCGAAAACAGAATACCACCGTTAACCCTATTAAGGTCGAAACCGCTTCAGCTGTCGTGGACAGTGGGATCTTTGGCTACACGCGAAACCCAATGTATCTAGGGCTATTCATCCTACTGTTTAGCTTTGGTTACTTCTTCCAAAACCTGTTAAGTGTTTTACTCAGTTTTGTATTTGTAATGTACATGACTCAGTTCCAAATTAAGCCAGAAGAACGAGCTCTAGAGCGATTGTTCGGTGCGGAATATGTTGATTACAAACAAAAGGTTAGACGTTGGATTTGAAACATAGCAGGGTGTTTTGGGGTTAAGCAAAGTCGCAATAGAAAAGCCCAGCTTGAGGGTATCAAGCTGGGCTTTATTGATCTTGTTCTAGAGCTTATTTACATCGAGTGATGTAAATAAGAGTGCCGATTAAGCAGCAGCTGCGAACTGAGCTAGAAACATCTCTTTGCGCTCGTTGAAGCGGTTTACTAGGTCGTCTACAGAAGCTTGGTCGTATGGCTTAAGACCACTTGCTACCATGCGCTTCACGCCTTTCCCGACAACTTCGCCGTCTTCTTTGAAATCGAAGTTCAGTGTCACGATGCCACGCTTGCCTTCAACGTCAAAAGTCGCGCCAGAGAATTCAACTTCTGGGTGAGATAGATCTAGGCGAGTAAATTCAACTTCCATGCTCTCGTAAATCACAAGAGGGCGTTGGCAGTTGATCATCATTTGTTGTTCTTCCATAAGAGGAACCATGATGTGTGGGAAGTTCATGCCAGAGAACTTAACGTAGTTGGTTACTACGTGCTCGATGAACGCTTGGTCGTGGCTCTTTTCACCTTCACAAGACATGTGTAGGTACTCTTTGCCTTTCTCGTCAACCAGTGAGCTTTCTTTCTCACACTTGTTGTCAACGCTAAGCGCAATACCGTTACCCACCATACCTGAAAAATCAAAACGCATTTTTTGGCTGATGCCTTCCTTCTGCAGAAGAACTGCAAATAAAAGGTCGCCAGGCACGCAGAAGCGCTTGTTGTCTTCATCGTGAATTGGGTTGAAGTCAGCGGCTACTTTTTTAGCAAAGTGGCTAGCCTGTTCACGAGTGAATTGAAATTGATTGTCTTCAGTAGAAAAGTAAGGTGTCAGAAACATAGTATCGCTATTAGTCATCAAATCTGGGGTGGATTATAGCTAACTAACTTCGTTCTAATGGTCTATCCAGTTAACTTTTCTTATATATCAGTCAATTAGATAAATACGTTGGATGGTATGTGACGATTTTAAGGGAGATATGGCCTTTGGCTCAATGCAACAAGGGCTAATCGATAGCCCTTGTTTATATGACACTCTAATGGGTGTTGTTCAGAATATTTTTGCTTTAGAAGCTACACAAAGTGCCTTCTGGCATTAGGTGATTATGAACGGATAATTTGAGCAATAAGTTCGCTTGTTCAATATCCGGTGCAAAATATCGGTCTTTGTCGTAGAAGCTGACTTTTTCACGCAAAATCTGTTTCGCTTCTTCGACACGAGGGGATGATAGATTTGGCGCTCGGAAATCAAGTCCTTGTGCTGCTGCTAAGTATTCCACTGCCAATATCCCACGGGTATTTTCAGCCATGTACCTAAGCCTACGTGCAGCGAAGGTTGCCATAGATACGTGGTCTTCTTGGTTTGCTGATGTAGGAAGGCTGTCTATTGACGCAGGATGCGCTAAGGTTTTGTTCTCACTCGCCAATGCTGCAGAGGTAACCTGAGCAATCATAAAGCCTGAGTTCACGCCGCCGTTATCGACCAAGAAAGGTGGCAGCTTGCTTAGTGCACTATCAATCAGTAGCGCCATTCTTCGTTCTGACAAGCTACCTATTTCGGCAATGGCCAATGCAAGGTTATCCGCTGCCATTGCGACGGGCTCAGCGTGGAAGTTACCACCTGAAATAATGTCGCCATCGTCAGCGAAAACCAGCGGGTTGTCCGATACCGAGTTCGCTTCAACATTTAAAATTTCAGCTGAATTACGAATCTGCTGTAAGCAAGCACCCATCACTTGAGGCTGACAACGCAGTGAGTAAGGGTCTTGAACCTTTTCACAACACGTGTGCGATTCACCAATCTCACTCTTTTGATCAAGCATATGGCGGTAAGCAAGTGCTGCATCCATCTGGCCACGATGACCACGAACGCGATGAATACGCGGATCAAACGGACGACGGCTACCCAGCGCGGCTTCAACAGACATCGCGCCACACACGGTTGCAGACGCGAATAAGTCTTCCGCTGCGAATAGGCCTTCTAAGGCGAATGCGGTGGATGCTTGTGTGCCGTTTAACAGAGCTAAGCCTTCTTTCGGAGCAAGTGTGATTGGCTCCAAGCCAGCGATCTGCATTGCTTCTAAGCCAGTGATGATCTTGCCGTTGTGGCGTGCTTGGCCTTCACCTAGAAGTACAGTACTCATGTGGGCGAGGGGAGCAAGATCTCCTGAAGCACCCACAGATCCTTTTTGTGGAACACATGGGTAAACCTGTGCGTTCACAAGATCGATAAGGGCATTGATCACCTTGAGTCGGATACCTGAGTAGCCACGAGACAAGCTGTTAATCTTAAGTACCATCATCAAGCGCACGGTTTCGTCAGACATGAATTTACCGATGCCTGCTGCGTGAGAAAGTACGATACTTTTCTGCAGAACTTCGAGATCTTCTGGAGCAATCTTGGTGTTCGCCAGTAAGCCAAAGCCAGTGTTGATGCCATACACAGTACGATCTTCAGCAATCACTTGCTCGACAACGTGCATGCTCGCTTCAATATCTGGGATTGCTGCTGGATCGAGTGATAAGTTCACAGGGCTACGGCTAATCTTACGTAGTTCAGGCAGGCCTAGAAGTCCTGGTTTAAGTAATAAATTCAACATGTTTTCTCCAGACATTAAAGGCGACGAAGTTCTTCGTTTAGCATAGGCAAATCAAGCTTCTGCTCTTTAGCACACTGCTTGGCAATATCGTAACCCGCATCAGCATGACGCATAACGCCAGTGGCCGGATCATTGTGAAGTACACGAGCAATACGTTGTGATGCATCTTCACTGCCGTCACAACAAATCACCATACCTGAGTGTTGTGAGAAGCCCATGCCAACGCCACCACCATGGTGGAGAGAAACCCATGTTGCGCCGCCTGCAGTATTTAGAAGGGCGTTCAATAGTGGCCAATCAGATACGGCATCTGAGCCATCCATCATGCCTTCTGTTTCGCGGTTCGGGCTTGCTACTGAGCCTGAATCTAGGTGATCACGACCAATAACAACTGGTGCTTTCAGTTCGCCATTTTTAACCATTTCATTGAATGCTTGGCCTAAACGTTCGCGATCTTTCAATCCAACCCAACAAATACGAGCGGGTAGGCCTTGGAACTGAATGCGTTCACGCGCCATATCTAGCCAGTTGTGTAGATGCGGGTTGTCTGGAATCAGTTCTTTTACTTTTTGGTCTGTTTTGTAGATGTCTTCCGGGTCACCAGATAACGCAGCCCAGCGGAAAGGACCAATACCTTCGCAGAATAAAGGTCGAATATAAGCAGGAACGAAGCCTGGGAAATCAAATGCGTTTTCCACGCCTTCTTCTAGTGCCATTTGGCGAATGTTGTTGCCGTAATCTACGGTCGCAGCGCCGCGATATTGCAGGTCTAGCATCGCTTGAACTTGAACCGCCATGGACTGCTTAGCTGCCTTAACGACCTTCGCTTCATCAATGGTGCGTTCTTGTGCGGCTCTCTCCATCGTCCAACCTTGAGGCAAGTAGCCATTCAGAGGATCGTGGGCAGAGGTTTGGTCGGTCACTACGTCAGGTGTGATGTTGCGCTCGACTAGCTCCGGGAATACGTCAGCAGCGTTACCTAATAGACCAACAGAGATAGGTGTGTCTGACTCTTTAATCATTGCCATTGCTTCATCTAAGCTGGTGGCTTTTTTGTCGACATAGCCAGTACGCAAGCGGTAGTCGATTCGTGATTCATCACATTCCACGGCGATCATTGAGAAGCCAGCCATCGTTGCCGCAAGAGGTTGAGCACCGCCCATGCCGCCAAGGCCACCCGTGAGTACCCATTTGCCTTTTGCTTCGCCTTGGAAGTGTTTCTTCGCAATCGCGACAAAGGTTTCGTAAGTACCTTGAACGATGCCTTGTGAGCCGATGTAGATCCAGCTGCCTGCGGTCATTTGGCCGTACATTATCAAGCCTTCTTTATCGAGCTCGTTGAAGTGTTCCCAGTTTGCCCAGTGTGGAACAAGGTTCGAGTTAGCGATTAACACGCGAGGTGCGTTTTTATGAGTCGGGAACACGCCTACAGGTTTACCAGATTGAAGAAGTAGTGTTTGGTCATCATCTAAACGCTCTAATACTTCAACAATCTTGTCGTAACATTTCCAATCACGTGCTGCACGACCAATACCGCCATACACAACCAGTGCATGTGGATGTTCTGCCACATCAGGGTCTAGGTTGTTCATCAGCATACGCAGTGGTGCTTCTGTTAACCAAGATTTAGCGCGCAAAGTGGTACCATGAGGTGCGCGAATTTCGCGAGTCGTGTCGAGACGAGGGTCACTGTTGTGGTGTTCCGTCATTTTGGAATTCCTTCTGTTTCACGTTGTATCGTTGTAGTTGTAGTTGTAGTTATCGGTATAGCTTGATTAGTCGCTGGCCATTGCACTGGCTATATCCCAACACAAACGAGCCGCCAATCGAGCCGTTTGGCCATCGACGTCGTAGTCTGGGTTGTATTCCGCAATGTCTGCGATAATGAGTTTCTCACTGTGTTTAAAAATCTGTTCTAAGAAAGGTGCGAGCGCGTCATAGCTCACGCCTCTTGCCGCTGGGGCACTGACACCCGGTGCCGTCGCCGCAGGGAAGACATCGAGATCAATAGTGAGATAGAGGTAATCACACTCAGCGATGAATTTTTGCAACTTAACCAGTTGAC
This sequence comes from Vibrio sp. Isolate32, assembly GCF_022397955.1. Lineage (GTDB taxonomy): Bacteria > Pseudomonadota > Gammaproteobacteria > Enterobacterales > Vibrionaceae > Vibrio. The sequence continues at coordinate 34,240 of NZ_JAKEUQ010000017.1, read as the reverse complement.
CAATTTGGTTTACTTGGGTGATATCGCGATCATGTTCGTACCACACACCAAGTTGGTCGGCTTTGTTGAAAAGCGCTTTGGTATTGCTGGCAGCACTTACGCCTAGGCAAGCGTATTGAAATGGCCACTGATGTGCATTGCAGTATTCGCTAATCTGATTAAAGGGTGTGCCTGAGCTTGGCTTGACGTCAGCGATGTCGCTTTCAAATTCACGAAGGTCAAAGTGAGCATCAAAGTTAACGATGCCTATCTTAGGTTTGTGATCTGATTGAGTTCTGTGAAGATGCTCAGCTAGGCCTTGGAAAGAAGCCCAAGCGACTTCGTGACCACCACCGAGGGTAATCACCTTGCTGGTTGATAGCGCATTGGCAATCACATCAGCGCACTGCTTTTGGCTGACTTCTAATTGATCATCGCTACATTCGATATCGCCAAGATCAGCAATGCGTGTATCACTGTGCCAAGCCATATTAGCCAACGCTTGGCGAATCAAATTAGGTGCTTGTTTTGCGCCAACACGTCCTTTATTTCTTGCCACTCCGGCATCACTGGCGAAACCAACCAAGGCAACAGTGTTGTCAGTAAGTCCGTCATTTAAATCAGTACTATGCACTTGCTTGGTAATGTGATGAACGCGAGTACCGAGCTCGCCATCTTCAAGGTCATTGCGTCCCGTCCACACAACGTTGTGAGTGGTGACCGCAGTTGCGTTAGTGCTGTTGGATTTAGATTGAGTCATGACATACCTCGCCATTAACAATGCGCTTATGCAAATGAGGTACGCCGACTTGATAGCTTAGATCGGCTGGATGGTCGATATTCCAAATAGCCAAATCAGCGGCGTAACCTACTTCAATTTTGCCTCTATTTTGCGACTCGCCAATGGCGGCTGCTGCGTGGCAAGTCACCCCACGTAATGCTTCTTCTGGGGTTGTGCTAAACAGGGTACAGCTCATATTCATCATCAGTGTTAAGTCAGCAAAAGGAGAAGTGCCGGGGTTTAAGTCGGTCGCAATTGCCATTGGAATGTTGTGCTCGCGAAGTAGCGAAATAGGCGGTTGTTGAGTCTCTTTCAAAAAGTAGAAAGCGCCCGGTAATAAGGTGGCGACTGTACCTGACTGCGCCAGCGCTTTTACACCCGCTTCATCTAAGTACTCAACGTGATCAACAGAGAGAGCACCGTATTTAGCGGCTAGCGCACTGCCGCCCATGTTAGAAAGCTGTTCTGTGTGGCCTTTGATCGCCAGCCCATGTTCTTTAGCTGCCGCAAATACATGTTCGGTTTGTTCTAGGTTGAAGCCGATAGATTCGCAGAACACGTCAACAGCATCGGCTAGCCCTTGCTCTGCAGCCTTGGGGATGATCTCTTGGCATACCAGATCAACGTAACGATCGGGTTGTTCTTTATATTCGGTTGGTACAGCGTGTGCTGCGAGTAGTGTGGTGGTGACCTTAATACGACGGTGATTTTCTAAGGCTTTAGCAGCACGTAACATCTTAAGTTCATCATCAAGCGTTAAGCCATAGCCAGACTTTACTTCAACGCTGGTGACACCGCTTCTTAGCAGGCCGTCTAATCTAGGCAGCGCCATCTCAACCAGTTCGGCTTCATGTGCGGCTCGTGTCGCCTTTACTGTTGCTAAAATACCACCGCCTTGCTTTGCGATGTCGGTGTAGCAGACACCATTTAAACGTTGTTCAAATTCATTGGCGCGATTACCTGCAAACACCAGGTGTGTGTGGCAATCAATCAGCCCTGGGGTAACGAGCTTGTTTTTGCAGTCGTAGATGATGTGATCAACAGAGCGGCTAGCACTCGCGGTTTCACCATGGAGTGACTCATCGCTTGAGTGAGACAGGGATACGATCTTACCGTTTTCGATAACGATATCTTGCGGGGAAGAAGGTTGGTAACCGTCGGCTCCCGAGCTCATTGAGACCACTCGTGCATTCTTGAGGATCAAATTCATAATCACCTAGATCTTTGCTAAACAATAAATGTATATACAAATAAATAGGCTAAATACTGACCCGAATCAAGTTGATGTTGCAAAAATGTGATCGTAGATCAGGATTATATTCTTTAATCTAAAACTATTTTAGAGCTTAATTTGTATTTAGAGCCAGGATGGTAGAGTAATGCAAAGCTGATAAGGCGTTCCTTGCTCCATGTTCTTCTATTGAGAAGTAAGCAAGGTTCTGATTCCGTTAGTTTTAATGCCTGACGGATATTGGAGTCTGGAATGATGGCTTCGACTGTGTGTTCAATCGCACTCAACGGGCAACTTTTGGAAAGGTATTCATTCGGCGTTGAGGTTGAAAAATCTTGTTCTAAGTATTGGGGAGCCGCTTGTGAGTTTACCCAGCGAGCTTCTAGCTGTATCGGTGTGTTGTCGGCAAAGTGGATGATTTCACTATAGAAGATTTCCGCATTGATCATCACACCCAACCGTGTAGCGGTGCTTTCATCAGCCTTGATGCTATCGTGCTTGATCACTTGGCTTGTGTACGTTTGGCCACGGTCTTTGATCTCTTGCGCGATGTTGTTGATATCAAGTAGGGGAGATTGTGCTTTTTCCTCAGGCTCACAGACAAAAGTGCCCAGTCTTGGTTTCCGAATTAGCTTGCCTTCAGACACAAGATCTCGAATGGCCTTATTGACCGTCATTCTGCTTACATTGAACTGCTCTGTGAGTTCGAGCTCCGTTGTGATTTGATAACCAACCGGCCAATGACCACTGCTGATCTTATCGTCTATGAACAGTTTTATTTGCAGGTAGAGTGGCGCTTTTGACATAATGAAACCTTATTTGACTATACAAATAGAGTAACGGATTTTTTCGCGATATCAACATTTCCGCAGAGGATGTGAGCTTGTTCAACACAGATAGCACAAATATCTTGATTCTGTGGGGCAAGTGTCGCAAATAGTCACGTAATAACTATTCGTTAATCAAATAATTACAAAGGGAAGGAATCTGGTTACATAATGTGCTTATAAAGCGATTTTCGATATGTAAATCACAAATTCATTATGGTTTAACCGAAAAGTATTGAATCAATAGGGTGGGATTCTATATTGGAAAGCGTAGCCTTAGTGGAGGTGAAGTATTATGATTTGGGATACTCTCGAACGTGTAAATAAACTTCGCAAGGAAGCAATGAAAGATCCAGAGTTTTTGGATTCAGCAAAAATGCATGAGGAATGGCTTTTGAGCGAAACTCATAACCAACCCAATAAAGGAGCTAAAGAGAAGAACCCCAAAAAACTGTCTGACATCTATGAGAATACAGACTTTAGTATCAACCCAAACGGAACGAAACATTAACAATGATTAACCGCAACACGGCTAAGGCTCTTAACCAAAAAGCTATAAGTCGATTACACATACCAGCCTTAAGCCACCGGTAAAAAAGCCACTTTCAACGAATCGAAAGTGGCTTTTTCTTTACTCATTAGCAACTAAAGCTAATCGTTTTTAAACCTAGTTATTAATCAGGCTTAAGCCGCTCGGTAAAGCATCACCAAACACACGCTTAGATTCGCTCTCGGACAGCTCAGTTACTTCGCTAACCAGCGTTAGCCATGAATCAGGTACCTTGCTTTGCTTGAGCTTCTCAATCACTTGATTACGATAGTCGTCAGAGATATCAAATTCACGGTCACCGGTTTTACGGCAAATCATCACAGCAGCGAAGGCGATCATCTGCTCTTTATGCCAGTTCTGCTCAAGCAGCTTCGGCAACCATTGCTCAGCTTGCTCACGAGGAATGACACTGTGTTGGCTGCCATACAAAGGCGTTCTTGATGCTAACCGACCCAGAGCCCACCAGTGTGCTTGTTCAAATTGGTTATGATTAATTGCTTTGCTTAAGAACCAACTTGCCAGCAGTACTTTGTCTTCCACCTCAAGTTGCTCAAGTGACGCCGCTAAACGAACCATAGCTTCATAACCATTGTCTTGTGCATCTTTGGCTGTCTTAGGGTTCTTCATTGCGCCTGGGTGAAGGTACTTAGCGATGTCCGCTAAGATACTCTCTTGTTGCTCTTGGTTTAACCCACCGGCAACACGACGCCAGAACACCCACCAGTCTGTCCAGCCTTGATGGTTCTTAAACTGAATGTTCTGTTGATAAAGTCCCCAAATTTGCTCAATACGCCATGAGTCCGTTGGATCACCAAAGCCAGGGCGCAGCGAGTAACCAGCTAAACGTAGCCAGTTTTTCTCGTGTGCTTCTGAGCGACGACGTCGTTTACGACCTAATGACAAAGTATCGAATAGATGACGAAGGGTGGTGAAATCCCATTCATCGCGTTTACCGAGTCGTTTTTCAAGATCTTTCGATAGGGTTTTGATCTCTTTCGATTCCGCACTCTTTTTGTTGCCACTGTACAGGCGAGAAATCAGCTCTTTACATTCATTTAAGCGTGGATGAGGTGTAGAGTTGTCGGATTCTTCGCCTTGTTTGTTTCTGACTTCAAATTCAAGTAACCAACGCTTCGAGTCATCTTCAGTACTCACGCATTCCATTTTCAATGTACCGACTTCGGTTAACTGACAAGCGAGCAGCACTTCAACACGCTCTTTTTGGTTAGCTTGAAGCTCTGCTGTACCTGAACTTTCCAGCGTCGAGATGTAAGGTGGAAGAGGGGAGAACAGGTCCGCATCAACATCGACCATCACACCATTTTGAATTGCCGTTTCGTGAGCAATTTGATCGTGAGTTGAAGTTAGCAGGTTAAAACGAACTGGCTCACCTATAGTCAGTGAGAAACGACGGCTGTTTAAGCGTATCTCTTGGCCTTCTTCGGTACCTTTGGCAAGCAGACACAGCGCTTTACCCATCTTGTTCTTTTCTTGTAGATGTAAGAAGTAAGAACGAGCAGCACCGCCACCGATTTTCAGTTGGGCACCACGGCGAGCCTTACCGAACGCAACCGCACCTAATGCCACAGACCAATCTGGGTGAGGGTTATCTAGTACTGTGACTGGAGCGCCGTTCCAGTTACCTAGGATCTGAGTAATACGCTCTGTAATAAGTTCACTGTTGAACACACCACCGTTAAGCAGCACACCGACAGGGATAGCCGGCTTGGTGTGATCGAATTGAACCGCATCTGAATTTTGTAGCGCCGCTTTAGACACTTGCTGATGCGTTGTCAGGAATTCAGCAACGTGTTTACTGACTGCAGGATCGGCAACGTAAGGCAGGCCGAATTCAACTACAGCGCTGCGACGCTTGTCTGGTGTTTCGGTAAACTCAGAGAGTGGGAAGAAGCCTTCCAATGCGATTTGATGAACTTCTTGTTTGGTTAAGCCAATACTCTTTGTGCCACCTAGTAGCTTCGAACCGCTACCAAGCATAGTGATTTTGACATCGTCTGGCGCATCAGCAGAAAGCAGGCTCTCTTTTGCAGCGCGAGTTTGTTGAATCAGTTTAGTGAGGCTAGAGGCATTCAGCTTCTTGTTTTGGTTGAAGCGCTGCTCCGCAAGGTGAGCGAGAGCTAAATCTAGATTATCACCACCTAGCATTAAGTGTTCGCCAACACCGATACGATCGAGAGCGAGCTCGTTATGACCAGCATTATCTGCATCGCTATCCCCATTGAACTGGGCTTCAATCAAGCTCAAGTCGGTAGTACCACCGCCGACATCACACACTAAGATCAAAGGGATCTGTTGAAGTTCTTCCGCCGCTGTTTGTTGGTGGCGCGCATACCAGTCGTAACAAACCGCTTGCGGCTCTTCGAGTAATAAAATCTTACCTAAGCCTGCAAGTTCTGCGGCTTCAAGTGTCAGCTTACGAGCTGTCTCATCGAATGATGCAGGAACCGTTACAACAACATCTTGGTCTTCAAGTTTGTTACTTGGATTACGGTAGTTCCATGCTTGGCGAATGTGATTTAAGTAGCTAGCACTCGCGACAACTGGCGAAACTTTATCGACATCCACTGCGCCAGCCCAAGGGAGAATGTCTGAGCTACGATCCACCGCTTGGTGCGATAACCAACTCTTCGCACTCGATACTTGTCGACCTTCAACTTTTGCGCCTAATTCACGCGCCCATTCACCAACGATAACATTCTTGATATCGCCTTCAACTGGGTTTGGTTCCCACGGCATAGTTAGGTCTGAAGGGGAGATTTGACCTTGGGCTGGGTGGTAACGAAACGATGGGAGTAGAGGCTTACGAACCACTTCACCAGGGCCGATAAGCTGATCGATTTCGAAAAGGGAAACGGGAGCGTGTTGTAGGTCGTCGTTGATTTCACAGTAGGCAACCACAGTGTTGGTTGTGCCTAAGTCAATGCCGACTAAAAAACGAGGAGATGCCATACAAAACCTTATTCTGCCAAAGTGATGACCAGTTAATGGATAGTCTTGGTCTTATTATTGTCTTTGGAATGTTTTTAATACAGGGCTAGGGAATCGCATTGATAAAGTAACGGCACCCGTTAAGGTGCCGTTGATTCATTATGCTTGTTCGTTTGAGTCGCTATTCGTATCTTCACGAACGTCGAACTCAACGTGCCATTTCTGACCATTGTCAGTGGCAATCGCTTCTAGGTATAACGTGCCTAATTCAGTAACACGAGACGCCAAAGTCACCGGAACCACTTCACCTTCGCGACGACCTTCAGAAACAGGCAGTGTCACTTGAATTTCAGGAAGCTCATCAAGATCTTCTGGAGCCCAGTGATCAAGGTGCGTGCCCGCTTCATCTTCACGACGTGTTGTTGAACCGAAGAATTGGAAGTGAACAGGCTGGCCAATCACTAGACCAAACTCTTGGCTAGGCACTTGAACGCTTGAACCTTCTTCCATGCCAAATGGTGCAACACACAGTGCTTCCATCGGAGGAGCCATACCTGGGATAGCTGGCATCGCGCTTTCAATTCCTACGTAGTAAGAAGAAGCAATACCACCGCGGATACGAACGCCTTGGCCACGACGTACTGCGCCGTAGTAAGAAGCGCCACTTGCCACTGCTAGATCTAGATCTAGGCCTGAAAGCTGTTTAGCGAATTCTTCGTCTGCATTAATTAGCCATTCATTGATCGTGTCTGAAAGACGATCAGCAAGTAGGTTAGATTTTAGAACACCACCATTGAACAGTACCGCTGTTGGTTTGATGAAGTCTGCCGCTGGCGCTTCTGCACCTGGCATACCGGGCATGTTTGCAAACGGGTTGAAATCTTGCTGAGCCGTTTCGCTGTTTCCAGAAAGCGCGTTCGCTTGCTTAGAAAGGAATGCGGCAATGTGACGAGTAATAGCTGCGTCTTGAGCGTAAGGCAGACCCATTTGAGTCAGTGCACCACGAGTTTTCTGTACCGGGTGATCCGTTACAGCGACTTGTGGGAAGAAGCCGTCAACCAATGTTTGTTGTACTTCTTGCTGAGTCAGTTCTGTTTTCAGTGTTGCGCCAAGTAGCTTAGAGCCACGGCTTGGAACAACGATCGGCACAGATTGGAGTTCAGCATCGTTTAGCAATGCTTCTTTCGCATCACGACACGCGTGAGTCATCGCTTGAACCTGCCAAGGAGCCAGTTCTTTGCCTTCTTGAGCCAGTTTCATTTTCAGACGGTAAGCGAGTGCTAAGTCCATGTTGTCGCCGCCAAGTAGGATGTGTTCACCTACTGCGATACGGTTCAGACTTAGGTTGCCTTCATCTTGTGTTACTTCAACTAACGAAAGGTCAGTCGTACCACCACCGATATCGACAACAAGAACGATGTCGCCAACGCTCACTTCATCGCGCCATGTGTCGTTGCTGTTATCAATCCAGCTGTAAAGAGCCGCTTGTGGCTCCTCTAGAAGCGTCAGGTGAGTGAAACCAACATTACGTGCAGCTTCAGCAGTTAGGTCACGAGCCGCAGGATCAAACGAAGCTGGAACGGTGATCGTTACATCTTGGTCTGCCAGTTTGTCTTCTGGGTTAGCGTGGTTCCAAGCATCTTTCAGGTGCTCTAGGTACAACTCAGTTGTCTTAAGCGGAGATACTTTTTCAACTTCTTCAGGGCTACCAGCAGGAAGGAACGCATCACGACGGTTCACACCACCGTGGCATAGCCAAGATTTAGCACTTGCGACCAAGCGGATAGGGGTTTTAGAACCAAGGTTACGAGCAATAGCACCAACCAGTGCTTTAGGCTCAGAAGACCAAGGCAGAACGCGAGAACCCCCATTCATTTCATGTTCGTGCGGCTGGTATAGGAACGAGCCGAGTTGGCTGCGAGTTTCTACTGTACCAGGTGCCGTTAGCTGAGGGATTTGCATCACCTCTACACGAGCATCTTCATTGGTTGTGTCGATGTAAGACAAAACGCAGTGTGTTGTACCTAAATCGATACCAACACTGAACTTAGGCGCCTGATGTTGCTCTTGAGAAGATAGCTCTTGTGAATGCGTCTGTGCAGATGACTCGTGCGATGATGGCTGGGTTTGGTGTTCCATTATAGCTCCACCTCTGCCGGTGCAATCACAGATGCATCGTAGTTCTCAGCAAGTTTAGGCAGGTTCATGTCCGTTGCTTTCCAGCCTTTGTGAACCAATGTGCCATTGAACGGTGCATTACCCGTTACGTTGCCTGTTAGGCGAATTTCTTGTGGGTTGAAGCCTTCAACAACCGTGATACGTGTTTCTTCATCTTCAGTGCGGATGTGAGACAGCGTTACGTAGTCTGCTAGTACTTTTTTACCGCCAGTGTGAATAACACGTGCTGCTGCACCAACTTCTTCATCAGAGAACGAAGTCAGGTCTTCTTTTAGGAAGTCGATTAGACGTGCTTCTTGCTGCATGATAGACAGTAGCTGCATTGCAGAATCTGTTGGTGCAGTAGCTAGCTTAGATTCAACTTCGACTACTTTCTCGATGACTTTTTCTACTTCAACAACTTTTTCTACTTCGACAATCTTTTCTACTGGCTTTTCAACTTCAACGATCTTCTCTACTGGTTTTTCTACGACTTTCTCAACCACTTTGCTTTTACGAGAAACGGCAATAAGCAGTAGTAAAACGCTTGATGCAGTTAGGCCTGCGTGAAGCATATCAAACGTTTGTGGGATTAGGTTCAAATCAACGATCATAGTGATTTCTCTTTAAAATTGATTTAACGGTGTATTCGTCGGTTTAAAGGAATATACAGGTTGGAAGGAAGCTCAGTGGCACGAAGCCGAAACGGTCACTTTCAAGCTATAAATATGGATGGATATTAGCATATTCAAGGCTTAAGCGTGGTATTTAATGTTTTTAATCAAGTAGTTTTTTGGTGTGTTAGCGTGAAATTTAGTCGAAATCCGGTCGAATATTGGTCGTCGATGTAAGAGCGAGGTAAACAATGCCCATTTTATGTCATTTTTAAAATCAAACTTAAATGGAGCATCATTCCCTTACGTTATATACTTTTAGTTCATTAAAGCCGAATTGGAATATCTATGCCAGACACGACCGATCCGCTAACCGGGTTGAAGAGACGAACGCTTCCACTGGTCGTATTTTCGGTCAGCTTTTTGATTACAGTGTTGTGTTTTATTCTAGTCGCGCTCAACCAAAACCGCGCATTGAACATGAATTTGGACAGCTTTGCTAAACACCAAACACTGAGCTTGGAAGCGTTTATCGATAATGATGTGGCTTACATAGGGTCTGGCGCTAACTTTTTCTATTCTAATGATCCTGAAAACTGGGATAAATTTGACCGTTTTGCACAGCAAACCATTAATGGCTCAAAAAGTTTAATTGGCTTGCAGTGGATGCAGAAAGTCACGGCAGATCAGATTGCCGAACACACTGCGAAAATGGAAGCAAAGTACCCATCTTACCGCCTGTTCACCATTCCTAAACATGAACCCAAAACCTATGGTTACCAGTTAGATGGCGAGCCTGCTTTTATTGCTACCGATATTTATCCGAATACTGAAGCGAACGACAGAATGATTGGTTTTTACTCTTCTCGTGAGCGCTTCAAGCTAGTTTTAGACAATATTAAACAAACTCGAGAGGCGAGCTTATCAGACAAGGTTCGTCTGATTCAAGATGGCCTAACTCAAGAAACACCTAAGAGAGGCATGTTGGTTTATCACCCGGTATTTGAGGGGGAGAGTGATAATTTACTCGGTGTTGTGATTGGTGTGGTTCGCACAACTTATTACTTTGAGAATCTATTGGCTTCTGCTGTGGGTGATATGGATGTTTACATTCGTGTGACGGATACCGGTTTCGAAGCCGAAGATTCCCCAATCTTATTTGAAACTCAAGGCTATGAGGGCGTAACAGGTCACCATATAACTAAGACTATCGAATTGACCAACCGAAATTGGAAAATCGATTACAAGATAGACTCTTATATCTCATTTTATGGCTACCTTGTATTAACTGGCATCGCGCTAGTCGGGACAACCATCTCATTGTTGCTAGCGTATATCGTTAACATGCAGATCAGAGAGAAAGAGCGTTTGTATTGGATGTTAGACAAAAGAACAGAGGAACTTCGATTTCTAGCGAACCGCGATAGCTTAACTGAAATCTATAACCGACGTGCTTTCAACAAGATGTTTGATAGGGCGGTTAAGCGAAGTGAGTCATTTAGCTTGATTGGGTTTGATGTCGATAAATTTAAAAGCATCAATGATAAGTATGGTCACCCTGCTGGTGATGCTTTGCTTGTTCACGTGATTAAGTTAATTTCGGTAAACTTAAAGGACGGTGACAATCTGTTCCGTCTTGGTGGTGATGAGTTCTGTATCATTTCGAATATCTCAAATCGTAAAGAGCTTAACCGATACTTACAATGTATTCTAAGCACAGTGAGTCACTCTCATTGTGAGCATAAAGGGCAACAGTTAAGCTGCACTTTGAGTATTGGTGCGGCTATCCATACAAATGAAGACACGGAAGAACTGCTCCAAAAAACAGATAGTATGCTCTATCAAAGTAAGTTAAATGGTCGAAATCGCGTGACAATTGCAGGCTAAATGAGCACTTGATGTAACTAGGGTCGAGTTCTGTATTGGGCTCATGTACAATTTCACAAAATTTTTGACGAGAGAATTAGGCGACGTATGAATCACAATCGAGTGGTGTGTTTCGATTTGGAAATGTGCTGTTGGAGCGAAAATGGTGTAGGAACAACAGGCGAGATCATTGAAGTGGGTCTTGCTGAGATTGATCTGGCATCTGGAACCATAGTGAAACGAGCGCAATACTACGTTAAGCCAGAAAAAGACGAAGTCTCTCAGTTCTGTGCCGAGCTAACCGGCATTACTTCACGTAAGCTTGAAAAGCAGGGGCGTCCGCTAGAATCAGTCATCAAATCGATGATCAAGAACTTCGGTGGTCCTAACAAAATCTATGCTGCGTGGGGACGTGATGACCTGATTTTACACAAAGAGTGTATTGAGAAAGGCATCGAGCCTCCTTTCAGTGAGTTCTTGAATATTGCAACGCTTTATCGAGTTCAAAACCGATTAAAAGACAAGCGCATTGGCCATCGAGCGGCTCAAGAAGCAAAAAATATCGAATGGGAAGGTCGTCAACATTCAGGTTATATTGATGCTTACAACTTAGCGAAACTTGCTTTGACTATGCTGTAAACAACTTCAATATCTGAACGGATATATACAGAAGCCAGCGAATCAAGGCTGTCTCTTATATGTTGGCTATGACCTGAATAGGCGCGTTGTGCAAACCAAGCAGTTGTTTGACGTATTTTTGTGTTGGGGTAATCACTATTACTTCTACCAGTTGGAACAGAATCAAATCCACGGAAATCAAACCTTCAACGTCAAAAATCTATTCATCAAGCACCACCAGAAAAAGCGCAGCGTTTTAATTTCCGACCAGCGAGTCGCGTACATTACGAAAGGCGGCACGATCTCGAGCTCAATGGTATCCTCTATAGAAAATCGATGCGCTGATTGGTGGTGAGTCTAACTGAGGTGCTAATTAGCTGAGAGGGGATGAAAGGTGTTTGGTCTTTGTTAAAAAGACAGGACAGCGTTGGATTCATTGCCTTACGCTGCCCACTAGCTGCAGAATTTAGTCTTCGCCAAGCACGTTTAGTTTGGTCTTGATAAAGTCGCTGTGGTCGACGTAGAGCAGTTCCGCTGTTTTACGGATCACAGAGTCTTCGATAGGGTCAATTTCCCCGTCGGCGTGCGCCACTTCCCACATAGCTTTGATTAAATCGATTCGCACTGCCTGAGAGAGATCTCTAAGTTGCGATGTAAAGTCATACAGTGATACTGATTTCTCTACTTTTGGTTCTGCTTGTTCTAGCAGTGCCTTTGCTTGTTCTTCATCTAGATCGAGCAAACGTTGCAGAAGCTTTAGCTTAGCGACTCTTTCTGATTCGTTGATCTGATGGTCGGCACCCGCGACTTCACACAACAAACTCGCGATGGCGATATTAGGTGATGTACCTTGGTTTTTGCTTAGGTCCTGGCCTTCAATCAATTGTTTAAACATTGATGTGAGAGAATTGAACATAACGAGCTCCAGTTAAAATTTGTATTGGGTTCCGTAACGCTGATAGTCATAACTATTGGGCCTACAGAGTGTGACCGCAAGCCCCTTTACTTAAAACTGACATTACGGATAAGCCAGCAATAAGGAACACATCCTAGTCCGGTTCCGGAAAACGCGTGACCTTGCCATCGCCGCTCAGGGTGGTAATTGATTGCGGTTTCCCATCGCTGTCTAGCCTCAACTCACCAATCGCACTGCGGTTTGAAAGGCGATAGAAGGTCTGATTGTCAGGGCTTCGCTTTTCGATCTTCAAGCGTTTACGCTTAGTGAAATAGTTCAAGACTGAGCGAGGGCTGTACAACAAACGGTCCCATATATCGCAGAATTTAAGCAGCGGAGCAGGGAATTGATTTTTAATGCCACTGCAGGTGATTTGATAGATGTTCGGGCTGTTTCTGCGATATCTCAGCTTGATATCGTAAGCAAATGAGTAGTGAACATCGCCAGAAAGCACCACGAAGTTGGTCGGTGTTTTAGTATGGGTAAAGATGCTGATCAGCGTATTGGCACTGCCTCGGTGCGCCATCCAGTTCTCGGCATCAATCACTAGTGGTTTTCCTAGTGTGGTCATCATCTTCTGTAGTGTTTCGATGAATTTCACCCCGAACATTGGCGCGGCAGACACTATCACTACTTTCTCTTGGTTAATCAACTGATGTTGAAACTCGGTGAGTGCTTCCCAGTCCATCAAACCCGATGGTTTATTCATAAGTGATTCAGAGCGCCAGCGGCGGGTACGAGTGTCTAACACAATCACCTTCGGCGAGGTGTTGATGGTGTAATGCCACTCTTCAAAGCGATCGAGCATTTCAAGATACTGCTTGTGTCTTGTAGGTTCGAGTTGTCCAATAGGCGCCTCAATGGCTTGTTCACTCTGATTGGTATTCGCCAACTTCGAGAACAGTTGTTTTGTTTGCTCCATGAAATCGCGGTTGAAGTTCTCTGGTGCGTTCCCCCAACCTTGGCAAATCCAATAAGCCGCAAGGCCGTTACCAATGACTTGTGTCGCAAACTGGTTTTGATCCACCGCATGCTCCCAACCAACGGTGAGGTTCCAGTCGTCAGTGACATCATGATCATCGAAGATCATGTACGTTGGAATATGAGCAAATAGACGCTGTACTTGCGGCAGACCGGCGATAAAATCATCGATGATGATACTTTCATCACGCCATTGTTGCTGCTCGGCTGGTGTTAGCTGTCGGCCAGCCTGCATGAAGTTATTCTCGATCAACCGTTCGCGGTTAATGCATTGCCACAAGGTCGGTGACCAAACCAGCAGATACATGGCAATAAATTCAGACAAGGTCACCAAGTGGTTTTCACAGTTGGTAGAGCTGAAGATTGGTATTCCGCGTGTAGGGAATAGCTTATCGAGCAATGAATGTGATGTGTTGTGGTGTGGTAGCAAATGATCGCGTTGATAGAGGTGGTAGTCGCTGTTGAACAGAGCTTCACTGCTATCGATTTTTCCGTCTAATGAATCGGTTGGAAGGTCTTCGCTCACTAATCCAAGCAGTTGAATCAATTGATGAATTGCATCGAGTGTTGGGCCTGCGACGTGATCAGCGTAGATCTGGTCTCCGCTCATCATCAGCATATCTGGTCTCTCAATTACGCTTTGCTTTTCGACTTTATTATCTGCCGCGACTAGGCTGTCTTTGCTTGGATGATGAGGGTTACGACATGAACCATGCAAGATGTAGTCAGCGCAGGTTGAGATCTTAAAGGCTATTCTTGGCGCAGCACCAGTAGTGTTTTGTTGATCTTGGTACACCAAATGCGGAGCGAGCTCGGTTAACGCGCCTTGATCTGTCTCTATCTGATATTCCAAATGCGTGTTGGTTGGGAACTCACCCTTTAATTGAATCAAACTTACCCAAGCATGTGTACCGACCTTAATCGATTCGTGTTCGCTAAGTGGTGACGTATAAAAAGGGGCTTCTTGGCCTTGGTTGTATAGCTCTGCATTACCATTGAGTGGTGTACTTGTGACAACCCAAAGCACAACCTCAGTTGCGGTAGTCTTTCTTAAAATAGGGCCAGCGAGTAAGAAGGGAAGAGAGGGCATCATCGGGCGTTTCAAGTCGGATCCTAAATCTTTGTTGGTTAGTCGTTAAGCGCTTCGGCGTTGAAGTCTGGAGCGGCCATTTCATGTTCATTGGGTTCAATGTCTGGCTCTGTTGATTCCAGGATTTCGATAACTTCTGAACTAGAAAGTTCATGTCCCATCAGAAATATTGCTAATAGGGCGTCGGCTTTCGTTTTGGTATCAGAAGGCTCATCCAACACTTGCTCTAGTTTTTCTCGAATCATTGCGATTTCGTGTTCCACAAAACCACGGCCTTCTTCACCCCCTTGATTGTCATCAGGGGCATTATCGAATTCAAGAAATAGCATGTCGCCGTTTAGGTTGGTGCTCATCAAGCGTTCAGGTAACCACGCTTCACCCATAACAATATCTGGATCGGAATCATTGGGTAAGTGGTCTATAATGTTTTGTAATTCGGAGACTTTCACAATACTTTTATTTAACCGAGAATATTCTTCATTGTAACGGTCAATCTCAATCAAACCTAAAAATTGTTGGCTAGAATAGTCAATAAATGTCTAACCAGTACCACAAATTTTATTACAAAGAGTAATTAAACAAGAATGAAGCGCAAATTTTCACCGAAGCTCATCTCGTATGGGACAATTTTATTAAGTAACGCTTTCTTAGCGAATAGTGTGGCGTGGGCTGCTGAAGAGCAAGAGTGGGGTATTGCGGCAATGTTCCGTACTGCCAGTATCCCTTACGACACCGCTGGTGGTGATAAGACAGTCAGTTCGTTTGTCCCAATGTTGTTCTTTAAAAACAACTATGTGTTCATTGATGGTACGGAAATGGGTGCTTACCTATATCAAACCGAAGATCAAAAGTGGTCTTTCAACGCCATCTCTCGAATGCGCTTTATTGATATCCCGACCTCTGAACAGAATGCGATTGAAGGTGACATCACTGACTTCGGTGGACAACTGACGTATCAATTGGATGAGCAGTGGGCGGTTGAAACGGAAATCATGAGTGATAGTGAATTCAACCTTCACAGTAACTTACGTGCGAAAGCCAAGTACGAGACAGGCGACTGGGAGTTCTACCCAAGTGCGACACTGCGTTATAAAAGCGCTGATTTTAACAGTAAATACTACTCGGCTACGGGACAGTCGATTGGTGCAGGCGTAGATTTAAATCTTGGCGTTGAAGCGCGTTACCATGTTATCTCTAACCTTTATCTGTTGGGTTCAACCAGTGTGACTCGATTGGATGACAACGCTTACGACTCTTCTATTATCGAAGATCGTTACCAAGGCGAGCTTTACCTTGGTTTTGGTTTCTTCAGCGACCAAACAAAAGCGCCTAAGCCTAAGTTGAGCAATGCGCCTTACTTACGAGTCGCGCACGGTTGGGCAACGCCGTCGAATATCGGCGACATCATGAAATTCAACACCGAGAAAGACGAGTACAATAACCAACTCACATCATTCTTCTATGGTCACCCTTTAACTGATGAGATCTTTGGTTTGCCGTTGGATATCTACTTAACGCCAGGTATCGCTCACCATTGGAGTTCAGAGGTTCAATCCAGTAGCACGGAATACATTATTGCGATTAAAGCGTACTACACCTTTAACTGGCCAACGCAGTGGCGATTTGGTGTTGCGGAGGGTATGTCTTACATAGATTCGATTACTTACATCGAAGGTTCTGAAATGGACCGTAAGGGCTACACGGCAAGTCACTTATTAAACTACTTGGACTTCTCGTTTGATGTGAATGTCGGTGACCTTATCGGTAAGAATGACCTCAACAATTTATGGTTTGGTTACTCACTGCACCACCGTTCTGCGATCTTTGAAAAGGCATCCCAATTTGGTCGCATCAAAGGCGGCAGTAATTACAACACGGTTTACTTCCAGTTCGAGTTTTAAGAGTGGCTTTTAACTGTAGTTTTTAATAATACGTTTTTAAGTAGTTTTAAGCCGTAGTTTATTAAGTGCGACATACATTTGATCTCACTTTCTTAGCTCGTGCTAGTGGCAGCGTGATTAATCAATTTAATAGCAAAAGGTTTTCCCTTCGCTATCAGGCTTTTTGTTTGAGATTTGTGATATAATCGCGCGAGTTTAATAAGTACAAGAATAGGAAGCGCTTTGACTTCGTCTCCGGAAAAAGCAGATAACAACAAGAATGCAGCACAGCAGAGTTCTACAATGAACGAAGTGAAATCGAACAACCCCGCATCGACCCGACCTGCTAAACAACCAAAAGCTAAACCTGCCGATCATTCAGCAGCAACCAATACAGCATCATCTCAAAATAGCCCAGCCTCTCTTCGTAAGGCCTTAAATGAGTGCATGATGCGCGATCGCTTCCGTTTGAGTAAGCGAATTGCTGGTGCAAGCAAAATTAAGAACGAACAATCTAAGCATGCTGTTTTTGATGAAATCACATTAGACATTGCCCAATCGATGATGACGGCAACCCAGCGTACTGCGCAAAAACCAACCATTGAATATCCAGAGATTCTTCCTGTTAGCCAAAAGCGCGACGACATCGCTAAAGCCATTGAAGAAAACCAAGTGGTTATCGTGGCGGGTGAAACGGGCTCGGGTAAAACCACTCAGTTACCTAAGATCTGTTCTGAGCTTGGCCGTGGCCGCTTTGGCCTAATTGGTCATACTCAGCCTCGTCGTCTAGCTGCGCGTTCGGTGGCGAACCGTATTGCTGAAGAGATGGAAACCCAGTTGGGTGAATTTGTTGGTTATAAGGTTCGATTCAACGACCAGATTTCTGACAACACACAAATCAAACTGATGACCGACGGTATTCTACTGGCGGAGATTCAACACGACCGTTTCTTAAATCAGTACGACACCATCATTATCGATGAAGCACACGAACGTAGCCTAAACATCGATTTCATCATGGGTTACCTGAAAGAGTTGCTACCAAAGCGTCCTGATCTAAAAGTGATCATTACCTCGGCAACCATCGACCCAGAGCGTTTCTCTAAGCACTTCGATAATGCACCAATCATCGAAGTATCGGGCCGTACTTACCCAGTTGATACACGCTACCGCCCATTAGGTGGTGACGACAGCGATTCTAATCGCGACCAAATGGAAGGTATCTTCGAAGCGGTTGATGAGCTGTGTGATGAAGGCTTAGGCGACATCCTGATCTTCATGAATGGTGAGCGTGAAATTCGTGATACTGCGGACGCACTAAGTAAGCGTAATCTGCGTGATACCGAGATTGTACCTTTGTACGCACGCTTATCGGCGGGTGAACAGAACCGTATCTTCCAGTCACACACAGGCCGTCGCATTGTACTGGCAACTAACGTAGCAGAAACCTCGCTAACGGTTCCGGGCATCAAGTACGTAATCGACCCAGGTACTGCGCGTATCAGTCGTTACAGCTACCGTACCAAAGTACAACGTCTACCGATTGAGCCGATTTCTCAAGCGAGTGCGAACCAGCGTAAAGGTCGTTGTGGTCGTGTGGCTGAGGGTATCTGTATTCGCTTGTACTCTGAAGAAGATTTCGAGTCACGCCCAGAGTTTACCGATCCTGAGATTCTGCGTACCAATCTAGCGTCGGTAATCCTGCAGATGACGGCACTAGGGCTAGGCGACATTCAAGCATTCCCATTCGTTGAAGCGCCAGATAAGCGCAACATTCAAGATGGTGTAAGACTGCTTGAAGAGCTGGGTGCGATTGCTTCTGGTAAACCAAGCAACAAGAACAAGAACCAAGGCGACGATACTAAGAAGCTAACGGCAATTGGTCGTAAGCTGTCTAAGCTACCGATCGACCCGCGTTTAGCGCGCATGGTTATCGAAGCGCCAAACAACCGCTGTCTACATGAAGTGATGGTTATTGCGTCTGCACTTTCAATCCAAGACCCGCGTGAGCGTCCATCAGACAAACAGCAATCGTCTGACGACAAGCACAAGCGTTTCTTCGACAAAGACTCAGACTTCATCACCTTTGTGAACCTGTGGGACTACATCAAGCAACAGCAAAAAGCGCTGTCGAGTAACCAGTTCCGTAAGCAGTGTAAACAAGATTACCTGAACTACCTGCGCATTCGTGAGTGGCAAGACGTGTACTTCCAAATTCACCAAGCAATGCGTGAGCTGGATACCAAGCTCAACGATGAACCGGGTAGTTACGATGGCATTCACCAGTCGCTACTATCAGGATTGCTTTCTCACATCGGTATGAAAGACCAAGAGAAGAATGAATACCAAGGCGCACGTAACGCGCGCTTCCATATCTTCCCTGCGTCTGGCCTATTTAAGAAACAGCCTAAGTGGATCATGTCTGCTGAGCTGGTGGAAACCTCAAAACTATGGGGTCGTGTGATTGCTAAAATTCAGCCTGAGTGGATTGAGCCGTTAGCGAAGCACCTAATTAAGCGTAGCTTCAGCGAACCACACTGGTCTAAGAAACAAGCGGCGGTAATGGCACACGAAAAAGTGATGCTTTACGGAATTCCAATCGTTCCGAAACGCCTAGTGAACTATGGCGCGATTGACCCAACGATTAGCCGTGAGTTGTTCGTGCGTAGTGCACTGGTTGAAGGTGAATGGGAAACCAAGCACGCGTTCTTCAAACAGAACCGCAAGCTTCTCCAAGAAGTGGAAGAGCTTGAGCATAAATCACGTCGTCGTGACATCTTAATCGATGATGACGAGCTGTTTGAATTCTACGACCAGCGCGTAGGCGAAGAGGTGGTTTCGGGCCGTCACTTTGATACTTGGTGGAAGAAAACCAGCAAAGAGACTCCAGAGCTACTTAACTTCGAGAAATCGATGCTGTTCCGCGGTGATGCGAGCCACGTTACCGATTTAGACTATCCGAACTTCTGGCACCAAAATGGCCTGAAGTTAAAACTGAGCTACCAGTTTGAGCCAGGCGATGACAACGATGGTGTAACGGTACACATTCCGCTGCCTATCTTGAACCAAATCGACCAGAACGGTTTTGATTGGCAGATCCCAGGCCTACGTCAAGAATTGGTGGTTAGCTTAATCAAGTCACTACCAAAGACGTTACGACGTAACTTTGTGCCTGCGCCAAATTACGCTGATGCGTTCTTGGCTCGTGTGACACCACTTGAAGCGCCGTTACTGGATTCTCTTGAGAAAGAGCTGCGCCGCATGACAGGTGTAGAAGTGGTACGAGATGATTGGAAGTTAGACCAGATTCCAGAGCACTTAAAGGTAACATTCCGTGCGGTGGATCATCGCAAACGTAAGTTGAAAGAACACAAAGACTTACATGAACTGAAAGAGAGCCTGAAAGACAAAGTTCAAGAGACGCTCTCTAAAGTTGCGGATGACGATATTGAGCAGCAAAACCTGCATACGTGGAGCTTTGGTGAGTTACCAAAAGTCTACCAACAGAAGCGCGGTGGCTACGATGTAAAAGCCTTCCCAGCGTTAGTGGATACCAAAGACAGTGTAGAGATCAAACTGTTCGAAACGGAGCAAGAGCAGATCTCAGCAATGAAATCGGGTCAGCGTCGTTTGATCTTGTTGAACGTGCCGTCGCCAATCAAATACTTGCACTCGAACTTGCCGAACAAATCGAAACTTGGCTTGTACTTCAACCCATACGGCAAGGTTCTCGATCTTATCGATGACTGTATCGCTTGTGGTATTGATAAGCTGATCGAAGAGAAGGGCGGTTTGGTTTGGGAACCAGAGCAGTTCGAAGCACTGAAAGAACACGTACGTGCGGAGTTGGGTGATACTGTGGTTGAGATTGCTCAGCAGGTAGAAACCATCCTTACTACGGCATTCAGCATTAGCAAGAAGCTGAAAGGGCGTGTGGATCTTTCTATGGCATTTGCACTTTCTGACATAAAAGCTCAGGTAGAAGGTTTGATTTTTAAGGGTTTTGCCACAGAATGTGGATGGAAACGCTTGCCAGATATCCTACGCTATATGAAGGCAATCGAACGCCGCATGGAGAAGCTGCCAATTGACCCTAACAAAGATCGTTTGCATATGATCAAAGTTGAGTCGGTAATGAATGATTACAAAGAGCTGCTGAATAAAATTCCAAAAGGGATCGCGGTTCCAGAAAACGTAAAAGAGGTGCGTTGGATGATAGAAGAGCTTCGTGTAAGCTTCTTCGCACAGCAACTCGGTACGCCTTATCCGGTGTCAGATAAGCGTGTTAAAAACGCAATCGATGCTTGCTGAAGGAATAATGCTAGACGCAATGGCAAGGTTTGGGTATAAATCTTGCTTATTGCATTACTAATTGAATAGTTATTACATACAGGGCGACTTGGTGGCAATTTATTACCACTCAAGGCCTGCCACTAGGACGAAAAAGGTCGAATATGAAAAAAACGTTATTGGCACTAGCACTGCTAGGTGCATCTTCAACAGCAATGGCTGATTCTTGGTTGTACGGCGGTGTAATGGGTGGTCAAAACTCATTAGGTAACGAAGAAGAAACAGCAGTGGGTATCCACGTGGGTACAGGTATCCTGCCACTTATCGGTGTTGAAGCGGGTTACTGGGATCTAGGCTCTTTCGACAGCGTTAAGTACGGTAACCGTAATCTTACAAACCTAGATGCAAGCACTGCTTACCTAGCAATCAAACCAAGCATCGACTTCGGTCCTCTTCACGTATACGCGAAAGGTGGTCTTCACTCTTACGAGCTGAAAGGCGACAACTTCAAGCAAGACGATGTTGATATCATGTACGGTGTAGGCGCAGAATACTTTATCTTTGGTCCTCTATCTGTAGGCGCTAGCTACCAAAACTTCAAAATGAAAGATGACGACTCAGGCGTATTCACGCTAAACGCAACTATCCACCTACTGTAACTACTCAGTAAGGCGATCGTAAATAACGGTTGTTTAGTCGCTAAAGAGTTCGTAAGAATTCATAAAAAATGCCAGCTTAATTGCTGGCATTTTTGTATCTGTTCACTGTGTATTTCACACTAGAAAGCGAGTGGCTATTTCTTGCTGTTGAGAATCTGTTGGATTCTTGGATTCAGCGCTTTACCATGTTTGCTTTCGTACTCTTCACGCTTCAAATCATTCAGATTCTTCACTGAGTTGGCGGCAAGAAGGAATTGCGGTAACTCCGTTTCAAGCATACCTTTCTCGTCTAAACGTTTTGCTTCCAAGTAATACTTCTTAAACAGGCCATCAAGCTTGTTTTCCGCAGTGCGTTTTAAGTCATACAGCTTGTTTTGAATAAGCCATTTCTCAATCTTGTTCGCAGCAGTGCGAGACAATACTCGAATGCGGCTATCCAACAGCTCTTCTTCCGTCAGAGAGTCTTTCAGAATCCAAAGCTCACCCATTTGCGGTGGCCAGCTGTTGCCTAGCTGAATACGCTCATGACAGTGCATGAGCACACGGTTAAGGCCGTCAGAATCGACAGAGTTAGCAAATTCAATGAACTTACCGCTTGGTTCACTACCGTATTGGTATTCCCACTGAGTCTCGTACACGCTCAAGAAAGAGCCGAACACATGGATACACCAATCAGTCAGTTCTAGTTCAGAAGGATCTTGGTCAACCACAGGTACTTGTTGATTTGAGTCAGTGTCTGATTCAACAACAGGTACCGATGGCGACGAAACTGCCGGTAAAACTTCTGGAACGACTGTAGGTGCAGGATCAGAAGGTTGGCTTTTTGCCTTTTTGAATGAGCTGCTGCCTGAAGCGTTCAGATGGGCTAAGCTTTTGTCGATACCCATTTCCTTGAGCTTGTCCTGCATTTCCTGAATATTGAGAGGTCTTCTGCTGTTGTTGTCTTTCATTTTGCTTCTCGTTAACTAACCAGTACTGCAACTTAGATTCGATGCGAGAGATTGGCATGAGTTCATTGGCTTTGGCTTTATACCAGAGGACAAATTTTTTCCATATTAAGCTATGGTCACCAGCAAGGCCGGAGAATTTAAACGCACGTTCTGCCCATGTTGGAATGATCTCTTCATCCAAATCATGAGTGGAAACCGTGTTGCTGGTCATTGAGCCTCGGCTTTGTGGGCGAGGGGCATGCTGCATGTTTTGCATCGGTGCCGGAGCAGGCTGAAACTTAGGTGCAGTAGAGTAGACCGGAATACTATTGGTCGGTTGAACCTCAATGTCCGCTGCAGCTTGCTCTTGCTCAATGAGCATTTTGAAAACGTGAATCTCTTTTTGATCTCGATAATCTACTTTTACCTTATCGAGAATACCTTGGTCGACTAGGCACTTAAGGCAGTCGGCTAAACCAAACGTAGAGAGAGCACAAAGCTGACTTGCCGATTGCAGGCACACATTGGTGTAACCGGATTCATCCGCACCGTCTGCAAGCATCAATAAAACAAGCTTTTCTGCTGGGCTAGAAGTATTCACTTGCCAAGCTAAATAAGAATATTTGGCGCTCAATATCGTGTTCTCAAAAAAGGTAGGTCGTTGACTCTATTGTAAGTCACCCCATACTGAATTTATAGCAACTTAGCAGAAAACCACATCAGTGAGACAAATATTAACCATAAGGAGAGGTTTGCCCCATAAAGGCAGCATGACACGCCAATTTTTTCGTAGGATGTTCACATACCCATCACACCTTTTAGCTATTGATAATTCTCTCACCTATTCACCCAGTTATTCACAAAGTATATTAAATTTATAAAACATCTTGATATGATCAATAAATGAGCTATTATGACGATAAGTCAAAAATGACGAAGCGTCACAAAATGGTTAACTACATGAATTTACTATTCGTGTTAATATTGGACAGGAGTGTTTTAAATACTGGCTAAGCTTAGATAATGGCTAAGCTCAAATACGGACTGAGAAATTATGTTTGGCTTTGGTTGTAAAGGCGATAAACAAGGTATCTTTGGTTGCAAAGGCGTGTTGTCTAAAAAGCAGCAGTCTATTGCAGACCGAGAAGTAGAGTTGATGTTGTTGGCGAAAGATCTGGTTCGAGAACAAGGGTTCGGAAACCTAACGATGGACAAGCTAACGGCTGCGAGCTCTTATTCTAAAGGGACAATCTACAATCACTTTTGCAGCAAAGAAGACGTCGTTTTAGCGTTATGTATTCACTCTCTTAAAACAGAAGCAATGATGTTTGCTCGTTCTGGAGAGTTTGAAGGCAACACACGTGAAAAGATCGTCGCACTGCACGTTGCTTACCGAATCTATGCTCGCATGGAACCGGTACTGTCAACCTGTGCGATCATGGCTAAAAGCCCGTGGGTACTAGAGAAAGCGTCTAGTGCACGCGTCGCCGAGATGAATGAACTGGAAGAGTTGGTGATTGAACAATGCGACTCTATGGTTAACCAAGCGGTAGAAGCGGGTGACCTAAAGTTCTCTTCTGGTGTTGGTTCTGATGCCATCGTTTTTGCTAACTGGTCAATTGCATTTGGTTCAAATGCTTTGTCACAGAATGCATCAAACAGTCATTGTATTAAGCGGTTACAAGACCCGTATTCAGTATTACACAACGCGAACATGATTCTAGATGGCCTCAATTGGCAGCCCCTTTCTAGCGATTGGGATTACCGAAAAACTTGGCGTCGTGTAGAACAAGAGCTGTTCAGTGAAGAGATCGCTTACTTAGAATCTGTAGGTCGATAGCTTCCATTAAGCCCACACATGTGGGTTTATTAATAACCATTTTTGACGATTCGTCACAAACTTGAGACTGACCGACTGTGGTTGCTGTTTTCTTGAGTATTTGACTAAGCATTGTGTCTTTTGTCAGCTTCGGCTGGCTTTTTATGACACAAATATGACGAATCGTCACAAATGGAGACTGTGATGAAACATGACAGCCAGAAGCCCACGTTCGATCAGCAAAACCGAGATAACCCTAATGCCGATAGTGCAAACGCAGATCTAAACAGTTGGCACTCAATACCTACCAAGCGATCGTTTATCGTTCTGCTGGTGGTGTTTTCAATCATCATTCTCTCTGCATTAGGGGCCAAGAACCTCTACTTTAGAGGGGACTACAACATCTTCTTCGAAGGCACCAATAAGCAGTTGATGGCGTTCGATGAAATCCAAACCACCTTTGCAAAAACCGACAACCTTGCGATTGTTGTCGCACCTGAAGATGGCAATGTCTTCACTCCAGAAACTCTCACCCTGATTCAAAACCTCACGGTCGATGCGTGGCAGATCCCGTATTCAAGCCGTGTGGATTCCCTTGCCAATTATCAGCACACCGAAGCCATTGAAGATGATCTTTTGGTCGAAGACCTGTTGTATGGAGAGTACGAACACACACCAGAGCGCATCGCCAAAGTAAAACAGATCGCCCTAAACGAACCGTTGCTTAAGAATGCCTTGGTGTCGGCCTCTGGCGATGTGACGATTGTTAACGTGACCGTGCAGCTGCCAGAAGTGGACAAGACTGCGGAAGTGCAAGAGGTGATTGCGGCGATCAATGCCATGATCGGCAAGTACCAAGCTCAGTATCCTAATGTCGAATTCCATAAAGCGGGCATCATCGCCATGAACAACGCCTTTATGACTTCGGCTCAACAAGATAGCTCGACGCTAGTGCCGTTAATGCTGTTGGTGGTACTGGTGTTCCTGACCTTTATGTTGCGCTCGTTCTTTAGTGTGGTGGCGACGCTTATTGTGATTATCGCTTCAATTGTTGCCACCATGGGTTTATCCGGTTGGGCAGGGATGTTCCTCAGCACCGCGACGGTTAATGTTCCAACCTTGGTATTAACTCTTGCTGTCGCCGATTGTGTTCACGTAATTGTGACCATGAGACAAGCAATGCAACGCGGCATGGAGAAAGCACAAGCCATTCAATACAGCATCAAGCTTAATGCGATGCCGATTCTGATAACTTCAGTGACCACTGCGATTGGTTTCTTGATGATGAACATGTCGGACTCTCCAGTGCTGCGTGACTTCGGTAACTTGTCGGCACTGGGTGTACTCATTGCGTGCTTCCTATCTGTGACTATGTTGCCTGCGTTGCTAAAACTGCTGCCAGTCAAACGCCTATCTGCCAACCCTAAAGCGGAAGACCAAATCACTTTTATGGATAAGCTTGGCGATTTTGTCGTAACTAACCGTAAAGCATTGCTGCCGATTTCAACTCTGGTGATTGTTGGCGCTGCTGCGTTAATTCCGCTAAACAAAGTGAACGATGAATCGGTGAAGTATTTCGATACCTCAAGCGAATTCAGACAAGCCGCCGATTTCATGGAAGAAACGGTAAGCGGTATGACCACCATCAGCATTGCGGTTAAGACCAACGAGTCTCAAGCGATTGCTGATCCTGTATTTTTGCAAGCGATTGGTGACTTTACTGAATGGCTACGCGTTCAACCAGAAACCGACCATGTGGCAACGCTTTCCGATGTTTACATGCGTTTGAATAAGAACATGCATGGCGACGACGAAAGCTACTACAAGCTGCCGCTTAACCGTGAACTTGCCGCGCAATACCTGCTGCTTTATGAGATGTCTTTGCCTTATGGCTTGGACTTGAACAACCAGATCAACGTCGATAAGTCATCGATCAAAATGGTTCTTACTGTCGACAACCTTGGCAGCGTTGAGCTAGTCGAACTTGAAGAGCGCATTTACTCATGGTTTGCAGCCAATGCACCTCAATATGAAGTCGTCGCATCTAGCCCATCACTGATGTTTGCCCACATTGGTGAAACCAACATGGCGAGTATGCTATCGACTCTGCCTATCACCTTAGTGCTTATCTCTGGCTTGATGATCTTTGCGTTGCGCTCAGTTCGCTTGGGCATGATCAGCCTAGTGCCAAACATTGCACCTGCGATCATTGGCTTTGGTTTATGGGCGCTTATCTCTGGTGAAATCAACCTTGGTTTGTCCGTGGTGGTAACGCTCACTCTGGGCATTGTGGTTGATGATGCGGTGCACTTCTTAAGCAAATATCAGCGCGCAAGAATCGAAGGGAAATCGGCAGAAGAAGCGGTTCGATACGCTTTCCACACGGTTGGACGCGCATTGTGGATCACCACAGTGGTACTTGTGGCTGGTTTCTCTGTACTGGCGATGTCGAGCTTCAGACTCAACTCCGACATGGGCTTACTCAGCGCGATTGTGATTTTCATTGCGTTGGTGGTCGACTTCATCTTGCTACCAAGCCTACTGATGATCTTCGACAAGCAGACCCACTACTCAGCTAAAACTCAGCACGAATCAAAGCCTGACAACAAGTCGCAGCCTAGATCGACAGCCGAATTGACGACATCGACCAAATAAGGAAACGTCAGCCTGCTGCGGTGGGCTGACTCAAGGAGATATTTATGAAAAGCGTTAAACAATCATTCGTTACTACATTACTTACTGTCAGCTCGTTGAGTGTCGGTACGTTAACAATAGGCACATTCGCCGCTTTCCCAGCGTTAGCAGACCCTGCGAAAGGCTTAGAAATTGCCGAACAACGTAAAGCGGTCGATGTTGGGTGGGGCGATTCTGTCGCGACCATGGAAATGCTACTTCGTAACAAACAGGGCGAAAGCAGCACACGCCTGATGCGATTGAAATCGTTAGAAGTCGATAACGATGGCGATAAAGGCTTAACCATTTTTGATGAACCGCGCGATGTAAAAGGCACGGCTTTCCTAAACCATTCTCACATCACCAAATCAGATGACCAGTGGTTGTATCTGCCTGCATTGAAACGTGTGAAACGCATCTCTTCACGCAACAAATCGGGCCCATTTATGGGCAGTGAATTTGCGTATGAAGACTTAAGCTCGTTTGAGCTAGAAAAGTACACCTTCAACTACATTGAAGACGCGAAACTGGAAGGCGTAGACACCTTTGTTTTAGAGCAAGTACCGACCGATAAAAACTCAGGCTACACCATGCAGAAAGTATGGCTAGACCAACAACACTACCGCCCAATGAAAGTCGAATTTTACGACCGCAAAGGCGCACTGTTGAAGACGCTATCGTTCCAAGATTACAAACAGTACCTGAACCAATACTGGCGCGCACACACCATGTCGATGCAGAACCATCAAACAGGTAAAAGCACCGTATTAACCACGACAGATTTAGTGTTCCAGACCGGTCTTAAAGACAAGGATTTCCAAAAGAACACACTAAAACGTGCGAAATAAGGCAGGAATATGAAAAGGATTGTGGCAACAGGAACCCAGTTATCCTTAACCTTGGCAGCGACAGTCGGGCTTATGCAGGTGTCGTTGCCTTGTGTGGCAGCTGGCTTTAGCCCAGAGCTCGCAGGGCAGGTGAATATTGAACACAGGCAGTTCTTTAGCGACGGCTTACAAGGGCAAGATAAAGGGCAAAGCTCATTGGTGTTGCAGCCAGAGTTTTACTGGGAGCAAGAAGAGGGCAACGGCAGCTTTACCTTCACCCCGTTTTATCGCCTAGACAGCGAAGACGATGAACGAACTCATGGTGATATTCGCGAAGCTTTGTATCTAACCTATTGGGATGACTACGAACTGAGAGCAGGTGTAGGCAAAGTATTTTGGGGCGTAACCGAATCGGCACATTTAGTGGATGTGGTAAACCAGACCGATGCCATTGAATCGGTCGATGGCGAATCCAAGTTAGGTCAGCCCATGGTGCACTTCACCTCGATAAAAGAGTGGGGCACCATCGACGCCATGTTATTGCCGTATTTTCGTGAGCGTACTTTTGCAGGCGAAGACGGACGATTAAGGCCAACCGTACCCGTATCAGACGATGCGCTTTATGAATCCTCGCGAGAAGAAAAGCATGTGGATGTAGCGCTGCGCTATAGCCAAATGTACGGTGATTGGGATGTCGGTTTAAGTTATTTAGGCGGCACAAACCGCGACCCTTACTACCGTGTGCAAGGCAATCAGCTCAAGCCATACTACGCACAAATGCAGCACTTCGGGCTTGATGTGCAAGGCATTATTGGTGATTGGTTATGGAAGCTGGAAAGCATTTATCGCGACAGTTACGATAACCACACAGGCGTAGCAACAGGCTTTGAATACACTTGGGTGGGGGCGCTTGAATCGTACTGGGACATCGGCTTCATCGCTGAATACTTGTATGACAGCCGAGGCAATAACGCGCAAACCATCGGCCAAAACGATGTGTTCCTTGGTGCGCGTTTCGCCTTGAATGATGAAGACGGCACCGAAGTGTTGACTGGCATCACTCAAGACTTAGATAACAGCGATGTCTATAGCGCTAAGCTAGAAGCCTCAAGCCGCATTAACAACAACCTCAAGTGGCGACTGAATGCGTGGTTGTTTGAGAATGAAACCCCGGAGGACTTGCTGTTCTTCGCTCGCAAAGATGATTTTGTCGAAGTTGCGTTGGAGTATTACTTCTAAAGGCTCGATGTTTTAGCTTCAATTTTTAAGTTCATATTCAGCTTTTCCACGAATAAGCCAAGGAGCGATGGCCTTAAACCTCGCTCCTTGGTCTCTTATCTCCGTTCTACCTAGTTATCTCAGTTGTACACTCTGATCTCAATTCCATCCTTCCTATCCAAATCCTGTGAACAACACTGCCTCAACCTAGCTTCGGTGAATGTAATCAAACTGTCTCACTTGGTGACGTTTTTGTATCGGTTTCTCTCTGATTTCACCGATTTCAATGAAATTCTGTTTTCTAACGTTAAATTTGCCGTGTTTTTAGGCAATAACTTGTTCTTTTAGCGATTCAATTTGGCATTGGTTGCGTGTTTGATTACTATGTGTAGCTATCTAAAAAAACTAATCATCCGATACGGACACTACCAACTGGTAGATGAGGAAATGATGCAACATCTAGAAGAGATCATTGCTAATGCAACGACTGCTATTGATACAGCAGATTCGTTAGTCGCACTTGATGAAGTGCGAGTTCAGTATTTAGGTAAGAAGGGTGAACTAACTCTTCAACTACAAAGCCTAGGTAAACTTCCACCTGAAGAGCGTCGCACTGCTGGTCAAGAGATCAACAAAGCGAAAGGTGCTGTTCAACAAGCGATCGCAGCTCGCAAAGACGCACTACAACGTGCAGAGCTTGAAGCGAAACTAGCTGAAGAAACTATCGATGTGAGCCTACCAGGTCGTCGCATTGAGAACGGTGGTCTTCACCCAGTTACTCGCACAGTTGAGCGTATCGAACAGTTCTTTGGTGAGCTTGGTTTTAACACTGAGTCTGGCCCTGAGATCGAAGATGCATTCCACAACTTTGATGCACTAAACATCGCAGACGATCACCCAGCTCGTACTGATCACGATACTTTCTTCTTCAACCCTGATCTAATGCTACGTACGCACACTTCTGGTGTTCAAATCCGTACGATGGAAAACGGCAAACCGCCATTCCGCTTCATTGCTCCGGGTCGTGTTTACCGTAACGACTACGATCAAACTCACACGCCAATGT
Organism: Vibrio sp. Isolate32; assembly: GCF_022397955.1. Classification (GTDB taxonomy): domain Bacteria; phylum Pseudomonadota; class Gammaproteobacteria; order Enterobacterales; family Vibrionaceae; genus Vibrio. The sequence goes on along the minus strand of NZ_JAKEUQ010000017.1, from coordinate 4,281 downwards.
TCCACCAAGTGGAAGGTATGTTAGTTGATGAGAACGTAAACTTCGCACAACTTAAAGGCATTCTTAACGATTTCCTTTGTAACTTCTTTGAAGAAGAAGTTGAAGTGCGTTTCCGTCCTTCATTCTTCCCGTTCACAGAGCCTTCAGCTGAAGTTGACGTGAAACGTAAAGATGGCAAATGGCTAGAAGTTCTAGGCTGTGGCATGGTTCACCCTAACGTACTTCGCTCTGTTGGCATCGACCCTGAGAAATACTCTGGTTTTGCATTCGGTATGGGTGTAGAGCGTCTAACGATGCTTCGTTACGGCGTAAATGACCTTCGTGCGTTCTTCGAGAACGACCTTCGTTTCCTTAAACAATTCAAGTAATCCGGGGCAGTCGAAACTATGAAATTCAGTGAATCTTGGCTACGCGAGTGGGTTAAACCTGCAATTAACAGCGAAGAGCTAGCTCACCAAATCACTATGGCTGGTTTGGAAGTTGACGATGTAGAACCTGTTGCTGGTGAATTCACCGGCGTTAAAGTAGGTAAAGTGGTTGAGTGCGGTCAGCACCCAGACGCAGACAAACTACAAGTAACTAAAATTGATATCGGCGAAGAAGAGCTGTTAGACATCGTTTGTGGTGCATCTAACTGTCGTCTTGGCCTAACTGTAGCAGTAGCAACAGTTGGCGCAGTACTGCCTGGTAACTTCAAAATCAAGAAAGCAAAACTACGTGGTGTTCCATCGCACGGCATGCTTTGTTCTTTCTCTGAGCTAGGTATCGACGTAGAGTCTGACGGCATCCTTGAGCTGCCAGAAGGCACAACGCTAGGTATGGACGTACGTGAGCTTCTTGAGCTTAACGACGTAACTATCGATGTAGACCTAACAGCAAACCGCGCAGACTGCTTCAGCATCCGTGGCCTTGCTCGTGAAGTTGGCGTACTAAACCGCGCAGACGTTACAGAGCCAGCAGTAGAAGCTGTTGCAACAAGCATTGAAGACACAGTATCTGTTGAAGTTAAAGCAACTGATGCTTGCCCACGTTACCTTGGCCGTGTGGTTAAGAACGTAAACGTGAAAGCGGAAACACCAATCTGGATGCAAGAAAAACTGCGTCGTTGTGGTATCCGTTCAATCGACCCAGTTGTAGACATCACAAACTACGTGATGCTAGAGCAAGGCCAGCCAATGCACGCATTTGATCTAGCTAAGATCGAAGGTGGCATCGTGGTTCGTCTAGCAGAGCAGGGCGAAAAACTAACACTTCTAGATGGCAACGAAGCTGAACTAAACAGCAACACGCTTGTTATCGCTGACCACAACAAAGCACTAGCAATCGCTGGTATCTTTGGTGGTGAAGAGTCTGGTGTAACAACTGAAACTACAGACGTACTTCTAGAAGCAGCATTCTTCGCACCAGATCACATCCGTGGTCGCGCACGTGCTTACGGTCTACACACAGATTCTTCTCTACGTTTCGAACGTGGTGTTGATTCAACACTTCAGCTAGCTGCTATGGAGCGTGCAACACAGCTTCTAGTTGAAATCTGCGGTGGTGAAGTAGCGCCAGTAAACGGCAGCGAATCTGAAGCTGATCTTCCTAAAGCAAACGTAGTTGCTCTACGTCGCGCTAAGCTAGACAGCCTACTAGGTCACGAAATCCCATCTACAGACGTAGTGGAAATTCTTACTCGCCTAGGTTGTGAAGTTGAGACTACGGAAGCAGGTTGGACGGCAACGTCTCCATCTTGGCGTTTTGATATCGCAATCGAGCAAGACCTAATTGAAGAAGTAGGTCGTATCTACGGTTACGATAACATTCCAAACCAAGCGCCTAAAGCGGCACTTAAAATGAATGACCACAAAGAAGCTGACCAACCGCTTAAGCGCGTTCGTGACCTTCTTGTAGACCGTGGCTACCACGAAGCAATCACATACAGCTTCGTAGAACCAGAACAGCAAAAACTTGTTGTACCTGGTGTTGAGCCGCTAATCCTGCCATTCCCAATCTCTGCGGACATGTCAGCGATGCGTCTTGGCCTAATCCAAGGTCTTCTAAACACAGTTGTTCACAACCAGAAGCGTCAACAGTCTCGCGTTCGTCTATTCGAATCAGGCCTACGTTTCATCCCTGAAGCAACGGCTGAAAACGGCATGCGCCAAGAAATGATGCTTGCGGGCGTTATCTCTGGTACTCGTGGTGAAGAGCACTGGGACATTGCAACTAACACTGTAGATTTCTTCGATCTTAAAGGTGACCTAGAAGCAGTTCTTGAGCTTTCTGCAAACGAAATCGCATACAGCTTCAAAGCAGCTAAGCACCCAGCACTTCACCCTGGTCAAACTGCGGCTATCGTAGTAGACGCTGGTTTAGAAACAGAAAGGGAAGTGGGTATCATTGGTACTGTTCACCCAGAACTAGAGCGTAAGTTTGGTCTTAACGGCCGTACTATCGTATTCGAAATCGAATGGGCAGCTATTAACACTCGCGTGCTTCCAGAAGCAGTAGCCGTATCTAAGTTCCCTGCAAACCGTCGTGATATCGCCGTTGTTGTTGACGAAGCAGTCGCTTCTGGCGACATCGTAGAAGCGTGTATCGCAGCTGGTGGCGAATTCCTAACAGACGCTAAACTGTTCGACGTTTACGTAGGTAAGGGCGTAGAAGAAGGCAAGAAGAGCCTAGCTATCGCACTGACTCTACAGTCTGTAGAGCGCACACTAGAAGACGCAGACATCGCTGGTTCAGTAGATGCTATCGTAGCTTCAATCTCAGAGAAATTCGGCGCAGCACTTCGCGACTAATCTCTTCTGATAGATAGAAAAACCAAAGGCCTCGCATTGCGAGGCCTTTTTTGATCCTAGCGAACTATCAATAAAAATTATGTTGGTTATTTGAAAAGAAACAATTCGCAACTTTTGTGTTATTTGAATTGGGTAACAGCGGGAAAAGCTTCTAACTTTCAGATCTAGACTAACTATGAATAGCCTTTCTACTTAGGTTTCGAGCTTAGATTTGAAAACAAAACCACTTATAGGTATATTGTTCTGTATAAGTTTATCCCGAATTCTAATTGGTTTTTAAGAGGAAATACTCCAATGAAAAAGGCGATGGTTCATTGTCGAATTGATTCATCCAACCCAGATGGTCACAAACTTGAGTACTGGATGTCCAAAGAAAAGATTACTCCACTTGGTGGATGGCGTATCGGTGCAAGTATGGCTCGAGTGATATCTAAAATGGCGATCTATGATATGAGTAGAAAGGAGCGCTACGTGGTTGACGTTAAAGTCGATCAAGAAACACGAACCGTTACATTTGACCACTCTACGGGCGAACTAGTACCCACCGAAACGTTTTTAGGGAAGCTTTATCCCAATGGCATACAGTACAATCGCCTATACACAACTTTGGATGAGCAAGAGCATTATAAACTTTAGAGGTAATTGATATGAGAAATACAATAATTTCCATAGTCTTAATGATTGTCTCTGTTGGAGCTCAAGCCAAGAGCTTTGGCGACTATACCGTTCGTGAACTTAGCAATGGAGCTAAGATTGCGGAGACTGCTATTCCTAAAAGCTTGCCCTTACAAATTATAGCGAGCGATAGTGGCGTTTCTGCATTTGTTGCAAAACAGCCAGCAAAAATCATTGCTGATGGAGTCGATTTAGGTACAACTTTGGATCGTAATGAAATGATCCTTTTCAAAAATGCTAACCGTATGCAGGTTATAGCTTGGGGAAGCACACTAGAAATTTCGACTAAAGGATCAGGTGCTACTGCTATTTGGCTGACCGACGATAAGTTAGAAGCTAAGAGTACTGATAATGTTGTGACTCCCCAAAAAGTTTATGACTTAGGCTTTACAACGACGAATAGTAAAGAAGATGCCTGTAGAATCCTCTTAAACGGGTGGCACAGATTGATATATGAACAACGTCAATACAGCGAACGTGTCGATATTATGATTGAGCATGATATTCGACCTAGCGAAGAAGAGATTCAAATCAATCTTCGTAACGCGAGGGAAGGAGCAAAGAAATTTCGTATGCGCCCCATGAACCCACGGGGCGGTGTTGTTAATGTTTGAAGTTCCAAGGTAGGAGCGCATCGATATCAGGCTCAGCTTTCGCGAGCTCTTTCATGCACTTGACTATGTAGTCGTAGAGGATAAGGCCGTTGGCTTTCGCTGTCTCGACGATGCTGTAAAGCATCGCGCTCGCATCAGCACCATTTGGTGTATTTGAGAAGAGCCAATTTTTTCTTCCAATGACCAGCGGTTTAATGGCGCGT